>CAYMIJ010000011.1:0-82193 GCA_964390465.1 uncultured Flavobacteriaceae bacterium | reverse complement strand
TGAACTCCTTGGCGACGCCGCCGGCGGCCTCGATCTCGCGCGCCACCAGCTGGCCGAGGTCCTTCAGGTGGACGTGGCCGGGCACGAACTGGGTGAAGGAGTTGACCACGGCGATGATCGGCTTGCCGAAATCGCTGTCCTTCATGCCGGTGGCGCGCCACAGGCCGCGCGCGCCGGCCATGTTGCGGCCATGGGTGGAGGTGCGTGAACGATAGGGAGGCATCTGAATATCCTGCACTTTCAAGCGTTGCATAGCATTCATGTCAGCATGGCGACAGCTTCACGCCCACGTCAGCGCGACGTTGCGTAAACACTTGAACGGGCTTGATTTCAGTCAAAGCCGCTTGCTCGTCATGCCATAGTCTGGCCCAATCGAAATTGATGGCGCGCGTGAAGATGCGCCGCACGGAGGAAACAGCCTATGTCCCAGACCGCCGCCGCATCGCGCCCCACCCAGCAGGGCAAGCCTGAACATTTTGATGTGCTGATTGTGGGTGCCGGCATATCCGGCGTTGGCGGGGCCTATCACCTGCAACAGCAATGCCCCGGCAAAAGTTTCGTCGTGCTGGAAAGCTATGAAAGTTTTGGCGGCACGTGGTGGATGCACCGTTATCCCGGCATCCGTTCGGACAGCGACCTTTATACGTTCGGCTATCGCTTCAAGCCGTGGACCGGCGCACCCATCGCGACGTCAGAAGAAATCCTGAAATATATGGGCGAGGTCATCACTGAAAACGGCCTCGACAAGCATATCCGCTATCAGCACCGCATCGTTTCGGCGGAATGGTCCAGCAAGGACAAGCTGTGGACGGTCGAGGCTGTGCGCACCGACACCAATGAAGACCTGCGCTTCACCGCGAACTTCCTGTGGATGTGTCAGGGCTATTATCGCCATTCCGAGGGTTACACGCCCGAATGGCCCGGCATGGCTGACTTCAAGGGACGGATCATCCATCCCCAGACATGGCCGGAAGACGCCGATCTGAAAGACAAGTGCGTGGTGGTGATCGGCTCCGGCGCGACGGCAGCGACCGTCATCCCGGCGATTGCCGGTGAATGTAAGCATGTCACCATGCTGCAACGCTCACCGACCTATTTCATCCCCGGCCGCAACGCGAATGAGCTGGCTGATCAGTTGCGCGTGCTTCAGGTCGATGAAGCATGGATCCACGAGATTACCCGCCGTAAGATCCTGTACGATCAGGAAGAATTCACCCGCAGGGCGCGCGATGAGTCCGAAGCCGTAAAAAGCGAGCTATTGGCTGCGGTGACCTCGCTTTTGCCCCAAGGCTATGATGTCGCTCAACATTTCACGCCGCACTACCGTCCTTGGCGTCAGCGCATCGCCTTCGTTCCGGATGGTGACATCTTCGCGGGCATCAGCGCGGGCAAGGCGGATGTGGTGACGGATGAGATCGACCACTTTACCGCAAAGGGCATCAAGCTGAAATCCGGCAAGGAACTGGAAGCCGATGTGATCGTCACGGCGACCGGTTTCAATCTGTGCATCCTTGGCGACATCGCTTTCGCGATCGACGGCAAGCCCCTGAACTTTGCCGATACGGTGACGTATCGCGGCATGATGTTCACCGGCGTGCCCAACATGGCATGGGTATTCGGCTATTTCCGCGCGAGCTGGACGTTGCGCGCTGATCTGTTGGGCGATTTCGTCTGCCGTCTGCTGAAGCATATGGATGCCAAGGGCGCAAAGCAGATCGAGGTGGCTCTGCGTCCTGAAGATAAGGACATGAAAATCCTGCCTTGGGGCGACGAGCAGGATTTCAACCCCGGCTACCTGATGCGCTCGATGCATCTTCTGCCCAAACGGGGCGATAAGCGCGACTGGCAGCACAGTCAGGACTACTGGCGCGAGAAGGACGAGTTCCCGAAGATCAATCTCGACGACGCGGCCTTCAAGTACCGCTGACGCCGATTGCCATTTCCCCTGCAGCTTCGCATTGTGCGAGAGGCAGGGGAGACGGTCATGTCAGGTCCGAAGATCGCCATCATAGGCGCTGGATCCACGGTGTTCATGCGTAACATCGTGGGCGACATTCTTCTGCGTCCTGCCCTGACGGGCAGTCGCTTTGCGCTGATGGATATCGACGCAGGTCGACTTGAAGAAAGCGTCACGCTCGCCCGCACCATGGTGCACTCGTTGAAAGCGCCTGCCGTCATTGAAAGCTTCACCGATCAGCGCAAAGCATTGGAAGGCGCAGATTTCGTCGTCGTGTGTTTCCAGATCGGCGGTTATGAGCCTTGCACCGTGACCGATTTCGAGGTGCCCAAGACATATGGTCTGCGCCAGACCATCGCCGATACGCTGGGCGTTGGTGGCATCATGCGAGGTCTACGCACCGTGCCGCATCTCTGGCGCATCTGCGAAGACATGCTGGATGTGTGCCCGCGCGCCATCATGCTGCAATACGTCAACCCAATGGCCATCAACACATGGGCCATTGCTGCGAAGTATCCGCAGATCAGGCAGGTTGGCCTTTGCCATTCGGTTCAGGGCACCGCCTATGAACTCAGTCTCGATCTTGAGATTCCCTATCGCGACATCCGCTATCGCGCGGCGGGCATCAATCATATGGCGTTCTTTCTGGAGTTTGAGCAACGCCTGCCGGATGGAAGCTACAGGAACCTTTATCCTGATCTGCTCAGCGCCTATCGCGAGGGCAGGGCACCGAAGCCGAGCCATTGGAACCCGCGTCAGGTCAACAAAGTGCGTTACGAGATGATGACGCGGCTTGGCTATTTCGTCACCGAAAGCTCGGAACATTTCGCCGAATATGTGCCCTGGTTCATAAAGGAAGGCCGCGAGGACCTGATCGCGCGCTTCGGCATCCCGCTGGATGAGTATCCCAAGCGCTGTGTGGAGCAGATCACCCGCTGGAATGACGAAGCCGAAAAACTGAAAGCTGAAGCGGAAGTTGAGGTGAAGCCGAGCCATGAATATGCATCGGCGATCATCAACGCTGTTGTCACAGGAAAACCCGGTGTCATCTATGGGAATGTCCGCAATGACGGGCTGATCGCATCGCTGCCTGCGAATTGCGCTGTTGAGGTGCCGTGCCTTGTGAATGCAAGCGGGATTCAGCCCACAAGGATCGGCGATATGCCCGTGCAACTCACTGCTCTTATGCGCACCAACATCAACGTGCAGGAGCTGACGGTTGCAGCACTGATGGAGGAACGTCGCGAGCATATCTATCATGCTGCGATGATGGACCCGCATACGGCAGCGGAACTCGATCTCGATCAGATCTGGTCACTGGTCGATGATCTTGTCACGGCACATGGCGACTGGTTGCCAGACTGGATTCACCGTCCGGCGGCCTGATTTTTCACGCCGCCAGTCTGCACCACACGGGCACATGATCCGATGCCTTGTCCCAGCCACGCACATGACGGTCGATCCCGGCTTCGCGCAGGTCATCGGCGGCTTGTGGCGACAGCAGCATGTGATCGATGCGGATGCCGTTATTCTTTGGCCAGGCCCCAGCCTGATAATCCCAGAATGTAAACTGATGCGGCAGGACGTTGCAGGCGCGCACGGCATCCGTGAGACCCAGTGTTTCAATGCGGCGATAGGCGGCGCGCGTTTCAGGCAGGAACAGCGCATCTGCGGTCCATGCTGCAGGGTTGTAACAGTCTTCGTCCTGCGGGATCACGTTATAGTCGCCCATGACGACTAGGCGTTCTTCCTGCCTCAGGAGGACGCGCAGCCGATCCTGCAGGGCGGCCATCCAGCGCAACTTGTAATCATACTTGGGGCCGGGGGCCGGGTTCCCGTTGGGCAGATAGAGGCACACAACACGCAAGGCAGCCTGATCTTTGGGCGCGATGACGGCCTCGATATAGCGTGATTGCTCGTCCTCAAAACCGGGCAGGCCTCGCGTGACATCTTCAATGCGATGCCTGGAGAGGAGCGCCACACCATTATAGCTTTTCTGTCCGAACGTTTCGACACCATAGCCAAGGGCTTCAAACTCAAAGTGCGGGAAGTTCTCGTCCACGCATTTGATTTCCTGAAAACCGACAATGTCAGGGTCAGCCTGCTTCAACCACGCCAGCACCGGCTCGATCCGA
This sequence comes from uncultured Flavobacteriaceae bacterium, assembly GCA_964390465.1. Taxonomy (GTDB): domain Bacteria; phylum Pseudomonadota; class Alphaproteobacteria; order Micropepsales; family Micropepsaceae; genus JADZAI01. Next base: position 78,101 of record CAYMIJ010000011.1, on the reverse strand, counting down.
GCTTTCACAGAATTGACGTTCCATGTGGCGATTTTCATGGGCGGCTCAGAGTGAGAATGACGTGCCGCACCCGCACGAGGATTTCGCGTTGGGATTTCGGATCTGGAATGACGCACCGATCAATGCATCGACCCAGTCAATGACGGAATCTCTGAGATAGTCGGCAGAAACCGGGTCGATCACCACGGATGCCGTGCCCTTCTGGATGAGCATGTCGTCCTGTGACGGCTCAGTGGTAAAGCTGTAGTCATACGAAAAACCCTGGCAGCCTCCGCCATTTACGGCGACCCGCAGCATTGTTCCCGGTGCTTCAGCCGCCAGAATGTCGCCAATCCGGCGGGCAGCGCTGTCGGTCATGGAGACGGGCAGTGTATCGGCGGATGCCGTCATGGGGTTTGACGTTTCAGGTTTATTTCATTCACAAGCCTATTGTGGGGCTTTCACGGCCCAATTTCAAACGGAGCTTTTGGATGGCGCGTCCTTCTGTCACCCGGTTCACGACTGCCGATGGCATGGCGCCGTTCGCGACACGCGCGACAGAGACAAAAGGCAGGCTCTATGCCGAGCCCGAAAGCGCCACACGCACCGCCTTTCAGCGCGACCGTGACCGTATCATCCATTCCGGCGCATTCCGGCGGCTGAAACACAAGACGCAGGTCTTCGTCTATCACGAGGGCGACTATTATCGTACGCGCCTGACCCATTCGCTTGAGGTGGCGCAGATTGCCCGGTCCATTTCGCGGGTGCTGGGGCTGGATGAGGACCTCGCCGAGGCGCTCGCACTGGCACATGACCTTGGTCATACCTGTTTTGGACATGCGGGCGAGGACGCATTGGCGGAGTGCATGGCACCGCATGGCGGGTTTGATCACAATGCCCATGCAATCCGGTTGGTGACAAAGCTTGAAGCCCGCTACCCGGCCTTTGATGGGCTGAACCTCACCTGGGAAACTCTGGAGGGTATCGCCAAGCACAATGGGCCGCTTCTGCCGCGCGCCAGTGATGCAGGCCCACTGCCGGAAGCCATGGCCGAATACAACGCCATCCACGATCTGGAGCTTGAGACTTATGCTGGGCCGGAAGCGCAGGTTGCTGCGCTCAGCGACGATATCGCTTACAACAATCACGATATCGATGATGGGTTGCGGGCCGGGCTCTTTTCCGTCGATGATCTTATGGCGCTGCCGCTGGTTGGAGACATTTTCCGGCGGGTGGAAGAAAAATACCCCGGCGTTGATCGCGCACGTCAGGCCCATGAAGCGATCCGTGATCTGATCGGCTTCATGATCCGCGACCTGATTGACGAAACGGGTACCCATGCGACGCAGATCGGTGTCTCATCGGTCGCCGGAGTCAGAGCCTTGGGTGCGCCTCTGGCGGCGTTTTCAGAACCCTGCAGTGCGGCGCTGAAATCACTTAAGGCCTTTCTGTTTCAGCGCATGTACCGCCATTGGCGCGTGGTGCGTATGACTGCAAAAGCGCACCGTGTCGTGCATGATCTGTTCGAGGCGTTCATGAACGACCCACGCACACTTCCTGATGAATGGCGCATACAGGCCGCTGGCCAGCCAACAGGCCCGGTCGCGCGTGTTATTTCAGATTATATTGCGGGCATGACAGACCGTTTTGCGTTGATCGAACACAAGCGCATGTTCGGGCTGGATGCAGATCCGTTTTAACTTGATGGTTCGGAATATATCAGCATTTTCAATATGATGTCGGATTTGAAACAAAACTTTGATGGACGGTCAGGCGGCTCTTGGATGATGTCGCTGCCATGCCAATTCATCGCCTTCCGCGTCGCATGAAAACTTCAGCCAATCCTGATCGCGTGTTGCGTGCCGCCGTTATCGGGGCGGGCGTGTTTGGCCGGTTTCATGCCGCAAAATATAAGGCCCAGCCGGGTGTTGAACTGGTGGGCATTGTCGACCGCTCCCAACAGGCCGCCGCCGCCGCTGCAAGGGAGTTCGGCTGCAAGCCCTATGTCGACACCTACGGGCTTTATGGCGAAATCGACATGGTCACGGTGGCGACGCCCGCCGTGGGACATGCCGCCGCAGTGGTCAGGCTGCTGGAGGAGGGCGTTCACGCCTATGTCGAAAAGCCAGTGGCGGTCACGCTGAACGATGCAGATCGTATTCTCGCTGCGGCTGCCATCAATGGTTCCATCCTGCAGATCGGCCATCAGGAGCGGTTTGTCTTTCGTGAGATGGGATTGCTGAATCGTAAGGCAGTCCCGCTCCATATTGAGTGCCATCGCGCTGGCCCATGGAGCGGGCGCGGCACCGATGTGAATGTCGCGCTTGATCTTATGGTCCATGATGTCGATCTCGTGCATCAGATTGCAGGAGGAAAGGCAGACGTCGTGAAGGCTTCAGCGCGGGCACGGCCAGGATCGTTTGGCGATGAAGTCAGTGCCGAATTGTGTATGGAAAATGGTTGCACGGTCAGCCTGTTTGCCAGTCGCATTGCTGATGAGCGGCGGCGTTTCATGAAGCTGGTATATCCGGATGGTGAAATATTCATCGACTTCGTGAACCGCACATTTGAAAATACAACCGCTGAGCCATTGAACCTCGACTTTGGTGCGCAGTCCGGTATCGTCGCGTCTGACCCACTTGGTTATGCAGTTGGTGACTTTGTGCGTTGCGTACGCACGGGGGCAACGCCTCTGGTCAGCGGTGCCGATGGCAGGCTGGCGCTATCGACCGTCCTGTCGGTCCTGACTGCCGCCAACAGCCCGGCCGCCTATAACGAAATTATGGCGGCCTGAGCACACCCTTCGCCTGCGAGGATTTGCTGGTGGATTGAATCGGGCTCGCTTATGTGATGCGGCATGTCTGTCACTGTTCGTTTTGCGCCATCGCCAACCGGGCGTCTGCATGTCGGCAATATCCGCGCGGCAGTCATCAACCAGCTTTTTGCGCTGAAGCAGGGTGGTCGCTTCGTCCTTCGTCTTGATGACACAGACCGCGAGCGCTCAACCGAAGCCTTTGCTGATGGCATCAAAACCGATCTTGTCTGGCTGGGCCTGCGGCATGACCTCTGTGTGCGCCAGTCTGACCGTTTTGACCTTTATCGCGCGGCGGCCGAACGGCTGAAAGCATCAGGTCGTCTTTATCCTGCCTATGAAAAGCCCGACGAGCTGGAGCGCCGCCGCAATCGCCAACGCGCACTGGGCAAGCCACCCATCTATGACCGTGCGGCGCTGGCGCTGACCGACGAACAGCGCGCGGCACTGGAAGCTGAAGGTCGCCGTCCGCACTGGCGCTTCCGCCTGAATTGCCAGCCCGTGCGTTGGCATGACCTCGTTCGCGGCGAGGTCACCATCGACACGGCGACCCTGTCTGACCCGGTTCTGATCCGTGAGGACGGCCAGTTTCTTTATACGCTGCCCAGCGTCGTGGACGACATCGATCTGACCATCAGTCATGTTATTCGCGGCGAGGATCACGTCGTCAACACGGCAGCACAGATTGAAATCTTCGAAGCGCTGGGCGGGCCAGTGCCACAGTTCGCACATTTCCCGATGATCCTTGATGCCGATGGTGGCCCGCTTTCCAAACGTCTTGGATCGCTTTCCATTGCTGATCTGCGTGATCAGGGTATCGACCCGATGGCGGTCAATGCGCTGATCGCCAAGATCGGCACCTCCGATCCGCTTGAGGCGCGCCGTTCGCTGGCTGAACTCGCCGCTGAGTTTGACTTCCGAAAGGTTGGTCATGCCCCAGCGCGGCTGGACCCCGAAGACCTGAAACGGCTCACCATCAAGCTACTGCATCTGACGCCGTATTCAGAAGTGTCCGCACAGCTTGACCGGCTTGGTGTAGGCGGTGGCGAAGACTTCTGGCTGGCCGTGCGCGACAATCTCACCGCACTGGATGAAGCGGCGCAATGGTGGCGCGTTGTTTCGCAACCTGTTGCGGGCACTGCGGGATCGTCAGCGCTGCTGATGTCTGCCAGCTGCCTTCTGCCAGAGGGCGAGATCACGCAGGAAACATGGGGGCCGTGGACCAAAGCCATCGGTGCCGAGACGGGCCTGAAGGGCAAAGACCTGTTCCTGCCGCTCAGGCTGGCGCTGACCGGGCGTGATCATGGCCCGGAAATGAAGCGGCTCCTGCCTTTCATCGGGCGCGCGGCGGTTCTGGAGCGCCTTCGCCAGGATTAAGGCAATCCGTTCACGAAGCCTTCGTTGAGATGGTCATAGATCAGCGCGACCCGGACTTTGCCTGTGCAGAAACGGTCGCGGCAGTGCAGCGCGTCTTCCACTTCATCAAGATAAGCGTGCCGAAGGTCGCTTCGGCTCAATAAGATCTGCGCTTGTTCGTAGCGCGACTTGCCGCACTTGCGACAGGTGACTTCGATGGCAGCGTCTGGGTCAAGATCCCTGAGTTTGAACGCGGTTTTCCAGTTCACCAGAAATCCTCGGCGCGCGGGATGCGCGTATAGCTGATCTTGCCGCCCGCATAGCCGCCCGGCGGCGGCACCCATGGCCCGATGCTGGTCAGTGTGCGGCTGTATTTTCTGTTGAGTGCATCCATGGCCGTGGTGACTTTTTCCCACTTGTGACGGATCCGATCATCATCGGCGATCCAATCGGTCTGCCGCTCGCCAGCCGGGGTCAGGTGAGACAGCGTCACATGCAGGCGCACGATCTCGGGGCTTTTGATGTGTGGGGCTTCTGCCCACAGATTTTCCAGCGCCGTCAGAATGGCCTTGTCGTCGTTGACCGCAGGCAGCGAGGCTTCGCTGCCCCAGCCGCCCTGTTTCATCGCCAGATAAAGGCTGACATGGCTGGTGTAATAGCCCTCACGGCGCAGCCGCCGTGCGGCTTTCACGATGAGCAGGCGGGATGCCGTATGCGCTGCATCGCGTCCGCGATGGCCGGGCGGCAGCACGCGCCCATGCCCAAACATGATGCGGTTGGAAGGTGGCGACTGCACATCGTAACCGTGCAGACTATACCAGAGCCGTTCGCCGCTGACATTGTGCCACAGACGCCGCGCGTGTTTGGGCTGGATCGCGAGAAGGTCCGCCATCTCTTGAATGCCTGCCAGTGACAGCCGCGTCGACATGCGCCCGCTGATGCCGGGGATGGCAGTCAGTGGTAACGGCAGCAGAGGACTGGGCATATCGGCAGGCTGCCAGATGAGAAGGCCGTTGCCGTAACCCGTGCCGCTGACCTTCTTGCTGGCCTTGCAGGCGATCTTGGCAAGCAGCCGGTTGGCGGCGATGCCCATCGAGCAGGTGATTGCAGGACTGAACGTCTTGGCAATCACGGCTTTGATCGCGCGGGCTTTATCCAGGGGGTCGGGTTGGTCGCGTTTGTCCAGCCTGCAGGTCAGTTCGTCGATGCTCTTGACGGCATCCACAGGAATGACCCGCGAGATTTCTGAAAGCAGGGCATTGTGCACCCGGCGATAACGGTCGGGGTTCTGCGGCACGAACACCATGTCGGGGCACTGCTTGCGAGCCTCGGCGATGCTCATCACATTCTGCACACCAAGCTGCTTGGCCTCGCGTGAGCAGGCGATGATGCAGGTATGGTCTGTGCCGGCGAAGGGCGTGACGCCGACAGGTCGTCCGAGCAGTTGTTTGTCATAGAGCTGCTCGACCGAAGCGAAGAAGCCGTCGAAGTCGAGATAGATCCGTTCAGGGTGAATGGGCTGGCGCATGTGGGGTTGGGGCTTGGCGCCCCACAAAAGAACAAAACATGAACTTCGTCAAGTCATCAGAAGGTATATCAATGCGTCTTGCGGATATCGTCGTGCTTCAGGCATAGTGACTTCATGTTTACGCGCGCCCTTCAGTGTCAAAAGGCACGAATTAGCTGCTGAGTCTCAGCGGTCGCGCGACGCATTTGCCTGAACACAGTCATCACAAGACAAGCTGACGTTTGGACACGGGTTTCGCGGGCGCCGCATCTGCCGGTATTTCTCTGTCTACGAAGCAAAGTCCATGACCATCCAGCTCTACAACACGCTCACACGCACCAAAGACGTGTTCATCCCGACCGATCCGGCGAACGTGCGCATGTATGTGTGCGGCCCGACGGTTTATGACTTTGCGCATATCGGCAATGCGCGCCCGGTCATCGTGTTCGACGTGCTGTTCCGGCTGTTGCGGCATGTCTATGGCGCCGGTCACGTCACCTATGTCCGCAACATCACGGACGTGGACGATAAGATCAACGCACGGGCGGCGCGCGACTTTCCTGCTTTGCCGCTGAACGAGGCGATCCGCCGCGTCACCGAAGGCACCAACGCGCAATATCAGGCGGACGTGACCGATCTTGGCAATCTGCCGCCGAGCGTGCAGCCGCGCGCCACCGAGCATCTCGACGAGATGATCGAACTCACCCGTCGCCTCATTGCGTCCGGGCACGCCTATGAGGCTGAGGGCCATGTGCTGTTCAGCGTCGAGTCGATGCCGGATTACGGCAAGCTCTCGCGCCGCTCGCTGGACGACATGATCGCCGGCGCGCGCGTTGATGTCGCGCCTTACAAGCGCGGGCCGATGGACTTCGTGCTGTGGAAACCATCCGATGAGGCGACGCCCGGCTGGGACAGTCCGTGGGGCAGGGGCCGCCCTGGCTGGCACATCGAATGCTCTGCCATGAGCTGGAAGCATCTGGGCGAGGTGTTCGATATTCACGGCGGCGGCATCGACTTGACCTTCCCGCATCACGAAAACGAAATTGCCCAGTCGACCTGCGCGCATGGCACGAAAGTCATGGCCAATTACTGGATGCATAACGGCTTCCTGAATGTGGAAGGCGAGAAGATGTCGAAGTCGCTTGGCAACTTCTTCACCATCCGCGAGCTGCTCGATAAGTATCGTGGCGAAAATCTGCGCCTGCAGATGCTGACCACCCATTATCGCCAGCCGACCAACTGGACTGAGGCGGGGGCAGCCGAAGCGCGCAGCGTTCTGCGTGGCTGGTATGACATCGTGGCCAAGGTTGAAGATGAAGCACCAGTCCCGCCACCTGCCGCTGTGGTGGCGGCGCTTTCTGATGATCTGAATACGCCTGAAGCAATCACCGAGCTGCACAGACTGCGCGGCGCTGCGGCGAAATCCAAAGACGCTGCCCGTGAATTGCGGGCGGGCGGCATGTTGCTGGGTCTGTTCGGTCAGAGCGTCGAGGCCTATCGCTCGTGGATGCCGGCAGGCGCTGTTCTGGATCGCACGGCCATTGAGACGCTGGTGACCGAACGCTTTGCCGCGCGCACAGTCAAGAACTGGGCCGAGGCGGATCGCCTGCGTGATGAACTCACCGCCATGGGTGTGGTGGTGGAAGATGGCCCATCGGGTTCCACGTGGAGGGCACTGTGAGCAGCGGCCACCACCCTTCGGGTCACGACACATGACGCCGGTCCGTAAGATCGCTTTGCTGATCGCCGTGAAGCTCGTCCTGCTGATCGCGGTGGTCGTCGGTGTGCTCAAATGGAAGGGGCTGATTTAATGAAACAGCGCATCTTCCTGTTCGACACGACGCTGCGTGATGGTGCGCAGACCAGCGGCGTTGATTTCTCGGTCGAGGACAAGCGCCAGATTGCCCTGGCGCTGGATGAACTCGGCCTCGACTATATCGAAGGCGGATGGCCGGGCGCGAACCCCACAGATACCGCCTTCTTCGCCGCGCCGCCGCATCTGAAACGGGCGGTCTTCACTGCTTTTGGCATGACAAAGCGCGCCGGGATCAGCGCCGCGAACGACCCCTCGCTCGCCCCGATCCTTAACGCGCCTGCGAAGGCCGGGTGTCTGGTCGGCAAGTCGTGGGATTATCAGGTGGATGTCGCACTTGGCATTCCGCGTGATGAAAACCTTACATGCATTCGCGAGTCGATGGCCGCACTGGCGGCGTCTGGCAAGGAAGCGATGTTCGATGCCGAACATTTCTTCGATGGCTACAAGGCCAATGAAGCCTATGCGATGGCGGCACTGGAAGCAGCGTTTGACGGTGGCGCGCGCTGGTCCGTGCTCTGCGATACCAATGGCGGCACACTGCCTTCAGAGGTCTATCGCATCGTGCGCGAGGTGACCCGCCGCTTTCCCGGCGAACGGCTCGGCATCCATACACACAACGACACCGAGAACGCGGTGGGCTGCACGCTGGCGGCGATCGAGGCTGGCGTCACGCAGGCGCAGGGCACACTGAACGGACTTGGCGAGCGCTGCGGCAATGCCAACATCCTGTCGCTGATCGCCACGCTGGCGCTCAAGGAACCCTATCGTTCCGTTCTTGAAATAGGGGTTGATGGCGCAGGACTGAAGCGGTTGGTCGAAATCTCACGGCTGCTTGATGAAATCCTCAATCGTGCGCCTAATCGGCATCAGCCTTATGTCGGGGCATCGGCTTTTGCTCACAAAGGCGGCCTGCACGCCTCAGCCGTGCAGAAGGATCCGCGCACTTATGAGCATGTACCACCGGAAACGGTTGGTAATACGCGCATGATTCTCGTTTCCGATCAGGCCGGGCGTTCCAATGTGCTGAGCCGTCTCGATCAGCTCGGCATCGCCTATGACGCGAGCGATCCGCGTGTGAAACGCCTGCTTGAAGAAGTGAAGAGCCGCGAGTTTCTGGGGTACGCTTATGAAGGTGCTGACGCCTCGTTTGAGCTTCTGGCGCGGCGTGTTCTGGGGCAGGTGCCGGATTATTTCACGGTGCAATCCTATCGAGTGCTTGTTGAGCGGCGGTTCAACGCTCGCGGCGAGCAGACAACCGTTTCGGAAGCCATGGTGAAGACCGAAGTGCATGGCCGCGCCATCCATTCGGTAGGCGAGGGTAATGGTCCGGTCGATGCGCTGGACGATGCACTGCGTAAAGACCTTGGCGATTATTCACAGGCGCTCGCTGATCTGCGCCTTGTGGATTACAAAGTGCGCATCCTCACATCGGGAACCGAAGCGGTGACGCGCGTTCTCATTGAAAGCGCTGATGGCAACGGCAATCGCTGGTCAACGGTCGGTGTGTCGCCGAATATCGTCGATGCCTCGTTCGAGGCGCTGGCGGACTCGATCACCTGGAAACTTCTGCGCGACGGGCACAAAGCCCTGTGACTCAGCCCAAGGATTCTGCCCAGGGCGTCATTGCGGCGGCGATTGCCTATGTCATCTGGGGCGTTGTCGTTATTTACTGGAAGGCGCTGGGCGGCGTCTCTGCCTGGGAAGTGCTGACACATCGTGTCGTCTGGTGTGTGGCCTTTCTGGCCCCCATCGTGCTGGTGCTGGGGCGTCTGCCGCATATCCGCGCGATCATCGCCACACGGAAAAGCCTTGGCGCGCTGGCCCTGTCCACGCTCCTCATCTCCACGAATTGGGGTATTTTCATCTGGGCGGTTCAGGCAGGCCGCATCGTTGAAACAAGCCTTGCCTATTATATCAACCCGATCTTCTCGATCCTGCTCGGCATCTTCCTGCTGGGTGAACGGATCACGCGCCTGCGTGCCGGGGCTTTGGGGCTGGCAGCGGCGGGTGTCGTCGTTCAGGCCATGGCGTTGGGCGGCCTGCCATGGATCTCGCTCGTGCTCGCCTCCAGCTTTGCGCTCTATGGCTATGTTCGCAAGGTGGTCGATGCCTCGGCGCTGGACGGACTTTTCATCGAAACCATGCTGGCCATGCCGCTGGCTCTTGCCTATCTGTTTTTTCTTGGCACGCATCATGCGCTCGCCTTTGGCAATGGTCCGTCCTGGCAGAGTCTGCTTTTGATCGGCGCTGGGCCGGTGACCGCCATTCCGCTCTGGCTCTTTTCGGTAGGCGCGCGCTCTATCCGCCTCTCCACCATCGGCTTTCTGCAATATATCGCACCGAGCATTTCGCTGGCGCTGGCGGTATTCGCTTATGGTGAGCGTTTTACACTGATGCATGGCCTCAGCTTTGCGCTGATCTGGCTGGCTCTTGCGCTGGTCTCTGCCGAAGCGCTCAGGCGCGCATCAATGCGGTGAGTGCGGCTTCAGGCGTTGGCGCAAGACGATACAGGTCTTTCAGGCCAGGTCTGGCGAAGCCATTGGTGATGATATGGTCCATCATAGCATCGAATGCCGACCAGTAGTTCAGCGTGTTCACCAGCATAATGGGCTTGGTGTGACGCTCAAGCTGTGCCCAGGTCATGATCTCGATGGTTTCATCCAGCGTGCCGATGCCGCCGGGCAGCACGATGAAGCCATCGCTGAAATCGAACATCATCTGCTTGCGCTCATGCATCGATTGCACGATGTGCATCTCGCTGATGTCCCCCTCTGGCGCCTCGACATAACGCAGGAAGGAAGGGATCACCCCGATCACTTCGCCCCCGGCCCGCTTGGCAGCACGGGCAACGATGCCCATCAACCCGACGCTGCCGCCGCCATAGACAAGCCTGAGCCCGCGCCCCGCAATCTGGCGTCCCAGATCCTCAGCGGCGCCGGCATAGGCGGTGTTGACGCCGTCCGATGCGGCGCAGAATACGCAAATCGACTTCATGCAAATCCCATATACGCTGAAGCGTGATTCCGCTATTCTTCGACGCGCGGGATATCTCTTACGAGGACTTCATGACACGCGAACGTTTCAACTGGATTTTTGTTGGCTTGGTCGTTGGCATTGCGATGACAGCTTTGGGCGTTACGACATCTCAAGGGGCGGAAGCGCCCGCGCCGGCGGCTGCTGCACTGCCCACCGGTCAGGCGCTTGTCGACTACCGGCACGATGCTTTTGAGGAAATGGGCGATGCGATGAAGCTGCTCTCCCAGTATGATGGCTCTGATAAGGCCGCGATGCAGGCTGCCGTGAAGCTTCTGGACGACAGCCAGAACGAGCTGGCCTCGTGGTTTCCCAAGGGCTCAGGCCCCGGCGAGGGCGGCATCACCAAGACCCGTGCCATGGCTGAAATCTGGACCGATTGGGCTGGCTTCGAAGCGAAGGACAAGGCGCTTGATGATGCCCTTGGCCCACTCATGACCGCATCAGCGGAAGGCAAGCCGGATGCCGTGAAGGCCGCGTTCGGTGATGTCGGTAAGGCGTGCAAAGGGTGCCATGAGGCTTTTCGCGCACCGGAAAAGTAAGCGGTAGTAGCGTCAACGTCTTTTGGGGGCTGCGGATTTGATCCGCAGCCTCTATCTATATCGGCATGAGTCCTCCGCCCTCTGCCGAATCCGCCGCCGCCATGAAGAACGCCGACCGCTGGCGGACGGTCCGGGCGCTTGGCCCTTATATGTGGCCCGCCGGGCAGCCTGCATTGAAGCGGCGCGTCCTGATCGCCATTGGCTTTCTGATCCTTGCCAAAATCATCACCATCACCGTGCCATTCATGTATGCCGGCGCGGTCGATGCGCTTCAGCCCGGCCCCGCCTATCAGGGGCTGGCGGCGGCGATAGGGCTTATCCTCGCCTATGGCGTCGCCCGCATCATGATGCAAGCTTTTGCGCAGTTGCGTGATGCTGTCTTTGCTAAGGTCGCCTTCCGCGCCGTCCGTGAAGTCGCGATCAAGACCTTTCGTCATATCCACGCGATGTCATTGCGTTTTCATCTTGAAAAGCGCACCGGCGGGCTCAACCGTGTGATTGAGCGCGGCACCAAAGGCATCGACTCGCTGCTCTATTTCGCGCTGTTCTCGATCTTCCCGACGCTGCTTGAATTGGCGCTCGTGCTGGTCATCCTGATCGTCAAGTTCGATATCTGGTTCGCCCTGGTCACGCTGGGCACCATCGTCATCTATGGCTGGTTCACGATTTCGGTAACGGAACGCCGCGTAGCGATCCGCCGGGCGATGAACGACAGTGACACAGAAGCGAACACCAAGGCGGTGGATAGTCTTCTGAACTACGAGACCGTCAAATACTTCAACGCCGAAGAACATGAAGCGCAGCGCTTTGGTGTGGCGATGGATCGTTTCGCCCGTGCCAGCGAGAAGGCCCAGACATCGCTGGCATTCCTGAACACCGGGCAGGCGGCAATCATCGCGGTGGGTCTCACCATCGTTATGGCGCTGGCGGCCATCGGCATCGACCATGGACGCATGACGATTGGCGACATGATCCTCGTCAACGGTTTTCTCGTGCAGCTTTACGTCCCGCTGAACCTGCTCGGCACCGTCTATCGCGAGATCAACCAGGCGGTGGTCGACATGGAAAAGATGTTCGATGTTCTGGCCGTGCCACCGGAAGTGACCGACAAGCCCGGCGCTCCGGCATTGAAGGTTTCGGGCGGCGAAATCAATTTTGAGAACGTCGTCTTTTCCTACGAGGAAGGGCGCACCATCCTGAAAGGCATCAGTTTCAGGGTGCCAGCGGGCAAGACCGTCGCCGTGGTCGGCCCATCTGGTGCTGGCAAGTCTACGCTTTCGCGCATTCTCTACCGCTTCTATGACATCCAGTCCGGTAAGGTCTCGATTGATGGTCAGGATCTGCGTGACGTCGCACAGGATAGCGTTAGGTCTGTCATCGGTATCGTGCCGCAGGATACGGTACTGTTTAACGACACGGTCGCCTATAATATCCGCTATGGCCGGGTGGGGGCCAGTGATGCCGAAGTCGAAGAAGCCGCGCGCCATGCACAGATAGCGCCGTTCATTGCCAAGCTGCCGCAGGGCTATCAGGCGATGGTGGGCGAGCGCGGCCTGAAGCTTTCCGGCGGTGAAAAACAGCGTGTGGCGATTGCCCGCACCATCTTGAAGAACCCGCCCATCCTGTTGCTTGATGAAGCCACCAGTGCGCTCGACACGCACACGGAACGCGAAATCCAGCAGGCACTGGAAGATGTGTCGCGCAACCGCACGACGCTGGTGATCGCGCACCGCCTTTCAACCATCGTCGATGCCGATGAAATCATCGTGCTGGTTGATGGCGAAATTGTTGAGCGCGGTCGCCATGGCGATCTGCTGACGCAGAATGGTGTCTATGCCGGCATGTGGAATCGCCAGCGTGAAGCGGCTGAGGCACGCGACAAACTGGTCGATGCGTTCGGTTCAAATGATCCGATCGCCGACATCGGCGCGGCGGCGGGCTCCTGATTACAGCCCCGCCGCTTTCGCTTCGCCCCACAGGGCGTCCATCTCTTCAAGACTGGACTGATCGGGTGTCTTGCCACGCGCCGCCAGCAGCGCCTCGATCTTCTGAAAGCGCCTCACGAATTTGGCATTGGTGCGGGCCAATGCCTTTTCCGGATCATGCCCCAGCTTGCGGGCGAGATTGGCAATGACGAACAGTACATCGCCCAGTTCGTCTTCAATGGCGTCCTGATCTGCAGCGGCCAGCGCGCCCTTCACTTCGCCAATTTCCTCATCCAGCTTGGCAAAGACCTGTTCAGCATCCGGCCAGTCGAACCCGACCTGCGCGGCGCGTTTGGTCAGTTTCACGGCGCGCGGCAAAGCGGGCAGGGTGCGCGGCACATCATCAAGTATGGATGTGTGCTGCGCTGGTTTGGCGGCGCGTTCTGCGGACTTGATCGCCTCCCACTCAACAAGCTGCGCGCTGGCATCAGTACGCGGCTTTGCATCACCAAAGACATGCGGGTGGCGGCGGACCATCTTGGTCATCACGGCCTCAACGACATCAGCGAATGCAAACTGCCGGTCTTCCTCTGCCATACGGGCATGGAACACGACCTGAAACAGCAGATCGCCCAGTTCGTCTTTCAGTGCATTCATGTCGCTGCGTTCTATGGCGTCGGCGACCTCATAGGCTTCCTCGACCGTATAGGGCGCTATGGTTGTGAAGGTCTGCGCGCGGTCCCACGGACAGCCACCGGGCGCGCGTAGCCGCTCCATCAGATCAAGCAGATCCTTCATGCGTCCCGGATTGTTCATCAGTCGAGTTTCATCGCGGCGATCTCGGCGGCGGCTTCCTCGCGCTTGCGTGAGATGGCCTCGCGGATTTCCTGCTGACGGAACTTGTCAATCGGGAAGCTCCACATGGTCAGGATCGTCAGGATCAGGAAGAAAACAGGGAAGCCTACGAAGACATAAGAAAAATTCATGATCGCTTCGGGCGAGTTCACGGCGCCCGGTGCTGCCTTGAAGCCGAGATAAGACAGCACGACGATGACCAGAGAGGAGAGCGCATATCCCAGTTTGTTGGTCATCACGAGCAGAGAATAGAATAGCCCTGAACGTTCACGCCCAGTGGCAAGCGTATCCACGTCCACCACATCCGCCATGATGGAACGCAGCAGAAAACCACCAGCGCCATAGGTGACACCCGAGAGGATGAGGATGCCCGCAGCTGCCCAGAAATTGCCTTGCGGTATCAGATAGATCAGCGGCCCGGCGCAGATTGAATATGCGCAGGCAAGGCATAGGGCGCGATGCTTGGTCATGCGGTAACTAAGCTTGATCCACGCAGGGATGAAGAACAGCCCCGCAACGAAATAGATGAACAGCAGCGTCGAATAGAGCTTGGGCAACTGAAGATAGTAGATGACCATCCACACGAACAATGCGCCGGTGATGCCGGGCGCGAGTCCCATCAGAAGGTCGGCTGCCAGAATGCGCCGCAGCGCGCTGTTTGAAATGACCAGCTTCACGGCGGCCATGATGTCCAGCTTGTGCTTGGTCTGCGATTCAACAAGTGCAGGTTCCGGTACTTGCCACAGAAGAATGGCGACGGTGATGGGCATGGCAATCACGATGAACCACCCCATCGCGGCCTGCTTGTCATAGGCTGTGGCACCCGGAACAAATTGCTCAAGAAGCACAGGCAGAAGCAGAACCAGAAGGAAACCGGCAACAGCGGCGAACTCGCGCCAACCCTGAACGCGGGTGCGTTCGTGATAGACGGTCGAAAGTTCGGCGCCCCAGGCCACATGCGTGATCGCCGCAACGGAATAGGACAGGTACGAGATCACGACCCATATGGCGAAGTAATTGATGGTGGCGTCCTGTGGTGGCACGAACAACAGGAAGACGCCGGCCATGAAGGGCGGGACGGCCACGGTCATCCATGGGCGGCGGCGCCCCCAGCGCGTGCGGGTCACATCGCTCATCCAACCGATAAAGGGGTCGATGATGATGTCCATCAGCCGGGCAAGGAACATCACCAGCGCGACAGCATTCTGGTCCAGGCCCAGACTCGAAATGTAAAAGGGCTGCACATAGACAACCATAGGCAGGCCAAGAGCTGCCAACGGCGCCGTCGGCAGGACGTAGGCGGCGATGGTCCGCCCTGAAAGGGTGAAGCCCGTCATCAGTCGTTTCCTCAAATATCGTTGCCATGATGAATGGCAGAGGAACGCATTTCAGGCGAGAGGAAAAGCGCTTGTCACTATGTGACGTTGTCCGCCAGCGGGTCTTTGAGAACGTCCTCGGTCAGCGCGGGGTGTCCCAGCACCTCATGGAACCGCTGAAGCAGAGAAAGGGTTGATGGCGTCATCTCGCTGATCCGGCCTGGAATGTACTGAACGACCTTCAGCGCCATTGTGCGCTCTTCGCTGGTCCGCAGCAGTTTGGGCAGGGTGGTGATGGCGCGCTCAGGCTCATAACTGGCAATGAGCGTCTGCTCATGGATGATCGCGGTGCGCTGTTTTGCCCCCAGTGAATGGAACGGCTCATCCTCTGTCAGTACCTGATTCGCCCGTTCAAGCCGGTCACGACGCACATCGCCCCGGTTGTCGGCCAGCAGAATGAGCATGCGGATGACCGCCTCAGCGAAGCCACCGCGTTCCATGTTGAACAGCGCGGCTGACACCTCGGGCAAGGATCGCAATTCAGCCGTGCGCTTCAATGTGCGCTGCGCCTCGTGCGAGCGGCCAAAACTGCGCATCCAGGGCGTGCCCCAGATCGAGAAAAAGGTCTGCTCATATCGGGCGTCGCGCAGGTCGCGCCAGAGGTCGATGGTCTGTTCCATCACGCTGACCCATAGTGCTTCGGCAGCCAGGAAAGGATTGTCTGCTGCGACCGGTTTGCGCTTGATCGCCACATTCATGGCCGCTGTCTTCAACGGCCCCATCATCGGATTGCGTGATGACATCAACGCGCGCGAAAGGCGCTGGGGGTGGAGGGCGCGGCTCAGCTCGGCGCTGGTTTCTGTCACCACCGACTGCACGAACGGGCGCAAGGCCAGATCATAGAACTGGGCCTGCAATTCAGATGTGCGGGCCACGGCTGCAAACGGCTGCTCATCCAGCAGGCCATCATCCAGCTTTCGAATGTCGTCCAGTGTGCGTTCTGAAAAACCTACGGTGAAACGGCGGTCTGTGCCCTCACCATGGGCGTCCTCTATATGCATCTCGTACAGGCCAGGGGCCAGCGCCTCGATGGTTTTTAGCGTGGAGCCAACCTCGGCGTGTTCCTTGTTGGCGATCTGCGATGAAACGAAAATGCCCAGATGGCCCACATCTTCGTGAACCATGTAGATGATGCGCTGACCGCGAATCTTGATCTCGCTGACATCGGCATAGGTTTCAGCGATCCAGTTCAGCGCCTGCTGGGGCGGCGTGATATTGTCACCATGGCTGGCGAACACGATGATCGGGGCGCGGATCGTCTTGATGTCCACCGGGCGGCCCGGCTCGATGCGGGCTTCGTTCTTGACCAGACGATTGCCGATGAAAAGTTGCTCGACGATCCAACGGATTTCCGGCTCGTTCAGAAGGAAGAAGCCACCCCACCAGCGCTCGAACTCAAGAAACTTCTCGTCACCTTTGTCGATGTCGCGGAACAGATCCATATATTTGCGGAACAGGGTGCGCGAAGGGTTTAGAAGCTCAAAATTCTGCACAAGGTTCGCGCCGTCAAAGATGCCGCCGCCAAGGTCCGACAGCATCATGGGTACCCAGGCACCGCCCAGCACACCTGCATTGTAGCGCATCGGGTTGACGCCGACTTCACCCGACCACGGTGCAACCGGCGCACCATTGATGATGATCGGGCCGGCGAGATCCGGGTTGGTTGCGGCAAGCAGCAGGGTCGCCCATCCACCCTGACAGTTTCCTGTGATGGCCGGGTCGGGTGAGTCCGGGTGGCGGTGTTTGACCTCACGCACGAAGGCCGCCTCGCTGCGTGTGACATAAGCGAGGTATTGGCCGGGCTCAGGTTCGCGTCTGAAAGCAACGAAATAGACCGGATGCCCGTCGCGCAGCGCCACGCCCACCTGACTGTCGGTCTTGAAGCCGCCAATGCCGGGGCCATGCCCCGCGCGTGGGTCAATGATGATGTAAGGTCGCTTCCACGACTTCACTTCAACGCCTGCGGGCGGTTTGATGGCGAGAAGCATGTAATTGCTGGGATAGGGCAGGCTGGCCCCATCCATGACTATTTCATAGTCATAGATGAGGACCGGTGGGCAGCCCTGCGCTTCGTGTTCCAGAAAGATGTCGCCGCGTTTGCGTAATGTGTCGAGCGTCAGCACCGAGCGCTCCCAGAAGTCACGACAATAGGCCAGCCATTCCTTGCTGTATCCTTCAGCAGTCTGATGCGCCCTCATGCCGCCCGCCATCGCGCTCAGTTGTTCAAGATGGGCATTCGCCCGCGCTGTGTGTGAGGACAGTATGCGCTGGGTCTGTTTCTGCAGGGCCCTGCCACGCAGGCTGGCCATACCGGCAGATGCCGTCATCTCGGCTTGCAGGCGGCTCAGCGCCGCAGTCGTTTTCGCAAGCCCGTCATTGGCTGTGGGCCGCATGGGCTGCTGGCGGGTCATATCGAACAGATCGAAAATGGAGGACATCGCTTTACTCACGCTGTGATGGAGTAGCCGCCGTCGATCTCATGCACCCCGCCGGTCATGTTGCGGGCCTCACGCGAGGCGAGGAACGCCGCCATGGCACCGACGTCTTCGATCGTAGCCAGCTTGTGGGTCGGCGCGCGGTCGGCGGCGTCCGACATCATGTCGTCGAAATGGTCGATGCCAGCGGCGGCGCGGGTCAGCATCGGGCCTGGAGAAAGGGCATGTACGCGGATGCCTTTTTCGCCCAGTTCGGCAGCGGCATAGCGCACGCTGCTTTCAAGCGCCGCCTTCACCGGCCCCATGACGTTATAGTGCCGCACGACGCGGGTGGATCCGAAGAAGGAAACCGAAAGACAGGTGCCGCCGTTGCTCATCAGCGGTTCGGCCAGTTTGATCATGCGCAGGAAGGAATGCACCGATATGTCCATGGCCTTGGCAAACCCCTCGGGTGAGCAGTCAACGACACGGCCGTGAAGGTCATCTCTGGGCGCGAAGGCGATGGAGTGGATCAGTGTGTCGAGCCGCCCCCACGTTGCACGTACAGCGTCAAACACCTTTTCCATCTGACCTGGCACCGTGACATCCAGTGGCAGGATGAGACTGGCACCCAGCCGCTCGGCCAGTGGCCGCACATGCGGTTCGGCTTTTTCGTTCAGATAGGTGATGGCCAGATCAGCGCCCTGTACCTTAAGGGCTTCAGCGCACCCCCACGCGATGGAGTGTTCATTGGCGACGCCGACGATCAGCGCCTTCTTGTCGTACAATGAGAACATGGCAGCCCCGGCGGTTCGCTGGGGTGATGCCGTTTTCCTGTGACACAATTTGCCGAAGGGCTTGAAGAAGCCGTGACAGATCAGACGTCAGAAAATGGGGAAACTGGCTCCGCGGGTAGGATTCGAACCTACGACCAGCCGGTTAACAGCCGGCTGCTCTACCACTGAGCTACCGCGGATCACAGGGCGCGTGGGGTAACCAAAGCCTGCGCCTGCGTCAATGGTTAAGGCAGAAAGCCTAACGCGCCCTCAAGATGGGCAAAAAAAGCGGGCTGCGTTTCCGCAGCCCGTTGAAAAGTTGAACTCGAATGGTGGGGTGTCTTCAAGGGAAGACAATACGGTTGATACAGTGGAAAGGTTAACGACGGGTTAAAGTTAATGCCGGTTAGAACGAAATGATTCACCGGAGTTAGGAAAGAGTGGAGGCCACGCCCGGAATCGAACCGGGATACAAGGATTTGCAGTCCTCTGCGTAACCACTCCGCCACGTGGCCTCAAAGCAGCAGTCATCATGTCCGGCAGAATGGAGGGGCGCTATTACCAGAAGGTTTCCAGTCTCACAACGCGCGAATGGGGGAAATCGGACCTCTACCAAAAGTGAGGCCCGGCGCGGGCGGGATTGCATTGCAGGTCGGGATGCGGTGCGATAAGCCGGGGCAGGACCCTTGTTTTTACCAAGATTCGCATGAGCCAGGACGCCTTTGCCATAGCCCGCGCCAACATGGTCGATGGGCACATCCGCACCGCCGACGTGACAGACCCGGCGCTGGTCGCCGCCCTGCGTTTGATCCCACGAGAGCGATTCGTGCCTGAAGCGGCACGCAGCTTTGCCTATGCTGGTGAAGCTGCCCCGGCCGGAGGGGGGCGCTTCCTGCTGGACCCGCGCGTCTTCGCCAAACTGGCTCAGGTCGCCTCGATCCAGCCAGGCGAGCGCCTGCTCGATGTCGGTGGCGCCACAGGATACTCGGCGGCCGTTCTGGCGCATGTGGCAGGCAGTGTCGTGGCCCTTGAGGAAGATGCCGCCCTCGCGGCGTCAGCCAAAGCCAATTTTGAGGCGCTCGGCCTGACCAATGTCACTTCCGTCACTGGCCCGCTGACGGCAGGGTGCGCCGCACAGGCACCTTATGATGCAATTCTTCTCAATGGCGCAGTCGCATTCGATCCGGAAGCTCTCGTCGCCCAGCTCGCGCCGGAGGGCCGACTTGTCGCGATCGTCACAGACAGCGGCATTGGTAAGGCGCATATCTTCCAGCGCACCGGGCAGGGTTATTCCCGGCGCTTTGCTTTTGACGCCAATGCCGCCGCACTGCCGGGCTTCCGGAAAGCAGCAGCATTCGCCCTCTGACAGACAACAGGCAGGATCAACATGACGCATAAGAACAGCCGTCTCAGACCGGGTCTTCTGGCCGTTTCTTCGGTGCTGGCGCTGCTGGCTGTTCGTCCGGCGTCAGCTGAGAGCCTTCAGGACGCCATGGTGGCTGCCTATACATCGAACCCTTCGCTGCTGGGGGAACGCGCCCGGCTGCGGGCCACGGATGAAACGCTGGCCATGGCCAACTCCGCCTGGCGTCCGCGTGTGAATATCAGCGGCAGCACAGGGCGTGGCTGGGATAACCGGGCCGACATCCGCAGCGATTCTTGGAGCGCAGAGATCTCCGCGTCACAGCAAATCTTCGATTTCGGGCGCACCGAAGCACGGCGCGATGCGGCCAAGGCGAATATCCGCGCCGGACGGGCCAATCTGGCCGGTGTTGAGTCAGAAACGCTGCTCTCCACGGTGCAGGCTTATATGAATGTCGTGCGCGACATGAAGCTGGTCGAGCTTTCCGAAAACCAGATCGCCGTGCTGGGCCGTGAACGCCAGGCGGCACAGGACCGCTTCGATGTGGGCGAGATCACCCGCACCAACGTGGCGCAGGCGGAAGCATCTCTGCTTGGTGCGCAGACCGGCCTGATTTCAGCCAAGGCCCAGCTTGAAGCGGCGCGGGCGGCCTATGTGAAGATCGTCGGGCACACACCGAAGGATCTTGACGCCAGCCCGCCACTGCCTTCTTTGCCGCGAACCCTTGAAGACGCCATCAACATCGCGCTGCAGCAGAACCCCAACCTCATGGCGGCGCGCGAAGGTGCGAATGCCGCTGATGCGGGCGTAGACAGCGCGGTGTCCGCGATGCTGCCCAGCGTCAATCTCAGTGCATCCTATAGCCGTGGCGAGTCGAAAACGAACTCAATCCTTGCCCCGGGGCGCGGCACGACCGACTCCACTTCTATCGGGCTGGGTGCATCCATTCCACTTTATCAGGGTGGTTCCGAGTGGTCGGAACTGCGCCAGTCAAAAGCGCAGGCGAGCCAGGCCCGGCTCGGAGCTACGATGGCTGAACGTCAGGTTATTGAAGCCGTGACCAATGCCTGGGCCAATCTGGCGGCGGCACAGGCGGCCATTCAGTCTGCCGAAGCGCAGATCGTTGCTGCCCAGACGGCCTATGAAGGCGTAGCGCAGGAGGCTCAGGTCGGCGCCCGCACCACGCTGGATGTTCTCAACTCGCAGCAGGCTTTGCTTGATGCCCGTTCAAGGCTGGTGACCAATCGGACCAACATGATGATTGCCGCCTATCAGCTTCTGTCGGCCATGGGGCGCCTTTCGGCGGCGCAGATAAGCCTGCCCGTGGAAATCTACGATCCTGTCCCCAATTCAGATTCTGTGGCTGGGCAGTTGATCGGGGTTGGCGCGGACTAGACTTAACGTCATGATGGCGGCTTGTGTGGCGCGTGACTCGCGCCGCAGTCACGCGGGGGATGGCGATGGCGAATGCCGCAGCACAGGCTGGCGAACCAACGATGGAGGAGATTCTCGCCTCCATACGGAAGATCATTTCCGAAGAGGACTCTGACGCGGTGGATGCGCCAAAGCCTGAGCCTGCAAAGTCTGCGGCTGAGCCTTCTCCACCACTTCCAGAAGCCGAGGCTGACGATGATGTGATGGAGCTGACAGAGATCGTGTCAGCGACTGAGGATGATTTCACACCACCACCTGCTCCAAAGCCGGTCCTGGCCAGGGCTGAGCCTCCGGCTGCGCCGCGCGTTGCGCCACCTCCTGAGCCTGAAACAGAGATGGATGAAGCGGCTTCAGACCTGCCTGCAGATGAGCCCGAAGTCGATGAGGACGATGGCCTGGTTGCGCCCGCTGTGGTCGATCGCGCGGCTTCGGCCTTTGACAGGTTACAGCGCGACCTTTCCATTTCCACAACAGCTGCCGGCAATTCGCTGGAAGGTCTGGTCCGCGCCATGATGAAGCCGATGCTGAAGCAGTGGCTTGATGACTATCTGCCCGAAATCGTGGAACGGATCGTACGCGAAGAGGTCGAGCGGGTAACGCATCGCCGTCGCTAGATCAGGCGCTTTACCTCATGACCGCCCTTGAGGCGGTCATCCAGTCCCCCTAAACGCTTGATATTGGATGGCCGGGTTACGCCCGGCCATGAGGATATTGGGAAATGGTTCCTTTGAGTTCGATTTTTGAGACCCATCATGCTTGAAAAAACCTTCGATCCCGCCGCCATCGAACAGCGCCTTTATGCGGCGTGGGAAAGCGCTGGCTGCTTTGTCGGCGGCAAGCGCCCGGATGCCGAGCCGTTTTCCATCGTCATTCCGCCGCCCAATGTCACCGGCTCACTGCATATCGGTCATGCACTGAACAACACGCTTCAGGATATTCTGTGCCGCTTTGAGCGTATGCGCGGCAAAGATGTGCTGTGGGTGCCGGGCACCGATCACGCCGGCATCGCCACACAGCTCGTGGTGGAACGCCAACTGCGCGAAAAGCAGACCAGCCGTCTGGCTCTTGGGCGCGAGGCGTTCATCCAGCGCGTGTGGGAATGGAAGGAAGAATCCGGCAGCACCATCACGCGCCAGTTCCGTCGCCTGGGCGCATCATGCGACTGGAGCCGCGAACGCTTCACGATGGATGAAGGCCTCAGCAAGGCCGTGCTGAAAGTGTTTGTGGCGCTCCACAAGCAAGGCCTCATCTACAAAGACAAGCGTCTGGTGAACTGGGATCCGTCACTGCAAACGGCGGTGTCTGATCTTGAGGTGGAGAACCTCGAGGTCAAAGGCCATTTGTGGCATCTGAAATATCCGCTGGCGGAAGACCCGTCGCGCTTCATCATCGTGGCGACGACGCGGCCTGAAACCATGTTGGGCGACACGGGTGTTGCGGTGCACCCCGATGACGAACGCTATCGCGACCTTGTCGGCAAAATGGTGCGCCTGCCCTTGGCTGATCGTCTGGTCCCGATTGTTGCCGATGAATATGCCGACCCTGAAAAAGGTTCGGGTGCGGTGAAAATCACCCCGGCGCACGACTTCAACGACTTTGAAGTCGGCAAGCGCGCGAAACTGCCCGCCATCAACATCCTCAACCGCGACGGCACACTGAATGACGAGGTGCCTGAGGCATTTCGCGGCCTCACCACGGCTGCGGCGCGTAAGGCCATCGTGGCCGCGTTCGAGGAGATGGGACTGCTCGACCATATCGAGGACATCACCCACGCCGTGCCGCATGATGAAAAAAGCAGGACGGTCGTCATCGAGCCGTTCCTGACCGAGCAGTGGTATCTGAATGTGCAGCCGCTGGCCGAAACGGCGATGGCGGCGGTGCGGTCGGGTGAAACCGCCTTCGTGCCCGAACACTGGCAGAAGACCTACTTCCAGTGGATGGAGAACATCCAGCCCTGGTGCGTGTCGCGCCAGCTCTGGTGGGGCCATCAGATCCCGGCCTGGTACGGGCCGGATGGCCATGTGTTCGTCGAAGAAACCGAAGACGAAGCGAAGGCAGCGGCGCGGGCGCATTATGGCAGGGACGAGACCCTGACCCGCGACACCGACGTGCTGGACACATGGTTCTCGTCGGGCCTGTGGCCGTTCTCGACACTGGGCTGGCCTGACCAGACTGAAGACCTGAGGCGCTTTTATCCGACCAGCGTGCTCGTCACCATGTTCGACATCATCTTCTTCTGGGTGGCGCGCATGATGATGTTCGGCACGCGCTTTATGGAACAGGCACCCTTCGCCAAGGTGCTCATCCATGCCCGTGTCGTGGACGAGAAGGGCCAGAAAATGTCGAAGACGAAAGGCAACGTCATCGATCCCCTGACCTTGATCGACCAGTTCGGCGCGGACGCCTTGCGCTTTGGCCTCGCCATCGCAGCGGCGCAGGGCAAGGACGTGCGTATGGGCGCCTCGCGCGTGGAAGGTTATCGCAATTTCTGCACGAAGCTGTGGAACGCCGCGCGCTTCAGCGAAATGAACGCCTGCGATCCGGTCAAGGGCTTTGACCCGGCCTCAGCCACCGACACGATCAATCGCTGGGTCATTGGCGAGACCGTAAAAGCAGAACGCGCGGTGCGTGAGGCCATCGAGGCCTATCGCTTCAACGATGCCGCGACCGCGCTCTATCAGTTCGTGTGGAATACCTATTGCGACTGGTATGTGGAGCTTATCAAGCCCGCGCTGATGGGCGAGGATGGTGCGCTGAAAACCGAAACGCGCGCCACGGCGGCATGGGTTCTGGATCAGATCCTGCACCTGATGCACCCATTCACGCCGTTCATAACCGAAGAACTCTGGGCCGAGATCGGCCAACGGGCAGGGGGGCGTGATGGCTTCCTGATGCTGTCACAGTGGCCCGCTTACGATGCGGCGCTGGTTGATGAAACGGCGGGCCGCAAGATGAACGCGATCATCGAAGGTTGCACGGCCATCCGTTCGGTGCGTTCGCTGCTGAACGTGCCTCCTTCTGCGCTGGTGAATGGGGCGGTGACGCTGACTGGTGGCGTGGATCGCCCTGTGCTGGAAACCTACGCGCCTTTGTTTGCGCGTCTCGCCAAAACCAGTATCGGCTTTGATCCGCTGAAGGCTGATGCCACTGCCAGTGCCGTGGTCAGTTTCGGCTCGATCGTGCTCGATCTCACCGGCCATATCGACAGGGCGAAGGAGCTGGCGCGGCTGAAGAAGGACGCGGCCAAGCAGGAGAGCGAAATCGGCAAGATCGACGCCAAACTTGGTAATGCCGATTTCGTCGCACGCGCGCCTGAGGAAGTGATCGAGGAACAGAAGGAACGCCGCGCGGCGCTGGCCGCCATTCTCGAACGCCTGAACGACGCCATCGCAAGGTTGGGCGGGTGACATACCGTCAGCAGGCGCTATGATCCCATCCATGATCTGCAAAGGAGCCATTAAATGATCCGTACCGCCGTTTTCGCCGCAACGCTGCTCGCGTTTACCCCGGCCTTTTCCTCAAGCTCTGAAGCATGGGCCGAGCATGAGAAGGAAGTTTATGCGTCCTGTCTCGCTGCCTCTGGCCTCAAGGATGCCAAGGCGCATTCAAAGATCACGGGCTTTGATGACACGATCGGCTATGACGTTCTGATCGTCGAGGGCAAAGCCGAGGGCATGGAAGGTCATGACGACCATGCAGAAAAAGGCGAACACATGGGACATGCCATGAAGATCTGCCTTTTCAATCGTGGAACACGTGAGGTCGCCACCGAGCCGATGGCGCACTAAGTATTACGGCGCGGATGCTGACATGAACCTTTTGGCCATCGCCGCTGGCGGCGCGTTGGGGGCGGTGGCGCGGTTCATTCTGTCAGGCGTCATCTCGCGTCTGGTGGGTGGCGCATTCCCCTGGGGCACGCTCGCCGTCAATGTGCTGGGTGCCTTTCTGATGGGGGCCATCGTCGGGTGGGGCGTGCGCGTGGGCGGGCTCAGCGAGGCGCTTCGCCTGTTCCTCACAACCGGCGTCATGGGCGGCTTCACCACCTTCTCGGCCTTCTCGCTGGAATCGGTGATGCTCATTGAACGGGGCGACATTGGCCTCGCGGTGCTTTATGCCGTAGCCTCCGTGCTCTTGACAGTTCTCTTTTTGTTCTTAGGATTATGGCTCATGCGACAGGGTGGAGTATGAGCGGCGTACGGACACAAACCGTCGGTAATGATGAAGGCGGCGTGCGTGTGGACCGCTGGTTCAAGCGCCATTTTCCCGGCCTCAATCATGGCGCTTTGGAAAAGCTGCTGCGCACGGGGCAGGTGCGCGTCGATGGCGGGCGTGTGAAAGCCAATGACCGGCTGGCGGCAGGGTCTGCCGTTCGCATTCCACCCATGCCGGAAAATGCCAGCGTGAATCCTGTTCGCGCGTCTGACAAGCCGCTGAACCAATCCGACAAGATCGCAGCGGAAGATCTTGTGATTCATATGGATTCCGAGATTATCATACTGAACAAGCCACCCGGTCTGCCAAGTCAGGGCGGGCCGGGCATCACCCGCTCAGTCGATCATCTTCTGGGTGCGCTGACCTTCGGTAAGAAGCAGCGCCCGCGTCTGGTTCACCGTCTGGACAAGGACACGTCCGGCGTTCTGGTCATTGCCCGCACGGTGCCAGCGGCGGCCGCCCTTTCGGAATCCTTCCGCGAGCGCGACACCAAGAAGATCTACTGGGCACTGACGGCTGGTGTGCCCAAGCCCCATCAGGGCATGGTCAAGGCGGCGCTGGCCAAGGTCGCGCACGGGCCGGGCCGCAGCGATGAGCGCATGGTAATCCGCGAGAAGGGCGAGGACGACGACGCCAAGCGCGCCGTCACCCGTTATCAGGTCATCGACACGGCGGCGCAAAAGGCGGCATGGGTCGCGCTGATGCCGGTCACCGGACGCACCCATCAGCTGCGTGTCCATATGGCCTCACTGGGCACACCCATCGCGGGCGACTTCAAATATGGCGAGGAGGGCGCGCGCATGTCAGGGGCGATCTCGGCCAAGATGCATCTGCACGCGCGCTATCTGCGCATCCGCAAGCCCTCAGGCGGCTATCTGGAAGTCACTGCTGAGCTGCCCGCTCATATGAAAAAAACCTGGGAGCTGTTTGGCTGGGATGTGACGTCCGGTGTCGATCCTTTCCCGGATGTATAGTCCATGACCCAGCGCCCTTCATGCCTGCATCACTGGCAGGACATCGAAAGCGCAGCCGAGTCCGTGCATCCCATCACGAACGATCCGCGTGTTTTCAGCGCCAATTTCGGCGCGGCTTCGGGTCTTACGCGGCTGGGTGTGCGGCATGAACGGCTGATGCCGGGGCGTCGCACCTCACCGCCTCATGCCGAACGCGACGAGGAAGAACTCGTTTTCGTCATCGAGGGCACGCCCGATCTCTGGCAGGATGGTGTTCTCTATCGCCTTGCGCCCGGCCTGCTGGTGGGCTGGCCAGCGGGCACTGGCATCGCGCACACCCTCATCAATAATAGTGATGCGCCGGTGCGTCTGCTCACCGTGGGTGAGGCATCGCGCTACAATTCCCGCATTGCCTTTCCGCTTGATCCGCAGGTGCAGGCCGGGTTTGCCCGGCACGGGAAAGACTGGACAGACCCGCCCATCCGCACCCTCGGCCCGCATGATGGCCTGCCGGATGCTGCGCGCGCCGCGCACACACCGGAAGCGGCGTACGGTAAGGTTCTGCCGCCCAATGTCGTGGACTGGCGCACACTCAAACCTGAAACCGGCAACACTTATTCAGGTGACGACGAAGTTCTGGCGGACTTCGTGCCGCTTTTGCCTGCCCTTGGTTTTGGCCGCATCGGCGGCGGCATCGACATCGTGCCGCCGGGTCGCCGCACCTCATACCCTCATGCGGAGCGGGACGAGGACGAGTTTGCGTTTGTCGTCGCAGGCAATCCCACGCTCTGGCTGGATGGACATCTGCACGCGATGCAGGCGGGTGATTGCGCTGCCTGGCCCAACGCGACGGGTGAGGCGCACACGATCCTGAACGACAGTAACGAAGTGGCCATCCTGTTCACCTTGGGCGAGGCCAGCCGGGCGCGCAGCAAGGTGCATTACCCGCTCAATCCGAAAACCAATGCGGCGCGCGGCGAGCGCTGGTGGTCCGGTGCGCCGGCTCGCACGCTCGGCCCCCATGATGGCCGCCCCCGGTCACGTGCCTGAGATCAATCCATGAGTCAGCCCGAACCCAAACGTTTCTTCAAACACGCCGCTGCCCGTGCGGCGGATGATGGCTTCACGATTTTTCTGGATACCCACCAGCTCAAAACACCTGCGCGCGCGGCGTTTCTTGTGCCCACCATGGCGCTGGCAGATGCCATTGCCGATGAATGGAACGCACAAGGCGCCAAGATCGCCCCGCGCACCATGCTTCTGACCTCGTTGGCCAATGCCGTCATTGACCGCATCGCGCCCGATGCGCAGGGCTTTGCAAAGCGCCTCGCGGCTTATGGGAAAAACGACCTGCTCTGCTATCGCGTTGCTGAGCCCGTCGAGCTGGCCGCGCGCATGGCGAAACAATGGCAGCCGGTGCTGGATTGGCTGGCGGCCACCCACGAGGCGCAGCTGACGCTGGCTGAAGGCGTGGTGCATGTCGATCAGCCGCCCGAAGCCCTCGGCGCGCTGGAATCAGCTGTCCTCGCGCTCGATCCGTTCCGGCTGGGCGCGCTGCATGTGCTGACCACGGCGATGGGCTCGCTTGGCCTTGGTCTGGCCGTGCTGGGCGGCTTCCGAACGGTGGATGTGGCCTTTGACCTTTCCCGGCTGGACGAGGAGTTCCAGATCGAACGCTGGGGCCGCGATGCAGAGGCCGATGCGCGCACCGATGCCATTCGCCGCGAAGCGGTCAGCGCGGCAAGGTTTCTCGACCTTGTCGGTGCTGCGACTGTATAAAGCCGCGCATGTCATCAGATCTCATCCATCGCCTGCCGCCTGTGCGCGGTGTTTACACGCCCGCCGCACCGCTGAGTGAGTTCACATGGTTTCGGGCGGGCGGGCCGGCTGAGGTGTTGTTTCGCCCGGCAGACATTGCTGACCTTCAGGATTTTCTGAAGGCAAAGTCGGATGATATTCCTGTCACGGTCATTGGTGTCGGCTCCAATCTTCTCGTGCGTGATGGTGGCGTTCGCGGGGTTGTCATTCGTCTGGGCGCGTCTTTCGGAAAAGTGACAGCGGAAGAAAATCACAGGCTGCGCGCAGGCGCGGCGGCGCTCGATGTGAGTGCAGCGCGCGTCGCGGCGGATGCAGGCATCGCCGGTGTTGAGTTCCTGCGCGGCATTCCCGGCACCATTGGTGGCGGTCTGCGCATGAATGCCGGGGCCTATGGTGCCGAGTTCAAGGACGCGCTGGTTGAAGCCAAAGCCGTCACTGGAACAGGTGAACTAAAAACCTTTGCGCCTGCTGATCTGCACATGACTTACCGCCACACTGCCGCACCGGACGACCTTATTTTTGTCGAGGCATTGTTTCAGGGCCGCCCCGGTGATCCGGCCGAAATCAAGGCCCGTATGGACGAGATCACCGCCAAACGAGAAGCCAGCCAGCCGGTCAAGACCCGCACGGGTGGTTCAACCTTCAAAAACCCCGATCCAGCGCTCTCTGGCGGGCGCAAATCATGGCAGTTGATCGATTCCGCCGGGTGCCGGGGGCTGAAACGCGGCCAGGCCATGGTTTCTGATCTTCATTGTAACTTCCTCATTAACCTTTCTGAAGCAAAAGGAAACGAAATTGAGACTCTGGGCGAAGAGGTTCGCGCACGGGTGAAGTCTGTCACCGGCGTTGATCTTGAGTGGGAAATCAAACGGATCGGCGAACCCTGAGCGCCGTCCGGCGAAGGGTTTGTTGTGCAGGCGAAGCCTCACGTTGCAGTGCTGAAGGGCGGGTGGTCGGCGGAACGGGCAGTCAGCCTGGTATCCGGCGCTGGCTGCGCTGCGGCGCTGCGCGAGGAAGGCTTCACGGTTACTGAAATCGATGTGCAGCCTGACCTTGCCGATGTGCTGGTGCGCTTAAAGCCGGATGTCTGCTTCAACGCATTGCATGGCCGCTGGGGTGAAGATGGCTGTGTGCAGGGCCTGCTTGAGATTCTGAAAATCCCCTATACGCATTCTGGTGTGCTGGCTTCAGCGCTCGCCATGCACAAGGAACGCACCAAGACGATGTTCCGTGCGGCAGGCGTTCCTGTCGTGACCAGCAAAGTGGTGTCACGTCAGGCCGCCAGTGAAGACCATCAGATGGCACCGCCTTATGTGGTCAAGCCCGTCGCCGAAGGATCGAGCGTCGGCATCTTCATCATCCGCGAAGGCGATAACCGTCCGCCGGGTGCGCTTGGCAGCGAACAGTGGAGGCTGGGCGATGAAGTGATGGTCGAAGAATTCGTGCCGGGCCGCGAACTCACTGTGGCCGTGATGAACGGCAAGGCGCTGGCGGTCACAGAGATCTTCACCAACGATCACGCTTTTTACGACTACGATTCAAAATATGCTGAAGGCGGTTCACGCCATATCGTGCCCGCTGCCATCCCGGCTGAAGTCGCGGACGAGGCGATGCGTTATGCCGAAGTCGCCCATGCAGCGCTCGGCTGCCGGGGTGTCTCGCGCACCGACTTCCGTTATGATGACACCAAGCCGGGCACGTACCGGCTCATTGCGCTGGAAATCAACACCCAGCCGGGCATGACGCCGACTTCGCTGGTGCCGGAGCAGGCCGCCTATCGCGGTATTTCCTATGGCAAATTGTGCGCATGGATGGTGGAGGACGCCTCATGCGAACGGTGAAGCGCGATCCCGGATTCGATCATGATGCGCCGCGTCGCGGCCGCCGTTCCATCGTGCTGGACGATGATGCGCGCCCTGCGCCCCGTCGGACGGCTGCGAAGAAACGCTCGGCCTCACGGCGCGACAGCAGCACATCAGGCTGGAGCATGCTCCCGTCCATCAATCTGTCTTCGCCAGCCTTGGTTGGGTCACTTGGGTTCATTTTGTTGGCAACGCTGACGGGCCTTATTCAGGGCGGTCATCTGGGGTTTGGCGCACCACAGGCTGTTGCAGCAACGGCTGACAGCCCCTGGATGCCTGTTCAGACCGTCACGATCAGTGGTCAGTATCACACGCGCAAGGCTGACATGTACGACGCGATGAACATTCGCGAAGGGGCCAGCATGTTTGATGCCGATCCCATGGCGCTGCGCATGCGGCTTGAAGCGATGGATTGGATTGATACGGCTTCGGTGGCGCGCGACTGGCCGTCATCACTGCGCGTCGTCGTTGTTGAAAAGGAACCTTACGCTTTCTGGCAAACCAAAGGCGTCTTTTGGCTGATAGATCGTCGAGGGCGCACGATTACCAAAGACAACGTTGCCGAATTTTCGGGTCTGCCTGTCGTTGTTGGTGACGGCGCGCCAGTCCGTGCCGCGGAGCTGATCGAGCTATTGCTGAAGTTTCCTGTGGTCCAGCGCCAGGTTAAAGCATCTGTGCGGGTTGGAGATCGGCGCTGGGATCTTCATCTGAAAACCGGCGTGGTGGTGCGCCTGCCAGAAGACGGTGTCGAGGAAGCGCTCCACCGGCTCACCGTACTGGAGCAGGAACAGAAGATTTTCGAGCGCGATATCGAAACCATCGACCTGCGCCTGCCTGACCGCATGGTCATCAAACCCCGCGGGGGCGCGGAAGAATCGATTGCCAGGGGCGAAAGCACATGATCGGCCGTTTGAGCAGTGCAAAGCGGGGCAAGAAAGCAGCTACGGATGTCCGTCCGGGTGTTTACGCGTCGTTGGATGTTGGCAGCACGAAAGTGGCCTGTCTCGTGGCGCGTGCTGAACCGGGCAGGGACGGCGCGCGTGGAAAGACCAGAGTTCTGGGCGTGGGTCATGGCGAAAGCGCCGGTATCCGTCAGGGCCAGATCGCTGAGCTGGACCGTGTCGAGGCGTCGATCCGCTTTGTGCTAGAGCGTGCTGAGGAAATGGCAGACACGGAAATCTCCGAAGTCTTCATCTCTTTCTCGTGCGGTAAGCCACAAAGCCAGATTGTGCGGGCTGAAACACCGCTCAATGCCAA
Source organism: uncultured Flavobacteriaceae bacterium (assembly GCA_964390465.1). Taxonomy (GTDB): domain Bacteria; phylum Pseudomonadota; class Alphaproteobacteria; order Micropepsales; family Micropepsaceae; genus JADZAI01. The sequence goes on along the minus strand of CAYMIJ010000011.1, from coordinate 46,811 downwards.
CGAAATTGGTGACGGGGACATTCGCCGCGTGCTTTCTCTGGCGCGCCAACAAGCTCAACATGGTGATCGGGAGATCGTTCACAGCGCACCACTTGGTTATTCCGTGGACGCTGCCGGTAGTATTCGTGACCCGCGCGGCATGTTTGGCGAGCGACTTGGTGTTGCGGTTCATGTGGTTTCGGCCGCCGTTGCTCCCCTGCATAATCTCGAAGTGTGCATTGAGAAATGCCACCTCGACGTGACAGGTCGCGCCGTTGCGGCCTACGCGGCGGGGCTTGGATGCCTGCATGATGAAGAACTCGAATATGGTGCGACCGTTGTTGATATGGGCGGCGGCACGACATCGATTGCCGTCTTTTCCGAAGGCAAGCTGGTCTATTGTGATGTGATCCCCGTGGGTGGTCGCCACATCACGAACGACATCGTGCGCGGCCTTTCAACGCCTTTCCGCGAGGCCGAACGTCTGAAGACACTGCATGGCAATGCGCTGCCCGTGCCTGGCGCACATGGCGAAATGATCCGCGTCACACAGATTGGCGATGAGCGCGACTCTGATGGCAGCCGAATACCCCGCGAGGAACTGATTTCAATCATTCAGCCGCGTGTCGAAGAAACCATTGAGCTGGTTTCCGAGAGGCTGAAGGCATCAGGTCATGTGGGCAGCAATGTCGTCGTGCTGACGGGTGGTGCGTCGGAGCTGATGGGCCTTCAGGATTACACCAGCCGCGCACTCGGCAAGCGTGTGCGCATCGGGCGACCCACGAGACTCGAATCATTGCCGCCATCGGTTTCCGGCCCGGCATTCTCGGCCGTGGCTGGATTGATGAGCCTCGCCCAGGCGGGCGGCCTGCGCGAACAACAGACCGTGATTTCAGCCCCGCAGCGCCGACAGTCGTTCGGCCGAGTGGGGGCCTGGATCAAGGAGACCTTTCTATGAAACGCATCACGCGCCAAAAAGCGTATGAGCTGAATGATTCGACCGGTGCGCACGCCGGCGGATGCCAAACACAATGGCGGGGACTGGACCAAGTGATGAAGCTGGAGGCACTCAATGTCGATTAAGTTCCATGCCCCGGAATCGCCTGAACTGAAGCCCCGCATCGTGGTCTTTGGCGTTGGCGGTGCAGGTGGCAATGCTGTCAACAACATGCTCACATCCGAACTGCTGGGTGTTGAGTTCGTCGTCGCGAATACCGATGCACAGGCGCTTGCTAACAATCTCGCCCCCCGGAAAATCCAGCTCGGCGCGAATGTTACACTCGGTCTTGGTGCCGGATCGAAGCCTGAGATTGGCGCGCAGGCTGCGGAAGCCTCGATTGCTGAGATCGAGGATGTTCTGGCCGGATGCCACATGGCTTTCATCACCGCAGGCATGGGCGGTGGCACGGGCACGGGTGCAGCGCCTGTCATCGCGCGCATCGCACGTGACATGGGCATCCTGACCGTGGGTGTGGTCACCAAGCCCTTCCACTTCGAAGGCGACAAGCGCATGCGTCAGGCCGAAGGCGGCGTCGCCAAGATGCAGGACATTGTCGACACGCTGATCGTCATTCCCAATCAGAACCTGTTCCGTGTTGCCAATGAGAAGACGACATTGGCGCAGTCATTTGCGATGGCTGACGAGGTTCTGCATTCGGGCGTGCGCGGCATCACCGATCTGATGATCGTACCCGGCTTGATGAATCTCGACTTCGCCGATGTGCGCACCGTCATGATGGAAATGGGCAAGGCGATGATGGGCACGGGCGAGGCTGAAGGGCCGAAGCGCGCGCTGGATGCTGCCGAAGCGGCCATCTCCAACCCGCTGCTGGATGATGTCTCGATGAAGGGCGCCAGGGGCGTGCTCATCCACATCACAGGCGGCCCGGATCTGACATTGTTCGAGGCCGATGAAGCGGCCAACCGCATTCGTCAGGAAGTGGACAGCGACGCCAATATCAAGGTCGGCTCCACCTTCGATGCGAAGCTGGAAGGCCGTATCCGCGTGTCGGTCGTAGCAACCGGTATTGACGCTGCAGAGCGTGCCGAGACCAAACCCGCGCCGCAGATTGCTACCCCTGCCATGGCCCGCCCGTATCTTGGCGCGCCTCGGCTCAGCACCCCGGCTGCGGCACCGCAGCCCATCGTGCAGCCCGAGGTTATGGCACCTGCACCGCAACCCAACGCGGTTCACATCATTCAGGACATGGCTGAAAAGAAAATTCAGTCTGATCTGGCGGATCAGGAACGCGCACTGGAAGATGCCCGCCGGCGGGTTGCCGAAGCCGAAGCTGCGATCAGTCAGCATCGCGTTTCAGCTGCCCAACCAACTGAGCCGGCACCGCGCTCCAAGATCACCTTTGATGATTTTGCGATCACGGCCGAATCGGCAGGCATCCGGGGTGGGGCGGGTATCGGTCAGCCGATTACACGTCCGGGCATAGCGCCGGAACCAGCCAGCCACGGTCTGATGGGCACGCTTGGCGGATTGTTCTCTCGCTCCAAGGCCAAGCGCGCTGATATTACACCACAGCCGCGCTATCAGTCTGAGCCCGATGCAACCCCAGCACCAGCTGCCCGCTTTGCTGAACCTGGTCAGCCGCGCGCTTCGGCGCGTACCCTCAAAGGGCCAGAGTCACCGTCACTGTTCGGCAATACGTCTGCCGAAGACCCGCTTGAAATCCCGGCGTTCCTGCGCCGCCAGGCTGGCTCATAACATTCAGCCTAGATGGTTTGAGAAAGCCCCGACCTCACCAGGCCGGGGCTTTCTTTTTTGCTCTGCGTGCCGATAGAGTTAACTGGCACCTGAGCAATCGCAGTGAGATCCCGGTGGCCATGTTGTAACTCATTGATATAATTCATGAATTATTGAAACAGTTTGAAACATGGCTTCATTCGCCGCTGCACGATTTCAACCTTATTCCTAACGGCCTTGGCGGCGACTGCGCGCCAGTTGGAGAATACGGTGAAGCGGCATCAATCCACGATCAGACAGAGCGTGACCTGCGAAGGCATCGGCCTGCATTCAGGCCAGCCCGTCGCGCTTACGCTGCACCCTGCACCCATTGGGCACGGCATCGTGTTCCGCCGCACTGACGTCGACGGCGACGGTGCCTTCGTGCCTGCGCGCTACGATCTCGTTGCATCGGCTGCGTACGGCACAACGCTGCGCAATGACGCCGGCGTGGAAGTGCGCACGGTTGAGCATCTGATGGCGGCGTTGGCTGCCTCTGAGATCGACAATGTGCTGATTGAGATCAGCGATGTCGAAGTCCCCATCCTTGATGGCAGTTCTTCGCAGTTTATGGACATGCTGGATGCGGCGGATTCCATGTCGCAAGCCGCGCCCCGCAAGGTTCTGCATATCCTGCGCGCCGTTGAAGTGCGCGATGGAGACAAGCTGGTTCGGCTGGAGCCGCATGAAGGGTTCCAGATTGACTGCGCCATCTCTTTTGAAGCTGCCGCGATCGCCCGACAGCGTCTGGTCTTTAATCTGAGCCGTGAGCGTTTTCTGAAGGATATTTCCCCGGCCCGCACCTTCACGCAGGCAAAGGATATCGAAACGTTGCGCGCGCATGGGCTGGCCAAGGGCGGCTCGCTCGACAATGCGGTCGTGGTCGATGACGGGCAGGTGCTCAACGAGGGTGGTCTGCGCTTCAGCGACGAGTGCGTCCGGCACAAGGTTCTTGATGTTCTGGGCGATCTGGCACTGGCCGGGCACCCCATTTGGGGCCGGTTTGAGGGCGAGAAAATGGGGCATACCCTCAATAATCGGCTTTTGCGGGCGCTGTTTGCCGCCCCGGACGCCTATGAAATCGTGCCGCTGGGGGCACACCGCCCGGCTTCAGGAAAGATGGCGGTTGCCGCTGCCATGTGATCGCCTGCCTATGGCGGTTGGCGCAGGTTTCTTTTAAGACTGCCAGTGACGGGGGCCGGTCCGGGCATCGGGCGGGCTTCCCTCAGTGTGTTCATTCGTGGCGTAAGAGGTCAGTATGGTGGTTGCAGGCGCTTTCAGCCGGATGGTGAGGCTTTGGCCCGCCGCGGCGGTGCTGACCGGCGCGCTTGTGCTTGGCGCGTGCGAAACCATGAACAGCATCAACCCATTCTCATCCAGCGAGCCTGACTACGCCGCGGGCAACGGAGAGGTCTCCGTTGAGGAGCTTTACAACGCGGCGATGGACCGTCTGGAGCGCACTGACTATCGCACAGCCGCGCCGCTGTTTGAGGAAGTCGAGCGGCAATACCCCTATTCGGTATGGGCCCGCCGCGCCATTCTGATGGCCGCGTACAGCTATTATGAAATGAACAAGTATGGCGATGCCATCAACGCCGTTGACCGTTTTCTGGCCCTGTATTCTGGCAACAAGGATGCGGCCTACGCGAACTATCTGAAGGCCATTTCCTACTATGAGCAGATCGTGGATGTGGGCCGTGACCAGGCCACCACGCAGCAGGCTCTGGTTGCCTTGAACGATGTCATCCAGCGTTTTCCCAACACGGTCTACGCACGTGATGCTCACCTCAAGCTCGATCTCACGCTCGACCATCTGGCGGGCAAGGAGATGTCGATTGGCCGGTATTATCTGAAGCGCGAACAGTATGTGGCGGCCATCAACCGCTTCCGTGCGGTTGTAGAGCTGTTTCAGTCCACGTCGCAGGTGCCTGAGGCGCTTCATCGTCTGGTTGAAGCCTATGTTGCTCTTGGCCTGTTCAGCGAAGCGCAAACAGCTGCTGCCGTTCTGGGGTATAACTACCCCGGCAGCCGCTGGTACGAGGAATCGTATGCGCTTCTGACGGGCAGCGAGTTGCAGCCGCGTGCTGACCAGGGCTCGTGGCTGTCGCGCACGTTTGGCCTTTGAAATCAAACTGAAAGGCTGACCCATGCTCACGCAGCTGTCGATACGGGACGTTGTCCTGATCGAACAGCTTGACCTTGAGCTTGGGCGCGGCCTGAACGTCCTGACCGGTGAAACAGGGGCTGGCAAGTCGATCCTTCTCGACGCCTTGCAGGTGGCACTTGGGCGCAAGTCTGACCGGGCCGTTGTACGGCAGGGGGCAGCATCGGGTTCTGTGACGGCAGTATTTGAGCCTGATGCCAGGCATGCCGTCCGTGATCTTCTGAACAATAGCGGCATTGAATCGGGGCATGAGATCATCCTGCGGCGGATGCTTTCATCTGATGGCAAGTCGCGCGCTTTCATCAACGATCAGGCGGTTGGTGCCGCGCTGCTGCGCGAGGTTGGCGATGCACTCGTCGAGCTACACGGACAGAATGACGGGCACGGCCTGCTCAGCGCGTCTGCCCATCGCGCTTTGCTGGATGCGTTAGGCGGTCATGCGAAAGAGGTGGAGGCGACGGCGCTGGCCCATGCCACCTTACGCAGCGCCGAAGAAGAAGCGGAAACGTTCGCGCGCGATGTCAGTGCAGCAAGGGCCGAGGCCGATTGGCTGCAGGCTGCTGTGACTGAACTCAGCCGGCTTGCACCGGAGGTCGGTGAGGAAGAACAGCTCGCTCAGGAACGCGCACTCCTGATGTCATCGGAAAAACTGGCGGGCGAGCTGTCGGCCATCGTTGAGCTTTTGGGTGGGGGTGATCGCGCTGTCGATACAAGGCTCGCATCAGCTGCCAAGCGTATTGAGCGGCTGCGTTCTCAGGCGATGGGGCGTTTGGATGTTGCCGCCGACGCGCTGGAACGCGCCGTTCAGGAAACCACCGAAGCGCGCGCACAGGCGGAAAGTGCATTGGACGCTATGAACTTCGATCCGGCCCGGCTGGAAGCCATAGAGGCGCGGCTGTTTGGGCTGCGTGGGGCGGCGCGCAAATACAAAGTGCAGGTGCATGATCTGCCAAAGCTGTCGGCTGATCTGGCCGGAAAGGCAGAAGCCTTGGCCCAGTCGGAAGCGCGCATGGCAAAGCTCGCCAAGGCGGTTGCGGGGGCGCAGGCGACGTTCATCGCGGCCGCGAAGGCACTGACCGCAAAACGTTCCAGTGCCGCTGCAAAAATGGAAGCCTCGGTTGCAAAAGAGCTGAAGCCCTTGAAGCTCGACAAGGCGAAGTTTGCCGTTGCGCTTCAACCGCTATCGCTTGAGCAGGCGACTGCGGCAGGCATGGATGCGGTAGAGTTTCAGATCTCAACCAATCCCGGCACACCTGCGGGCCCACTCACAAAGATTGCTTCGGGCGGTGAGCTGGCGCGTGTCATTCTGGCGCTGAAAGTGGCGCTGGCCGAACGTGGCACAGCCCCCACGCTGATCTTCGACGAAGTCGATCAGGGCGTTGGCGGTGCAGTGGCAGATGCTGTAGGCGCGCGTCTGGCAAAGCTTGGGAAGCACGCACAGGTGCTGGTGGTGACACACTCACCACAGGTTGCTGCACGCGGTGACAGCCACTATCGAATCTCCAAAAAGACGGCGGGCGGCGTAACGCTGACCCAGGTTGCGCGGCTGGATGATGATGGTCGTCGCGAAGAAATCGCGCGTATGCTCTCGGGCGCGTCGATCACGAAGGAAGCGCGCGCCGCTGCTGATACATTGCTGTCGGCGCGGGGCTGAGATGGCGAAGTCAGCTAAAGCGCTGCCACGCGACAAGATCCCAGATATGCTGACCGAGAAGGAAGCGAAGCAGGAGCTGACGCGCCTTTCATTGACCATCAGCGAACACGACCGGCGCTATCATCAGGAAGATGCGCCAACCATTTCCGATGCAGAGTATGACGCGCTTAAAATCCGTAATACGGCCATTGAGGCGCGCTTCCCGAATCTGATCGGGCTGGACTCGCCCTCTCTGCGTGTGGGCGCAAAGCCTGCGGCGCGTTTTGAGAAAGTGCGCCACGCCAGACCCATGCTCTCGCTCGATAATGCATTCACCCGCGAGGATGTGGCAGAGTTCATCGCCCGTATCCGGCGCTTTCTGGGGCTGGACGAAAGCGCGCCATTGGCCTTCACCGCCGAACCCAAGATCGACGGGCTTTCAGCCAGCCTGCGCTATGAAAAAGGTGTGCTGACAGTTGGCGCGACGCGCGGGGATGGTGCGGAAGGCGAAAACGTCACCGCCAATCTGAAAACCGTGGAAGGCATCCCGCACACACTGAACACGCCAAACCCGCCTGATGTTTTTGAAGTGCGTGGCGAAGTCTATTTTCCGAAAGATCGTTTTGAAAATCTCAATGCGCGGCAGGTCGAAGCGGGGCAGCCGCTTTATGCCAATCCACGCAACGCCGCTGCTGGGTCGCTGCGTCAGCTGGATGCGTCCATTACAGCCGCGCGCCAGCTCACTTTTTTTGCCTATGCCTGGGGTGAGGCCAGCCAGGTGCCGGGGGACACGCAGGCGGGTGTAGTCGAAACATTTGCGGGCTGGGGTTTCGCAACCAATCCGCTGATGCAGGTATGTGCGTCTCTTGATGAGATGATGACCTTCTACGCCGAGATAGAGTCACTGCGGGCCACGCTGCCGTATGACATTGATGGTGTCGTCTACAAGGTGAACCGGCTGGATCTTCAGGATCGCCTTGGCTTCGTTTCCCGCAGTCCGCGATGGGCGATCGCGCACAAGTTTCCGGCTGAACAGGCGACGACGGAGTTGCTCGACATCGACATTCAGGTGGGCCGCACGGGCGTGCTCACCCCGGTCGCCAAACTGAAGCCGGTAACGGTCGGCGGCGTGGTTGTTTCCAATGCAACGCTGCACAACGCCGATGAAATCGCTCGCAAGGATGTCCGCATTGGCGACACCGTCATTCTGCAACGCGCCGGTGATGTCATCCCTCAGGTTCTTGGTGTGGTGGCAGACAAGCGTCCCAAAGACGCAAAGCCATTCATCTTTCCAGCGGTGTGCCCGGCGTGTGGCTCCCATGCCGTGCGCGAGGAGGGCGAGGTGGCCGTGCGCTGTACCGGCGGTCTTGTCTGCCCAGCGCAGCGCAGCGAGCGTCTGAAGCATTTTGTCTCGCGCCTCGCCTTTGACATCGAAGGGTTAGGTGCAAAGCACATCGACGCTTTCCTCGCTGATGGCTTGCTCAGTACACCATCGGATATTTTCCATCTCGAAGAACGATATGGCAGCGGCGGGTCTGCGATTGCAGACCGCGAAGGGTGGGGCGCGCAGTCAGCTACAAAGCTCTTTGATGCCATAAGCGCACGCCGCACGACTGGTCTACACCGTTTCATCTATGCGCTTGGCATCCGGCATATTGGCGAAACGACGGCGAAGCAACTCGCTCGCGCCTATGGCTCTGCATCAGCATTCGTCGAAGCCATGCGCCGTGTCGCCGATGGCATCGAAACCGAAGCCGCCGAGATGAAAACCATCGATCAGATCGGTCAGACTGTCGTTGATGCTGCCGCTGAGTTTTTCGGTGAGGCGCACAACATGGATGAAGTCACAAGGCTTCTTGATGTGCTGATGATTGAAGACGCCGAAAAACCGGCGTTGGAGTCGCCGGTGGCGGGCAAGACCGTGGTGTTCACTGGCTCGCTGGAAAAGATGACCCGTAATGAAGCCAAGGCGCGTGCCGAAAGCCTTGGTGCGAAAGTGGCGGGCTCTGTTTCGGCAAAGACCGATCTGGTCATTGCCGGACCGGGTGCAGGCTCAAAACTGAAAGAGGCCGAAAAGCACAGCGTGCGGGTGATCGACGAAGATACCTGGCTGGCACTTATCGCTGGGCTCTGAACCGCTCCCTGCATATCGCAGGCAGCACGAAGATGCGTTGCATCAACCAGGCACGCATCGGAACGATTCTGAGCTCTTGGCTTCAGTATTGGCAGGTACAGCAATCCGCGCGAACCTTAATGAATATATGGCATAAGCCAGCACGTCGTTTGTCGTATTGCTTTTCTGGACAGCATATTGCTCCCGCCGCGCTCTGCATCGTAGAAGCCACGACACACAGGCCATCATGGGGCGGCCAATGAGCTGGTTTCTGGTTGGCCAGCCAGATGCTTCTGACAAAAGAACAGGAAATGGATGAAATGAGTAATGTAACGCTACTGGGGTGCGGCGGATGGGGTAAGAATATCGCTCGCAACATGTTCCAACTGGGCGCGCTAAAGCTTGTAGTGGACCCAAGTGAGGAAGCCGCCGAATTCGCCCGCCAGCTTGGCGTTGCTCATGCGCTGTCGGTGGAGGAAGCGATAGCGCAGCCTGACTGCGATGCGGTGATCATAGCAACACCGGCTGCGACCCATTTCACATTGGCTATGTCAGCCATCAACGCAGGCAAGCATACATATATCGAGAAACCGATATCGCTATCCATTGCCGAAGGCAGAAAAATTGAAGAAGCGGCGAAGAAGGCCGGAGTCGTCGTAATGGTCGGCCATCTGCTTCAATACCATCCTGTCTATCTGGCGCTCTTAGACCTTGCAGCAAAAGGGCGTCTGGGCAATGTCCGGCATATTAAATCCAGTCGCCTCAATCTGGGCATGTTGCGGCATGAAGAAAATGTACTCTGGAGTTTTTCGCCTCACGACATCTCAATGGTTCTTGGGCTGGCGGGCGCAGCTCCTGAGAAAGTTCTCGCATGGGGCAGGGATTTCTTTCAGCCTGGCATTGCCGACGTTTCAGCGCTGCAACTCCACTTCGCCAGCGGATTGACTGCTGAAATCCGTGCCTCCTGGTTTCACCCGGAGAAGGAGCAAAAGCTCGTTGTCATTGGCGATCGGGCCATGGCTATCTTTAATGATACGGCAGATTGGGACAACAAACTGCAGATCGTTGACTTTGCAATTAACTGGCAAGGCTCCCGCCCAAAGGCTGTGCGCCAGGAAACTGAAATTGTGGGGGTTCCCAAAGGCGAGCCGTTAAGGGCGGAGATGCAACATTTTCTGGATTGCATTCGTACAGGCACAACACCGCGCACCGACGCGGCAGAGGCCAATGGTGTGCTTGCAGTCCTGGAAGCAGCGCAGAACTCAATGGATCAGGGAGGCCTATGGCAAAAGATTTGAATGTCTATTTGCTCAAGGCCTGTGCGGTCAGTTTTCCGGCCCAGGCTTCCAGCGGTTGATCACGCAGCGCAACCTTGGCGACGACTGGGTCACATCCATAGCGGGCGAGGATCGGCTGAAGTTTTTCCAGCGCGGCGCGCTTCCCGAAAATTGCAACGATGGTGAGCCAGATCAGCTTCAGGTTCAGATACACTGACGCATTCCTGACATAGAGCAGGCCCAGCGCACTTTTCCACGGGCGGATCAATCTCGTATAGTCAGCATCAGGATCGGTGCTGTCTTTCAGAATGTCCCCTTCGTCTGAAAAGACAATGGAGGAGAAGTCCGTGATCCCGGGCCGAACTGACAGCAATCCTCTCTCTGCCTCAGAATAGCTTGCTGTTTCCTTCAGTGTATTTGGCCGTGGTCCGACCAGACTCATGTCACCTTTAAGGACATTCCAGAGCTGACTGAGTTCATCGACCTTCCAGCGCCTGATGAAATGACCAAGAGGCGTGATCCGATTATCGCTTTTGCTGGTTGATTCGACTCCGGATTTGTCGGCGTTGACGATCATTGATCTAATTTTGATCATGGAATAGGGCTTTCCGCCCCTTCCGGCTCGACTGGCAATGTAGAAAGGCGAATGTCCGTCCTGCCGCCAGACCAGAAAAATGATGATCCCCAGTGGCACTGATAGCAATGCCAGACCGAGTGCTCCTGAGACTATGTCAAGCAGCCTTCGTCCCATTGTATTCAGATACCAACCATGCTGCGCACCGCCTGCGCAATACTGTCAGCGGTTGGATAGTAGATCGCTTCCAGTGGCTTGCTGGTTGGGGCAGGGGCATCCGGCAGCGTTATGCGTCGCGGTGCCGTTTTCCAATCGGAAGGATTCGTGGACTCGCTCGCACGCGCAATGAGCTCTCCCGCAAAACCGCAGGTTCGCCAGCCACCATCCACTGCCAGCAGCCTGCCCGTTTTTTGCACGGAGGAAGATACCAAAGTCGCATCCAGCGGGTTGAGCGCACGCATATCAATCACGTCGCAGCTTATTCCTTCGCCTGAAAGGCTTGATGCGGCTTCCATCGCCAACAGAACTGAGTAACTCGCAGCAGCTATGGTGATGTCGGTCCCTTCGCGCCGAAGAACAGGTTTGACGCTGGCAAGATCAACATCCTTAGGGGGCGACACCGTTTCCTTATGTTCATAGCACCAGCGGTCGTCGATGTAGAGAACGGGGTCTGGAGATTGGATCGCTGCAATCAGCAGGTCGCGGGCATCTGAAGCAGTTGCCGGCATGACAACACGCAATCCTGGAATATGTGCATACCATGCATGCAGAGCCTGACTGTGTTGTGCGCCCTGTTCGCCACCGCGGTTTACAATGCCGCGCACAACCATTGACGGGGATGTTTTTCCTCCGAGCATATGGCGCCATTTGGCTGCCTGATTGACGATCTGGTCCGTCGCCAGAATCATGAAATCCATGCGCGGGTGAATGACCACAGGACGATACCCCTGAAGCGCAGCACCAACAGCAATCCCGGTTGTTGCCTGTTCAGAAACAGGCGTATCGATGACACGTTCCTTGCCGTATCTTTTGTCGAGATTGTCCATGGAACGTCCTACATACCAGGGGCTCCACAGGCCCTGGCCAATGGCGAAGACCTTGTCATCACGGTCCATGCAATATTCGAAGGCTTCCCTGATCCCATCGCAGTAGGCCAGCTCGTAACTCATCATGCGCGCCCACTTTCCGGTGCATATACTAGATCGAGCAGTGCCGATTCCGGTGGATAGGGCGCTGCATGCGCTTTCGCGACTGACAGACTGACCTCATCACGAACGGTTCTCTCCAGTTCGGTGAAAGCAGAGGCATCAACACTGCGCTGGGCAACAAGAGCCTCGCACAGCCGCCGCACAGGGTCACGGCTTTTCCAGGCAGCAAGGACTTCGGGGGCACGCTGCACGCCAACATCAATGTCCTCATTCGGGCCTACATGCCCACGCCAGCGAAAAGTCACAGCTTCAATAAACCCAGGGCCTTCACCCCTGCGAGCCGCTTCAATCAGAACTCCGGCGGCGCTGGCAACCGACACAACATCGTTCCCATCGACAACGCGGTGCGAAATGCGATTGGCTTCTGCGAACCTGGCCACGCTGTTTGCCGGCTGACGCAACCCGATATCGAGGTGGCTTGAATACAGATTGTTCTCGACAACGAACAGGCAGGGAAGTTTGAGCACCGCAGCCATGTTGAGGGTTTCGTGAAGAACACCTTCTTCGCAGGCACCATCGCCAAAATAACATACTGCCACGCTACCGGCCCCATCCATCTTGGCTGCCAGCGCGGCGCCAGCGGCAATTGGAATGGTCGCGCCAACGATAGGGACTGATCCGTGAAAGCCGTTGTCGGGCGCGTAAAGGTGCATGGAGCCGCCCATCCCCTGCGATGAGCCAGTGGCCTTGCCAAGAATTTCCGCCATCATTTCATCCAGGCCAGCACCAAGCGCGAGATAGTGTGCGTGGCTGCGATGGCCGCCAAATATGCGATCAGACGCGGTCAGATGAGCTGACACGCCCACCGCAACGGCTTCCTGGCCGATCCCAAGATGGCAAGGGCACTTGGCATGGCCAGAATAAATGAGTTCGGCTACCGCTTCCTCAGCAAATCGTATGCGCAGCATCATGTGCAGGGCATTGATAAGCCAATCTGTCGGGTGATTGGCCAGATCAAGCGGCGCATTGTGTTGCTGGGGGTCGGCCAGCGATCCCAGATCATAAATCATATCTGTTGTCCTTACGCTGTCCGCTCGAAGAAACCTTGAACGACAGCGATTACATGATCAACCTGCGCCTGCGTCAGGATATGGTTCATCGGCAAAAGCAATGATGTCTCGAAAAACAGGTCCGTCTTGGGGCAGTGCTGCGTAAACCCTAGACCCGAAAGCTGGTGAACCCCAAATCCACCCCACTGAATGATTGTGCCCACATGGTGCTCAGAAAGGTATTTCCGCAAGGCATCGCGCTGTGCCCGAGATTCTACGCAAAGCTCGTAGTTCTGGTAGATGTCGAAATACGCGCCATCTGAAGGCGCTGGGGGAAGCCGCATTGCGGCAATGTTTTTGAAGGCGGCGTCGTAGCACGCTGCGATTGCCCTGCGGCGTGAGATCGCCTCCCCATAGTAAGTTAGCTTGTAGTTGAGGATCGCCGCATGGATATTATCGAGGCGGCAATTTGTGCCCCACACATTTACATTCAGTGGGATGTTTTTTTCCCGATTTGCGCCGTGATTTCGCATGGCACGCACTTTTTCGGCGATGGCATCGTCATTTGTCACCAGCGCACCTGCATCGCCAAAGCATCCAAGTGTTTTGGAAGGGTAAAAGCTGTACGTTCCCCACTGGCCCCAACATCCCGCGCCAATATTGTTCAGCTTCGCGCCTGCAGCCTGCGCACTGTCTTCGAAAACGGCAAGCCCGTGGCGCTGTGCGATCTCCATGATCTTGTCCATCTGGCAAACGCGGCCATTGACGTGAACTGGCATGATGGCCCTGGTGCGCGGTGTGATGGCAGCCTCGATCGCTGCCGGGTCAACCAGCCAGTCATGTTCGGCAAGCTCAACAGGAACGGGGATGCCACCCGCAAAATGGATGGACTGGATCGCTGCAATGAAACTGTGAGACGGAACAATGATTTCATCGCCCGGCTGCAAGCCAGAAGCGCGCAACCCCAGCAGGATCGCGTTGGTTCCGTCGGCGACACCAATGACATGCTTGACGCCGATGAACTCAGCGAGATTGTTTTCGAATTCCTCGACATCCTTTTGCAGGATAAATCCCCCGCGAGATGCGGTGTCGATCATGATGCGGGCGAATTCATCTTTGCGCTCACCAAAGAAGCCAGCCCAGTCAAAAAAAGGAACTTTAACGTCAAACATTATCTGACCTTAGCTTATGTTGATCTGAGAAAAACCGGTTGAGAGCGGCAGCGATTGTACGGGCCTGCGCTGGCGTTGTCCGCATATTTAGCGGCAGCGTGATGATCCTTTTGCCCATTGATTCTGCTTCGGGGCACATCCCGGCTTCGTAACGGACAACAGCGGCAGCGTGCGCTGGATAAGGGTGCACTGGCGTTCGATACCACTCACTCGCTTCGATCCGGTTGCGCTCAGCGAATGCAAGGACTGCATCCTTCTCATCGACGAGAAGCGGGAAACGCACCAGCACATCATCTTTAAGCCTAAGCCCGGAAAGCTGGACAAATGAAGGCAGTGTTCGCGCGTAGATTTCAGCAAGCGCCTGACTATGGGCAGCCCCCCGCGCAACCATATTGGCACCTGTTGTGGCGCGCCTGCGCACTGACGGTGCAGCGCTCCAGCCGAATTCTTCCGATACAGTAGTGGGCTCCAGGGCATTTACGTCAGCAGCTGGGATGTCCTGCAGGGTGTAGTTGCTGCGACCCACGCCTAGCCGTGACAAGGCATGAAAGCAGCGTTTGACGGGCCAATACAGCGCCGGCGAGTAGAGAACCCTGTAGGCAAGATATTGTGCTTCGATCTGGAGTCGTGCGCGCAGGCCAGGCGTAACAAACTTAGGCTGCCTCAAACCAAAGCGTTCAGCTCGATTGATCGTGCCAATCCCACCGATGCCACATACCAACGGTTTGCCCCATTCGAGCGAATAAAAGGCAGCATCACCAATACTGCCCGCCCGCGCCCCGTCTCTGGTTCTGGAAAGATATGTATGACAGCAATCCTCGATAAGCGGGATGCCAGCATTGTTCGCGATTTCGCTCAGCGCACCCATGTCAGCCATAATGCCGTAACTGTGCTGCACGACGATCGCGTCGAGGCTGCCTGCAACTGCGCGAGCCTTCTGCGGGTCCATCGTGAGCCGAGTTGGGTCAATATCAACATAGACGGGTTGAGCCCCAGCAGCCAGAATACCTTCAGGGACAGCACTGCATGTAAATGCCTGGAGGCCAACCCGAGCACCGGGCTTAAGGCCCAGCCGTTTCAATAACGCGGCCAATGCGCCGCGTCCGCGGAATGTCCAGAACGTATTGTCCGAAGTCCCCTGTAACATTGCCTTGATGGCTTCATCATGCATGCTTGCAGGAAGAATAGGTTCGGCGCGCATCACGAAGAAGCCCCATTAGCCAGGCGGCATTCAGCGAACAGAATCTTATAATCTGTATTGATGCGGCTTGAGGGAAGCTCTTCAATCCGCGGTGGGGCATATTCGCCGGCCGGCAGACGATGCGGCATTGCGATAAGCCGGCCAAGAAACAGGCGCTTGAGCAGGCGCTTGATCTTTGGGTTTTGTGGAAAAATCCCCAACGACGTGACGGCATATTTTATTGCCCGCGTAATCCCTGACCCAGTTCCGGTTTTTATCGGGCAGTTGCCGAAAACCCTGGACGTGAAACCCGCGCGCTGGAGCATCGTGTGCAGGTCAGGAACGCCAAAATAGATCCGTCCCATCGGATGAGGCGTGAAATCATAAATGTCCTTGTTGTTGACCGCGACGAGCAACACACCTTCCGGCTTCAGAACACGCCGTGCTTCTGCCAGCGCCTTGGCTGGGTCATCAAAAAAGTAGAGGCACTCGAGCATCAAGACGGCGTCAAAACTGCGCTCGGCATATGGCAGCTGTTCTGCCGAGCCATGATGGACCTGAACTTCTTCGCCAAACTCGGCTTTGAGGTCAGCGACGTTACCGGCACTTGCGTCAAGCAGCGTGAGTGAGTTTGCCGTCGGCCTGAGTAGCGAGACCCCCTGACCAGTGCCACAGGCGATTTCAAGCACGTCCGCCTTTGTACAGAAGCCCGTTGACCATATATATCGGTCAAGAATGCGCTGGTACTGTTCCTGTGAAACCAGCTCCCCGCTTTTTTCTGTTATGTCCCGCAGGCGCTGGTCGCACACGGCATCATTTTGCATGAGCCGTCACCTTGCTCAGCGATTCTATCCAATCGGCAAATGCTGGGTAAATCGTCTCTGGGTTGAAATGGTTCTCAAACGCAGAGCGCGCCGAAGTTTTCCGGGCGCGCAGGCTGGGCAGATCGTTCAGCCATCGTGCGAGTGCTTCACTGAGCGATTTGGCATTTCTATGCTCATAAGCCAGCAGGGTCCCGCATTCATCCAGTAGGCTGCGGGTTATGCCTCCCAACCCGGTGATGATCGGCAGGCCCGATGCAAGATATTCGCCCACCTTGTTTGGGTATGATGCCAGGAAATCAACGGTATTGGGGTAGGGCAGGAGGCCTGCATCAGACCGGCGCATCAGCGCCCTTAGGCTGGCAGCATTCTGCCACCCGGGGACGTGCAGTCCCGAATATCGTGCAGCGCGATGAGCCAGTCGTTCACGAGCGTCACCGTCGCCGCATAAGACAAGGCGCACCCGATTCTGGAGAGATTCCGGCAGTGCAATAATCGCGTCAAGAATCGTGTCGAAATCTCCCCGATTGGTCATCGTTCCTGCAAAACAGATGGTCAGCACCTGTGGATCAACAGGGCCAAGCAGCGCCTGCCATTTTGTTTCTGCTTCCGCAATTTGAGGCGCTGGAACATCAGTGGCAGAAATTGCGAGATGGAAGCTGCGATCAAGCGGGCCGGGCGCGCGCCCGGCAATGTTGAGGCCCCAGTTTACGAAGGAATCAGAAAGCCCGGTAATGGCATCCGCTTTTTCAAAAGTGCGTTGGCGCATCTTTTCCCACTTCGCCAGAAGGGGGGTAGCCAGCGGGCGAACGAGTTTGGGGATATGGTTACGGAAAATTTCTGGCCACATGTCGCGTCCATCAAGCGCGTAAGGAATGGACTCGCGCACTGCGAAATCAGACACCGCTGCAGCAAGCTCTATGAGTGGAAACCCGCATAAAATGACATCCGGCCTTGGGTGTTGCCCCACCACACGGCGAAATGCCCTGGCGTTGTCGAGGTGGCTCAGAATGCGAGCAATGGATATATTGCTCCCATAGGGTCGGCCATACAGCATCTGAAAGTGATAGCCTGGGCCATCCATCAGAAGGTTTTGCGTGGTGCGTTGCAATTTCTGCTGGTGATTGAAGCTGCCGCTCCAGTAGGTCACCTCATGTCCGCGCGCAGCAAGCTGCTGTGCCACGAGGCAGGTGCGCCACATACGCGGCGCACCGGGGTCGATGGGCAATTCTTCGCCTACCTGCACCAGCCAGACACGCATTTGATCAGGCCCGAACTACGCCATCGTGTGTGAATGAACGCATGGCATTGCGGGTATCAATCACGAGGTCGCATGCCTTTGCGATCGCCGCGTAATCAACATTATCGTGATCTGTGCAGACCAAAACTGCGTCGTACTCCCCAAAAGCGGATGGATCGAAAGTAACGGATCGTCGCCCGGCCATGCTTGCGTGTTCACGCATATGCGGAATGACAGGCACGAAGGGATCGTAAAAATCCACTTTTGCCCCACGCGTTTCAAGTTCCTCCAATAAAACGAACGAAGGACTTTCGCGTGTGTCTTCCACGTTCTTTTTGTAGGCAATGCCAAGCATAAGAATGCGCGCGCCATTTATCGCCTTTTTCTTATGCTGGCTTAATGCACTCACCAGTTTTTCGATCACGAAATAGGGTGCCTGAGTGTTGATTTCGCCTGCCAGCTCAATGAAGCGGGTTGGCACCCCATATTCACGAGCCTTCCACGTCAGATAGAAAGGGTCGATAGGGATACAATGTCCCCCCAGGCCTGGGCCTGGATAAAAGGGCATATAGCCGAATGGCTTGGTTTTGGCTGCGTCAATGACTTCCCAGACATTGATGCCCATCCGGTCGTAGATCACCTTCAATTCGTTGACGAGCGCGATATTGACTGAGCGGAAAATATTTTCTGTCAGCTTGACAGCCTCAGCCACTTCGCAGCTTGAAACCGGAACAACCTTTGCGACTACATGGCTGTAGAATGCCTCGGCTACTTTGCTTGCATCCTCGCCATCACCACCGACAACCTTTGGAATGGTGGCAGTGTGGTAGTTTGGATTGCCGGGATCTTCACGCTCGGGCGAAAACGCAAGGAAGAAGTCCACTCCTGACTTCATCCCAGTTGCCTCCAGAATCGGACGCATCTCACTACGCGTCGTGCCAGGATAGGTGGTTGACTCCAATGTGATCAACTGACCCTGCCTCAGGGTTTTAGCCAGCTGCCTGGTGGTATCCAGGACGAAAGAGAGGTCAGGTTCGCGATGTTTGTTTAGTGGGGTGGGGACGCAAATCGTGATGACGTCACAGATCTGTGCATCATCAAATGACAGGGTGACTGAAAAGCGCCCGCTTGCCAGCATCTCACTGATCAGGTCATCGCTGACCCGGCCAATATAGCTTTTACCCTCCATCAACGCAGATATCTTTGAGGGGTCAACATCGAAGCCAACCACCCTGAACCCTGCCCGCCACGCCGCCACTGCCAAAGGCAGCCCGACATAACCCATACCCACCACGCCGATTGTGGCGGTGCGATCTGAGATCTTGCGCAGCAACGACTGCGATGTCTGACTCGTCATGTCATTCTGACCCATCATTGAGGATTGTATGGGACGCTCTCAGACGTGGCCGATCTGAAAGGTTCCACATTTCGTGCCGACTGCGTCATGCAGCCAGGATACATTGGTAAGCTCATTGCTTCTCGCAGCGGCGGCACCATGCAAGGAACAGTGCTCTCCGCGTAACACAGCGCGTTACTCATGCACACCGCGCCATGACCAAGCTTCAGCGTGTGTGGGATATGCTCAGAAAATGTGTTATCACAGAATAATCCGCCTGTTTCTTTGCGAATCTGCGCCTGAATATGCATGGGCGGCATTGGCAGAAAGATAGGCAGAACATTTGGCATATTCATATTCGTCTTATGTTTATTGCAGTTTCTTAGCAGGCACAGCTCTGCTCATTTGTTTATATTTTGCCACGGTTTTGTTACAGCGTGAGGCGGAGAGGGCTCGTTCGATGTCAAAGAGTTCGGCAGATCCTTCCAACAGACAGCTCTTAACCAACAGGCTTTAGGGCCGAAAACAAGCCATTTACCCTCCCGGATCGCTGGCTCTCTATCGTCACGACAAGCGCATGTAAAGGTCGATGGTAAAGGCTGAAAATGCCTGCGCTGCGCCTCATGGATCAGTCTGCCGATTTGGCTCTGACGGCAACGGAACCTGATCCAGACCAACCCGCTTTCTGTCAGTCCTGCAGTGCATAAAGACCCACCAAATGATCTACCGACCACGTTCGTGCCAGCATATGAAAAGCCTCATGCGTGCGCATGTGCATGTCATGGCTCGGGCGCTTTATGAGGGGTGGTTCCCCTGACCAGAAACGCTGCCTGAGGCAGGGAAGCCTGCTGTAGGCCGTCCGCGAGAAAAGTATTCTCTGGCCTGGCCCATCCGCATGTTCACAATCGCCCAGAGTCGTTATTCTTGATCTCGATCAAGACATGCTCGAGATGAAGGCGCAGGATATACTTTTGCGCAATCTGGGATGGGGAGGGATTATCATGGCGCAACGTGAGCGGCGTTTGGGATTGAAAAAAACCACCAAACTCAGGAATCGTGGCCCAGCCTCCGGCAAGCCGCGTTTGGTGGCATCGGGTGACACGCCGCCTGACCTGAGTTCGGAGGCACTGGAGAAGGGGCGTGTGGCGCGAGCGTCAACACGCAGCCGTATCGTTCAGGCCGAAACTTTGCGCGAACTGCTGGACGGTCATGCATTGGGTGCGCCGCCAGAGGGTGTCATTGCTGATATCCAGGCTCTGATGGATGGCGCATCGCCAGACGAACGCAGGTCGCTCAAGAAGCTCCTGCGGGCGCCTGAAGGCACGGCAGAAGTGTCAGGCGTGCCGAATCCGGATCAGGAACTCGCGCCGGGCTGGCGGTCAGGGTCTTACCCCTACAAGAACCTGATGGCGCGCAAAGCGTATGAGAAGCAGAAATACCGGCTACAGGTCGAGCTTCTGAAGCTTCAGGCGTGGGTGAGAAAAACCGGCGCGCGTGTGGTGATTCTGTTCGAAGGGCGCGACGCTGCCGGTAAGGGCGGGGCGATCAAACGTTTTATGGAGCACCTAAACCCACGCGGTGCCCGCGTGGTGGCACTCGAAAAGCCCAGCGAGGTCGAACGCGGCCAGTGGTATTTCCAGCGTTATATCGAGCACCTGCCGACACGGGGCGAAATCGTGCTGTTTGACCGTTCCTGGTACAATCGCGCCGGTGTTGAGCGCGTCATGGGTTTTTGCACCCAGCCTGAATACGACGAGTTCCTGCGGCAGACCCCTGAGTTTGAGCGTCAACTGGTGCGCAGCGGCATTCATCTGTTTAAGTTCTGGTTTTCGGTCAGCCGCGACGAACAGCGCCGCCGCTTCAAGGAACGCAAGATGCATCCATTGAAGCAGTGGAAGCTCAGCCCCATCGACATGGCCTCTCTTGACCGCTGGGGCGACTACACGCGCGCCAAGGAAGCGATGTTCCTGAATACCGACACCTCGGATGCGCCATGGATCGTGATCAAGAGCGACTGCAAGAAGCGCGCGCGGCTGAATGCCATGCGTTATGTGCTGGGCCGCCTGCCATATGAGAATCGCGACACCGATACGATCGGAACGGCTGATCCGCTCATTGTCGGCAGACCATCACTGGCCTCGCACGCCAGCGACGACATGCTGGCAGCGTCTGCGACCGGGTGACGCACCGCACTGAGGTGCTGCATGATTCCGCCGCAAAGGTAATGTGGTCTTCCCTGTCAGGAGGTGACCAGATGAGGAAAAACAGTGCTTTTGTGGCGGTGGCAGCAGTTCTGTGTCTCATGCCTGCACGCGCCGAAGCGCCCGCCAAGCCCGACGTTCAGGGCGTGTTCTCGATCATCTACCAGCCCATCTACTGTGTAAAAGCGCCTTGTCCGCCCGGCACATATGCGATCATCAAGGACAAGGCCGTGGTGGTGAATATCACGCATCTGGAATCCGATATGGCCAACGCGCCCGAGATTTCCGCGGCCATTGCTTCTGCGCGGGACATGCGCCACGTGACACTGGAGGGGGAGGTGTTTGTGGAACGCCGCACTGCAACGGCGCACATTATCGCCAGCCGCATTGTCCCTGAAAAATAGCCCTCTCGGGCTTGCCGAGCACATCAAAGATAGGCTTGGTCATTTCGCCATGGTGTAGCGCGTTGCAGTCAGTTCTACTGAAACGGCGCTGGTCTTGTTGTCCATATAGCCATTGGCGCGCATGAAGTGGCGCACCTCCGCATCACTGGGGCACGCGTTCCTGCCTTTGGGATAAACGCACCAGATGGGCAGCCCCTTTGCGGCCTTCAACATGCGCGGCAGGTCAGACGCATCGCGCAGAACGGCGATGACGATATGCGCCTCAGACACCGTTTTTGCAGTTGCGTCTTTGATGGCGTTCAGAAGTTCTGTGTCGCTCGTCTGGCCGAAAATGAATGCGCGCTTCGCGGTTGAAATGCCAAGCTTGCTTGCGAGTGAGGGCGGCGGCTTCATCAAAATGCTGTGCCACTTCTGCGCCGCCTCCTCGCCAAGGTCGAGGATCAGCTTTTGCGTGCCGGCTGCGATGATCAGTCTACCGCCTTTGACTTCACTGCCAGTGAGGATGGTGCGCGGGATTTTCGCTGTGATGTCGCCACGCAGAATGATCTCCTGCGATTCAAGCAGGATTTTTGCCTCGGCCGTCTTCCCGCCCCATGTGGCGATTGCGGTCATGTCCCGTCCCATCCTTGCAGGCTATGGCCAGCAAGATGGTTCGCAAAGTCCAAGTTTTAATAAGAATGGCCGGGAGGGCGGCTCCCGGCCATCAGGTTTCGAAAGACGCGGGAAGGTGTGCGCCCTTCTGTCGCCATCATGCCGATAAGCAGCACTTCAGGCGATGGTCTCTCATAACAAGGTGCGCGTCGCGCCGGCCTTGAGACAGATCAATCTCACCACACGCCAGTATTGGTCATGGAAGCCCATGGCTCACGTGGTGGCAGGGGCGCACCCTTCTGCAGCAGTTCAACTGAGATATTGTCGGGCGAGCGCACGAACGCCATGCGACCATCGCGTGGCGGTCGGTTGATGGTGACGCCGCCATCCAGCAATCGCTGACAGGCGGCATAGATGTCGTCGACCCCGAATGCGAGGTGCCCGAAATTGCGCCCGCCGGTATAGCTGCTTTCATCCCAGTTATGGGTGAGCTCGATTTCCGCCCCTGGCGTTTCCGGCGCAGCGAGAAAGATCAACGTGAAACGTCCGGCCTCGTTGTCATGACGCCGCGTTTCTTTCAGGCCGAGCCTGTTCACGAAGAAATCCAGCGACGCAGCCACATCGCTGACCCGGATCATGGTGTGGAGATAACGCATCTCAGTCCTCGAAGGCGGAATAGACCAGCGTGCGCAGCTCGCGCCGTATGGGATAGGTGTCGGACGGCAGAAGCTGGGTCAGGAATATCACCGCCATGTCTTCCTTCGGGTCGATCCAGAAATAGGTCGAGGCCGCGCCGCCCCAAGCGTAATCACCATTGCTGCCCGGCACCATCGTGGCCGCCACGTCGGTCGTCACCGAAAAGCCCAGCCCGAAGCCGACGCCCGCATAACTCACTTCCGAGAACATCGAGGTCGAGATGTCCAGCAGCGTCTTGCCCCCCGGCAGGTGGTTGGCGGTCATCAGGTCAAGTGTCTTGGGGCTGATATAGCGCACACCATCGAGCGCCCCGCGCCCCAGCAGCATTTTACAGAACTGGAGATAGTCATGCGCCGTGGACACCAGACCGCCGCCGCCCGACACTAGCGAAGGTGGTTTGAGGTAGGTGCTTTTCGCCGGGTCGTCATACAGCATCATGCCGCCTTTCGCCGGGGCATAGTTTGCGGCGAGGCGGTGGTGTTTTCCCTCCGGCACATGAAAGCCGGTATCCTTCATGCCCAGCGGATCGAGAAGGCGGCGCTTCAGGAAAACCTCGAACGGCTCGTTCGCCAGTTTCCCGATGACGTAGCCGAGGATGTCGGTCGAGACCGAATAGTTGAAGAAGCGGCCGGGCGAAAACTCCAGCGGCACCGTGGCCAGTTTCTGCACCATGTCCTCCAGCGTGCCGGTTTTCTCGATCTCGCCGATTTTCAGCTTGCGATAGGCGGCATCGACATTGGTGCGCTGCTGGAAGCCATAGGTGAGGCCCGACGTGTGCCGCAGCAGGTCGATCATCAGCATGGGCCTGTCCGTGCGCCGCGTGCGGAACGTCTCCATGAAACCGGCTTCATACACTTTCAGGTCGCGCCATTCGGGGATAACCCGGTGGACCGGTGTGTCCAGTGCGACCTTGCCTTCCTCGAGCAGCATCATGAAGGCAACCGAGGTGAGCGGCTTGGTCATCGAGTAGATGCGGAAGATTGTGTCGTCCTGCAGCGGCACCTTGCGCTCTATGTCCGCAAAGCCCTGTTTGCTCCAGTGGGCGATCTCGCCGCGCCGGTAAACAACCGTTAACGCGCAGGGCAGGCGTCCATTCTTAACATAGTTTTCACCATAAATGTGCTCGATATGGGACAGTCGGTCGAGGTTAAGTCCGGCGCGGATCATGATGTGCATACCTGTGTTTCGAATGCTGGAGTGTTCCTCCGGAGCTTGCTTCAGGCAAGAGCTTTCAGGCGCAGTGCACACGCGGTTTGTGGCGGGTAAAACAGACTAAAGCAGTCTGGCGTCATGTCTTAGGGAAGACAGTTCGTACATGAAATGTCATCGCATGATCGCTGCGATCTTCCCGCTCCTGCTGACCGGCTGTGGTGCCATGTCATCATCTGGCCCCAGCATGTCGGATGTCGAGTCAGGCGCCGACATTGGCGGCGATGCATCGAGCTATATTCTCGTGGACGTTGACGGCCGCACGATCAGTCAGACAACGGTTGGCCGATCGCCCGGATTTCTTGAAACATTTGGAGAAAATGGCGGAAAATCTGGCGCATCGGATTTGCGTATCGGCATAGGCGATACGGTTTCGGTGACAGTATGGGAAGTCGGCGGCGGTCTGTTTGCTGCAGCACCAGCCGCCGATCCGTCGGGCGTGCCTGGGCTGCGCGGCAGCAATGGTTCATCGGCCATTCCGGGGCAGGCGGTCGGCAGCGATGGATGCATCAGCGTGCCTTTCGCTGGTCGCGTGCGAGTCGCTGGCCTCACGCCGGCAAAAGCCGAAGCGGCGATAAGGTCTCGTCTCGCTGACAAGGCAGCTGATCCGCAGGTGCTCGTCACGATCACGAACAATATCAGCGGGACGGTTTCTATCATGGGTGAGGTGGGCGGCGGGGCGCGCCTGCCTCTCAGTGTCCATGGCGAGCGCATTCTCGACATCATTGCGATGGCAGGTGGCATCAAGACGGCGGTGCACGACACGCGCATCCACCTGTCGCGCGATGGGCGCACGGTCACGGTGCCGCTCAAGACGCTTTTCGACGACCCGCGCGAAAATATCTATGTCCGTCCTGATGATATTATCACCGTATCGCGCGAAACCCAGAAACTTACGGTTCTGGGGGCAACTCTTGAGAACAGCGAAATGCCGTTTGAAGCGCCGGAACTGTCGCTCGCACAGGCGATCGGCAAGGCGAAGGGTCTCATTGACTCACGCTCGGATGCCGCAGGCGTCTTCGTCTTCCGATATGAGCCTATCGCTATTGCACAGGCGCTTGATCCCTACAGTCCGCTGCTCTCGCAGGGGCGCGATGTGCCTGTCGTTTACAGGCTTTCTCTGGCCGATCCGGCAGGTTTCTTCGCTGCTCAGCGATTCATGATGCGTGATGGAGATGTTCTGTATGTCTCCAATGCCTCAACGCACGAAATACAAAAAGTGCTGGGCATGTTTGGCGCGCTGACAGCGCCTGTCGTTACGGGCGCCAACCTCTATGCGACAGGACTAAGGCACTAGACCTGACGTCAATGCCGATCCTCACTGCCGCGTGGTAGATGCTACTGAGCATCAGCGGTTGCAGCTTGTGATGTCTGGTCAGACCGCCCGTGTTGCCGTCTTCAGCCACTCAGCCGTTTCTGCATCGACCAGCGGCGTCAGCGTTTCGCGCACACGGGCGTGATAGGCATTCAGCCAGTCCTTCTCCGCCTGTGACAGCAGCGAGGCTTCCACCAGCTCCACGTCAATCGGCGCGAGCGTGACCGTTTCAAACTCAAGCATGGGCCGCTCTGCACCCTCGACGTTTGCTTCGCGCACGACGATCAGATTTTCGATGCGGATGCCGTAACCGCCGGTCTTGTAGTAACCCGGCTCGTTCGAGCAGATCATGCCGGGCAGCAGCGGCTGCGTGACAGGCCGCTTTGAGATGCTCTGCGGACCTTCATGAACGCCCATATAGACGCCAACGCCATGGCCGGTGCCGTGGTCGTAATCGAGCCCAACCTCCCACAATGGCGCGCGGGCCAGTGTGTCGAGCTGTGCGCCAGTGGTTCCCGACGGGAAGCGCGCCGTGGCCAGCGCGATGTGGCCCTTCAGCACGCGGGTGAAACGGTCTTTCATCTCTGCTGTCGGTGTTCCAAGCGCAATGGTCCGTGTCACGTCGGTCGTGCCGTCGAGATATTGCGCGCCGGAATCGATCAGGAACAGCTCACCGCTGCGCAGCTTGCGGTCGGTCTTTTCCGTCACGCGATAATGCACGATTGCACCGTTCGGCCCGCTCCCCGAAATCGAGGGGAATGAAAGATCCTTGAGCGCGCCCGTTTCGTGCCGGAAATCTTCCAGTTTCCGGCAGGCGTCGATTTCAGAAATACGCCCGGCGGCACCTTCACTGGCGGCCCATTTGAGGAAGCGGGTGAGCGCCGCACCATCGCGCACATGCGATGAGCGAACGCCTTTCAGTTCAACGGCGTTCTTCTGAGCTTTCGGCAGCAGAACCGGGTCGCGTCCGCGCTGGATGACGGCGCCCGCCTGTTCCAGACGGCTGAAAATCCACTGCGAACCAGCGCCCGGATCAATCAGCGTGGCTTTGCCCGAAAGCTCGGCTAGCCCTTCTGCAAATTCGTGTGGCGGTCGCAGACGCACGGCATTGCCCAGATGCGCCGCCAGACCTTCGGTGATCTTCCTGGGGTCGAGGAAAAGGTCGACCTCTGCTGATTTGTGCAGGATGGCAAAGCCATGCGGCACCGGCATGAACCCAAGATCGCTGCCGCGCACATTCAGCAGCCACGCTATGGATTCAGGCAGGGTGATGACTGCTGCATCCATGTTTGATGCGGCAAGCTCGGCAGCGATGCGGTGGCGCTTATCGGCGGCGGTCTCGCCGGCATATTCAACCGGGTAAGGCACAACCGCGCCTGCAGGCGGCGGTGGTTGATCGTGCCATGCCGCATCGACGGGCGAAGGGTCACAAGGCACCATCATGCCGCCCGCATTCTTCACAGCGGCCTCGATGCGACCAATGCCTGAAGGCGTGTGAAGGCGTGGGTCGAAACCGATGCGCTCGCCATGTTTTGCATTCGCGGCAAGCCATGCCTCAGGCGGTTCATCCATGAGATGCTGCGTCTGATAGATATTCAGATCGACCTGATCCTTCACCTGAAGGGTGTAGCGGCCATCAATGAAAACGGCAGCCTTGTCTCTTTTCACGATGGCCATGCCGGCTGACCCTGTGAAGCCGGTGGCCCAGGCAAGCCGTTCATCATGCGGCGCGACATATTCGCTCATATGTGCATCGCCGCGCGGGATGATCATGCCATCGAGATTCTGCCGCGCCATTTCAGCGCGGATCGCCGCAACTCGCGCGGCCGTGGCACTGGGCGGGGCAGGGTCTTCATAAGTCTGAAAACGGGGGCGTGAAGGGGTGTCTGAGTTCTCAAGCATGACCGGACGTTACGAAACCTGCCGCCTCGCCGCAATGCACAGATGCGTCAGACGGCACCCATATTGCGCATCAGAAGATATGACACGGACGACATGGCCAGATCCATGATGATGGCAATGATCAGGGACGATCCCCAGGATGGATTGCGCCTGTCAGGGTCGCGGACAAAATGGCGTATCAAGGCTGTCAGGACAAGCAGCGCCATGATCTGGGGGACGAGGGCATCGAACAGACTGCCTGGTGCTCTTGTGCTTTCCGAAGTCTGCTGGACAGGGGCAAGGCCTATCTTCAGCACATAGGCGCTGACCACACCCGAGATCAGCGCATAGAAGAACATCGTCGTGAAGGCGCTGGCATAGGTGACAGTGCCGCCGAGGATCATCTGACCCACCAGCTTCAGCATCAGCCCGAAGATCAGACCGGCGATGACAGCGCTGAGCGCCACCATCAGCGTCAGCGTAAATACGCCATAGTTTTCAACCTGCGCCAGTACGGCATCGCTTGCCGTCGCCTGTTGAAGGATAAGCAATGAGGTCATGCTGGTCTCACAATGCCGCCGGATGTTTCCAGGCTATCCCGATCGCGCGCACGGATCAAAGTTCAAGCACAAGGGCCGACCACGGCCCCAACCGGAAACGCCGGTCAAGGCGCATGCCCAGCGCGCGGTAAAACGATAGCACCATGAGTTCCTGCGTCCGCAGCAGACCCGACAGCAACACACGCCCGCCCGGCCTGATATGTGCGCGAATGCCGGGGGCAAGCTGAGTCAAAGGCCCTGCAAGAATATTTGCAATGATGAGATCGTATGGCGCGCCTTCCGCAATGGCGACATGTGCGAACCCTTCCGCCACAAGGGGCCGGATGGCCATCTGGCCCCCGTTAAGGCGCAGGTTTTCACGGGTGACGTCAATCGCCTGCGGATCAATGTCAGTGGCGATGACGGGAATGCGCCACAGGCGGTTGGCAGCCAGCGCCAGAACCCCGGTTCCGGTGCCCAGATCCAGAGCATTGCGTGGCGCGAAGCCGGTCTGTTTCAGCCAGTCCAGCGCCATCAAGCAGCCTGTCGTGGTTTCGTGGTGCCCTGTACCGAACGCCACACCGGCATCAATCGCCAGCGCCTCCATGTTCGGCGGCACTTTGCCTTTGTCGTGAGCGCCATAAACAAAAAAGCGCCCGGCCCGAACGGGCGGCAGCCCTTCCTGACTGAGCTTTACCCAGTCCACATCAGGCAGGGCTTCCACCGTCACATGTTGCCCCAGAATATGGCTCAAGGTTTCACCATCAGGGGCCGCATCGTAATAGGCCTCGATCACCGCATCGTCTTCATGCGGATGCGTCAGTACGATGACCGATTGCGGTGCGGGTTCCGGCGTCAACTCGAACAGGGTCGAAAGCCGGTCTATGTCTTCATGCGCGGCGCGAGTAGACGCCTTCCAGAGTGGTGGGTTCATGGCGCTTCTTTAGCCCCGGCTCAGGAAGGCTGCGACGACTTTCTTTTCGCCAGCGGTTTCAAACCTCACCGTCAGCTTGTTGCCGTCAGCGTGGGTCACATGCCCGCGCCCGAACTTGGCGTGTATGACTTTATCGCCACGCTGAAAGCCTGAATCATCGGGGCTGCTTGTGGTGATCAGTCGGGCCTCAGCCTCCAGTGTGGGTGGGCGCGCGCGCATTGTACCCGGCTGGACCGAGGTTTGGGCGCGCCGCCACCCAGGGCTGTCATAGGTGCTTGAGAAGTCCGCCTGGTTCCAGCGGCTTTCAGCTAGGCTGCTGCGCCCACCGATGGAACCCGAGATTCCTTCCTTCATCTCAACAGCTTCTGGCGGGATTTCGGAAATGAATCGTGACGGAATGGCGCTTTGCCAGAGGCCATGGACACGGCGGTTGGCGGCATAGCTGATCTGCACCCGCTTCTTGCCGCGCGTGATGCCGACATAGGCAAGGCGGCGTTCTTCCTCCAGACCGGCGAGGCCGTTTTCATCCATCGAACGCTGCGAGGGGAACAGACCTTCTTCCCAGCCCGGCAGAAACACTGTGTCGAATTCCAACCCCTTCGCGCCATGCAGGGTCATGATGGAAACCTTGTCGCCGCCTTCTTCCTGTTCGGCTTCCATCACCAGCGAGACATGCTCAAGAAAGCCGGTGAGGTTTTCAAACCCGTCCATGGAGCGGATGAGTTCCTTCAGGTTCTCAAGACGCCCTTCGGCTTCAAGGGATTTATCCGCCTGCCACATCTCCACATAGCCGGATTCTTCCAGCACAAGTGTGGCGAGGTCAGGGTGTGGCAGGTTCGCCGTGGCCCCGCGCCAGCGGTCAAAGCCGTCCATCAATGCCCGCAGGCTGGCGCGCGCTTTCCCGGTGATCTCGTCACTGTCGGCTAACCGGCGCGCGGCAGTGCTCAGCGATACACCCATCCGCCGCGCGGCGACCTGAATGGATTGAAACGCCTTGTCGCCGATCCCGCGTTTGGGTTTGTTGATGATGCGCTCGAAGGCAAGGTCATCGTCGGGCTGCACTGTCACCCGCAGATAAGCGAGCGCATCGCGGATTTCCTGCCGCTCATAGAAGCGCGGGCCGCCGATCACCCGATAGGGCAGACCCACCGCAACGAAGCGTTCTTCAAAAGCCCGCATCTGATGCGCCGCGCGCACAAGAATGGCGGCTGAAGCCAACCGCTCTCTCCGCTTCTGCAGTGCTTCAAGATCATCGGAAATGTGCCGGGCTTCCTCGTCGGCATCCCACACACTCAGCACCGCAACAGGGCCGCCGCCCTCAGCCTCGGTCCACAGTGTCTTGCCATGCCGGCCACGGTTTTCCTTGATGAGCCCGGATGCGGCATTCAGGATTTCCGGTGTCGAGCGGTAATTGCGCTCAAGGCGGATCACCTTCGCGCCCGGATAGTCGCGATCGAACGAGAGAATGTTATCCACCTCGGCACCGCGCCAGCCATAGATCGACTGGTCGTCATCGCCCACGCAGCAGATATTGCGTCGGTCACCGGCCAGCAGCTTCAACCACTGGTGCTGTGCGATGTTGGTGTCCTGGTATTCATCAACCAGCATATAGACAAAGCGACGCTGATACTCGGCCAGCACATCAGGATTCTCGCGCAGCACCTTGATGGCAGAAAGAAGCAGGTCACCAAAATCAGCGGCATTCAGTTCGCCAAGCCGGTGCTGATAGGCAGCGTAGAGCTGCGCGCCTTTACCCGCCGCATAACCATAGGATTCTCCGTTGGGAACATCAGCAGGCAGCCAGCCGCGATTCTTCCAGCGGTCGATGAGCGCGGCAAGCTGACGGGCAGGGTGGCGTTTCTCGTCCAGATCGGCGGCGGCGATCACCTGCTTGATCAATCTGAGTTGGTCGTCGGTATCCAGAATGGTGAAGCTCGGCTTCAATCCCGCAAGCTCGGCGTGGCGGCGCAACATGCGCGCGCCGATGGAATGGAACGTGCCCAGCCATTGCATGCCTTCGACCACACCGCCGATCAGATGGCCGATGCGTTCCTTCATTTCGCGCGCCGCTTTGTTGGTGAAGGTCACGGCCAGAATCTGACCGGGATAAGCGCGCCGCGTGTGAAGAAGGTGGGCAAGGCGGGTGGTCAGCACGCGTGTCTTGCCCGTGCCGGCACCGGCCAGAACAAGCACAGGCCCATCCGTCGTCAGCACGGCCTCGCGCTGCTGAGGGTTCAGGCCCTGCAGATAAGGCGGCTCGCCTGTCAAAGGCGCCGCTTCCTCATTCAAGGCGTCTTCAAACGAATCCGGCATGGGGACGTATGTAGTGCGCGCGGGGCGGCTAATCCATGCGTTTGACGTGTTCCGCCAACAGGCTATGACGACATCTGCAAGAGGGGGCTAGCATGAGCACGGGCAACGCTGATCAGATCGCCTATTGGAATGCGGCATCAGGTCATAAATGGGCTGAAGACGCTGAAAAGATGGATGCGATGATGCAGCAGATGGCCGAATGCGCCGTCGCCGCAGCTGCGCCTCAGCCGGGTGAAACCGTCATCGACATTGGCTGTGGGTCTGGCGCAACCGCGCTGATGCTTTCGGATAGGGTTGGTTCTCATGGCCGGGTGCTGGGCGTGGATGTGTCGCAGCCTATGCTGGCCGTCGCGCGCCAGCGTGCAGCGGGCCGTTTGAATCTCGAATTTGCGGAAGCCGATGCCGCTACCACGCACTTTCACGGCGATGCCGATCTGGTGTTTTCCAAGTTCGGCGTGATGTTCTTCAACGCTCCCGCCGCCGCTTTTCGCAACATTCATACGGCGTTGAAGCCGGGCGGGCGGCTTGCCTTCATGTGCTGGCGCGAGATGCAATATAATCAGTTCGGCATGATCCCGTATGAGACGGCGTCTCGCCATCTGCCGCCTCAGCCCCGGCCCGATCCCCACACACCCGGCCCGTTTGCCTTTGGCGATGCGGCGCGTGTTGGCCATATCCTCACGGTTGCCGGTTTCCAGACTCCAGCCTTTGCGGCCTTTGACACGCCGATGGTGATCGGCAGTTCAGCCGAAAGCGCTGCCCGCGAGGCTGTGAAAGTGGGCATGGCTTCCCGCCTGTTGAAGGATGCGCCACAGGAGACAAAGGACAAGGTCATGACTGACCTTGCGATCGAGTATGGCAAGCATATGGGGCCGCAGGGCGTCACGCTGACTGGCCGGTGCTGGGTTGTGACGGCGACGGCCTGAACCTCAGGCCAGCAGCGCGTCGAACCTTTCCCATATGGGTTTCAGATCGACGACCGCGCCTGTGCGCCGTGCCTCGTCGATCATCATTGCTGTGACGCCAGCTACCAGCGCGTCGATGACGGAGACGGGCAGCGCAGCGCCATAGCTGACATGTGCCGCGATGTCGGCGGCCATCATCTCGTCAGCGCCGTAGTGGTGAGACAGCGCGCTGTCGCTATATGTTTTGTCCAGTGTGACTTCGTTGCTGCGGGCATCGGCCAGCCGGAAGTATTTTCGCACGAAGTCACCTTCCGCCGTCCCCTTTGTGCCCATGACCGCGAACCGGCGGAAGTGATTGGGCACATTCAGATTGGCGTGAAAGGTCATCGCCGTGCCGTTGGCGTATTCGATGATCGCGGTCTGGTAGTCCACGATATCGCCATCGCTATCGAAAACGCGTGTGCCGCTTTCCCAGCCTGTACGCATCTTATGATGCAACTCACGTTCGCCATCGGCAGCATTGGCAGGCACGAAGCTCTTGCGGCCGCCAAAGCTCGCCACCCGCATGGCGCGTGCGCCAACGATGCCCTGATACAGGTCGAGATCGTGGCAGCATTTTTCCAGCATATAGCCGCCAGTATATTTCGTGTGCCGCCGCCAGTCGCGCATGAAGAAGCCACCATGCCAGGGCGCGATGTGCTCGCTCGCCTCGATGCTGACAATGTTGCCGAGCGCGCCTTCGGTGACGGCGCGGCTGAGGTCGATATAAAGCGGCGCATAACGCAGCACGAGCCCGACCATCACGCGGCTGGGCCCGCCATGCGCCTTCAGCAGCTTCAAAAGCTCGAAGGTTTCATCGAGTGTCGTCACCACCGGCTTTTCGCAAAAAATCTTCACATCATGTGCCAGCGCGGCGCGCAGCAGCGGCAGGTGCAAATGATTGGGCGTGCCGATCATCAGCAGGTCAGGCTTTTCAGCCTGCATCAGCGCATCGAGCGTCTCATACGATTTGCCGGCATCGACGCCAGCCTTCTGCATGCCCGTCAGACCTGCGGGTGATGTGTCGACATACCCGGCCACCGAAAAACCCGGAACGCAGGCCTGAAACACGCGCGCCAGATAGCCAAGCCTATGACCAAGGCCGATGATGCCAACGCGCATGTGCTGTCAGGCCGCCAGAAGCGGCGCGCCCTTAACACTGGTGCGGAACATCTCGCGGCGGTGGCCGTGATAATCGTTGATGGCGAAATGCTGTGTGGCCCGGTTGTCCCAGATGGTCAGCATGTGCGGTCGCCATGTCAGGCGATAAACATACCGCAGATCGGTCGCGTGCGCGAACAGCCGTTTCAGAAGCGCGTCTGATCGGTCTTTCTCCCAGCCATCCACCCGCAGCGTGTAAGTCTGGTTGGCGAACAGAACCGGTTCTCCGCTGTCAGGGTGTTTCACCACCAATGGGTGCCTGAACTCGGCAAAAGCCTCATCAGATGGCGCGATCTCCATGGAAAGCTTGTCCTGCACCTGTGAATAGAAGCCGCCCGTGCCATAGGGACGACCCGCACTGTGCACACCCATCAGCCCGGCAATCTCGCGTTTGGTTTCATCATCAAGCGCGGCATAGGCGGCGGCCTGATCGGCCCACATTGTGTCGCCGCCTGTCGGTGGAATCTCGCTGGACCACAGACAGGTGAAGGCGGGCGGCTGCGGCAGATAGGAAAGGTCGGTATGCCAGGCCTCTCCGAAACCGATTTTCGCGCTCGCCTCTTTCAGAACCCGCACGACCATGGGCCGGTCGGGCAGGGGCTTCACAAATGGCGTATCGGTGCGGCCACCCAGATCGTCGGTGACGCGCTCAAGATCATCCAGCGAGATATGCTGATCTGGCAGGAAGATGACCTTGTGCTTCACGGCCGCAGCGCGCAGCGCGGCCGCGTCAGTGGGCGAGAGCGGGTGTGTTAAATCGACGCCGGTCACGAAGGCGCCAAGAGGCCCCCCGGTCTGCGCGATGTGAAGCGTCATGCGGCCGCCCTCCAGTCACTTCCCTTTGAAATTCGCCGGGCGCTTGCCGAGGAAGGCGGCGACGCCTTCACCGAAATCCTCGCTGCGTCCGGCGATCTTCTGCGCCCAACGCTCGGCATCGAGCTGTTCTTCATAGGTGCGATCGAACGAGCGGTTATAGAGATTGCGGATCTGCGCCAGTGAAACCGTGGGGCCATTGGCGAGGTCGTGCGCCATCTTCATGGCTTCGGGCAGAAGATCGGCGTCATCGAACACACGGTTGATGAGGCCCCATTCCAGCGCCTTCTCGGCGGGCAGTTTCTCGCCCATCAGCGACAGTTCCTTGGCGCGCGCAAGACCGACGAGACGCGGCAACAGCCAGGTCGAGCCGCCATCGGGCACCAGGCCGATGCGCCGGAATGCCTGCAGGAAATAGGCCGAGCGTGCGGCGAGGATCATATCGCCCATCAGCGCGAAGCTCATGCCGACACCCGCTGCCGGGCCATTGACCGCCGTGATGATCGGCATACGCAGGTTGCGTACGCGGCGCAGGAACGGATGATAGCTCGTCTCCAGCGCCGATCCCGCATCGCGCGATTCAGGGTCAAAGTCCTTCGTGGAACCGCCGCCCGAAAGATTGGCACCGGTGCAGAAGCCGCGGCCTTCGCCAGTCCACACGACGCAGCGCACCCCTGAATCGTCTTTCTCAATGAGATCGAACGCCTTTTTCAGGCCGCCCAGCATCTCAAGTGATACGGCATTCATCACTTCCGTGTGGTTGAGCACCAGTTTCGCCACCGGGCCTTCAATCTCTACCCGTACGCGATCAAAATTGTGCGTTGTCATTCGTGTTGGTCCTTCAAAGAAATGGCGTGTTACTGGAATTGAGGCTCTCGTTTTTGCAGGAATGCAAGAACCCCCTCGCGAAAATCAGCTGTGTCACCGAGTTCCCCCTGCGTGATGCGCTCAAGATCAAGCTGGCTTTCCAGGGAATTGCTCTCTGACGCATCCAGCACCTGCTTGATCTTGGTGAACCCGGCGCGCGGCCCCTTGGCAAGGCGGGCCGCCAATGCGCGGGCCTCGTCCAGCAGTCTGTCATCGTCCACGCTCTGCCAGATGAGCCCCCAGTTTGCCGCCTGATCCGCTGTGATCTTGTCGCCCAGCAAAGCAAGGCCGCGCGCCCGCGCACGGCCGACAAGCCGTGGTGCATACCAGGTCACGCCAACATCGGGCACAAGCCCGAGCTTGGGTCCGAACACCTGAACAAAGGTGGCGGACTTGCCCGCAATCACGATGTCTCCGGCCAGCGCAAGACCAACCCCGCCACCGGCACACACACCGTTCACAGCGACGATCACGGGCTTTGAAAACTGCGCCAGATCACGGGCGAGGAGATTGAAACCCACCTCCATCGAATGGGCGACCTGCTGACCCGGCGTGCGCGAACCGTCATTGGGAAACCCGCTATCGGCCAGATCGGCCCCGGCGCAGAAGCCCCGCCCTGCACCCGTCAGCAGCAGACAGCGCACAGCGTCGTTGCTGGCACAGTCGCCCAGCGCCACACGCATTTCATCGATCAGCGTCTTGTTCAGGCTATTGAGCGACTTGGGGCGATTCAGAGTCAGCTCGGCAACACCGTCTGCAATGACGAGCGTGATGGCGGCATAATCCATGTCGTGGCCTTACCTTTTCTTCCATGACTGTATGCGGTCAGTGCGCGTCTGCAACGTCACGCTGCGTCAGGCTGCCCAACGTGCTTTCCAGCGCCCATATTCTGCCTATAGTGTGGTCATCTCATCATTCAGGGTATGCCCCATGAGCCTCGCCAACGCCCAGCCGACTCCGGTGGAAGACATTCGCACCATCCTCGACCGCCAGAAAGCCGCGCATATCAAGGAAGGTCCGCAATCGGCTGAACGCCGGATCGACTGGATCAACCGCGCCATTGATCTGCTGGTGACGCACAAAACTCAGATTACCGAGGCGATGGCCGCTGACTTCGGGCACCGAAGCCACGATCAGTCGCTGTTCACTGATGTGTTCGGCTCCATCGAAACGCTCAAACATGCCCGCAAGCATCTGCGCGGGTGGATGCGGCCTGAAAAGCGCAAGCCCAACTTCCCGCTGGGACTCATGGGTGCCAGCGCGCAGATCCAGTATCAACCAAAGGGCACGGTCGGCGTCATCAGCCCGTGGAACTTTCCGATCAACCTGACCTTTACGCCGCTCGCGGGCATTTTTGCTGCCGGCAATCGGGTGATGATCAAGCCCTCAGAATACACGCCAGCGACATCGGCCCTGATGGCGACGATGTTCCGCAAGGCTTATGACGAAACCGAAGCCGCCGTGGTCATTGGCGGCCCCTCGATTGGCGAGGCGTTTTCAAAACAGCCCTTCGATCATCTGCTGTTCACCGGCGCGACCTCGATTGCCTATCATGTCATGCGTGCGGCTGCTGAAAACCTCGTACCGCTGACACTGGAACTGGGCGGCAAGTCGCCGACCATCGTGTCTAAAAGTGCGGACATGAAAAAAGCAGCCCAGCGCATCATGATGGGCAAGACACTGAACGCCGGGCAGATCTGCCTCGCGCCGGATTATGTTTTTGTGCCGGAAGGGCAGGCCGACGCTTTTGCGTCAGCGGCTGAAACGGTGGTCAGCGAGATGTACCCGACGCTCAAGGATAATCCTGACTATACCTCTGTCATCAACCTGCGCCACTACGAGCGCCTTCAGGGTTATATCGCCGACGCCAAATCGAAGGGCGCAACGGTGAAAGAGATCAACCCGGCGCGCGAAGATTTCAGCCAGCAGCCGCATTACAAGATTCCGCCGACCCTGGTGCTCAACCCCAGCGACGACATGAAAGTGATGCAGGATGAAATCTTCGGGCCGATCCTGCCGGTTAAAACCTATGCCTCCATGGATGATGTCATTGGCTATGTGAATGCCCATGACCGTCCGCTGGGGCTCTATTACTTTGGCAGCGACAAGGCCGAGCAGGACAAGGTGCTGACGCGCACAACATCAGGCGGCGTTACCGTCAACGACGTCGTGATGCATGTCTCGATGGAGGATCTGCCTTTTGGCGGCGTTGGCCCATCTGGCATGGGTGCCTATCATGGCATTGACGGGTTCAAGACGTTCAGCCACGCCAAATCCGTTTTCAAGCAGACCAAGGTGGATGTCGCTGGCATGGTCGGGCTTCGTCCACCTTATGGCGACAAGCTCCGCAAGATGCTGGGCAGCAAGATCGCCAGCTAATTGCGCCCTGTTCAGGCGGCCTTTGCAGCGATCTGTCTGGCGCCGGGCAGCTCGATGATGGCTGTCGTGCCTATACCCTCTTCGCTTTCCAGCCAGACCCGGCCGAAATGCGTTGTGACAAAGGCGCGCACCAGTGCAAGGCCAAGACCGGTACCCTGCGCTTCGCGGGAATAGGAATTGTCCGTCTGCTCGAACGCTTCGAAGACATGTTCCAGAAGGTGCTTGGGAATACCGACGCCCTTGTCTTCAATTTCGATCCGCAGGGCGAATTCAGATGTTACCGAGGTGCGCACCGTCACGGTCGTTCCGATCTGCGAGTGTTTTACGGCATTGGATAGAAGGTTCAGCATCACCTGGCGCATCATGCGCGGGTCTGCGTGAACTTCCGTTTCGTTATGGCCGGGTTGATAGGCAATGGTCATGTCCACGGCCGCAGGATGGCCGCGTGTGACCCGCAGTGCATCCAGTATGAAGCTTTCCGGCGCAATCCATTCACGCGAAACGCTCAGCTTGTTGGCCTCGATTTTGGCGATGTCGAGAATGTCGTTGATGATGCCCAGAAGATGCTGACCGCTGCTTTCGATGTCGGAGACGTACTCGACATATTTCCGGTTCCCGACCGGCCCGAACAATTCATCACGCACCACCTGTGAGAAACCAATAATGGCGTTGAGAGGGGTGCGCAGTTCATGGCTCATATTCGCCAGGAAGGCTGACTTGGAATGCGACGCAGACTCAGCCTGAACGCGCAGGGTATTGGCGCGTTCAGCGGACCGGGCATTCTCCTCTGCGAGATCTGCATTCTCGATCTGTGTTTTCACGATGGAGCGAAAACGGTTGTGGGTGGTGGTTGCCTGATGGGCACACCATGCCACCACGATTCCAAGCAGAACATAGGCTGTTAAGCCCAGTTGGTTGTCCTGGGTAAGAAAGGCTGACACCGTGCAGAGTAGATGTCCTGCTCCGACCGCAGCGATATATTCCAGCCGCTCACCATGCTCATTGAGTGCGTTTGAGATGCTCAGTGCGCAGATCGCCAGAAGAACAATCTGATTGATGACATTGCCCGGTGCCCATAACAGGAAACCGGCAGCCCCAAACGCAGCGCCGTTCAGAAAATAGAGAACGATGAACCGCTGATGCCATCCCGGCAGATCGTCATCTTTTGGCGCGGCCAGCCTGAAGCGTTTGACGGTCAGCAGCGCAGCCAGGCTCCATGTCGTCCCTATCGCCACGAATATAAGGCAATTCTGCCAATGGATGCTGCCCAGTTCTGCTGACATCCACCACAGGACGGCGATGGCAAAGGAAAGGGGAATAAGAGCAGGCGCACCTTTGTTGGTCGCTTCGGCCGCATGGTCCAGTGACACGCGCAACAGGCGCATGTCCGTGGATTTGCTCTGGGCTGAATACGCGTGCTCGGCCATGCGGTTAGATTAACGCATCCGGTTTAACGCCTGCCTCGCGGTGGAAATCGAATTATGTCCCTGAAATTTACCTGCCGGTCATATTTGGAAGACTCGCCTGGCGCTCCACCTGTCCGTCGATCGAACGCGCCGCCCGACAGGGAATTGCGCTAGTTTGCAGCACAACTGATTCGGTTCCGCACCTTATGGCCAAGCAAGACCTGTTCGACGCTGCTGACAGCGGCAAATACTCCGCCAAGGACATCGAAGTCCTTGAAGGGCTTGAGCCTGTTCGTCGTCGCCCCGGCATGTATATCGGTGGCACGGATGAACGCGCCCTTCATCATCTGGCGGCGGAAATCATCGACAATGCGATGGACGAAGCGGTGGCCGGTTATGCCGACCGCATCGAGATCGAACTGAAAGCCGACGGCGTGCTGATCATCCGCGACAACGGGCGCGGTATGCCGGTTGATCCTCACCCCAAGCTGAAGCCGAAATCGGCGCTGGAGGTGATCTTCACCGTGCTGCATGCGGGCGGCAAGTTTTCCGGCGACGCCTATCAGACCTCGGGCGGTCTGCATGGCGTCGGGGCCTCGGTGGTGAATGCGCTGTCTGAATGGCTTGAGGTGGAAGTTGCGCGCGACCGCCAGCTTTGGGCCATGCGCTTTGAACGCGGCCAGCCGGCAGGGAAACTGAAGTCGCTGGGCAGTGTGCAGAACCGGCGCGGCACATCGGTTTCTTTCAAGCCGGACGTGCAGATTTTCGGCAAGGAACTGCGTTTCAAACCCGCGCGGCTCTATCGTATGGCGCGGTCAAAGGCTTACCTGTTTCGCGGCGTTGAAATCCGCTGGTCGTGCGATCCCGCATTGCTGCGCGAGGGCGATGAAACGCCCGCTGAAGCGACACTGCATTTTCCCGGCGGTCTTGCTGACTATCTCGCCGCAACGCTGGAAAAGGAAACCACCGTCACGCCGCGCCCTTTTGCAGGCCGTATCGAAGACCGTGAGAAACGAGGCGCGGTGGAATGGGCGGTGCACTGGGCGCCGGGCCGTGACAGTTTCCTCAATTCCTATGCCAACACCATTCCCACGCCGCAGGGTGGCACACATGACCTCGGTCTGCGCGGTGCGCTGACGAAAGGTCTGCGCGGGTATGCCGACCTCACCAACAACAAGCGCGCGGGGAACATCACCGCCGATGATGTGATGGCGAGCGTCTGCGGCATGTTGTCGGTGTTCGTGCGCGACCCTGAGTTTCAGGGCCAGACCAAGGACCGACTCTCGAACCCTGAGGCGCAGCGTTTTGTCGAAAGCGCCGTGCGCGATCATTTCGATCACTGGCTGGCGGACAGTCCGGTCGATGCCGACCGGCTTCTCCAGCATGTCATCGAAGTGGCGGACGACCGCATGCGCCGCCGTGCTGAAAAGGAAGTCCAGCGCAAGACCGCGACACGCAAATTGCGTCTGCCGGGCAAACTGGCGGATTGCGCGAAGGATGCCAGCGAAGGCACCGAGCTGTTTCTGGTCGAAGGTGACAGCGCCGGCGGCAGCGCCAAACAGGCGCGCGACCGCAACACGCAGGCCATCCTGCCTTTGCGCGGCAAGATCCTGAATGTCGCCAGCGCTGCGGCGGGCAAGCTACAGGCCAATCAGGAACTGGCCGATCTGCTGCAGGCGATCGGGGTAGGCACTGGCCTTAAATATCGTGGCGAAGATGTGCGTTACGACAAGATCATCGTGATGACCGACGCCGACGTCGACGGCGCGCATATCGCCTCGCTGCTCATCACGTTCTTCTATCGTGAGATGCCGGGGCTCATCCGCGACGGGCGGCTTTATCTCGCCATGCCGCCTCTGTTTCGACTGCAACAAGGGTCAAAGGTTGTTTACGCACGCGACGACCGGCACCGCGACGAATTGTTGAAATCCTCGTTCAAGGTGAATGCGAAGGTGGATGTCGGTCGCTTCAAGGGTCTGGGTGAGATGATGCCGGCCCAGCTGAAGGAAACCACCATGCAGCCGGGCAAGCGCACGCTGATGCGTGTCACCATTCCCGATGGCGAAGAAGGCGACACCAGCGATCTTGTCGAGCGCCTGATGGGCCGCAAGCCCGAGCTTCGCTTCCAGTATATTCAGGAACACGCGAAGTTCGTGGAAGAGATCGACGTATAGGCGTTGGCTTCAGAACGGATTGATGTTTTTGAAGAACGCCGAAACGGCATGGCGGCGCTGTTCGCGGCGCACGACATCTTCACCCGTCACCCAGTTGAGCTGAATCACCCGGCGTTCGCCCTCAAAGCTCTCATGCCCATGCCAGGCATGAGGCAGGCACGGGAAGACCAGCAGCGTTCCGTTCACCGGCGGCACCTCAGCGGCGAAGTTTTCCAGACTCTCCGGCCCGTTGAGGAGGCGCAGGCAACCGGCATGGCTTTCCCATGCCTCGCTGGCGCGATTGAGATAAAGCAGCACGGTTACCAGCTTGGTCTTTGAATCGATGTGGATCTGTCCATCGCGGGCGCGGGCGCGTCCGCGCAGCGTGGTCATGATCGGTCTGCCGGAAAGATCGAGCCCGAACTTGCGCTCGACGGCAGACCGGAACGCATCGCCTTTCAGTGCCTCAAGAATCGTGGTCAGGCCGGGGCCAGGCTTTTGCGTGAAAACCGGGAACGATCCGGGCTTGGTGATGCTGGGGTAATCGGCAATGGCCCGGTCAAAGGCTTCGCCCGTGACGAAGTGCGGCACGATGACATGCGGGAATGGCGTATCGGCGACAGGTGTCGCCTCAAATGCAGCAAGGTTCAGGGCACCGTTGTCAGTCGGCATGGGGTTTAACCTTAATATCGGCTTGCAGCTTTCAGGCACGCTCTTAGCATATCATATGACGGAGTGACGAGAATCGTGCGGCTCTTTGCTGTTCTTGCTGCTGGGCTGATGCTGGCTGGTGCGTCGCGCGCCGGGTCGGGCGAAGCCATGCGCATGTGGGATGGGCCAGGCGAAACGGCGCGCCTGCTCTGGCCCGGCTGGATCATGCGATGCCCGGTGGGCGAGAGCGTTGTTGGCCTGCGTCTTTTTGAGGATGATGGCGCGACTGAGGCTGTGGCGGCCCTTTGTGCCGTCATTGTGATTCAGTCGGGCGTTTCAGTCTGGGAAACTGCGCCTTCAGATTGGGACAGCCTTGAAAAAGAAGCGCGCGCCTATCGCGCTTCACGCGCGATCAAGCCGGGGTCAGCGCCCAAGTCAGATGGCGGCATCATGCACGCTGATTCAGGCAAGCTCACGACCGATATGGCGTCGGGCTCAGTGCCTGTCTCGCGCATTTCAACCAGCAGCGCGCTCATCATTTCCATTGCGCGGCCTCCGGAATCTTATGCGTCTTCCGGTACGGGCCGTGAATCTGCGCGCGTATGGCTGAACGATGCCGGCCCGTCGCGGACGCTGCTCTGCCCGCGTGGCTCCTATGTCACCGGCATCAAATCAGCAGTGCGCCGCGACGAGCGCGGGCTTGGTGGCGTGCAGATCATTTGCGGGCAGGGGGCGGCCCAGCAGGTGATCGGCGCGGCGATGAAACAGAAGGCCGCTGACATACAGCAGGTGCGCTGCTCAACGGGCACAGCCAATCCGCTGGATGGCGCGGCGGCGGATGCGCTGATCGGCACGGCTCTTTATGGCCGTGTCCAGTCGTTGGGGCTGACATGCAAGGGCGACACGCCGGGGTGAGCAGCCCTTTGCCCTTGACTTCGAGGCATATGTTCCCATAAAGCGCCGCAACGTTACCTTTAAGGGATGCGGAAGCCACTGGCTTCCAGGTGCCGGTTCTGAGCGTATCGCTCCTGTCGCCCAAGCAGCCTTGAAAGCGCACGATGGGGCTGGCGGAAACCTTTGGACCGGTTTCGTCCGCTCGGATTTTAACGCCGGTCCTGCGACGAGTTGAATGACGACATTTGCTGATCTCGGTCTCAGCCCCGATGTGCTGAAGGCCGTGGAAGACACTGGCTACACAACGCCCACGCCGATTCAGGCGCAGGCCATCCCGAAAGTTCTCGAAGGCCGCGACGTTCTTGGCCTCGCCCAGACCGGCACCGGCAAGACCGCCGGCTTCACCCTGCCAATGATCGACATATTGGGGCAGGGCCGGGCGAAGGCGCGCATGCCGCGCTCGCTGATCCTTGAACCGACCCGCGAGCTGGCGGCGCAGGTTTCGGAAAGCTTCGACAAATACGGCAAGTATCACAAGCTGACACAGGCGCTCATCATTGGTGGCGTCGCATTCGGCGATCAGGACAAGAAACTGGATCGCGGCGTTGATGTGCTGATCGCCACGCCTGGCCGCCTGCTCGACCAGTTCGAGCGCTCCAAGCTCATGCTCAGCGCCGTGCAGGTTCTGGTGATCGACGAAGCCGACCGCATGCTCGACATGGGCTTCGTGCCCGACATCGAGCGCATCGTGAAGCTGCTGCCTTTCACACGGCAGACGTTGTTTTTCTCGGCCACCATGCCGCCGGAAATCACCCGGCTGGCGGACCAGTTCCTGCACAATCCCGTGCGCATTGAAGTCGCACGTCCCGCCACCACGGCCTCGACCATCGAACAGCGCCTCACCGTCATCGACGCGCAGGACAAGCGCGAGGCGCTGCGCCGCCTGATCCGGTCTGAGCCAGTGCAGAACGCCATCGTGTTCTGCAATCGCAAGCGCGATGTCGACATCGTCGGCAAGAGCCTGAAGAAGCACGGCTTCGATGCAGCGCCCATTCATGGCGACCTCGATCAGGCGACCCGCACGGCGACGCTGGATCTGTTCCGTTCTGGCGGCTTGCAGATTCTGGTGGCCAGCGACGTGGCCGCGCGCGGGCTGGACGTGCCCTCGGTCAGCCATGTCTTCAATTTCGATGTGCCCATCCATTCCGATGACTATGTGCATCGCATTGGCCGCACCGGACGGGCAGGGCGCAGCGGTGTCTCCATCACGCTCGCCACGGATCAT
This sequence comes from uncultured Flavobacteriaceae bacterium, assembly GCA_964390465.1. Taxonomy (GTDB): domain Bacteria; phylum Pseudomonadota; class Alphaproteobacteria; order Micropepsales; family Micropepsaceae; genus JADZAI01. The sequence continues at coordinate 3,755 of CAYMIJ010000011.1, read as the reverse complement.
GACACCAAGTTTGTGGATGCCATCGAAAAGCTGACCAGCAAGCCGATTGATCGTTTCGTGATGGAAGGACTTGAAGAAGCCCGCCGTCCGCCGCGTGAGGGCGGTGAGCGCCGTGGCCGCGATCGCGACCGCCCGCGTGGTGATCGCCGCCGCAAGTTCGATCACGCCCCACCGCCACGTGCCATCGAGGATGGTGTGTCGATGGAAGCCTTCCGACCAGACTCTGATGCTGTTTCCGATGCTGTTGTCGCGACGCCAGCTGTTGCGGAAGCGCGCGAGCAGCCCTCACGCGAAGAGCGTGCCCGGTCAGCCAAGACACGTGCCCGTGAGCCGAGACCCGAAAGGTCAGCACGCGAAGATCGCCCTCGTGAGGATCGCCCATGTGAGGATCGCCCGCGCGCAGAACGTGCCGCTGCGCCTCAGGGTGATCGCGATGCCAAACGCCGTGACCGCCGCGAACGCTATGGCCGCGATGATCTTGGCCCCTCCATGCTGGGCTTTGGCGACCACTTCCCGGCCTTCATGGCGGTGGCTGTGCCCAAGTCACCGGCGCGTCCAGCTTCTGTGCCTGCGGTTGCTGATGTGGCTGAAGTGGCCGAAGTGGCTCTTGACGCTGCGGTGACCTGAAGTCTCAAGATCATTGGCACGGGTGATTTCCGGCTTTCCCCGCCGGTGCAGCCTTGCTATAGACCGCCGCTTCCGCCACCGGGCGGCCGTGTCGCTGCGGGCGTGGCGGAATTGGTAGACGCACTGGATTTAGGTTCCAACGGCGAAAGCCGTGGGGGTTCAAGTCCCTCCGCCCGCACCACGTCCTTACCGGGGCAATGTCATTCAAGAAGGCGGGCACAGGCTCGCGCGCGTCAAAGGTTTAGTGTCATGCAGGTTACTGAAATCACCTCTGAAGGTCTGAAGCGCGAGTTCGCCATTCTTGTGCCGCGCGCCGATCTCGACGCCAAGGTCGATGGCAAGCTGGTCGACATCAAGGACAAGGTGCAGATCAAAGGGTTCCGCCCGGGCAAAGTGCCGATGGCACACCTTAAGAAGACCTATGGCAAGTCGGTCATGGGCGAGGTCGTCGAGGAGACGGTGAACGAGGCGACCCAGAATGCCGTGAGCGAGCGCAATCTGCGCGCCGCCCAGCCGCCGCGTGTGGAGCTGACCGCCAGCGCCGAAGATGTCGTCAACGGCAAATCGGATCTTACCTTCAACGTCACCGTTGATGTGATGCCGGAGTTCACGCCGGTTGATCCTTCAACCATCGAACTCACCCGCCTGACCGCCGACATTCCGGATGCCGACGTTGATCAGGCGCTCAGCCGCATGGCCGACAATCAGCGCACCTTCACCGCGAAGGATGCGGGCGCGGCGGCTGAGACGGGTGATCAGGTCAAGATCGACTTTGAAGGCAAGATTGACGGCACCCCCTTCGATGGCGGCAAGGCCGATGATTTCATGCTGGTTCTTGGCTCGGGCATGTTCATCCCCGGCTTTGAGGACCAGCTCACCGGCGCCAAGGCAGGCGACGAGCGCGCTGTGAAGGTGACCTTCCCGGAATCCTATGGCTCGCCCAATCTGGCCGGCAAGGATGCCGTGTTCGACGTGAAGGTGAAGGAAGTCCTCGGCGCGGATGCCGTTGAGATCGACGACGCCTTTGCCGCCAAGATGGGCATCGAGAATCTGGACAAGCTGAAAGAGCTGCTCCGTGGCCAGATGGGTGCAGAGTTTACCCGCGCAGGCCGCACCCACATCAAGCGCCATCTGCTCGATGCGCTCGACAAGGCGCACGACTTCCCGCTGCCGGAAGGCATGGTGGAGATGGAGTTCGACGCGATCTGGAAAGCGGTTCTTGCCGAGCTGGAGCGCGAGAAGAAAACCTTCGCTGATGAAGGCAAGACGGAAGACGAGCTGAAGAGCGACTATCGCAAGATTGCCGAGCGCCGCGTGCGTCTGGGGCTGGTGCTGGCCGAAATCGGCCGCCTGAACAGCCTTGACCTGACACAGGACGAGCTGGGCCGCGCGGTCGCCAATGAAGCCCGCCGCTATCCGGGCCAGGAACAGCAGGTGTTCGAGTTCTATTCGAAGAACCCGCAGGCGCTCGCCCAGATCCGCGCCCCGCTTTACGAGGAAAAGGTCGTGGATTTCATCATCGCTATGGCGAAGGTGGAAGAAAAGAAGGTCTCGAAGGACGAATTGTTCGCCGAGCCCGAGGGTGACGACCCGGTGTGAACGAAGCCTCAAGGCTTCCTATATACTGGGTGCGACTCAACCGGAGATAACAGACCATGGCCCTGATCGACCGCGACCCCCGTGACGTGGTGAACAATATGCTGGTGCCGATGGTCGTGGAATCGACCGCACGCGGCGAGCGCGCCTACGACATCTTCTCGCGTCTGCTGAAAGAGCGCCTGATCTTTGTCACCGGCGGTGTCGAAGACGGCATGGCGACGCTTATTTGCGCGCAGCTTCTGTTTCTTGAGGCGGAAAACCCCAAGAAGGAAATCTCAATGTACATCAACTCGCCGGGCGGGGTGGTGACATCGGGCCTCGCGATCTACGACACGATGCAATACATCCGCCCGCCCATCACGACTGTGTGTATTGGTCAGGCGGCGAGCGCGGCTTCATGGCTGCTGGCGGCCGGTCAGAAAGGGCAGCGGTTCGCCCTGCCGAATGCGCGCGTGATGTTGCATCAGCCTTCAGGTGGCTATCAGGGTCAGGCGACCGATATGGCCCGCTATGCCGAGGAGATCGTCAAGATCAAGCGGCGTCTGAACGAGATTTATGCCCGGCACACGGGCCAGCCCATTGAAGTCATTGAGAAAATGCTCGACCGCGACAAGTTTCTGACGCCGCTTGAGGCCAAGGAACTGGGCATTATCGATGAAGTCTATGAAAAACGCCCGGGCTCTGAGGGTTGAGCTGCGTTCGGATGTTAAGCCTCTGTTGAAAATCTGTCGCTTACGCTCGCCCGGCGGTTGATCCGCTTGGCGGTTGGCGCCACGGAAACCGACAGATGATTCGGCGTTGAAGGTGCAACCCGCCCGCCCCTAAGATGCCATCTTTAGATGGGTAACTCACCCGTCGACATGGAGAGTTCATGAGCAAGTCAGCCGGCGGCGACTCCAAGAACACGCTTTACTGCTCGTTCTGCGGAAAAAGCCAGCATGAGGTCCGCAAGCTGATTGCGGGTCCGACGGTATTCATCTGCGATGAATGCGTTGAGCTGTGCATGGATATCATCCGCGAGGAAAACAAGACCTCGATGGTGAAGTCGCGCGACGGCGTGCCGACCCCACAGGAAATCCGCAAGGTTCTCGACGATTACGTCGTCGGGCAGGATCACGCCAAGAAGGTGCTCTCGGTCGCGGTGCACAATCACTACAAGCGGCTCAACCACGCGCAGAAGAATCAGGACATCGATCTCGCAAAGTCCAACATCCTGCTGGTCGGCCCTACCGGGTGCGGCAAAACCTATCTGGCGCAGACACTGGCACGCATCCTTGATGTGCCTTTCACCATGTCAGACGCTACCACGCTCACTGAAGCCGGTTATGTCGGTGAAGATGTGGAAAATATCATCCTGAAGCTGCTTCAGGCCTCCGACTACAATGTCGAACGCTGCCAGCGTGGCATCGTCTATATCGACGAAATCGACAAGATCAGCCGCAAGTCGGACAACCCCTCGATCACCCGCGACGTCTCGGGCGAGGGCGTGCAGCAGGCCCTGCTGAAGATCATGGAAGGCACCGTCGCCT
>CAYMIJ010000010.1:0-109894 GCA_964390465.1 uncultured Flavobacteriaceae bacterium | reverse complement strand
GATGCCCAAGAGTCCATATCGACGGCATCGTTTGGCACCTCGATGTCGGCTCATCTCATCCTGGGGCTGGAGCAGGTCCCAAGGGTATGGCTGTTCGCCATTTAAAGAGGTACGTGAGCTGGGTTTAGAACGTCGTGAGACAGTTCGGTCCCTATCTGCCGTGGGTGTTCGAGACTTGAGAGGATTCGTCCCTAGTACGAGAGGACCGGGATGAACGCACCTCTGGTGGACCGGTCGTGGCGCCAGCCGCGCAGCCGGGTAGCTATGTGCGGACGGGATAACCGCTGAAAGCATCTAAGCGGGAAATCCCCCTCAAAACCAGGTCTCGCCTAAGAACCGTGGAAGACCACCACGTTGATAGGCTGGGTGTGGAAGCGCAGCAATGCGTGTAGCTTACCAGTCCTAATCGTTCGATAGAGCTTGATCGCTTTCCTCGTCAGGAAACTTGAAATAGCAGCACAGCCGTTCGCGGCTGGCCTGATCCAACATCAAAACCAGATTGTGAACCAACCCGAATGTCTGATGGTCTGGTGGCCCATGCGGAGGCCTTCCACCCGATCCCATCCCGAACTCGGCCGTTAAATCCCCCAGCAGCAATGATACTGTGTCTTAAGGCACGGGAAAGTAGCCCGCCGCCAGTCCATCATACATTCCTGGATTTCAACCTCTCTCCATCGTCTTTTCAAAGCCCCGCTTCCCAGCGGGGCTTTTGTTTTGCGCACCTGCCAAATCACCCCCCAAATCACCCCTGTGCGAACGACAGAAGCGCGTTGAAAAGCTTCGGGTCATTGATGACGCGCGGCACTTTGTTCTGCCCGCCGGCGCGGCCGCGCGAGGCCATCCACGCCGCAAAGGTGCCAGCAGGCACAGCGCGAATCGCAGGCGCTGCCATGCCGTGTCCATCGGCCCGATGCGCGCGATAGTCGTCATTGGCGCGCTGCAGGTCGCTGTCGATGAGTGTGGCGAATCGCGCCATCGCCTGCGCTTCTGGGGCGGTTTGAAACTCTACGACATAGAGGTGGTGTCCAATCTCGCCTTCAGCGGAAGGCACAACCGCCCCCATTGAAAAATCTGTCACGGCCGCGCCGATCATCTTCGCCGCATGGCTGACGGCGCGCTCGATTTCCTCGCCGATCAGATGCTCACCAAAGGCCGACATCATGTAAGACGTCCGCCCGGTGATGAGGATGCGCGGCGTCTTCACATCGACGAATCGAATCGTGTCGCCGAGCACATAGGCAAAGAGCCCGGCGCATGTGGTGAGGACGATGGCGTAATTGGTGTTTGTGTCGACGCTCTGAATCGTGAACCGCTGAGGGTTGGGCGTGCCCAGCTGATCGACCGGCACAAACTCATAGAAAATCCCGTTGTCGAGAATCAGCCGCAGACCTTCGCCTGGCCCGCGATCGGCCATCGCGATGAAGCCTTCAGATGCGGGATAGACCTCGCGCAGGTCGACATTCTGACCCGCAAACAGGTCTGCGAATCGGGCGCGATAGGGTTCGAAGTTCACGCCGCCATGCACGAACAGGCTCAGTCGGGGCAGAGCAGGCCCCGATTCGCCGCGAGCGGCGCGTAGAGCCTTCATGCGGTCGAGCAGAATCTGCACCCACGAAGGCGTGCCAGTCAGCACGCGGATATCGCGATCCAGCGCGGCGGCTGCCATTCTGTTCAGCTTCTCGTCCCAGTTGGTGAGAAAGGCGATGTCGTCAGGCGGGAACGCATAGGGCTTTGCCCAGAATGGCAGTGTCTTGGCGGCGATGGCGGAAAGATCGCCGGACAGGACGCCGGGCGCTTCCTGTACCAGGTCAGTTGAACCGCCCAGCATGAACGAGGCACCGCCGAAGAACCGGCTGTCAGGGCGGGCGAGCGCATGAAACGACAGCACATCAAGGCCGGCGCGGACATTGGCGCGGCGCATTTCGGGCGTGAGCGGGATATATTTGCTGGCGCCCGATGTTGTCCCGGATGACACGGCGAAAAAGGGAATGCGTCCCGGCCATGAGACGTCATTGAGCGTGGGGAAAGGCTGCTGCCAGTAATCCGCCCACATCTGCTCGTAGCGGCGCAGCGGCACACGCGCCTGAAAATCGGCAACCGTGCGGATGGACTCAAAGCCATGATCGCGCCCGAAGCGCGTGGCGCGGGCACGTCGCAGCAGCGACATCAGCGTGCGGGTCTGGGCTTCGTGCGGATTGAGGCGCTGGAGCTGACGAATCCGCCGCCGCGCATAAAGGCGCAGGATGGGCGTCAGATCCAGTGCCACGGCTTTCATCGCTGCCCGGACATCATGCCTTGTAGCCTTTGCCGGATGAGGTGATGCGGTCAAGGATGCCGAGCACCAGCGCTGAGGCCAGGAACACACCATGCACGATCATCTTCCAGAACACTTCACGATCCGGCGCGGTGTCGATGGTCAGGAAGCTCTGCAGCAGATTGATGGATGAGATGGCGACGATGGTGGCGGCGACCTTGATTTTCAGGCTGCCGGGATCAAGGCGGCCCAGCCAGGTCGGGCTGTCTTCGCGGATCGTGTCTTCAAAACGCCCGACGAAGTTTTCATAGCTCGACAGCATCACCATGACGATCAGGCTGGCGACCAGCGCCTTGTCGATCAGCACCAGCATGGCCATGATGATGCCGGTTTCGCTCATCTCCAGTGTCTGCGGAATCAGATGCACCAGCTTCACGATGAAGCTGAAAGCGAAGGCCGCCAGTGCCACCGCAAGCCCGACATAGAAAATCACCAGCAGAAAGCGGCTGTAGAGAATGATGCGCTCGACGAAACTCTGAAGACGCTCCAGCATGTTGCCGGATCGTCGGGTAACTGGCTTGACCGTTTCTGCCATGGCGCTCTCTCAATACCCCATCGCTGTGCCGTCTTTACGGCTTTCGGACGCGCCCCAGTAAACACCTGTGACGGGATCACGCATGATCGCCTGATAGCCGCCAAAGCCGCCACTGCCGGGGGCGAGCTTGTAGCCGCGCTTTTCCAGCTCAGTGCGGACATCCGGCGCGATGCCGCTTTCCAGTTCCAGCACACCCACGCCCTTTTGCGCTTCGCCGGTCGGTTCGGTGGAACCCATGTGATGCCAGCGGGCGGCGTCACCTGCTTCCTGCAGGCCCATACCGAAATCGACGAGATTGACGATGATCTGGGCGTGCCCCTGTGGCTGCATGTCGCCGCCCATCACGCCGAATGACAGCCAGGGCTTGCCGTCTTTCATGGCGAAGCCGGGAATGATCGTCTGATACGGACGCTTGCCTGGCGCGTAGGCGTTGGGGTGCGTGGGGTCCATGTTGAACAGCTCGCCACGATCCTGAAACATGAAGCCCAGATGATCGGCCACCAGCCCTGAACCCATGCCGCGATAATTGGACTGGATGATCGAAACCATCATGCCGTCTTTGTCGGCGATGGTGAAATAGGTGGTGTCCGATTTCAGCGGCGCTTCACCGGCCTTTGCTTCTGGCATGGCGTGTTTCAGATCAATCAGCCTGCGCCGCTCGGCCGCGTAGTCTTTGGAGAGCAGCCAGTCCTGCGGGATTTTGGTGAAGGCCGGATCGGCGTAGTAGCGGGCGGCATCTTCAAAAGCGAGCCGCTTGGCTTCCACCATCGCCATGATGGCGTCGGCGCTGCCTGCGCCCATCGCCTTCATGTCAAAGCCTTCAACGAGGTTGAGAATCTGCAAGGTGGCGAGGCCCTGTGCATTGGGCGGCAGACCATAGACATCCACGCCGCGATAATTGACGCCCGCAGGCTCAACCCATTCGCCCTGATGGGCGGCAAAATCTTCAAGCCGCAGATCGCCGCCAATGCGCTTGAAATAGGCATCGATGCGTGCGGCAATCTCGCCCTTGTAGAAGGCGTCTCGCCCGCCTTTTGCAATGGCCTCGTAGGTATTTGCAAGATCAGGGTTGCGGAAGATTTCGCCCTGTTTGGCTGTCGCGCCGTTCACCAGATAGGTCGCGCGGGCATTGGCAAACTCCTCCAGCGTGCTGCCGCCTTTGTCGAACAGCTCGCCCAGCTTCGCCATGTTGCGCTCAAGATAATAAGCGATGAGTTCCGTCACCGGGAAACCTTCGCGCGCATAGGATATGGCGGGCGCCAGAATCTGATCCATGGGCAGCCTGCCGAAACGCTCGTGCAGTGCGAACCAGCCATCGACAGTGCCGGGGACCGTGACGGCGAGCGAGCCATAGGCGGGGATCATTTTGCCCTCACCCAGTCTGGCCTTCATCTGGTCGAATGAGCGGCCCTTGGGTGCGCGCCCCGAACCATTATAGCCATAGAGCTTCTGCGTCTTGGGATCCCACACGATGGCGAACAGGTCGCCACCGATACCGCACCCTGTCGGCTCCATCAGGCCAAGCGCTGCATTGGCCGCAATCGCGGCGTCCACGGCACTGCCGCCCGCCTTCAGCACGTCAATGGCGATCTGAGTGGCCAATGGCTGCGCGGTGGCCGCCATGCCGTGCGTCGCCAGAACGGGCGCGCGGCTGGCGAAAGGTGCGCCGGTGATCCGGTCGCCACCACCGATGGGCGACGGTGTGGTATTTGGGGCGGCCACGGCGGCGGCGGTCATGGCCATGACAAGGGCTCCGGTGATGAAGGGGCGCATGGAGGTGGTCCAGTTGATTGAGGCGGCCAGTCTGCCGCTCAATCAGTCTGCCGTTCAATGCGCTTGATGGAAACCCTCAACTGCGGCCCGGCCAGCCATGCGTGGCGAGGGCAGCCCGCAGCGCCTCGATATCGCCATGGTCGACATAGGCCGGGAACGACAGGCGCAGCAGTAAACGCCCGGAAACAGGCGCTGCCGCAATCTGAATACGGGCCGCGCGCCAGAGTGTGTTCATCAGAGCCATGCCGTCGCTGGCCTGAACCGCGCGCACCTGCGGCATGGCCCATGCCGCTATGGCGGGCGCATGCGGCGTGACCTTCACGGCTCCCAGCCCGCGCAGCATGGCGTCGGCTCGCGCCATCAGGGCATCACGGTGTGCGGAATACCCGGCGGCTTCCAGCGCGGCGGCATGGTCGGCGCCATCAGCGGCGCAGAGATAGGCCGAAACATCGCGTGTGCCGACATAATCAAAACAGCGCGGCCATGGCTCTTTGATGAAGTGACTGACGCAGACCGGCCGCGTGATGTCCTGCATCTGTGGTGCGGCATAGAGCATCGCGCAGGCGCGTGGTGTGTGCAGCCATTTATGTGCGTTGGCGAAATACCAGTCTGCGCCCAGTGTATCGAGCTCAAGCGGCAACTGGCCCAGCGCATGGGCGCCATCAATGGCGACGCGCGCGCCCATCGCCTTGGCGAGGGCAGTCAGGCGCGCAACGGGCACGAGCTGGGCGGTCGGCGAAACGATGTGATCCAGCAGAACCAGTTTCGTGCGCGGGGAGAGCATGGCGCGCAGGCCTTCCTCGCAGGCCGCCTCCGTCATCTGCAAAGATGTCGGCACGAAGCGCACGACAGCGCCAGTGCGTGCCGCCATGCGGTCGGCTGCCGTACGGATGGCGGCATAGGCCACATCCAGAAGAATGATTTCGTCGCCCGGCTGAAAGCGCATGGAATCGAAAATGACCGATGCCGCCTCCGTGGCGTTGGGCACAAAGACAATGTTGTCGCCACGGGTGCCTGTCAGGGCTCCGATGCGGTTTGCAGATGTGCGGGTGGCGGGGAAGATGCCTTCACGGAAGAAAGTGTCGGGCTGCGCCTCCATCACCCCGTGCCAGCGGTGCTGCGCCATACGCACGGGCTGTGGTGTCGCACCGAACGAACCGTGGTTCAGAAAGACAGCATCATCCTGCAGAAGATATTGAGGGCGCAGGTGCTTTCCGAACATGGGGCTCAATCCAGGGCGAAGGTGAGGGCCTTGAGATAGGCGGTTTCAGGCAGATGCGGGTGGACCGGATGATCGACATCGGCGCCGCTCGTGCGTAGCAGCCGCGCTGACCGTTTGGCCTGGTGGATGCCCGCTGCACATTCGGCATGGAAGCGTTCGCCATCAATGTGATGCGAGCACGATGCGAGCGTCAGGATGCCGCCCTGTTCGACAACGCCAGCCGCCATGCGGGCGAGCTTGCGATAGGCGCGTGCGGCTGTCTCGATATCCTTGCGCGATTTGGCGAAAGCGGGCGGGTCGGCAATGACCACGCCAAAGCGGATGCCCTGGCTGGCCATGTCATCCAGCGCTTCAAAAGCGTCGGCCTTGCGTAAATCGAGTTTGTTTTCAAAACCGCTGGCCTTCGCGGCCCGCCCGGCCAGTGTGAGGGCCTTTTCAGATGCGTCGATGCACATGGCGGTGCTGGCACCGGCGGTGAGCGCAGCGAGTGCAAAACCGCCTGCATGACTGAAGATGTCGAGCACGGTCTTGTCTTTGGCAAAGCGCGCAGTGAACCGGCGGTTCTCGCGCTGGTCATGGAACCAGCCGGTCTTTTGCCCATTGACCGGATCGCAATGGAAGGTCGCGCCATTTTCCTGAAAGGCGATTTCATCCGGCGGGGTGCCAAAGGCGACTTTGGTTTCTGAGGGCAGACCTTCCAGTGTGCGCGCCTGAAAGTCGTTTCGCAGAACGATGGCACTGGGGCTGAACAGGTTATGCAAGGCTTCGACGATCACGTCAGTGCGCGCATCCATGCCCGCCGCGCCCATCTGGCACACAAACACATCGCCATAGCGGTCGATGATCAGGCCGGGCAGACCATCGGCTTCGGCATGGACCAGACGGTAGAAAGGTGCAGGAAACAGGGCGGAGCGTATGGCCTCGGCCCGCCCGATGCGTTCGGCAAAGAACGCGGCGTCCATTTCGGTATCGGCCTGGGGCGAAACCAGCCGTGCGGCGATGAGCGTTTTGGGATTGAACATGGCCGTGCCAAGTGCGTTCCCGTCATCCAGCACCACATTGACCAGTGCGCCGGGGCTCAACTTCTTCGCCGCCTCGTCCAGCGCGATTTCATTGGAAAAAACCCAGGGCGAGCCCGCGCGGGCCCGTTTCCCTTCGCGTGGCTTCAGTTTCAGGACCGGATGTGTGTGTGTCATCCGCGGCTTCTATAGGCTTGCACCCGGCTTGCGAAGCGATGTTCGCAACGAGGACGGACTGATCCCCTTATGGATCAGTCCTGCTGTGCGTAGATTTTGACGACGCGATAGAGAAAGTCGCGACCATCATAGAGCTGTTCGACGCCGATATGTTCGTTGAGGCCATGGGCACCGCTGCCGTCCGGGCCTGAAAAAATCCCTGACAGGCCGTAAGTGGGGATGCCCACGGCGTTCAGAAAGCGCCCATCCGTGGCGCCGATCGCCATGACGGGAATCAGTGGCACGCCCGGCCAGATGGCCTGACCCACATCGCGCACAGGTTTCAGGATATCTTCTCCAAGCGGGGGCACAGGTGCAGTCGGTTCGGCGGCACCGTCCAGCGTCACCTTGATCTGATCGTCGGCCAGAACCTTGATCAGCTCGTTCTTTACGTCTTCCTGCGAAACGCCGGGCAGAATGCGGCAGTTCACATTGGCCTTGGCGCGTTGCGGCAGTGCGTTCTGGGCATGTCCGGCTTCGACCATGGTTGCCACACAGGTCGTGCGCATCATGGAGTTGCGGCTCGGATCCTCCACGATCACGCGGACAGCAGCTTCAGCATGTTCGTTTGCGACGACGGCTTTGAGTGCCTCAGAAACCTTACCAGTTTCAAGCGCGCTCATCGCGGTGAAATAGGCTTTCGTGGCATCGTTCAGATGAATGGGGAAATCATAGGCACCAAGACGCTCCAATCCGGCCGCCAGATGGTAGATGGCATTGTCCTTGACGGGTCGCGAGGAATGCCCGCCCGCATTGGTCACTTCCAGAGTGTAGTCCTGATAGACTTTCTCACCCGCCTGAATGCCCAGCGAGACGTGCTTGCCGGCTTCGTCGAGCTTGCCGCCTGCCCCCTCGTTCAGTGCAAACGCCGCGTCGATCAGATCTCGGTGATTGGCAATCAGATATTTGACGCCATTGACGGCGGCTGAGGATTCCTCACCGCAGGTCAGTGCCAGCCGGATGGCGCGGCGGGGCTGATAGCCTTCCTTCTTGAAGCGCATCATGGTGTCGACGAAGATCGTCGCCATCCCTTTGTCGTCAGAAGCACCGCGCGCATAGAACTGACCGTTTTCCTCAACCAGGACGAAGGGGTCACGCACCCAGTCTTCGCGCTTTGCTTCCACAACATCGATATGCGCCAGCAGCAGCATGGGTTTGGCTGCGGCATCCGTTCCCGCCAGCGTGGCGATCAGGTTGCCTTGTTTGGGGGCCTCAGGCGGCACGATCAGTCGAATGTCGTTGTCAGTGAAGCCAGCCGATTTGAGCTGGGCGGACATGGCTTCAGCCGCCGCCGTGCAGGACCCTGACGAGAGGGTTGTGTTGATTTCTATCAGTTCCTTGTAGAGCGCTCGGAACGCCTCGATGCCGGGCTCATGCGCCGCACTCGCCGTCATGGCGCAGGCTGCAGAGCCCAGAAAGGCAATGGTCAATCGGCGCAGCATGAAAAGAATCCCCCAAGTCTTCCTTGAAGCCTAGGCCACGCCCGTTTGGGCTTCAACTCTCAGTCGGCCAAAAGGGGCGCGGGCGCGATGGGCAGGCTCTTCCACTGTTCAGGGTCATGCCCGGCTATGATCCGGGCGCCTGCCTTTTCCATGGCCTGCAGCTTCATGATGGCCTTGCGCTGGGCATCACGGTCATGGCCAAAGCCCGGCAGCTTCATATCGCTCAGCGTCCGGTGGAAATAACAGCAGTCCCCGGCGAGGATTGTATCGCCGCCTGTGCAGGCCAGTTTCAGGGACTGGTGCCCGGCCGTGTGACCAAAGGTTGGAAGCAGCACTGCCGAGCCATCACCGAACAGGTCATGTTCGCCTTCAACCTCAAGAAGGTCGCGGCCCTTGATCATGGTCAGCAGATCAAAGCCGTTCGTTTGTGTCGCGCGCGCGAAATCCGCCTCTGCCTTCTGGATGACGATGCGGGCATTGGGCAGCAGCGCGTTCCCAGCACAATGATCGAAATGAAGGTGGCTGTTGACCACGGTGTCAATCGATGCCGGATCGATATCCATCGCCATAAGCTGCCGGTCGATGTCCTGTTCCGGCTTGAAATCCGCCGTGTACACACGGGCCATTTCAGGGCCGATCGCCGCGTCCGGATCGGTTCTCAGCATGGCCGGCAGGCCGGTGTCGAACACCACTTTGCCCTTGGGGTGATCTATCAGGAAAGCGGGCACCGGCACTTTTATGGGGTCCATGCCGCCGCCTTCAACAAAGGCCTCAAGCGGCGCCGTCAGTGAGCCACAGACAAATCCATAGACCTTCACAATGTCCTCCGGCATGACGGTTTCAATCAGTCACAGCAGACTTGGCAAAAGCAGGCGCCCTGTATCATGAATTTTGCAAGCGACAATACAGCGGGCGCACACCCCGCCATCCTTGAAGCGATGACAGCCTGCAATGAGGGCATCGAGCCATCCTATGGCGATGATGTTTGGTCGGGGCGCATGAGCGAAGCGTTGGCGCGCTGGTTCGATCATGAGGTGTTCGTCTATCCGGTGGCAACCGGCGGCGCCGCCAATGCGCTGGCGCTGTCGCAGATCGCCGAGCCCTACAGCGCGATCTTCTGCCTGGAAGGCAGTCACATCGATATGGACGAGTGCGGCGCGCCCGAGTTCTTCACCGGCGGGGCAAAGCTGGTGAAGGCTGGCCCGATGGGGCGGCTATATACGGCCGATGATCTACGTGCAGCGCTCGCCTGGCATCCGCGCGGTGTCGTGCATCATGTGCAGCCAGGTGCGGTGTCGATCACGCAGGCGACCGAATGTGGGATGGTCTACGGACGTGACCAGATCGCCGCCATCGCGCAGGTCGCACATGACGCTGGCATGAAGCTGCATATGGATGGGGCGCGGCTCGCCAATGCGCTGGCTCATCTGGGATGTGCGCCTGCGGATGTCACCTGGCGGGCGGGCGTCGATGTGCTGTCGCTGGGCTTTACCAAGAATGGCGCAGTGGCAGCCGAGGCAGTGGTGTTCTTCAACAAGGCACTGGCGGATGGGTTCCAGTATCGTCGCAAGCGCGGCGGGCACCTTTTTTCAAAGTCGCGTTTTCTGGCGGCGCAGTTTCTGGCCATGCTGAACAACGACCTTTGGCTTGATCTGGCCGCCCATGCGAACGGTGCCGCCACTGCCTTGGCGGAAGCTTTTGCCCAGGCCGGTTATGTCGCGGACTATCCGGTTCAGGCAAACGAGGTGTTTGTGCGCCTGCCTGCCTCTGTGGCGCAGGCCCTTAAAGATGCCGGGGCGCGGTTTTACCCCTGGGATGAAAGCGGTGCAGGCCCGGTGCTTTACCGGTTCGTCTGTTCGTTCAGGACCGCCCCGGACGAGATCGCTTTCATTAAAAATGTAATCAAATGAGCGTGCGCGCAGTGATCAATGCCTCAATGCCTATCGGCTATGGTTTTCGTCCTATGGGATGGAGACTGGCTCGTGACGGCTTTGCTGAGCACTGATGAGGACGAGGGCTTCAGCGCTGAGGCTGATGAGGTCATCCGCGCGCTGATGGAGCAGTATCCAGCCTACGCCACGGCTGATGTTGAGGGCATGATGGCCCGATTGCCAGGCATTCAGGCCGGACAGGCCGATGAGATACAGGCGTTGTTCGCGATTGCCCATAACGTGAAGGGGCAGGGGTCGGCCTTCGGCTATGACCTCATGACCATGCTGGGCGAGGAAATCTGCATTCTTCTGCGCAACCGCACAGACCTTTCTGCCGCCGAGTATGCACGGCTGAGCAGTCTTGTTTTGGCCTGTCATACGGTTCTGGAAGAACGGCTCACTGGCGATGGCGGCGCGCGCGGCGCATCGCTGCTGGTGGCAACCGATACGCCTTTAACCCATCACTAAGACGGGCGGCTGACCCAAAGAAAAGGGCGCGCAGGAGGCCGCGCGCCCTTGTTCGTTCAAAGCGCCCGCGGGGTGTCAGGCAGCCTTGGCTTCGATGGTTGTGGCTTTTGCGACAGCACCGATTTCGATCTTCCGCGGCTTTTTCGATTCCGGGATGATCCGCTTCAATTCGATGTGAAGCAGGCCGTGTTCCAGACGCGCGCCGGTAACTTCCACATGATCGGCCAGCTGGAAGCGGCGTTCAAAAGCGCGCGCGGCAATGCCCTGATGCAGGTAGGCGCGCTTTTCATCCTCGCCACGCTTGCCGGAAACGCTGAGGGCGTTTTCCTTCACTTCGATGGCAAGATCAGTTTCCGAAAAGCCGGCCACCGCCATGGTGATGCGGTAGTCGTCATCGCCCAGGCGTTCGATATTGTAGGGGGGATAGCTCTGTGCTTCGGAATTGCCGTCCAGCATGTTGAACAGGCGGTCGAAGCCGACAGTCGAGCGGTAGAGGGGGGAAAGGTCAAAACGCATGTCAAATCCTCATCTTGAGCGATTTCAGTCAGCCCGCCGGGATGGCCGGGCCGCAGCCTGGTGCCACCCCCACAAGGGCGGGTGACACCAGAGACATGGGGATCGCCGCGCCGGTTTCAAGACATCCGGGCGGGCGTTTTCGGTCTTGTCTTACTGGGCCTTGTAGGAGGTGACGCGGCCGCGTTTGACCGTGCAGGTGACGGACAGCTGATCGAGCGTCCGGTCGACATTATCCACCGTCACGGTCAGCCAGACGTCATAATTGCGCCAGCCGCGCGGCACGACATTGTCGAGCGAGTCGACCTGAACACCGACGGCACGCTGCTTGCGGGATTCAGCTTCTGCCCGGTCGGCGCAGGCGAGCGCTGCATCCACGCGGCCAAAGCCTTCATCACGGTGATCAGCATCATCGTCGTCCTCATAAGGCTGAAGCATCCATTGCGGGATGATGTCATCATCGTCCTGATACACAGGTTCAGGCGTCGGCGTCGGGCGCCGGTTGGCACTGAGGATCCGGAAGCGCCCACGGCATCCCTGATCGACCCAGATGCCGCCTTCATCATAACCCCAGGTCTGATTGAAGGTGCAGGGGATGGTCGATTTCTGTCGGTCCAGCTCGACGCCGCGCCCGGTTTCAATCGGGCAGTAAGTGTAGCGATATCCACCGGAATCGCAGTCGATATAGGTGTCGGCGGCGGCGGCCCATGGCACCAGGCCGATGGCTGCAAGCGCGGCAATGCACAGACGGCGTATCATGCTTTTTCCTTTGCGCGGACAATACCGGCTGAGATCATCGCAGCGGCTTCATCGGGGCTGATCCAGCCACGTACCTTCACCCATTTGCCCCGTTCCAGATCTTTGTAGTGTTCAAAGAAATGCTGGATCTGTTCGATGATGATCGAGGGCAGGTCCTGATAGGATTTCACCTTGGAATAATACGGGTGCAGCTTATCGACGGGGACCATCAGGATTTTTTCGTCGACGCCTTTTTCGTCTTCCATCAACAGCGCGCCGACCGGACGGCACCGGACGATACAGCCGCTGACCACGGGCGAGGGCGCGACCAGCACGACGTCGCAGGGGTCGCCATCTTCTGACAATGTGTGAGGGATAAAGCCGTAATTGCAGGGATAATACATCGCCGTATGCAGGAAGCGATCAACCGCCATGGCCCCTGAGGCCTTGTCGATCTCGTATTTCACCGGGGCGGCGCCTTGCGGAATTTCAATGAGCGCATTGACGTCCCAGGGCGGGTTCTCGCCAGTGCTGATCTTGCTGATGTCCATTAATCCCTCGACTGTGCTCGGAACCTAATATGAAGGTGCCCGCCCGCAAAGGGGTCAATCGTTCCAGAGCGTTGAGATACGTGCGTAATTTTGTCGCGCCGTTTCCAACCGGTTGCGATGCCGTTTGCGCCGCGCCCCGTCGCCCTCGATCAGCTCGTCTTCGGCCTTATCGATGGAAAGCCCCATGAACAGCCACAGCAGCAGGCGCGTATTGCTGACATAGTGTTCGCGCACGAAGCCTTTCAGCTCGGTTTCAAGGCGCGACAGATGAAAGCGGGCCTGTCGGACAGCCTGTTGCACATCACGCGGCGCGCCAGCCGTTTGTGCCGCGCGAATATCGAGCATGGCGGCCTGAAGCATCAAACGGGCGTGGCAGAGATAGCGGTGGCACTCCTCGCGCAGGATGGCCTGTGCGGGCGCTGCGCCCACGGGTTTCAACAGAGGTGCAAACAGAGCCTCAGCCGTTTCAAGGGCGGCCAGAGCCTGTTCCTGCCGCACCTGGCTTTCGCCAACATACTGGGACGCGACATTGAAGGCGCTGCCAATGTCGGCGGGCGGATGGGTGACGGTATCTTCCAGCCCGCCATGTCCTTTCAGGCGCGCTTCATCCGGCCTGAGGTCCAGATCGAGCGCGAAAGCTTTTTCCAGCGCCTGAAAATAATCTGGCATGGGCGTGCCGGCCCCAAACACATGCGCGCAGAAATCACGCCGTATATCGTCAGCGCTTTGCGCCGGGTTCCAGGCGAGCCGTGCGAAGCCCCACGCGTTGATGCTGGGCGCGAGGAAAGGCAGCGAGCCGGTGGCAAGTGCGCCAACCGTATGCGCGCCATTGGCGGCATAGAAAGCGAGGTCATTTCTGATGACCTCCAGCATTGGCGGCGCCACGACCTTGAAGAGTATGGCGTCGAGCCAGTACTCAAAAACCCGCGCGGCCCCTTGCCCTGTAAACAGGCCCGCATTCGCGCGCCACAGATCAGGGTATTTGTCATTCACCCCGTGCGGGGCATCAATGGCCGCACCATAACAACGCAGACGCGGTGCGAAGGTGAGCGCGACATTGGCGCGCGGCGCGATGCGCGGTGGTTGTTCGGTATCGTGATAGCTGAGAAAGGCGAGCTTCGCCTGCGGTTCCTGCAATTCCAGTTCTTCGGCCAGAGCGTTCGTCACCAGCATCAACTGGTCCGAGGGTGAAAACCCCTTCGCCGCCGCTTCCTCGCACCAGCCGCCATCCGGCAGATCATCGGCCCACAGGTGATAGACATCGAAACCCGGATTGGCGCTGAACCATGCCCGCGCCGCGCTGCGGACATGGGCGAGCGCGTCCGGCGACAGCGGGTTCATGTTGAAGCGCTTGTCGCGCTGACCGCCGCGCACCGGAAACCAGTCCGGGTGTTGTTCAAACAGGCCGCGCGGCAATAATTTGGGCAGGCCGTGGCCGCCCAGTTCGATCACCATGCCAAAGTCGCGTGCCAGTGCGACGGCCTCGCTTCTCAGCGGCTGCCATTGGACAGCAGGAACAGCGCCGAGGCCTGCGCCATGTTCGTCAATGTGAAAGAAAATGGTGTTGAGCCGGTTGCGCGCTGCCCATGTGATCCAGTCAGCGGCATCTGCCATGAAGGCGTGATGGCCAATGATGAGTGATCGCCCGGCCAGCGCAGGTGCCTGTCGCGCCCGATGCGGCGGCAGATCGGCAGTCTTTGTGGGCACGATTATATGGGTTTCGCCCGGCCCCGGCCACGCAAAGCCCAGGGCTTCAAGCAGATCATAGACTGCATAGAGCGCGCCGCGTGGCCCATCTGCCGTGACGGTGACATGACCCTGATTGTGGGCCCATGAAAACCCGTCGCCATCGCCGCCATGCGAGATCGTCACCTTCGTGATCGCATGTGCGCAGCGCAGGCGCGCAAGATGATGGCGTAATTCATCCGCCGCTTTCTGCATCAGCGGAGCGGTTGATTCGAACGTGATCTGCGGCAGCGCGGTCATGGGCGAGCGTGATTGGCGATGGCGCTGGTTTTGGGCTATTCATGGGCGCAGGGCAACTGCATGACGCCAAGGGAGAGAGCATGAGCAAAGATCTGATCACCGAAATCACTGAGGGTCTGATCATGGCCGTGGGTACGGATTCAGGGCTTGGTGCCGTGTTGAAGTTCGACTTCAAGGGCGAGGGCGTGACGCGCATTGATGGCAAATCCGTGCCGAACAGCGTGTCGAACGAGGATGGTCCGGCCGATTGCACCATCACCATTTCGGCGGAGGACTTCGTCAAGATGGCCAAGCGCGAACTCGATCCGACCATGGCTTTCATGCAGGGCAAGATGAAAGTGGCAGGCGATATGGGTGTCGCCATGAAGCTTGGCCCGATCCTGCAAAAGGCAGCGGGCTGAGAGCCCGGTGAACCGTGCCCGGCTCGTACTGACGGCGGATAATCCGTGCCCGGATGGCGCTGAGGTTGCCGAAGTCAGCGCGCCCGATGGCGTGAAGTTGCGCGTGGCGTGGTGGCGCCCGGCAGGCGGGCACCTGCGCGGTACGATCTTTATCTATACGGGCCGCACCGAGTTCATCGAAAAATACTTTGAGTTCATCGGCGAGTGCTGCGCGCGCGGTTATGGCGTTGTCTGCTTTGACTGGCGCGGGCAGGGGCTTTCGCAGCGCCTGCTGGACGATGTGCTCAAAGGCCATGTCGGGCGCTTTTCCGATTACGACCTGGATGCGGATTGTGTTCTTTCGCACGCCGTGACTGCGGGCCTGCCGCGCCCGTTCATTCTGTTCGGCCATTCCATGGGTGGACACATCGCGCTTCGTCATCTGGCACGCCGCCCGCAGGATTATGAGCGCGCCTTCCTGTCCGCCCCGATGCTGAAGGCATGGATGTCGGCCTTGGCACAGCTGGCGTCGCGGCCCATGGCGGCCTTACAGTGCGCTTTGGGGCGCGGCACGACCTATGTGCCCGGCACCGCGCCATCCGGCCTGCCTCATGTCTTCGAAGGTAACAAGGTGACGACCGACCAGCGCCGGTTTGAGCGCAATGAAGCCATTGTGCGCGCCGAACCCGCCCTCGCGCTGGCCGGGCCGACATGGAGCTGGGCGCGCGAAGCCTTTGCCTCGATGGCGATGCTTCGCAGCCCGACTTTCGCGCGCAGGATCATCTGCCCACTGATGATTGTGGGAGCGGCGCATGACCGCATCGTGCATCAGGGCCCTGACATGACCGTGATCCGGCATGTGAAGCGTGGGCTCTTCGTGCTGTTCTCGAATGCCGAACACGAGCTGGTGCAGGAGCGCGATGACGTGCGGCGTGTATTCTGGAATGCGGCCGACGCGTTTCTGGACGCGCCGCTTTAGGCGAGCTGCTTCAGCAGGGCGGCATGCAGCCGCTCATCGCCGCTGGCGACGACCTGACCGCCATCCTGCGCATCGCCGCCCTGCCAGTTGGTGACGACACCGCCTGCGCCCTCGATGATCGGGATGAGCGCCTGAATATCCCATGGCTGGAGGGCGCTTTCGATAATGGCGTCCATGAACCCCATGGCGACCAGCCCATAAGCGTAGCAGTCGCCGCCAAAGCGGGTCATGCGCGCAGCGTTGGCAATGCGCCGGAAGGTCGCCTGCTCGCTGTCTGAGAAATAACCCCAAGGATGGGTTGAGCCGATCACCGCGTCTTTGATTGAAGGGCAGGCGCGGGTTTTCAGCGGACGCATGCCGCCTTTGCCATAAAACGAGGTCTTACCGGCAAAGCCGATCCATCGCTCGCCGGTGTGGGGCTGGTCGAGCAGTCCGAGCACCGGCCGTTCGCCATCATTCAGGGCGATCAACGTGCCCCACTGTGTACCGCCGGTGATGAAGGCGCGGGTGCCATCAATCGGATCAAGCACCCAGGTGAGTGGCGCGCGCCCTTTTTCGTGGCCGTGTTCTTCGCCCAGAATGCCATGATCGGGATAATGTGCGTTGATGAGTGCGCGGATAGCATGTTCAGCCTGCTCATCGGCCACCGTCACTGGATCATAGGCGGCGCTTGTAGCCTGACCCTTGTCTTTCACGGCCAGATCCTGCCGGAAGTGCGGCAGGATCGCTGCGCCGCTCGCGTCGGCAAGCCGGTGTGCGAAGGCCGCCAGTGCTTCAAGGTTCAGTGCGCTCATGGGGCCGTATCGCGTATCATGCGATCAGCAGCAAGCCTCAGACGAAATCATCAAGCAGGCGGCTCCAGATTTCCCCGGCCAGCCCGCCCAGATAGATGTCGCCGCGGCGGGCGGCATCACACACGTCATCGTGCCGTGACATGATCCAGAAAAAGCCGCGCGGCCCGAAGGCGATACCATATTGACGACACAGGGCTTCCATCTGCGAGGGCTGGGCCATGCCTTTGGCCGAGACGAAACCCTGCGCGTCGAAGTGATGCAGCATGGCACCGATCACATCAGACTCTTTGCCTTGCTCACTGAGGATGTTCAGAACCGTCGCTGATCTGTTGCGGCCTGCATAATAAACGACGCAGCCGATCAGCTGTCCCTGCGGCGTACGCACCCCACCCAGTTCAAGCCTTCCCAGATGCTGTTTCTCACGCGCCATATTCAGCAGCCATGAAAGCTCCGCCGCGCTCCATTCGGGATGGATGGCAAACCGCTCAACCATGCGCGGTGCTGCATCAAGCAAAGCCTGGTCGCTCAGGTCTCCCATCACCGCATTGGGGTTTGGAGGAAACACATAACGGCGGCTGGCCTGCCGCATCACTGCATCGGGCAATGCCATCATCGGCTTGGCCGCCCGTTCGAGTGTGGGGTGCAACCGGCGGGCGGCCATGCCTGCTCCGACGGCAAGTGGGCGGAAGATGCATCGCCAGTCGAGACTTTGCACAGGCAGGATGATGCCGCCCGCCCCCTTGACGATCTCTGCGCTGACGGGGGCTGCGGTGTCCGAGAACTGGAAGTCCACATGACGTGCCCGCAGGCTCATCGCCAGCCGGGCACCTGCGGCAGGCGCTTGAGGGTCGGCCATCAGCGCGAAGGTCAGCCGCCCGTCATAGGTGCGTCCGCATGCGGCGATCCGCATGGCCGTTGCGCCGACCGCCGCCTGGACGCTGCCTTGTGCATCCTGACGCAGCACCCCTGCTGCGCCGGGGCTATGGATCGGCGATCCAAACAGGACGCGCTGGATGTATGAGAGCAGATCAGGATGCAGCTTTGATTTCCGGCGGGAAAATGTGCGCAGGAACAGCTCAGCGAAGCCGCCGACATCATCCGGCCTCATCAGCCTGTTGCCCGGTCCAGGATTGTTCTCAGGCATGGGAAGTTGCCTGCGTGTGGGCGGGCTTGCCGTCTGATCGTCTGATCAATCGCCCATAGACGATCCAGGCCAGTATGGCGATGGTGCATTCGGTCAACCAGAAGGCACCGATCACACCATCGGTCGGCCAATATTGAACAGCCCAGAATACGGAGCTGACGCCCACAATGGCACCCGTCGCGATGAGGGAGGCGCGCAACGCATGATGTCCGGCAGACCCAACGGCCTCCAATGGCGCAACCCACAGGGCGATCATGATGAGGCCGAAGCACATCCACTGCACGAAATGCGGCATGGTCACATAGTCGTGCCCGAAGATGTAAGGCAGTACAGGCGCGCCGATCCACAGTGCCAGAGCGGTCAATGCCGCGATGCCGATGGTAATGGTGACGATGCGTTTCACATTCGTCCAGGTGGCCCGCAGACCCTGCGCCGCGAGCGCTGCTGATTTCGGATAGACCAGACGATGCAGCGCATCGACAGGCAGATAGCCGATTTCCATGATGCGGCGGGCAAGGCCATAGCTGGCGATGACCTCGTGTGAGGCGACGAGGCCAAGCGCCATGATGTCGACATTGGCGCGGAAGCCGCGCACGAAGAGCGGAATGCCGAAGAAGAAACCGTTTCGGGTTTCGATATTGACCAGCCCGAACACCGGCGCGCCAAGATGACGTGCCGTCCACAGCGCGACAGCAGCGGCGGTAAAATGCGTTGCTGCCTGCCACACGGCCCATGACGCCGTGGTTTCAACGGTGAAGACCAGCGTTGCGAGCGCCGCCGCCACCATGCGGGCGAGTGCGAAGCAAACGACAACCATATTGGCCTGTCTGTACATGGAATGGCCGAGATAGGCCTGCTCAGCCAGATAGACGCCGCGCATGAACACGATGTTGGCGAGCAGGAACAGCGCCGTGGCCTCGTAATTCCAGACTGGATCGGCCGACAGAGGGAAAAGCCGCGGCAGGATCAGCACGCCTGCGACCAGCAGAAGTGTGCCGCTGATAGCCCCCAAAGTCAGGTTGTGGCCAAGCATGCGCGGATACATCGCCCGGTCTTGCGAGACGCGCCGGATCAGGGCCTCGCCACCGCCCATCGCACAAAGCTGGAAAGCCACATTGGTCACGGCGCTGAGCGAGACGAACAGCGAAAATTCCTGAACGCCCAGATGTCGCGCCAACAGGGCAAAGGTGACAAGCTGTGAGCCGCTCGCCAGGATCAGGCTGATGCCTGATGCCGAATACGCCTTGAGATGTTTCCCGATCTTCAACAGCCCAGCCCCGATTGGCGTAAAGCCATCTTCTGGCACACAGGCTGTTAAATCACCGTGAAGCGGGGGCCTGCCCCACAGCCGGTCAATTTTACCAATCGTTAGGCGTCAGCCTTTTCAGCGCGCTTGCGCATGTGGGGTACCAGCTCGCGCTTGCGCAGGCGGATGGACTTCGGCGTCACTTCGACCAGCTCGTCGGTGTCGATATAGGCGATCGCCTGTTCCAGCGTCATCTGGCGGTGGGGCGTCAGGCGCACGGCCTCGTCCTTGCCAGAGGCGCGGAAGTTGGTGAGCTGCTTGGACTTCAGCGGATTGACGTCCATGTCATTGTCGCGTGAGTTTTCGCCGATCACCATGCCCTGATACAGCTTGGTGCCGGTGGTGACGAACAGCGTGCCGCGCTCTTCCAGATACCACAGCGCATAGGTGACGGCCTCACCGTCCTCCAGGCTGATCAGCACGCCATTGCGGCGGCCTTCAAGCGCGCCCTTGTAAGGGCCGTAATCCTTGAACACCCGGTTCATGATGCCGGTGCCGCGCGTGTCGGTCAGGAACTGACCGTGATAGCCAATGAGGCCACGCGAGGGCGCATAGAAGGTGATGCGCGTCTTGCCTGCGCCGGTGGGGCGCATGTCGGTCATTTCGGCTTTGCGCAGCGCCATCTTCTCGATGACGACGCCGGTATAGGCGTCATCCACGTCGATGAAGACTTCCTCCATCGGCTCCAGACGCTCATTGGTGGTTTCATCATTGCGGAACAGCACGCGCGGGCGCGAGATGGACAGCTCAAAGCCTTCGCGGCGCATGGATTCGATCAGCACGCCAAGCTGCAATTCGCCGCGGCCCGAAACCTCAAAGGCGTCCTTCGATTCGCTTTCCTTCACCTTGATCGCGACATTGCCTTCCGCCTCGCGGAACAGGCGTTCGCGGATGACGCGGCTCTGCACCTTGTCGCCTTCACGCCCGGCGAGCGGGGAGTCATTCACGCCAATGGTGACCGAGATCGTCGGCGGATCGACCGGAATGGCGACCAGCGGTTCTTCAACCGTCACGTCGCAGAGCGTGTCGGCCACGGTCGCAGTGGTCATGCCGGCGATCGAGACGATGTCACCGGCTTCGCCGCGTTCAATCGGCTGACGGTTAAGGCCACGGAAGGCCAGAATCTTGGTGATGCGGCCGCGTTCCAGAACTTCGCCTTTGACATTCAGCGCTTTGATCGCGCGGTTGGGCGTGGCGATGCCGCTTTCGATACGCCCGGTCAGGATGCGTCCCAGATACGGGTCCGACTGAATGGTGGTCACCAGCATCTTGAAGGGCTGATCCTCATTCGCGAATTCAGCGACCTTCGGCGGTGGCACATAGGAGACGATCTTTTCAAACAGCGGCGTCAGCGAGGTACGTTCGTCCTTGGCGAGATCATTCACGGCCCAGCCATTGCGGCCCGATGCATAGAGCACCGGGAAATCAAGCTGATGGTCAGCCGCTTCCAGAGCGAGGAAAAGATCGAAGATTTCTTCCAGCACTTCTTCATGCCGGGCATCAGAACGGTCGATCTTGTTGATCACCACGATGGGTTTCAGGCCCAGCTTCAGCGCCTTGGACAGCACGAACTTGGTCTGCGGCATGACACTTTCTGCAGCATCGACCAGCAGCACCACCCCATCAACCATAGAAAGGATGCGCTCCACCTCGCCGCCGAAATCGGCGTGGCCGGGTGTGTCGACGATGTTGATCCGCATCCCCTGCCATTCAACGCTGGTCGCCTTGGCCAGAATGGTGATGCCGCGCTCACGCTCCTGATCGTTGGAGTCCATGGCACGTTCCTGAACCTGCTGGTTTTCGCGGAAGGTGCCGGATTGTTTCAGGAGCTGATCGACCAGCGTTGTTTTCCCATGGTCAACATGGGCGATAATAGCGATATTGCGGAGTTCCATGACTTGCTCTTATGGACGAAGCCTGACACCGCGCTTTTCGCCAAGCGCGCCTAAGGGCCCCAATGTTGCCGGAATTGGCGCGGCTTATACGTTGGTGCAGTGCAACAAGCAAGGTGGCGGCTGATGGCCGGATATTTCAGTAAGCTTGGAAAACAGGCATTTTCCGGCCTTATCGCGACATGTTGCCTCATGGTCCTCGCCATGGCGGCTGACGTTGAGATGCCGCTGACACGGGCGGCCAGAGGTGCACCGATCATCACGGCCAGTCTGAATGAGACCCATCCTTATCCTATGGTTCTGGATACCGGGGCAGGTTTGACGACGCTCTCGTCCAAAATTGTGCAGGAGATGAAGCTTGAGCGTTTCAATATTCCCCCAATCATCGTTCAGTTGGTAGATGGCCCACAGCAGCTTGAGATCTATATGCTGGGCAATGTCACACTGGCAGGTATGTCTGCGGCCGCACCGATCGCCGTGCTGCTCGACGAGCCCTTCATTGATATACCCGAAGCCTCCGGCATTGTCGGTGCCGACGTGCTTTCGCACTTCGCCGTTGAGATCAATCAGCTTCAGGGCAAACTCGTCATCCACGCGCGCGGCACTCAGCCTGAGAACCCTGACACATGGGGCGCGGTTTCAGCAGAGCAGCGCTTAGACGGTTTTCTGATTGCAGAAATGATGATCGACCGTGTGCGAACCCGCGTTTTCATCGACACCGGTGCGAATGTCACGATCGCCAACACGGCGTTGGCTCACAAGCTGGGGCTGACACGAGGAGCGGAAGGGGTCAGCGAGGTAGACGTCGGCTTTAAGCAGGGCCCTGCGTTGGTGAAGTCCGTGAATGGTTTGAAGCTGGCGGATACAACATGGAACGGCGTGACGGTCCACAGTATT
This sequence comes from uncultured Flavobacteriaceae bacterium, assembly GCA_964390465.1. Taxonomy (GTDB): domain Bacteria; phylum Pseudomonadota; class Alphaproteobacteria; order Micropepsales; family Micropepsaceae; genus JADZAI01. The sequence goes on along the minus strand of CAYMIJ010000010.1, from coordinate 87,794 downwards.
GAATCGCCGTTGTTCGCGCAGCTTGGGGCTGGTGATGGGCCGATGCTGATCCTTGGCAACAACGTATTGCAGAACGCGCATCTGTTCATCGACTATGCGAACCGTCAAATCTTCGTGAAGCGCCGCGCTTCATAGCCCGTGTCTGCGCGGCGCATTTTCTGACACAGTGACCTTTGTGAATCGTGGGGGCGGGTCGTGGTCACATCAGCAAAGCAGTCCGTGGCTGGCTATGGCGCATGGCTTTCGCCGGTATCGGTGGATGATGCCGTGGGCGCTGCGCGTGCCATCACTGACGTTGAAATCGACAATGGCGTGTTGTGGATCGGCGAGATGCGCCCTGATGAAGGTGGGCGCTCCCAGATCATGCGGCTGCGCCCCGATGGTGTCACTGAGGACATTCTGCCTGAGGGTTTCAGTGCGCGCTCGCGCGTCCATGAATATGGCGGCGGGGCGATCCTGCCCGACAAGGGCGAGATTTATTTCGTCAATGACCGTGACCAGCGCATCTGGCGCGACCGGCCCGGCACCAAGCCGCAGCCGCTGACAGCGGAAGGTGCCTGGCGCTACACCGACATGGTGGCGGATGCCGCGCATGGTCGGCTGATTGCCGTGCGCGAGGACCACACAGCAGCAGGTGAGCCGAAAAACGAACTCGTCACGATCAACCTGAAGACGGGCGCCGTCACGATCCTGTGGAGCGGCGGTGATTTTGTCGCCATGCCAAGGCTGTCAGCAGATGGCGCGCGGCTGGCATGGATTTCGTGGGACCATCCCAACATGCCGTGGGATGCCACCACATTGCGTATGGCGATGGTCAGCGTCGATGGTGCGCTGGCTCAGGTGTTCACGATTGCTTCGGCGGCTGATGGGTTCAACCACATACAGCCCTGTTGGGCCGAGGACGGCGCGCTCTATTACATCAGCGATCAGCCCGGCGACTGGAGCCTTTATCGCTGGCGGCCGGGCACCGCCGCCTCAGAGCTTGTCGCGCATCTCGATGGCGAGATCGGCACGCCCATGTGGAACTTCCGCACACGCTCTTATGCGCTCAGCGGTGATATGGCTGTTGCCATTCTCACGCGCAACGGGCTCGACGCTCTGGTGACGATTGATCTGGTCACCGGTACCGCGCGGCCTGTTGAAACACCATTTACGGCGATCATGCCGCGCCTTCTTGTCGATGGACGAAGCGTGGTTGTCACGGCGGCGTCTGCGCAGCAGGGCTTTGCAGTCTGGCGCGTGCCGCTGGATGGCGGTGCGCCGGCTCTGATCCATCGGCCCGCCGGGCCTGTTGTCGACACTGCCGTGACTTCATCACCGCGCGCCGTGCAGTTCCCGACATCAGGGGGCGATACGGCGCATGCCTTCTACTACCCGCCGCAAAACCCGTCTTTCACTGCACCATCAGGTCAGCATCCGCCGCTGATCGTCACGGCGCATGGCGGGCCAACGTCCTCGTCCTATACGGCCATGACGCCGTGGCGGACCTATTGGACCTCGCGCGGGTTTGCGATTCTGGATGTGCAGTATCGCGGCAGCACGGGCTTTGGCCGCGCCTATAAGCGCGCGCTTTATGGCCGGTGGGGCGATGTTGATATCGAGGATGTTGTGGCGGCGGCGCGTTTCGCAGCGGCCAACGGCTTGGCCGACGCGGCGCGGATGGCCATTTATGGTGGCAGTGCGGGTGGCTATGTGGTGCTGGCGGCGCTTGCCTTTCATCCCGGTGTGTTTTCGGCCGGCGTCAATCTGTTCGGCATTTCCGATCTTGAAGCGCTGGCCCGCGATACGCACAAGTTCGAAAGCCGTTACACCGACATCTTGATCGGCCCATTGCCCGAGGCCCGCGATATCTATCGTGCCCGCTCACCCCTATATGCGGCGGATCGTATCCGTGCGCCTTTGCTGACCTTTCAGGGCAGCGAAGACAAAGCCGTGCCGCCCTCGCAGAGCGAAGGCATTTATGAAGCCGTTAAATCCAAGGGCATCCCGACCGCCTATGTGCTGTTTGAAGGCGAAGGCCACGGCTTCCGCAAAGCGGAAAATCAGCGCCGCACCTTGACGGCAACCCATTATTTTCTGGCGCGGGTCTTCGGGCTTAATCCGTCTGATGCGCTGGAGCCGCTGGAGATCGACAACCTGTCAGACTAGCGACAGTTCCACGCGCACGATGGTTGGGTCTTCGAAATCGGTTTTGGCTGTGAACCCAAGCGCGCGTGACAGATTCAACATGCCGTGATTTTCAGCCAGCACCAGTCCGAAGATGGACTTCAACCCCTGTCTGCGACCATAGGCGATGATCTGCGCCATCATCATCCGGCCAATGCCACGACCCTGCATGTCGCTGCGCACGGTGATGGCGTATTCGCCGCTGTCGCCGCGCGGTTCGCGATGCAGACGCACGACCGCCAGCATGTCGCCGCCTTTTTCGGGGAACAGCGCGAAGGCCATCTCGCGATCATAGTCGATCTGCGTCAGCCGCGCGGCAAACTCATGGGTGAGAGTGCGCATGGGCTGAAAGAAACGCAGGCGCAGATCTTCCGGCGTCATCTTGGCCGCGAGTTTCGCCAAAGCTGGTTCGTCTTCGGCCCGCAATGGACGCAGATGATAGATGGTGCCGTCGAAGTTTTTCACGATCTGGTCATAGCGCGCCGGATAGGGCCGGATCGCAAAACGGCTGTCAGGATCAGCTGGCGCCTTGGTGAACGTGATGGACATGTTGTCCGAATGACTGCCGGTGCGCCCCTTCGCGGTACCTGCGCTGTCGATCTGCATGGTGGCGAGCGATGGCACGCCAGCGATGAGATCGCTGATCCGTACCATCAGCGCCGACAGTGCATGGACACCGGCGGTGTCGATCAGCCCGGCTTTCAGCGCAGACCGGATATAGGGCGATGTGTGGATGAAGTCCTCGGCGGTCGCTGCATTCAGCGGCGGCAGGGCCGCTTTCACGTCGCGCGCAATCTCTCCGAACGGCCCGCCAGGTCCGAAAAAAATCGCCATGCCGAAATCAGGGTCGTTCCCTACCCGGATGCGCCATGTCAGCGCGTCCATGTCGCTCAGAGCAAAGCTCTCCAGCGCAAGCGCCTTGCGCGTCAAGGTCGCCAGGTGTGGTGCGGTGGCTGATTGATCTTGATCTGCCGCCGCGTGGGCTGCTGACTCTATCTCGTCCAGCGTGCTGGTCTCGATGCTGGCCAGAAATTCAGGTGTCGCGGTCACCCGCTCGGCCGCGCGGCGCATCGCCACCAGCGCGTCAAACGCCCGCACGGCTTCTGAGGGCGTGGCGAAAGACGAGATATGTCTGGCCGCCAGATAGGCGCGCGCCTCGGCCTCTGCCGCCCCACCTGAAAACGCGGCCATGACGAAAGGTCTGCGCCGACCGGGCTGCAAGCGCCCTTCCTCGACCACTGCTGCAATGGCCTCGGCGATGGCGGCGGCAGATGTCGCGCCGCTTGGCCCGAACGCTGCAAGTACGGCATCGACGGACTTATCGGTGCTGAGGATCTTCAGTGCATTGGCGTACCGCTCGGCCGAAGCGTCGGGCAGGATATCGATCGGATTGATCCGGTCGCGCCCCGGCGGCAGCACCGCAGAGAGGCGCTCGACCGTTTCCTGCGACAGCGCGGCCAGTTCGGTGTCGGCCTCATCCAGCGCCAGTCGCGCCAGCGCCGCGAAACTTTCGCCATTGGAAACGATGGCAAGGCGCGCGCCGAGCGTTGGCGGCGCATCGGAAGGCAGGCGCACCGCAACGGCGTTGATCAGTGCAAACAGATCTTCGAGCGAACGCGCCCGCACAGCACCCGCGCGGCGCAACGCGGCGTCAAAGACAGCATCCTGCGCGGCGGTCAGTGGCGCGGCTTCGGCGCGCAGAACCACGACCGGCTTCATGCGGACGGCCTGACGGATCGCGGAAAGAAAGCGCCGCGACTGCGGCACATGTTCCATGAACACCACGATCATGCGTGTGCGTGTGTCGGCGGCGAACCAGTCAATAGCGTCGGCATAGTCCACGTCGACCATATCGCCAGCTGCCAGCAGACCGGAAAATCCCAGATGCTGATGCGCCAGCCACTCGGTCAGCGCGCCGGCCGCCATGGTCGCCTGTCCCACAAAGGCGAGCCCGCCCTGCGGCGCTGCCAGGCGCGACATTGTGGCCCGCACATGGGCCGAGGCCAGCCCCAGCGCATTCGGCCCGATGATGCGCATGCCGGTCTGGTCTGCGATGGTGCGCAGGGCGCGGCGGATGTCGCGGGCGGGCGCTGTGCCGCGCTTGGGGTCGGTGATGACGACTGCCGCCTTGACACCTAACGCGCCAAGGGTCTGTGCGGTTTCCACTACCTCGTGCGGCGGCGTCACGATGATGGCGAGATCAGGCGCGCTGGGCAGCGCGCTTGCCGCGTCCAGCATGGTCACGCCATCAATGACAGGGCGGCGCGGGTTGATGCCCCAGATGGGGCCATTGAACGAGTGGCGCACATTGCTTGTCACCTGCGCGCCGATCGAGCCGGGCCGGTCGCTCGCGCCAGCAATCACGATGGATGCGGGTTTGAAGGCAGCTTCCAGATGGCGCGTGCTCATGCGCTCATCTTAGCCTGCTAGGGCGCAAAAGACATCTCCACCGTGCCAGAAACAGTGATGGTTACGGTGTCTGACAGGAATAATTCATAAGCCGTCATGCCGAACGCCGTGCGGTCAATTTTGGCCTCGGCATGAATCTGCGCCGTATGTTCTTTGGGGTTGGCAGGAAGTTTATAGGCCACCTGAAGTGTCACTGGTTTGGTGATGCCACGCAGCGTCAGGCGCCCCTGAACCTCCAGAAGGCCGGGCTGGTTCAACCGCGCACTGTATGAATTGAACTCCGCCAGCGGAAATATTGTGGCATTGAAAAAATCTGCGCCGAGCAGCTCGTCCTGACGCTCAGCGTCTTCAACCTGCAGGCTATCGGCCCTGATTTTGACAGCCGTGCGCGCTTCGCCGGGTTTGTCGTCATCAATGACAACAAGTGCTCCAAACTTCGCAAAGTGGCCTTCAATACTGGAGACGCCCAGAATGCGGCACTCAAAGGTCAGGCTGGCGTTCCTGTCGCTGATGACGAAAACGCGCTGGGCCGCCGCGGCAGTGCAAAGGACAGCCATGCATACACTGGCAGAACTGGCCAACCATACGAAACGCATTGCGCCAGACTACAGCGCAGCCTCGCGGAAAACCAGACGGCGACTATTCCGCCGCCGCCAGGTGCACGGGCATCGCCGGGTTGGTCTGTGCGGCACCATAGCCGGGGTCTTCTTCCCACGGCTCAAGGTCGGGAATGGCGAGATGGCCGATGAACTGGCGGGCGGCGGCGTCCCAGGTGAAGTTCATCGCGTGGGCGCGGGCGACCGACTTTGGAACAGACAAGGCCCGGCGGCAGGCGGCACCGAGATCATCATCCATCACCCCGGCCGGTGAATCGCCCAGAACGTCCAGCGGGCCCTGCACGGGATAGGCTGCGACCGGCACGCCGCTGGCCAGCGCTTCCAGCAGCACCAGACCGAAGGTGTCGGTCTTGCTGGGGAAAACGAAGACATCGGCGCTGGCATAAATATGGGCGAGATCAGCGCCGAATTTCGCGCCCAGAAAATGAGCGTTTGGAAAGCGTGATTTCAGCTCGGCGGCCTGCGGTCCATCACCGACCACCACCTTGGAACCCGGCAGGTCCAGTTTGAGGAAGGCCTCAAGATTTTTCTCAACCGCCAGCCGCCCGACATTCAGCCAGATGGGACGCGGCAGGTCGAGCGCCGAAGGCGCGTCCAGCAAAGGTCCATAAAGACTGAGATCAACGCCGCGGCTCCACACTTTGGCATTGGCGAAACCCTGAGCCTTGAGACAATCCACCATCGTTTGTGTCGGGGCCATCACGTTGATGGCCGGGCGGTGAAAGCGCCGCAGCCACCACCAGACCCATGATTTCGGTATAGGCAGACGGGCGCTGACATAATCCGGGTAGCGTGTGTGGAATGCAGTTGAAAAGCGCACGCCGTGGCGCACGCAGTAACGCCGTGCCGCATGGCCGAGCGGGCCTTCGGTTGCGATGTGGATGGCGTCGGGCGCAAAGCTCTCGATGGTCTGCGCGACGCGGCGCCCGCAGAACAGCGAAAGGCGGATTTCGGGGTAGGAAGGGAGCGGTACAGTCCGGAACTGGTCCGGGGTGATCATGCGCACGTCATGACCGCGCGCTGTCAGGGCTTTGACTGTGGCCTCAAGTGTGCGCACCACACCGTTGACCTGTGGCAGCCAGGCGTCACTGACGATCAGGATCCGTTTCGGGGTCTGTGGCTGTTGAGCCATGGAAACGACTGTGTTCTCCCGTTGGCGTGACCGTCTGGCCGCCCGCCGCAGGCTGATCCAAAGCGGCGTTTCGGGGCGCAGTATAACCCAGGTTTTGGCCAACTGCATTAACGCCTCCGCAAAAATGTCATGAAACTGCGGCCATCAGGCGTTCGCTCACCAGCGTCTCGCCGGTGGCGCCGACCACACTCAGCGTGCCGTCATGGGCTTCGGTCAGCGCCGTGCAGCTTTCGACCCAGTCGCCGTCATTGCAGTACAGGATGCGGCCGATGCGCCGGACCGAGGCATGATGGATGTGGCCGCAGATCGCGCCATCAAGCCCGCGCGATTCTGTTTCGCGCGCCACGGCTTCTTCGAACTTGTTGATAAAGAGGGCGGCGTTCTTGACGGTGCGCTTGAGATAAGTCGCAAGCGACCAGTGCGGCAGGCCAAGCCAGCGGCGCACATCGCAGACACGTTCGGAAACGAACAGCGTGATATCGTAAGCCCAGTCGCCCAGATGGGCGAGCCACTTGGCGTTGCGCACCACGCCGTCAAAATAGTCGCCATGCATGATGAGCATCTGGCGTCCATCTGCGGTGCGATGGACGGCCTCGTACCGAACCTCAACACCGGCCAGATCAAGTCCGGCATAAGGTCTGAGGTCCTCGTCGTGATTGCCGGGCACATAGACGACGCGGGTGCCTGACTGGGCGACCTTCAGGATTTCCTGAATGACCGCCGTATGGCTGTCCCGCCAGTACCATGATCGCTTGAGCCGCCAGCCGTCGATGATGTCGCCGATCAGATAGATCGTCTCGCAGCCATGGGCGCGCAGGAATTGCAACAGGGCGTCGGCCTTGCAGCCGCGTGAGCCCAGATGCACGTCCGAGATGAAAATGGTGCGGACACTGTGGGGTTTTTGGGGTTCAGGCCGGTGGGGGACGGCTGTATCGGGTGCGAGCGATAATGGACTTAACCGGGGGACGGGGGGCGAGAGCGGGATCAGTCTGCGCAATGCCGTGGCGATCATGAGCGGTCCGTCAGGCTGTGCCGCATGACCCAGGCCTTGGTTCAGGTGCGATCAGCGGCAGTTTGCTCATCATGGCGGTCAGGCGCGACGCCCGTGCGACGGCGGCGCAACGCGGCCATGACATCTTCACGGCGGGCGCATGACAGTCATCTCGCAAATGCGAGATGACTTCTATCCCGCATTCTCCTTCAGCCTGGTGCTTCTGGCGCCACCAATGGTGTGCAGGATGATGTGAACTTTTATTAACTTCATGATTTTGAACAATATTATTTGCAGAAAGGGTTGCGGGGCGGGCTTGACGCCTGCCATGGCGCTTCCTATATGTTGCAACGCGGGATGTTTTCATCCCGCTGCCCTTTTGGGCGTTTCCTCCCTAAACTCGGGCCGCCTTCTGGCGGCCCTTTTTTTTATTCATTACAGTCGGTTAGGGTCGCCACGCCAGAAGCTGGGACAAAAACGCCGCCAGCTTGTTTTGCATCGCAGCAAAATAGGCGGGGAGTTTTTCCAGACTATCTTCATTGAGATAGGCCGCCCGGTTGATTTCAACCTGTAGGGCATGGATGCCGAGCCTGGGCGCGCCGTAGCGTTCAACTGTATGCCCGCCTGCATAGGGGTTGTTACGGGCGACATGGAAGCCCAGGCGCGTCAGCGTATGTTCGGCCAAAGCGGTCAGTGAGGCAGAACAGCTCGATCCGTAGCGGTCGCCCAGAACGATGTCCGGTGCCCGGCCCCGCGTCGATGCCGCTGCGGCCTGTGATGGCATGGAGTGGCAATCAATCAGCACACAGCTGCCAAAGCGCAGTCTCGTCGCGTCGATCAACGATTTCAAAGCGTCATGATAGGGCGCGTGCAGAAAGCTGAGGCGTCGGCTGGCCTCAGCCAGCGGCAAGCGGGCAGGGTAGATGTCCACGCCATCCCTGATGATCCGGGCAATCACGCCGAGCCCTGCGGTGACACGCGGCGAGCGTGTATGCGGGGTCGGCGGCGGGGCTTCCGAAAAGATGTCCGGGTCAAGCTCAGCCGGATCGCGATTCACATCACAATAGGCGCGCGCATATTGGGCCAGCAGCAAAGGCGCGCCCAATGACGGGACGGCAGCAAAGAGCTCATCGATGAAACAGTCTTCCGAGCGCCGCAGTGTGAGTGGATCCAGCCGCGTCAGGCGCAACAGATCATCGGGATAGACGCGCCCGCTATGGGGCGAACTGAAAACAAAAGGCACGGCCTGTTCCGCCGGGCGGTGGATCAGAAAAGGCGCTTCCGGGGGAGAAACAGGCGTTTCCGCTGGGGATGCGGCCAAAAAATTCATGTGGGTAAACAACCACTGCCAGCCTTGCCGGGCAAGGGCGTTCAACCCTCTTTAGGGAAATCGCTGATACTTTACACCCAATTCGCCCCGCCTGTAGGTTGGCGGGCACAGATAACCGGACACGAACACCCCATGGCCAGAATACTTCTTGCCGAAGACGATGACTCGCTCCGCCGCTTTCTGGCAGCAGCGCTCGATAAGGCCGGACATCAGGTTTCGCATTTCGGACAGGGCGATGAAGCGCTTGAGGCGCTGAAAAGCTTCCGGTTCGACCTGCTCCTCACCGACATCGTGATGCCGGTGATGGATGGCATTGAGCTGGCGCGTCTGGCCGCGCAGATCGACCCTGAGCTGAAGATCATGTTCATCACCGGCTTTGCAGCCGTTGCGCTGAACCCTTCCAGCGGTGCGCCGAAACAGGCCAAGGTGCTGTCCAAGCCATTCCATCTGAAAGATCTGGTGGGCGAAGTGGATCGCCTGATGGCGGCCTGACGCCGATCAGACGCCGGTCGGGCTCAGTTCCGCCACTACCGTCAATCCCTGCGCCGTGCCCGGTGCGCAGTTGAGGCTGAGTGTCTCGTCAGGCATTGGCTGCTTCCCAGGATGCAGGGGCGTGCGGAACAGATTTTTTACCCATGAGGTCATTATGTCTCCAACCTGCGCCACAGGCCGCAGGACCATCATGGTCTGGGGGTTCGCGACACTTTCTCTTACATGAATATGTGAGACCATCATGGTCAGCGCCGATGCCGTTACTGCCGACAGCAAGACCGGCAGAATGTTCGGCGCCCGCAAGACTGACCACGCGACGGACGGTACTGACACAGCAGCAAGGGGCACCGGCATAGGCACGGGCTGTGCGAGGGCATCTCCGCGCACTGATACCACATCAGTTCCCGTTCCGGCTTCCTCCGGCTCTTCAGTGGCGGAAGCGTTGGCAGAACAGATGAGGCGATAGCCGATTTTGCGAATGGTCGTGAGTTCGAAGGTGCCGATGCCGACATGCGTCGCCAGTCTGCGCAACTGCGCCAGTGCCCGGTTGATGGCGTCTTCGCTGATCGCCCGGCCATTCCAGCAGCGGGCGATCAATTCATCACGCGAAACGATGCGGCCTTCAGCCTCAGCCAGTGCCACCAGAACCTGCATCACGCGCGGTTCCAGAATGCGGCTCTCGTGCGCTGTCTGAATCTCGCGCAAAGCGGGCGTGACGCGTGCCCCGCCCAGCTGGAACGGTGCAATGCGCGCAAGCACGATCTCGGACTCTGGGCATTCTGATTTCATCGGCATTTCATCAGCAAGCTCACGGCAAGATCGGCAAACCGTCAGCTTCTCCTCCTGTCAGATCACGACCGTTCGGATCGACGATGAGGAGCGGATCATGATTTGGGTCCGCATCCAAATAACGGAGTTGATAAAATGATCACGAAAGCGGCATTTGCGACGGTTGTCACAGCCTGCCTCGCGCTTGGCGGCTCTCTGGCGCGTGCCTCGGATGACGCAGACGAAAAGGTCACGCTCGTGTTCAACATAGCCGATGCGTCATCGGCTGAAGAACGGGCGCGTGTTCTCGAGCGTCTGAAGCGCACTGCGCGCGACGAATGCCACGACACGGGCACAAGGCTCCGCGACAAGGAGTGTGAAGCCCATTTCATCGACGCTGCGCTCGATTCCATCTCGAACAAGAGCCTGCAGGCTCAACTGAAACAGGACCATCTGGGGACGGCCGCTCAGGGGGTCGCAGTCGCCGAAGCCCCTGGTGGCTGACGGCAGGCGGCTGGAGTTCACCCTCCGGCCGCCTGCTGCTGTGCTTGCATAAAGGCGCGCGGGCGATTAGAAGCCAGCCCCTTACCCGCGGCCTGTGCCCCCAAGGTGCAGGCCGCCGTGTCGGGCGGTTAGCTCAGCGGGAGAGCACTACGTTGACATCGTAGGGGTCACTGGTTCAATCCCAGTACCGCCCACCATTTCCCCCAATATCCAGATCCACCTGCGACATTCGCGCGCAGGACGGCGGAATCTTTCAGTCACGGCGCAATCTGCCGTAATCCCGACATGATTGGCATGTGAAGCTTCGCGCGCAGGCAAAGACCTTCGCGCTCTTTCCAACCATCCTTCCTCGGGCCGGGATGCCCCTTGCGGGGTGCTGGAAAAGCGAATCTATTGCCCGCCAAATTCCGGCTCGCCAGGGCTGGTCCGCGCTTCTCCGGGGAATGACATGAAACGGCTTTTGACCTTCGTCGTGGTGCTCGCGCTGTGTGCGGGCGGGGTTTATCTGGGGCGCGATCAGCTGGCCCCGTATCTGCCCAAACAGGTCGCTGACCTGATCGGCGCCAAGCCGGTTTCCGGTCCGGTCGCCCGCGCCGACAATGCGCCGGTCACCAAAGCCGATGGCACGGTGGTTCCGGCAATTGCACCGGGCGAGGTTATCCAACCAGCCAAGCCACACGAACCCTATGTCGCCCCGGCCAATCCCGATTTCGCCTTTCGCCGTCTTGAGATCGACACCAGCAAGGACACCCCGGAAGCCTGCCTGGTTTTCACGCGCGAGCTCAAGACCGACGGCTCGGTGAAGTATGAAGACTACCTCGCCTTCGATCCCGAGGTTCAGAAGGCTGTGCGTGCCACCGCAGACCGGCTCTGCATTGCCGGCCTGCAATATAATCAGGACTACACGCTCACCATGCGCGCCGGATTGCCGGCAGCCAGCGGCGAGAAACTGGCGGCAGACGAGGTCATCCCGGTGGCCCTCAAAGATCAGCCGTCCAAGGTTGCGTTCGGCGCGGGCTTCATCCTGCCGCGCGAAAGCGCCGAAGGCGTGCCTGTCACCACAGTGAATGTGGATGCGCTGTCGCTGCGGGTGATCCGCGTGGGCGACCGTCTGCTGTCGCAGCTGCAGGACTATGTCCTCGATCAGCAGGAAATCTACGACTACGACGCCCAGACTTATTCCGACAGCCAGGGCGCGACCGTGTGGTCGGGCGAAATGAAAATCGCCAATGTCAAAAATCAGGCAGTGACGACCACCTTCGCCATCAATGATGCACTGCCCGCGATGAAACCGGGCGTCTATCTGGTTCTGGCCTCGGACAAGGCCCGCGAAGGCAAGTCCGATGACTGGGAGCCCGTAGCCGGTCAGTGGATCATCAACACCGACATCGCGCTGACGACCTATAAGGCACATGACGGACTGACCGTTGTGGCGCGGTCCTTCGCAACGGCGATGCCGACCGCCGGCGTCCGCCTGCAGCTCGTCGCCCAGAACAATGAAGTGCTGGGTGAAGCGACCACGGACAGCAGCGGCAAGGTGCTGTTTGAAGGCGGCCTTCTGCATGGCGAAGGCGGTAACGTCCCTGCCGTGGTGATGGCCTATAACGATGGCAAGCAGGACTTCGCCTATATCGACCTGCGCCGCGCGGGCTTTGATCTTTCAGATCGCGGCGTTGATGGCCGGGATGCGGCGGGTGACATTGACGGCTTCGTCTATCTCGACCGTGGCATCTACCGTCCGGGCGAGACGGTGCAGCTCAACGCGATGCTGCGCAACCGCGAAGCGCGCGCTGTCACAAATGCGCCAGTGACGGTCATCGTCTACAAGCCCGATGGTCAGGAGTTCCGCCGCTTCACCGCAAATGAGATGAAGGCGGGCGCGGTATATCAGCCGTTCACCCTGTCGGCTTCGGCCCCGCGCGGGCGCTGGTCAGCCTCGGTCTTTACGGATCCCAACGGTCAGGCCGTTGGCTCCATCGCCTTTGATGTGCAGGACTTCGTGCCACAGAAGCTGAAGGTCACCCTGACCTCAGCGGCGCCGATGATTGACGCAGGCCAGCCTATCTCGGTCGATGTCGAAAGCCGCTTCCTCTATGGCGCGCCCTCAGCGGGTCTGGGCGGCGAGGGCACGCTGACCCTCGAACGCAACGACGAGCCATATGCAAAGTTCAAGGATTTCACCTTCGGTCTGGCAGACGAGCTGTTCGATCCCCAGCAGGTCTCGCTTGAAGTCGGCACCACCGACCAGTCTGGCAAGACGACAGCCACCGGTACGCTTGAAGGTCTTGAAGGCATCAACCTCGCTGAGATCACAACGCCGCTGAAGGCCGTTGTCGACGTCAAGGTTTACGAGCCGGGCGGCCGCACCACGGGGGAACAGATCACCCTGCCGGTGAAGACCCGCGACATGATGATCGGCATCAAGGGCATGTTCGATTATGGCTCGGTGGCTGAGAACGCTGATGCCGGCTTTGAGCTTGTCGCAGTCAACGCGCAGGGCGAGCCGGTCGCGTTGAATGGCGCGACCTATGAAGTCGTGCGCGAGAACGTCGATTATCGCTGGTATCAGGCCGATGGCGAATGGCGTTACGATCGCATCGTGCGCGATCGCATCGTCACGGGCGGCAAGATTGACATCACCGCCGGTCAGCCCGCCAAGGTTTCGGCCAAGGTCGAATGGGGCAGCTACCGCATCACGGTCGCCGATCCGGTTTCGGGCACACGCTCATCCTACCGTTTCTATGCGGGCTGGGGTGGTGGTGCGTCCGACCGCCCGGATCGCCTGGCCGTTTCCAGCGACAAGCCCGCTTACAAGGCAGGCGACACCGCCACGATTTCCATCCGCTCGGCGGTGGATGGCAAGGGTATGCTGGTGATCGCAGGCGACAGTGTTTACGAAACCCGTCCCATCGACATCAGCGCTTCAGGCACCACCGTGCCGGTGGAACTGAAAAAGGAATGGGGCGCAGGCGTCTATGCGATGGTCACGCTCTACCGTCCGCTATCGGCGGATGTGAAAGGCTCACCGCGCGCCATCGGTCTGGTGCATCTACCCATCGACGCGAGCGATCGCACGCTGGCGGTTGAAGTTGGCACGCCCGAACGCATGACACCGCGCGCGCAGCTTGTGGTGCCGGTTTCCATCGCCAATGCGCCTTCGGAAACCTACGTCACCATCGCTGCCATTGATGAAGGCGTGTTGCAGCTCACCGATTTCAAGTCACCCGATCCGGTGAAGTATTTCTTCGGCAAGCGCCGTCTTGGCATTGAAATCCGCGACGATTACGGCCGCCTCATTGAAACGACGCGCCATCAGGTGGGCGAGTTGCGCACCGGTGGTGACGGCTTCGGTGGTCGCGGTCTTGCCGTGGTGCCTCAGAAAGTCGTGGCGCTCTATTCCGGCCCGGTAAAGCTGGAAGGCGGCAAGGCCTCCATTCCGCTCGATGTGCCGGACTTCAACGGTCAGCTGCGCATCATGGCGGTCGCCTGGACACCGGATGCCGTTGGCTTTGCTGATAAGCCTGTCACGGTGCGCGATCCGGTGGTGGCGGAACTTGTTCTGCCGCGCTTCCTGTCGCCCGGTGATGCCGCCAATATCGGCTTCAACATCCATAATGTTGATGGCGCTGCGGGCGAGTACAAGGCCGTCATCTCAGCGGCTGATCCGGTGGTGATCGACCCGGCCTCGGCCACGGTCACGCGCACGCTGGCGGCTGGTGAACGTCAGCTCATTCCGGTGAAGCTGTCGTCGAATGGTGCGGGCATCGCGTCCATCAAGATGACCGTGACAGGCCCCAATGGCTTCTCGGTTGACCGCATATGGCCGATTGAAGTTCGTCCCGCGCAGTTGCCAACCTCCATTCAGGACGTGGCCGAGCTGAAAGGCGGCGACACCTATGCACTGCCTGCCGCGATCCTGACGCCCTTCACGCCGGGCTCGGCCAAGGTTTCGGTCACGCTCTCGGGCGCGCGTGGCTTCGACAATGTCGCGGGCATGCTGAAATGGCTCGACCGTTACCCCTATGGCTGCCTTGAGCAGACCACCAGCCGGGCAATGCCGCTGATCTATCTCGGCGACCTCGCCAAGGCGTCGGGGCTTGAGGAAGAAAAGGCCGTGCCGCACCGTGTTCAGGAAGCGATTGATCGCATCCTTGACATGCAGCGCCCCGATGGCGGTTTCGGTATGTGGTCATCGGCCTATAGCGACGACATGGACAAGTTCCTTGAAGTCTATGCGGCTGACTTCCTCATGCAGGCCAAGGCCAAGGGCTTTGTTGTGCCGGAAGAAGGCCTGAAACGGGCGCTGCAATATGTCCGCCAGGTTGCCACGACGACGGACAATGCCGAAAATGCCAAAGCCTATGCGTTCTATGTTCTGGCGCGTGGCGGGCAGGGTCAGCCGGGTGATCTGCGTTACTTCGCAGACAATGGCGGTGCGACCAGCGACTCGCTGATCACGCAGGGTTTCCTGGGTGGTGCACTGGTGCAGGCCGGTGATCGCAGCCGCGCATCGGTGGCCTTCGATCGCGCCCGCACGCTGGCGATGGGAAGCGATCTGAACAGCCTGCCGTATTACTATTACGGCTCGCCGCTGCGCGACGTGGCGGGCCTGACGGCTGTGGCAGCAGATGTTGGTGAAACATCGCTGCTGCCTGCGCTGCTCGACAAGGTGAACAGCTTCAACACCGAACTCAACTATACCACCACGCAGGAAAAATCGTGGATGCTGCTGGCGCAGTGGCGTCTGCTTTCCAATGCGGTGCCGGTGAAGGTTGAGGCGACCGGTGCCAAAGCCACCGAAGCGCAGGGCCAGGTTGTGCTCACCCCGGCTCTGAACGAGGTCAATGCGGGCGTTGCCGTGAAGAACACCGGCGACAAGCCTGTGTGGCGCACGGTCTCGGTCACGGGTGTTCCGGCTCAGCCGCTGCCGGCCTACGGCGAGGGCATCACGGTCAGCAAAAGCTACTTCAATCTGGATGGCTCACCGGCCAATCTTTCGGCGCTGAAGCAGAATGATCAGGTCGTGGTGGTGATCGAAGGCAAGCTTTCAGACCATGCCTATCGCCAGCTTGGCGTGACCGATCTTCTGCCCGCCGGTTTCGAGGTCGAAGGGCCGGTCACGCGGGGTGAGGAAGGCGAGACGATCTATGGCTGGCTGTCGAATCTTTCCTACACCAGCATCCAGGAAGGCCGCGATGACCGCTATGTCGCCGCCTTCACGGTGGGCTCGTCCTATCGGATGTCGCCTGCGGAAGAGGCCAAGACTGCTCTGCCTGCGTTCAAGGTGGCGTATATCGCCCGCGCCACGGTGCCCGGCACATTCGCCCAGCCAGCCGTCGTGGTGGAAGACATGTATGCGCCGAAGGTGACGGCCCGTTCTGCGATGGGTTCGGTCACAATCGCGGCGCAGTAATGCCGTAAAGAGGCGGCACGGATAGGTCATGACCACTGACGCCGTGCCGCCTTCTGACACGCAAACGCCTGACGCAGGCGCGGCTCCGCCGCGCTTTCGTCGTCTGAAGCGCGCCGGTTTGCTTCTCGCGGGTTTTGCGGGCCTTGCGCTCAGCGCCAATTTCATTTTCCCACCCGACTTCAGCCGCGCACATGATCGCTCCACGGTCGTGCTGGCCTCTGATGGCGTGATGCTGCGCGGCTTCCTGACGGGCGATGAAAAATGGCGTCTGCCCATCACGCTGGCTGCAGTCGATCCGCGCTATGTACGCATGTTGCTCGCCTATGAAGACAACCGCTTTCACGACCATGGCGGCATTGACCTCGTGGCGATGGGACGGGCCGCCTGGCAGCTGGTCTCGAATATGGGCGTTGTCTCCGGTGCCTCAACGCTGACCATGCAGGTGGCGCGTCTGCTGGAGCCGATCCCGCACAGCCTCACGGGCAAGGTGGCGCAGGTTGCGCGTGCCATCCAGATCGAAGCGCGACTGGGCAAAGACGAGATCCTCGACCTCTATCTCACGCTGGCACCTTTTGGTGGCAATATCGAAGGCGTGCGCGCCGCCAGCCTTGCCTATTTCGGCAAGGAGCCGCGTTATCTGACACTGGCTGAGGCAGCCCTGCTGGTTGCCATCCCCCAGTCGCCCGAACGCAACCGGCCTGATCGCCACCCTGATCGTGCCCGCGCCGCGCGAGACAAGGTGCTGCGCATACTGGCCGAGAAGGGTGTTATCTCGGCGCAGGATGCTGCTGAGGCGATGGAAGATGACGTGCCGCGCGCCCGCCGTCCCATGCCATTCAGCGCGCCGCATTTTGCCGATGAAGCCCGCCGCGATCACAAGGAAACTGCTGAAGTTAAAACCACCATCGACTCGCGTATGCAGGCGGCGGTGGAACGCATCGTATCTGACGAAGCGCACACCATCGCCGATGGCGGCGACATGGCGGTTGTGGTGGTTGATAACGCCACCGCCAATATCGTCGCCTATATTGGCTCGTCCGACTTCTGGGGTGCGACCGGGCAGATCGACCTCGCCAGCCGCATGCGCTCGCCGGGTTCTGCGCTCAAGCCCTTCATCTACGGCATCGCCTTTGACGATGTGATCATCCACCCGGAAACGCTGATCGACGACAAGCCGGTGACGTTCGGCTCATATGCGCCACGTAATTTCGACCGGGGCTTTCAAGGCACGGTCACGGTGCGACAGGCACTGCATATGTCGCTGAATGTACCGGCGGTCTCGGTGCTGGATCGCATCGGACCGGTGCGCCTTTCGGCGACGCTGCAACAGGCGGGTGCGCATCTGAAATGGAATGGCATCACGCGCGGGCCATCACTGCCGATGGCGCTTGGCGGTGTCGGTATCACGCTTCAGGACATGGCGATGCTGTTCAGCGCCATCGCCAATGACGGCATGGTGAAGTCCCTGCGTCGATATGATGATGACAATCCGGGCGAGCCCCATCGCATCTTCGGGCCTGTCGCGGCCTGGTATCTGTTCGATGTGCTCAAGGGCTCGCCTTTGCCCGATGGTTGGGCGATGGGGCGGGGTATTGATCGGGGACGCGAGATCGCCTTCAAGACCGGCACCTCCTATGGCTATCGCGATGCGTGGACCATCGGCACATCGCCGCGCTACACCGTGGCCGTGTGGACGGGCCGCGCCGATGGCTCATCCCGCCCCGGTGAAATGGGCCGCAATGCAGCTGGCCCTGTCATGATGCGGGTGTTTGGTGTGCTGCCGCCGGAAGCAGGGCTTTCCAAACCGCCACCCAAAGACGCGATCATTGTCAGCAATGCGGAAGGTCTGCCGCCTGCACTCCAGCGTTTCTCGCCGGTGCGCACCATGGCTGGCGCTGCGCGCTCGGTGCCGCCGCCGGTCATCGCCTTCCCGCCAGACGGTGCTGTCGTGGAACTGCGCGAAGATGACCCGGCGCTCGTCCTCAGGGCCGATGGTGGCGCAAAGCCGCTGCGCTGGATGGTGGACGGTCTGCCGGTGCCGGTGGCCGATCCTTATGCGCAGGTTGAATGGCAACCGCGCGGTGAAGGCTTTGTGCGTGTCACGGTCATGGATGCACAGGGCCGTTCGGCCACCTCGAAAATCCGCCTGAAGCGCGACATGTGACGCAACGTCGGTGTTGCGCTTCGCTGCGCCGTGCAACATTTTGACGCATCGCTTCAGGATTGCTCAGCACATGGACGCCGTGCCTCCCCCCGGCTCACCCGATACGCAAGGGCCGCAACACTCATGGTTGCGCCGTGCACTGACCCCTGTCGGCACGGGTGAAACAGGCGGGCAGCCCTCAACGCCTGAACAGCGCCGTCAGGCGTTTCAGATTCTGTTTCTGTCGCTGATGTGTCTTGGCATTGGTCAGGCGGGCATGTTCACGATTTTGCCGCCCATTGCGCGCGAGTTGAACATGTCGGCTTCGCAGATGGGTTTCATCTTTGCGGTCTCGGCAACCATCTGGGTGTTTTCATCGGCCTTTTGGGGCGCGCGCAGCGACCATTATGGCCGCCGCCCGATGATCATTCTGGGGCTTTCGGCTTTCGCGCTCTCAACCTTTGCCTTTGCAACCTCCATCGAGCTGGGGCTGCTGGGTTGGCTCCCTATGGCCGTCTTCTATCCGATGATGATCGCCTCACGCTCAATCTATGGCGTCTTCGGGTCAGCGGGGTTTCCAGCCGCACAGGGTTATATCGCTGACCGCACCAGCGCGACCGAACGCACCAGTGCGCTTGCCAATCTGAATGCGGCGTTCGGGCTTGGCTCGACCATTGGCCCGACCGTGCTGGCGGCCTTCGCCGTGTTCGGCATGCTTGCGCCTTTCTATCTCGTTGCTTCGATGGCGGCGTTTTCGTCTTTCATCATCTGGCGCTTTCTACCTGAACGCACGGCGCCAGTGGCAAAGCCCAAGAACAAGAAGGCGCTCTCGTGGCGTGATCAGCGTCTGCTGCCTTTCGTGGTGTTTGGCGTCCTCATGGGCACGGCGGGCTCCATCCCCATTCAGATCATTTCCTTCTTCATGATGGACGTCATGAAACTCGACGCAGTGCAGGTCGTGCATATGGGTTCTTATGCGGTGATGGCCTCATCGGTGGCGGCGCTGTTTGCTCAGTTCGTGGTGGTGCAGCGCCTCAAACTCACCGCCGGGCAACTTGTGGTTGGCGGTATTACGCTGTCGTTCCTGTCCTATGTGCTGTTCTCGTTCGCCTATGATTTCGGTGTGGTCATGCTTGCCATGCTGCTGTCAGGGCTTGGCTTCGGCCTCATCCGCCCTGGTTATGCAGCGCTGTCATCGCTGGCCGTGGGCAAGGACGAGCAGGGCGCAGCAGCCGGCATCACCGGCGGTGCGGGCGCGTCGGGCTTCATCTTCGCGCCTCTGGTCGGCAACAAGCTTTATGAGTTCAACACCCACTGGCCGTTTTATTTCGGCGCGGCGATTGTCATCGTTATGGCGATCTATGCCTGGGCGACACCGCGCCTCAGAACGTTGGAAGTCACGCCCGAAGACAACGCCGATCCCGTCGTGCCGAAGGTCTGAACGGCATTCAGCGGCTGGCTGTGTGGTCGCTCAGGCGTTTGACCGCGCGCTTCAGTACATCGTCCATGCGCGTCTGCCAGCCTGCGCCGGTGGCGCGAAAGCCGCGCAGCACTTCGGGCGACAGCCGCAAAGTGATGCGCTGTTTGGTGACATCCGCTTTGGGGCGCCCACGCTTGCGGGCGGCGAGGCTTTGCGCGCCCGCCGCGATTTCAGCTTCTGTGAACTCTGGGGCGTCCGCATCGGGGCGTGCTTTCAGCGCATCCAGCGCAGCCAGATCAGTCGCAACCGCTTTGCGGGTGGGTTTAACCCGGATGGGCAGGGATTTTCGCGGCATAGATTTTCTGTTCGCGGTCATTGCATTTCCTCATGGAAATAATGCGGCGGGTCATGCCGCGTTCGGTCCAGACGATCATCACCATCCGGCCTGCCAGATAGCCAATCGAGATGATGCGCGGTTCGGGATAATCCTGTCGCACATCCTCAAAATCAAACGTGCCGCCCGCAAAAACGTGCAATGCATCGCGGAAATGGATGCGGTGCTTGGCAAGATTTGCGTCACGCTTGGCGGTATCGAAAGCGATCCGAACCATGATTTACTGTAGCGACGAAAAATCTAGAGATCAACGATTATTGTAGCGACATATAATGGGCTGCCCTAAATCCCTTCAAACACCCGGCCCGGGTTGAAGATGCCGTGTGGGTCGAAAGCGGCCTTCAGTTTCTGGATATCGCGCAGCTGATTTTCGTCGGCAGGCTGGAACACGCCGCAGGTCGCGCGCTGTGCCTCGCTGGCGCGGATCAAGGTCGCCTCGGCATTGTGGCGGGCAGCGACAGCGCGCACCAGGCTGGCATGGGCATGAGGCACATCGTCCAGCACAAGCCACAGCGCAGTGCCGCCCCAATCATATTGCACGGCTTGTGGGCCGATCTCGCTGGCGATGGCGGCCGCCGAAAGCGACGGCGCAATGATGCGCCACACCACGCCGGGTTCGCGGGCGACCAGTTCCAGCGCGCCGATCTTCTTCCACAGATCATGGCTCATATCCGCCCCGATCCGGCGCGGGCCCATGCGGCGATAGTGATCCAGCAGCCGCGTGACACGTTCATCCACGCTGGTGCGCCCACCTTCAAAGCGGATGGCCGTCAGCCCTTCCGCACCGCCCAGCGCGCCATCCAGATGCAGCGCCAGTTCACCGGTCAGGTGCGCCAGTCCGCTCGCATCAAGCTTTTCACCGATGATGGCGCGCAGTGTGCGCAGTGCTTCCGGCGCGGTCAGCCCGCGCATGATGACCGTATCTTCGCTGGCCGGTGCGGGCGCGAGTTTCAGGGTTATCTCAACCATCGGCCCCAATATGCCGAACGAGCCGCACATGAGCCGTGGCAGGTCGAGGCCGGTTGCCTGTTTCAGTGCTGCGCCGCTGGCCCTGTAGATTTCACCCGCACCGTTCACGCCCACAAATCCGGCCAGCGCATCACTGGGGCGGCCCATGTGAAAGGCGCGCGGGCCGCACAGGTCGGCCGCCAGCACACCGCCAATCGTGCCCCGCCGATCAGGTGTGCCGAAGAAGGGGCCGAGGTCTGGTGGTTCGAAGGGAATGATCTGACCATGCTCGCGCAGCATCAGGTCGATGTCGGTCATCGGCGTGCCGGCCTTGACGGTCAGCAGGAAGTCGTCGGCATCGTGCCGGATCGCCCCGGCCAGCCGCGACAGGTCGAGCGTGCGGGCGGTTTCAAACGGACGGCCGAAGGCGCGTTTGGTATCGCGTCCGCGCAAAGCAAGGCTGGCCCCATCCGCGGCGGCGGCATTCACCGCATCGGCGGCTTCCTGTGCGTTGTAAACCCAGATGACGCTCATCGGTCCCCGGCGCGGCAGCCGCCATCACATGACAATGGCGGCGAGTGGATCGCCGCCATGTTAAACCCCGGGAACGGTAAAGACGGTCTTGCCGTCCGGCACATCAACCCTGACGGGCTTTAAAGCGCGGGTTTTTCTTGTTGATGACATAGACGCGGCCCTTGCGGCGGACGACGCGGCAGTTCTTGTCGCGGGCCTTCAGCGACTTCAGCGAGTTACGGACCTTCATGGGGCCAATCCTTCAATGTGAGAGTCAGGCCCCGTGAGCCCGGCAATTCGTTTGAGGGGCGAGCGTTTACCGGGGCAGGGCCTCAAAGTCAACGCTTGCCGGGGTTTTCGAACCAGCCGCGCCCTTGGCGGAACTGGCCCCTCATGACTATCATGGCCCGATGCTGACCAGCCCGCCCGACAGCCACAAAAAACCCCGGATTCCCGCTGGAATCTGGGTGCTTGGGTTCGTGTCCATGCTGATGGACGTGTCGTCCGAGATGATCCACGGCCTGCTGCCGGTCTTCATGGTCACTGTCATGGGCACCTCAGTGGCCGCGGTCGGCCTGATTGAGGGCATTGCCGAGGCGACGGCCTCCATCACCAAGGTCTTTTCTGGTGCGTTGTCCGACTGGCTTGGCATGCGCAAGTTTCTGACCGTGCTTGGTTATGGGCTGGCGGCTGTGACCAAGCCGGTCTTCCCGCTGGCGAGTCATCTCCACGACATCGCCGCCGCCCGGTTCATCGACCGGATCGGCAAAGGCATAAGGGGTGCCCCGCGTGATGCGCTCATCGCCGATATCGCGCCAGCCGATCTGCGCGGGGCGAGCTTCGGCCTGCGCCAGTCGCTCGATACGGTCGGCGCCTTTGTCGGCCCCGCCATCGCCATCGCCCTGATGTGGCTGACCGCAGACAATGTCAGGCTGGTGTTCTGGATCGCCGTCATCCCGGCCTTTCTGGCGCTGGCCCTTCTGATTGCTGGCGTCAGTGAACCCAAGGTCGAGCGCCGCAAGGCGCGCAATCCTCTGTCGGCCGCTGCCATGAAGCAGCTTGGTGCGAGGTTCTGGGTGACGGCTGCGATCGCCGCCATCGCAACGCTCGCCCGTTTCAGCGAGGCGTTCCTGATCCTGAAGGCCCAGGCGGCAGGTCTGCCCTTTGCGCTGGCGCCTTTGGTGCTTGTTGTCATGAACGTGGTCTATGCGGCCAGCGCCTATCCGGCGGGCGTCATCTCAGACCGTATGGACCGCCATCATGTGCTGATGCTGGGCCTTGTGCTTCTGATCGCGGCCGATCTTGTTCTGGCTGGTTTCTCATCGTGGATGGGCGTCACGCTGGGTATCGCTTTATGGGGTCTGCATATGGGCTTCACCCAGGGCATTTTCGCGACGCTGGTGGCGGATGCGGCGCCAGCTGACCTGCGCGGCACGGCTTTTGGCGTTTTCAATCTCGTGTCCGGCCTTGCGCTGCTGATCGCCAGCGTCACCGCAGGCGTGCTGTGGGATGGCTTTGGTCCGGCCGCCACATTCCTCACCGGCGCGGGGCTGACGGCGCTGGCGCTTCTCGCCCTGATCTGGATGCACCGCTCTGAAGGCAGATCATGAAACTGCGCCTTGCCACGCCCAATGATGCACCGGCCATCGCTGCCATCTATGCGCCCTATGTCGATACGCCCATCACCTTCGATGAAACCGCGCCCGATGCCACCGAGATGGCATCGCGTATCGAAAAGACGCTCAGCCTCTGGCCGTGGCTGGTGGCAGAAGACGAGGGCAAGGTGCTTGGCTATGCCTATGCCAGTCAGCACCGAACGCGCGCTTCCTATCGCTGGGCGGTCGATGCAGGCATTTACATCGACGCGGCCGCGCATGGGCGCGGTGTGGGGCGGGCGCTTTACACGTCGCTCATCGCCATGCTGCGCGATCAGCGTTTCCGCACCGTCTATGGTGGCATCACGCTGCCGAACGCCAAAAGCATCGCGCTGCACGAAGCGATGGGATTTCAGCTCATCGGCATCTATCGCAATGTCGGCTTCAAGAACGGTGCATGGCGCGATGTCGGCTGGTGGGGGCTCGATCTTGGCGCGCGCGATGGCGTGCCGGCTGAGCCTCTGCCCCTCGCCGCACTGGATGTGGCGCGCTATCTCATCTGAAATGATTCGCAGCCATTGAGGATGCAGTGTGATTGAACTTGGCTGGTGGCCGACCGGACTCATCTTTGCTGCCGCCTTTGCCATATTCCTGTGGTCGCGGCAGGTCTCAATGCGCCCGTTCGATCCCAACAGGCCGCGTCTGGCCAATCACGGCATGGTTCAGCTTCTGGCCATGATTGTCATGATCCTGATGCTGGTTCACATGGTAACACTCATCGCCGGAGCGCCGCTCACCGGCCGCCGTTAGGAAAACGACATGCGCCTCGCCCTTCTGCCTTTGCTCCTGCTCACCGCCGCTTGCGCCAGCACGGGCACAAGGCCCATCGCGTCCGCTCCATCAGCGGAAGCCCCAGCCGAGCGCCCGGCGCAGCCATCGGGGCAGTCTGTTGCCAATCCCAACGAGGCCGACTTTCAGGATTATCTGGAAGGGTTCCGCGCCCGCGCCGCGTCGGCAGGCATTGCTGACCGCACGCTCGATCATGCGTTGAGCGGCGTGCATCTCAACATGAAGTCGCTTGATCTTTCATCGGGCGCATCGGGTGGCATGGGCCGCATCTGGACCTATCTGGAACGGGTCGACAAACTTCTGCCGCGCGGGCGCACCGCTATTGCCGACAATCGCGCCGCACTGGATCGCGCCGCACAACGCACCGGCGTCGATCCAATGGCGATTGCTGGCATCTGGGGCAATGAAACCAATTACGGTGCGGTGCTTGGCAATTTCTATGTCGTCGAAGCGCTGGCCAGCCTTGCCTATGAAGGCCGCCGCCGCGCGTTCTTTGAAGACGAGCTGATGGCGGCGCTGACCCTGATGGATCAGGGCCTTGTCACACGCGAGGAGCTGACGGGCTCTTATGCTGGCGCGCTGGGGCAGGTTCAGTTCATGCCCTCGAACATTCTGAAACTCGGCATTGATGGAGACGGTGATGGCGAGCGCGACCTGCGCGGCTCTCTGCCGGATGCGTTTGAAAGCTGCGGCAATTATCTGAAAAGCCATGGCTGGCGCACGGGTGAACCGTGGCTCACTGAGGCGCGCCTGCCTTCTGATTTCCGCTGGGAGCTTGCTGGCCCCGACATCAAAAAGAGCGCCACCGAGTGGGATGCGATGGGCGTGCGCACGGTGACTGATGCGCGGCTGACCGATCTGGTCGATGGTGCCGCGCCGGTTTCGATCCTGCTGCCTGCGGGTTATCGCGGCGTGCCGATCATCGCCTTTGAAAACTATCGCCGTTTCCTCAACTACAATCCCAGCCAGGCCTATGCGATCTCCGTGTCGCAACTGGCCAACCGACTTGGCGGTGGTGCCGACTTCCAGCATGGCTGGCCCACCGATCAGGGTGGCATGAGTGCGGCCCAGATCGAGGAGATGCAAAGGCTGCTCCAGCGTCTTGGCTATGACACCTCGCCCGATGGCCGCTTTGGCGACAAGACACGCAAGGCGGTGCGGGCCTGGCAGCTCGATCAGGGTATTCCGGCAGATGGCTATCCGACCGATGCATTGCTGGCCCGCATGCGCCGTGGCGGCACGTCATGATGAAGCTGCGCGCGCTCATCACGGCCGCGCTGCTGACCGGCAGCGCGCAGTCGGCTGACATGTGCCCGGTCAAGGTGCCGGAACCGCCAGCCCCCAGGGCGGCGGATGGGTCAGCACTCAGCACCGCAGGCTTTAATGACTGGTTGGCGGATTTTCGCACCCGTGCGCTGAATCAGGGCATCCCGGCAAAAACCTTCGACGCCGCGATGAAGGGCGTCACCTTCACGCCGAAAACCATCGAGCGCGCCAACAATGCCAATGAACGCACACAGCGCATCTGGGATTATCTGAAAAATCGTCCGTCGGCGGAACGTCTCGCCAAGGGCAAGGAGATGCTCGCGAAATACAAGCCCCTGCTGACAAAGCTGGAAGCCGATGGCGGCATTCCGCCCGAAGTGCTGGTCACTTTCTGGGGCATGGAAACCGACTATGGCCGCAATACCGGCAATGACGACATCTTTCAGGCCATGGCGGCGCTTGCCTATGAAGGCCGCCGCCGCGACTTTTATGAAAACAATCTGATCGCTGCGATGCGCATCATGCTTCAGAACGGTTTTCCCAAGTCGAAGATGAAAGGCAGCTGGGCGGGCGCGGTCGGCCATGCGCAGTTCATGCCGGAAGCCTAT
This sequence comes from uncultured Flavobacteriaceae bacterium, assembly GCA_964390465.1. Taxonomy (GTDB): domain Bacteria; phylum Pseudomonadota; class Alphaproteobacteria; order Micropepsales; family Micropepsaceae; genus JADZAI01. The sequence continues at coordinate 62,236 of CAYMIJ010000010.1, read as the reverse complement.
CTGGAGTTCGGCACCGATGGCGACGGTGATGGCGTTGTCGATCTGTGGGGGTCGGTTGAGGATTCCTTCGCCTCGAAGGCGAATTATCTGAAGAAGCGCAATGCGAAGAATCCGTGGGTGAAGGGTCAGGCTTGGATTGCCGAAGTGCAGCCGCCTGCCGGCTTTGCCTATGAAGATGGTGACAGCTTCATCAAGAAATCCATCGGCGCATGGACCATTCGCGGTGTCACATTGATGGGCGGCGGCGATCTCAGCGGATTGCGCGGTGTTGCCACCGACACGCCTGCCTCTGTGTTTGCGCCGGGTGGTATGCGCGGCCCGGCAGTCATCACGCTGCCGAACTTCGACCGCTTCTGGGAATACAACCCATCGCAATCCTATGCGTTGGCGATCGCACTCTGGTCGAATGCGATTGCGGGCCGTCCGGGCCTGAAGACGCCGTGGCCGGTGGATGAGCCCGACATCACCCGCGCACAGGCCTATGCGCTTCAGAAAAAACTCAAAGAGCTGGGGCACACGAAAGACGATCCCGATGGCGATATCGGCAAGGGCACACGCGCCGCAATCCGCTCGTATCAGCTCGCCAACGGCATGGTGGCCGATGGCTTTCCTTCCTGCGCGCTGCTCAAAAAAGTGCTGGGCGATTGAAAATCAGTGTCATGCCCGTGCATGCGGGCATCCACGGCTTTGCCTTAATCGCGCCCGAGACATAGCATAGAGCCATGACCATGCTGCGTCTGCTGGCCCCCTTTGTCCTGATCGCCTGTCTGCCAGCCATGGCGGCGCAGGACGACAAGCGCCTGCCTGCGCTGTTTGAACAGCTTGCGGCGGCCACGGATGCTCAGCTCGCCAAGCCGATCGAGGAAAAGATCTGGGCGATCTGGGCGGAATCCAAAAGCCCGACCACTGAATTGCTGACCTCGCGCGCGCAGGCTCTGCTGCTGGCGGACGACGTGGAAACAGCTTTCAGGCTGCTTGAAACGGCAACGGCGCTCAATCCCGATCACGCTGAAGGCTGGCATCTCATGGCGACGGTGCAGGAACAGCGCGGCAAGACAGCCGAAGCGATCACCGCTCTGGGCCGGACCCTCTCGCTTGAGCCGCGTCATTTTGGTGCGCTGCTGGCGCTCGGTGCCTTGATGGAATCCATGCAGAACGACAAAGCGGCTTTGGCCGCCTATGATGCGGCGCTGAAAATCTATCCGCTGATGGAAGGGCTGGACACCAAGGTGAAGTCAGCCCGCCGCAAGGTCGAAGGCGACAAGACCTGACCCTCAGTCGCTCATCCGCCCGACAATGGCGATGCGCAGCAGATTGGTGGCGCCGGGCGTGCCCAGTGGCACACCGCAGATCACGATGATGCGCTGACCGGCTTTGGCAAAACCCTCGCGCCAGGCGATCTTGCAGGCCTGATCCACAATACCATCAAGATCGCGCGCTTCCTCAACGCGCAGACAGTGCAGGCCCCATGCGATCGCCAGCCGCCGCGCGGTCTTCAGTACGGGTGACAGCGCCAGCACCGGCACGTTGGGTCGCTCGCGCGAGGCGCGCACCGCGGTCGTGCCCGATGCGGTGTAAGTGACGATGGCCGCGACATTCAGCGTCTCAGCGATCTGGTGCGCCGCCGCCATGATCGCGTCCGAGACGGTGGCTTCCGGTTCGGCGCGCTGGGCATCGACGATGGAACGATAGAAGGCTTCACCCTCCACCCGCTCGGCGACACGGTTCATGGTGGTGACGGCCTCCACCGGCCAGGCCCCTGCCGCACTTTCCGCCGACAGCATCACGGCGTCCGCACCTTCGAACACCGCCGTTGCAACGTCAGACACTTCGGCGCGGGTGGGGGCCGGTTTCTCGATCATCGATTCCAGCATCTGCGTGGCGACGACCACCGGCTTGCCCGCCCGGCGCGCAGCGCGGTTGATCTGCTTCTGGCGGCCCGGCACGTCTTCCAGCGGCAGCTCCACGCCCAGATCACCGCGCGCGATCATGATGCCGTCCGCGATCTCCAGAATGGCATCGAGCTGGGCGACTGCCTGCGGCTTTTCGATCTTGGCCATCACACCCGCGCGCCCCATGACCAGCTTCTTGGCCTCGGCGACGTCAGCGGCATTCTGCACGAATGAAAGCGCGATCCAGTCCACGCCCGCCTCGACGGCGGCGGAAAGATCGGCGCGATCCTTTTCAGTCAACGCTGGAATGGCGAGCGGTGTATCGGGCACGTTGACGCCCTTGCGATCCGACAATTTTCCGCCGATCTCGACAATCGTGTTGGCAAAGCCGGGGCTCGCTTCGGTCACGCGCAGGGCGATGCGGCCATCATCCAGCAACAGCCGCGCGCCGGGCTTCAGCGCCTCAAGGATTTCCTTGTGGGGCAGGGTCACGCCGGTCTCATCGCCGGGAATGGGATTGAGCGACAGGTGAAAGCTCTGCCCGGCGACCAGCATCACCGGGCCGCTGGCAAAGGCGCCGACACGCAGCTTCGGCCCCTGCAGATCGGCCAGAATGCCGATGGGCCGTCCGGTTTCTTCTTCCACCGCGCGCACCCGCGTCACCAGTTCGCGCAGCAGATCGTGCTTGGTGTGACTCATATTGATGCGGAAGACATCCGCGCCCGCCTGAAACAGAGCGGCGATCTGTTCCTGCGACGACGAGGCAGGCCCCAGTGTTGCGAGAATCTTGATGTTGCGGTTACGGCGCACGACTCAACTTTCCGGGCGGATCAATATCACCCGCACATCGTTCACATTCGTATGCGTGGGTCCAGTGACGATATCGTCACCCAGCGATGAAAAGAAAGCGCCGCTGTCATTGCGGTTGAGAAAATCGCTCGCTTCCATGTTCAGCCGTGCTGCCCGCGCCAGCGTATCGGGAAAAACGAAAGCGCCAGCCGCGCCCGGTGCGCCATCCTGCCCGTCACTGTCGGCAGCCAGCACGGCGATGGCCTTTGCACCTTGCAGGGCCAGCGCAGCACCGAGCGCATATTCGTGGTTTGGCCCGCCCATCCCGTCGCCCTTGATCGTCACGGTCAGTTCCCCACCTGAAATCAGCGCGATGCGGCGGCCTTCAGTCTGCCGCGCAAGGGCTGTCTGTGCATGGGCCGCACCGATGCTTTGCGCTTCGCCCTCGATGGCATCGCCGAGCATCACCGGCTCATAGCCCAAAGTGCGCGCCTGATGTGCAGCCGCCTCCAGAACCTCAGCAGGGCGTAGTACGATGCGATAATCCACCCGCGCAAAACACGGCGCGCCCGGTTTGGCCGTTTCCAGATCAGCATGCGTCAGAATGATGCGCGCCTCAGCGCCGGGTTCAATGCCATAGCGAGACAGAATGGCCAGCGCATCCGCCTGGGTCGTCGCATCCGCACTGACCGGGCCAGAGGCAATCACCGCCGGGTCATCGCCCGGCACATCGCTCACCGCCAGCGCGATGACGCGTCCGGTCTTGCAGGCGCGCGCCAGCCCACCCCCTTTGATGCGCGACAGATGCCGGCGCACGGTGTTGATTTCGGCAATTGTCGCGCCCGACTTCAGCAGCGCGGTGGTCAGCGCGCGCTTGGCCTCCAGCGACAAGCCGCGATGCGGCGCAGGCCACAGCGCGGAACCACCACCTGACAGCAGCACCAGCAGCGTCTCATCGGCTTCCATCATCGCGGCGCGCAGCAACACTTCTGCGGCGGCGGCCTGTGCTTCAAGACCGGGCAAAGGATGGCTCGCCTCGATGCAGCGCACCGATGCCAGCGCGCGGCCATAGCCTTGTTGGGTGACCACAAGCCCCTGCTGCGGACCCCAGGTGCGCTCAACCGCCTCAGCCATTGCTGCGGCCGCCTTGCCTGCACCCACCACAAACACCCGGCCCAATGATTTGGCGGGCAGCGCGCGTGCCACCGCAGCGCCAGCATCGGCACCAGCCAGCGCCGCGCTGAAGATCTGGCGCAGCTCGGCCCGAAAGGACTCACTTTCATCCATGCACAACACGCTAGCCCAGCCGCGCGTCACGGACTAATCGGGTGCCATGGCGGACCATGTTTTTGACTCGCATATCTGGGTGCCGGGCGCTGAGACCGCGCGTCTCATTTTCCTGTGCGATCATGCCGCCCATGCGGTGCCGGGTGATCTTGGCGATCTTGGTCTGCCTGCCGAACAGTTCACCCGCCACATCGCCTATGACATCGGCGCGGCAGATGTCACCCGCGCGCTGGCTTCGGTGTTTGATGCACCGGCCATTCTGGGCCGCTGGTCAAGGCTGGTGATTGATCTCAACCGTGGCTCTGATGATCCGACCATCGTGATGAAACTATCAGATGGCGCGATCATCCCCGGCAATGCGCACGCCGCTGAAACTGAGATCGCCCGCCGTATTGGCCGCTGGCATGCGCCCTATCATGCTGCCATCGGCGCACACATCGACACATGCCTTGCCGCACGCATCACGCCGGTGCTGGTCTCGGTCCATTCCTTCACGCCCGTGTGGAAAGGCGCGGCGCGTCCATGGGATGTGAGCATATTATGGGATCGCGATCCGCGCCTTGCCCAGCCACTGCTCGATACGCTGCGGGCTGAACCCGGCCTCACCATTGGCGATAACGAACCCTATCACGGGGCGCTTCTGGGCGACACCTTATGGCAGCACGGCACTTCGCGCGGGCTCGCCCATGCGCTCATCGAGATACGGCAGGATCTCATCGCTGATCCGGCGGGCATCACCGCAATGGCGGCCATGCTGACGCGCGTTCTCACCAAGGCTCTCGCGCGAATGGATGAAAGCGTTTAGTCTTGGGCCATGGACGACAAGACCCGCATTGAAGCCGAAGCCGCCGCCTTTCGCCGCCTCACGCAGCATCTGCGCGAGCGAACGGATGTGCAGAACATCGACCTGATGAACCTTGCCGGGTTCTGCCGCAACTGTCTGGGCGACTGGTTCGCCGAAGCAGCAGGCATCGGCAAGGATCAGGGGCGCGAGGCTGTTTATGGCATGCCCTATGCTGACTGGAAGGCGAAGTATCAAACCCCCGCCTCGCCACAGGCGGCGGCGCAATTCGCCGCCACGCATCCCGATCACCCGCCGTCAAAGGATTCTGGCGGCAAGGGCTGGTGAAGCCTACTTCTTCTCGCAGCCCATCACGCAGACCTGCTTGGCATCAATGCGTCCGCCGCACGATGTGAAACAGGCGCGATAGTTTGCCTCGCACACATCGGTGCATTCGCTTTCCCACGGGCAGGAATAAGACGGCGTGAAATCGTAAACCGATTTGTCGACCGCCAGATTCTGGCTGCGGCGCCAGTTGGCATAACGGTTGTATTCGCGCTCGGCGATCATGCGCTTTTCATTTTCGCAATCCTGCGACTCGCGGCGGCACTCATAGGAACACCCCGTGCGGTCGGCATCGCAAGACGCCGTGCAGGCCTGTCCGCGCGCACCGGCGGGCGGATGATAGGTGTATTCGGTGTCATAGACGGGTCCGCACGCTGCCAGCGCAGCAAGACCCAGAAATAGGCAGATGGCTTTGATCACGCGGTTCATTCTGGTCCCCTGTTTTCGCAATCTTGCCCCTATCAAGTTGAATGATCAATGAACGATTTTCAAATCCGGCGGCGTAACGCATTGTGACAGCAGGAGACCGCCATGGGCCTTTACGACCGTTTCATCCTGCCACCTCTGCTGAACGCCGCGATGGGCGGCAAGGCGTTCACCGCGCAGCGTCAGAAGATCGTGCCACAGGCGCATGGCACGGTGCTGGAGATCGGCATGGGGGCAGGGCACAATCTGCCTTTCTACGACAGGACAAAGGTGACGCGGCTGATCGGGCTTGAGCCGCACCCGGCTTTGCGCAAGCGGGCCGCGAAACGCGCGTCAGCGGCGGGCATCGCCGTCGATTTCACCGGCCTGAAGGCTGAGGAGATCGACCTGCCTGCGCACATCGCCGACAGTGTGGTCATCACCTATACGCTCTGCACCATCCCCGATGTGCCACGCGCCCTCACCGCCATAGCGCGCGTGATGAAGCCGGACGCGTCGCTTTATTTCTGCGAACACGGCCTTGCGCCCGATGCGAAGGTGGCGCGCACGCAGGCACGGCTGGAACCGTTCTGGAAGCGCATGGTGGGTGGCTGCCATCTCTGCCGCCCGATCCCCGATATGCTGAAGGCTGGTGGCTTCCGGCTGGAAAGTCTGGAACAGGCCTATCTGGAAAACACCCCGCGCTTTGCGGGTTTCAACTCCTGGGGCCGCGCGGTGAAGGCGGCCTGACCGCAGCACGACCCTCTTTCCTCCCTTGTTCACGGGCGAGGTGCCTCACAGGGGCGGAGGGGGAGCCGCGAAGTCTGCGCGCGCAGGCTCGCCAGCACTGGGCCCGGCCATCCACGCCTTGATGTGAGGAGGGCGCGAAAAGCCCGCAGCCGTTACCGGCTCAGACGCGAAATATTGGCGCTTACCCGGCGCTGATAGGATCGCATAACGCTGTGGGCTGAACCACCTGTCGCCAGATCGAACATGGCCTCACCGGCAGCGTCGATTTTCTCGGCCACCATGCGGTGTGCTTCGTGCTGCGCCGCCATGCCGCCTTGCGACAGCTTGAACAGTCTCAACGCGATCACCTGCTGGGCAGTGGCCGCCAGCACGGCGCTCTCAACCAGAAAATCAACCATCGTGCCCCCTCGGGTCGCACACGCCGCCCGCCAGACAGATCAAACGCGAGTATCACAAGCGGAACACACAGGCGTTTCGCAACTGTGAATCATCTGCCCCAAATCCGTCATGAAACGATAACCTGTTTGCCACACATCGCAACGGGGCTTCTTGGCCTGCATCTGATCCTCACCTTGCAATTGCGGAATATCTTCCTATATCCGCACAAGGGCTATTCGTCTTGTCTGAAGGGTTGGTCAGAAAAAGAGATGTCGGACAGAATAAGGTGACTGAAGGTCAGCCCAAGGCAGAGGGGAGGGGGGGGACCCATCTCCTTATGACAAACGAACATATAATATATCGCGCTCGCGCAATTTCGTTTCGTGGCAGGATTTCCCTATCGCCGCCTGCCGGGTTAGGCTTGGCCAACGCAATTTGAGGCTACCCCATGTTCTTCAACTTCTTTGACGAGCTGCGCGCTGCCAGAGTGCCCGTCACGCTGAAGGAATATCTGGCGTTGATGGAGGCCATGCAGGCCAACGTCATCGACATGAAGATCGATGAATTCTACGTCCTTGCCCGCACAGTGCTGGTGAAGGACGAGCGCAATCTCGACAAGTTCGACCGGGTATTCGGCCACGCTTTCAAGGGGCTGGAAAATCTTGAACCCAGCGAGATCGCCCAGATCCCGGAAGACTGGTTGAAAGCCCTCACCGAGAAGTTTCTGTCCGAGGAGGAGAAGAAACAGATCGAAGCGCTCGGCGGCTGGGAAAAGCTGATGGAGGAGCTGCAGAAGCGCCTTGAGGAACAGAAGAAGCGCCACGAGGGCGGCAACAAGATGATCGGTTCGGGCGGCACCTCGCCGTTCGGCAATAACGGCTACAACCCGGAAGGCGTCCGCATCGGTCAGGATAAAGGCCGTCATGGCAAGGCCGTGAAGGTGTGGGACAAGCGCGAATACAAGAACCTCGACGATCAGGTTGAGCTAGGCACCCGCAACATCAAGGTGGCGCTGCGCCGCCTGCGCAAATGGGCGCGGCAGGGTGCGGAAACCGAGCTGGATATGCCCGGCACCATCCAGAACACGGCGAACAAGGGCTATCTGGATCTCAAGCTGGTGCCCGAACGGCGCAACACCGTGAAGGTGCTGATCTTCTTCGACATTGGCGGCTCGATGGACAGCTATATCAAGCTGTGTGAGGAGCTGTTCTCGGCGGCCAAGACCGAGTTCAAGCACATGGAGTTCTATTACTTCCACAACTGCCTCTATGAGAGCGTGTGGAAGGACAATCGCCGCCGTCACAACGAAAAGACGCGGACCTGGGACGTGCTTCACAAGTTCGGCAATGATTACAAGATCGTCTTTGTCGGCGATGCCACGATGAGCCCCTATGAGATCACCTATCCCGGCGGCAGTGTCGAACACTGGAACGAAGAAGCGGGCGCAACGTGGGTGCAGCGTGTGGCCGAGATCTACCCGCATCTCATCTGGTTGAACCCGGTGGCTGAAAAGCACTGGGAATACACGCCTTCGATCCAGTTGGTAAAACAGCTCATCAACGAACGCATGTTCCCGCTCACCCTTGAAGGGCTTGAGCGGGCGATGCGTGAACTCAGCAGGTAGATGATGGTCAGACCCACGCTTTTCGCTTTCATCATGATGGCGGCCGCGCTTGCGGGCTCATCCTCCGCCGCTGAACCGGCGCTTGCGGATAAGCCATCTGTCGAAGTGCTGGATGGCGGCATTGTGCAGCACCTGCCGAGCCGCCTGCGTCTGCCGCCTCAGGTCAATGGCCCATCCGTTGTCCATCGTTTGACCATCACAAAGGTTTCGGAAAGTGAGGTTGAGGTGGTTTACGGGCCTATCACGCTGGGCATTGCCCGCCCGGCGGTGGCAGCTGATCCCATCACCGCGCCGCCCGGTTTCACGCTCGATGACGATGCCCCCGAGCTGCCGTCCCTGCGCCTGTGGGGCGAGACGGCGGTGCCCGATACCTATAGCTTCATCAGCGAAACGGGCGGCGAGAACTGGCTGGCCTTTGTGGTGACGGTTGAAGGCTGGGAGATCATGATCTCCTCATCCTATATGGCTGACCATCGTGACACCGCGATCGGCACGGCTGAGGCTGTGTGGGCGCTGTTTGCCTCGGCCAATGAAACCGAGCCGCGCTAGGGTGTGATGAGCGCGATTGCGGATGCCGGCCCACCCGGATAACGTCAGGCGATGCGTTCCTATATCAATCAGGCTCTGGTGCCCGGCGAAGAGATTGTCGCCAACACACACTTTCACTGGACCAACTGGGTCTGGCCGGTTCTGATGTTTCTGCTGCCGGTCGTGCTTTATGCCGCTTCGCTGGTTTATGTCGGCGCGAACACCAGAGTCTGGCTCAATTATGTGTTGTGGGCGTTGATCGCCGCTGGTCTGTTCTATTTCCTGTGGGAGCTCATTCGCATACGCGCCACGGAAATCGCTGTCACTGATCGCCGCTTCATTCGCAAGACCGGCTGGATCGCTCACGAGACCAGCGAGATCGAGCTGCGCTCCATCGAAGAGGTGGGCCTGAAGCAGAGTGTGCTTGGGCGGATATTCGGCTATGGTGACATGACCATCCGCGGCACCGGGGCAGGCCTGATCGTGATGGAGGGCATCGACGCGCCCAAGTCACTGCAAAAGTCCATTCAGACCGCGCAGGAAAAGCTGCGCCAGCGCTCGGGGCAGAGCGGCGCGCCTGCGGGCGGGCTACCACAATCCTAGTAAAATCCGGCACTTAATCGTTTTTCAACTGGCCAGTGTCATAATCCCGCTTATGGGGCAGTGATATGGCGTGCCGGAGCGATGACAAGAGAGCGTGAAGATCTGAACAGGCTGATCCGCGAGGCCGTGGGCGTTCTGTCGGAAGGTTTTGCGATCTTCGACTCCAACCACCGGATGATCTTCGCCAATCAGGCGTCCATGAAAGACTTCGGCAGGCATTATGGCCGGGTTCAGGCGGGCATGCCCTTTGAGCTTTCCATGCGAGAGAGCATCCGCACTCTCTATCCTGACTGGCCCGACGAACAGGTCAATGCGGGCGCCGCCCATGTCACCGCAACGCTCATTAGCGGCCAGCCATTCAATATGCCCTCTGATGACGGGCGTATGATCCGCGTGATCTACAGGCCCATGGCGAACGGCAACATCGCAGCTGTGTCGGCTGATATTCACGACCTGCAGGCGCGCGAAAAGGAACTCAAGAAGGCGCGCAAGAAGGCCGAAGCGGCCAGCGAGGCGAAGTCGACCTTTCTGGCCAATATGAGCCATGAAATCCGTACGCCGCTGAATGGGATGCTGGGCATGGCGCAGCTGCTTGGCCTGTCGAGTCTTGACCCTGCCCAGCGCGAACAGGTCGACGCCATTCTGGATTCCGGCAAGACTCTCGTGGCTTTGCTCAACGACGTGCTGGACCTGTCCAAGATTGAGGCGGGCAAGCTTGAGATTTCTCTCGTCGACGGTGATCTCAGCCATGTGCTGCGCCGCGTGCACCGCCTGTGGGAACCAGCAGCAACAGAGAAAGGTTTGGAGCTCACGCTCGACTTCGCCTCGTCATTGTCTCCCCATTTGCGGTTCGACCCGGTTCGTGTGCGGCAATGCGCTGCCAATCTTATTTCCAACGCGGTCAAGTTTACGGCGGCGGGTGAGATCAACGTCCACGTATCCATTCCAAAGACAGGCCCGAACACGGGTCTGGTTCAGATCCGCATTACAGATACTGGGATCGGGATGGACGAGGAGACGCAGGGGCGTCTCTTCGCTCCGTTCACACAGGCCGACGCTTCGACCACGCGCAGGTTTGGTGGCACCGGCCTTGGCCTCTCCATCTGCCGCAAGCTGGCGCAGATGATGGGCGGGGACGTCACCGTAAAAAGCACCCTGGGCGAAGGGTCTGTCTTCACCTTCACCTTTGCCGCCGTTCCATCGGAACAGCCCAGAAGTGTTGCTGCGACCTCGGATGTCGGAACCAGGTCTCCTGGCAGGCCCAGCGGGCCGATGAGCATTCTGGTCGTCGATGACGTTCCCTTGAACCGCAAGGTCGCCCGTCTTTTCCTTGAAACGCAGGGGTGGCGCATCGAGGAAGCCGAACATGGCGGCATGGCGCTTGAACAGCTTGAGAGGAATACGTTCGATCTTGTCCTGCTCGATGTGCATATGCCGGTGATGGATGGCCCTCAGACCATCAAACGCATTCGTGAAAGTGGTGCGGCCTATGCCAGCGTGCCGGTCATCGCGCTCACAGCAAATGCGATGAGTGGGGATCGCGCCAAATATCTTGCCATGGGCATGAACGGCTATGTTTCAAAGCCGATTGATCAGCGCGAGCTGTTTGCCGAAATCGGTCGGGTGCGGGCTGCCAGTGCTGCAGTGGTCGCGTCGCGTCCGGCAGTGGCTTCGTAACAGGGCAGCCGCGACAGACCCCGTCCATTTAATCGTTTTTCAAGCGTCGGCATGGTATTTTCCATCAACGTTGCCGCGCAAAAATAGAAAACAGGACCGCCCATGGTTGAGCGTGAGGACCTGAACGAGCTGATCCGTGAGGCCGTCGGCGTTCTGTCCGAAGGGTTTGCAATCTTTGATTCAGAGCATCGCTTGATCTTCGCAAATCAGGCCTCACTCAAGGATTTCGAAAAGCTCTATGGCCGGATGAAAGACGGCCTGTCTTACGAAGAAGCATTACGGGCTGGAATCCGCGAATTGCTTCCCGATTGGCCCGAAGAACAGGTTCGTGAAGGCGCTGCCCTTATCACAGCCACACTTGAAAGCGGTCAGGCATATGATCTGCCCTCAGATCAGGGCGTACTCAGCCGAGTGGTCTACCGCTCGATGTCGAATGGGAACCGGGCGGCTGTCTCGACACACATCCAGGATCTGCATGATCGCGAGCTGGAGCTTGAGAAGGCCAGGAACAAGGCAGAGTCAGCTAACGAAGCAAAGTCGACATTTCTTGCCAATATGAGCCATGAAATCCGCACGCCGCTCAACGGCATGCTCGGCATGGCTCAGGTTCTCGCGTCATCCAACCTTGATGAAGCACAGCGCGAACAGGTTGATGCCATTCTCGATTCAGGCAAGACGTTGATCTCACTGCTCAATGACGTTCTTGATCTTTCGAAGATCGAAGCCGGCAAGCTGGAAATTGCCCCCGTTGATGCCGACCTCAGTCATGTCCTGCGCCGTCTGCAAAAATTATGGGAAGCCGTAGCTGAAGAAAAAGGCATGGCACTTTCGATGGATTTCGGTTCATCGCTTGTGCCGCAGCTCAAGTTCGACACCGTGCGTGTGCGTCAATGTGTTGCCAATCTGATCTCGAACGCTGTGAAGTTCACCTCTGAAGGCGAAGTCGCCGTTCATGCTTCTATGCCGAAGACCGGCCCGAACGCCGGTCTGGTGCAAATCCGCGTGACCGATACGGGCATAGGCATGGACGAAGAGACGCAAAATCGTCTGTTCGCGCCCTTTACACAGGCCGAGGCATCCACGGCACGGCGCTTTGGCGGTACGGGCCTTGGCCTCTCCATCAGCCGGAAGTTGGCTCAGATGATGGGCGGCGATCTAACCGTCAAAAGCCGGGTTGGAGAAGGATCAACCTTCACGTTCACCTTCGCGGCCGAGCCTTCCTCAGGTCAGGCCAAGCCATCAGAAGGATCGGATGAAGGCGCGCGCGCTGCGGCGCGCCAGTCTGGGCCCATGAACATACTCGTCGTCGATGACGTCGCTCTCAATCGCAAGGTTGCCCGGTTGTTTCTCGAGACGCAGGGCTGGAAAATCAACGAAGCCAGCCACGGCGGCGAAGCATTGGAGAAGCTCGCCGTCGACTCGTTTGACCTCGTTCTGCTCGATGTTCATATGCCTGTGCTGGATGGCCCATCCACACTCAAGAAACTTCGCGAGAGTGGCGAGCCTTATGCCAATGTGCCTGTCATTGCGCTGACGGCTAACGCGATGAGCGGCGATCGGGCAAAATATCTGGCCATGGGCATGGACGGTTATATTTCCAAGCCGATCGATCAGCGCGAGCTGTTTGCTGAAATCGCGCGCGTACGCTCCCTCGCAAGAGAGCGTACGGCGGCCTGAAACTCAACGTTCGCGGCGTGCCAAGAATGCCAGACGTTCGAACAGGTGGACATCCTGTTCGTTCTTCAGCAGTGCGCCATGCAGTGGCGGAATAAGCTTTGTCGGGTCTTTCTCGCGCAGCATTTCAGGCGTGATGTCTTCCACCATCAGAAGCTTCAGCCAATCGAGCAATTCTGATGTTGAGGGTTTCTTCTTGAGCCCCGGTACATCGCGGATCTGATAGAACGTGTTCAACGCCTCAGATACCAGCTTCTGTTTCACATCTGGGAAATGCACGTCGACGATCGACTGCATTGTGTCGCGATCCGGGAACTTGATGTAGTGGAAAAAGCAACGGCGCAGAAAGGCGTCGGGCAATTCCTTCTCGTTGTTTGATGTGATGATGACCACAGGCCGCTTCACGGCCTTGATCGTCTCGCCGGTCTCATAGACGAAGAAGTCCATGCGATCGAGTTCCTGGAGAAGATCGTTGGGGAACTCGATATCGGCTTTGTCGATTTCGTCGATCAGCAGCACTGGGCGTTCTTCGGCGGTGAAGGCATCCCAAAGCTTGCCGCGCTTGATGTAATTGCGCACGTCTTTGACGCGCTCATCGCCTAACTGGCTGTCACGCAGACGCGTAACCGCATCATACTCGTAAAGCCCTTGCTGCGCTTTAGTGGTGGATTTGATGTGCCAGGTGATCAGTGGCGCATTCAGCGCACGTGCGACTTCGTAAGCGAGCACGGTCTTGCCGGTACCTGGCTCGCCCTTGATGAGCAGCGGCCGCTCAAGATTGATAGATGCGTTGACCGCAATGCGCAGATCTGGGGTTGCGATATAATCCTTGGTGCCTTCGAAGCGAGCCATGAAACCTGCCAATCATATATGTCTTCCCCATGACCCTATGGGGGCTGGCTGGCAGGTTCAATGCTGACGTTGCGGAACGGCTGACGTCCTCAGGTGACGGCGCGCTGCGCCAATGCAGCAGCAACGCGCGGCATCATTTCGGGCCAGTCGCCCACTTTGGCAGGCTTGAAAGCCCGGCTCTTGGCGTACCACGGGTAGTGATCGGTGCCGAGCTGCGGCCAGCCATCGGCCGTGACGAGAAACCACGTTTCAGTACCAACAGCACCAGCCATCGCGGCGGCGGCGGTTGGTGCACCGATCATGATGTCGCAAGCGGCAGATAGTGCAGCGGCGCCTTCCAGATCCTGCTTCAGATCCAGATCCTGAATCTGGTGGATGGGAACACCAAAAAGCGTCTCGACGCGGGCAATATCTTCCTGCGCATCGCCATATTGCAGGTTCACGAAGGTGACGCCGGGCGTTTTCAGGATCGGCTCCCAGAGATCAAGCGCGCTGTAATATTTATGACGCTGCGCATTGATGAGCATTGAACGCCAACAGATGCCGACAATCAGATTTCCACTGTCACCTTTCACCATTTCGCGGTAGCGGGCCGTTCTGGCAGATTCCGGCACTAGATATGGTTTGCGCGGGAAATCGCTGATGTCGGCCCGGAAGTGTGGCAGCAGACTGGCCATCGGAATGATGTAGTCGCATTTGCCAGTCCATGGCATTGACCGGAGTGTTTTCCCATTATGCGGCGTGTTGTGATATCGACCGACCTCCGCACCGGGGAACGAGCGCTGGAACATGCTGATCAAACGGGTGTCGACAGCAATTTTGACATGACCGTCTGGTCCAGCTGCTTCGATGGCATCCTGGATGGCGTTCGCAAACATGAGTTCATCGCCAAGGCCCTGCTCACCACAGATGATGACCGACTTGCCGGTCAGTGGCTGACCTTCCCAGTGCTGAGCATTGACGGCGAGCAGCGTCGCGTTCTTGTGCTGTGGGTCATTCCGCACCTCGTAGTCACGAAAGCCTTCTTCAAGCCGACCAACAGCGATGAGGCTGTGCGAGCGGGCATACATTGTTTCAAGGCGGTCGGCTGGATTGGCGTGCAGTTCAAGCGCCTTGTTAAAGGCATCGAGCGCATCTTTATTCTGGCCGATATGCGAAAGGCTGTATGCCAAATTATGCCAGACACGCGCAAACGTAGGGTCCAGTCGTAAGGCCTCGTGGTAAAAGGTTCCGGCCTGCTCGAAGTCGCCTCGCTCAGCCAGAATGCTGCCTATCATGTTCCACAGGACAGATTGTTCGGGCATACGATAGATCGCAGTCCGACGGATCTCGATGGCTTCATCAAAACACATCCTGTCGCGCATGATGCCGGCCAGATTGGCCCACCCGGCTGCATTGCCTGGCTCCAGCTCGATGAATATTCGGAACAGCTGTTCGGCCTGCGTCAGCAGTTTCATCTTCCAGGCTGCCAGGCCAAGATTGATATAGAGATCGTGGTCTTTCGGATCGAGTTGAAGTGCCTTCTCATACATGGGAAGGGCGCGCGACAGCTCCCCCAGGGCGTCGAGGCTTAGTCCAAGAAGGTGGTAAGCCTTGCTGCAGGTTGGGTCAGCCTCCGCAGCATCCAGTGCCTTGGTAACAGCCTTGCCATAGTCATGACGGTTATAGGCGTTGATCGCCTTGTTCAGATGCTTATGGCTTTTCCGGCGGGCAAGTGTTTCGCCAGCATCATCAGCCAACTCACGATGTGTGCGTTTCAGAAACCGGTCGCGCGCTTCAGTGGATACGCTCCGCTCATCCCGCTGTGCTTGACGACCAGTCATGCGTCATGGACCTCTATTCAGGCCGAGTATGACATTCACCATGGTTAAGGAGTTGTAAACCCGCCACAGCGATTGTTGAGGTTTGTGGGGCGGCGTTGAGGTCGCCTTAACCGCGCTGCCGTACACTTCAAGCTGTAGGATATACCATGCCACTCAAGCTGTCGCTCAAACCGCACGAAAAATTCGTCGTCAACGGCGCTGTCATGGTCAATGGCGACCGTAAGGCCGACATCGTCATCCAGAATCGCGCTTCGATTTTGCGTGAGCGTGATGTGCTTCGTGCAGAAGAGATCAATACCCCGCTGAGGCGAATCTATTTCCCGATCCAGATGATGTATCTGGAGATGGCCTCTGGGGCAGCCAATGTTGATGCCTATTACGCAGAATTTCACACCCGAATGGCAGAGTTCGTCGACGTAATTTCAAATGCGGAGACCATCAAGGCATGCGCGGGAATCAGCCGCGATGTGCTCGCTGGGCAATACTATCGGGCGCTGACAGCTTGCCGGAAACTCTTCGACTATGAACAGGAACGACTGAACTATGTCCCTGAATGCGTATCAGAAGACGCTTAATGTCACAGAAAGCACGCGGAATGTGGAGTACCGGCTCTTTGGGCAGGTCACACGCGCGCTGCTCGACATAGTCGGCACACCGCGCACTGACGCGCGTTTCATCGATGCCCTCGACTGGAACCGCCGTGTGTGGTCGACGCTCGCGCTGGACTGCTCGAACGAGGACAATGCACTGCCTGCGGCACTTCGGGCTGGCATCATTTCGCTTTCCCTGTTTGTCGGGCGCTACTCATCAAATGTGATGTCTGCCGGTCTCAGTGTTCAGCCGCTGATCGACATCAATCGCACGATCATGCAGGGTTTGGCTGCCAGTCCGGCCGCTCACTGATACGGCAGCTTTGGCCGCGTGGCGCGGCTGGCACGGCAGATATTGCCGCTCACACTTCAGCCTTCAAAAAACATCAGTAATTTCAACGTGTTACACGGTTTCCGTGTTGGCACGGGGTTTGCGTCTGCCAGTTTGAGGTGCCTTTGGGGGCGCTTGAAAAACTCAAGCCAGAGCAGGTCAAAGCATGTTGAGTGTCAATACAAATGTCGGGGCAATGGTCGCCCTGCAGAACCTCAATGAAACCAACTCCGAAATGGCCGGGGTTCAGCAGCGTATCAACACAGGCCTGAAGATTGCGTCTGCCAAGGATAATGGCGGCATCTATGCGATCGCTCAATCGATGCGCGCTGATGTCTCGTCACTCGGTGCGGTTTCACAAAGCCTTAACCGGGCCAAAAGCGTGGTCGATGTGGCGCTGGCAGCAGGTCAATCCATCTCTGACATTCTCGTGCAGATGAAAGAAAAGGCCGTTTCTGCTGCTGATGTATCCAACGATGCAACTGCGCGGGATGCCCTGAACGAAGATTTTGTTGCCCTGCGCAAACAGATTGCCTCGATCATCACCAATGCGCAGTTCAACGGCAACAATCTGATCAACGCCGCTACCGGTATCACGGCCATCGCGAGTCCTGACGGAACCTCGAAAATCACGATTCCAGGTGAAAACCTTTCGCTGGGGGGCTCCAACATCACCATCGCGGCAACGGGAGTCATCAACACGATGACAAAAGCCGCGGCGATGATCACTACGGTGAGCGCTTCGCTGACAAACGTGAACAAGGCACTTGCGCGTTTGGGCTCGGCCTCCAAGCGGCTCGACACACAATTGGCCTTTAACACAAAGGTCACGGATGCCCTGACAGCCGGTATTGGGAATCTGGTTGATGCGGATCTGGCTGTTGAATCAGCGAAACTCCAGGCATTGCAGGTGAAGCAGCAGCTGGGTGTTCAGGCGCTTAGCATCGCCAATGGCGCTCCGCGGATCCTCCAATCACTCTTCCAATAGAGTCGGATCTCTAGGCATTTTTGAAGGGCGGCTCTTTCGGCCGCCCTTATTTTTTAAAGGCTGGAATATTCTGCCGGGCAGTTTTTACCGGCACTGCAAAAATTTCCTGGCACCTGGTGCACACAATTGGACACCCATTTTAGTCAGCCCCGCCAAAGTCGAGTCACACGATGGTGAACGTATCTTAAGGGCCAACTGGCACGCCACCTGCTGATAGGGCTGCGAGGGCAAAACGCTCTTCGAGCAAAACGCTCGTTTCTCATTCCAGAATGGAGAAGCCAAAATGGCGCTTGGTGTAAATACGAATGTCGGCGCAATGGTCGCGCTGCAGAGCTTGAACAAGACCAACTTCGAAATGAGCGAAGTCCAGTCGCGCATCAACACGGGTCTTAGTGTTGCTGGCGCGAAGGACAATGGCGGCATTTATGCCATCGCCCAGTCGATGCGTTCGGATGTGGCTGCTTTCAGTGCCGTGAACCAGAGCCTCAACCGTGCCAAAAGCGTGGTGGATGTTGCCCTGTCAGCCGGTGAGTCCATCTCGGACATTCTGGTTCAGATGAAGGAAAAGGCGGTTTCGGCTGCTGATGCCTCGAATGACGCGACAGCGCGCGGCGCGCTGAACGAAGACTTCGTGGCTCTGCGTAAGCAGCTGGACACGATCGTGACAAACGCTGCCTTCAATGGCAAGAGCTTGATTGCATCGGCCTCTGTCAACCTGACGGCGATCACGAGCGCTGACGGTGTTTCGAAGATTACCATCGCCAAGGAATCCCTGGCGCTTGGTGGTGCGAATGTGACCATGTCTACGACGGCCAACATTTCGACGCAGACTCTGGCCGCCACCATGATCTCGACTGTGGCTACGTCATTGACCAATGTGAACAAGGCGCTTGCGCGTCTTGGCTCAGCTTCGAAGCGTATTGACGGTCAGTTGACCTTCAACTCGAAGGTGACCGACGCGTTGAAGGCTGGTATCGGCAACCTCGTTGATGCCGACTTGTCGGTTGAATCGGCGCGCTTGCAGTCTCTGCAGGTCAAGCAGCAGCTTGGTCTTCAGGCGCTGTCAATTGCGAACGGCGCACCGCAGGCAGTGCTGAGCCTGTTCCGTTAATCAGGTTGAATTGGCGTCGCGCAGTAATGCGCGGCGCCAAACACCTGTTGATGGCAAGCTAGCACCTCGACGGAGGTTTCAGGCATGGTCGACGCACTTTCAGGAATTAAACCCGTCTATCCGGCGGGGGGCGAGCTCAGTCGCGCACCGCGAGAAACGGTGCCGTCAGACTTTGGAAAACCGCAGACTGATGCACAGGACGCGGCTCAGAAACGCCATACGGCTGAGCTTGAGCAGGCGATGAAGCAGCTTGATCAGCCCATGATGGGCAAGAATGAGCGGCTCAGCATTATCCGTGACGAGAAAACGGGTGCTTTTGTCTACCGCTCAGTAGACCGCACCACTGGGGATGTCATCAATCAGTGGCCGGCCGAAAGTATGCTTCAGTTCAAGGCATATATCCGCGAAGCTGCGGGTGCCGTCGTGAACCAGAAGATCTGACAGCATACCTCAAAAAATGAGGCATCAGCCGCAGAAGGCGGCTGTGAAGCAATCCAGTATGGATGTGTCATGAGTCTGAGCGTCAACACTAATGTCAGCGCCATGCAGGCTCTTCAGGGCTTGAACCGATCGGCGCGTGATCGCGTTGTCGTTCAGGACCGTATTTCGACAGGTCAGTCGGTCAATCACGCCAAGGACGATGGTGCCGTCTATGCCATGGCGCAGACCATGCGTGCCGAGGTTGGCGGGCTTCATGCCATTCAGGTTTCGCTTACGAAGACCAAAGTCGATACTGATTTCTCTATTTCCTCAGCTGAACAGATTTCCGACATCCTCACTCAGATGAAGGCGATGGCGGTAGCCGCCGCCGATCCTTCAATGGATGCCGCCGGTCGTGCGGCGCTCAACGAAGACTTTTTGTCGGTTTTCAAACAGATCCATCCATTGGCGGAAAGCAGCCCGCTTCTGACCAGAGTCCCCATTCTTGTCCACGGCTCTCCCGTTTGGCGTCGTGAGGTCGCCGTATCCGTTGATCAGCTCACCAAAATTGAGGTCTCACAAGAACCCATGGGGCCGGCAACGCCCAATGTCATGCTGTTCACATCAACGACGAACGTACTTACGGAAACTGCGGCCGTCACGATGATATCCGAGGTGACGACCTCGCTGAGAAATGTGAACAAGGCGATTGCGAAAATCGCGTCGGAGTCGAAGATGGTCGACGCTCACATCGCGTTGAACAAGAAACTATCTGACACGATCAAGGCAGGGATCGGTAATCTGGTAGACGCTGATATGGCAGCTGAAGTAGCGCAGCAAAAAGCGCTCGAAGTCAAACAGCAGTTGGGGCTTCAAACTCTGGCGATCGCAAATTCGTCAGCGAAATCGGTGTTGCGTCTGTTCGCCTGATTGTCTTGCGCTCTATCCAGCCAGAGCTTTGGCGAGGGCCTCAGCCACGCGCGCAACATCACCGATGGTCATCGAAGCAAACAGTGGCAGCGAAAGGCATTTTGCGTAATAGGCATCGGCGCCTGGAAGCTCTACGCTTGGGTAGCGTTTCGCATAATAGGGCTGTCTGTGCACGGGAATGTAGTGCACCTGGCTGCCAATGCCTGCCTCGTGCAGTCGTCGCATCACCGTAGCGCGCTCTAAGCCTGCTTCTTCAAAATCAATCCGTGCAACACACAGATGCCAGGCGGGTGCACCCTGCGCTGGTTCGGGCATGATCTTCACCAGTGGCGCAAGTGGGGCCATGGCTTCACGATAGGCCGCCATCAGTAGGCGGCGCTGGCTTACGAAGCGATCCAGTTTGGTGATCTGCGAAACGCCGAGCGCGCATAGAATATCGGGCACGCGGTAGTTGAAGCCAGGCTCATGAAGTTCATAGAACCAGGGATTGGCCATGCCCGATGCATCTTTCGCCATCGCGAGTTCAAACTCATCGGCACTACGGGTCAGCCCGTGGCTGCGGTCGCGCCGCATGAACGAAGCCATCGCGTCATTATTTGTCGTGATGGCTCCGCCTTCACCCATGGCGATGTTTTTCACGGGGTGAAAACTGAAACAGGCGAGGTCGCTATAGGCGCAGGCGCCCACTGGGACGAGCTCACCAGTTTTGCCTTGCGTGGAACCAAGCGCGTGGCAGGCATCCTCGATGATCATCATGTCTGCGCGCCGGGCCAGCTCTGCAATGGCAGGCATGTCGCAGCTTGCGCCGTTCAGATGAACGGGCAGGACGGCGCGCGCCGAAGGCCGCGCGCGGTGCATTGCTTCAAGCATGGTCTGTGGGGTCATCAGCCCGGTATCCGGGTCAACATCTGCGAACACGACCTCTGCATCGCAATAGCGCACCGCATTGGCGGTGGCGACGAATGTGACGGCAGGAACAATCGCAATCTGGCCTTGCGTCATGCCGATGGCGCGAACAGCCAGATGCAGGGCCGCCGTGCCATTGGCGCAGGCAACGGCTTCGCGTGCGCTGGTAACGCCACACAACGCTTTCTCAAACTTTTCCACCATAGGGCCGGTGGTGAGATAAGGCGAAAGCAGAGCGGCGCGCACTGCTTCCAGATCATCATCTTCGATGACCTGCCGTCCATATGGGAGAAACGGTTTGGCGGCGTCAGCCGTCACGGGAACGCGCCGGCCAGAAGTGATTGCAGGCCGCGTGCGTCCAACGCTTCGACATTCTTGTCGCTGGAATAGCAGAAACCGTCCGTGACCTGCGTTCCGCCTTCTCCAAGATAGTGGGCGCGCAGTGTGCCCCAGTCGGGCACGATGACATATCGGTCGGTGAGTTCAACCGTTTGCCGCGAAATGTCCTCGGGGATCATCACCTCGTGAAGCTTTTCGCCAGGCCGTATGCCGATAATGCGCTGCTTCATGCCGGGTGCCATCATGGTGGCCAGCTCTGTCATTTTGAGGCTGGGGATCTTGGGCACGTAAATCTCACCGCCTTTCATCAAGGCAATAGATGACAGAACGAGATTGACGCCCTGCGGCAGGGTGATCCAGAAGCGCGTCATGCGATCATCAGTGATCGGCAGATCTTCGACACCGTCCGCAATCATCTTTTCAAACATCGGAACAACGGATCCGCGCGAGCCGATCACGTTGCCGTAACGAACGACAGAAAAGCGCGTGCCCTCGGCACCGGCCAGGTGGTTTGCCGCCACGAAGATCTTGTCGGACGCCAGCTTCGTCGCGCCATACAGGTTGACCGGGTTGGCCGCCTTGTCCGTGGAAAGCGCGAGCACCTTTTTCACGCCGCGCGCAAGGGCGGCATGGACAATGTTCTCAGCCCCCAGAATATTGGTGTGCACACACTCCAGCGGATTGTACTCAGCAATTGGCACCTGCTTCATCGCCGCGGCGTGCACCACATAGTCCACATCGCGCATGGCCATTTCCAGACGGTCGCGTGAGCGCACGTCGCCGATGAAGAAACGCATGAACGGGTATTTGTCCTGCGGAAACTGTTGTGCCATCTCGAATTGCTTCAGCTCGTCGCGGCTGAAAACGATCAGCCTCTTGGGCTTGAACTCGGCGATCACCTGAGAAATGAACGCCTTGCCGAACGAACCTGTGCCGCCTGTCACCAGCACCGTCTTGCCGTTGAGGTCCGCCACAGGGCTGCGGAAATCGCGCCTTCCGATCCATGACATAAGCCGCCCATAGGCGGGGGAAACCCGGCCAGCCTCAGGGTTGGCGGCGGAGACAGACTTGGAAGCGGCTTGCGACATGGCGCACCATTCAACAGAAGTAGGAAGTGCATTGTGAGGCAGGCGCCTTAACAAGCGTTTACGGCCCCAGGGTGATCGCGTAACGCACGGTCCGTGAACTGCTGGAAGGGGCGGGCTTGCGGGTATCGTCCATTTCAAGGGCGGAAAGCATCATGCGGCAGAATGTCTGGCCGTGCAGGGTGCGGTGTTCCACCAACCCGATCACGGCGGCTGTTGCCATGTCGGCGCTGAGCTGGGCCGAGCGCTGGCCATCGTCGATTTGCAACAGGCCCTCTGTCATGCCGATGCCTGAACGGCATGAAATAAGGAAGGAAACGGCGGCACCCAGGTCCACATCCTGCCCGAAAAGGCCAAACCGTTCCATTTCGCGCCCACCACTATGGGTGCGATAGGCGAGGTGAGGCAGGTCAAAAGCATCCGCCTTCAGCGTGACGTGCCCAAGACGCAGTGACCCCTTCCCCCATGAGGTCCAGTGGAATGTCAGTTCAGTCTCTACACGGGCCGTATCCGGTGGGATCGTCAATGATTTGGCAATCTCTCCTAACGGAGTCTTGATACGCGCAGACAGAATGATGGAACCGTCAGGGCGCTGAACAATCGCGGGCGTGCAGCGTTCAAGGTCGGTGACTTTGGGCTCGCCCGGCCCCTCAAACACCATATTGCCTGTGTACCAGTCGGCAGACAGTGAAATGTCGTCGATCTCGCCGTGGGCCAGCCCACCAATCAGGGCTGGTTCATCGCGCCTAGCCATCGAGGTGATGGCCATGCCTCGACGCTTGTCCAGTGTCAGCGTCATGGCGGGGGTTTCAACCGTAATGTAGCGCTCCCCGTCGCTGACTGTGCTTTTCGCCGATGGCGAAGACGGTCGTGCCTGCCCGCTATGGTGGGCGCGCTTTCCTTCAAGGTCATGCACGAAATCTGTCAGGTCTTTTGCAAACCCGTGCCAACGCTGCTCCGTGATGTGCGTGCGGAAATCGCTCGACCACAGACGCAGCAATGCGCGCCAGTCATCAGGCGCGGTATTGTCTGTCATGGCCTGCAGGGCGCGGTGGCACATTGTATTCGCCCACAGATCGTCGCGCCCTGAAGACGACCAGCGCGTCAGATTGTATTTAGGCTGCTTCTTGACCGGCACTGGATTTGACGGTGCCTCCAGCTTCAGCAGGTGTCCCGCATTCGCCCCGCCACCTGATGTCAGAGCAATGCTGGGCAGGACTAGGGCAACGCCCTTTTCGCGGAGCGCCATCAATCCGGCGCGCACGGTCTCCCATTCGCCCTGTGCGATGGTTTCCTCGGTCGCAAACCGTCCCGGACGAAAGTCGAAACACTCGGCGTCATTCGTATAAACCGCTAACACTCGATCCACAGGCCCACAATGACCGCTGATGAAGGCGACATACTCATCAAGCGAGATGTCGCGATGCGCCAGACGTTGCAACTTCTGAAATGCGATCGTGTTGGACCAGAGAAGGCCAATCGTGGTGCCATCTGTCCCTTCCGCCTTCTGCGGGTGATAGCGCCAGTGACGGTTCCATTCCGGATGGTGTGCTGCGGGATCATCCCAATCCATCACCACGGCTTGGTAGCCGCTCTCCAGATAGAGCGGCACAAGGCCGCCTGACCAGGCCTGCTCGTTCACCAGCGCGATGCGAGGTGCGACACCCAGCATCGCGCGATAGACGTCCATGCCAAGGGAAAGATTTTTCTGCACCGCGCGCCATGGCATCAGTGGGCCGATGGCCTGTGCATAGCCAGACCCGACAAACTCAACTTTGCCCGCGCTGATCAGGCTCTTGAGGCGCTTGATCCACGCTGGTGCCAAGCCGTCGATAATCTCCAGCGTCAGCCCCGGCGCTTCGATGCCAAGGGGTATCCCGCTTTCGGCAAGATCAAGCAGTGGCTCATAGCAGCGCTTGATGACATCAGGGCGTTGTTCTTCCTCAATCGATGAAAACATCATGTTGAGATGAAACAGCACATAGCCCGTCAGTGTGCCGCTGCGCTTTTTGCGCGCAGGTCGAGGCGCGGGATCAGCAAGGCTCATGGAGTGGCATCCACCCATGCGCCGTTCGCTTTAAGAGATTTGCGCACACTATCGAGCGCCTGCTCGGCAAACAGGGTCGTTTCGGCCCACGGCAACAGCGTGGACGCACGCACAGCCTTGCGCTGTGCGTCATCCGATGCGCACCAGTCCAGAAAGCGGTTGATGCTTTCCACGCCATAACCGTCGAAGATGCGACGTCCATCAACAGGGTCGCGCCGTGCTGTGAAGAAATACGGGTTCGATTGCCGTGTCCCGCTATCGTCCCACATCTGAAAGCCGCGCTCAGTCTGGTCTGCGATAATCCTGGCCCGCTCCATGGTCAGTTCGACGCGCTGGTGGCTTTTTGCTGGTGTGCCGTCAGGGTCGTTCCAGCCGACATGCATCGTCGCGAGCAGCCGCCCGCCATCGGGGCGCTGACAGTCAAGCTGGGCACTCACAATGTCATAGGCGATACCGCCCAGTTTGCGGTGGACTTCGCCTGCGATGCCCGTGGCGCTGACCCGCCGCAGCTTCAGACCGGGAAACAGAAAGCTCAGCTGATCGGCATAGTGACAGCCGATATAGGTGAAAACATCGGTGCCATCGGCCCACGAAAACGCATCGAGCGGCAGGCGGCGTGGCTGGGTGTATTGCACCTGATAGGCAAGGGGAGCGCCATTCGCGGTGTTGAGAACCGCCTCACGCAACATCAGGTTCGATGGATCGAAGCGCTTGTGATAGTCGACCCATATGGCCGCCTTGCGTGCGGCGATCATCCGGGCGCTGGAAAGGTCTGCCGTCATCGGCTTGACCACGAAGGCAGGCACGGAAACATTGGCAGCGCGGTTCAGGTAATCGGCGTGCGCCTCATCGGGTGTGCAGACGAACGCGGCCAGCGGTTTCATCTTGAGTGCGGCCAGCGCCTCATCAAGCGTAACGACGCTCAGCAGCGATGAAACACCTGTGTCTGCCTCAGCCTGCGCTGCGCGCTTTAGAACATCAGCGCGTTTTCCGGCGCTGCGCAGGGCGAGCATCACCGGCCTTTGCCGTGTTCGGGCCCATTGCAGCACCGAACGCAGGACGGGTTGCGGCCCATAGGCATCGTCCAGAACATACGAGCCAGACCCGAAAATCAGGATTGGCGCGCTCATGCCGCACCACTCAGGCTGAAGAATGGCGCGGCAACCGCAGCGAGCGCCAGGCGGTCGGCTTCTTCGCGTGTTTCGCCCTCGCAGATCACATAGCCCGCACGGTCGCCATGACAGCGCACAGCTTTGGTATGCGCGCCCTTCTGCAAGCTGGGGTCGAGAACAGCCTCGATTACGCGCGCGCGCTCGCGCAGCACAGCTACATCCGGGTCAGCCGTGATCTGATGTCCTTCCGGCGGAAACAGAAAGCGCTGTGAGACGCCTCTGTTATGCGATGGCGTCAGGAAGTGCATGTCTGGTGCGTCGCCCAGCGCCATCTGAATAAGTGGCGGCAGAATGTTCACGCCGGTCGCATGCGGCGTTACGAAATCGCAGAAGCGTCCACCCGATGTGCGACCTGCCATTTCAATCACCACGATGTCGCCATTGTCAGGCAGGATCAGATCGCCCTTCACAACACCGTTTCGGATGCCGATGCCGCCCGCCGCGGCTTCTATGGTTTCCTCAATACGCGCTTTCAGATCAGAGGGCACATCAGCTGGCATGGAATGGCCGTCTTCGATCAGATGCGGCCGCAAGGAAAGTGTCGTGTCATAGTGGCGTTCCGCCAGTGCCGTCCATGCGACCCGGCCACCCACGATCACACTTTCCGAGCTGAGCTGCGGCCCCGGCGTATAACGTTCCATCAGGAAACTTTCGGCGCTCACACCGCCGCAGGTATCGCGATAGCTGAGCAGCGCTTCCTCATCTGTCACCAGCATGACACCGCGTGCCCCCGCCAGATCGGGTGGCTTGCAGACGACGACACTGCCAAGCGCTTTGAACGCGGCAATCCATTCATCCGCAGGCTGATCTTTTTCAAGAACCGCGTAGTCAGGTGTGATGACGCCAGCCGCGCGCAACGCCGCTGTGCGCAGGCGTTTATCTGTGGCGCGCCGCGCGGCATCTTCGCCTATGCCAGGCAAGCCGAGTTGATCGGCCAGCCGTGCCGTCTCGATAGCCAGTTCAGCCGCGTGACAGAATACACCATCCGGCTTCACCCGTTCAGCGGCGCGGCGCAATGCGGCGGCATCCTTGATGTTCACCTGAACGAAATCATCGGCATGACGCGCGCCGGGCGGCGCGGACTGATTGTCGAATGCCGTCACGTGCAGGCCCAGCACGCGGGCGGCCTTCATCGCCGCGATCTGCTCAAAGCCCGCGCCGAGAAGAAGAAGGCGTCGCATTGACGCGCCCATGACCTGCAAGCTCCCGCTGCCCTGCCTCAGGAATCACGGCACTCCTTACCGGACGGTTAACCTCCGTTAAGAGCGACGCCGGTCCTTGTGGATGCAGTAATACTCGATCTCATAGGTCGCGTGCGGATGATGCCCGGCGTAAATCTCATAGCCGGGTGTGATGGAATCGATCAGATCAGCCAGATCAACAGGATCATTGCGCCGGTGATAGGCTGAAACGGCAAGGTCAGGTTTGTGCCTTGCGATGGTTTCGGCACCGCCTTTCAGCGCGCCAGCCTCAAAGCCTTCAATGTCCATCTTGATCAGATCGACATGAGGATAATCTGCACAGAGCCGGTCGATCGTTTCAATCGGCACGCTCTCAGTGCGATCGCCATGCAGGTGCTTCCCGAACGATGAGCCGTCTTCATGGCCGTCGACGTCATAGGTCAGCTCCGCTTCGCCCGGCGCATCACCAATGCCGCATTTAATGGGCTTCACGGCGTGCGCAACCTTGTCGGCTGCAATCCAGTCCACGAGTTTCTGATAGCTGCCAGCCATCGGCTCGATCGCCAGGATCGTGCAGTCTCCGCCTGTGGCTTCGACAAACAGTTTGGCGGTGTCACCATCAAATGCGCCGCAATCCACGATCACATCGCCTTTGTGCGGCCCGAAGCCGATTCCGTCATATGTGTAACGCAGTCCCCCGCGTGGATTTGCGGGCAACAGGCGCGGGTCCATCGTCCAGCGATATCGCAGCAGATCCG
Organism: uncultured Flavobacteriaceae bacterium; assembly: GCA_964390465.1. Taxonomy (GTDB): domain Bacteria; phylum Pseudomonadota; class Alphaproteobacteria; order Micropepsales; family Micropepsaceae; genus JADZAI01. The sequence goes on along the minus strand of CAYMIJ010000010.1, from coordinate 34,970 downwards.
CGAAATACTGCTGCGAGGGTGCATCGGCATAGCGCTGCATCAACCGCGCAGAATGGGGCAGTAACGCCTCGACATTGGCACGCCCGAAGTGATGTTCGAAGATCGTGCCGATATAGGGAAATATACGGTCCAGCGGGATGCCAAACTGACCCATCAGCTGGGCGGAAATCTCTCGGTGATAGGCTGAGGCGATGATGATCGTTCCGCCTTTGCTGGCGAAGGCAATGGCTTCGTCCGGCGGCAGAACCGGCGCGCCGCGAAACACGGTGCCCTGTTTGGCTTTGTCATTGTCGAAATAGCAGGCAATGTTTTTGCCGCTTCGTTGCAAAATCTCCTCTGGCAACACGGCTCCACGCGTTGCTCCGAATAATGCGAAGCGATCATTGGCGAGAAGATCGTCAAGACCGCGCGGGTTGCCCCACGCCTTCGGGTCAATCGCTTTCATCAATCCCCCTTTACGGCGATAACGGTCGCCTCACGCCCCAGCCCCGCTGCTGCCAGCGCGGCGTAGAGCCTGCGGCGCACCTCACCAATGCCTGCCGCCTCAAAGGCAAGATCGAAGTTCTTGCGCCGTGCATGACAGGCTTTGCCGAGATCAGGATTGACGGTGTAGTCGTCGCCCATCAGCAGGAACGCCTCCATCGGAAAGGTCGTCTGCCGTGCCACGGGCGTGAACCCGGTGCGGGCGAGCACAGATTCCAGTGCCCCAAAGTCGAAATAGTTGAGATGATGGGGTGGTGCGATCCACCACGGCGCGATGCCGCGTCCATCATGTGCGGCCATCTGCAATGGCGAATAGTCGTTGGGAACGGTGATGCAGATGACGCCGCCCGTCTTCAGCATACCATGCGCTGTCTTCAGCGTAGAGACGGGATCGCCCAGATGTTCCAGAACATTGGTGGCGGCGATGGCATCGGCGAGGGGCAGGCTTAATGCCTGCGCCTGCTCCAGCGTACAGTTATGCACGTTCAGGCCGCGCTCTTTTGAAAACATGGCGGCCTGACGGGAAGGCTCGATGCCGATGGTCGTCCAGCCTGCTTTGTGCGCCGTCTCAAGAAAAAAGCCGGGGCCGGAACCGATCTCAATCAGCGTGCCGGTGTCGCGGCCAAGTGCGCGGGCTATCCCGCCGAGCCGGTCCGCCTGTGACAGCTGCCCCCAGACCTGGTCTGCCTCTGCGCCGGTCAGATATTCAGGCTTGGCATCGCGGTAGTAGTTTTCGGCGTACTCGGCCTCAAGCTGTGCTGGCGTGGGCAGAGGAATGGCGTGCCGGAAACCACATGTTTGGCACTGGATGATGTCCATGCCATTGGCCCGTCCGGCAAAAGCACCCGCATGTCCGTTCCATGAAAGGTCAGGCATGGGTGCATCGGCGCGTAATACGGCGCTCATCACAGTTGCTCCGTTTTCGCCATTCGCGCCCCGGCTGATTGAGAATCCGTTAACGCGAAAGGCCGATGCTTACATCTGATTCATCATGTGCAGAGTTGTGTCTCATGCCCGTTCATTTTTGTGCTGAAGTTTCCTCCAATCATGGCCGTGATCTTGGCCGGTGCCTCGCCTTTGTGGACGCTGCTGCAGATGCAGGCTGCGACTCGGTGAAGTTTCAGCTTTTCAGAATCGACGAACTGTTCTCGCCTGAGATTCTCGCCAAAAGCGAACGCCATCGCGCGCGCCGTGAATGGGAGCTGCCTGTCTCTCTGCTCGCGCCCATCGCTGCACATTGCGTCACGCGCGGCATCCAGTTCTGCTGCACACCGTTTTATCTGGAAGCGGTGGACGAGCTTTTGCCGTTCACGGCTTTTTACAAAATCGCCTCCTATGAGCTTCTGTGGGATGATCTGCTCATCGCCTGTGCGAAAACGGGCAAGCCGATTGTGCTTTCAACAGGCATGGCGACGCTGGCTGAAATCACCCACGCCGTTGAGGTGATGCGCGCGGCGGGTGCGGCATCCATCCAGTTGCTGCACACGGTCTCAGCCTATCCAACACCGCCAGCTGAAGCCAATCTTGCCTCGATTGATGTCATTCGCCGCACCACCGGCTGCCCGGTCGGCTGGTCGGATCATACGGTCAGCCCCGGCGTGTTGCATCGGGCGATCCATCGCTGGGGGGCTGACTTCATCGAGTTTCACATTGATCTCGACGAAAAGGGCGCTGAATACGCATCCGGCCATTGCTGGTTGCCGGAACAGATCGCGCCGGTCATCAAGGCCGTGCGCGAGGGCGAGGCGGCTGATGGTGCTGGCCTGAAGACTGCGGCGCCATCTGAACTGCCGGACCGTGACTGGCGTGCTGATCCGGAAGATGGTCTGCGTCCCTTGAAGCATCTGCGCGCCGTCTGGGCGGCGTGACGCTCATGCGCATTGCCGCCGTCATTCAGGCGCGGATGACCTCAACGCGCCTTCCGGGCAAGCCGCTTTTGGCGATACATGGCCAGCCGCTCATCTGGCATGTCGTGCATCGGCTGCGGCAGTCGCGCCACATCAATGCCATCGTGATTGCCACCACGGCCAATGCCGATGACGATCCGCTGGCCGCGTGGGCACTGGCCAATGATGTTCTGTGCGTGCGCGGAAGTGAGGATGATGTGCTTGGCCGTTTTGCCTTGGCGGCAGAACTGACAGATCCTGACATCATCGTTCGCGTGACGGGCGACGCGCCGCTGGTCGATCCGGCCTTTACGGACGGCATGCTCGACCAGCTTTTGCAGGATCATGCCGATTTCGTTGTGGTGCCCGAGGAAGCACACGCTCTGCACGAAGGCGTTGATCCGATGAGCCGCCGGGCACTCAATGTTCTGCTGGCTGAAGCGCGACATGATCCGGTGGCCCGTGAACATGTCACCGCCTGGCTGAAGCATCACCCTGATCGCGTGAAAGTCACGACATTCCACCCGCCAACCGCTTACACGTTCGGCAAAGCGCGACTCTCAGTGGATACACCGTCTGACAAGGCATTCATTGAAGCCATCTATCAGCGCCTTGAAGCGCAGGCGGGCGAGGCGTCGCTGACAGACCTCATCACGCTTTTGAAACGCGACCCGTCACTGCTTTCCATCAATGGCCATGTCCGCCAGAAGACGGCGACACAGGCCAGCGGCATTGTCGTCATCCGCTGTGATGGCGGCCACGCACTTGGTCTTGGGCATATCAAGCGCTGTCTGGCACTGGCGCGCGCCTTGCGCGACGGGCAGGGGCTTGGTGTGGTCTTTGCTGTTGCAGGTGATGATGAAGGCATCGCAGCGGTGCGCAGTGGCGGCTGGCGCGTCGATATCAAGCCCGATGCAACGTCAGAAGCGGCATGGCTTCAGCATGTGGTGCGCAGACATCGGGCTGCCGCGCTGGTGTTGGATGTGCGCACCAGCCTTGGCGAAAGCGATGTGCGTGGCTTGCGGCCCGATGTGGCGCTGATTGTTGCGCTCGATGATATTTCACCGCGCAGGCTGGCGGCGCATCTTGCGGTCTATCCGCCTGTGCCGCAGACCCGCACGCTTGAATGGCCGCAAGGCAGCGCCGATCTTTATGTCGGCTGGCAATGGACCATCATGGGCGGCGATGTGTGGAACCGCCCGCGCCCACTTCTGTTCAACAGGCGCAGCCTGCGGGTACTGGTCGCCATGGGCGGCAGCGATCCGAACGGATTAACTGCGCGCACTGTGCGGGCCATCATGGCGGCGGGGAAGGATCTTCAGCCCGTGATTGTTATCGGGCCATCGGTCGCCGATCCGCAATCAGTTGTGAATGAATGTCATGCCGCCGCGCCGGATGCTGAAATGGTGCTGGCACCGTCGTCCGTGATGGATGTCGCGGCTGACTGCGATCTGGCGATCCTTGCCTATGGTGTAACCGCTTTTGAATGCGCGCATGTTGGCACGCCTGCGATCTATCTTGGCCTCACCGCCGATCATGCGCAGTCGGCTGAAAGCTGCGCGCGGGCGGGCTTTGGCATCAATCTGGGCGTGATTGCGGGCCTCAAGGATACGCGTATCACGGCGGCGGTCTCTGATCTTGCCGCAGATGCGGAACGGCGCCGCCTGATGTCAGCTGCCGGGCGTCAGACGATCGATGGGCGCGCCGCTGAACGGTTGGCGGCGGATATCGCGCAGCGCATTCATGAAAATGCGCTTCTCATGCAGCAGGTCCTGGAAGCCGCCGGTTAACAGGGCTTAACCATCGTTAATTTCTGTAACCTGATTCAATCCGTCTTAACCCCGATCTGCGACATTGCCCTGTGATGGGTGGCATGGGGCTACTCGCAGGTGGATGGTATCGTGCCAATCGGTTCGATCAATCTTGGTCTGTTCGCAGGCCAGACAGGCTTCACCAGTTCGGCGATGAGCCGGACTTTGGGCCTGTCTTTGTCTTCGGCGGCGCCTGCGCCTGCCGTCAAGACTCCATGGACGCCCCCACCTAAAGGCACAGCACCACTGGCCGATAGCACGCGTCTTGCCGACGCGATGCGCAAGCAGAAGTTCATCGATGAAAGCGACGCCAGCCTCAGCAAGACGGGCGTGCCGAAAGATCATCTCAAGCTGTTCGCCCTCTACAAGGGCATCTCGACACTTCAGGTGCTGGCCGATGCCGCCTCGAAGAAAGATGCGCTGGCAGCGACGCTGCCTGGCCTCGATAAGCGCTTTCAGGATGGCTTTGCCCAGGTCATGGCTTATGCCAAGGCTTTCAAGCCGGAAGATTTCACGCTGCTCACTGGCAACAAGCTGACCAAAGCGGTGAGCGGCGCAACCGTTGCGCGCGCGCCCTACAATTTCACGACACGGGTTGTCGCGCAGGGCGACACCAACACACCGATGGCAGGTCTTGCCGGCGCGGCACCATTCACCGTGACCGTCAGCAAAGGCGGCGTGCAGACGGATGTCGATATCGATCTGTCTTTGATGACGCAGCCCAAGACGCTCGGCAATGTGCTGGGCTTCATCAACACGAAGCTACAGGCGGCGGGCTTTCAGACGCGCCTGGTCAAGGCGGATGTGACACCGCCTGATCCTGACAAGACTGATAAAATCACACCCGCCAAGCAGTATGCCGTGCGGGTTGAGGCTGGTGGCAGCGAAGCCGTCTCATTCTCGTCTTCTGCGCCATCTACCGCTCTCTATATGGCAGGTCAGGGCGGCACGGGCGGTGAATTGCGCAAACTGAATGCCGATTCACCTGCACACGAGTCGGTCTTCAAGGCCGATCTCGCAGCCAAGGATGCGCGCGTCGATGTCAAAGGCACGGCGGTGGACTCTGACGGCAATGCCTATGTGCTCAGCACCACCAATGGCAGCTTCGGCAGCGATCGCAATCAGTCCACCAGCGATCTTATGCTGCGCAAGTACGATTCCGCCGGCAATGTCGTCTGGTCCAAGTTGATGGGTTCGACTTCTGCGACCGACGCCATGGCGATCAAGACGGATAGCGACGGCAATGTGGTGATCGCAGGCCAGATCAATGGACGCCTCGGCACCGAAACACAGGCAGGCGGCAAGGATACAGTCGTCTTCAAGATCAACAGCGCGGGCGAGGAAGTCTTCGCCCATCAGCTGGGGTCGGCGCTTGATGATGGTGCGACCAGCCTCGCCATCGGCCCCGACGATGCCATCTATGTCGGCGGGCAGGCCAAAGGCCGCATGATCGGCGCCTCCGGTTCGATTGGCGGCGCGGATGCCTATGTTGTGAAATTCTCGGCCAGCGGCACACGCGCTTATACCCGCCAGTTCGGCACGGGCACCGACGACCGCGTCTCAGCTATGGAAGTCGATGACAACGGCGATCTTGTTGTTGCCGCAAATGAAGGCGGGCAGGCTGTGGTCCGCAAGTTCTCGACCGCTGACGGCACGAGCGCGGCCTTGTGGACGAACAATCTGGGCACACTGGCCAGTGGCGATTCGATCAGCGGCCTGGCGATCGAGGGCAACTCGGTCTATGTCGCGGGTACAACGTCCAATGCCACGCTCACCGGCGGCGGCGCGACGGTTGCGCACGCCCATAGCGGCAGCACTGACGGCTTCGTTTTCAAAATGACCGATGGCGGCGGCACTGTCGCCTCGAACACGGTCACCTATTTTGGCACGGGTACGACCGACCGTATCAACGGACTGGCCGTATCGGGTGGACGTATCTTCGTGGCAGGTGAGACACTCGGCACGCTGCCGGGCGCGTCGCGCACGGCAGCCGGCAAGATGAACGCATTCGCCGCTGAGCTGGACGCCACGGGCGCACAGGTATGGGCCTCACAATACGGCGTGGCAGATGGCGCAGGCTTCGGCCGCGGTCTGGCGATCGATGAGGGTGGCGCATCGGCGCTGGATGTTCTTGGCTTGCCGCGTGGACTGTTGAGTGCCACGGAGGCGCGCACAATCACGGCGCAGACCACGGCGCGGGCGGGCGACTACTTCACCATTCAGGTTGGCACCGCGCCGGAACGCAAGATCACCATTGCGGCTGGTGAAACCATGACCAGCCTCGTGCGCAAGCTGAACAATGTCCTCACCGTCAATGGCAAGGCATCGGTGGCGCGCGGCCCTGGTGGAGAACAGCTGCGCATTGAACCGCGCGAAGGTATGCCGGTCATTCTGAAGCCGGGTGCGGGCCAACTGGATGCGCTTGCCGGGCTTGGCATGCAGCCGGGCATCTACAAAGCAGCCCCGCTGGACGCCAAACCCAAGCCCTATGACCCCAAAGAGCGCCTCGTCTATGCGCTCGACATGAAGGCATCTTATTCCCTGAAAACCAAGGAAGATGCGGAGTTTGCCCGCAGCGCCATGAATCTGGCGATGGCCAATATCCGCACCGCCTATCGTGAGCTTGTGATGACGCCGGACGAACGCAAGGCTGCCGCTGATCAGAAAATCCGTGAAGCGGAAGCAAATGCCAAAGGTCGACAGGGCGGTGGCGCGGTTCCGGCTTATCTGACCGCGCAGATGAAGAACTATGCCTCTGGCCTCAGCCGCATGCAGGCATTGGCCCAGTCGTCGGGCAGCACTTCGTCGCTGTTCTAGCAGCAGTTCAGATCTTCTGATTGATGACGATGGGCGCTGCGGCGCTCTGCGTTTTGGAGCCCTGCTGACCATAGACGGTCTTGGGCGCTTTCTGCCGCGCGGCTTCCGTTGCAATTGTTTTCACAATGCCTTCGGTGATCCGCCGCATGCGGGCGATCAGCTTTTGATGACGCTCCAGTGCCTCGTTGAAAGCGGCAGTTTCGGCCTTCAGTTTTCCCTGTAATGCGGCGGGCGAGAGACGAATGAAGGTTGGGTCTTCTTTCACCGCCTTGATTTCGCGCGTGTAGAGCAGCGCGAGGCGCGCACGTTCTTCCTCCAGCGTGTCCAGCTTGCGCGCTTCGCCTTTCTCGATCAGGCGGATTTCTTCACTCACCAGGGCGAAAAGCCGTGTGGTGATATCAAGCAGAGCTTCCGCGCGACTTGTCATGGCAGAACCCCAAGATCAGAGGCCTCATCCTGAAGTGGTGACGGCACTGGGTCATTGCGCAGGCCCTGCACTTTCAGCATTTCGCTATAGACCATCGGCGCGATGCCAATGCCGCCGCTCTTGGCGATGTCTTTGCCTGCTTCCTGAATCATCAGCGAACGGAACACCGCTTCGCCGGGGCCGCCACCGAACATGCCGTCGGTCTTCAGGCCCTGAAACATCGGCTCCATCATCTGGGCAATGAAGACAGACTCGAAGTCTTCTGCTGCGTGTTTTGCCGCGTCGCGCTGCTTCGTCTGCAACGGGGTCGCCAGCGGGTTCAGGGTCTTCACCTCGACAGGTGCTGCGGCATAGCTCATCACATCACCTCGATTTCGGCCTGCAGGGCGCCAGACGCCTTGATGGCCTGTAAAATCGAAATCATGTCACGCGGGCCAATACCCAGCGCATTCAGCCCATCGACCAGAGATTGCAGGCTGACGGTTTCATCCACGATGGCCAGCTTGTTGCCTGCGGAATCATCGACCTGCACATCCGAGCGAGGCAAGACAACAGTATCGCCCCCGGCCAGCGGGTTGGGTTGGCTGGCTTGCGGCGCTTCTGTCACCTTGATGGTCAGATTGCCCTGCGCGATGGCGACCTTGCTGACGCGCACCTCGGAACCCATGACGATGATGCCGGACTCCTCGTTGATGACGATCTTGGCAGGCTGGTCTGCATCCACACGCAGTTGCTCGATCTCGGTGAGCAGGGTGACAACATCGCCGCGCCCGCGATGGGGCAGGGCCAGTTCCACGGTCGCCGGATTCGTGGCGACCGCAGCGCCGTTGCCGAGCATCCGGTTGATGGCCTCTTCCATGCGTTTCGCGGTGGTGAAGTCGGGATTGCGCAGAGACAGGCGCATGCGCTCAAGCGATGCCAGCTCAAAAGGCACTTCGCGCTCAACGATGGCGCCGGACGGGATGCGGCCGCTGGTCGGCACGCCGCGCTCGATCGAGGCTGCATTGCCTTCCGCTTTGAAGCCGCCAACCGCGACCGGGCCCTGCGCGACGGCATAAACTTCGTTGTCCGGCCCCAGAAGGGTTGTCGCGACCAGTGTGCCGCCCTGCAGGCTTTTGGCGTCGCCCAGCGCACTGACACTGATGTCGATGCGCGATCCCTGTGTGGAGAAAGCGGGCAGACTGGCGGTCACCATCACGGCAGCGACATTCTTGGCGTTCAGCTGTGCGCCGCGCGTATTGACGCCGAGACGTTCCAGCATCGACTGCATCGATTGCAGCGTGAAGGGCGAATTGCGTAGCGAGTCGCCCGTGCCGTTCAGGCCGACGACAAGGCCGTAACCCACCAGCATGTTGTCGCGCACGCCTTCGACATCGGCGAGGTCTTTGATCCGTGAAAAGGCGAAAGCCGGCGGGGCGATGACAGGGCTCATGGCCAGCGCCAGTGACGTAATGACGGCAATCAGTCGGCTTTGAAAACGCATGGTACCGGCCCAAGGGATTTTCCCTAACCTCGCGCGATGCGAATCCCGTGCCATGATAAAGGCGCAGTTTTCCGCCATATCTCAGCCATGTCGGCGTACATCATCCGCCCTGACCGGCAGGTTTTGCCGGGCAATGGCGTCGTCTTAGGAAAGTGTTAAGGCTGAAAGGCGAGTGTGGACCACAACGCTTCGTTGAGTCTGCGTCAGGGAAACATGCGTATCGAAGGCCCGCGCCGGTTGGATCAGACGTCTCGCCTGCCTGGTGCGCGCGGGGTCGCGGCCAGCGGCTTCAGTGTCGAAACAGGTGCGGCGCGTCAGGCGACATCGCCCTCAGCGGCCGGTGCCATGACCGGCCTGGATGCGTTGATCGCAATGCAGGGCGTCGATGATCCGGTGACGGCGCGGCGCAAAGCAGTTCGCCGCGCAAGCGACATGCTTGATGCGCTGGACGACATCAAGACGGGTCTTCTCACAGGAACGGTGTCGCGCCAGACACTTCAGCATCTGGCCGGGTTGGTTGCCGAACAACGTGATGCCTTCAACGATCCGGGGCTTCAGGGCGTGATCGATGAAATCGACCTGCGCGCTCAGGTTGAACTGGCGAAACTCGAATACGCCGCCTGATCTGCTGCACTGCGTCATAGAATATTGTCCAAGTCCTTGTTGTGCGCCCATGACCTCATGGGTATAGAGCGCGCGCGCGCCGCGTTGAGGCGCCTTGATGAGGGAATGCAGCGCATGGGTAGTGTGTTGCCGGCTGACTACAAGCCGTCCGAGACAGAACCGTTCATGAATGAGCGCCAGCGCGCTTATTTCAGGCGCAAGTTGAATGCCTGGAAAGAAGAGATTCACAAGGAAAGCCGCGAGACGGTCGTCAGTCTTCAGGAAGAAACGGTCCAGCATGCCGATCTTGCTGACCGCGCCTCGCATGAATCAGACCGTGCGTTGGAACTGCGCACACGCGATCGCCAGCGCAAGCTGATTGCCAAGATTGATGCAGCCCTGCGTCGTCTTGATGACGGTACCTATGGCTTCTGCGAAGAAACCGGAGAGCCGATTTCGCTGAAACGACTTGATGCGCGCCCGATCGCCACGCTGTCGATCGAAGCGCAGGAACGTCACGAACGTCGCGAGAAAACCTTCCGCGACGAATGAACACTTGCCGATGGGCGGATAGAAAAGGGCCGGAGCATTCGCTCCGGCCCTTCGTCTTCCCTGATGCTACACGCTTTTTCGCGCACAGTCCCCACCTCAGGGCAGGCTCGCCGCAGGGACGGCGACCTCGGGGTTTCGTGTCAGGCCTCAGAACGGCCAGACGATATCGAGGAACTGCTGCCCGTAGCGCGGCTGCTGGACATCCGTGATCTGGCCGCGTCCACCATAGGAAATGCGGGCTTCGGCGATCTGCGTATGATTGATGGTGTTGTCGTTGCCGATATCTTCCGGGCGCACGATGCCGCCCACCAGCAATTCACGCACCTCGTAATTCACGCGCACTTCCTGACGACCCTGAATGACCAGATTGCCGTTGGGCAGAACCTGTGTGACGACGGCAGCAATGGTCAGGTTGATCTGCTCGTTGCGGTCAACTGAGCCTGTGCCTTTGCTGTTGGATGAGGAATCCATTTTCAGCAGGCTGGCAGGGTCAACCTTGTCGGGCAGCAGGCCCTTGTAGTTGCCCTCAAAGCCCAGAAGATTCGGCAGGCCGGACTTCTCGCTGCCGGTGCGGCCACGCGAGGAGGTGTTGGCCACCTTGGCTTTGTCGTCGATCTTGATGTTGACGGTCAGAATGTCGCCGATGCGCTGTGCCCTCTGGTCCTTGAAGAAGGTGCGTGCGCCCGGACGCCACAGCGAATTGGGCTGATAGGCGACCTGCTGTGGGGGCGGCATCGGCATCGAGACCGGCTGATAGTCGGGCGCCAGTGTCGGGTCGCGCACCGGTGTCATGCCGGGGGCCTCACCGATCTGCTCAAGACGATCGACGGCGCTACATGCCGTCAGGAATGTCAGTCCGGCGTAAAGCAATGCGAGGCGCAAGGTTCTCATGAATGTCTCCTGCGTGTCAGTTGTAGGCGACGGTCTGTGGTGAAACGCTCACAGTGCCAGCGCCCGTGATGACGGTCTGGATCTGCCGGTGTGATTGCGTGTTCGTGACCGCGATGGTGTCGCCAATGCCGCCATCGGCCATGGCCTGGCCGCGTGTGCTGAGCTCCACACCGGGCGCGCGATAGACGATGGTAACCGTCTCGCCTTTTTTGACCGCGATGGGTTTCTGCAGGTCGGCGTCGCGCAGGCCCGTTCCGGCGTTCAGCTGACGGCGGGCGATCATGCCGACGATCACGCCAGAATCAGTGACTGCCCCGCGCATGACGCGCGACTTTGGAACACGTGTCAGGACTATATCGTCGGGGCCGATCTGTTCGCCTGCCGCCATGTCGCGGTTCAGCACGGGCATGTCGATGCCGCTCTCCACGCGCCCCTGCATGCCATAGATGCGGCCGGTGACCAGTTTGATCTGCGCGATGAAGCGTCCACTGGTGGGATCGTAGTCAACACTGGTGACCTCAAGCCCGTCACCAGTCAGACCTTTGGGGACGCCGCCGACAATGGCCACGGCGCCATCGCCGGGCGCGCCTTTCGAAATCAGTGCGTCCAGCAGGGCTTCTTCCACGCTCAGCGCGGCAGCGGGTGCGACAAGCGCACATGCAGCGGCGATCAGAAGCAGGATGCGTTTCATCATCACCCCCTCAGACGCGCAGTCATCGACATCATTTCGTCAGATGCCGAAACCACTTTGGCGTTCATCTCGTAAGCGCGTTGGGCGGTGATCAGCCGGGTGATCTCGGCAACCGGATTGACGTTGGCGGTTTCAAGAAAACCCTGCTGCAGCGATCCGTACCCGGCGGCGCCGGGCGTGCCGACGACCGCCGGTCCGCTGGCGGGCGTTTCCAGGAACAGGTTGTTGCCCGATGCCTCAAGGCCGCCTTCATTCACGAAAATCGCCAGGTCCAGCTGGCCAACCTGCTGAGCTGCCGACTGCCCGGGCAGGGTGACAGAGACCTGTCCCTGCTGGCTGATATTCACATCGATGGCGTCCTGCGGAATCGTCACGCCCGGCTGCACGACATAACCATCTGGCGTGACAAGCTGACCTTCAGCGGTGCGGCCCAGTGCACCGGCGCGCGTGTAGGCATCGCCGCCGCTTGGCAGCTGGACGCGCAGAAAGCCGCGACCCTGAATGGCCACGTCATAAGGGTTATCCGTCATGTTCTGATTGCCCTGCGTCATGATCTTGTGGATCGACGAGGGCGTCACGCCGAGGCCCACCTGAATGCCATAAGGCACAATCGAGCCGTTAGAGGATGTGGCTGAACCGGGGCGCTGGAGATTCTGATAGATGAGATCCTGGAACTCCGCCCGCTGCTCCTTGTAGCCGGTGGTGTTCATATTTGCGATGTTGTTCGAGATAACCTCGACGTTCAGTTCCTGCGCCAGCATGCCGGTGGCGGCAATGTTCATGGATCTCATGGGTTGCTCTCCACCTTACACGCGCACTTCACCGAGTTTCTGGACCGCGCGGCGGACCAGTTCCTCGGTGCTGTTGAACATTTCGACTGATTGCTGATACGAGCGCATCGTCTCGATCATCCGTGTCATCTCGACGACCGGTTTGACATTGGACGTCTCGATGAAGCCCTGCTTCACCGCTGTGCTGTCAGCAGGCAAAGCAGGTTCGGTGGCTTGCCACAGGCTGTCACCGGTAACTTCCAGGGTCTGCGGATTCTGGAACGAAGCGATGCCCAGACGACCACGGCGCCCCTGCGCCGTTGAAATTGTTCCATCGCGCGAAATGTTGATGTCGGACTCATCAGGGCTGAAGGTGATTTCTGATCCGCCGTCATCAAGGACGGCATTGCCGGCTGAGGTCACAAGGCGCCCGGTATCATCAAGCCCGAACGCGCCATTGCGTGTGTAACGCACGCCGTCTTTGGTTTGCACGGTGAAGAAGCCATCGCCCTCCAGCCCGACATCAAGCGGATTGCCGGTCAGCTCCAGCGAGCCATTGCTCATGTCATGCGTCGCCAGCACATCGCGCACGAAATAGATTGGTTCCTTGCGATGACCCAGTGCGCGCTGCACGTTGACGTCAACGCGCAGCGGTTCGAACACCGGGCTCTCGCGTTTGAAGCCGGTCGTGTTCATGTTGGCGAGGTTGTTGGCGATCACGTCCATGGTGCGGCGCTGAACGATCTGGTTCGCAAGACTGGCCAACAGCGCATTATCCACTGGTGCGACTCCTTTCGCGGGCACGGGCAAGACCCGTCAGGGCACTTCGCCCCGTTGTTTCACCCGCAAACGGCGTGCCAATTTCAAGCCCTTGATTTTGTTGGGCTTGCCTGACCATCATGGTTGAGACGGCGGCAATATCTGCCGTGCCGGGCAGTTCATGGTGGGCTGCTCTGATCAGGCCTGACAAATGGCTATGGGGGTGAATGATGTCGCTAGTGCGTAAACTCAGCGCTGAATTTCTGGGCACGTTTGTGCTGGTTCTTGGTGGATGCGGATCGGCTGTGCTGGCCGCCGGGATCCCTGATCTCGGCATCGCCTATGCGGGCGTGTCGCTGGCCTTTGGTCTCACGGTCCTGTGCATGGCCTATGCGGTTGGGCATATTTCGGGCGGCCACTTCAATCCGGCGGTGACGCTTGGTCTGGTCGCGGCGGGTCGTCATAACCCGGCTGATGCCGCGCCTTACATCGTCGCGCAGGTGATCGGTGCGGTGGCGGCGGGCGGTGTGCTCTTCACCATCGCCTCAGGCACCGCAGGCTTCAAGGCGGGTGGCTTTGCCTCGAACGGCTTTGATGCACTCTCGCCGCACGGCTATTCGATGATGGCTGCGCTGATCACCGAGTTCGTGCTGACCGCGATTTTCCTTGTCGTCATCGTTGGTTCGACCAGTGCTGGTGCGCCTGCTGGGTTCGCGCCGATCGCCATCGGTCTGGCGCTGACGCTCATCCACCTCGTCTCGATCCCGGTGACGAACACCTCGGTCAACCCGGCGCGCTCGACAGGTGTTGCGCTTTTTGCTGACACGGCTGCGATCTCTCAGCTCTGGCTGTTCTGGGTTGCTCCAATTGCCGGCGGCGTGGTGGGCGGCCTGATTGGCCGTTTCCTCAACAACAAAGACGATTGAGCCTTTATTTCTGCCCGGCAGTTTCTGCCGGTTCCTAACGGGCCGTTAACCATCAGGCCCCTAGCGTGATGACGAGCGGCGCGGGCATGTGTCCGCGCCGTTTTGTCAGGGATCACGCTATGGCCAAGGCCAAGAAGCAGGAAGCCGAAGCCGCGCCTGAGGGCGAAGGCGCAGAGGCACTGCCCAAAAAGAAAATGGGGCTGGTGAAGAAGCTCCTCTTCTTCGGTCTGCCCCTTCTACTGGTGGTGGGCGGTGTTTATTTCTTCTTTTTCATGGGTGGTGAAACACCCAAGGAAGGCGAGGCGGGCGCGCAGCATGCCGAGGCCGAGCCGCCAACCTTTGTCGATATCGAACCTATTCTTGTTGATCTGGTTGGGCCGGGCGGTGAACGCCCCAAGCTGAAGCTCACCGTTGCGCTGGAGGTTGAGGATCCTGAAGTCGCGGCAGCCATCCAACCGGTGATGCCGCGTGTGATCGACAACTTCCAGGTCTTCCTGCGTGAGCTTCGCGTTGAAGATCTCGGTGGCTCGGCGGGCATGTTCCGCCTGAAGGAAGAATTGGTGCGCCGTGTCAATCTTGCGGTTGCGCCCTCTCATGTGAAGGACGTGCTGTTCAAGGAGATGCTCATCCAATGAGCGGCGACGACGATACGCCTCCGCCAGAGGAAACCCCTGACTGGCAGGCGGCGCTGGCACAGGTTGAGCCACTGGAGGACGCACCGATTGGTGAAGGCGATGGCCTTCTCAATCAGGACGAAATCGACAGTCTGCTTGGCTTTGCCAGCATGGCTGATAACGGTTCTGAAAAGACGGGCGTGCGCGCCATCGTCAATTCGGCACTGGTTTCCTATGAACGCCTGCCGATGCTGGAAATCGTCTTTGACCGGCTGGTCCGGTTGATGACGACATCGCTGCGCAATTTCACAGGCGATAATGTCGAAGTCAGCCTCGACAATGTTTCCTCGACGCGCTTTGGCGACTATCTCAACTCCATTCCGTTGCCAGCGATCCTGGCAGTGTTCCGCGCCGAGGAGCTCGACAATTTCGGGCTCTTCACAATTGAATCGAACCTCATCTATTCGATTGTCGACGTGCTGCTCGGTGGGCGGCGTGGCACCGCGCCGATGCGGATTGAAGGGCGTCCCTATACCACGATCGAGCGCGGCCTTGTGCAGCGCATGACCGAGGTCATCCTGAAAGACATGGAAACAGCGTTCGAACCACTCAGCAAGGTGGCTTTCACGCTGGATCGTCTTGAAACCAATCCCCGCTTTGCGGCGATCGCGCGGCCTGCCAATGCGGCCATTCTGGTCAAGCTGCGCATCGACATGGAAGACCGAGGCGGCCGCGTTGAGCTTCTGCTGCCTTACGCGACGCTGGAGCCGATCCGCAAACTGCTGCTCCAGCAGTTCATGGGCGAAAAGTTCGGTCGTGACTCGATCTGGGAAGGCCACCTTGCCACCGAATTGTGGTCAACCAAGGTGCAGATCGACGCTGTGCTTGATGAACAGATCATGTCGCTGCGCGATGTGATGAACTTCTCTGTCGGGCAGACGCTGATGCTCAATGCCTCGCCGGAATCGGTCATTGAGCTGCGCTGCGGCGGTATTCCGCTGCTCAAGGGACATATCGGACGCGTCGGCCCATTTGTGGCCGTCAAGGTTGATCGCGCGTTGCGTGGTGCGGCGGCAGGTGGAGTTGGCACATGACGATGGAAATGATTGTCAATCTGGTGGTTCTGGTTCTGCTCGCGGCAGCGATCGGCTGGGCGATCGTGCTGGATCGTCGGTTGCGTGATCTGCGTGCGGGGCGTGATGGCGTGAAACAGTCCGTCCTCGATCTCTCAAATGCTGCGGCGCGCGCTGAGGCGGCGGTTGCCGCCCTGCGTCAGGCGGCTGAGAAATCGGGTGCCGAACTCGCCACGCAACAGACAAGGGCCAAAGCTGCGGCCGATGAACTCGGCTTTCTGGTCAGTGCGGCTGAAGGTCTGGCTGGCCGGTTGACCGCGCGCGGAGAATCTCAACCCGTGCGCCCGGCAGCGACCAGCCTGCGCACGGCGACCAGCATGCGCAATGTGGGCGCCATCAGATGAAAAGCCCGCGCCGCTTTCGCATCAGGGCGCTGCCGGCGGCGGCCATTGTTCTGGCGTTTCTGTTTGGCCTGAAGCTGGCGGGCTTCACCACCTTTGGGCTGGCTTTTGCCTCTGACACAAAGCCCGATGAGGCCGCCCATGACAAACCAGCGGCAGACCATGCAGCGACCGATGGCGCCCCTCCATCGGATAGTGATGCGCACAAGGAAAGTTCGCCCGGCGAGGAGGCGAAGGATAATCCAGCCTGCGAGCCAACCATATCGGAAGCTGGCGTTCTGGAAAGCCTCTCTGACCGGCGCGAAAAACTGGATGCGCGTGAACGCGAACTTGATCTGCGCGAGAAGTCGATTCAGGCCATTGAAAAGCGTGTCGAGGAACGCGTGGCCGAAGTGAAGAGTATAGAGGCTCATGTTGAGGAGATTTACGGCCAGCGCGATGCCGCAACTGAAGCGCATCTGGCCAGCCTGGTGAAAACCTATGAAGCGATGAAGCCGGCCGATGCCGCACAGATTTTCAACACGCTTGATCTGGGCGTGTTGATTGACGTGATCGGGCGCATGAAGCCCGCCAAGGTCGCGCCGATTCTGGCCGCCATGGATCCAGTGCGTGCGCAGGAAGTCACGATCATGCTGGCGCGCCGGGATAAACTGGCTGGCAAGCAGACTGTTCCGGCCAAAACGGCGGACCAGCCGACCGTGGCGCCAGCGTCTGCACCTGCGCCGGCTGCTGCGCCAGCTGTGGCCAAACCTGATAATCCCAAGCCGGAGGCTGCTGCAGACAAGAAGCCTGCCGAAGCAAAGCCTGCGGTTGCCAGTGATAAGAAACCTGCCCCTGTGGCAGCAGATGATGGTTCAGCGAAACCGGACAAGTCTGCGGTGGCGAAACCAGCAACCGCAGAAGAAGCCGGACCGGTTGAATCAAAACCCACTGAAGAAAAACCCGCTGTAGAAAAACCTGATGAAGCAAAACCGGCAGCTAAAGCGCCGGGTGGCGGATGACATGGTGATGCAGCGCATCATGACCGTATTGACGGCGGCCTGGATGGCCGCTGCTGCGTCATGGGCGCAGGACACGCCGCGCGTGCTCCGCACGACGGTCGAAGACAAACCGCCAGCGGCGGCTACAGCAGCACAGCCAACGCCGGGTGCAGCACCTGCACCGACACCTGCTTCGAAACCGAAGCCGCGCCCGACCCCCAAACCGGCTTCCGTCCCGTCTTCACCCAAACCCGCTCAGCCAGAGACCAGCGGGTCACCCGATGGGACCGCATCACGGGACTCAGCAAAGCCAGCACCATCACCTGCATCCAAAGGCGCTGCCGAAATCGTGAGCGTGACGGCAGACGTCACTCAGGGCTATGCGCGCATCCTGTTCCTGTGGTCGAAGCCTGTTGGCTACAAGGCCGAGCTTGCCGCCGGCATTCTCACCATCACCTTCGATCAGCCCCTGATTCTGCCTGATGATCGCGACAAGCTGCCGCTCAACGATTATGTCTCGACGATCAAGCTCGATGATGACCGGCGCACCTTGCGTATGCCGCTCAAGCGCCGTGTGCGTCTGCATCACAGCGCAGGCGGACCGCTCATCGGCATAGATCTGGTGCCGGACAGTTTCACGGGCGACCCACCCGATGTCATCGACCCGTCACCGCCGCCCCCACCCAATGTGCCGATCAACGCCAAGCTGAAGGTGAAGGTCGCTGAAGACCGCACGACGTTGATCATCGAATGGGGAAAGCCTGTCACCTATACGGCCTCAGTGGAGGACGGACAATTGAAGGTCGTGTTCGATCAAGGCGGCTCTCTCAATGTGGAGCGGCTGAAAATTGATCCGCCCGCGTTCATCAAAACGGCCAGTGCGTCTGCCGGTGACAATCAGGTCATCCTGACTCTCGACATCGACCACGACTCGCATGTGGAACACCGTGCCGAGCAGACCAGCACTGTCATCGACATTCTGGCACCCGGCAATGACCGGGTCGTTGATCCCGTCGTGATCGTGCCGGATGAAATCGCGAAGGCAGCGGGTGCGTCACCGCCGCCTGCCGACAAGCCATCCGCCACACCAGCGCCCACAGGCTCGGATGGTGCCGCGGTTACGGCAGCCGAAAAGAAAAAGGCGGCTGAGGAAAAGGCCAAAGCTGATGCTGAGGCCAAAGCTGCTGCGACAGCCGATGAAGCGGCAGACCCCAACGCGGCGTCATCGCCGGGTCATGATGCGGATCATCTGCCCGCTGAAACCGCGGCAGCAGATGATCACGCACCTGCGGAGCCAGCAGCGGCCGTCAAACCTGATGATCATGCAGCCCATGACACGCCCAGTCCTGCCAGTGATGGTGATGGACGAGATCACAAGGCTGACGCAGCCGATGCACCGCATGATGAAGCGGCGGCCAAGGCAGATCATGGCGCAGATGCCGCACACACCGGGGATGCCCATGAAACTGCGCTGACAGAGCCACCCTTGTTCACCGCCATCCGCGAGCGCGACACGATCCGACTTCAACTTCCAGTTCTGCAGGATCAACCCGTCGCGATGTTCAGACGTCGCAGCACTGTGTTCATCCTCGTGCCGGGCGCAGCTGAGATGCCGCTCGAACAGCTGCTTGCCGAAAACCGGGATCTTCTCAGTGCTGCGAAAGTCACCCGTCTGGAAAATGACAGCCTGCTCACTCTTGAGCTGGCGCAGCCCTATGCTGTCACTGCGCTCAACGAACGCAGAACCTGGGTGGCTGTGATCTCGCGTGATCCTCAGGATGCGCCCGAACCCATCGCGGTCATGCGCGATGCGCGCTCCGTGGGCAATTCAAAGGTGCGCGCGACACTCCTGCGCAGCGCCAGACCTGTGGAATGGAAAGATGATGTGACAGGTGAACGGCTCATCGTCATACCTGCGGCGGGCCCGCCGCAGGCTGTTCTTGGCGGTCGCTCATATGTCGAGTTTGCAGCAGACGCCACGGCGCAGGGCATGCTCATTCGCCCCTTCAGTGATGATCTGCTCATTCAGCAGTCGGCGGCGGATGTTGTCATCACCACGCCGCATGGCCTGACGCTCGCGGCGGGCGAGATGTCGGACTATGTGCCCGGCAGTCGGCCTCTGGTCGCCACCAACAAGCCTGCTGATATGGATTTTGAAACGTGGAAAGGCGAGGGCACTTTCCTTGAGGAACGTAGCCGACTGGTCAACGCGCTGCATCCCAATGGCGACAATCTGGCTGAAAGCCGTCTGGCACTGATCCGCTTCTACCTTGCCAATGATCTGGGTGCAGAAGCACTCGGCATGCTGCAGGTGGTCGCTGCTGAGGATAAAGCCATGCTGAGCGACCCGTCGTTCCGTGCCTTGCGCGGTGCGGCATTGCTGCTGATGCAACGGCCAAAGGAAGCGTGGGAAGATCTTGGAATGCCTGTCTTTGCCGCAGACCCTGCGGCTGAACTGTTCCGTGCTGTGGCGCTGGCGGGGCTGAGGCAGTGGAGTAACGCACGCGATGCGGTTCTGATCGGCGAGGCGGTGATCCCATCCTTCCGCAAGGACTGGCAGGCGCGTTTTCGGCTGGCGGGTGCAGAGGCAGCGATTGAGTCCAACACACTTGATGTGGCCGGGCGTTTTCTGGATGGCGTGCCGACAGATGATATGCCGCCCCGTGTCACGGCTGAAGCCGCCTATCTGCGTGGCATGCTGGACGAACGGCTCAAACGGGACCGCGAAGCGCTCATTCAGTATGAAGCCGCGCGCGGAGCGGCCTACCGGCCGCTGGCGGCTCGCGCTGACTTTGCAGCCATCGCGCTGAAGCACAAAATTGGAGAGATGAAGGCAGCCGAAGCCATTGCGCGCCTTGAAGCCCTGCGCTGGCAGTGGCGCGGCGATCTGGTTGAACTGAACGTGCTGCACAAACTCGGCGAGCTTCAGATCGCGGAGGGCGATTATCGCAACGGCCTGCAAACCTGGCGTTCGGCCGTTCTGGGCTTCCCGGAAGACGAACAGACCCGGCGCATATCGTCACACATGTCGGAAGTATTTGAGGACCTGTTCTTGCACGGCAAAGCAGATTCGATGCCGCCGGTGCAGGCGCTTGGCCTTTTCTATGACTTTCAGGAACTCACACCCATCGGCACAATGGGTGATGAAATAGCCCGCAAGCTGGCCGACCGGCTGATCGCGGTCGATCTGCTGGAACAGGCTGCTGCCCTGCTGCAACATCAGGTTGACCGCCGCCTCGACGGCGTTGCCAAGGCGCAGATCGCAGCGAAGCTCGCTGCCGTCTATCTCATGGACAAGCTGCCACAGAAGGCCCTCGCTGTGCTGCGCAACTCATCGCAGACCCGACTGCCGGATGATCTGGCGACCCAGCGCCGTCTGCTGATGGGTCGCACGCTCAGCGATCTGAAGCAGGTCGACGCAGCGCTGGAAGCCTTCGAACAGGACGAGTCGGTGGAAGCCAAGCGTCTGCGTGCCGATGTGTTGTGGGCAGGCGCACGCTGGGCTGATACAGCGGGCGCACTGGAAGCCATTCTGTCACGCCGCGAGGATAATCCACGCGCCCTCGACGGCGACGACCGTTACAACATCATGCGGACGGCGATCGCCTATACGATGGCCGACGACAGCGCCGGACTTCAGACTCTGCGCAACCGTTTCGTGACCCTGATGGCCGATGCGCCCGAGGCCGCAGCCTTTGAGATCATCACCCGCCAGCTTGATCCCACCGGCATGGAGTTCCGCGAGGCGGTCAAGGCGGTGGCGGGCGTCGATACGCTCGACACCTTCCTGCGGGGCATCGGCCTTGGCAAGCCAGCGCCGGGCAGCGCCTCGGCTGCGCCTTAGAAGTTCACGCGCCGCGAGATCGCCCCATCGACCAGCATGTTGATGCCGGTGGTGAAAGACGAGCGCGATGAGGACAGGAACACCACCGCGTCGGCGATATCCTGCGGCGTTGCCATCCGGCCTGTGGGGTTGCGTTCCATTGCGCCCTTGAACACGTCCGGCATGTTGGTCTCGATCATGTTCCAGATGCCGCCCTTGAAATACACCGTGCCGGGCGAGACAACATTCACGCGCACATGTTTGCCCGCATACTGGCGCGCGAGCCCTTTGGCGTAGTGGATCAGCGCCGCCTTGATCGGACCGTAGGACGATCCGCCACCATCATTCTCGGCGGCTGAAACCGACGAGATCATGATGAACGAGGCATCGCCACTCTTGGCGGCTGCGGCGGTCAGATGCGCTTTGGCGGCATCGAACGCGCCGACTGCACCGCCCAGCACATCCAGCTTGAAGTTGGCCGTCCACGATGCCTCATCGCCGCCCTGCGCCATGGCACCCGCATTGGAGACCATGCAGTCGATGCCGCCCATCTCGGCAGCGACGCTGGCGATCCAGTCTTTCATACCGGCGCTGTCGGTGATGTCGACGGCGCGGCCGGTGGCGTTGGCCCCAGCGGCCTTCAGTGCCGCGACGGTCTCGGCCACCTGTTCGGCCTGACGGGCGCAGATGGCGACATTGGCGCCTTCAGCGGCAAAGGTTTCGGCGATGGCCCGGCCGATGCCGCGCGTGCCGCCCAGAATGACAGCCGTTTTGCCTTTGAGATTGAGGTCCATGATGCGCTCCCTTTCCCAAAGGCATAGCCGGGCCGGAAAAGGGAGTCGAGCTGACGTAGAGGTGAGCTACAGCCCGTAGCTCGACGCAAGGCTGGCGACGATCAATCGCCAGCCATCGACCAGCACGAAGAAGATCAGTTTGAACGGCAGCGAGATCATCACCGGCGGCAGCATCATCATGCCCATCGCCATCAGCAGCGACGAGACCACAAGGTCGATGATGAGAAACGGCAGGAAGATCAGGAAGCCGATTTCAAAGGCCCGCCGCAATTCCGAAATCATGAAGGCGGGCACCAGAATGGTCAGCGGCGTTTGCGTGGCGGTGGCGGGCGGTGTTGTTTTGGAGATGTCGAAAAACATCTGCAGATCTTCCGATCGCGTATGAGCCAGCATGAAGGTGGCGATGGGCGCGGTGGCGCGGCTGAAGCCGTCTTCCAGTGTCACTTCCTCATTCATCATCGGGCGCACGCCCTGTTCCCACGACTGCTTCAGAGGGTTGGCCATGATGAAGGCCGTCAGAAACAAGGCGAGGCTCACGATCACCGCATTGGGCGGGCTCTGCTGCAGGCCGATCGCCGTACGCAGCAGCGACAGCACCACCACAATGCGCACGAAACTCGTGGTCATGATGAGGATCGAGGGTGCGACCGACAGCACCGTCACCAGCAGCACCAGCTGGATGATCCGTCCAGTCAGCCCATCGCCAGTGCCGAAATCGAGCGTGACGGATTGCGCCGCCGCGCTCATCACCGCACCGATTACAGCGGCAGCCAGCAGACCAGCCAGAGCAGAGCGACGCAGTTTCATGATGCCGGCCCGGCGCTCTGTGTGATGCCGCGCTCCACCAGTGTTTCGCCGGTGGGGGAAAGCACCAGCAGGTGCTCCACATCATCACGGCGCACCAGCACAAGCTGGTGGCGTGCATCGAGGGGACGCACTTCAATAACCGAAAGACGTCGGCTCTGTCCCATCGCGGCGGCCATGCCGGTCAGGCCGAAACGGCGCAGCGCCCACGCAGCGAGCATGACAAGGCCCAGCACGGCACCCAGTGCAGCCAGCATTCTGATGACCGAATCGAACTCCATCGCCACCGCCCTCGCGGCGACGTTTGGTTAACCGTGGTTAATGGGCCGTTAATTCAGGGCGACGGCGCATTCATGTCTCTTAATCGCGCGTTAACCAGCCTCGCCGATCCTGCGGGTTAATGACGCGTCAACCATGACGCGCCGCGGAAACGGCCATGGATTTCACAAGGCTTCCTCTTTTTCAGACGATGCAGACGCGACTGTCTTATCTCAGTGCGCGCCAGAGCGTGATCGCCGAGAACGTCGCCAATGCCGACACGCCGGGTTATCGCGCCCGCGACATTCGCGAGCCCGACTTTGCCGGCATCATGGCCGGCGAGGCGATGCCTGCCTCGCTCGCCGTGACCAACCCGCTGCACATCGCATCCACATCGGCCAGCCCGCGCGGCTTTCGCGCCGAGGATATGCCGGATGCGGAATCAACCCCGAACGGCAATTCGGTCGATCTGGAACAGCAGATGATGAAGTCGTCTGACGTGCAGATGGACTACGCGGTCGTCACGCAGCTTTATCGCAAGGCCCTTGGCCTCATTCGCATGGCGTCGGGCGCACCGCGCTGAACCGTTGAAAGGCAAAGCAGATGGACATCAGCAAGGCACTTGAAACGGCGGCGAGCGGTATGCGCGTGCAGAGCGCGCGCATGCGGATCATTGCGGAAAACGTTGCCAATGCGAACTCGACCGCGACGGGTGCGAACGGCACGCCGTATCAGCGCCAGATCGTCACTTTCAACGAAGTGATGGACCGCGAAACCGGCGCGCGTCTGGTCGAGCTTGGCAAGACCACGCGCGATCCTTCTGACTTCCGCATGGAGTTCAAGCCGGGTCATCCGGCGGCCAATGCTGAAGGCTATGTGATGTATCCCAATGTCAATCCGATCATCGAAATGGCCGACCTGCGCGAAGCGCAGCGCGCCTATGAAGCCAATCTCAGCATTGTCGATGGCGCCCGTCAGATGACGGCGCGTACGCTCGATCTGCTGCGGCGCGGTTAAGAAAGGCCTAGTCTATGGATATCACCAGTGCGCTGCGTGCTTATGCCGCTGCTCCCAAAGCGGGGACCTCGCCCTCCATGCCGCAGCCGGTCGCACAGCCCGGCTTTTCGGAAATGATCGCCGGAACGATAGAAGACACGCTCAAAGCCACCCGTCAGGGCGAACAGGCGCTCGCGGCGGGCGCATCGGGCAAAGCGGAACTGGTGGATGTGGTCACGGCTGTGGCCAATGCCGAAACAACGCTCGAAACCATGGTGGCGCTGCGCGACCGGGTGATCTCCGCCTATCAGGAAATCATGCGCATGCCCATCTGAGGGCGTTCGCCAAACGGCCAGAAAGGCCAAGGGGTAACGATATGACAGGCGCAGAAGCGCTCGACATCGCGAGAGAATCGATCTGGATTTTGATCATTGTATCTGCGCCGGTGATGCTGGTGGCACTGGCCGTGGGTGCGGGCATCGGCCTGCTTCAGGCGCTGACCCAGATTCAGGAAGCCACCATTGTTTTCGTGCCCAAGATCATCGCGGTGTTTCTGGTGATCCTCCTGATGCTGCCATTCATGGCGCAACAGCTCAGCCGCTACGCCACCGAGATTTTCGCGCGCATTGGCGCGTCGTAGGCCGCCGTGCCCGGCATTCCTTTTCTTGAACAGGTACTGCCGCAGCAGGCTTTTGCCTTCATCCTGATCTTTGCGCGGCTTGGCACTATGCTCATGACTTTCCCCGGTGTGGGCGAGGGCTTTGTATCGCCGAATTTCCGTCTTGGCCTTGGGCTGTCGCTTGCCTTCATGCTGACCCCGCTGCTGGGTGCAAAACTGCCGGCCATGCCTGCGGATATTGGCAGCCTGTTCCTGCTCATCGGTCTGGAAAGCGTGATTGGCCTCGCCATCGGCGTGGCCGCGCGCCTTCTGATATCGTGCATGAATGTGACCGGCAATATCATTGCGATGCAGACGGGCCTTGGCTTTGCCATTGCGGTCGATCCGACCCAGGGCGCGCAGGGCGCGATTGTCGCCACCTTTCTTGTCACCCTGGCGATTTTGATGCTCTACATCACGGGCGGCCACGCCGTGCTTTTTGATGGGCTGATGCGCTCTTACGTTCTCTTTCCGCCCGGCATCGTGCCGCCGGTCGGTGATTTTCTTGAGCTCGTCGTGCGCTTTGTCTCCTCCAGTTTCCTGCTGGGCGTTGAGCTGGCCGCACCTTTCCTGTTTGCGGGCCTCGTGTTCAACGCGGGCCTCGCGCTGGTGGCCAAGATGATGCCGCAGTTTCAGGTGTTCTTCATCGCAATGCCGGCCTCGATCCTGGGCGGTTTCGGTATGCTGATGCTGCTCCTCGGCGTGATGATGACGATTTTCCTCGATCGTTTCCGCGACGCGTTTTCGGGCCTGGTGAACTGACGCTATGGCCGACGACCACGACGACGCGCAACGCACAGAAGAACCAACCCAGAAGAAACTTGACGACGCGCGCGAGCAAGGCGACGTTCCCCGAAGTCAGGACATTGTGCTTCTGGCCACGCTCAGCGCGGCGACCATAGCCATTGTGGCATGGGGCAATCAGGCGGCCTCCGGGTTCATGAGCCGCTTTACGGTTCTGCTCGCCTCACCGGAAGCGGTCGATGCTTCCGGGGGTGGGCTTCTGGCGCTTTCATGGCACATCGGCATCGCATTGGGGCTCATCCTGGGCATGCCTTTTGCGCTGATGCTCGCGGCGGCTATTGGCGGACATCTCATTCAGTCGCCTCTGCTTTTCAGCGCCAAGAAAATCGCGCCGTCATTTTCAAAACTCTCGCCCATGCAGGGGTTCAGCCGGCTGTTCAGTCGCGAGGCGCTCATCAATTTCGCCAAGGGTCTGCTCAAGGTCATCTGCGTTGGTGTGGCGGTGGTCTATGCCGTCTGGCCCGATCATAACGCGCTGATGGACATGATCTCCGCCGATCCGCGTGCGGGTGGGGCGGCTGCTT
Organism: uncultured Flavobacteriaceae bacterium; assembly: GCA_964390465.1. Lineage (GTDB taxonomy): Bacteria > Pseudomonadota > Alphaproteobacteria > Micropepsales > Micropepsaceae > JADZAI01. The sequence continues at coordinate 9,142 of CAYMIJ010000010.1, read as the reverse complement.
ATGTGCTCATCACCAAAATGCTGGGGCCGGTTCTGGGTGTGGTGGCGGCTTTCGCGGTGATCGACTGGTTCTGGCAGCGCCTGTCGTTCATGCGGCGGATGCGCATGAGCAAACAGGACATCCGCGATGAACTGAAAGACGCTGAAGGCGATCCCACCATCAAGATGAAACTGCGCCAGATCCGCATGGAACGCAGTCGCAGACGTATGATGGCGGCGGTGCCGGGCGCCACCGTGGTTGTCACCAATCCCACGCACTATGCGGTGGCGCTCAAGTATGAATCGGGCGAGATGGCAGCGCCAGTATGTGTCGCCAAGGGCGTTGATCTCATGGCGCTGCGCATCCGTGATCTCGCCCGTGAAAGCGGGGTGCCGGTTATTGAAAATCCGCCGCTGGCCCGCAGCCTCTATGCGTCGGTCGCGGTGGATGCCGCGATTCCGGCTGAACACTTCAAGGCTGTGGCGCAGATCATCGGTTTCATCATGCGCCAGCGGCTGCGATCATAGCGGGACGAATCACATGGGACCGTCGAAGGTCGCGAGGCAGAACATGGCGGGCGGCTCCAGCTTGCAAAAGGCGCATGGTGTGGCGCGTGATACGCGCCTGCCTGCACAGGCGCCGCGGGCTGGCGGGCGCGCCCTTTTCTATGTGTCCGGGGCCATGCTGGCCCTCGCCATCGTCTCGGCGATTGCCGCTGCCATCTATCATGATGAGGCAGGCTTTGCTGGCCTCGCGCTGCTGGCGGGTCTGGGCGTCACGGCCATCGGCATGCTGGTGACACTGCTTTTGCGCCAGCCCGTTGGTCATGCTCGTGACCGGCGAGGGCGTCTCCTCAGCGCTGCCTTTGATGGGCTGTCCGATCCGATGGTTGTGGCGCGCGGGACTGGCGCGGTGGTTTTCGCCAATCCAGCCTACCGCGCCCTGTGTGGCGGCACCGGCAAGCTGCGCGCCCCTGATCTGGCGATCCGGCCTGATGGAGATATGAGCAGTCGCATCTTTCGTCTGGCAAAGGCTGCGGGTGAAGGCCAGGCTGCTGCTGCGGATGTCCGTGCGACGGAAAACGGTCGCGCCGTCTGGCACCGGGTTTCAGTTGAGCCAGTGGCGAACGGTCTGGTGATGTGGCGGTTTCATCCGCTGGCGCAGGTCACCGGCGTTGGCGGCGAGGGTGGTGCGGTCGTGCCGTTCTCCACGTTGGCGGCGCGCCGGGCAGCGGATGCGACGGCGGCACCGGCGTTCCGCGCCGATGTCGGGGTTTTTGAGCGGCTTTACGAAACGGCCCCGCTTCCCATGGCGCTGGTGCGTTCTGATGGTGTGATTGAGGCCTCCAACGGTGCGCTCGCCACTCTGTTTGGCCAAAGCAATGCAGCGGTCATGCGCGATCAGCTCTTTACAGCGCATATTGCCGAACCCGACCGCCGTGACGTCGCGCGCCTCATCCGCGAGGCGGGCGAACGCGACGATGGCAGTGCCAGTCTGGACGTGGCGATGAAACAGAGCGGTGTTGCCCAGATTCAGGTTCTGCCAGTGGCGAGCGCCGCTGACGGCAAGCCCGGTCTGGTCGCGCTGCATGTCACAGACCTGACCAATCTTAGAACATTCGAGATGCAGTCGCTTCAGGCCCAGAAGATGGACGCCGTGAACAAGCTGGCCAGCGGCGTCGCGCACGACTTCAACAACCTGCTCACCGCGATCAGCGGCTTTGCCGAGCTACTGCTGCTCAGGCACAAGGCGGGTGATCCGTCATTCGCCGATCTTCAGCAGATCAGGCAGACCTCCATTCGCGGCACGCGGCTGGTGCGCCATCTGCTGGCTTTCTCACGCCAGCAGACACTGACGCCGCGCGTGTCGGAGGTTTCGGACATCATCGCCGACATGTCGGAAATGCTGAAACGCATCCTCTCCGAACGCGTCGTGCTGGCGCATGATTTCGGCAGCGGGCTGTGGCCGGTGCGTGTCGATCAGGGCCAGTTCGACAATATGATGCTCAATCTCGGTGTGAACGCGCGCGACGCCATGCCGGAGGGCGGGACGCTCACGCTGCGTGCCCGCAACGTCACCGCGACCGAGTGCGCGAAGTTCAATTATCCGCTGCTGGTCGCTGCCGATTACGTGCTGATCGAGGTGGCGGATACAGGCTGCGGCATCCCCCCTGAGATCATCACCAAGATCTTTGAGCCCTTCTTCACCACCAAGGAACAGGGCAAGGGCACGGGTCTGGGCCTCGCCAGCATTTATGGCTTTGTGAAGCAGTCGGGCGGCTTCATCTTCCCGGAATCAGAAGTGGGCAAGGGCACCACCTTCCGCATCTTCCTGCCGCGTTATGTGCCCAGCGCCGAGCCTGAAAAAGCGGAAGACCGGCTCGAAAAGCCCGCTGAGGTGGAAAAGGTGGTGCGTCCGCGTGATCTCACCGGCGCGGGCACCATCCTCTTGGTCGAGGACGAGGATTCTGTGCGCCTGTTTGCTGCGCGGGTGCTGGAAAAGAAGGGTTACGAGGTGCTGAAAGCCAGTTGCGGCGAGGAAGCGCTCGAAATCCTCAATACGCCGGGCCGCACAGTCGATCTCATGCTCACCGATGTCGTCATGCCCGGCATGCATGGGCCGGAACTGGCCAATATCGTGCGCGCCAGCCATGCGGGCATGCCGATCATCTTCATGTCGGGCTATGCCGATGGCGACTTCCGCAAGACTGCCGAGACCGAAGACGACATGCACTTTTTGCCCAAGCCCTTCAATCTGAACGAGCTTGCGGCCAAGGTGAAAGATGTCCTCACCCCCCCCACCTAGATTTCGGGTTGGCGTTACAGTTTACGTCATCCCAATCTGATGCGGGTCACCCTTTGGCTTGTATTCCGGCGGGCTGTCATGCCTATATCTTGACGTTATCGTAAAAACATCTAGAGAACAAAAAAGAACACTTGAAGAACGAGAACAAAAGGCGCACACTCGACTCATTGCCCGCTACCGGGTCGCATGAAATAAGGAAACGTGCCCATGTCCGCCTCCCTGCGCGTCATCAAGAAAGCCGAAGAAAAAGAAGCCGAAATGGATCGTAAAGACCCTGAAAAGAAGCGGGCCCTTGAAGCGGCTCTGGCCCAGATCGATCGCGCCTTCGGCAAGGGCTCCATCATGCGACTGGGTGTCAATGAAAAGCCGGTGGAGATCGAAGCGATCCCGACCGGCTCGCTCAGCCTGGACGTCGCGCTGGGCATTGGCGGTTTGCCGCGCGGGCGCATCATTGAAATCTACGGGCCGGAATCTTCGGGCAAGACAACGCTCGCCCTGCATGTGGTGGCAGAGGCGCAGAAGAAGGGCGGCATCGCAGCGTTTGTGGACGCTGAACATGCGCTCGACACCGGCTATGCCCGCAAGCTGGGCGTGAAGCTCGATGATCTCCTGATTTCGCAGCCCGACACCGGCGAGCAGGCGCTGGAAATCGCCGACACTTTGGTGCGCTCCGGTGCGGTCGACATCCTCGTGGTCGACTCCGTGGCGGCGCTCACACCGAAGGCCGAACTGGACGGCGAAATGGGCGACTCGCTGCCTGGCCTGCAGGCCCGTCTGATGAGTCAGGCTCTGCGCAAGCTCACCGCCTCGATCTCCAAGTCCAACACCATCGTCATCTTCATCAACCAGATCCGCATGAAGATCGGCGTCATGTATGGCAGCCCGGAAACCACCACGGGCGGCAATGCGCTGAAGTTCTATGCCTCGGTCCGCCTCGACATCCGCCGCATCGGCGCGATCAAGGAGCGTGACGAGGTGGTCGGCAGCCAGACGCGCGTGAAGGTCGTCAAGAACAAGGTGGCCCCGCCCTTCCGTCAGGTTGAGTTCGACATCATGTATGGCGAAGGCATCTCCAAGACCGGCGAGCTGGTTGATCTCGGGGTCAAGGGAGGCCTCGTCGAAAAGTCAGGCTCATGGTTCTCCTATGACGGTCAGCGCATCGGTCAGGGCCGCGAGAACGCCAAGGCGTTCCTGAAAGATAATCCTGACATCGCCGCCAAGGTTGAAGCGGCCATTCGCGCCAATGCGGCGAATGTGGGCGACAGCCTGCAGGGCACGCCAGAGGCCGAGGACGGGGCAGACTGATCCCACGGCCTGCGGACGGGCACACCGGTTTTCAATGGTTAATCTGGGTTCAAGGCCCCGGCGTTCAGAGCGCCGGGGTCTTCGCCTTTTGTGTCAGATGCACTAGATACGCGTCATCATGACCAGCCTGACCGACATCCGCTCCACGTTTCTGAACCATTATGCCTCTGATGGCCACGACATCGTGCCGTCAGCTCCGCTCGTGCCGCGCAACGATCCGACACTCATGTTTGTCAATGCGGGCATGGTGCCGTTCAAGAATGTCTTCACCGGCGCTGAGAAGCGCGCCAATCCGCGCGCTGTCTCAGCCCAGAAATGCGTGCGCGCGGGCGGCAAGCACAACGACCTCGACAATGTGGGCTACACGGCGCGCCACCACACCTTCTTCGAGATGCTCGGCAATTTCTCGTTCGGTGACTATTTCAAGGAACACGCTATCGAGATGGCGTGGAAACTGGTCTCCGGCACGTTTGGCCTGCCCAAAGACCGGCTTCTGGTGACCGTCTATTCCGAAGATGACGATGCCGCGGCGCTCTGGCGCAAGATCGCAGGCTTCAGCGATGACAGGATCATCCGCATATCCACCTCCGACAATTTCTGGTCGATGGGCGATACCGGCCCCTGCGGCCCCTGCTCCGAGATCTTCTACGATTACGGTCCGACCGTCGCGGGCGGCCCCCCCGGCAGCGCAGACCAGGACGGTGACCGCTTCGTCGAGTTCTGGAATCTCGTCTTCATGCAGTATGAGCAGGTCGCACCGGGCAACCGTCTGGCCCTGCCGCGTCCCTCCATCGACACCGGCATGGGGCTGGAACGCATCGCCTCGATCCTGCAGGGCAAGACCTCGAACTACGACACCGACCTGTTCCGCGCGCTCATCGAAACCTCTGCCGCCCTCACCGGGGTGCGGCCAGATGGCGACCATGCCGCCAGCCACCGGGTGATCGCTGACCACCTGCGCGCGGCGTCCTTTCTGGTGGCTGATGGGGTCATGCCCTCCAATGAAGGGCGCGGCTATGTGCTCCGCCGCATCATGCGCCGGGCCATGCGGCACGCGCATATTCTCGGCGCGAAAGACCCGTTGATGCACCGTCTGGTGCCTGCCCTCGTGGCGCAGATGGGCGCGGCCTATCCAGACCTGACCCGCGCCGAAGCGGTCATCAGCGAAACGCTGAAACTCGAAGAAGTCCGCTTCCGGCAGACGCTCGCCAACGGTCTGCGCCTGCTCGACGATGCCGTTGTAAAGATGAACGGCACAGAGCTGCCCGGCGAGGTCGCGTTCAGCCTCTATGATACTTACGGCTTCCCGCTCGATCTCACGCAGGATGCGCTCCGGGCGCGCGGTCTCACCGTCGACACCAAAGGATTCGATGCGGCGATGGCGGCGCAGAAGGCGGCGGCCCGCGCGGCATGGGCCGGTTCGGGCGAGGCGGCCACCGAGACGCAGTGGTTTTCCATCCGCGACCGCAGCGGCGCGACCGAGTTCCTTGGTTACGACGCCGACGAAGCGCAGGGCGTCGTGATTGCGCTTCTGAAAGGCGGCGCAGAAGTCGATGCGCTGAACGAAGGCGACGAGGGCGCCATCATCACCAACCAGACGCCCTTCTATGGCGAAAGCGGCGGGCAGGCGGGCGATGCGGGCAGCATCACCGTGGGCGATGCGCGTTTCATCGTCACCGACACGCAGAAGAAACTTGGCGCGTTGCATGTCCATCTCGGGCGCGTCGAAAAGGGCGTGATCCGCATGGGTGCGGAAGCGACCCTCAGCATCGACAGTGCCCGCCGTCTGACCACGCGCTCCAATCACTCCGCGACGCATCTGCTGCATGAGTCATTGCGCCGTGCGCTGGGCAGCCACATCGCGCAAAAGGGTTCATCCGTCAGCCACGAACGCCTGCGCTTTGACTTCAGCCACAACAAGGCGATGTCAGCTGATGAAATCGCGGCGGTCGAAGCGGAAGTGAACCGCATCATCCGCGACAATCGCGAAGTCTCCACGCGCCTGATGACACCGGATGAGGCCGTCAAAGCGGGCGCGCTCGCTTTGTTCGGTGAAAAATATGGCGATGAAGTGCGCGTGCTCGCCATGCCCAGCGCCAACGACAATCCCGGCAAGACCTTTTCGGTCGAACTGTGCGGCGGCACGCATGTGTCGCGCCTTGGCGATATCGGCCTGTTCAAGATCGTCTCGGAAAGCGCGGTGTCTTCGGGCGTGCGCCGTATCGAAGCACTCACCGGCGAAGCGGCCCGCCTCTGGTTCGAACATCAGGCGGGTCTCGTGCGCGATGCCGCAGCGGCGCTGAAGGCAGCGCCTGCTGAACTCATTGAACGCATCACCGCATTGGCCGAAGACCGCCGCCGTCTGGAACGCGAGCTGTCAGATGCCAAGCGCAAGCTGGCGCTGGCTGGCCCTGCCGCATCGGGCGGCGATGAAATCGAAACGCTGGGCACGGCCAAAGCCATCCTGAAAATGGTGCCGGGCGTGCCGGCGAAAGATCTCAAAGGTCTGGCCGACGAAGCCAAGGCGAAACTCGGTTCGGGCATTGTCGCCTTTGTCACCGATGATGGTGGCAAGGCGTCCATCGTCGTTGGCGTCACGGCCGATCTCACCGGCACTTATGATGCCGTTGCGCTGGTGCGCGCGGCCAATGAAAAGCTCGGCGGCAAAGGCGGTGGCGGACGCCCTGACATGGCGCAGGCCGGTGGACCGGATCCATCCAGATCCGCAGATGCCCTTGAAGCCATTCGCGCCGCATTGCGGTCGAACGCCGCCTGACGCCAATGGCCGACAGCACCGGCGCACTCTGGCAGTTCAAGGATGCGATGGTGTTTCTTGGCGCGGCCGGTGTCGGTGTGCCATTGCTTCAGAAGCTGCGCATCAATCCGGTGCTCGGCTTCATGCTGGTTGGCATGATTATCGGCCCCTATGGGCTGGGGCGCCTCGCCTCCGCGCATGACTGGCTGCGCTTTGTCACGATCACCGATCCGAAAGAGTTTGAAAGCCTGGGAGAGATCGGCGTCATCTTCCTGCTCTTCACCATCGGGCTTGAAGTTTCTTTCGCGCGCCTGTGGAAATTGCGGCGGCTCGTCTTCGGGCTTGGCACCGCGCAGGTTGTCCTTACGGCGCTCGCCCTTGGCCTTTCGCTCTTTGCATTTGGGGTTGGCTTCGGCGCGTCTCTCGTCGCGGGGCTTGGTCTGGCGCTGTCATCGTCTGCCATCGCCATGCAGATTCTTGTTTCACGCCACCGCTTTGCGACCAGCGAAGGGCAAACGTCGTTCGGCATCCTGCTGATGCAGGACCTCACCGTTGTGCCCATGCTCTTTCTTGTGGGCGCACTGGGGGCGACGCATGCCAGCGACGTGACGGGCGAGATCATCCGCACACTGAGTTATGGCGCCATCGCCGTTGGCCTCCTGCTTCTGGCGGGGCGCTATGTTGTCCCGCCGATCATGCGCGCAGCGGGAAGCGCGCAAAGCCACGAGCTGTTCATTGCGGTCGTGCTGCTCGTGGCTATGGTCAGCGCGCTGGCGACCGGCATTGCCGGACTGCCGACATCACTGGGCGCGCTTGTCGCGGGCATCATGCTGGCCGAAAGCGCCTTCAAGCATCAGGTTGAAACCGACATTGAACCCTTCAAGGGCCTGCTGCTGGGCCTGTTCTTTGTCTATGTCGGCATGTCGGTCGATGTCAGCTTCGTGCGCTCACATTTCGGCCAGATCCTGCTCCTGCTTGCTGCGCTCATCGTCATCAAGGCCCTTGTCATTCTGGGTGTGGCGCGTCTTTTCAAGATCCCGATGTCGGTGGCCATCGAGGTGGCGTTTCTTCTGGCCCATGGCGGTGAGTTCGCGCTCATCCTGCTGTCGGCTGCGGCGGCATCCGGCATCATGCAGCATGATCTGCATCAGATTCTGATGTCCGTTGTCATTCTCTCCATGGGCCTTGCGCCTGTTCTGGATGGCATTGGTCGCCGCATCGGCGACTGGGCCGAAGGTCGCCGCGCTGAAAAGATGCAGCTCAAGACCGATGACCTCGATGGCCCGGTGCTGATTGGCGGCTACGGGCGCGTAGGCCGCATGATCGCGCAGGTTCTCGATGCTGAAGACGTGCCGTGGATCGCCGTCGAAGCGGACCCTTACGAAGTGGAACAGGCGCGCCAGTCAGGTGCGCCGGTCTTCTATGGCGATGCCACGCGCGCTGAGGTGATGCTCAAGGCGGGTGCCAACCGCGCCCCGGCCTTTGTGGTCACGCTGTCCAATACGCAGCTCGCTGAAAAAATGGTGCGCACGGTTCGTGCCGAATGGCCGGCGGCTAAACTCTTTGCCCGCGCGAAAGACTGGGCGCATGCCGATCATCTGCGCGCGCTGGGCGTCGATGACGTTATTCCAGAAGCGGTGGAAGGCAGCCTCCAGCTTGCGGCGCATGTGCTGGAAGGGCTTGGCTTCAGCGACGATCAGGTGGTGGATCGCATCGACGCTGAACGCGAACGCGCGAAAACCAGCCATCTCCTCTAGGTCTGGATCGGCCGCGACCACCCTTGTGCCTCATGACCGGGCCTGACCCGGTCATCCATTCCATCCCGATCCTTGCAAAAAATGGCCGCCTCAAGGGCGGCCATTAAAGAACAAACATATCTCCACCCGATCAACGGGCGGCCAAGGCGGGTTCAGTTCCAGTCGATGGCCTTGTCCATATTTTCGGAAACCTTGTCGAGGAAGCCCTCGGTGGTCAGCCATTTCTGGTCCGGCCCGACCAGCACTGCGAGGTCTTTGGTCATGAAACCCTGCTCGACTGTGGCGACGGTGATTTCTTCCAGTCTGTCGGCAAAGGCTTTCAGTTTGTCATTGCCGTCCAGCTTGGCGCGGTGCTGCAAGCCGCGCGTCCAGGCGAAGATCGAGGCGACCGAATTGGTCGAGGTCTTTTCGCCCTTCTGATGCGCGCGGAAGTGGCGCGTCACGGTGCCATGCGCGGCTTCCGCCAGCACGGTCTTGCCATCGGGGGTCATCAGCACCGAGGTCATCAGGCCCAGCGAGCCGAAGCCCTGCGCCACGGTGT
>CAYMIJ010000009.1:0-112462 GCA_964390465.1 uncultured Flavobacteriaceae bacterium | reverse complement strand
CACGGTGGCCGCCACCCCACCGTGAAGATTTACACCACTCATGAGGACACTACCTCCGACTTGCGCCATGTCGAGGCCCGTCGCCCGCGCCAGTCGGTCGGCCTGTGCGAGGCGGACCTTCAGCCCGTGCTCGCTGACACCGGAGCCGCTATAGGGATTGGGCCGTTCGTAGAGCGCGTTGATGCCATAGCTGACGCAATGGGCGAGCAACTCCATGCGATTGTCGTCGTCGAGCGCGACGAGCCAATCCCACAGCGCCTCGTCATCGGCCGGAACATGGTCGCCCCAGCGATCATGCCGGTCGGTGACGGATTTTGCCGAAGGGCTGTCCTTCAACTCCTCGGCCTGTGCGGCGAAGTGAACCTCCCGGACATTGGCTTCCAGCGCGCCCGTCGCCGGGCGGTGCAGGAAGGTGTCCGAGACCAGCTTGTGCAGCAGCGCGGTCATGGCGATATGCGGGTGGTCCGCCACGGCGTCGCGCAGGGCGAGCGTGCGATGCGCCGTCAGTTCAGTGACGAGGCGCTCGGGCAGCGGCTTGATGCCATCCTCCTCGTCTTCCTCCGCCGCTGCCGGTGCAGGCTGGCCGCCGATGGTGATGGCGGCACGCTGGATGGCAGGCGCTTTCCCGGTCTCCTGATCGCCGCCCTCCTGGACATCGTCACCTTCCAGCTCGGCGGGTCGTTCGTCCTCCGGGCGGACATAGCCGCGATCGACGACCAGCTTGCCGTTGGCGTCGAGGGTTGCGAAGACGCCGGCAATGGCGATCTCGGCGGGATCGTAGTGGACGGGCCGATTGTCGAGTTCCTCCATCGCCGCCTCGATCTCGCCAAGGCGTTGATCGATCTCGTCCGGCAGCTCGTCGGCATCTTCATATTCAGCGACCAAGCGATCAAATTCCACCTGCAAGGCGTCGCGCGTTGCCTGTTCCGCCTCGCTCATATCGAGCGGCGTCCCGGCAATCTCCCGCATTCCGTGGGTGACACCGTAGGGAATGCTCAACGCGGCCTCGACCCATTTCCAGCCCTCAGTAGCGATCTCGTCGGCGATGACCTTGAGCTTCTCGGCAACCAGGCGATCGAGCAGGCCGACATCCTGAAGCCATCCGCCGTCGTCGGACTGGAAGAGGTCGCGCAGCATCATGCCGCCGGCCGCCTCGTAGGCGTCGATGCCGACGAACACGGCGCGCTTGTCGGACGCGCGCACGGTGGTTTCGGTCAGCATCCGCCGGATCTGCCACGGCTCCTTCTGCCAACCGGCGCTGATCGCCTCCCAGACCTGTTTCTGCCGAGCGTGATCGGCCGACACGGTGAAGGCCATCAGCATTTCGAGCGTCATGTCGTCCTCGGCATAGATGTCGAGCAGCGTGGGCGAGACCGACGCCAGGCGCAGGCGCTGCTTCACCACGTTGACGCCGACGAAGAAGGCGGCGGCGATCGCTTCCTCGGTCATGCCCTTGTCGCGCATGGCCTGGAACGCCCGGAACTGGTCGAGCGGATGCAGCGGCGCCCGGTCGATGTTCTCGACCAGCGAGATTTCGTCGATCAGGATACCGCTGGCGGCGTCGCCGACGACGCATGGGACGGGCGTGGTTTTGGCGAGGCGCTTCTGCTTGGCGAGCAGTTCGAGCGCGCGATAGCGCCGACCGCCGGCGGGCACCTCGAACATGCCAGTCTCTACGCCCTCGGCGTCGAGGACGGGGCGAACATGCAGGGACTGGATGAGGCCGCGCCGGGCGATGGACTCGGCCAGCTCGTCGATCGACACGCCGGATTTCACGCGCCGGACGTTGGCCTGGCTGAGCACCAGCTTGTTGAAGGGAATGTCGCGCGACGACGAGAGGGTGATTTTCTGGATGGCAGTTGCCATTGTCATTACTCCGCGACGGGCAGCCGGGAGACTCTCTCTCGACCTCCAACCCGTCACGAAGCGAAGCGCCGCCCTCTTCCTCTGAAGGGGCAGCGCCACGAACACAGTGATCGGTAAGGGGAAACGGAACGCCGATTCCCAATCAGCGGGCTTCTGACTCCCAATCAGCCGGACTCGGCGGCCGAGGGTGAAAGCCGGAAATACGGCAAACCGCATCTCCGGCTTTGATGAGATCAGGCAGCCCGATCGAGCAGCTTCTTCGCCTTGGCTTCCATGTCGAGGCGGGCGTCCTGATGCGGCTTGTCGCGCGCGACCGCGGTGATGCCCTGCACGAAATCGAAGATGCTCTCGGGCGGGCGACCTTCCTCGACCAGCACCGCGTCGATGATCTTTCCGGTCTCGGCCTTCGAGAAGCCCCGCTTGCGCAGGAAATCGCTGCGGTCCTCATCCGTGCGCGCCACTATCCGCTCACGCGCCGTCTTGATCCCGTTGATGAACGGCAGCGGTGACGAGTTGGCGAAATTCAGCAGCGCCGGTTCGGCTTCATGGGCGAAGCGCGACGCGGCATATTTGCTGTGGCGGATGCTGATCTCCTCGAAATCCTCGACGCCCCACAGATTGCGGTTCTGGCACACGGCGCGCAGATAGAAGCTTGCCATGCCGAGCGTCTTGGCGCCGACCTCCGAGTTCCAGGCGTAGAAGCCGCGGAAGAACAGGTCGGGTGAACCGTCCGGCAGGTGGCCGGCCTCGATGGGGTTCAGATCATCGACGAGGAACACGAACACGTCGCGATCGCTGGCGTAGAGCGTCGTCGTGTCCTTCGAGATGTCGACGCGGGGATTGTAGATCCCGGTCGACCAGTCGAGCACGCCCGGCACCTTCCAGCGCGTGTCTCCCGTGCCGTTGCCGGCGATGCGTTGCACAGCCTCGATCAGTTCGTGGTCGTAGATGCGGCCATAGTCCGGGCCGGTGACGGCGCGCAGTTCAACGCGGCCGTTCTCGGTTTCCAGCGTTTTGATCTGCTCAGCTCGGTTCGAGGTCAGGCCGTATTGCAGATTGATGCCAGCAAGGGCCGCCGGAAGATTGCGCAGATAGGCAGCGGGAGCGCCGACCTGGCTCGCCAACTGGCCGAAGCTCCAGTGTGTGGGAGCCACAGGCGCCTCGGCGCCGGGCAGGATCAGCGACAGCCGCTCGGGATCTGTGCGGCTTGCCTCGACATGGATCAGCGCGGTTTCCACCACGCGGGTCCGGCTGCGCTCGGACCGATCGCGCACCGAGCGGGCCAGCTCGCCGAGTGACAGGAAGCGCTCATCGTCGGGCCGCGAGAACCACTCCGATGACACCCGGCCGACGCGCTCGCCGCGCGTGACATCCACCTTGTAGCCGCCGCTGAGATCGCGGCGCGCATCGAGAACCTGCATGTTCATGGGAAAAACTCCATGACGGGCGCCGAAAGCCTCTCTCTCGGCACTTTACCCGTCACGGAAATCCCTTCCGCCCTCTCACTCTAAAGGGGGTGTTGCGGGGTCTCCCCGCAGAAGGGGTCGGCCGAGACCGTGGCTCGGACGCAGGGGAAGACCTTCCCCGTATCGGCCTCGCCCACACGACTTCCTTGAAAACTGTCAGAAAATCGCATATGTTTCTAACAGGAGAATGACATGACTCGCCTGACCGAACAGATTTTGATGCATGCAACGGGCTTGCCCGAAGGTGTGCCGTTGTCTGCCAAAGGGTTGTTGCATCTCGGAAATCGGGCGGCGGTAGATCAGGCATTGTCGCGTTTGGCCGAGCGCGGACAGCTCATTCGCGCGGGCCGTGGCGTCTATTTGCGGCCCATCACCAGCCGGTTCGGTACGCGCACGCCTTCGGTCGAACAGGCTGTCGAGGCCCTCGCGAGCCAAAAGGGAGAGATCATCGTCTCGAACGGCGCCGCTGCCGCGAACGCCCTTGGCTTGACGACGCAAGTGCCCGTCCGTTCGGTTTATCTGACCTCCGGGCGCAGCCGAAAGATGCACCTCGGCAAGCAGGTCGTAGAATTGAAGCACGCCCCGCGTTGGCAATTGGCCTTGGCCCACCGCCCGGCTGGGGAAGCTGTGCGTGCGCTGGCCTGGCTCGGCCCGGAAAAGGCGGAAACCGCACTCAAGACGCTAAAGCGTAAGATGCCACCTGGCGCTTTCGGCGAACTGGTCGCCGCCGCGTCGCAACTTCCGACATGGCTCGCGCAAAGCGTCGGAAAGGCAGCCTATGGCTGACATCTTTCTCAAGCTTTCCGACCAGGATCGGCGCGACGCGCTGGGCGTCGCCGCCGATCGTTCGGGTCGTCCCACCCATCTCCTGGAAAAGGATGTGTGGGTGGTATGGGCGCTGGCTACCCTTTACGCCGCGCCACTCGGCGAACATCTGGTGTTCAAGGGCGGCACGTCGCTGTCGAAAGCCTATCAGGTCATTCGCCGGTTTTCCGAGGACGTGGATCTGACCTACGACATTCGGGCGATTGCGCCCGATCTGGTCGGGGACAATGGCGAGGGGTTGCCGAAAACCCGAAGCGAGGAAAAGCGCTGGTCCAGTGAGGTGCGTCGGCGGCTGCCTGCATGGGTCACGGAAACGGTGCAGCCGGTCATCGCGAACGCACTGGCCGCCGAAGGTCTGGCGGCGAACATCCGCGTCGAGGATGAGAAGCTCTTTATCGACTATGAGGCGACTGCGGCCGGGTCCGGCTATGTCGCACCCAGCGTCATGCTGGAGTTCGGCGCTCGCTCGACGGGCGAGCCAGCGAGCCTGCGCGAAGTCGCCTGCGATGCAGATAGCCTGATCGACGGGCTGATATTTCCGACCGCGCGACCGCGCGTCATGCACGCGGAGCGAACCTTTTGGGAGAAGGCGACAGCTATCCATGTCTTCTGCCTCCAGGAGCGGCTGCGCGGCGATCGCTGCGCGCGGCACTGGCACGATGTTGTCAGGCTGGATGAAGCGGGCTTTGCAGAAGCCGCTTTTGCCGATCCCGAACTGGCCAACGCTGTCGCCCGACACAAGTCGATGTTCTTCGCGGAAAAGGCCGCCGACCGCACGCCAATCGACTACGCAGCGGCCGTCGACGGGAACTTGCAACTCGTGCCGGTTGGCGATGTCGCGAAAGCGCTAGCACAAGACTATGCACGGATGGTCGAGGATGGGCTGCTGTTAGACGACGCTGAACCGTTCGAGGCGCTCATGGCTCAATGTGCCGATATAGCTAGGCGCGCCAACGGCGCGGCCAAATAAGAAAACTGGGAGGATAGGCGCATATGAGCGAGGTGGAAGAAGAACGCAAATTCCAGTTTCTGCGGAACGGCGATGCTGATCCATCGGAACTCGATTGGACCAAGGGGATCGAGAGCGCCCGCCAAGCGATTTCCGAGGCCATGAACGCCAAAAACATCGCGTTCCTGCTCGGTGCCGGATGCTCCTCTCTTATGAAGGATAAGAAGGAACTCGGCATTGCGACCATGGCCCCATTGGCCAAGGAATTTTGCGGGGAGACCCTCAATGCGCGCGCTGCGGGTTTCTATGCCGATCCGCCTGTCGCAGGGTCCGCGCCGGCGCCTTGGCGGCTGACCAAGGCCGAACTCGACTATCTCGATGCGCTCGGGATCGATCTTTCTAAAGAGTACAGCCGCAATCTGGAACGCTTGATGGAGGTGCTGTTCGCGCAGCGTTTCGTGCTGCGCCAGAGCGAAAATGCCACTCTTCATCCGTTTCGCGCGGTTCTCGATGGCGTCATTAAGAAGGTGCAAGACTTCTTATGGACCCGTGTCACCCAAGGAGCCTTCGCCACGGATGGCGACACAACCGTGCGCGATCTCTACGAGCGGTTTTACAAGAAGCTGGTCCTGCGAGATCGTTCCTTGCCACGGCCGTGGGTATTCACCACCAACTACGATCATTTCAGTGAATTGGCGATGGATCGCCTGGGCATTCCGTATGCCAACGGCTTTTCCGGTGTGGTTGAACGCCGCTTTAACCCGGCCACGTTCCGCTATGCCCTGGCCGAACAGCTTGACGTCGCCAGCCGCAAATGGACCGCCGTCGACGCCTTCGTCTATCTCTGCAAATTGCATGGTTCGGTCACTTGGACCGAGGATGATCATGGCCTGTTCCCGATCAGGGAAGTCTGGCCGCCTGAAACCACGAACCAGATGCTGATCTATCCGACGCCGGCGAAGCAGAATTCTTCGCTCGGCTCCCCTTATGCGGACCTGTTCCGGGAGTTTCAGTCCCGGATCGTGCGCGAGCAGAGCGTTCTCATCACGGCGGGCTATGCGTTCGGCGACGAGCACCTGAACAACATCATCTATCAGGCGCTGACGATCCCGACTTTCCGCCTGGTGATCTTTGCCGCTCCCAACACGGATGGGGAGATTGCCAAACTCAGGGCGCTGCGCGACCCGCGCATTTGGATCATTGGCGGCAATGGGCCCGCTGACGGGACGACGGCGCACTACTTCGACATGATCGTCGAACATTTCATGCCCCAGCGCCCTAGCGACAAGATTGATGATGCCGTTCGCAAGGTTTTGTCGGATCTGGCACCGAAAAGGGACGACGAGAAGAAGGATGACGAGGCATGAGCCATGACGATCGCAAGCGCGCGATCGGCAAGGTGGTCTCGGTCGCGGCCGACCGCTTTGTCGTCGAGATGCACGCCGGCACCGACAACTTCACTGTCGTCGGTTTCGATGACGTGCATTATGTGGCGCGGCTGGGGTCGTTCCTGATGATCCCGTCCCAGTCGGAATACGTCGTGGCCGAGGTTGTCGGCTTGCGTGAGCGTGATGCGAGCACGCCGTTCGAGCGGGGCGATTTCGACCGGGCCGGTTCTTCCAAATATCTGGATGTGGTGCCTGTCGGCATGTTGCCGATGCGTGGGGGTGCGTTCCGCTTCGGCGTATCCGTTTTCCCGTCTCTCTATGCCGACGCGCTCTATGCGCTGGACGGTGAACTCGACCGCATCTTCGAGACTGAGGCGGCCGACGAGCCGTCAGTCGGCCTGAATGGCGGCGCTTGCGAACCCGAAGGGGCTACGCGCTACCGGGTTCTGCCGATCGGCAAATCAGTGGTCTTCGAGGACTACGATATCAAGGTCCGGCTAAACGAGTTCTTCGGCGGCCATGTCGCCGTGCTGGGCAACACCGGCAGCGGCAAGTCTTGCACGGTCGCATCGGTCTTGCAGTCTCTTTTCAGCAAGCCGGAGGAACATCATGCCCGCGGCGCGACGTTCATCGTCTTCGATGTGAATGGCGAATATCACGAGGCGCTTGCTCCTTTGGCAAAAGACGGCGGCATCGGCGTCCAGCGCGTAATCCTTGATGGGACGCCCGCTGGCTTTCGGATGCCGCACTGGTTTCTGGAAATGGCAGAATGGGAACTGCTTTTGCAGGCGAGCGAGCGAACACAATTGCCCGTCCTTCGGACGGCGTTAGGTCTGACAAGTCTCTTTCATGCCAACACGCCAGACGCTCTAGCGCTGCGCGAGCACTTTGTTGCTACTTGTATCATCGAGTGCTTTCGAGGGGCGGATGGCGACTCCCCAGTTTCGAAATTTCAGCGCGTCGTCTCTCTTCTTCAGAAGTATCCGACGAATTCCTTGAATATGGCACTGCTAAACCGCTTTAATCCGAATTTTCAGTACGGGAATTTTTCGGGGAACAACCAATCGGCGTTTCTGGACGAAGTAAGGAAGAAACTCAGGGAAGATGCACCCTTACCAGCCTACAATCGGACGCCATTCTCTTTTGATGAGCTGCACGAGTGTCTCGACTTCGCGATCCTCTATGAGGAGGCTCACGGCAACCGCCAAATCCGAGATTACTGCTCGTCCATGGTCACGCGGCTTCGATCTCTTCAGGAGCGGACGGAATATGCCTTTCTGCGTCACGAAGGTGCCGACGTCGGCGCGGCCGTAAGCGATCTGGAGTTCTTGACCAACATTGTCGGTCTGGAAAGGGCTGCCGGCGAAGCATTTACCAAACGCAATCAAGTCATCATTATTGACCTGAACTCCGTCGAAGATGAAATCGTTGAGCTGGTTAGTGCGGTCATCGCACGCATGCTTTTTCGGTTCCTTCGCCATGCGGAACCAAGAAACCGCTTCCCGATACACCTGCTCCTCGAAGAAGCTCATAGGTATGTTGCCTCTACGCCCTCACGGTTTTCCATCGACGCGACCAAGATATTCGAACGCATCGCCAAAGAAGGGCGCAAGTACGGCATGTTCGTGCTCCTGGCTTCCCAACGCCCGAGCGAGCTGTCGAAGACCGTTCTCAGCCAGTGTTCCAATTTCCTTGTCCACCGCATTCAGAACCCCGACGATCTTTCCCAAATTCGCCAGATGACGCCGTTTATTTCGGATTCAGTCCTGAAAAGATTGCCGTCATTACCAAGGCAGCACGCGCTGGTGTTCGGAACATCGGTCAATCTCCCGACGACATTCAAGGTGCGGGAGGCATCGCCGCGGCCGCGCAGCGACGATACAGCCGTGGTCGATCTGTGGTTCCATGAGGAAGGCCGAGCCGCTGACATTCACCTCGCGTTGCGGCCGGCCGACGCCGCTGCTGTGGCCGGAGGGGAGCCGGTAGCGATAGACGAAGCGCTGGACGATGACTTCTGATCAATTAGAGACTTTGGCGCAGACGCTGACGGCTACGGGCGATTACCGGATCATCCGGCGTCTCAAGCCGCGCCCTCGCACCATTCCGCCTCCTGGCACGCCGGTGCGCCTCGGCCTCTTGGTCGACGTGGAGACCACGGGACTTGATCCTCAGCGCGACGAGATCATCGAACTCGCCATGACGCCATTCACTTACGGTCTGGATGGCACCGTGTTCAGCGTTGAGGAAGGCTTCCAGGGCCTGCGCCAGCCAAGCGAGCCGATCTCGCCGGAAATCACCGCGATCACCGGCATCACGAACGAAATGGTGGCCGGCCAGGTCATCGACCCTGCCGAGGTTGCCAGATTTGCAGCGCCGGCTTCGCTTGTCATCGCGCACAACGCAGCGTTCGACCGCTGCTTTCTTGAACGCTTCAGCGATGTGTTTTCGACGAAGCCGTGGGCGTGCTCGTTAAGCCAGATCGACTGGGCGGCGGAAGGATTCGAGGGCGCGAAGCTCGCCTATCTCGCTCAGGCCGCCGGCTTCTTCTATGACCGCCATCGCGCGGCGCACGACTGTCTTGCGACCATCGAGCTGCTGGCGATGCGGCTGCCCCGAGCCGATGTCACGAGTCTCAGCCAACTCCTGGACGGTGCCCGCACTGTCACAATGCGCATATGGGCGGAGAACTCGCCTTTTGACCTCAAAGATATTCTCAAGGCGCGAGGATACCGTTGGAACGGCGATCCCGGCCCGCGGCCCCGCGCTTGGTATATCGATGTTCCCGAAGCCCAGCACGAGGCCGAAGTACAGTTTTTACAAACGGAAATTTATCGGCGAACGGTTGATCCGCTGGTCCATAAAATCGATGCGTATAATCGCTTTTCAAACAGACCTTGAAACAGAGTGCGCACTACGCCGCGGCTTTGATCAGGAATCGATCGAGGGCAGCTTTTCGAGATGTCTTGTCCAAAGCATAAGCCGTTTGCTTGAACTCGATACCGTCCAAAAGCCCTTGAATATAGCCTGAAATCGTATCGGCTGCCATGATTAGCGCTGTGTCGAGCGTATGAATGTATTTGCTCGTTATCGTGCCTTTCGAATGGCCCACGAGTGCGGCAATGGTGATTTCAGTAAATCCAAGATCGTTCGCAATGCTGGCAAAGCTGTGCCGCAGGACGTGTGGCGTCACATCGGCAAGTGCCGACTTTCTGAAAATCTGTTCCCAATGGTTCGGGAAGCTTCCGAACGCTGCGCCATTCCGTTCGCCCGGAAACACGTAGCATTCGGCTTCCTCCTTTCCGCGTTCCTCCAGACACTCCACCACGGGCAAGCCTATTGGACGGACAGAATCGCCTTCCTTGCTATCGGTGAGGCGAAGACAACTGGAGCCGAGATCGACCTCTTCCCACTTCAAACCGATGATCTCACTGCGGCGGCAGCCGGTGAGAGCGATCAGGCGAATGATCTCGACCGTCATCGCGTATTTCTCGGTCTTCGCCGCTTCCCGCAGCATGTTGCCGAGCTTGCGGTATTCCGCCTCTGTAAGGCGGCGGGTCCGGACGGCATACTTTGGCTTCTTCAATCCGTGTGTGGGATTGCTGTCGATGATTCCTGCGTCGATAGCATAGGTAAGGATTCCGCCGAGCAGGCCGATGGTGCGCGTTGCCGTGCCAGGTCCACCCCGAACGATAGCCCTGCCGCGCAACTTTTTCGTTTTGACCGACACCCGCGTCTTGCCCGCAATGATGTCCTTCATCAGCTTGTTTACGTCGGCCTTGGTTAGATCCTTGACGCGCCAAGAACCGACTAGAGGAATGATATGGCGCTCGATGCGACCGGTATCCGTGACGATCGTGGTCGATTTTTTTGGGCGCCCGCCCTTGCCCAGGATGAGCCCCGCATTCAGGTCGGCGACATAGAGAGCGCAAAGTTCTTTGATTGTGATGGCTTTGTGGTCGAGCTGGCGTTCCTCGGCGGGGTTGTCGCCAGCCGCGATACGGCCGAGCTGAACTTTGGCTTCCTGACGCGCGGTTTCGGGCGTCCAGATGCCATGTAGGCCGATAGTGTAGCGCCTAGACCGACGTCCGGCGCGGTATTGGACGAGATAGCTGCGCTTGCCAGAGGCGAAGACGCGGAGTCCGAAACCGGGCAGTTCATCGTCCCAAAGGAAATAGTCTTTCGCTTCGGCCTTCGCGGCATCCACGGTCCGTTTTGTGAGCTTCACCATCACCCAATCCTTCGATATCGGACTGCTTCCGCGGAAGCACCACGGAAGCAGGCAAGAGGAAATCGCAGCGAAATTGCGGATATGGGTTTCGGCGTAAACTTGAAAAACATCTAGTGGTTTCAGATGCTTATCGTACTGTAGCGCGCCCTATCGCATTTTTCGGATGCGTGGGCTAAATTGCTCCGAAGGCAGAGGTCACAGGTTCGAATCCTGTCGGGTGCGCCATTTCTTCCTAAAGGCGCAGTATCCCGCTAAAGCCGCAGAACGGCTGGAGTTTCGTTGAGACTTTGGTCCTGGAGTTGGCCCTGACGGAGCGCTTATATGAGCCCACCTGCCAAACGCGTTCCCGATTGCGAATACCTTTTTGACCGTGGTGGTCGCCACACTGTTCGGGTTCAGGTGCCGCGCCATTTGAAGGCTGCACTGGGGAAAGGCGAATTCAAGAAGTCACTCGGAGGGGATTTGGCTCTCGCCAAGCGGAAATATCACAGCGTCGTTGCCGCGTTCATGGCGGAGATCGAAGCTGCGAGACGCGGTGCCGTGCAACGGGGTGCACCTCAGGCTATCTCGGCCAAGCCGCCAACGGTCGAGGATGTGGAGGCGGCATGTTACGCCCATTTCGTCCGCATGACCTTAAAGATGCGCGGCAAGGTCGCTCACCCTGTTGGCGACAATCCTCGTGAACTTGGCAACCTTGCCGAGGGCTATCGAATAATGATCCAAAGCCAAGTCGCCGCCCATGCCTACGATGCTTGGGAAAGCATGGTGCTTGACGCGAAGTGGCTCTGCGAAGAGCACGGTTGGACCATCGATCCGGAAACTGGGTTATTTGAACATCTGTGCAAACGATGCTGCGGGCACGATTGCAATGCTACCGCGACGAACTTCGGCGGCTTGAAGGCAAGATGGGTCCTGACCCCGACACTGATCCATTGTTCGGGAGTCAGCCACCAAAGCGCAATAAGCCAGCGTTGGCCCTAGGCGACTTAATGGAGAAGTTCACGGCGAGCCGAGACGCTAAGTGGTCAGCCTCTACCCGTCGCAACTACATAATCATCAACCGAGTGATCGAGGAAATTTGCGGGAAGGATACCGCCCTCGATCAGATCGACGACGAGTTCTGCGAAAACGTGCGTTCGGTCCTCTCCTGCCTACCCACCAACTACCAAAAGCATCCGGCGTTGAAGGGACGACCTATTTCAGAAGTGATTGAGATCGCGGCGGAGAAGGGCCTGCCTGTCATCAGCCCCGCGACAATCAACGGCCATCTGACTAAACTTGCCGCGATCATTCGTTCGATGCCGACGACCCGAACCCTTCTCGTTACTGGGCATCGCTGATCGGCCTGTTTTCTGGTGCGAGGCTCACTGACATCTGCGGACAGTTGGTTGAGGAAATGATCGAACTCGATGGCGTACGCCTGTTTGATTTCAGCCATCGACCCGGCGAACGTCATGTAAAGGGAGGGAAGGGCAGGCGCGTTCCAGTTCATCCAAAGCTGATTGAGTTGGGATTTTGGGATTTTGTGGAAGCGGCGCGCAAGTCCGGGCGGCGACAGTTGTTTCCTGACGTGAAGCGAGATCAGGTTGGCAAGTGGGGTGACAACACGTCGAAATGGTTTTCTCGTAAGATCAAATTCCTCGGGCTAAGAAGGACGCAACTTGTCGTTCCATAGTCTCCGCCACAGCTTCGAGGATGCACTACGCCGCGTTGACCTTCATGATACACCCATCGACAACGCCATTGCCGGGCGGTGGTCCGCAGGCGTTTCAAAGAACTACGGGTCAAAATACCCTATCGGGAAACTGCGAGACGCAATTGCGACTGTGGATTATCCCGGCTTCACGGTGCTTCGACCATCTCGATGAGATCGCTTACTGAGAGGCACGACGACCGCGTGTAGGTTAGCTTCCCAAGCTAGGATCAGGACCCATTAAATCGCTTGCGGGGGTGCGCGATTGGTTGATTCAATAGCAGCGTCGAGGAGGCGCTGCCGATGGATGTTCCGTTTCTGCTGAGCAAGGCGCAGATGCGCCGGATTGAGCCATTTTTCCCGCTCTCGCATGGTATTCCCAGGGTTGATGACCGGGTATTCCCAGGGTTGATGACCGGCGGATCGTATCGGGAATCGTCTACGTCATCAAGCATGGACTTATGTGGCGCGATGCACCCAAGGGTTACGGCCCGCACAAGACGATCTACAACCGCTTTATCCGCTGGAGCCGCCTTGGTTTGTTCAACCGCATCTTCGCCGAGCTGGCGGGCAAGGCGGGAGAACCCGACGCGATCATGATCGATGCGACGCACCTGAAGGCGCATCGCACCGCTGCCAGCCTCCTAAAAGGGGGGCTGTTCCCCGACGTATCGGACGCACCAAGGGCGGGTTGAACTCCAAGCTGCATGCCGTCTGCGATGGCCTGGGCAGGCCGATCATCCTGCTGCTGACCGAAGGCCAGATGAGCGACCACAAAGGCGCAGTTCTGCTGTTTTCCAGCCTGCCACGCGCCAAGGTGCTGCTCGGCGACAAGGGCTATGACCGCGATTGGTTCCGCGCCGCGCTCGACAGCCAGGGCATTACCGCCTGCATTCCGCCCAAAGCCAATCGCAAGGCCCAATACCAATACGACAAGCAGCTCTACCGCCAACGTCACAAGATCGAGAACCTGTTCGGCAGGATCAATGACTGGCGGCGCATCGCAACACGTTACGACCGGTGCGCACACACCTTCATGTCCGCAATCTCCATCGCCGCAACCGTCTGCTGCTGCTTGTGATCAATGAGTCCTGAGCCTAGTCAACCTTCGTGCGCCCCATGCTGCGTGCGCCCCATGCTGCGCTGGTGACCTAGGCACATCTAGAAGCCATTCTCAGCGGCGCTTTTTGTCTTTAGGTCTGGCAATCATTGTATAGGCTATGCGCCAAAGCATGGCCCAAAGGATGCTGTTCGTCGCATGATAAGGATGCTCCGAGTTTGCTAATTTAGGCCGTCTATTGAGGTAAAGCCCCAATTCGGCTTAATCCTCTCGGACTTTCATGGGGGCCGCGCGATGTATGATGGATCGATCCATGCTAAGACCTTAGCACGTCAATTCAGACCTTTTGATTTTGTCGACGAGAAGCTTCTTCTCGATCAGGCCTTCAAGGCGCAAGTGATCGAAGACGCAGTCCAAATTGGCGCGCAAGGCTTTGGTGGCCTTCAAATCAAAAAGTCGGACCTCAAGGGAAAGCCAATTTACCAACTAAATGGTTATCCCCCACTTCTCGTGGCCCGGCACATCGCTGCGAACGTGCGACGGATAACTGGTGTCAAGCAAGACAATCGTCAGTTTATTATCGAGTGCATTCATTCGCTGCTTCAGGAGGGCATACCGTTCAGGGCCTATAGGCTGGACATCAAGGCTTTTTACGAAAGCGTCGACGGCGAGCAAGTTGTCGACGCTCTTCGCCTGAACGAAGGCTTCTCAGGGCAGTCGGCGTTCGCACTTCGATCCTTCTTTTTGGAATTGAAAAACCAAGGTGTTCACGGCCTACCTCGTGGTCTTGGGTTAAGCGCAACACTGGCGGAATATTACCTTAGGGCTTTTGATGACAGCGTCGCAAATGCTGCTGAAGTCTGGTTCTACGTGAGATTTGTCGATGACATTTTCATCATCACGAGTGGAAAAGAGGAGCAGGCCAAGTTTGAGGCAGACTTGGAGCAAAAGCTTCCTGGCGGCCTAAATTTCAATTCAAAGAAGCGTAAAGTGATGGACTTTGAGCCACTCGAAAAGAACCAAAATGGTGTCGAGCACGCCTTCTCCTACCTCGGCTATCAGTTTGAGGTTTCTCGCGTGGAGCGTGAGGCGGGCGGAGGATTTGCTTTGTCGAGAAATGTCGTAATCGATATTGCGCCGAGAAAGGTCGAAAAACTCAAAACTAGGATCGTTCGGGCGTTGATTGCATTCAAGAAAGATGGAGATTATGACCTGTTGAGATCGCGTATTCGGTTGCTGACCAGTAACTTCAATTTCGTAGACAGGCAGTCTGGCATCCGAAGGGTTTCAGGCATCTATTTCAATTACCCGTTGACCGACTTTGAACATTCGCGCTCCCTCCCAGACCTCGATAGGTTTCTGCGAAATTCCCTCATGTCGCCGCACCCCGGAAACAAATGGCGCCCTGCGATAACAAAAGCCCAACGACGCGAACTGCTGAACCTAACTTTTAGTGGTGGATTTTGTTCGAGGCGGTTCTACAGCTTTGGTCCTTTAACTCTAGCAAGGTTAGTTGCATGTTGGCGTTATGCGTAAGCGAGTTGTAGCCAAAGGGAACATCCACCGTTCCGATCATCTCAGGACGATTGTGACGGATACACTTCCCGGAGATGTGCCGATCATCGTTTCCAATGATGGGTTTTACAAGAATTTAAGGCCGTATGGTGGAGGGGCTTCGCACCCTGACGAGTTTGTCCATAGACTACTCTTTCCGACAAAAAAATTCCGATACACGGTGCCTTATCGCTATAGCATATCGAGATTAGGCAACTCGCCTCGAATTCTCAGCTTGATGCACCCGGCGAGCCAGCTAGCTGTTGCGGATTTCTACAGACGATACGACCATTTGATTTGTTATTATTCCCAGAAATCAAAGGCGTCTATTAGATCGCCGGAGAAGGTCGGAAGCCTATTTTTCGTCCGAGGAACAAGGAGTGATGCAAATAGGCTAAAAAACGCAGGTATCGACACTGTCGATATCGAGACATCTGTGTCTAACCCAGCATCATATTTTTCGTATCGCGGCTACCGCCGAGCGTTCGAGTTTTTCAATTCTCCTGAGTATATCCGTTTGGAGAAGTCCTACCAAATCATGGCATTGGCCGATGTGTCAAAGTGCTTTCATAGCATATATACGCATACGATGTTTTGGGCGATTGCTGATCGAGAGACAGCGAAAGACAACACAAGCGCGAAGACATTCTCCAATGATTTTGACCGTCTAATGCAATCTGCCAATTTCAATGAAACTAATGGCATCTGTATTGGCTCAGAGGTCAGCCGGGTATTTGCTGAGATTATTCTCAGCGAAGTCGATAAGAGGGTGCTCCTGAACCTTAGCCGCAAAAACAACAGCAAGATCTGGAAGAGAGACTATGAGTATAGGCGCTACGTTGATGACTTCTATATCTTCGCACGCGATCTTGGCACCAAAAATGAAGTTCTGGCAGCGATTGAGGAGGCGTTATCCGAATTCAATTTGCATTTGAATGGTCAGAAGACAGACGTCTTCCATCGCCCCTTCATAACCAAGAAGTCGCGGATGATTGCAGATGCGAATTCGGCACTCAAGCGCTTTTTTGACGGTTTCATAAAGTCACCTTTTGAGCCTGCCGAAGGCTACGTATTCCCGAAGAGAATTTGGCAATCTGACGCCGCTCTCAGGTCATTCTTGGATGCCATCAAGGCCAGTTGCTACGATAATGAAAGCGGCTACGGCGAAGTATCGAGTTACGTTATTGGAGCACTCGCGGCACGTATCCGCTCCCTCGTAGCCGGATTTGATAAAGCCTCACGAGATGCTGATGCGGGACCAGATGACTACGTCAGCGCCATTGGACTTCTGCTCGAAGCAAGCTTCTTTTTCTACAGCGTGGCTCCGTGCGTTCCGTCGTCGCTACGTATTGCTCAGTCTTCAATAGAGGTATTTGATTTTTTCGATGCAAAGATACCGGACCGCAAAGCTTTCGTCACTGAGCAAATTGTGCGGTGGACACATCAATTTGTGCGATCATTTGAGCAGAGAGACGACCCAGCGGATGGTCGATGTGTCTCGCTCGCCGTGATCAATTTGCTTCTTGTCCTCGGTGAGATGGAAGACCCACAAGCATTGGTGGAGAAGGTCATCGATGATTTCTGCCAAGACATCGGATCATTCAGATATTTTGAGATCGTCTCAATGCTTTTCTGTGTCCGAGATCACCCTCCATTTGCGTCGTTGAAGGCTAAGCTTTTCGACAGAGCCGAAACTATCCTTCTGGCCAGCCGCGACCTCCGTATCGATAGCGAAGCGGCCATGCTTGCCTTAGACATTCTTGCCTGCCCCTATCTTGCGAAAGGTAAGCGAGCGACATTGCTTAATGTGTTGAGGAACGGGGTTGGATTGTCAGCATTGCAAAAAAAAGATGCCGACGCCAACATTGATCGCTTCGAGAGCGCGCCATGGTTTGTGCAATGGGGCGACGCAAACCTTTTACACATGATCAGAAAGAAGGAGTTGAGTTCCGTCTATTGAACCCCTAGCAATCCTCTGGGCTTAGCGCGACACTCAACAGGAATTCCCCCGCACTAGTGTGTGAGAGTTTCTGGTTCACTGAACTCCCTCGGGATGCTTCAGAGCCTTCGGGCACACACCTAATGTGTCGCTCTAAGTCCACTTAGCAAGTCACATGGCTTTGCCCCTGCGATAAGGGTCCGACACGGGCTGGACTTGTAACGGTTTTGTACCGGTCACCTATCTCATTATGCCACCTTGGCCTCGAATGCGAGCGGGCTGATGCCGCCCAGATATGAATGACGTCTGCGGGTGTTATAGAACCCGTTGATGTACTGGAAGATTGCGGCTTCGGCTTGTCGTCGTGTCGGCCATTTCTGCCGCCAAATCAGCTCAGCCTTCAGCGACTTGAAGAATGTCTCAACGGACGCGTTGTCATAGCAATTACCCTTGCCGCTCATTGATGGCCGCAGGCCGTGAGCCTGCAGCTTCTTTTGATAAGCATAGGAGCAATATTGGCTGCCGCGATCAGAGTGGAAAAGGCAGCCTGGCGGCGGATTGCGGAGGCGCACTGCCATATCGAGTGCCCTGATCGCGAGATCCTTCTTCATACGGTCGCTGACTGCCCAGCCCACAACACGGCGGCTGTGTAGATCAAGAATCACGGCAAGATAGAGCCAGCCTTCAGACGTCCAGATGTAGGTGATGTCGCCGACCCACTTCTTGTTGGGAGCCGTGGCTATAAAATCGCCATCCAGCCAGTTTGCGGCACCGCCTAGGCGGTGCTGACTGTCAGTTGTAACCTTGTGCCTGCGGGTACGAACCGGCTTGATACCGTTAAGCTTCATCAGTCGCCCGACACGGCGCTCGCCAACATCGAGGCCTGCCTCTTTGAGCTCCATCGTCATGCGATGCCGACCATAGCTTCCAAGGCTTAGGCTATACTGTTCCCGGATATGGGCCAGCACCGTCAAATCCGTTCGCGTACGCTGGGAGACTGATCGCGTGCGCCATGAGCGATAGCCGCGTGGACTGACGCGCATCACCCCGCAGATCCTCTCCACCGGCCAAACATGGCGCCAGCTCTCCACGAACGCGAACCTCACGGTCGTTGGCTCGCGAAGAACTGCGTGGCCTTTTTTAGGATATCCCTCTCCTCCTTAAGCACGCGGTTCTCAAGGCGAAGACGTTCGTTCTCGCGAGCCAGATCTGCCTGCGGCGCTGAGGTCAAATCTGTTGGCCGATACTGCGCAAGCCACTTTCCCAGCGTTGACTTCCCAATCCCCAAATCCGCTGCAACCCGCTCACGCGGTAGCCCACTGGTCAGCGCAATCCGCACCGCCTCCTGCTTAAACTCTTCTGAATGCTTGATCATCTCTTCGGTCTCCTGTTGTGAGCTCTAAACGCTCAGGTGACCGGCACAAAACCGTTACAAGTCCAGTATGCTGCGGACGCTTGACCAAGCCGCTAGAAATTCGACGCAAAAACAAATACATACGAGTTCTCACTTTCATCTCGTCCGGCGCTCCATACGTCGAACCGGAATCACATGCCCAAAGCTGATCGCAAGGCCGCCATCGCGGCATTCAAGGAACGCGCCTCCGTGCCCGGCATCTTCGCCGTGCGTTGCGCCGCGACGGGCGAAGTATGGTTGGGGCAGAGCCGTAATCTGGGCGCGCAGAAAACCGGCCTGTGGTTTTCACTGAACAATGGCGGACACCCCAACCGTGACCTTCTGGCGCGATGGAAAGAGCGGGGCGAGGCGGCTTTCTCGTTTGAGGTGATCGAGGCACTGGAGCCTGAAAGCTCTGCTGTATTGTTGACAAGCCTGCTGCGTGACCGGCTAGTGCATTGGGTCAAGCTGCTGAATGCGCAACGTGTTTCGTGATGGAGTGCCCATGACCGTTTCTGATCTTCTTGTCGAAAAAGGAACGCTTCAGAAAACGAAGCTGGTGTCTGGCGATGACCGTGCGTTGAAGGATGGTGAGGCGCGGCTGCGCGTCGATGTGTTCGGGCTCACCGCCAACAACGTCACCTATGCCGTGTTCGGCGACATGATGCTGTACTGGAACTTCTTTCCGGCACCTGAAGGCTGGGGCCGTGCGCCTGTCTGGGGCTTTGCAACGGTTGTTGAAAGTCGCGCACCGGGCCTCGCACAAGGCACGCGCGTTTATGGATACATGCCGATGTCAACGTCGTTCATCATCGAAGCCGGGCCAGTGAAGAATGGCGCGTTCAGCGACATGACCGCGCATCGTCAGCCGATGGCCGGGGTCTATAACCGTTACATCACAAAGGATGCCGACATATTCGCGGCACATGGCAGCGAGGGTCAGCAGTTGCTGAACCGCCCGGTGTTCAACACCTCGTTCGTGATCGACGACATGATCGCGGATAATGGTTTTTACGGCGCGGGGCAGGTGATCTTCTCCAGTGCCTCGTCGCGCACGGCCTATGCGACGGCGTTTCTGATGAAAGCGCGCAAGGCCGTTTCTGTGGTGGGCCTCACCTCGGCTCGTAACAAGGCGTTTGTGGAAAGCCTTGGCTGTTACGACCGCGTGGTGACATATGATGCGATTGAAACGCTGGATGCAAAAATGCCTGCCGCCTATGTCGATATGTCGGGCATGGGTGATGTGCGGGCGCAGCTGCATCATCATTTTGATGATGTGCTGAAGCTGGACCTGATTGTCGGCGCGACGCACTGGCAGGAGACAGCACAGGCTGAGGGCCTGCCCGGCCCAACGCCTCAAATGTTCTTTGCACCGCATCAGATCGAGAAGCGCACTGCAGAGTGGGGCGGGGCACGTTACAATCAGGCTGTGACAGAGGCCTGGATTTCATTTCTGCCGGTTGCCGAGAAAGCCTGCCGCGTCGTCGAAGTGCGTTCGCTGGATGAAGCCGCGCAAGTTTTTACCGCGCTCGCTGCCGGGCAGGGCCGCCCGGATGAAGGCCATGTGGTGAGATTGAGCTGAGCCCGGTTGCGATCAGAGATGGCCGTGATCGTGATGATCGTGGCCGCAGCCCTCATGATGGTCGTCATCTGAGTTGGCCATTGCCTTGAACTGACAGCAGGCGGTGCAGCCCGGCTGATTTTCAATCTGTAGTGTGACGTGACTGATGCCGTGCGCCTGCTTCAGCGCATCAGCTGTTGCTGAAAGGAACGCGTCGTTGCCATCATGGTCGGGCCGCACCAGATGGGCGGTCAGTGCAGTTGATGTCGTGCTGAGCGCCCAGACATGCAGGTCATGCACATCGCTGACGCCTGGCTGCGCCTTCAGGAATTGTCCGATGGCCGTCAGATCGACCCCATGCGGCACACCATCGACAGCCAGCTGTGTTGACTCGGCAAGAAGGCTCCATGTGCCCCAGGCGATCACGAGCGCGATGACGATGGAAACGAGCGGGTCAATCCACAACCAACCCGTCGCCATTACTGCGACAGCTGCGATCACCACGCCCAGTGAAACGGCAGCGTCGGCCATCATGTGCAGATAAGCGCCGCGCACATTGAGATCGTCGTGACGGCCAGAGGCGAACAACCAAGCGGTGATGGCGTTGACGGCAATGCCTGCCGCAGCCACGCTTGCGACTGTCCACGGGTCGATCATCTGAGGTGTCATGAAGCGATGCGCCGCTTCCCAGACAATCCATGCCACTGCGGTGAGCAGCAGTAGCGCATTGGCGAGCGAGGCCAGAATGGTGGTACGGCCAAGGCCATAAGTACGATTAGGCGACGGTTTGCGCTTCGCCATCACCGCCGCCGCCCAAGCAAGCAGAAGGCCCGCAACATCAGACAGGTTGTGGCCGGCATCTGCCAGCAAAGCGAGCGAGCCGCTGAACCAGCCCGCCACGGCTTCTAGAATGACAAACCCGGTATTGAGGACGACGCCGATCAGGAAGGCGCGGCCGAAATCTGCGGGAGCGTGATGGTGCCCGTGTCCACTCGAGTGGCCGTGGTGATGCGAATGTGAATGTGCGCCGTGCATATCAGCCGCCCTAATCATAAGAGCAGCGTTTGTGAAGGTGCTATTGAGTAACGGCGCGCGGCAACGCCTTGAGCCCACCCATCAGCAGTGATGTTGCGAAATCCGTAGCGCCCTGCGGATCAAGCGGCTCGCGCTTCAGCATGTACTCGCCGATCTCGAATCCGATGCCGACGATGGAGGCGACGAGGAAATGTGCAGGGCGGTGACAAAACCAGCCACTGGAACGCCAGCGAAGTGCTGAGCGTGGCGGAGTAAAAACCGGCCAGTGGTAAGGCTGCCCTTTTGAGGGCGGCCGGGATGTATGCCGTGGAAGTTTACGCGAGTGTTCGGCAGTTTGTGTTTGTGCAGGGGCGCAGCCAGCGAGAGGCCGCGCGGGTATTTGGATTAAGCCGGGAGACGATTGGCAAGATCTGCCGATTTTCACTGCCACCTGGCTATACGCGCACGAAGCCGGTGGAGAAGCCGAAGCTGGGGCCTTTGCTGCCGGTGGTTGACGCGATTTTGGAAGGTGACCGGACGGCGCCGGTCAAGCAGCGACACACGGCGAAGCGGATCTTCGAGCGGCTGCGCGATGAATATGGCTATGGCGGCGGCTACACGGTGGTGAAGGACTATGTCCGGCTGAGCCGGGTGCGTGGCCGCGAGACATTTGTGCCGCTGGCGCACCCACCGGGGCATGCGCAGGTGGATTTTGGCGAAGCGGTGGGCGTGATTGGCGGTGTGGAGCAGAAGATCCACTTCCTGTGCATGGATTTGCCGCAGTCCGATGCCTGTTTCGTGAAGGCTTTCCCGCGCGAGACGACCGAGGCATTTCTGGATGGGCATGTATCGGCCTTCGACTTCTTTGGCGGCATTCCCCAGTCGATCCTCTACGACAACACGACGATTGCGGTGGCCAAGATTCTGGGGGACGGCAAGCGTGAGCGCACACGTGCCTTCAGCGAGCTGGTCAGCCACTACCTGTTTTCTGACCGCTTCGGCCGACCCGGCAAGGGGAATGACAAGGGCAAGGTCGAAGGGCTGGTCAAATACGCGCGCCGCAACTTCATGACGCCCAAGCCGCAGGCGGCGAGCTATGACGCACTGAACGCGGCTCTTTTGGAGCGCTGTCATGCGCGGCAAGGCGAACGTGCTGGCCGCCATGCCCAGACCATCGGTGAGCGCATGGTTGCTGACGTTGCGGCGCTACGCCCACTACCGCCGGTGCCATTGGAGCCATGCGAGAGGCGCAGCGCCCGTGTGTCATCGACGGCGCTGGTGCGGTATCGCGGCAATGATTACTCGGTGCCCACAAGGTTTGGGTTCCAGGATGTGGTGGTGAAGGGCTTCGTGGACGAGGTGGTGATCCTGTCCGGCGCCGAGGAGATCGCCCGCCATGTGCGCAGTTATGGCAGCGGCGATTTTGTGGCCGATCCGCTGCATTATCTGGCGCTGATCGAGACAAAGCCGAATGCTCTCGATCAGGCGGCTGCACTGCAGAATTGGGCCTTGCCCGATGTCTTTGCCCACCTGCGGCAATTGCTGGAGGGACGCATGGGCCGCAAGGGCAAGCGCGAGTATATCCAGGTCTTGCGCTTGCTGGAAGCGATGCCCATGGCCGTGGTGACCCATGCTGTCACTCAGGCGATCCACATGGGCGCGATCAGCTTTGATGCGGTGAAGCAGATCGCACTGGCCAGGATGGAACGGCGGCCCGCCAGGCTTGACCTGACGACCTATCCCCACCTGCCAAGGCTGGATGTGAAGGTCACGCAGGCGGCTGATTATGCGGCTCTGATGCCCCAGGTCTCGAAGGAGATGGCAGCATGAGCCGGGCGCCCGATGACAACCTGCCCACCGGCACCACCGCTGGTGCGCCACAGGTGCTGCTGGCCCACCACCTCAAGCAACTCAAACTGCCGACCGTTTTGCGCGAATATGAGAAAGTAGCCCGGGAGTGCGCGCGTGATGGTGTCGATCATCCCCGCTATCTACTGCGCCTGATCGAACTGGAACTGATCGACCGTGAGCGGCGCACTGTCGAACGCCGGATCCGTGCTGCCCGGTTCCCGGCCGTCAAAAGCTTCGATACCTTCGACTTCACCGCCATCCCCAGCCTCAACAAGATGCTGACGCTGGATCTGGCGCGCTGCGAATATATCCTGCGGCGCGAGAATATCATTGCGCTGGGCAATAGCGGGACGGGCAAAACCCATGTGGCGCTCGCCCTGGGGCTGGCCGCCTGCCAGAAGGGCTTCACCGTGACCTTCACCACCGCCGCGGCGCTGGTGAACCAGTTACTGGAAGCCCGCGACGAGAAGCGGCTGCTCAAGATGCAGCGCGAGTTGGCTGCAGTGAAGCTGCTGATCATCGACGAACTGGGTTACGTCCCGCTCTCGCCCACCGGCGCGGAGCTGTTGTTCGAGACCTTCTCCCAGCGCTACGAACGCGGCTCCACCATCGTTACCTCCAACCTGCCGTTTGAGGACTGGACGCAGGTGCTTGGGTCCGAGCGCCTGACCGGCGCATTGCTGGATCGTTTGACCCACCACGTCAGCATCCTGACCATGAATGGTGACAGTTACCGCCTAAAGCAGTCAGCCAGTCGCCGTCGCGCCACTGCCAGCGGGGCGGAGCAAAACCAGGCCACCGTCGACGAAAACTGACCCATCAAAACGGCCAAAAGCAAAGGGCCCCGATCGGGGCCCTTTGCTTTGCACCTGCCGCAACATCAGTGGCCTACTTTTACTCCGCCACAGTGGCCGGTTTTTGCTCCGCCGTTGACAAGGAAATCAAGATCGACGTCTGGGAAAATCCCGTCGGCTATGGCCTGTTTGAGGTCGATGCGCAGTTCTTCGAAGCCTGCAATGATTTCAGGCGTGTCCATGCGGATGCGCATCGTGCCGGCATTGCGCCGCATGACTGCAAATTCCCGCTGGTTCTCGCAGACCGAATGGAAAAATGTGCCAAAGGTGGCGGCGATGAAGGCCTCAGCCGTTTTGGCGCGCAGACGCTCTTCGCGCAGTTTTGGGCGCACGCGCAGGGCGTTTTCGTCCTGCAGGGCCTGAAAGATTTCGTCCTTCGACTTGAAGTAATTATAAAAGGTGCCGCTGGCGAGGTCGGTTGCGCGGATGATGTCGCGCACGGTGGTGGCGCCATAGCCAAGTTTGGCAAACACATCACGCGCCGCATCAAGGATCGCGCTGCGATTGTTCAGCTTTGTCTGTTCGCGCTTGCCCGCCATGCATCCCCCAGAAGGCGGTGGGCATAAGGATTTGAAGACATAGCGTCAATTTTATTCTGACGCTTCGTCATGACGTTGAGTTACCGTTGACGAAAACGGCAGCCTTTGCTTTGCCATCGGACAATGTTCAAGCTGACAGGTCTTCAGGGGAGAACGCCATGAGAGAGTGTTTCATATACGACGCAGTGCGCACACCGCGTGGCAAAGGCCGTAAGGACGGCAAGCTGCATGAGGTCACCGCGCTGTCATTGGCGTCGCAGGCGCTGGCGGCGCTGCGTGATCGCAACAGTCTGGACACATCGAAAGTGGATGATGTCGTGCTGGGCTGTGTATCACCAGTGAGCGAACAGGGCGCCGACATCGCCCGTATTGCCGTTCTGAATGCGGACTATGCCGAAACGGTGGCGGGCGTTCAGATCAATCGCTTCTGCGCCTCGGGCCTTGAGGCCTGCAATATGGCCGCCGCCAAGGTGATGACCGGCGAAGCAGACATGGCCATTGGCGGCGGTGTTGAATCGATGAGCCGTGTGCCGATGGGATCAGATGGCGGGGCCTGGGCGTCGGACCCTTCGATTGCCATCAAGACCTATTTTGCACCGCAGGGCATCGGCGCAGACCTGATCGCCACGCTGGATGGTTTCAGCCGCGATGACGTTGATGCATTCGCCGTGGAAAGCCAGAAGCGCGCCGCGCGTGCCTGGGCTGAAGAACGCTTCAAGAAGTCAATCGTGCCGGTGAAGGATCAATTGGGCCTGACCCTGCTGGACCATGACGAACATATGCGTCCCGACACCACCATGCAGTCGCTCGCCGCCTTGCAGCCTTCGTTCGCTGGGCCGGGCGAGTTCGCCTTTGATGCGGTGGTGCAGCAGCGATACCCGCAGGTTGAGAAGGTCAGCCATGTCCATCACGCCGGCAATTCGTCGGGCATCGTGGACGGTGCGGCCGCGGTGCTGTTTGGCACGAAAGAAATGGGCGACGCATTGGGCCTGAAACCGCGCGCCCGTGTGAAGGGTATGGCCTCGATTGGCTCAGAGCCGTCGATCATGCTGACCGGGCCATCTTATGTGACCGAGAAGCTGCTGAAGCGGCTGGGCATGGCGGTCAGTGACATCGATCTTTATGAACTGAACGAGGCCTTTGCGTCGGTCGTGCTGCGCTACATGAAAGTGCTGAACATCCCGCACGACAAAATCAATGTGAACGGCGGTGCGATTGCCATGGGTCATCCTCTGGGGGCAACGGGTGCGATGATCCTTGGCACAGTGCTGGACGAGATGGAGCGCACCAACAAGGCGACGGGGCTTGCAACTCTGTGCGTTGGCGCAGGCATGGGCACCGCCACCGTGATCGAGCGCGTGTGAGGGGACAGACAGTCATGACATACGAAACCTTCAAGTTTTCGGTTGATGGTGATGGCATCGCGACCGTGGTGTTCGACGTGCCCGGCCGCTCGATGAACACGCTGACCAGCACCGTGCTGAAAGAAGTGCCGCTGATCGTTGAGCGCATCATCAAGGATGAGGCGATCAAGGGCGCGGTGATCACATCCGGCAAGCAGACCGGCTTCTGCGCCGGCGCCGATCTTGGTGATCTTGGTGAAAGTGCCGGGGCTGCCAGCGGCACGAATGAGGAAGCGCGGCTCCAGCGGGCGTTTGATTCCGCCTATGGCTTCAACAAGGTGCTGCGCGGGCTTGAAACATGCGGCAAGCCGATTGCGGCAGCGATCAATGGCCTGGCACTGGGCGGCGGTCTGGAACTGACGCTCGCCTGTCATTACCGGGTGGCGGGCGACAATCCCAAAGCACAATACGGCCTGCCTGAATCCAAGGTTGGTCTGCTGCCCGGCGGCGGCGGCACACAGCGCCTGCCGCGACTGGTTGGCGCGCAAAAGGCGCTGGAACTGATCAACACCGGCAATTCACTCTCGCCACAGGAAGCGTTGAAGCTGGGTATCATTCATGCGGTGACTGCACCCGGTGCCGAGCTGGCCGCGGCCAAGGACTGGATCAAGACCAAGGGCGAGGCGGTACAACCCTGGGATAAGAAGGACTTCAAGGTGCCGGGCGGCGCGCCCAACAGCCCCGGCGGTGCGAGCGTCTTCATGATCGGCAATGCGCTGTTGCGCAAACAATCCCACGGAAACTATCCGGCGCAGAAATACATCATGGCCTGTATCTATGAAGGATTGCAGGTGCCCATTGATGCAGGCTTGCGCATTGAGTCGCGTTACTTCGCCAAGCTGATGGCAGAGCCTGCGGCCAAGAACATGATCCGCTCTCTGTTCCTGTCAATGCAGGAGCTGGGCAAAGGCGCACGTCGTCCAGCCAAGGAAGCGCCTGCCGATGCCAAAAAGGTGACGGTCATCGGCGCCGGCATGATGGGCGCTGGCATCGCCTATGTGCAGGCGCTGGCGGGCATCAAGACCATCCTGATCGACACCACCATCGAGGCCGCCGAAAAGGGCAAGGCCTATTCGGCCAATCTGCTTTCCAAGCAGGTGACCCGTGGCAAGATGACTCAGGAAAAGGCCGATGGCGTTCTCGCGCTCATCACACCCAGCACGGATTATGCTGATGTGAAGGGCAGTGACCTTGTGGTCGAGGCGGTGTTTGAAAACCGCGAGATCAAGGCCAAGGTCACGCATGCGGCGGAGGAGCAGCTTTCGCCTGAGGCAGTGTTTGGTTCAAACACCTCAACCTTGCCGATCAGTGGTCTGGCCGAGGCAAGCAAGCGCCCTGAGAGCTTCATCGGCATTCATTTCTTCTCGCCGGTCGACAAGATGGGCCTGGTTGAGATCATCATGGGCAAGCAGACATCGGCGCGCGCGCTGGCAGTCGCCATCGACTATGTGAAAAAGATCAGAAAGACGCCGATTGTCGTGAACGACAGCCGTGGGTTCTATACCTCTCGCTGTTTCGGCACTTATGTCGCAGAAGGTCAGGAGATGCTGGCGGAAGGCATCGCACCGGCCATCATCGACAATGTCGGTCGCATGACTGGCATGCCGCGCGGGCCGCTGGAGCTGGCCGATGATGTGGCGCTGGATCTCGCTTACAAAGTGCGCGAGCAGACCAAAAAGGATCTGGGCAGTGCCTATGTGGCGGGGCCATCCGACGCGCTCATCGAAGCGATGGTCGTGAAACATGGACGCCTTGGTCGCAAGAACGGCAAGGGATTTTATGACTATCCCGCTCAGGGCACGAAAACGCTGTGGCCTGGCATTGGTGATCTCGTCTCGATCAAAGTGGGCGAAGCCGCACCAGTAATGGTTGAAGAACTCAAAAAGCGTTTTCTCTATCGGCAGGCAGTTGAGGCGGCGCGTTGCTATGCCGAAGGTGTCGTCACCGATCCGCGAGATGCTGATGTCGGTGCCATTCTTGGCTGGGGTTTCGCCCCCTGGACTGGTGGGCCGGTCAGCCTGATCGACACTGTGGGCGCAGAGACGTTCGTCAAGGAATGTGACCGTATGGCGCAGGCCTATGGTGCCCGTTTCGCCCCGCCGCAGATGCTGCGTGACATGGCAGCAAAGGGCGAAACCTTCTATGGCAACTGGCAAAAGGCGCAGAAATCAGCCGCCTGACGTCATTTTCAGCATGGAATGCGTGGTAAAGCCGGGTGCAAGCCCGGCTTTACCATTTCTTGGAGAAACGTGACGGCTGTCGTTCCAGTTTTCGCCGCATTCAGGTATTAGAGCGCCCGCCCGCTGGCCTTATGCGGCCCGGCTTAGGAGACTGAACTGCAATGCGTCTGAACCTCAAATCCCTGTTTCTCTCGACCGCTCTGGCGACCGGACTTTGTGCCGCCGCCCTTGCGCCCTTGGCACCTGTTGCAGTGGCGCAGGATATGTCTGGCGCGACCGCCAGTGAAGTCGACATCGACTCATTGCTGAAGCTGGTGCCTGCCGAGATGAAAGCCAGCTATGAATCCAAGTCGTATGACGCAATGACGGGCGTCACGACTGTCAAGAACCTGAAATTCGCCGACCCCAAGAACGAAGCTGGCAACAATGTGGTGTTCGGTGAAGTCGGCATTCGCGGCGTTGACATGGCGGCCTTCGCGCATGTTTTCGACTTTGCCAAATACGGTGCGACCCGCGACGAGTCATTCAAGCAGCTGTTCGGCGATGTGACGGTGAAGAATGTCGTCATCACCGCCGATGGTAAGGGCATTGGCGGCGTTGATGCTCTGTCTCTGGGCGCTTTTCAGATGAAGCAGCTCGCGGTCCTGCCGCCGGGCATGGGTGCGCCCGCGCCGTCGGCTGACGGCATGCCTGCCATGAATGGCGGGATGTCTGCAAAGGATGTTGAGGGCGTGAAGTTTCTGGGCGCCTTGCTGGACGCCACCATGATGGGGCCCATGAGCCTCACGAACTTCAACGTGACGACTCCGGAAGGCAAAGCCGCGATCGCCAGCATGATGCTTGAGGGCTTGAATCGCGGCCAGTTTGGCAAGTCGGAGATGTCAGGGCTTGAGTTCGCCGAAGGCACGAAGGCTGCGATGAAAATCGCATCGGCCAAGGCAGATGGCGGTGATATTTCCAAGGTTCTGCCGTGGATGATCAAAGGCGAGATGCCGCCTGTTACAGCCGAGCAGCTCATGTATTTCGGCGCAGGCAGTGCATCCGGCTATGAGTTCATGGCGGAAGGCGCGAAAATAACCATCGCCTCATACAGCGTTGAGCCGATCAGCTTCACTTGGCTTGTGCCCTCATCGCTCAAGCTCGCCATCGCAGACATGGTGATCGTACCGCCTGCTAATGACCCCGATGGTCTTAAGGAGTTGGGCCTCAGCCAGCTTGATCTGGATATTGGTCTTGATTGGGCGTTTGACGCTAACGGCAAGACCGCACAGCTGAAGGAACTGCGCATCGACGAGAGCCAGCTTTTCAACACATCGCTCTCGATTGATCTGAACGGAATTGATCTTGCCCAGTTGACCAACGCGCAGGCGATGAAAATGGCAGCCATGCAGATCGGTCTGACCGGCGCAAAGCTGGTGTTGAAGAACAATGGCGGCTTTGACAAAGTGCTGGCTGCAACAGCCAAGGAAGAAAACAAGTCACCAGACCAGGTTCGCGATGAATGGTTGGCGCAGCTGACAGCTGTTGAAGGCGGCATGCCCGGTTCAGATGGCCAGATGAAGCCTTTGGGTGACCGCCTGAAGGGCATCGTCGCTGCCATGAAGTCGTTCATTCAGTCGCCAGGCACACTAACCGTGAAGATGCAGCCTGCGCAGCCGATTACTGCAATGAATGGCATGGGCGCCATGATGGGCGGTGACCCGAATGCTATGGCTGATGCACTTGGCCTGTCGGTCGAGGCGAGCCAGTAATCGCCACCAATTAACTGCAATATGACAAGGCGCGCTGGTGACAGCGCGCCTTTTTCTTTGGTCGTGTGGTGTGATAGAGATAGGGAAATCTGAAGGAGGCCATCCATGCGCCGCTTTGTCGCCTCTGCCTTTACTGTATGTTCTCTTGCACTGCCTGCTTATGCTCAGCTCGCGTCCGCCACAGATATTGATGCGCTGCTGAACGCCATTCCGGGTGTCGTCGCACATTATGATGCGAAGGCGCAGACCGGTGATGTGCTCGCGCTCGACAATCTTACGATCTCTCTGAAAAAGGCGGATGGCACGGCGGATGGCGCCAATAAGGTGTTCATCAAACATGCCGAGATCACTGGGCTGGACGGCGAGGCGATCCTCTCCATCGTTGATGGCTCACGCTATGGCGCTGAGCCCGACCAGACTTTCAAGACGTTGTTCTCGCGCGCCGAAGTGCGCGAGGCATTGGTAACGGTCATGGGCGCGACTGTCATCACGGTGGCATCAAAGAGTGTTGAGCGGCTTGAAATGAAACAGTTCTGGTTCAAGCCGGGGCCAGACATGCGCGCCCAGTTCAGTTCGGACAAGGAGATGGCCGCGAAGGTCATTGGCAATCTGCTGGATTCCATACGCGTTGGCCCGGCTTCAGCGAGTGGCATTCACTTTGAAATCGACCCCGCCATTTTTATGGCCGTCATCCCGCATCCAGCGGGTGCGCAGCCCATTCCACCCGCCGCCATGGGCGGCAAGACGAGCGTCGATTATGGAACGATCCGCATTGAAGGATTGGATCGCGGCAAATGGTTGAAAACCGAAGCAGCCGACATGTCGTCGCAGTCGCTTGGGTCTGCGGCCGGTTTTGAGATCAGAGCCAGTGTAAAGAAAACAGTTTATGACGGCATGGATGTGAGCAGGCTGTTGCCCTGGCTCATGCGCGCAGAATGGCCACCAGTTACGGAGCGCGAAGGTCTGATCTCCATTGGCCAATCTTGTGTGGAAGGTTTCGCCGAGAGCCTTTCTGATATCGGCACCATTTCCATACCGCAGAGCTGCATGGAGCCGATCAGCTTTGTCTGGCTGATTCCCCAGCACGTCAAATTCGATGTGTCTGGAACGTTCACGCCCGCTTTTTCGGGCAAGTTCGCTTTGCCGGATTACGCAGCGAAATATTTCACCGCCCCTATGGATGTCAGAATCCTGCTGGAAGCGAGTTACGAACCCGAGGCTGGCACAGCCACTGTGAGCCACTATGGCATCAGCCTTGGGACATTTGGCTCGCTCGACATGTCGGGAACAGCGGGCGGTTTAATGCTGGCCAATCTGCCGGCCCTGCCTGCCGCCGTGGATCAGATGCTCAGCTTCAATGCGGCAGGGTTTGTCATCACGGATGAAGGCGGATTAGCCAAAATTCTGGACATTGCTTCATCCGCCACGAATGCAATGAATGCTGACCCCAAGACTCATGTCACGCCCGATGCCCTGAAGATGCAGGCTAAATCCGGTCTCGATATCGTTCAGGGTGTTCTGGGTAATACGGCCGAGGTGGCGGCCTTTACGAGTGCGATCAAGGCCTTCGTCGATCAGGGCGGCACGCTGATGATCAAGGCTAACCCGCCTGTTCCGCTGAAGGGGGCTGATTTCAAGACGATGACCGGCAAGCCCCCATCGGAAACGTTCAAGGCCTATGGCCTGACTGCTGAGCAGCGCTGACATTTTGCATCGCACAATACGCGCCGGTCACTTTATTTCCTGCGCGGTCTGTGCTGTTTTGGCCCCGTGCGGGAAACGCCTTTGGAGATGACGTTCAGATGAAATCCACCCTTGTTGCCATTACAGCTGCCCTGTTCATGACTGCGGCACCGGCCTTCGCGGAAACCGCCGCGCCCGCCGCAACGCCTGCGGCTGAAACCCCAGCGGCGCCCGTCAAGCCCAGCCAGCCCGCCTCATACTTCTTCGGAACGTTTGAAGGTGATACGAAAGTGGTTGCCGGCGCAGGCTCCGGTACAACGGAAGCCTCGGGCCGTATGTCGCGCGTGGAAATCACCAGCGCGGAGAAAGGCTTCGTGGTCACATGGTCGACGATGTATGTCGACGATGAAAATCCGTCGGTTGTGAAACTGAAAGATTCGAAAAAGATCGAGTTCGAGCCAGGCGCCGATGCAACCGTTTTCAAGCAAAAGAATGCTCCAGAACTGTGGACAGGCAAGCCCTATTACTGGGCGCGCATCGAAGGCGAGACGCTGCATGTGTCGGCCGTCGTGCTTGATGCCAACGGCACCTATGATGTGACGCACTATGCTCGGACGCTTGAGGGTGATGTGATGCGTCTTGAGTTCACTCGCTTCAAAGACGGACAGCTCCAGCGCGAAGTGACAGGCACGCTGAAGCGGGCTGCTCAGTAAGTCGTACCCATTTTGGACAAAACCCCGGACGGGTCCGTCCGGGGTTTTTTGTGAGCGGCTCATGCGCCTTCCTTTTCCATTGGAGCGGATGATTGATCTGCCTGACGGGCAGGTGCATCTGCTCGACTGGGACTCTGCCGGGCCGTGCCTTCACTTTGCACATGCTAACGGGTTCAACGCCCGCACCTATCAGCCGATTCTCGCACCGCTGGTGCCAGAGGCACATGTGTTGGCGAGCGATCTGCGCGGGCACGGACAAACAAGCCTGCCCGCTCATCCCGACGCGCATCCTGGCTGGCCCATTTATGCGCAGGACCTGGTGGCGCTGCTCGATGTTCTGAAGCTGGGACCAATGGTTCTCGCAGGCCATTCCATGGGGGCGACCAGTGCCCTGCTGGCGGCGGCGATTCGACCTGATCTGGTGAAGGCGCTGGTGCTGTTTGATCCGGTGGCTTTTGTGGCGCCCCCCGATTTCGACCGCAGCCGGTCTCCGCTGGTTCTGGCGACGATGAAGCGTCGCAATGTTTTCCCTGACCTGGAAACCGCGCGCCAAGCCTATACAGGACGCGGCGCCTTCAAAACATGGCCCGCTGAAACGCTGGACGCCTATCTGCGCGGCGGCCTTGAAGCCGATGGGGAAGGCCTGCGACTGTCCTGTGAACCGCGTTGGGAAGCGGCCAATTTCCGCCTTGGGCCGTCCGGTGTGGAGGAAGCCATTGGCAGGATCACCTGTCCGCTCACCGTGATGATGGCTGAGGAAGCATCAACCACCGGCCCTGAGGCCCGCGCGCAGTTCCGCGCCTGTCATCCCGATGCACGCATTGAGGTCGTGCCTGGCACATCGCACTTCCTGCCGATGGAGCGGCCCGAACTGGTGCGCGAACTTCTGCGCGAAGCGCTCAACCGCCCATGATCTTGGTGGCCGCCTCGGCGACCCGGTCGGGCAGGGGCACGGCTTTTCGTGTGTTGCGATCCAGAAACAGGGCTGCTCCAGCGGCGGCTGCCACCATCTCATCAGTTTCGGCATCAAACAGCCAGTGACGGAAACGGATGGTTTTTGCGCTCGCGGCCACCACATCTGTCAGTAGGCGGACGATCTGTCCGGCTTCCGGTCGAACGCCATAACGGATGCGGTATTCCAGCGTGGCGGTGGCGAGGTTCTGTTCGCGTGCCCATGCGCGAGGTGCGTCCAGCATCGCCCACAGATGTCCCTGCGCTTCTGAAAAGCGCGCCATCACGCCGCGCGGGGAAAGACGTCCATCAAGGTCGCACTGCATGGGCTGAACCATATTCACGATGGTCTCACGAAACCTCAGCGCCGCTTCAAGCGTGCCTGTGCCTTCATCGCCATCTTTCAGACCCGGCGCTTCATCAATGGCGGCAAGCGTCTGGAGAGCAGATGCAGATGTGCCTTCAATCACCACATCAAAAGCAGAGCAGACATCACCATGGCCGTTACAGACATTCAGGACGGCGCTGATTTCATGTTCGCGCTGGCCCGTGATGCCGCCATGAATGGCGACCAGATCGCTGACATGCATTTCCTTCAGGAAGCGGATGCGGTGCTTCCTGACACTGAGGCTGCGCCGTGTCTCAGCGTTTATACCGTGCTGCGCCAGAAGACCCATCAGGGCGTCGGACGCCTTGGCCACATGGAACTGCACGTTCATGTGGCCCATCTCATCGCAATCCCATGGGGCGACATAACCGCGATAAACGATGGGCAACTCCATCGCGCTCAAAGTCCGATCTGTCGAGCGGCCAGGTCGCGCATGATTTCCTCAGAGCCGCCGCCGATCGCGTTGACGCGCACCTCGCGATAGATGCGCTCCACCTTGTTGCCGCGCATATAGCCAGCGCCGCCCATGATCTGCATCGCCTCGCGCGCACAATATTCCATGGTCAGTGTCGCCTGCACTTTCAGCATGGCGAGATCGGCGGCGGGTGTTTCGCCCTGCTGCACACGCCATGCGCAGTTTTCCAGATAGGCCTGTGTCGCGTTCACCTGACGCAGCATGTCGGAGATCTTGTGCCGGATCACCTGATGGTCGGCGAGCCGCTTGCCGAAGGTCTGGCGCTGCTGGGCATAGGCGGCGGCTTCGACGAGGCAAGTGCGAGCGGCAGCGTTTGCGCCGGAGGCCATGCCAAGGCGTTCGCCATTGAAATTCAACATGATAGACAAAAAGCCTTTGTCCTCCGGGCCGATGAGACTCTCAACCGGCACACGGACCTCATCGAGATAGATGGCGGCCGTATCGGAGGCCCACCAACCCATTTTCTTCAATGGTGTCCGTGAGATACCCGGCAGTGACATGTC
The DNA here is from genome assembly GCA_964390465.1 of uncultured Flavobacteriaceae bacterium. Classification (GTDB taxonomy): domain Bacteria; phylum Pseudomonadota; class Alphaproteobacteria; order Micropepsales; family Micropepsaceae; genus JADZAI01. The sequence goes on along the minus strand of CAYMIJ010000009.1, from coordinate 78,235 downwards.
GATGAGCAGCAGCGAGATGCCGCCCATGCCCGGCCCGCCGGTGCGAACAGCCGTGGTGAGATAGTCGGCCCGCATCCCCCCGGTGATGAACATCTTGGAGCCGCGCACGACATAGTGATCGCCCTCGCGCACCGCGCGGGTGGTGATATTGGCGACATCGCTGCCGGCCCCCGGTTCGGTGATCCCGAGGCTGATGCGTTTCTCGCCCGCCAGAACCGCAGGGGCGATGGCCTGCTTCATCTCAGCCGAGCCCGCCACCAGCACCGGCGGCAGGCCGATGCCATGCACCATCAGCGAGGCGAAGATGCCGCCTGCACCGATCTGCCCGGTTTCTTCAGAGGTGATGATGCCATGAAAGCGATCAAAGCCGCTTTTGATGCCGCCATATTCCTCAGGGTAGTTGAGGCGCGTCAGGCCGAACGCGCTGGCCTTCTTGTAAAGTTCCAGCGGAATTTCGCCGGCCTCTTCCCATTCCTCGACATAAGGGGCGATTTCCTTCGCCAGCCAGCGGCGCAGCGTGTCGCGCCACTCGCGGTGACTGTCGTTGTAAAAGGGTGAGGACGGCTTGGAGCTGTCAAAAGTGATGGGCGTGTTTTTCGGCATGAGGCCGATGCTAGGACGGCTGGCGCAGCTTTCAAGCGCGACGCCACGTCAAAGAATGCCGCGCCGATGGACAACCAAGTCACAGACCCGTGGCGTCAAAGAAAACGGCGGCGCAGGAAACCCCGCACCGCCGCCTGCATTTCAGGAAGCTGGATCAGCTCTTCTTGCCGGGGATCAGCCCGCCGAGGATGCCGCCACCAATGCCGCCGCCGATCAGGCCGGAGATCACGGCCATCATGTTGAAGCCGCCGCCCTGAATCATCGGGATGATGGCAGCGCCAAGACCGCTGGATACACCGCCGGAAATCAGGCCACCAATGGCCCGGCTCATGGAGTCACCCGTGCTGGTCGCACCAGAGACAGCGCCCGCAACGGCACCCGAGCCCGCATTTGCTGCGCCAATGGCAAGACCGCCGAGATTGATACCCAGACCGCCAAGGACCGAACCGATGCCCGGCACGAAACCGATCACCGCCTGAATGATGAGACCAACAATGGTCCCCAAGCCTACACCTTGCATGTTTTCTCTCCCTCCAAGAGCTGCCAGTCCAGCTGACCCAGCGACACTAGATGGTATTGAGATGAAAGCTAGTGGTGATGTGTGATGCAGGTCTCATGGGTGAAAGACGGCACCGCTGAGCACGGCCATCAGAAAAACGCAGTGAAACAGGAAGATCATGCGGGTGATGGCACGAAACGCTGCCTTGCGCGTCTTGTGGCGGAAAACGTGTTGCGCAAACAGGCCACCCGGAATGCCGCAGAGCGCATCACACACATGCAGCGCCGTTTCGCTGACCCGGTAGCGCCCCTGAATGGCATAGGACTTGTCGAGCCAGTAGGCTGTCATCGAGGCCAGACTCATCAGGCCATAGGCCGAGGCGAGCCACCACGGCGCGCGCCCGATAATGGAAGCGGCAATCGCCCCGGCCAGCAGGGCACAGGCGGCAACCAGTCTTGAAACATCGCTGATCCTGATGGGGGCAGGCTGCGGCTTCATCGTTTGTGCCGATGGTTTGGGGGTCAGCACATCGACATCTGCCGCCGCCAGCCGCCCATTGCGGCCCTCGGTCAGTACAAAGCGCACCAGATCGCCTGGCTTAAGCGCCTGCTTGCGGTTTTTCAGATAACGCGCATGGACGAACACATCGCCATGGTCTGGGGTGCGCGCAAAGCCGAAGCCGCGCGATTCATCCCACGAGACGATAACGCCGTGGCGTTTTTCAGACGGAGCATTCACGAGCGGGTGCATACCGCACGATGCGCCCGACGTCGATGCAGTGCGGTTTCACGTGCTCGTGTATGGGCTCGTGTACGGGCTCGTGTACGGGCGCACTGATCAGGCGCGTGTCATCAGGTGTGCCCGATAATATAGGCGCAGATGACCACGAAGATCGCCACCTCGCCCGCCAGAATGGCATAGGCGTAGGAATTAGGGATCGAGACGCAGCCGGCAACGATCATGTATTCGCTGCCGCCGCCGCAAGTGGACCGCGCCCGTGCAGCATTGCGCATGGCATAGCGCTGGCCATTGCGGATTTCGGCAATCGTATTGCCGGTTGCTTCATCGATCACATAGGTGGTGGTTGAAGGCGTTGAATTGACATAACCGGCTGGTGTAACGCCGAAGCCACCACCCCCTATGCCGCCGAAAGACGGGTCGAGGACAGCGCGGACGGCTCCGTCAGCTTGCACTGTCCACCATGACGTTGCGGCCACCGGGTCGCCCGCAACGATGACCCGCGCGCCCGATGCCAGATCATCCAGCATGGCCTTTGGCGCGGATGGCGGCGCGGATTTCTGGTCAAGGACAGCGACTGTCCCGGCGGTCAGCGCAAGGCTGGCCCCTGACATGGCGCGGCCAGACGGGGCCAGAGCCGACAGCCTGAGCAGCGCATATTCGGTTTCAAGCGCGGCCTGGAGCGCGCCATACCAGAATCTGGCCTGCATGGTGCTTGCACCGCTGCGTGAGATGATCGCGGCACCATCGAGCATCAGATCGGTCATGAAGTCCTGCTCGGGCCTGTCCTTGCCCGGATTCGCACCCGACGACACAATGAAGACGCGCGGGCGTGCCACAAAGGCACGCTGGTCTGGCGTGTTCAGGCTCTCGATGAACATCCGCTCGCTGACCGCTGGAAGTGCGAGGTCAGCAGATGTGGACGGCCACATCATGGCAGGCAAAGCGGCATTCTGAAGCTGTTCGGGCGTGGCGAGTTCGCGTGCCACAAAATCGGCGGCGGCACCTTTCACGACGGCATATTCACGCGGTGACTGGCCGCCATTGGAAACCGTGATGTGATGAATCCATGACAGAGCATAGAGTATGTTGCGATCATTGGCGGGCAGCATCCCGTCAGGGTCAGCCCCGGCGAGCACATGTTGTGTCGTGATCGGTTCAAGGCCGGGGCCAGTGGTCGTAATGATCAGCGAGAGTGCGGTCAGCCCGGCCTGGCTTGAGCCGCCGCCATCCAGCATGTCGATCGCGCCGCCGAGGCCGCCGCCGCTTGAGCTGCCCGTGATGACCTTGCCGCGCACGGCTTCACCGTTCGCCAGCAGCACCGGCAAATAGCCGCCATCACCGGCGATGGCCGCACCCTGGCCTGTGCGATCGGGTTCGAAATAGAGCAGAAGCTGTTGTGCAGCGGCCTCGCTGGCAGGCAGCTGGGTCTTCAGGACGTGCTGATCTCCATCTTTGTTCGACGCCACGACTTCGATGGTGACCATCTGTTGCTGGCCTGCGTCGAGTTTTTCAGGCGTCGACGTAGGTTTGGCGAGCTGTGTGCCGATGGCGGCATCGGCAAAGGTGGTGTCATAGTCGACCCACGCGCCATTGATTTCGGTCTGCACCCAGACATGGGGCTGATCCAGCGCTGTCAGGGGGGAAATGGGTGCGCCCTCTGATGCAGCAAAAGAGTCCTGACCCAAGGCGCTGACAAGGATCGCCGCATCATGTCTGGCGCGGGCGGCGATGGCGTCCAGAAATGCCGGATTGAACACCGCGCTGGCATCGGGCACCGCGCCACCGGCCCGCGCTGCGAACACCGCATCGGTCAATCTGGTCTTTGCGGCATCGTCGGGTTTTGCCATTGCAAAGCGGGACTTGATGCCCATGGCGTCGAACAGCGCCTTCAGCAGCGCGGCGCGATCTGCGGCGTTGCCGCCAGAGGCAGCCAGCACGGCTTCTGGAGAACGCAACTGGCCGGCATAGGGGTCGAAGCGGACATGATCGCGCACCCAGGTGAACGCGGCGGCCGGATCCTTGCCAAGGCTTTCAGCCAGAGCCGCCACTTCATAGCGTGCGGCCGGGAAGCTGTCGGCGGCCTTGAAGGCGGCATCAATGCTGCCCGACAGATCCACCGTGCCTTCCGGCGCAGCGATGGGTTCATTGTGGAGTGCTGCGCTTCCATCGCCCGCCTGGCTCAGGTCAGGCAGATGGAAATCTGCCGCGAAGGCCGCCGGCTGAAAGGCAATGGCGCCGCAAAGCAGGACACTGAAAAACGGACGGCACGCCATGACAAAACTCCGGTGACAGAGCATTGACCATTCAGTGTGGTGACGACGCTGTCAACGCGACCAAATGCCGCCGGAAACCGACGGCATCTGGCTTAGGCATTTCCGGTTTCAGTCGTCGTAACGCGAACGGCGCTGGAAAAGCAGCGCCAGTACGATGCCGAACCCGCCCAGCACGGCGAAGGCCGGGAAACCAAGCACGGCATTGGAGACGCTTGAGCCCGGATTGGGCACTTTGGCATCAACCCAGCCGCGATAGCCATCAAGCGAGCCCTGATTGATGAGGCTCCAGATGTCTGACAGCGCCATGGCCTTGAAGCCCTGTCCACCCTGAAGCGAGGAGATGACGTCGTAGCCGACGCAGAGCAGCCCCGCGACGATGAAAATGACCGCAATCAACCTGAACAACACCATGATGATGGACTCCTGAGCCAAGGCCACGGACCCTAGCCAAAGCCGCGGCCCCGCGCAAATGAAAGCGGGAAGTCTGGTAAATCCGTCACACTGCCAAGAGGCTCACAAAGCGAGGGGCGTGGCTGTTATAACGGATTCGATCTGACCTTTTCTGGCATTGGTTACCTGCGCATTAAGGTCTATTCGCGGTCCGTTAGGGCGTGCTGATCTATAAGTGGCGACAATGAGCCATTTGCTGTCATGCCCAAGTCGTTGACCGATCAGGAACGTAAAAACCGCCGCCGCCTGCTGTGGCAGATGCTGTTGCCCGTGGTGGTCATTCTTCTGCTGGGCGCCGCCGCCAATCTGTGGCTGGTGCATCGCGCAGCCGGTGACATCGACCGGGAATCAGCGATCGCAGAAGAACATATGGTCGCATCCGTTTCCAAGCGCATGCTGGAGCGGCTCACCAACACCGTGGGCGATTATGCATGGTGGGACGATCTCTACTTTCAGGGCCGCGATGGGGTGGATGACGAATTCGCCCAGAGCAGTCTTGGTCCGTATCTGTCCAAGGCTTTCGGCGTAAGGGAAACTCTGATCGTCGCCCCGGACGGCCGTGAAATCTATGCCTGGGCTCCGAACGGCGAGTCGGGGCATACGGCTTTTTCTGCCGATGTCAGCAGCCTGATCGAAAAAGCCCGGCATCAGGAACTGCGGGGCGCGACCAGTCCGGTCAGCGGCTATGTCATGTGGCATGGCACCGTTCATATGGCGGCCGCGTCTGTGCTGGTGCCATCATCGGGCATTCTGCCCCCTGACGGACCGCGCAATGTCATGGTGCTGCTCAGCGAAATCCAGGCCGGTGTCTTCGGGCAACTGGCCGAAGACTATAACCTGACCGGGCTGCAATTTGCCGACGCGCCGCAGGCGGATAAACTGTCCGTCGCGCTGATCGGTCCGGCGGGTGCGCCGGTGGGCTATCTGATATGGAGCCAGCGCATGGCGTCTGGCCCGTTCATCGCCAGCTACTGGTTGCCAGGCATGGGCGTGCTGGCCGTGATGCTGGGTTGCCTTTATCTCCTGTCCACACGCTGGCGGATGGCGCTGAAGAGCTTCCGGGCGGTTACCCAGGCAGCGTCGGCAGCAGCCGATGCGAACCGGGCCAAGAGCGCCTTCATCGCCAATATGAGCCACGAACTCAGAACGCCGCTGAATGCCATCATCGGATTTTCCGAGATCATGGCGAGCGAGGCTTTTGGTCCGCACAGCAACAAGAACTATCACGAATATTCCGGCGACATTCTTTCCAGCGGCCAGCATCTTCTGGCGGTCATCAATGACATTCTCTCACTGGCCAAGATCGAAGCCGGGGAGTACCGCATCGATCTGGAGGCCTGTTCGCTGGAGGAGGCGGCCGCTGAAGTCGTGCGCATGCTGAAAGGTCAGGCGGCTGCGCGCGGCGTGACGCTTGTGGTGCCCAATGGCGGCGACATTCCGGTGGTCGCCGACGAACGCTCGCTGCGGCAGATCCTCATCAATCTGGTCGCCAATGCGCTGAAATTCACAGATGACGGCGGCAGCATCACGATCGCATGGCAGCGCCAGGGCGGAATGGTCGCCATCGCCGTGACCGATACAGGGGTTGGCATTCCCGCAGACAAGATCGAGATGCTCGGCAAGCCGTTCTTCCAGGTGGATGAAGTGGCATCGCGCAATGCCGGTGGCATGGGGCTTGGCCTGTCCATCGTGCACAGCCTCAGCGCCGCCATGAACGGCAAGGTGTCGATCACCAGCGAAGTCGGCAAGGGCACGCAGATCACCGTCGCCCTGCCGGTCGCCAACGAGATCATGCAGGCACTGGCCAGCTGATCTGCTGCCAGCGTCAGCGCTCTTCGCGATGATTATACCAGACAAGCTGTTCGCTGGTCGCCAGCAGCCTGCCGCTGCGGGTCCAGAGCAGCGCGGTCTGATCGTGGAAGCCGTCATGGCCTGAACGGCAATCGGCATCGACCAGAATGTAATCGCTGCCCGCCTCAGCCAGCACCTCAGCCGAGGCGTGGAAATAAACCGACATGCTCATCGTGGCGATGGCGCTGGGTGTGTCGCTGGTGAGGAAAATGCGCGGCACGGGCGAGTCGGCATGGGCGGCCAGCGCAATCCAGTCGAGCGGGCGGTTGTCGATATCCCTGATCCAGGTGCGGCTGACCGGCGCGGGGTTCTTCTTGAACGGAATGCCGACGAACTGGCGGGCATCATACATCTTGAAGAAGGCCGGGCCGCGATCGCCGAAATCGGGGCGCGGGGGGATGGTGTCGGGGGCGGGTGCCGGGGCGGGCGGGGCCAGTGTGCCGATCCGCACCGTGGGACGGCGCAGGCCGAACGTCGCCACGCCATGCGCGACGATCGCGCCTGTTGCGTCGCAGAACTCCGCCACCCAGTGTTCGTTCGTGCGGCTGCGGCGCAACAGCCGCGTGGTGCCTTTGAGCGCCCCATCCGCACAGCCGCCGGCAAAGGTGACCGTCAGGCTGAGCGGATCACCCTGCGGGCTCTGATCAAGGATGGCCTTCATCAGCAGCGCGGCAATCCAGCCTCCATAGGGGCCGACCCGGTTGCCATAGAGCGGGCTGGTCGTCCCGGCCCAGGCGCCGCCCTCGTGGTGCGTGAGAGCAAGAGAGCGGTCGAGCGCAAAATCGCCCTGGCTGGGTGTGGGGTCTGACATAGGTGATCCTGCGTGTATCGCCCGGCCCTTATATCGTCAGGTCGCGATGAGGTAAGTCGTGCCGCAGCGTCACTTTACTCATGGTGATGTTGTCAGGCGCATTTTGGAATGATCGCCATGTTATGCGCGACCTCCAGATCACTATGTTTCGTGAGTGACTCACCTCTGTGGCGGTCGTGCAACAAGCCGTCCCGTAACGCTGATCGTTCTGACAGATAATGTTTGACGAATGTGATTGTTATGTGATGGTTGCCACTTGGACCAGAGCAGGGGGCTGCTTTTGGGCCTGTATCACGCACCAAAGGGGCATTCTCGTGCGCAAAATCACATCATTTGATTCTCTGCTGCTTTCCGGCGTTGCAGCCGTCACGTTCGGTTTTGGTGCGACAGCACTGGCCCAGACGCCTGCACCCACACCGACACCTGCTCCGGCCGCTGCACCGGCCAAGCCAGCGCCTGCCGCTCAGCCGGCCGCCACTGCACCAGCCGCCACGCCGGCACCTGAAGCGGCTGCGCCTGCTGAAGCTGCCGCGGCGCCTGCCGCATCGGGTTCTGAAGAAGTGGTCGTGACGGGTTCGCGCCTGCGCAAGAACGCCTTCAACAGCTCATCGCCCGTCGAAGTCATCACGCGCGAGCAGACCATTCTTGAAGGTCTCGTCAGCTCGGCCTCGATGGTCCAGAAGACCCCTGCCACCGCCGGTTCGGTGCAGATCAACAACCAGTTCACCGGCTTCGTCACGACCGGCGGCCCCGGCGTGAACACGGTTTCGCTGCGTGGTCTCGGCGCGAGCCGTACACTGGTCATTCTGAATAACCGCCGCCTCGGCCCGGCCGGTACGCGCGGCACCGTCGGTCCGATCGACCTGAACGTGCTGCCGTCCTCGATGATCGCACAGGTTCAGGTGCTGAAGGATGGCGCGTCGTCGGTTTACGGTTCTGACGCCATCGCCGGTGTGGTGAACTTCATCGCCCGCAAGGATCTGAACGGCTTTGAAGGTGACGCCTATCGCAGCTTCAACGAAGAGGGCGGCGGTGAAGAAACCCGCGCCAGCCTCGCCTGGGGCAAGAAGTTCGATCGCGGCTATTTCGCGATCGGCGGCGAATACTACAAGCGCGAGATCCTGCGTAACAGCGACCGCGCCGACCTTGCATGCGCTAGCGACTATCTTTTCGACCCGGTCAGCAATATCCGCGTCGACTTCCCGAACACTGACCCTGGCCAGCAGTACAAGGACAATACCTATAAGTGCATCAATCTGTTCAGCCGTGTTCTGCGTACAAATGCAGGCGACCTGATCTGGCCGGATGCCGGCGTGACCTATCCAAGTGTGGCCGACGGCAATAACGCCCCCGCCGCCAGCGGCATGGTGCGTCAGCGCCGTGCGGGCTTCAGGGCCACCTATCCCTATGCGCATATGGATGCGCCTGCTTATGGAAACACCTCGGCCAATTCGCCGGTGACGACCTACTCCATTTTCGCCAATGGCGAGTATGAGCTGAGCGACGCCGTCAAGGTCTATGGCGAAATCCTCTGGAACCGCCGTGAGTCCGAGCAGGTTGGCGCTCGCCAGTTCTTCCCTTCAGTCAGCCGTTTCAACCCTGGCAACCAGTTCGGTCCGGCACTGTTCACCTCTCTGCAGCCGATCATTCCGCTGGCCTCGGTCCGTGACCAGACCGTGGATTATATCCGCGGCGTGCTGGGCTTCTCAGGCACATTCGGTGGCGCTGATGGCTGGAAGTGGGACATCTACTATCAGGGTTCAAGCTCTGACGCTTCGTATGGCACGGACATCATCTATAATGACCGTGTTCTGGCAGTAACCGGCGCTGTGGCCTGTAATCAGGCATTGATCACTGTTTCGGGTGGTCAGTGCACGGACCTCGCGGCACCCATTCCGTGGACCAGCGCCCGCATTCTCAATGGCGAATTCAACGACAACGAAAGGGCGTTCCTGTTCAAGCGTGAATATGGCACGACCAAGTACACCCAGCACATGATCGAAGCGACCCTGTCTGGCGAGCTGTTCCAGCTGCCCGCAGGTGGGGTGGAAACCGTGATCGGTGTATCGTGGCGTCGTGAGCATCTCGACGACATCCCGGGCCCGAACGAAATCACCTACAATCTGTGGGGTTCGACGTCAGCCGGTCGCACGGTTGGTAGCGACACGGTCAAGGAAGTCTTCGGCGAAGTCGGTATCCCGATCTTCAAGGACAAGCCCTTCGCAGAAGACCTGACGGTCACGCTGTCGGGTCGTTATACTGACTATGCAAGCTATGGCTCAGGTTCGACCTACAAGGTCGGCCTGAACTGGAAGATCAACGACCAGTTCCGTATCCGTGGTTCGTACGGCACGTCGTTCCGTGCGCCCGCACTGTACGAGCTGTATCTGGCCAACCAGACCAGCTTCGTTGGCCAGACCGCGATCGACCCCTGCGTCAACTGGCAGGACAGCACAAATCCGCGCGTGCAGGCCAATTGCGCGGCGGCGGGTGTGCCTGCTGGCTACACTGGCGGTAACTTTGGCGGTGGTTCATCGGCAACCGTCTTCGCCGGCGGCGGCGCCGGGCTGCTGAAGGCTGAAACCTCACAGGCGGCAACGGTCGGTTTGATCTGGACCAATGCTGATCTTGGGATGTCGCTGGCGGTTGATTACTTCGAGGTCAAGGTTGAGAACGAAGTTCGTACGTTCGGTGCAGGCAACATCCTGTCGGCCTGCTATTCGTCGGACAATTATCCGAACAACTACTGCACGCTCTTCACGCGTGACCCGGCCACCTACAACATCACAACCGTGAACAACCGGTATGTGAACGTTGCCAGCCAGACCAATCGCGGCATCGACCTGGCGGCCCGTTATGAGCACGAGTTCGAAGTTGGCAAGCTGAGCTTCAACCTGCAGGCGACCTTCCTGCTGCAGGACGATGTGGCAACCTTCGTGGGCGGTCCGACCGAACAATGGCTGGGCACAACCCAGAGCTATCGTGGCCCCAAAATGGTTGGCAATGCCGACATTCGCTGGTCTCAGGATAACTGGAAGCTTGCCTGGAACATGCAGTATATCGGTTCGGCGACGGACGATGCTCAGTATTCAACGGGCGACATCTTCAACTCGTCCGTCTATCAGCAGCAGGTTCGCTACGACCAGTCCACTGAGCCGACCATCTATCATGGTGTGACGTTTGCTCAGGAGTTCGATCACTGGAGCTATGTCGTCGGCGTGAACAACCTGTTTGACGAGCGTCCGCCGTCGCAGTCAACTGGCCAGTTCCGCCGTGGTACGGCTGCTCTGTCGCAGTATGATGTGGTTGGCCGTCGCGCCTTCATCAACGTGACGTTCAAATACTGATCGCCACACGGATTGCTTTCAGCAGAACGGGGCCTTCACAGGCCCCGTTTTCTTTTGTGGCCTGTTGTTTTCTCATGTGGATTGTCGGCGCGGCGTTGCATCCGCGCCGCTTGCTTTCAGGAATGAAGGCGGTTACACGCCTCGCTCCCGAGCGTCGGAGAGTAGCTCAGCCTGGTAGAGCACTGCTTTCGGGAAGCAGGGGCCGGAGGTTCGAATCCTCTCTCTCCGACCATTTGTTTGGGCTATTTGTTTTGGCCATTTGTGATGGGCTGCGGCCCGCAGTTTGAGGACCGAAGGATGAAGCGACCAATGGATTGTTCCCTCGCCTGACGCCGCCCTTCGCTGGCGGCACTTCCCTGACCCATTCCAGGACCGCCAGACATGACCGACACCGATCAGGCCGCCCATCGGCCGCCTTCTGAAAAACTCCATCTTCCCGAAACCTATGCCGGTGAAATCAGCGCCATGCTGAAGCTCGCCTGGCCGCTGGTGCTGACACAGCTTGCCTCGATGGCCATCGGCACCACCGATGTGCTGATGCTGGGCCAGCTGGGCGCCGATGCGCTGGCTGCTGCCGCGCTCGGCCTCAGCCTTTTCTATATGCCGCTGATGTTCGGCTTCGGCCTTTCCAATGCACTCTCGCCGCTGATGTCGCAGGCCATCGGTGCCGATCCGCATGGGCTGGACCCCAAGCTGCGCCGCACCGACACAACAAACGAATTGCGCGTGCATGTGCGCACCGCGCTGTGGTCGGTGCTGCTGGCGGCGCTGGCGGCAGCTGCTGTGCTGCTGTTTGCGCGCCCGCTTTTCACACTGCTCGGTCAGGATGCGGTGCTGTCGGAAACGGCGGCGTCTTACATTTATGCGATGATCCCGGCGCTGCCCTTCATGCTGCTCATCGGGATTCTGCGCGGCACGTTCTCAGCGCTCAGCCGCCCGCGCCCGGCGCTGATCGTCACCCTTGCATGGATCGGCATCAACGCGCTGTTCAACTGGATTTTCATCTTCGGCCATTTCGGATTTCCGGCGATGGGTGTGGTGGGGTCTGGCCTTGCGACCAGCAGCGCGACCATCGTCAGCTTCATCGCCATGTGCCTGTTCGCGCACTGGCATCCTGCGACGCGGGGCTTGCATCTCTTCAAAGGCGTCATGGTGTTCGAGCCGCGCCGCATCGCCCGCTTCATGAAACTCGGCGCGCCCATCGGCTTGACGCTGTTCTTTGAAGGCGCGGTGTTCAACGCCTCGCTATGGTTGATGGGGCTGATCGGCACATCGGCGCTGGCGGCGCATCAGATTGCCATGAATGTCTGCTCGCTGACCTTTCAGGTGCCGCTGGGCGTTTCGTTCGCCGCGACGGTGCGTGTGGGCTATGCGGCGGGCGCGCAGAACTGGGCAGCGGTGCGCCGTGCCGGGCATGTCGGCATGCTGCTGGGCATGGTCTTCATGGGGCTGACGGCGCTGTTGCTGCTGTTCGCCCCACAAACCATCGCGGCGCAGTATCTGAACCTGTCGGACCCGAAAGCCGAAACCGTGCTGGCGCTGGTTGCACAGTATCTGCTGATCGGCGCGCTGTTCCAGCTGGCCGATGGTCAGCAGGTGACAGCGGCCTTCGCGCTGCGCGGGCTGAAAGACACGCGCATGCCGATGTGGATCGCGGGCATTTCCTATTGGGCGATTGCCTTTCCGGTGGCCTGGCTGCTGGCCTTCCATACCGATCTGGCCGGGCAGGGCGTGTGGCTGGGTCTTTCAGCTGGCATCATCGCGGCGGCCATTTTAATGACCTGGCGCTTTGAGCATCTCACCCGGCATCGCGGGCGGTTTGGCAGCCAAAGCGCGGCGTGATCGCTCACGCCGCGCCGTGCCGGAATAGGTCAGGCCTTGAAGCTGGGGCGCGCCATGACGCGGCCGACAATGCCTGCGAGGTTGGTGTTGGCCTCGTCCATCTTCTGACCGACCGCGCCGCCAAAGGCGATGAAGACGCCCGCCATGATGTCGGCCAGCGTGAAGCGGTCGCCGCAGAACCATTGACGGCCCGCCAGCATGGAATCGATCCATGCCATGCGGTCTTTCGCCATGGCCTTCAGCGAAGACGCAGCTTCCGGGAAAACCGGAATGCGCCCGGTGAACAGTTTTTCCCCCTCCGCCCAGCGAAAGCCAAAGGCCAGCGGCACGGCGACATTCTCATCAAAGCGCCGGATCCACATGCGGGTTTCGGCGCGCTCTTCCGGCGTGGCGCCGATCAGGGCGGGCGCTGGGTGCTTTTCTTCCAGATATTCGCAGATCGTGGTGATCTCGCTGATGAACTTGCCCGGCGCGATTTCCAGCGCAGGCATCTGGCCCGCCGGGTTGCGCGACAGATGCGCGCTCTGGCGGTTTTCGCCCTTGAGAAGATCAACCTCGACCGTATCGAGCGTGATACCTTTTTCAGCTGCGAACACGCGCACGACCTGCGGGTTGGGGCCGATGGAATTATAGAACTTCATGACGGGACTCCTGATGTTGACGTGTGGACACACTGGCGTTTCGGCCCGGTCTCCGCAAGACTGACGCAATGGCAGTCACCGTTCCCGTCAACCGTGCCTACGATCCCGCCTATGGCGAGGCCGTGCGCCTGTCGCCGCTGGTGCGCCGCGTGCTGGCGAAAAACCCTTCCCCTTTCACCTTTCATGGCACCGGCACCTATCTGGTGGGCGAGCGCGCCCTTGCGGTGATTGATCCGGGCCCGGATGATCCGGCGCATCTCGCCGCGATTATGGATGCGGCGGCGGGGGTACCCATCACGCATATACTTGTGACCCACACCCACAGCGACCATTCGCCGCTGGCGGCCGCGCTAAAGGCGAAGACCGGCGCACGCACTTATGGCTTTGGTCCGCATGGCAGTCTGCGCGGTGGCGATACGGTGCGGATGGAAGAAGCGGGCGATACCGGATTTGTGCCCGATGTCGCTGTGCGCGATGGCGATGTCATCGCAGGCGAGGGCTGGCGCTTTGAGTGTGTCTTCACGCCCGGCCATACTTCGAACCATATGTGCTATGCGTTGCAGGGCGAAAACGCGTTCTTTCCCGGCGATCATGTGATGGGCTGGTCGACCACGGTGGTGGGCGCGCCTGATGGCGACATGCGCGCCTATATGCATGCGCTGGAAAAACTCGCTGCCCGCAGTGACGGCGTTTATTATCCAACACACGGTGCGCCCATTGGCGGGCCGCATGATGTGATGGGCCGCAACCCGCAGGACTATGTCCGCACACTTCTGGCACACCGGCGCGACCGCGAGGACCAGATCATCGCCTGTGTCGGTGAGGGGCTTTCGCGCATACCCGATATGGTGGCGCGCATGTACCGTGATGTCGACACGCGCCTTCACCCGGCTGCGGCGATGAGCGTCTTCTCGCATCTCATCGCACTGGTGGAAGATGGCCGCGTGCTCACCGATGGTGCGCCCAGCCCCACGGGCACTTATCGTTTGCCTTAAGCACCGGAGACGAACATGGAAATTTCTCTCAAAGGCCGTGTGGCGCTGGTGACGGGCGGGAGCCGGGGCATTGGCCGGGCCATCGCGATGGAACTGGCGCGTGCGGGCGCGGATGTCGCCATCAATTATCGTCGCGAGCAGGCTGATGCCGAGGAGGTCGCCGCCGCGATCACCGCCATGGGGTGTCGTGCGCGCACCTATCAGGCGTCTGTTGACGATGATGCCGCCTGCGCCGCCATGATCGAGGCCGTGGTGGCGGATTTCGGCAGTCTTTCCATTCTGGTCAACAATGCGGGCATTGCCAGCCGTGGGCAGAGCGTGGCCGACACGGATCCGGCAGAACTGCGCCGCGTGCTGGGCGTGCACGCTGTCGCGCCCTTTGTACTCTCAAAACTGGCGATTCCGCATCTGCGTCAGGCCGGGCGCGGCGACATCATCATGATCTCGTCAGTGGCGACCATGCAGATGGCCGCCAATGGTGTGCCATACAATATGGCGAAAGCCGCAGAAGAAGCGCTGGCCCGCACCATCGCCAAGGAAGAACGGCAGCATGGGATCCGCTGCAACATCGTAGCCCCCAGCCTGACCGTGACCGAAATGGGCAAACGCCTATCGAAGGCGCGTGGTGTGAAGGATATTCACGACCTCGACACGACCTCTCCGTTCGGGCGGGTCAGTGTGCCGGAAGATGTCGCGGCCGCCGTGGTGTGGCTGGTGTCGGACGCCAACCCGTACGCCAATGGACAGAAGATCAATATCGACGGAGGACAATTCTGATGAGCGAAGAACGTGTTTCCATCACCATCGAAGGCGGCGTCGCTGATGTGCGCCTGACCCGTGCTGACAAGATGAACGCACTGGACCCGGCCATGTTCGCCGGCATCATCGCGGCGGGCGAGCGGCTGAAGACCGAGAAGGGTCTGCGCGCCGTTGTGGTGTCCGGCGAAGGCAAGGCCTTCTGCGCCGGACTCGACATGGGTAATTTCGCAAAAATGGCTGATGGCTCGCGCAAGAGCGGCGAAAGCAGCACGGGCGGCAATCTGACGGCGCGCGCGCATGGCGATTCCAACGCCGCCCAATATGTCGCGATGGTGTGGCGCGATGTGCCGGTGCCGGTCATCGCCGCCGTGCACGGCGTGGCGCTGGGCGGCGGCTTCCAGCTGATGCTGGGTGCCGACATGCGCTATGTCGCGCCGGACGCGAAGCTTTCGGTGCTTGAAATCAAATGGGGCCTGGTGCCCGATATGGGCGGCGTGGAACTGATGCGCCATTTCATGCGCGACGATGTGATCCGCGAGCTGACCTATACGGGCCGCATCTTCACCGGCGAGGAAGCATTGGGGCTGGGTGTCGCCACCCGCGTGACCACCACACCGCGCGAGGACGCGCTGGCCCTGGCGCGTGAGATCGCGGGGAAAAGCCCCACCGCCATCCGTGCCGCCAAGCGGTTGATGAATCTTTCCAACAAAGGCACGGCGCGCGAGATTCTGCAGGCGGAATCAGATGAGCAGATCGCGCTGATCGGCAGCCCCAATCAGGTGGAAGCGATCATGTCGAATATCGAGAAGCGCACCGCGAACTACGCAGATTGATCATCTGTCCGCGTCTGTCCCAGCGCACTTGTGAAAGAAATATTTCCTCATGGCCGGGCTCGACCCGGCCTCCAGCCTGTGTGCGGTGCATGGATAGCCGCCTCAAGGGCGGCTATGAGGACGTGTTGTGCGGTGTTGCGGGGCCGAAGCCAGCGCCGCGCGCAAGGGTGATGCCGAAAACCTCGTGAAGGATGGGCGCTGTCAGCACCGTGTCAGGCCCGCCTTCAGCGGCGATGCGGCCCGCCTTCATCAGCAAGGCATGGTCAGCGTGGCGCGCCGCCAGCGTGAGATCGTGCATCACGATGGCGATGGCTGCGCCTTCATCCGCGCGTTGGCGCAGGGCCGCCATCACACTCACCTGATGGGCCGGATCAAGACCGGCAACAGGTTCATCCGCCAATAGCAGAGGCGCTTCGGCAGCCAATGCGCGGGCGAGCAGGACACGCGCCAGCTCGCCGCCAGACAGGGTGCGCACCCCGCGCGCGGCAAGATGTGCGGTGTCGGTCGTCTGGAGCGCGCGCGCGATGGCGGTGCGGTCCTGATCGGAGGGCGGGGCCATCAGGCGCTGTGTATGAAAGCGGCCCAGCGCCACGATGTCGTGAACGCTCATGTTCCAGGCCGTCTCGCGCGTTTGCGGCAGATAGGCCATCAGGCCTGCGCGTTGCTGGGCGGACAGGCCGTGCAGCGGTTTCCCGTCCAGCAGAACCTCACCCTGTTCCGGGCGGGCGAGCCCGGCCAGCAGGCGCATCAGGCTGGATTTGCCAGCGCCATTCGGGCCGAGAATGACGGTGAGCGTGCCGGGCCGCAAAGTGATGGATACGCCATGCAGCACCTTGCGGCTGCCGCGCTGGGCATGGATGTCGCGTGCCACCAGCATCACGCATCCCTCCGGCTGGCGAAGACCGCCCAAAGAAAGAAGGGTGCGCCGACCAGCGCCGTCACCACGCCGATTTTCAGTTCAGGGCCGGGTGAAAAAGCGCGCACGGCAGCATCGGCCAGCAGCAACAGCGCCGCCCCACCCAGAAAGGAGGCGGGCAGCAGCGCCGCCGGACGATGCCCGAGAAATGGCCGCAGCATATGCGGTGCGACAAGACCCACAAAACCGATGACCCCGCTGACTGAGACCGCCGCGCCAACTGCAAGGCCGCTGCCGAGGATGACCATCAGGCGCGTGCGCGCTACGTTCACGCCCATCGCGGTAGCCGCGTCTTCGCCAAGAGTCAGGGCATCGAGGCTGCGCCCAGCCGTGAGCAGCAGCACCGCGCCGACAAAGATGAAGGGTGCGGCGAGCAGCACATGGTTCATCGAACGGTCGGTGAGCGAACCCATCGACCAGTAGACGATCTCGACGGCGGCATAAGGGCTTGGCGCAAGATTGAGCGCCAGCGCCGAAAGCGCCCCGGCAATGGACGAGATGGCGACACCGGCCAGGATCAGCGTGAGTGTTGTCGCGCCGCGCCCGGCCACGAGATAGAGCAGGCCGACCGCGAGGAGCGCGCCAGTGATGCCTGCAACAGGCAAGGCCAGCGGGAAGGCATCCATCGCCCCGAAATAGAAAACCAGAATGGCCGCGAGGGCTGCCCCAGACGACACACCCGTAATACCGGGTTCGGCGAGTGGATTGCGGAAGAGGCCCTGCAAGGCTGCGCCCGATATGCCGAGCGCCCCACCGACGATGATGGCCAGCAGCAGGCGGGGCAGGCGAATGTTCCACAGAATGAGACGCGCGCTTTCAGGGTCGCTTTGCCAGAGCGCCCACCAGCTTTGTGTGCCGGGCAGACCGATGCGGTTGAGCGTCAGCGAGAACAGCGCGCCAAGCAGCAGTAGCGCGGTGAGCAGGGCATAGAGGCGGGCGGTCATGGGCGCGTCGCCTCAAGCTGACTGGCCATCGCCTCTGCCACCGCGGCCATAACCGGCGCACCGCAGCGCAGCTGGACATCAGGGTAAGTGAGGCGCGGGGCCGTCGAGCGGCTGAAGGCGGGATGACGTGCGGCCTCGGCATGGATTGAAAGCCCGTATGCGGATTCGCCAGTGATGATCGCGTCGGGCTTGAGCTGCACGAACTCTTCCAGAGACATGTCGGCCCATGAGGTGATGCCATAGACAGCTGCCACATTGCCGATATGCAAAGCCGTGAGCAGTGCCCCTGACAGAGACTGTGTGCCCGCAATGCCTTCTCCGGGGCGGAACAAGACGGCGCGCTGCGGTGCCCCGACGTGGGCGATCCGCTTTGCCGCTGCCACAATGCGGGCATCCATATCGGCGATGAGGATTTCGGCCCGTTCCTTTGCCCCCAGTGCTTCGCCCAGCAGGCGCAGATTGGCGCGCGCTTCGGCGAGGTCGGCGGCTGGCGGCACCTGCAACACCCTGATGCCAAGCTGGGTCATGAGGTCGACGCTCGCCCGCGTTGTGTAGGTTCCGGCGAGCACCAGATCGGGCTTCAGGGGGATGATGTCTTCCGCCGCGCCGCGATTGAGGCCGATGCCTTTGGCGAGCTCTGCATAGGCGCTTTCGGCCGGGTCGTGCGCCAGCGCCGAGACAGAGACGATCTGCCCCGGTGCCCCCAGCAGCAAAGCCAGCTCATCCGTACACAGATTGATCGAGGCGACCCGCTGCGGCGGCGCAGCCGTGGCGGCGAAGGTGAGCCCCGCCGCCAGCACAGCCATCGCCGCCGTCCGCGTCATCAGAAGCTGACCTTCACGCCGCCATAGAAGGCAGCGCGCGGCGCGACATAGGAGAACACTTCCTCATAGCGCTTGTTCAGCAGGTTTTCGGCGCGGGCGAAGACGTCCACTGTTTCGGTCACTTTGAACGAGGCCGAAAGGTTCACCAGCGTGAACGAGGGCAGGCGCGCGATGGTGGAGGGCGTTGCGAAGATGAACTCGTTATCGGTCATCGAGCCGTTGTGGCGCACACCCAGATTCACCTGGCCCAGGCCATCGGCAAAACGATAGGTGACGTTCAGGCTGGCGGTGTTGGCGGGGCGACGTACTTCGCCCACATTGTTTTCGCGTGCGTGCAGATAGGTGTAGCTGGCGGCCACCGACCATGCCTCGTCCAGATCAAGCCGCAGCTCGGCCTCGATGCCGCGCTGCTTGCTGTCCGTCGTGCGATTGCCCGGTGTCGAGACCCACAAAGGTGTGAAGGCGGTGAAGATTTCATCCTTCAGGCGGGCATTGAAGTAAGTGAGGCTGAAAAGGCCGCGCCCGCCAAGGAAGCTCTGGTCAAGGCCAAGTTCCCAGCCTTCGGATGTTTCCGGCTTCAGGTTGGGATTGCCGATGAAGCTGCCGGGATCATAGCCGAACAGTTCGAAGTTGGTCGGGTTCTTGATGCCTGTGCCGATGCGGGCACGCAGGCGCGTGCCCCAGTCAGCCAGATCATAGGCCGCCGTGATGCGCCATGTCGTGACGTCCTTGAAACGGCTGTTGGTGTCATGACGTATGGCCGCGCCGACGCTGAGTGCGCCGAACGTGCCGCCATATTCGGCGATGTAGGCATTGGTCTTCAACGACCGTTCGGCATTGATGGGTGTCGCCGGGCCGAAGGTGGGACGGTTCTGATAGGTTTCTTCTTCATGTTCATAAGCGAGCGTCACGCGCTGGCTCTGTTCTGTGCCGAAGAAGAAGCTCGACTGATAGCCGAACTTCACGCGCTCGCCCTTGGGCGCAAAAGTCTGGAAAGCCCCGGCATAGCTGCGGCGATCGCCGCTGACGCCTTGAACCTCAAGCTGCTGCTTCCATGCGCCATCATAGAGATCGAGGTTGAGTGCGGCGCGTGCGTAGCGGGCCTTGTCGCGGTAATATTCGTTGCCGTCGATCACCAGCCCCTGTGTCGGCGAGCCGAAGGTGAAGTCCTGCGGATCGGTTTCGCCGTAAGCATTCACGGCGCGTCCGGCCAGTGTGAGGGTCAGGCCTTTGGCAAGATCAATCTCGGCCTTCACGCGGAAGGTATCATTGCGATAGCCGTCGTTTTCCTTGCCGCCGCGTGCCGTGGGTGTGCCGCTGGTCTGGAAGCGGCCATACGATCCGGTGATGTTGATGCCTTCGCCGCCATAGCCAAAGCGCACCAGCCCGGCCAGTGTATTGAACGAGCCGCCTTCAACACGCGCCGAACCATGAAAGCCTTCAGCGGCTTTGGCGCTGACCACATTCAGCACGCCGCCAATGGCGTCGCTGCCATAAAGCGCCGACTGCTGACCACGGATCAGCTCGATGCGGGCAATGTCGTCCGCCATCAGGCCGGAGAAATCGAACTCGCCATTGAAAGGCTCGTTGGCCTTGATGCCATCAATGACGACAAGCGTGTGGTTGCCTTCCGCACCGCGCAGGCGCAACTGCGTCGAGCCACCAAAGGGACCGGAGCGATTGACCGCCGTGCCTGCCAGATCGCGCAGAACATCTGAGACGAAGCGTGTCTGGCGGGTTTCGAGATCCTTGTCTGACAGTACGCTGATCGCGCTGCCGGACTGTTTCAGCTTCACCTTTTCGCGCGCTGCGCCGGTGACGATGATCTCCTCGCTGGCAGATGCTGGCGCAGGTGTCGGGGCCTCAGCAAAGGCGGGTGAGAGAGCGGTGGTAATCAGGAACGATGAAAAAATGGCGCGGCGCATGGGCCCCTCCCTGTTGACGACAAAACCATGCCGTCCGGGCAAGAACCCTTGACCGCGCCGCCCGTCCCCGGACAACGCTTGGACGACCGCCGTCAGCAGGTCTCCTGGCTTGCGGGTCATCGCTGCATCTCGGCCTTCCCGGATGTGACTCCAGTGGCTTTGGTGAGATGCAGCTCACCGCTTACAGTTGCGGGGGCAGCCACGGCGTTGAACCGTGTTCCCTTTTCATCCGGTGCGAACCGGAACTGTCGGCAGAGGCGGTGTGGGGCAGCGGCGCGCGTCTGTCAACGTGACGCGGCGGAGGGGTTATGCGCGGCTGGCGTGCGTGGTGCGTCCGTCGAGCGACAGCAGCTCGCGGTAAAGATCAGGGCGGCGGTCGCGGAAGACGCCCCATGAGCGGCGCACGCGGGCATTGGCCTCAAGGTCGAATGTGGCCGTCAGCACGGCTTCATCGGTGCGGTTCGCTTCAGCCACCTTCTCGCCATTGATACCCGCGATGAAGGACGAGCCGTAAAAGGTGATCTCGGCCTTTTCGCCCACTTCGCGCCCGATGCGGTTCGAGGCGATGACCGGGGTGAGGTTGGCGGCCGCATGGCCCTGCATGGTGCGCTGCCAATGGCCGGCGGAATCAAGCGACGCGTCCTGCGGTTCCGAGCCGATGGCGGTCGGGTAGCAGATGATGTCGGCGCCCTTCAGCGCGAGGATGCGGGCGACTTCGGGAAACCACTGGTCCCAGCAGATTGCCGTGCCGACTTTGCCGACTGCGGTTTCCCAGACGGGAAAGCCGGTATCGCCGGGATTGAAATAGAACTTCTCGTGATAGCCCGGCCCATCGGGAATGTGCGACTTGCGATAGACGCCCAGCAGCGTGCCGTCGGCGTCGATCATGGCGAGCGAATTGTAGAGCGCGTTATTGGCGCGCTCGTAAACCGAGATGGGCAGCACCACGCCCAGCGCGCGCGCGATGGCCTGAAAATGCTTCACGGCCCTGTTCTCGCCAATGGGCTCGGCGAGCGACATGTATTTGTAATCGACGTCCTTGCAGAAATAGGGCGTCTCAAACAGTTCCTGCAGCAGGATCAGCTTCGCACCTTTGGCGGCGGCGTCGCGCACGAGCCGCTCGCCCTGAGCGATGTTTGCCTCACGATCCCACGAACAGGCCATCTGCGTCGCGGCGACGGTCAGCATGGTCATGGGCGGCGCGCCTTTTCCTGTTACGGAGTTGGCTTGGCGGCCGGCTTTGGTGCGGGAGCAGCCGGTGTCGCTGCCGGTGTCGCGGCAGGGGCAGCTGGCGCAGCGGCGGGGGTCGCCACGGGCGTCGGCTTGGTCAGACGCGCATAGGCATCGTTGAGGCCGGAAACAGACACGGACGCAGGAACCCGCAGCCCGTCGCCGCGCGTATAGGCCAGTTCGAACGAGCCCGCAGCTTCGACCTTGGGATAGTTCTCGTCGGTAACGGTCAGCACAGCGTTGCAGCTGGTCTGATCGCAGGCGGTGAACTCGAACGCCACCGGCTTGTCGCCAGGCAGGTTGAACTCAAGGCCCTGACCAAGGTCGATGCCGAGGGGCGCGCGCACCAGAAAAGCGCGCTGGGCCTGCTCATTATACCCGGCGATCAGGCTCAACACGATCTGGCCTTGCGGATTGACGAGGTCCTGCGATGCGCTGCAGCCTTTCTTGCCGTCCGCCTGATCCTGGCAGATCACGGTCCAGGCACCGAGCTTCTCGCGGGTGACACCCGGCGGCAGATAGTTCGGATCAGACGCCTTGGCCTGCGCTTCCTGTTGATCCTTGATGGCGGTATCGATGTCGGCAATTTTCTTCGCGTTCGAGCCGTACTGATCGCCAGCGAAAAAGCCGAGCGCACCGGCACCGACGGCTGTCATCAGAACGGCGAGCAGCCAGGGAAGCGTGTTGGAAGAACCGTTAGCCATGGATTTCTAATTCCATTCTTATCGTGGTGGCCCTGAGGCCGAGGGGCCTTCCTTTGGCGTTTTTCTGGGCCCGGGGCAAGAGAGCATATGCGCCCGTGCCTCGCTTTTGCCTTGGACTTTCTGCAGGATCAGGCCATGAACGCGGCTAACCCATCAGAAAATACAGCCCTTGGCGGGCAGGAAGGCCGGGTGTGGTTCTGGTCGTTCACGGTGGCCCTCGCGGCGGGCTGCCTTGCCGTCGCCAGTGCGCCACTGGCCGCCTATGTCTGGCTGATCGCTTTGTTCGGGATTCCGCATGTGCTGGCGGAACTGCGCTATTGCGACGAGCGCTTTGGCGGGGTTTCCTCGCGCCCGGCTTTGATTGTGATTGGCGGTCTGCTGGCCGTGCTTTGTGGGGCGCGTGTGCTGACCACCTATGGCTATGTGGATGGCATGATCGGCGGGCCGCTGGAGCTGACGCTGGGGGCTGCACTGGCACTGGCGGCGGCCATGTTCATGCGGCGTCTGCAGGGCGTGGGGCTGATCGTGGCCGCCTTGGTGGTGTTCGGCGCGCTCTATTACCCCTATTACACATTCCTGATCTGGGCTTGGCTGCATAATCTGACGCCGCTCGGCTTTATCGCCGATGCCCTGCCGAAAGGCCAGCGCGGCCGCGTGATCGCCCTTTTGTGTATTCCGTTTTTCATCGTGCCCGGCCTGATCGCGCTGGGCGGGCTGGACTGGCTGGGGCTGCATCTGTTCGGGCACGATGCAACGCGCGCGCCCTCGGCTTTTGGGGCGGGGCAAAAGCCGTTGCAGTCGTTCCTGCCTGCAACGATGGGACTGGATGAGGCCCTGCCTTTGTTTCAGGCGGCAGTTGTTTCGCAGGTGATGCACTATCTGGCGGTCATCGTGCTGATGCCGCGCCTGTTGAACAGAGGCGTGGCGCGGGTCGGACGGCTGGTGGCGTGGCCTTCATGGCGCGTGTTCTATTTCGCGCTGGCGGCGGCGGGCATCGCCTCAACGCTGTTTTACGCTTTTGATTTCGGCGCAGCGCGCAAAGCCTATGTGCTGGCCGCAACCTTTCATTCGTGGATTGAACTGCCGATTTTTCTGATGGCACTGGGCGGCGGTTTCAGAACCCCAGACTTATCCCAGCCTCGTTCATCGCAAAGCCCACCAGAACCGATGCTGCGTTGACCAGAAACGACAGCGCCAAAGCATCACCCCATTTTGCCCCGGCCAGCCTGTAGAAAGGCGTTTCGACCAGAACGGCAAAAGCCTCCACCACGGCAAAACTGGACCAGTAACCGACCCGGCCGAGAAAGATCTCGTAGTGCAGCCACCACACGATGGGATGCGAGAGCAGACTGCCAAAAATGGCAGCGGCTGAAGCCTTCCACGGCTGTGCGATGCCAAACATGCGGGCCAGCAGGGCGGCGACGATGCCTTCGCTGACCAGCGTGGCCGTCCATGCCGAAAGCTGGCCGGGGTAAAACCATCCGCGCATGTTCATATGCGGGTCACCTGTTTGATAATCTGCTTGATGGTCTGGCTGGCGATGAAGCCCGCAAGACAGCCGGTGATGTTCGCGGCCTCATCCAAAAGATCATAGCTGCGGCCGAAATAGGGCTGGATGAGTTCCAGCCCATAGCCCATGGCGGCAAGGCCAGCGGCCATCAGGGCCGCCTGGCGCCACTGCCGCGATGCCAGCCCCGCCAGAAACGACAGCATGACATAGGCGCCGGCATGCTGGATCTTGTCCGACCACATGAACAGCGTGCCATGATTGCCGGGGCGCAGGGTGAGATAGACGATCGCCACAAGCGCGGTGAAAAACGCGATCCACAATACCGGGCGCAATCTTAGGGTGAAGCTCATTGTGCCAGCGTTACGCTGGCTGAGGCCCCCGTTTCAACCACGATGTTTGGATAGTCCTTTGGCGGATCGCTGAGAATGCGGATGGTGTAGGTGCCCGGCGGCACCTCAACCGGCTCGCCACCCGACATGCCGCTTGCCACAACCGTGCCGTCGGCAGCCACAACCTCGAAAGGTGGCAGCAGCGCCTTCTGTACGGCGGGAGCAAGTTCTTCTGGCTTTGTCGCGTCGAAATAGCCACCGCCGCCCGCCGCCGCCCACTCGGAGAAGGTGTCTTTCAGCGCGGCATCATCAACCGCAAAGCCGACAATAGAGATGCGCGCGTCGATGCCCTGTTCCTTGAGCTTGCCGATTTCGGCCAGCGGATCAGCACCGCAGGTTTCCTCGCCATCGGTGATGAGGATGATGAGCTTTTGCCCATTTGACCCGGCAAGATCACCCGCCGCCGCGGCGAGCGAGGCGCCAATGGCGGTCTTGGCCTTGTTGACGGACTTGATGGCATCGACCGCACCTTTCACAGCGGCGCGATCAAGCGGTGCCAGCTTCACGCGCAGATTGGTTTCGCAGCTGTCAGGTTTGGTGTCGCCGAACACGCGCATCGCGAAGGGCGTACCCTCTGGCAGCATGGACTGCGTGAGCTCGGTGAGTGTGTCCTTGGCGATTTCGATGCGACGCTTCTTGCCGAGTTTTTTCAGCATCGAGCCTGACGCATCAAGGATCACCAGCACAGCGCGCTCTTTGGGCGGTGGCGGGGTCACATCGGGCGGCACGATGACAGCGATCCTGCCGGGTTCGGGCGGTTTCA
The DNA here is from genome assembly GCA_964390465.1 of uncultured Flavobacteriaceae bacterium. GTDB lineage: Bacteria > Pseudomonadota > Alphaproteobacteria > Micropepsales > Micropepsaceae > JADZAI01. The sequence goes on along the minus strand of CAYMIJ010000009.1, from coordinate 53,385 downwards.
TGCCGACGCTCGCGGTGATCGTGTAATCCTTTGGCGCGCGCAAGGCGGCGGCGGTGCGGGCGAATGCCTGCTCCAGAGCCGCAGGCGTGCCGGCATAAGTGGCCGTGCCGTTTGAATATCCGGCAAAGCTCTGCATCAGGCTGCGCTCAAAGGCCGCGTCCTTTGTGTCGCTGCCCGACGGAATGGCAAAGTTGAACACGCGCGCACCTATCCGCTTGATGCCTTCAAGCGCTTCCATGCGCTGTTCCTGACTGCCGCTGGTGGCATAGTCAGTGATCAGAATGATGGCGCGGGTGCCGGGCCGCCCTTCCAGAACACTGAGTGCGCCGTTCACGCCGCCTTCGCCGTTTGAGGACGCGGCATCCCATGTGTAGCCGCTGAGCAGGCCAAAGGCTGTGGTGGGGTTGCCGGTCCATTCAGCCGAAAGCGGTTCGGCTTTGGGATCATCAAAGGGCAGCAGCGAGACTTCATCGCGGCCCGGCGTCAGGAAGCGGGCGAAGCCGCGCACCGACTGGGTGATGGTCGGTACATAGGGTCCGACACTGCCTGACGTGTCCCAGCTGATGGCGATCGAGCGCGGCGGTTCTTCGACATGCACGAGATAACGGCCAGCCTTCACCTTGGCAGACAGCGTCTGGGACAATCCATCACGGGCTGTTTCGGCCAGTGCAACGTTATTCCCAGCCGCATCCATCATGGTTGTGGTGACGCCAAGCCCCAGCGGGTTGGCCAGTGTCAGCGCCAGTGACTGTCCGCCATCGGGCACCTCAACTGCCCACCAATCGGCCCTTGTGCCAGCGCTCACCCGGCCTGGCATGGGTGTGTCGAGTGCAAGAGCGCGTGCCGTTTCCTTGTTGTCGCCACCGGGCGGCAAAGAAGCGGCGTCCTGTGGCAGAGGCAGAGGGTGAAGGGCCTCAAATGGGCCTTCGCGGGATTCAATCCCCCATTCACCCAGCACCGTGCCGCCTTCGGCACTGACCGGTGCTTCAAAGATCGAAATCTGACGCGGCGGGAGCAGATAGACCGAAGCCCCATCCTCGCGTTTCGGGGGCACCTCGACCGTGAAGCGCACGAAGCGCGCCCAGAACGGCTTTTCAGGCAGGAAGGGCTGCGCAGAACCTGTGCCGTCAGGACCATGCACGTCCCAGACACCGACTTTCTCATAAGGCCCGTTTGCTTCCATCGCGGCCTCTACGCTCACGCGGTGGATCGCCTTGTCGAGGTCGAGGTCATCATTGTCGCGCCACTCGATCCGGGCGACGCGGGCTGCGCGCTGGTTCCAGAACGACATGGTCCAGAACATGCGCCGGTCGGTTTCTTCATTGTTGAAATAGGCACTGCCCGCGCTGCTTTCGCCTGTCAGCAGGCGATAGAAATCGACATTGACCGGCCGGAACTCGGTGACGAACCCGCCGAGGCGTGGGTCAGCCAGATTGAAGCCCTGTGGTGCGATGGTGTTTGCCGTATCAGCGGCAGCGATGACTTTCACTTCCCCGATGGTCGGCGCACTGTATTGGCGGCGCTGTGGTGTCAGTGGCAGGACTTTCACAAACTTCGCTTCCACCGGTGCCGCAAACACGATGGGATAGTCCTGCTGACGCGGGCCTATCTCGCCCTCGTACTGGCGCGTGTAATTTGATCCGTCTACGGATGTTTCAATGGCCATTGTGCGGATCTGATCGTGAAAGTCCGGTCCGTTGGTCGGGTTGACGATGACGCCCGTAATCCTGATGGGCGCATCACCGGCCAGATCAATGATGGCCAGATTTTCAGGGTCGTCGCTGGCACCAATGCGTTCCGCCGTGCCGGCGGTTGCGAAGCCATCAATGAGATGCTTCGTCCCCTCAGCGGTGGTTGCGCCCATCATGTTCCAGGCGACGTCGATGCCGCCCAGCATGGCGGTCGGGACGCCCCAGCGTCGTTCGGGTGAGGCCATGGGCGCGTCGGTGGAAACAGAGATTTTGGCTTCAACTGCGCCCTGTGCAGCATCGGATGCTGCTTTGGCACTGAAAATGATGGATGATCCGTCAAACTGCATGGGCGGCGCGACGAGCATGAACTTGGCCTGCGCGCTTTGTCCGGCTTCGATGTGCAGGGTCTGCGGCGCGCCCTCAATCACCCAGCGATCATCGGACAGGTTGAAGGCAAGCGCCGCATCCGTGGCGGCTGATCCGGTGTTCTGAACCGAAAGCGTCACCTCAACGCGCTGATGAACACTGGCGAATGCCGCGACCTTGTCATGTGCAAATGACAGGGCCGGCACCAGCGTGTTGCTGACGGACACAGCCTGCGGCCCGGCGCTGAACGAGAGGGCTAGATCATAAGGCTGGATGTTGGACCGATCGCCACGAATCTTCAGGGCGCGGTTTTTCCCGGCAGGAAGATCGATCGTGTAGACTGTCTTGTCGTCATTAGGTTGAAGATCGGCTTCACTTGTATCAAACGAAAGCGGCCCGTTCAGTGCAGATGTGATGGTCGTGGTGCCGACGCGCAGGGTGAGCGGGTTGTTGGATGGCGCTGTTTTGACGGTCAGGGTCGTTGGCTGATCAAGATCAGGAAGCTGGTACCAGTCAAAGTCATTGCCGGTCAGATCTCCGGTCAGGTGCAGGCTGGTGGGCAGGGGGCTGGCCTCAATGGCGTCATCATTCGGCTCCAGATCAACGTCTGATCCAAAGACGGGCAACCGGGCGACACTGAGCTGATAAGGCGTCTTCTCCCGCCGGTCGCCACGGATTTCGACATAATAGTCGCCCTGCCCCAACTGAAAGACCTGCGACGCCGTGCCCATGGCGGCTGCGCTATTCGGGTCTTCCCGGTTCATTTCAAAGCGTTTGAGTTCCATAGCTGTCGTCACACGATAGACATTGGCCCTGAGGCGCATGTCGTTCATGCCACTCAGCGCCAGCTTCACGCGGGATGGGCCGTCCAGCGTGAAACGGTAGGTGTCGATATCGTCGGTGCCTTCAATCTGACCGGCGCGGCTGCCATCGACAGGCAGGATCAATGCGCGATCAAACCCGCCATTGGGTTCGATTTCATCGCTTTCGCCTTCCTTGCGCGCGGCTGGTGTGCCGCTGAGCGCCTCAATGGGGGCCGGGCCTGATGGTGTCAGTTTGACATTCCAGGCGCCCTTGCCGCCCATCACCTGAAAATAGACTTTTCCGGGGGGCAGCAACACGCTCCACATCTGCGCCGCTTCCTGGCCCTCCTTGCTGCTTTCCTTCTCTACACCGGCAGTGGCACTCGACAGACGCAGGGCGCGCAGGCCATCGCCGTTGGCCTCAACGGTCCACAGCCGCAATGGTTCCGGCACATCGAAGGCGATGAAGTCGTAGGTCTCCTCGCCTGCAAATTCACCTTTCATGCCCGGTTCGACCTGCCCGGCGTAAGCCAGATCGTGTCTGAGATTGGGCTCACGTTCCTCTCCGGCCTGCCATGTGCCCCTGGGTTCAAAACTCAGGGTGAAGGCTGGCGGTGTGCCTTCACCAACGCCGCTGGCCGAAAGACGGAACACATGTTTGCCAGCGCCCAGCACATAGCTGACGAGGCGGGCTTCGCCGCTGTCATTGGCCTCGACCGCTTCGATCGGGCCGTCCTTGCCATCGACATAGGCGACGCTGACTTTGCCTTCGCCGCCATGACCGGTGGCCACGACATCAAAGCGCGTGTTGGCGTTCGCCTCGTCCAGTGTCAGCACGTAATAGGCGTATTCAGTATTGCCATACTGATTGCGCTGGATGGCGCCTTCCACACGGCTATCGAGGGTGACAGGGGCAGCCGTTTCGAAGCCGGTATTCGCCGGTGGCGCAGGTGCATCCTGCCCGCGCGGGGCAAGGCTGACGGCAAGGCCGAGGGCGAATGCGAAACCCGTTAAAATGCGTTTCATGGCTCTCTCCTGCGCTGGACTGTTCGTCCCGGCCTGCCCCTGTGTTAGCATGGGCGGGCCATGTTGAAACGCCTCACATTGTCGCACGCCGGCGCGGCGTCCCGCATCAAGGCCTGGGCCGCCGCCCGCTTCGGCGAGGGCGAGGAGGCCTGGCTGGTCAGCGAAGACCCCTGCCTCAACCCGGATGGGCCGGGGCGCACGACCACACTGGCGCTGGTTCATCCGGTGGCGCAGATCGTCTTTCGCATCCCGGTGCCGATGGCCGAGGTCACGCCCGGCGATGTCAACGCGCTGGGCGAGGTGGCCGCACGGCTGGCGGCTGAAGCCTGCTGCTGAGTGCTGCCCGGCGGTTCACTGCCTGTTCAGCCGGGCAGGCCTAGCTGGGGGTCTGCTGGCGATGATCTGGCGCTCATGCTTGCGTATCAGGTGGACAGCGGTCAGAGTCACCGCAGGTTTCGGAGAATACCGATGCGCTGGTCTGCCCTGATTGTTTTCGTGTCAGTTATTCTTGGTCTGGGTGTGGCCGAGGCCCGGCCCGCCGCCCCGCCCGGATCCTACCAAAAGACATGCAGCAATGCGGCAGTGGCGCGCGGTGGCGTACTGACGGCGCGCTGCACAGACCTGAAGGGTAAGCAGGTTCAGGCCAAGCTGGCGCGTGTCGCCGACTGTCTTGGCGATATCCGCAATGATAACGGCGCGCTTGTCTGTCTGCGGCGTTCGTCGCTGCCTGCCGGGCACTGGCCTTCGACCTGCCGCAATTTCATCTCGGATGGCAAAGTGCTGGCCGCTGAATGCCGCTCGGCCGATGGCCGCTTCTATCGCACGCGGGTGTCGCTGAAGGGCTGTGATACCGCTCTGCTGAACAATGACGGTCGCCTTGTCTGCGACCTGCCGGGCACCCGCCCGATCGGATCGTGGGCGCGCGCCTGCCGCATCTTTGCGGTGACGCAGGGGTCTTTGCGCGCGGAGTGCCTCGACAGCAAAGGGCGCTGGATCGGCTCGGTGCTGCGCCAGAACGAATGCCGCACCGGGATCGGTGTGACGGGTGAAGGCCGTCTTGCCTGCGAGCGCAAGCGCATCGTGCCACCCGGATCATGGGCGGCCAGCTGCCCCGATTTCGATGTCGCAGGTGATACGCTCTCGGCCCGCTGCCGCGATTGGGAAGGCGGCACCCGTGTGAGCCTCGTCAACTGGCGGCGCTGCGGAACAACCATCACCAATATCGGCGGCACGCTGGTGTGCGATCGCGACATCGAAAAGGTATCGATCAATCTCCCGGTGCCGGTGACGCGAGAGGCCAGTGTCTATGCCCCGCCCGGCGGCTGGCAGCGCACCTGCCGTGCGGCCACCGTGACAGGCGGGCGCTTCGCCGCAGAATGTCGTGACAATCGCGGGCGCTGGCGGGTGAGCGAGATTGGCTGGCGCAGCTGCCGCACCGGTGTCGAGAACGACAATGGCCGTCTGGTATGCGCCAGCGACTATCGCCGCGCCCCGCCGCGCATGACGCGCATTCCACCACCACCGCGCCGCGCGGCACCGCCCGCTTATGGCGATCCCTATTACTATTATTCGCCGCTGCCCGCCGATTACTACTATCTGCCGGAAGGCAACTGGTATGATTCATGCCGCGATGTGAGCGTCTATGGCGACTGGATCTATGGCCAGTGCCTCGGCTGGCAGGGTGAGTGGCGCTCGTCTGAAATCCGCTGGACCGACTGTTCATCCGGCATCTTCAACTATGGTGGCGCGCTGTATTGCGACACGTCGTGGCGGCCTGACCACAGGCGCGGCAATGTCCCCATGCCGGCAGGTGGCTGGGCGAATACCTGCCGCAATGCCTCGTTCGATGGCTATGTCCTCAGTGCGGAATGCCGCACCCAGCGCGGCCGCTGGCGCACAAGCGGCATTGATGTACGCACCTGCCCCTATCCGATTTCAAATGACGATGGCGATCTGGTCTGCGGTGCCATTCCGCAGCAGCCCACGCCGGCGGGCTCATATGCGCAGAGCTGCCGCGCGGTGACATGGGACGGATATTATCTTGTTGCTGAATGTCAGGATCAGCGTGGCCGCTGGCAGGACAGCGTTCTCGATACGCGTAGCTGCACCGGCGATATCGGCAATCGCAATGGCGCGCTGATCTGCAACAGCGCACCGCTGCCTGCGGGTGGCTGGGCGCAATCATGCCGGAACGGCGTGATGAACGGCACGGTGCTGACCGCCGAATGTCTGCGTGCGTCCGGTCAGTGGGCGATGTCGTCGGTCGATACGGCACAGTGCGATCTGCCGCTTGCCAATACGGATGGCCAGTTGACCTGCACCGCGCCGCCCGTCGCGGTGATTGTGGCGGAAGAAGCCGTGCCGCCGGGTTCGTATCAGCAAACCTGTCGTCTGCCTGCGGCAGCAGGCGGTGTGCTCTATGCCGAATGTCTCAACAGCGCGGGTGCGTATATTGCAGCGGCGCTCGAGTATCGCGGCTGCCAGGGCGACATCAACAACATGGCGGGCATTCTGACCTGCGGCGGCGTGCAGCCTTTGGTGAGCGTCGTTCCGGTGATCGCGCTGCCGGCTGGTTCCTATCAGCAGTCGTGCCAGAACGCCGCGATCAGCGGGGACTATCTGACGGCTGAATGCGTAATGCCTGCGGGTGGTACGCAGTGGACGTCACTGCCTTATGCGCTGTGCAGCGGCGATATCTACAACGAGAGCGGGGCGCTGGGTTGTGCCGGCATCCCCTCGCAGGTCGCCCCAGAGGTGGCAGTGGCTGAGATCGCGCCGCGCCTGGCCGAGAATGGTGAGGTTCTGAGCGGAGATGCAGCGGCTGAACGCATGGCGGAAGCTATGCCGGTCGGTGACTGGGCGGCGTCCTGCCGCAATGGCACGCTGGCGGGCGGCATCCTTTCAGCAGAATGCCTCAACGAGGCGGGTGCATGGATTCCCACCGCACTGCCTGTGGCTGATTGTGCGGATAAGGAGATCGTGAACGCCAACGGACAGCTTGTCTGTGAGGGCTTCATGGCCCCTGCGCCAGAAGCTGCCATCGCGGCGGCGACGCCTGACATGCCGCCGCCCGTGGCCGCTGAAGCGCCTGCTGTGACCGAGATCGAAACAGCGCCGCCGGTTGAGGGCACTGATATGTCTGGCCAACCGCTTGACCCGGAATCAGTACCGCTCGCCGATTGCAGTGATCCGGCACAGGCGGCGGCGAATCCCGAGGCATGTCCACAGATCGTGCCGGATGCCGCCAGCGAAAAAGGCCTTGCTGAGCCTCAGCCTAAGGTCACGCCGGAAGCAACACCTGCAGAGGTGCCCGTGTCTGAGCCCACCCCGGCCGTGACGTCTGAACCAACGGCAGTGCCCACACCTGAGGCCACGCCGGAAGCAACGCCGGAGTCGACGCCGGAAGCGACACCGGAAGCGACTCCGGAGCCGACACCGGAACCGATGCCAGAAGCAACGCCGGAGCCGACACCAGAAGCGACCCCGGAGCCGACGCCAGAAGCAACGCCTGAACCTGCCGAGGAACCGACTCCTGAGGCCACGCCGGAGCCGACGCCAGAAGCAACGCCTGAACCTACCGAGGAACCGACTCCTGAGGCCACGCCGGAGCCGACACCAGAGGCGACTCCAGAACCGACCCCGGAAGCAACGCCGGAGCCAACACCAGAAGCGACACCGGAACCCGAGCCGGAACCGGCCTCACCGCCAGCGGAGTTGGACTGCAGCGATCCGGCCAATGTCGGCGATCAGTGCCCGCTGGATTGCAACAATCCCGCCCATGCTGAAGCCTATCCAGATCGCTGCCCAGTGCCCCAATAAAGGTGGCAGACACCTCCTGATGACAAAGGCAGACGGCATGGCTTGTCTGCCTTTGTCGTATTGTCATGAAAGCAGTGCTAGACGCTGGAGCGTGATGCTCATTTCCGCCATGCCCGACGATTGCGCCTGAGATGTCTGGCCTGTCCATCTTTCTGGCGATCTTATGCGCTGCCGTCGGGGGGCTGACGGGGTATGTGCTGGCATTGCGGCGCAGGTCAGGACGGGCCGCCGTTCAACCGCCCGTCCTTGCCGAGCCGCAACCCGATCCATTTGACGCCATTCGGCGCGGACTGGCGGCACTGCCCGATGCGGCTGTTCTGGTGGGCCACGATGGCCGCGTTGTCATTCGCAACGATGCAGCCGGTGAACTGACGGGCGCGCAGGAGGGTAAGCCGCTGGCCACAACGTTCCGCGTGCCGGCCGTGCTTCAGGCGGTTGAGCGCGTTCTGGATGGCGGACCGGCAGAAGACATATCCTTTACTTTGCCGGTGCCTGTTGAGCGTTCGATCGAGGCGCATATTGCCTCGCCATCACCGCCCGGTGCGATTGATCATGCCCTGATTATCCTGCGCGACACGACATCGGTGACGCGGGTGGAGCGTATGCGGGCCGACTTTGTTGCCAATGCAAGCCACGAATTGCGCACGCCATTGACGAGCCTTTCGGGATTCATCGAAACGATACGCGGACCGGCACGGGACGACCCGGAGGCACAGGTCCGCTTTCTGGACATCATGCAGGTTCAGGCCGAGCGCATGCGCCGATTGATCGACGATCTTCTGTCGCTGTCGCGCATCGAACTGAACGAGCATGTGCGCCCTTCGGGTGCGGCTGACATTGTGGCAATCGCCCGCGATGTCGTGGACGCCGTGCAGCCGCAATTACAAAGGGCCGGTGTGAAGGTGCTGATCGAAACAAACGGCACGATTCCACTCGTGCCAGGTGAGCGTGACGATCTTGTTCAGGTGGTCCAGAATCTGACCGACAACGCCATCAAATACGGCGCAGAAGGCGGCGACATCACCATTCAGATTTCCCATGTCGATGAGGTGGCCGGGCCGGTCGTGCGTTGTGCGGTTCTCGACAAAGGCCCCGGCATCGCGCGCGAACATCTGCCGCGCCTGACCGAACGGTTTTACCGTGTTGACGCCAAGGCAAGCCGCGAGCGGGGCGGCACCGGTCTCGGGCTGGCTATTGTGAAGCATATCCTCAACCGGCATCGCGCAAGGCTGGAAGTCGACAGCGAGCCGGGCAAAGGCAGCCGGTTTACCGTCATTTTGCCAGCTCGCCCCTGACGGTTTCACATAACTGTCACATCACTGTTACATAGACGCTCACTCAGCGCCTTAGAGATGTCGCCATTCAGCGAGGGCCCCCATGCCGGAACATGTTGTCAAATCCTATGAAGGCGAACTTGAAGCCATCGCGACCCATGTCGCGCAGATGGGCGGGGTTGCCGAACAATTGCTGCAAGGGTCGATTGATGCGGTCGCCAAGCGCGACTCGGCGCTGGCCGTGCGCATGATCGAGGTCGATCATCGTATTGACGAATACGAGCGCCAGATCGAAAGCGCGGCCGTGAAAATTCTGGCGCTTCGCCAGCCGGTGGGCGTCGACCTGCGCCTGACAGTGACGGCGCTGCGCATCTCCAACGAGATCGAGCGTATCGGCGATCTGGCCAAGAACCTTGCCAAGCGGGCGATTGTGCTCAATCGCGAACAACCGCTGCGCCTGACGCAGGGCCTGATCCGCATGGGCCGCGAGTGCCTTTCCCAGCTTAAAGCCGTTCTGGATGCTTATGCCGCACGCGACGCAGATGCCGCCGAACTCGTGTGGCGCCGCGATGAAGAGATCGATGAACTCTATAATTCGCTGTTCCGCGAACTGCTCACCTACATGATGGAAGATCCGCGCACGATTTCACTTTCGACGCATCTTCTGTTCGTCGCCAAGAATCTGGAGCGGGTTGGCGATCACGCCACCAATATCGCCGAACAGGTCGTCTATCTGGTGCGCGGCTCGTATCTGGGCGAGGAACGGCCCAAGGGCGATGCCACCGCCTCGCACTCCGACAGCGAGACCTGAGGGCTGCGCCGATGAACACCAAGCCGACAATTCTGGTCGTTGAAGACGAAACCGCCATTGTGGCGATGCTGCGCTATAACCTTGAAAAAGAAGGATACCGCATCGTCGAAGCCAATGACGGCGAGGAAGCGCTGATCGTCGCCGCCGAGGAAAACCCCGATCTGGTGCTGCTGGACTGGGCGCTGCCCAATCTTTCGGGCATCGAGGTCTGCCGCCGTCTGCGCAACCGCACCGAAACACGCAACACGCCGATCATCATGCTGACGGCGCGCGGCGAAGAATCCGACCGTATTCGCGGCCTCGACACCGGCGCCGATGATTATGTCGTGAAGCCGTTCTCTGTTACCGAAATGTCGGCGCGCATCCGCGCCGTGCTGCGCCGTATCCGCCCGGCCTTGTCAGAAGAAACGGCCACCTTTGGCGATATCCTGGTTGACCGCGTGGCAAGGCGCGTGCGCCGTAACGCCCGCGAAGTGCATCTGGGGCCAACAGAATACAAACTGCTCGATCATCTGATCCAGCATCCGGGCCGCGTGTTCAGCCGCGAACAGCTGCTCGATGCGGTCTGGGGATCGGATGTTTATGTCGAAGCCCGCACGGTCGATGTCCATGTCGGTCGGCTGCGCAAGGCGCTGATCGCAGATGGCGAGCGTGACCCGATCCGCACCGTCCGGTCGGCCGGCTATTCGCTGGATGAATCACTGAAGACAGAAGAACTCGCCCGCGCCGCCGGATAACGCGCGTCAGCCATAGCGCAGCCGTGCTTCTTCGGTGAGCCCGATGGCCACCGAGAGCATGTCGTCGCCGCTTGCGAATTTGTCTGGGCTGACCACGCTGGCAATCGCTTTCCGAAGTGCTGGCACACGGCTTGAGCCGCCGGTCAGAAAGACCGTGCCGATTGCCTCGCGCCCAACGCCGGCCCGCTTCAACGTTTCCTGCACCGCGCTGGACATGCGCGCGCGTTCAGGCGTGACGGCGTCATCGAAGCGGTCGCGGTCGGCCGGGGCTTCAAGCCCTGCTTCGATGAATGCCATGTCGATCATGGTCTGGTCCTGACCGGACAGGGCGATCTTCGCATCTTCCACGCTCAGGGCCAGCCGATGCCCGAGGTGGCGTTCGACCACCGTTTTCAGGCGTGCGGTTTTTTGAGGTTCCGTGGCATCGGCATGCAGCTCGCGCACCATGCGTCTGGAGGCGGGCGTGTAGAGCTGATTGATGGTTGGCCAATGCGCCAGATCAGAAAACAGCTGACGGGGCATTGGCAGGTTCTTGGTATGCAGCGATGACCCAAGACCGAGCATCGGCATGGCGCATTCCAGCGACAGGTGCCGGTCGAGGTCCGTACCGCCCAGACGTATGCCGTAATTGGCAAGGATGTCGTTCTTGCGGTCGGTCCTGGCGCGGCGTTCGGGTGCAAGGCGGATGACGGAAAAGTCTGACGTGCCGCCGCCCAGGTCGCAGATGAGGGCCAGCGTTTCGCGGTCAACCTTTGTCTCGTGGGCGCGTGCGGCGGCGAGCGGTTCGTATTGAAAGCTGACATGCCGAAAACCCTTGCTTTCAGCGATGATGCGCAGCGTGTCTTCCGCAAAGCGGTCGGCGGCATCATCGCCATCGACGAAGTGCACGGGCCGTCCGTGCACCACAGCGTCAATGGGCGCGCCAAGCGCTTCTTCAGCCCGTTCCTTCAATGCGCCGACAAACAGGCCGATCACATTTTCAAAGGTGATGCGCTGGGTTTTCAGAAGCGTCGTCTCTTTCACCAGCGGCGTTGCCAGAATGGATTTGAGCGCGCGCATGAGCCGCCCGTCCACCTGCGCCATATAGGTCGAGATGGCCTCGTCACCGAACAAAGGCCGGTTCTGTTCAAAGTCGAAAAAGATGGCGCTCGGCATCAGCGCCTTGCCACGTTCCAGCGTGGCAAGCTGCGGCATGGCGTTCTTTATGATGCCAATCGCGGAATTGGATGTGCCGAAATCAAGGCCTGCAGGGGTGGTCATGGGCGGCTCCTTCATCGCTCGCTCGTGGAAAGGAGCGTCCCAGTTATGCGGGAAAAGGGGGGCTCGCCAGACTGTTTTTTATGTCGTATAGTCAGTGCGCATTCTGGATTGCCGGGCGGACCCTCCGCCCGGCTTTTTAGTCAGTGTGCGGACGATCTATCGCATAAAGAACATGCCGCCGGATGGGGTGACCTGCTGGCAGGGCGGGGTGATCGAAATCCCCATTTTCAACGCGCGTCATGCCGATTTTTTCCATCACGCGCTGCGAGGAACGATTGGCAGGAATGGTGAAGGCGTAAAGCCGTTCCTCGCCCAGCACGTTGAAGGCATAATCCCGGCATGCGCTGGCCGCTTCAACGGCGAGACCCTGACCCCACAGATCGCGTGGCAGACGCCAGCCCAACTCGATGCATGGCGTAAAGTGAGCCTCGAAGGAGGGTCGGTTCAGGCCGGTCATGCCTGCGAAGCGGCCATCCTTTTTCAGTTCCAGGGCAAACAACCCCCATCCGTTTGCCTGCATTTTTTCCTGTATGCGCGCGACCATCGCATCCGATTCAGCGCGGGTCAGCGGGGCCGGGAAATGCCGCATGGTTTCCGCATCGTCATTCAGGGCGGCAAATGGCGCCAGGTCACTCTCGCGCCAGGGCCTGAGGATCAGCCGGTCGGTCTCCAGCGTGACCGGAGCGGGTTGCCTTGTGGGGTGCATTCGTGGTTTGCCCATGCTTTAAGAGCCGCCGGAAGCGGAAAGGTATCAGATTTCATGGAACGTATTCTGTCCATTCTGGCGCTGGTAGCCGCCATTGGCGTGGGTGCCTATACCTATGTCACGACCGACCGTCAGAAAGGTGAAATCGGGGCGCTGAACCAGAAGGTCGAGACACTGTCCAAGAAGTCACAGGACAGCGAGAAGGCACTGGCCAAGCAGCGCAAGGATTTCGATTCATTGGTTGCCGCCCTTACCGGACAGGCCCCGCCCGATGGCGCACCGCCGCCCGGCGTTGATATGACAAACCTGTCGGACGAGAAGAACGCCGCGTTTCTTGATGCCTATGCCAAGAAGGATGGCGTCACCAAGCGCCCCAGCGGGTTGATGTACCGTGTCATCAAGGCTGGCCCCGATGGCGGCGCGCAGCCCAAGCCCGATTCAGAAGTGACGATCAACTATAAGGGTGCGTTCATCGACGGCACCGAGTTCGATTCCTCTGCCGCCAATGGCGGGCCGGTGACCTTCCCGCTGCCGCAGCTGATCCCCGGCTGGGTTGAGGCGCTGCCGCTGATGAAGGAAGGCGATGCGTGGGAAGTCGTCGTGCCCTATCAGCTGGGTTATGGCGAAAAGGGCCGCGGCACCATTCCGGGCAAGCAGACACTGGTTTTCGAAATCGAGCTGGTGAAGGCTGGCAAGTGAGCATGCCTGATACTGTCGCACCGGAATTATTGTCGCTGCGTGACAGCATCGACAATATCGATGCGGCGTTGATCCATCTGCTCGCCGAGCGGTTCAAATGCACGCAGCGTGTGGGCGAATACAAGGCGCTGCACGGCCTGCCACCTGCTGACCCGGCCCGCGAGCAGCGTCAGATTACCCGCCTGCGGACGCTGGCGGAGTCTGCGAAACTGGACCCTGAGTTTGCGGAGAAGTTCCTGAACTTCATTGTGAAGGAAGTCATCCGCCATCATGAAGACATTCAACGCCGCGATCGCGGTTGAAAGGAACGACCATGCCTTTGTCAGATGCCTCGAACGAAAAATTTCTGGCCGACTATGACGCCAAGGATGGCGTGACCAAGACCGCCAGCGGTCTGCGCTATCGCGTTGTCAGTGAAGGTGCGGAAGGCGGCAAGAAGCCGGGTCCGCGCTCGAATGTCACGGTGCATTACAAAGGCGCGCTGATTGATGGCAGCGAGTTTGACTCATCCTATAAGCGCCGCGCACCGGCCAGCTTCGGCCTGCATCAGGTGATCGCCGGCTGGACCGAAGGCGTGCAGCTGATGAAGGAAGGCGACACGTTCGAGTTCGCCATTCCCTATGACATCGCTTATGGCGAGCGTGGCGGTGGCCCCATCCCGCCCCGCCAGACACTGGTGTTTCAGGTTGAACTCCTGAAGGTGGCCTGAGCCATGCGGCGCGTTCTGCTGTGGCTGCTGGCCCTTGTCAGTGTTGGTGCGGCGGTCTTCTTCTGGCGCCAGACGCTGGATCTTCAGGCGCGCCTTACGGCCATGACAGAACAGACGAACGCGGCGAACGCCCGGCTGGCGGATCTGAAGTCTTATGAAGATGCGGTGGATCAGACCGACCGTGCCTATGCGCGCACGCTGAACAGTCAGGACGTTCTGGCCTCGGACTTCGCAGAGCTGAAGACGATGCCGGAACAGGCCGAGCTGCGCGCCCGCATCGAGGCCCGCCTTGCAAAGGTGAAGGCGGATGTCGAGCCTGTATCAAAAACCGTGCGCGCGCTTCTGCTGAAACAGGACCCGCCGGAGTTCACGCTCGATGCGACAAAAACCACAGACGAGGCGAACGCTGCCTTTCTGGCGAAGGTTGATTCCGATCCGGCTTATACAAAAACCGCCAGCGGACTGCGCTACAGGAAACTGAAAACCGTGGAACAGGGCGAACAGCCCACGCCCGACAATGAAGTGACGGTCCATTACAAGGGTGCCTTCATAGAAGGCACGGAGTTCGACTCGTCCTACAAGCGCAACACACCCGCCACCTTCGTTCTGAAAAACCTGATCAATGGCTGGATCGAAGGCATTCCGCTGATGAAGAAGGGTGAAGTGATCGAGCTGGTTCTGCCGTATCGCCTTGCCTATGGCGTGGGCGGTCGAGGCTCCATCCCGCCCCGGCAGACATTGGTGTTTCAGGTCGAGCTGCTCGACATCAAGCCCGCGCCTGCGCCCTGATCCCTGATGGCTGAGCGACCGCCTGATCAACCTCAGTCCACAGTGTGGGCCCGCATGAGGGCGGCGCTTTGGGGCGCGCGCCGCGCCAAGGCCATACCGGCATTGCTGATCGCGTCTGTCGTCACCGTGCTGACATGGGCGATGCTCGACCGGCAGGTGGATGCGCCAGACTGGAACGCGCCCATACGCGGCATTTCTTATAACCCGAGTCACGGGTTCACCTTCGAGACGCATTTCAGCGAAGAGCGGTTGAAGGCCGATCTTCAGCAGATCAAGGGGCTCACCAATCGCGTCCGCACCTATTCGGTTTCGCGCGGGCTGGATCAGGTGCCGGTCATCGCCAATGGACTGGGCATGAAGGTGGCGCTCGGCATCTGGGTGGAGTCGGACAAGGATAAGACGCATCGTGAAATCGAGTTGGCGCTCAAAACCATCAGGGCCAATCCGGTTTCGATTGATCGGGTGGTCGTGGGCAATGAGGCTGTGCTGCGCGGCGAGATCACCCCTGCCGATCTCGCCGTCTATATTCGCGACATCAAACGCGAGCTGCCGCGTCGCGTGAAAATCACGACGGCCGAGCCATGGAATGTGTGGGCCGATGAGCCGGGCATGGCCGATGTGGCGCGCGAGTGTGATTTCATCACCGTGCACATGCTGCCTTACTGGGAAGGCATCGGCATCGAGAGCGCGGTTGGGCATATCGAGAACCGTATGCAGGCGGTCGCCGCGAAGTTTCCGGGCAAGGCGATTGTGATTGGGGAATCAGGTTGGCCCTCGGAAGGCCGTCAGCGTCAGGCCGCAGCGCCTTCAGCGGCAAACCAGGCTGCGTTTGTCCGCAGCTTCCTGATGCGGGCCAAAGAGCTGGGCTGGGACTATTACCTGATCGAAGCCTATGATCAGCCCTGGAAGGGCGACGAGGAAGGCGCGGTCGGCCAGTTCTGGGGGGTGTTTGACGCAACCGGCACCCAGAAGTTTACACTGGAAGGCATCATCACCTCCAAGCCGAACTGGCCATGGTTCGCGGCCATCGCAACAGCCATCACCGTTCTGGTGGGCGCATTGCTGCTGCGAGCGACACCGCATCTGTCGTTTTTCGGCCAGCTGTTTCTGGCGGCGCTGGCGGGTCTCATTGTCACCGGCATGATCGGCGTTTTTGACAGCGCCTCGCTGCAATATGCGGGGTGGGGCACCTATCTGCTGTTCCTGTTTGTCGTGCCGGTCGCGTCGCTGGCGATTGCGGTGATCCTCGCCGAAAGCGTTGAGATGGCGCACAGCCTGTGGCGCGTGCAGCGCCGCGACCCTACACCGCCGCCGATGACAAGCGAGCCGCGTGTTTCGGTGCATGTGCCGGCTTATAACGAGCCGCCTGACATGATGATCGAGACGCTGAACGCGCTGGCGGCGCTCGATTATCAGAACTTTGAAGTCATCATCCTCGACAACAACACGAAGAACCCGGACGTGTGGAAGCCGGTTGAGGCCCATGCTGCGACGCTGGGTCCGCGTTTTCGTTTCTTTCATTTTGATGGCGTCACCGGCTTCAAGGCCGGGGCACTCAACAAGGCGCTGGAGCTGACCGACCCGTCCGCGGAATACGTGGCCGTCATCGACAGCGACTATCAGGTGACGCCGGACTGGCTTGCCACCTGCATTCCGCATTTCGCCAATCCGAAAGTCGCGCTGGTACAGGGGCCGCAGGATTATCGCGATGGCCAGGAAAACCTGTTCAAGGCGATGGCCTTTGAAGAATATGCCGGATTCTTTGAAATCGGCATGGTCGAGCGCAACGAGGATAACGCCATCATCCAGCACGGCACGATGACCATCATGCGCCATCACGTGCTGAATGAGAAAAAATGGGCGACGTGGTGCATCACCGAAGATGCCGAACTGGGCCTGCGCATTTTCGAGGACGGGTTTGAATCCGTCTATCTGTCGCGCAGCTTCGGACAGGGGCTCATCCCCGATACGCTCGCGGCCTATAAGGACCAGCGTTATCGCTGGGTCTATGGCGCGATGCAGATCATGAAGCATCACTGGGGGGCGCTGTTCGGCAACGAGACGAAGCTGACCAGTTCGCAGAAGTATCATTTCATCGCGGGCTGGCTGCCTTGGCTGGCAGATGGTCTGTCGCTGGCCTTCACAACAGCGGCATTGGTGTGGTCGGCACTGATGGCGATCGACCAGCATATGTTCGACGTGCCGATGATGTCGCTGGCGGCCATTGCGCTGGGCCTGTTTACGGTCAAGACCGGCAAGACGCTGCTGCTTTACCCTTTCCGGGTCGGCACGGGTTTCAAGGGCGCGGTGAAGGCGTCCATTGCGGGGCTTGCGCTGTCGCACACGGTGGGCAAGGCGGTGTGGGCTGGCATTTTCACCAGCAAAATGCCGTTTCTGCGCACACCCAAATGTGAAGACGCCGCGCCCTTCAGACAGGTCATCCTGCTCGCCTCGGAGGAACTCATCCTGTTGGGGCTGAGCATCGCTGCGGTGGTGGTGACAGTCCTTACGCGCGGGTTTGGTGATCCGGCTGCTATCGTGTGGATGCTGACACTCTGTGTGCAGGCGATCCCTTTCACCGCCACACTCATCATGGCCTTCATCAGCGCTGCGAAGATTGGCGAGCGCACGACGCCTGCCAGCAAGGCCGAAGCAGCGGGTTAGTTATGCCTGGGCGGCGGCGGCGCGCCGCAGCCGGTCATTGAGGGCCTCACCCAGGCCCGTTTCGGGAATTGGCGCAACGGCGATTTTTTCAGCGCCGCGCCGGTCGGCCTCGCGCAGCATGGCGAACAGATTGGCCGCTGCCTCGTGCATATCCCCGGCCGCGCTGAGGTTGAGAATATTCCCCGTGTGCGGTGTGGGTCCGAACCCCAGAAACAATTCATCCGCCTGCGGATCATCGGCGTTCAGGCGCAATCGCGCGCGTGGCGCATAATGACGCAGCAGCCGCCCCGGTGATGATGGCCGCGCCGCATCATCATGTGCTTCTGCCAACGCGCCGGTGATCTGTTCGATCTTGGTGCGCGTTAATGCGCCCGCGCGGAGCAGGACAGCCCTGCCATCCGCAAAGCCGATTACGGTTGATTCCAGCCCGGCTCTGCAGGGTCCGCCATCGAGAACAGCGATGGCGGGGCCGAGGCTTTCGATCACATCGCTGGCTCTGGTGGGTGAAGGTTCGCCTGATCGGTTAGCGCTGGGCGCAGCCAGAGGGGCGCCGCTGGCGGTGATCAGTGCGCGGGCGAGATCGTGCGCGGGTACACGCACAGCCAGTGTGGAGAGGCCAGCGCTGGCAAGATCATGCACCGGGCAGTCGGCGCGGCGTGGCAGGACCAGCGTGAGTGGCCCCGGCCAGAAGGCATCAGCAAGGCGCTGTGCCTGCTCATTGAATGTCACCAAACGTTCGGCATCGGCGCGGCAGGTCACATGCACGATCAGCGGGTTGATCCGCGGGCGGCCTTTGGTTTCAAACACCTTTGCCAGCGCCAGACCGTTGGTGGCATCGGCGGCGAGGCCATAGACTGTTTCGGTCGGCATGGCAGCGACCCCACCCGCGCGTATGACCGCGGCTGCCTCTGCCACGGCATCTACCGACAGGATGGGCATGGGATCAGCCCCGGCGGCGCAGGGCCGGGATGAAGGGCAGCATGCGTGTCAGCACCGTGTCCCGGTCCCAGATGTGGTGCTTCAACGCGGCCAGCACATGAAGCGCAAGCAGAATCCATGTAACCATGGCCAGCGTTTCGTGCGCCTCGCCAATGCTGCGCGCCGTCTTCTTGCCGGTGCCGATAAGTTCTACGCCCGGCAGAGCGGGCAGGTCGAACCAACCCCAGATGCTGGTTTTCAGTGCACCACCATCGGCCGCAGCGGTATTCATGGCCCATCCGCTGAGCGGCAAGCCGATCATGAGACCATAAAAGGCGATATGCGCGCCGTATGCGGCGAGCCGTTCCCACCACACCATGTGTTCCGGCAAAGGCGGGGGCGGATCAATGAAACGCAGGGCCAGCCGCAGCAGGCTGAGACCCAGAATGGTAATGCCAAGGCTCTTGTGCAGCGGGAACAGTTCGTAGGCGTCGTCCTCAGCGATGTGGTTACCCAGCCACAGCATATAGACGAGCGCCACCGCGATCACCCAATGCAGGGTCATGGCGAGAAGGCCGAAGCGTTCGGGCGAATTGGTGAGGCGCATCGGTTACTCCTTGCGGTGCTCGAATTCACCATCGAAGATGATGGTGATTTCGTCACCCAGTCCAAATTCAAGATAGCGCGTGATGCCGAAATCTGAGCGCTTCAGCTTGCCCTCGGCATGAAAGCCAAGGATGCGGTGTTTGCTCATCGGGTTCACCATTGTGCCGGTGAAGGTCACGTTGAATGAGACGGGCTTTGCCACGCCGTGCAGCCGCATTTCGCCGTTGAGCACACCTGTGGTCGGGCCGGTGCGCGTGATGGTCGCGGAATGGAAGCTGACCTGCGGGTATTTCGCGGCTTCCAGAAACTCGTCGCCCGCGATCTGCGCGTCGAACTTGGGGTCGAGCGTGTGGATGCTGGCGGCATCCACGATGGCATCGAATGCCGATTTTTCTGGCGCGGCGGGGTCAAAGCCCAGCGACATGTCGAACTTCGTGAACCAGCCCGTATAGGTGGAAACACCCAGATGGCTGATCTGCCATGTCAGCCGCGCATGGGTAGCGTCCAGTTTGTAGGCACCAGCGGGCGCGGACCCAGGATCGGTCGTGACAGGCGCGGCGCAGGCGGTCTGCGAGAGCAGACCCGCAATGGCGGCAAGAGTTTGAAGGCGCATGTTGGTTTCCGTTGAGGCCTTATTCAGACTGGCGAGCCGCATCGTATTTGTCCAGTCATTGCCCGATGCGCTATGGCTTGGTTCAAAGAGGTGAGACCATGACAGAATATCAAGCACCGCTCGCCGCGATCCGCTTCACGCTCGATCATATGCTCGGCGCCCCGGTGCTGCGAGGTCATGAAAGCTGTGATGGCGAAACGCGCGATGCGGTGCTTGAGGAAGCCGCCAAACTGGCAGAAGGCACGTTCGCACCGCTCAATCGTGGCGGTGATGCTTTCGGCGCAAAACTGGACAATGGCGCAGTGCGCAGCGCGCCGGGGTTTGCAGCCGCGCTCAGGGCCTTTGGTGAGGGCGGCTGGGCCGGGATCGCGGCGACGCCAGATTTTGGCGGGCAGGGGTTGCCGCATACGCTGGCTGTCGCGGTTGAGGAGTTATGGCAGTCGGCCAATATGGCGCTTGGCCTGTGCCCGCTGCTGACGCATGGCGCGATCGAGGCGCTGACCGCGCACGGTTCGGACGAGCTGAAACGCATCTATCTGCCCAAACTGATTTCCGGCGCATGGACCGGCACGATGAACCTGACCGAGCCGCAGGCGGGGTCAGATGTCGGGGCGCTGAAAACCCGCGCGGTGAAGGCCGATGATGGTTCATATCGCATCACGGGTCAGAAGATTTTCATCACATGGGGCGAGCACGACGGCGCGGAAAACATCGTGCATCTGGTTCTGGCGCGGCTGCCCAGTGCGCCGCCCGGTACACGCGGCATCTCGCTGTTTCTGGTGCCGAAGTTTCTGCCCGATGCCAACGGCCAGCCCGGCGTGCGCAATGATGTGGTATGCGCGGGGCTGGAACACAAGCTGGGCATTCATGGCAGTCCTACCTGCGTGATGTCGTTCGGTGACAATGGTGGTGCGATGGGGTTTCTGATCGGTCAGGAAAATCGCGGCATGGCGGCCATGTTCACGATGATGAACAGCGCGCGGCTGAATGTTGGCATGCAAGGCGTGGCCATCGGCGAGCGCGCCTTTCAGCAGGCGCGCGCCTATGCCGCTGAACGTCGGCAGGGCAAGCCGGTCGGCCTCCAGCATGAAGGCGCCGACATGGTGCCGATTGCCCATCATCCCGATGTGCGCCGCATGCTGATACAGATGGAAAGCTCCATCGCGGCGGCGCGGGCGATCTGTCTTGCCACCGCGCTCGCCATCGACACTGCCCGACATGATCCGGACCCGGATCATCGCGCGACCGCGAAACTGCGCGAGGAGCTGCTGACCCCCATCGCCAAGGCGTGGTCCACCGATATGGGCGTGCGTGCTGCCAGTCTGGGCGTGCAGGTGCATGGCGGCATGGGGTTCATCGAGGAAACAGGCGCGGCCCAGCATCTGCGCGATGCGCGCATCCTGCCCATCTATGAAGGCACCAACGGCATTCAGGCTATAGACCTCGTGACGCGCAAGCTCGGCTTGGGGAATGGCGCGGTTGTGGCTGCTCTGTTTGATGAAGTCGGCGAAACGGTCGCTGCGTTGAAGGCATCACCTGTGCATGGCTGTGCTTCGATGGCGGACAGGTTGAATGCGGCGCTATCAGCCGCGCGTGAGGCCGTCGCCTGGCTCACCGCGCGGCTTTCGGCAGGAAAGCCTTATGATGCGCTAGCCGGGGCGACGCCGTTTCTGGATCTGATGGGGCATCTGATCGGCGCGCATTTTCTGGCGCGGGGCGCGCTGGCGGCCTCACGGATGCTGGCGGCGGGCAAAGGCGATGCGGCATTTCTGGGCGGGCAGCTTGCCGCCGCCCGGTATTTCATCCAGTCGGAACTGCCACACGCCACTGGCCTTGCCAGCGCGATCACATCAGGGGCCGATGTGCTGTATGAGGCCCAGACTCAGTAAGTGACGCAAAGACATGAAGGGTGCTTTGACCTTGTCGCCGCCTGCGCCTAGCTTGGCCAGAATCGTTACCCGGATTGCTGATGTCTGATTCTGTTGATGTGCCTGAAGCTGCACCTCGTGTGCGCGATGATCGCGGCCTGATCTACCCCTTCGCGGAAAAGCCTCAGCCGGGCGAGGCGATGGAGGTCGCGCCGGGCGTTCTGTGGGTACGGCACAAGATGCCGGGCCAGCTTGATCACATCAATGTCTGGCTGCTGGAGGATGGCGCGGGCTGGGCGCTGATCGATACGTCGATGAACATGCGCGAGTCCCGCGAGGGATGGGAGCAGGTCTTCGCCCGGTACCTGAACGGGAAGCCGGTCACGCGGGTCATCTGCACGCATCTGCACCCCGATCATTGCGGGCTGGCCGGCTGGCTGTGTGAAAAGTTTGATGCGCCGCTTTACATGAGCCGCACCGACTACCTGATGGTGCGCATGCTGGTGACCGATACCGGCAAGGAAGCACCGCCCGAAGGTATCCACTTCTATCGCGCTGCCGGATTTCCAGAAGAAGCCATTGAGAAATACCGCCAGCGTTTCGGTGGCTTCGGCCATGCGGTCTATCGCCTGCCGCAATCTTATTTGCGCTTGCAGGAGGGCGAAGCACTGGTGATTGGCACACGCACGTGGCGGATCGTCACCGGGAAAGGTCATGCGCCCGAACATGTCTGCCTGTGGAGCGAGGCCGATGGCCTTTTCATCTCAGGAGATCAGATCCTGCCGCGCATCAGTTCCAATGTCAGCGTGTTCCCGACCGAGCCGGACGCCAACCCGTTGCAGGACTGGCTCGACAGTTGCGCCCGCCTGCGCGACCTGCTGCCGGATGAGACGCTGATTCTACCCGCCCACAACGAGCCGTTCCGCAATGTGAAGAAGCGGCTTCAGGCGCTCATTGACGATCATGAAAACGGCATGGCCAAGATCATGGCCATGCTTGATGAGCCCAGGCGTGCGGTCGATGTGTTTCCGGCCCTGTTCCGCGCCCGGATCACCGGATCGAACTATATGATGGCGACCGGCGAAAGCATCGCGCATCTGAACTGTCTCATGGTGCGCGGCCTGACGGCCAGAGAGGTCGGGCCCGATGGGGTCGTGTACTATAAGCGGGCTTGAGTTTTTACGGCAGAGCAGAATAGCTTGCCGCCCAGGTTTGTTGAGGTGGGTTCTATGAAAATCGCCGTTCTGACTTGTCTTGCCGTGATGGCTGCGCCTCTCGTGTGGGCTGAAGGCATGCCGACCTTGGGGCAGCCCACGAGTGGCCAGTCCAGCGGTCTGTTCAATGGCATCACCATGGACGAGCTTGAGGCCGTCGTGAAGGCCAGCAATCACACCTACAAACGGCTTAATGACAAATATGAGTATCTCGAAGTGAAGTCACCGGATGACTACACTTACGAGATCAATCTTGGTGACTGCCCCGAAAATGGCGAGAAGCGCTGCACGTCCATCAATTTCTACAGCTACAACTTCAATGAAAAACCCAACGTCACATTGAAGGGCATCAATAACTGGAATGCCGATGCGTGGGGCGTCAAAGGCGTATTGCACAAGGACGGCACATCGGCCGTTTCCATGAATCTGGGGGCGGATGGCGGCGTGACGGCAGACTGGATTGCCGCGCGCATGGGCAATTTTGATTACTGGTTGACCTCGTACGGCAATTTCGTCTCCGGCAATACGCCTGCGCCAGCGTCTGAGCCGACGCCGGGCATCACCCAGCCATCGCCCACGCCTACGCCCTGATCTTGACAGCGATGGCGATGTCGCTGGCCCAGGCGAGCCGGGCGACATGGGCGTCCTGTCGCGCATCGAGCTGGTCCAGCACGGCACGCACGCGGGCCTGCTGACCCTGTGGCCATGAAGGCGTCGGCATCAGATCATCGATCACATAGATGCCGCCGGGTTTCAGCAAGCGCCACAGCGCGTCGAATCCATCGAACTTTCCCGGCATGGCATCAGCGAAAACAAGATCGAAGCTTTCGGCACCCTGGCCGCCGAACCATGAAAAGGCATCGGCTTCAAGCAATGTCAGCCGTCTGTCGCCCCGCAGATGTTTGGCGGCAATGGCGGCCCATTTGCCGTTCGCTTCTATGGACGTGAGATGCGCCTTGGCGTCCATGCCGTCGAGCAGCCAGGCGGCAGCGAGTCCCGTGCCGGTGCCGATCTCGAGCAGATTTCCGCCGGGCCTTGATGCGGCCAACACACGCAGCAGCCCACCCAGTTTGTAATCACAGGGGAATGGAAAGCCGTTCGTCTCGGTATCGGCCCAGATGGCGGCCAGTTTCGCTGGCGGCTTGATGGGATCATCGTCCATGGCAGGTGTCCATTGTTAACCCTGTGATCAGAATAGAGGCAATGATTGGCTTACGATATGTCATGTCAGGCGAAGCGGCGCTTTATATCTCCAGTCAGGGTGAAGAACTCGCCGCCTTGTGCGGGCCATCCTGGCCGGGGAAAGCAGTTTGAATGATTGCCCAGGTTCTCAAGAAAGTCCTGCCTGCTAGAGCGGTTTCAGAAATCCAGCATCTCCTGCACAGACGCCGCCATACCCCTGCCGCGCGCGTCGGCACAGCCGAGGCGTTCTCGCGTGTCTATGCCACCAAAGCATGGGGTGATGACGGTTCGGATTTCTATTCTGGCCCCGGCTCGG
The DNA here is from genome assembly GCA_964390465.1 of uncultured Flavobacteriaceae bacterium. Classification (GTDB taxonomy): domain Bacteria; phylum Pseudomonadota; class Alphaproteobacteria; order Micropepsales; family Micropepsaceae; genus JADZAI01. The sequence continues at coordinate 29,314 of CAYMIJ010000009.1, read as the reverse complement.
TCGATGTAGCGGTGACAGAACCCTATCTAGGCTTTCTTCGTTCAGAATTTGCCCGGATGCCAAAGCCGCCGCATGTGCTTGATCTGGGGTGCGGTGATTTCAAAATCGGTGCCGGAATCGCCGAAATGGCCAGTTCCTATGTCGGGATCGATGTGGTGCCCGACCTCATCGCCCGCAACAGGCAGCGTTTTCAGAACGACAGGGTTACATTTCTGTGCGGAGACGTGTCGCGCGATGACCTGCCTGCTGCAGATGTGGTTCTGATCCGCGAAGTGCTTCAGCACATGTCAAACGACCAGATCAGCCGCGTCATCAGGCGGCTTGCGGCCTATCCTGTTGCCTATGTCACAAATGTAGAACCGGCGAAGAATTCGGTGGCGCGCCCCAATCGCGATCTCGTGCCCGGCCCGGATACGCGCAGTGTCTTCGGCTCGGCGCTTTTTCTGGACGAGCCGCCCTTCAACATAGGTGGACAGGTTGTTCTTGATCCTGTCACCCATCAGGCGACGGCAGCGGAGTTCCGCATCGTGACACGCAAGCTGACACACGGGCACTGAAGTTTGGGCAATTAGGTTGGCAGAAAGATTCTGCGCGTGTATATTCCCTTAGGTCAACTCAGATCGAGGGTGCACCAAACCGGATGTCAGACACGTCTCCCGTCGATTGCGCCTCATGCGAGCAGACTTTTCTTGCAATCCCTGCACACGAGTGGGCAATTCAGGGGGGCAAGGCCGGTATGAATGTTGGCCTGACAATCGGTATCGTTCTGTTTCCCGCGTGTAGACATTTTGGCTATTTCTGGGTCGCGGGTCCCATATTCCTGCTGACGATGGCGTGTACTGCGATAGGTTCCATTTACTATTTGCGCTTTGTGCTCCTGCACGCGCGTGTGAATGCCCGCCGAGGGGCATTGCATGTCGTGCTGGAAAAACTGCGCTATATTCGCCCGCTGAAACAAGGCATCATGGTGGGTCTGATGTTTGGCTTTTCCATGGGAATAATGTTTCTTCTTATCCTGCTTGCTATGTCTCACAAGCCGATCAGCGAAACTGTGTCAGCGGCATCTTTCGTAGCGTTTTTTGCGGCTCTTATGTTTGGGGGCTCTTGGTTCACTGGGCGCGACAAACGTGGCGATGTGAAAGCCTATCTGAACCAGAAATATGGTATCCGTTTTCCGGCTGAAGCTCAGTCCCGATAGCTCAGCAGTCTGCGTCCCGCGAACAGCATGTTGAGCTGGTCCCACATCGAAGCGGGGCGGTTCATCTCCACGTGCGTGACCTGTTCCAGAACATAAAGATGCGCGCGGCTGCCCAGCGCCACCGCCAGCTTTTCGCTTTCCACCGAAGCGATCAGCGGATCATCGCGGCCATGTATGAGTATGGCTTCACCCTGAAAGCCCGACAGATCCTGCTTCGAGGGATCGAGCGCATCCAGCCCGGCGCGCAGGCGCGGGGGCAGGGCCGTGATGAGCTGTGCGACCAGATCGGGGTCGCGATTGGTGATCAGGGCATAGAGCGCCTTGCCGTCGGCCCGCAGCATGGCGGCCATGCCTGAAACATCCGTTGTATCATCGCGCAGTTTCCATTCCGCGATGTCGGTGATGATGCGCCGGTCTTCCGCATCGTCGATGCCTTCCGCATTGGCTTTCAGGAAGGCCCATGTCGCATAGGGCGCGGGTGCTGCCTCGCGCCATGGATCGTTATCGTGCAGGCGATATTTGCGCGTGGTGACGAACCGAACCATGTCGGTCATGGCGTAATACGGGCCGATGAAGAACACGAATGAGATGCGGGTGTTCAGTGGCGGTCGCGCGGCGGCAAGGATCGACGGCCCGGACATGTAAGACAGGGCAGCGATCGCAACCTTGGTATCTTTGACGCCTGCGATATCGCTGGCCGACAGATACATAGCGGCATCTGACACTGTCGTGATGTCGGCGGGGCTGGCCTTGAGCCCGTCAAAGGCTGCCGTTTGTGGGACCAGCGTGACAAACCCAGCGCGGGCCAGACTCTGTGCGAAGGCGATGACACGCGGATCACGCCGCCCATCGGCCACAAGGCCGGGGATGAACAGCATCCGCCCTTTCACCCTTTCGGCGGGCATATAAAGGTCGCCCGATCCTGCCCGGCCTTCAACGGTCCAGGTGACGGCGGTTTCAACCGGTGCCTTGTGCAGCTTCTTCCAGGCCGTGCCGGTGGCCGCAGGGCCAGCCGCGATATCTTCAAGGAACCAGGCGGCTTCGAAATAGCGCGGCGCCCAATAGGCCGAGAGCGCCGCGATGAGCAGCCCCGCGCCCAGCAGATAGATGACAAACCGCCCGCGACCTTTTTTCATGGCGCCATCTACCCTTATCCTCATGGCGGCGTCGAGGCAGCCGCGATAGAGTGGTGGGAATGACGACCGCGCTTTTCACGCATACGGCCTGCCTTGATCACCTGACACCGCCCGGTCACCCGGAATCGCCGGAACGGCTGCGCGCTGTGCTGGCGGCGCTGTCTGGCCCCGCTTTTGCCGGTCTGGCGCGCGCTGAAGCGCCACGTGCCTCGGGCGATGCGCTGGCGTTGGTCCATCCCAGGCCCTTCATCCGGCGCGTGCTGGATAATGTGCCTGCCAGCGGGCTGCATGCGCTGGATGGGGATACGACCCTTTCGCCGGGATCGGGTGAGGCCGCTTTGCGGGCGGCGGGCGCGGTGATCGCCGCCGTTGATGCCGTAATGACGGGCGAGGCGAAGAATGCCTTTGCGGCCGTGCGTCCGCCCGGTCATCACGCCGAACCATCCACTGCGATGGGCTTTTGCGTGTTCAGCAATGTCGCGGTGGGCGCGCTCCATGCCCGTGCCGCGCACGGTCTGCGCCGGATCGCCGTTGTCGATTTCGATGTGCATCACGGCAATGGCACACAGGCGGCGTTTGAACGTGACGGCGATCTGTTCTTCGCCTCCACCCATCAATGGCCGCTTTATCCGGGCACCGGCCTGCCGCAGGAACGCGGCGTCGATGGCAATATTCTCAACGTGCCGCTGCCGCCGCGTTCTGGCTCGGATGATTTCCGCGAGGCCTTTGAGCTTCAGGTTCTGCCGGCACTGGAAGATTTCGCCCCGGAACTCATCATGATCTCGGCAGGGTTTGACGCGCACGCCGCCGATCCGCTGGCTGACCTGCGCCTTGTGGAAGCCGACTATGCTTGGGCGACCTGGCGGCTCTGCGATATAGCCGCCGCGCGCTGCAAGGGCCGGGTGGTTTCAGCTCTGGAAGGCGGCTATGACCTTGAAGCGCTGGCAGCTTCAGCCGCCGCGCATGTGCAATCCCTGATGGCGGCGTGACACGCATGGCGAAATCCGAACTCGACAAGCTCTCGTTCGAAGAGGCGCTGAAACAGCTTGAGGAGATCGTCTCGCGCCTGGAAAGCGGGCGGGTGGAGCTGGAGGAATCCATTTCCATCTATGAGCGCGGCGCGGCGCTGAAAGCCCATTGCGAGCGCAAACTGAAAGATGCCGAAGCGCGTATCGAGAAGATCGTGCTGGGGGCGGGCGGTGCCCTTGTCGGCGTTGAGAAACTGGACCCGGCCTGACGACATGACTGAGACGGCACTGGAAGCGGCGCTGAGCGAAACACAGCGTTTCATGGAAGAAACGCTGGACCTGCTGCTGCCTGTTGTTGAAGGGCCGGAGCACCGTCTGCTGGAAGCCATGCGCTATGCGGCCATGGGTGGCGGCAAGCGGCTGCGGGCCTTCCTGACCTTGCAGGTGGGCAGTCTGTTCAATGTCGATCAGCGCGCGCTGGCGCGGGCGGCGGCGTCGGTTGAGTGCATGCACGCCTATTCGCTGATCCATGATGATCTGCCGTGCATGGATGATGACGATCTGCGTCGTGGCAAGCCATCGCTGCACCGCGCCTTTGATGAAGCGACGGCCATTCTGGCTGGCGATGCACTTCAGGCCCATGCCTTCGCGCTTGTTGCATCGCCCGATGCGCATACCGATCCGTTCGTGCGGGCCGAGCTTGTGGCGAAGCTGGCGCAGGCAGCAGGCCCTCACGGCATGGTGGCGGGCCAGATGATCGACATGGCCTGTGAAGGCCAGACGCCTGACATGATCACCATCACGCGGCTTCAGCGCCTGAAAACGGGCGCCATGATCGTGTTCGCGGCAGAGGCCGGTGCGATCATGGGACACGCTTCGCCTGCCCAGCGTCACGCGATCACCGGCTTTGCGCAGGATGTGGGCCTGGCATTTCAGATCGCCGACGACCTGCTGGATGTCGAGGGCGAGACCGAAGTGATGGGCAAAGCCGGGGATGGCAAAGATGCAGTGCGCGGCAAGGCCAATTTCGTGACGGTGCTGGGGGCTGATCGCGCGCGTGCGCAGGCCGCCATGCTGGCCGATCAGGCCGTCCAGCATCTGGAACACTTCGATGCGCGCGCTGATCTGTTGCGCGATCTCGCCCGATTCGTGGTCGAGCGGCGGCAGTAAATCCACCGCCTTTCTTTCGCCCTGAACGCGCACGCAATTTGCCATAGTCTGGCGGCAACAGGCGGGTTAATCCTGCTGATGTCAAAATGACCATTGCCTCTGTTCCGATCCTCACTCTTGATGACATTGCCTATCTGCGCGAGCTGTGGGCGAACCGTGTTGATGCGGAAAGGGCGCTGGCCCGCGCCGTGACGCCGGAAGCCACGGAACTGGCCAAGGACGCCCAGCGCAATGCCGAGGCGTTCTGGACCGCCTATGGTGTGCCGCTGATGATGTCAGCGATTGAGATTGCCGAGCGCACCCTGAAAGCTGCCGGGAAAAACGCTGATATCATCCGCACCCATGCGGTTGTTCTCACCGCCGGACCGGCGCCTGAAAGTCTGGCTGAGGAGCTGCGCAAGCTGGCTGATCGGCTTGAAAATCTTGGCGTTCCGGCCTGAAAGCCACAATTCTTGGCTCGACGCGGACCTTTCGCGGGTGCGATAAGATGAAGATGACTGCGTCCGTGGATCAGCCATCGAAAACACCGCTGCTCGACCGGGTTTCATCACCGGCCGACATGAAGGCGTTGACGCGCGCGGAAATCAGACAATTGGCCGACGAGTTGCGGCAGGAAACCATCGACGCGGTGTCCGTTACGGGCGGGCATCTGGGTGCGGGTCTTGGCGTGGTCGAGCTGACCGTCGCGCTGCATCATCTGTTCGACACGCCGCATGACCGCATCATCTGGGATGTCGGTCATCAGGCCTATCCACACAAGATTCTGACCGGTCGGCGCGAGCGCATCCGCACGCTGCGGCAAGGCGGCGGACTTTCCGGTTTCACCCGGCGCAGCGAAAGTGAATACGATCCGTTTGGCGCGGCACATTCTTCCACCTCCATTTCAGCCGGGCTTGGCATGGCGGTGGCACGCGACCTGGCCGGTGAGGCGCGCAATGTCATCGCAGTGATCGGTGATGGCGCGATGTCGGCCGGCATGGCCTATGAGGCGATGAACAATGCCGGCGCCATGCACTCGCGCATGATCGTCATCCTCAACGATAACGATATGTCGATCGCCCCACCGGTGGGTGCGATGAGCGCCTATCTGGCGCGCCTGATCTCGTCGGGCACTTATCTCGGTTTCCGCCGCTTTGCGAAGCAGCTCGCGAGGCGTCTGCCGCGCTTCTTCTTCAACAAGGCGAAGAAAGCCGAAGAGTTCGGGCGCGGCATGTGGACCGGCGGCACGCTGTTTGAAGAACTGGGCTTTTATTATGTTGGCCCGATCGACGGTCATAACCTCGATCATCTGATTCCGGTGCTGACCAATGCGCGCGATGCCAAGGTGGACGGCCCGATCCTTGTCCATGTCGTCACGCAGAAGGGCAAGGGCTATGCACCCGCCGAAAACAGCGCCGACAAATATCACGGCGTGTCGAAGTTCGACGTCATCACCGGCGTTCAGGCCAAGGCGCAGACCAATGCGCCAAGCTATACGCGCGTCTTTGCTGACGCACTGATCGACGAGGCAAGCCGCGACGAGAAGATTCTGGCGATCACGGCGGCGATGCCGTCGGGCACCGGGCTTGATCTGTTCCAGACCAGATATCCAACCCGCTGCTTTGATGTGGGCATTGCCGAACAGCATGCCGTCACATTTGCAGCCGGGCTGGCGGCAGAAGGCTTCAAGCCGTTCGTTGCGATCTATTCGACCTTCATGCAGCGCGCCTACGACCAGGTCGTGCATGACGTTGCCATTCAGGGCCTGCCGGTGCGCTTTGCGCTGGACCGTGCCGGACTGGTTGGCGCAGATGGCGCAACCCATGCCGGGTCATTCGATACGGGCTATCTCGCGTCGCTGCCCGGCTTTGTGGTGATGGCGGCGGCTGACGAAGCCGAGCTGAAGCACATGGTGGCGACACAGGCGATCCATGATGCTGGCCCCAGCGCCGTACGGTATCCGCGCGGTGAAGGGCTGGGCGTCGAGATGCCCGAACATGGCGTGCCGCTTGAGATCGGCAAAGGCCGGATGATCCGTGAAGGCGAAACCGTCGCGATCCTTTCCTACGGCACGCGCCTTGGCGAAGTGTTGCGGGCTGCTGATCAGATGGAGGCGATGGGGTTGAAGGCCAGTATTGCCGACGCCCGCTTCTGCAAGCCGCTGGACGAGGCGCTGGTGCGCCGTCTGCTCACCACGCACGAGGTGGTGGTCACGATCGAGGAAGGCGCAATCGGCGGCTTTGGTGCGCATGTCATGCAGTTTGCAGTGAATGCCGGTCTGCTGGATGGCGGGGTGAAACTGCGTGTGCTGACGCTGCCTGACACGTTCATCGATCACGACGCCCCGCTGCGTCAGTATGACGAGGCGCATCTGAATGCGCCGCATATCATTTCCACCATCATGGCGGCGTTGGGCCGCGAAGCACAATGGGCGAGCAACAGGGCGTAAGGCCCAAACTCACACTGACCGCGAAGCCTTCCGCGCCCAAAGGTCCGCCTGCGGGTGAAAAGATGCGCGCTGATCTGCTGCTGGTCGAAAAGGGCCTGTTCCGCAGCCGCAATCGCGCGCAGGCGGAAATCCGTGCGGGCTCGGTTTTCGTGGGCGACCGCAAAATCGAAAGCGCTAATGAGATGCTGGACGTCGGTGCGGCGCTCTCCCTGAAGCAGCGCGCCAATCCGTTTGTCTCGCGCGGCGGGCTGAAGCTTGCGCATGCGATGGACCATTTCGGTCTCAGCGCGGATGGCAAGTTCTGCCTTGATGTCGGATCATCGACCGGCGGCTTCACGCAGGTTCTGCTCCAGCGCGGCGCGCAGAAGGTCTATGCCGTCGACGTTGGTACTGGCCAGCTGCATGAGACGCTGAAGCGCGATGCGCGCGTGGTCAGCATGGAAAAGACCGACGCACGCAATCTCACACGGGCTGAGATTATCGAACAGCCCGATCTTATTGTGGCGGACGTCAGCTTCATCTCTCTACAACTGGCGCTGCCGCGTCCGCTCAGCCTTGCGGCCAAGGGGGCCGAGCTGATCGCGCTGGTGAAGCCGCAGTTTGAAGCGGGGCGCGGCAATACGGGCAAAGGCGTGGTGCGCGATACGCTGACCCAGCGCGAGGTCGTGGCTCGTATCGGCGTGTGGCTGGGTGCCGCAGGCTGGACCGTCAAGGGAACAACGCCAAGCCCGGTCACCGGCGGTGACGGCAATCAGGAGTTCCTGCTGTGGGCGGTGAAAACGGCATAACGCCAGCCTGTCCGCATTTTGGCACCTGCGGCGCGTGTCAGATGCAGGACAAATCACTGGAGGGGCAACTTCAGTGGAAGCGCGATCAGGTGATGCGGGCGCTTGCCGGCGCAGGTATCGCAGCGCCGGTTGATGACACGATGGATGCGCATGGCGAAGGCCGCAGGCGTGTGACCTTCGCGCTGAAGGACGGTCAGGCGGGATACTATGCGCGCGCCAGCAAGACACTGGTGCCGGTGGATGTCTGCCCTATCCTCGCGTCGTCACTGTCAGGCGCGCTGGGCTTTGCGAAGGCACTGGCGGCAGTCGTGCCCGACAAGACGCTCAGCGTACTGATGACGGCCACGCTGGGCGGGCTGGATGCCGACATCAAGGGACCGCTGCATGGCAATGTGCGCCTGAATGGGCAGCTTTCGGCGCTGGCGCGCGAACACGGTCTGGCGCGGCTGACCGCCGAACGCCAGCCGATCGCTCTGTTTCGCCAGCCGGTCATTGGCGTGGGCGCAGTGGCGCAGATCATTCTGCCGCCCGGCGCGTTTCTTCAGGCGACCGAGAAGGGCGAAGATGTGCTCGCCCGCCTGGTGATGGACGGTGTGAAGAAGGCGCGGCGTATCGCTGATCTGTTCTGCGGCGTCGGACCGTTTGCCATTCGCCTCGCGCCATGGGCACAGATTTATGCAGCCGACAGTGATGGCGACGCGGTTGCGACCTTACGCAAGGCAGCGGCGATTCCGGGCTTCAAGCCGGTGACGACCGAACGGCGCGATCTGTTTCGCCGTCCGTTGCTGCCGCACGAGCTTGATCCGTTCGATGCGGTGGTGTTCGACCCGGCTTTCGATGGCGCGGCGGCGCAGGCGGCTGAACTGGCGAAGTCACGCGTGCCGCGCGTGGTGGCAGTGTCGTGCAATCCGGCGACTCTGGCGCGCGATCTGCGCACACTCATCGACGGTGGGTATCGCCTGACGCGGGTTACGCCAGTGGACCAGTTCCGCTATTCCAGCCATGTTGAAGCCGTGGCTGTGCTGGAGCGCTAAATCCCATCCAAGCGTTTTATTGCGTTGACATTCTTATTGTTGTTGTAAAACATGATGAATGCTATTTATTCATTTTTCCTTCATTGAGGGATGGAGAAGATAGATGAGCGACATTTCCGACGCGTCCAATATTGCTATTGGATTAATGGCTTATGCAGGAAGTGTTTGTGCTTCCGTTTCGGTTTATCTAGTTGCTGCTATTGACTTGAATCGCACTCGCGACAAAATTTGTTGCGGACGCAGTGAGGATCAGAAACTATTTTACACTTGGAAGCATAGAAGAATAATGTTGGAGAATGACTGGATTCCGATGCACCGCGGAACCTTTTGGGTGATGTTTTTTTTGTCTTTTGGTAATTTGTCGGGCGGAATAATTGGTAACTATATGATGAGTGGGAATAAAATTATAAGCTTAGATCTTGTTCCTCTAATGATTTGGGGCCTTACAATTGTTGCTACGGTAATACCGTCCTTAACCGCATATGGACTATGGTCAACGAGAAAAAAAGATCAAGATTTCATTATTGATTGTCTTGAAAATAGAGAGATATCAGTCATCTGATATAACATTATTCCCTTCGCAGCACCTTGTCCGTCAGAACGCTCGCCCACCAGTTGGCGTGGAAGTCGCGGGTCAGGGCCTCGCGGTCATAGACCTGCATCACCCAATCCAGAAACGGCATCGGCGTTCTGGCATTGTGGTCGACATAGGCCTGCAGGAAGAAATCCAGAATGCCGGTTTTCGCCTGTGCCATGTGGCCATAACGCCATGTGGTGAGCATCCGTTTTTTTGCTTCGGCTACGGGCACATTTTTGCGGAAGATGAGATAGAGCGCTGACATCAGCCCCACACGGTCAGCCCCTGACTTGCAGTGCATCAGCGCCGGATACGCAATGGCGTCGAACATCTCCTTCGCAGCCAGAACGGTTTCAGCCTTCGGGGCCTCGCGCGAATAGATGATGAAATTGACAAGGGTGATGCCCGCTTTGGCGCAGGCTTCTTCCTCGATGCGATAGAAGGCCGCGCCGGAATCACCGCGCAGATTGATGATGGTTTTGATGCCTGCCTTTGCGGCGGCGCGCACCTGATAGGGCAGCGGCTGCGACGAGCGCCACATCTCGTCCGTCACGCGGCTGCGTGTGTTGAAGAAGGTGCGGAAGACGCCGTGGTCGAGAAACAGCATATTGCCCATCGCCCGCGCCTTTGCCCAGCCTTGCAGCGGAGGGAAAAGCGGCGCGTCGCCGGGCCGGATGATGTTGGTCAGCGCGTCGCGCCGCATTGGCCGCGATGCCTCAACAGATGGTCGGCCAGCACCAGCGCCATCATCGCTTCACCCACTGGCACCGCGCGGATGCCGACACACGGGTCGTGCCGCCCTTTGGTGGTCAGCTCGATATCCTGACCGCTTTTGGTGATCGTGCGGCGCGGGGTGAGAATGGATGAGGTCGGCTTCACAGCAAAGCGCGCGATGACCGGCTGGCCGGTTGAGATGCCGCCCAGAATACCGCCTGCGTGATTGGAAAGAAAAACGGGCGTGGCATCATTGCCTGCCTGCATCTCGTCGGCATTCGCTGCGCCGGTCAGGGCCGCGGCGGCAAAGCCATCGCCGATCTCGACGCCTTTCACGGCGTTGATCGACATCAGCGCGGCGGCCAGATCGGCATCGAGCTTGCCATAGAGCGGTGCGCCAAGCCCGGCAGGCAGACCTTCAGCAACCACTTCAACCACGGCACCCAGCGAATTGCCGTCCTTGCGGGCGCCATCAAGCGCCTGCTCCCAGCGTGCAACGGCGCTGGTGTCAGGGCACCAGAACGGATTGTTCTGTGTTTCCGCCCAGTCCCAGCAGGCGCGGTCGATGGCATCGCCACCCATCGTCACCAGCGCACCGCGAATGGAAACGCCATCGCCCAGAACATGGGCCAGCACCTTGCGCGCCACAGCGCCCGCCGCAACACGCGCCGCCGTTTCGCGCGCTGAGGATCGCCCCCCACCGCGATAGTCGCGCACGCCATATTTGGCGTCATAGGTGAAATCGGCATGGCCGGGGCGATAGGCGTCGCGGATATCACCGTAATCCTTTGAACGCTGATCGGTGTTCTCGATCATCAGGCTGATCGGCGTGCCGGTGGTCACCGGCCCTGCCATACGTTCATCAGCAAATGTGCCGGAAAGAATGCGCACCTGGTCGTCTTCCTGGCGCTGGGTCACAAACTTCGAAGTGCCCGGTCTGCGGCGGTCGAGGAATGGCTGAATGTCAGCCTCACTCAGGGGGATGCCGGGCGGGCAGCCATCGACCACACAGCCAAGCGCCGCCCCGTGGCTTTCGCCCCAGGTCGTCACGCGCAGCAGATGGCCGAAGCTGTTATGCGACAAGCGCCCTCATTCCTTATCCATGGTGGCGAGCAGGGCGGCGCTTAGCGGCGCGCTGTCGACGGCCAGCATGCCGATGGCGCTGTAACCTGCATCGACATAATGGATCTGCCCGGTGACGGCCGCGCCCATGTCGGACAGCAGATAGAGTCCTGAATTGCCGACCTCATCAATCGTCACGTTGCGGCGCAGCGGCGCATTCAGCTCGTTCCATTTCAGGATGAAACGGAAATCACCAATGCCTGCCGCTGCCAGTGTCTTGATCGGCCCGGCGGAAATGGCGTTCACGCGGATCGCTTTTTTGCCGAGGTCTTCGGCGAGATAGCGCACGCTCGCCTCCAGCGCGGCCTTGGCGACGCCCATGATATTGTAATGCGGCATCACGCGCTCAGCGCCGTAATAGGTCAGCGTCAGCAGTGATCCGCCTTTGGTCATCAACTTCTCGGCGCGCTGCGCGACAGCTGTGAACGACCAGCACGAAACATTCATCGAAAGCTGGAAGTTGTCATAGGTGCTATCCACATAGCGCCCGGTCAGCTGGTTCTTGTCAGAGAACGCGATGGCATGAACCACGAAGTCGATGCCGCCCCATAATTTGGCGAGGTGGTCGAAACAGGCGTCGATGCTGGCCGGATCAGTGACATCACAGGCCAGCACGGCGGGCGAGTTCACGCTGGCGGCCAGCGGCTCGACGCGCTTTTTCAGGGCATCGCCCTGATAGGTGAAGGCGATCTCGGCACCGGCATCAGCCAGCGCCTTGGCGATGCCCCAGGCGATCGAGCGGTCATTGGCGACACCCATGATAAGGCCGCGTTTTCCCGCCATGAGCTGGCTGGTCATGGAATATCCTTTAAGATGTTTACCCCGGCCCTATCACGCAGCGTCAGAGGGGGTCAAACGGCGGCTCTTCGCCTCTCAGCCCCAGCCCTGTCGGGGATCGTGGCTCATCCCTTCCACCGCATCCTTCAGAGCGCCGGGGATTGAAGGGGGCAACATCAGGACCAGCGTCACCAGAAGGTCTCCGGCAGGCTGCCCGCCGCCTGCCGGCCAGCCGCGTCCTTTAAGGCGCAGCGTCTTGCCGCCATTCGATCCGGCTGGAATGGTAAGGGTGATCTTGCCCGAGGGCGTGGGGACATTCACCTTGGCCCCTTCGATGGCTTCTTTCAGCGAGACGGGCAGGTCGAGCGTGACGTTGCGCCCATCGCGTTTGAACAGGCGGTGTGGGATGATAGCGATCTGGATGATCCCGTCGCCGCCGTTTTCGCCCTGACCCCGCAGGCGAATCTGTGCGCCCTCATCAGAGCCCGCCGGAATCTTCACATCCAGTGTTTTGCCATTGGCAAAGCTGACCCGCTGGGTTGCCCCTGAAACGGCGTCTTCCATGGTGACTTTGAGATTGTAGCGGACATCCTGTCCGGTGCTTCGTCCGCGGCCACCTGTTTTACGTGCACCGCCAAACAGGTCGGAAAAAATATCCTCAAAGCCGCCACCCGGGCCGCCACGCTGTCGCGCCCCACCCTGGGGGCCACCAAAGCCGAACTCGAAAGACGCACTGTCGCCTGAAAAGCCCGGATGACCCTGCGGCCCCCCCGGCCCGCCAAAGCCGGGGCCGAAACCGCGCGGCTGACCGGTCTCGTCGATCACGCCCTGATCATAGGCCGCGCGCTTTTCCTTGTCGGACAGAAAATCATAGGCGCCCGATATTTCCTTGAACTTCTTTTCGGCAGCCGCATTGCCCTTGTTCTTGTCGGGGTGGTGCTTCTTGGCGAGGTCACGGAAGGCCTTTTTCAGCTCGGCCTCGCTCGCGCTCTTTTTCACGCCCAGCACGCTATAGGGATCAGCCATGGTCACTCCGCTTTGGCCCTATGTAAGACGGACCGGCTTTGGGTTAAAGATGACCCATGAGCAATCGTGAGCAGGTTGAGATTCCCGAAATGTTGGCGGCGGACGAGCCGCTGACCCAGTTTGCAGGCTGGCTGAAGGAAGCGGAAAAGACCGAACTGAACGACCCCAATGCCATGGCGCTGGCAACGGCCGATAAAGATGGCCTGCCGGATGTGCGTATGGTGCTGCTCAAGGGCTTTGATGCGCGCGGATTTGTGTTTTTTACCAATTTTGAAAGCGCCAAGGGGTTGGAGCTCCTCGCCAACCCGAAGGCCGCGCTGCTGTTCCACTGGAAATCGCTGCGCCGTCAGGTGCGGATACGCGGCCCGGTCAGTGTGGTGAGCGACGAGGAGGCAGACGAGTATTTCGCCTCCCGCCCGCGCGACAGCCGCATCGGGGCCTGGGCGTCGCGCCAGTCACGCCCCCTATCGGGTCGCGCCGAACTGGTGAAGGAGGTCACACGCGTTGCCCTGCGTTATCCGATCGGCACGGTGCCGCGTCCGCCGCACTGGTCGGGCTTTCGCATCAACCCGGTGCAGATCGAGTTCTGGCGCGATGGCGCATTCCGCCTGCATGATCGGTTGGTTTACCGGCGAGATGCGTCTGACCAGCCCTGGCGGAGCGAGAAGCTGTTTCCTTGAGCGGCGCGACCAAAGTCACCCGCATCAAGGCGGGCAGGCAGGCCTTTGGTGCCAATCCGGCGGCCTATGACCGCGCCCGGCCAGATTATCCAGCGGCCATTCTCGATATACTGAAACATCGCTGTGGGCTTGGCCCGGCAACGCGCGCCTTTGAAATCGGGCCCGGCACGGGCGCGGCAACACGCTGGCTGCTGGAAGCAGGCGCTGAGGTTGAGGCGATCGAGCCCGATCAGCGCCTTGCTTCATTCATGGAAGAGCGGTTCCCGAACAGCCTGCTTACCGTTCAGACAGGCACTTTCGAGGAGACGAAGCTGCGAAAGTCGGGCTTTGATCTTGGAGTTGCGGCGACGGTGTTTCACTGGATCAAACCCAAAACCGGCCTCAGCAAAGTGGCGGATGCCCTGCGTCCCGGCGGCTGGTGGGCCTGCTGGTGGATGGTGTTCAGCGAACATGGCCGCGTTGATCATTTCCGGCAGGCGGTACAGGCGCGTGCTGGAACAGATCGCGGGGCCTATCCTGCGCCGGGTGAAAAGCTGCCTTATGCGCTGGATACGAAAGCCCGGTTGGCTGATCTCGCCGCCGAGGCCCGGCTGGATACGGCGCGTGTCGATATCATCCGGTCGAGTATCACCTTTTCGGCAGACGGCATGCGCGACCTCTACGCAACGTTTTCGCTGGTCGATGCGATGCCTGCTGACAAGCGCCGCGATCTGTTGCAGCGGGTTCACGATGTGGCACGGGAAGATTTCGACAATCGCGTAGAGCGCCAGGTTTCCTGCGCGCTCTATACCGCCCGCCGTAAGGAGTGATGACGATGCTTCAACTGCGGCCCAACTGTGAAGCGTGTGACTGCGACCTTCCGCCATCATCGCCTGATGCGCGCATCTGTTCTTTTGAATGCACCTTCTGTGCAGCTTGTGCCGATGGTGAACTGAAAGGCCATTGCCCCAATTGCGGCGGCAATCTGGAGCGGCGTCCCATCCGGCCAGAGGCGGCGCTTGAGAAGTATCCTGCATCCACCAAGCGTATTCTGCGCAGAAATGAGGCCGCATGACAGTCATGAACATTTCCATTCTGCTGTTCGACGATGCTGAGGAGCTGGATTTTGTGGGGCCATGGGAAGTGTTCACCATGGCTGCCAATGTGATCGAGCGTCAGAAGCTGGACGTGCCGCGTCCGCATGTGTTCACCGTGTCGCAGAATGGTGGCACCGTGCGTTGCGCCAAGGGCATGCGGGTGATCGCCGATCACAGTTTTGCAGATGCCCTCAGGGCCAATGTACTGCTGGTGCCCGGCGGCATTGGCACGCGCCGTGAAGCTGGCAACCAGACATTGCTGGACTGGATTTCGGCTCAGGCAGAAGGCGCCGTGTGGGTCACCAGCGTCTGCACCGGCGCTTTGCTGCTCACAGCGGCAGGCCCGGCCAAAGGTAGAACGGTCACGACGCATTGGGGCTATGTTGAGGCACTGCGTCAGCGCGGCGAGAATCGCGCCGTGCGGGACGACATGCGCTATGTCCGTGATGGCAATGTCGTAACGGCGGCGGGCGTTTCAGCAGGCATCGACATGGCGCTCTGGCTCACCGGCCAGATCTGGTCGCCCGATCTTGCCCGCATGACACAGCGCGGCATGGAATATGATCCGGCCCCGCCTTACACCGCCATGGTGTGAGGCAGATCATTCAAGCCCCATTCATGTTGGCGTCGGCATGGGGTATGCAGCTTCCAGCAATATCCGGAACCATCCCCATGCGCCTGACCCTTGCCGCAGCCATCTTTGTTCTTGCCTGTTCACCGGCCATGGCGGGCACCGAGCGCTGTTCTGAACCCTATGCGCCGGTCATTCCTGATGGGGCATCGGCTTCGGCGGACGATATGGCCGTGCTGAAAAGCGAGGTGCAGCAGTATATCGCCGACTCTGACGCCTATCAGGACTGCATCCTCGCGGTCATCGCCGACCCAGCCGAGAAAATGACCCCGGCTGACAAGAAGAAGGCGCAGGATCTGATCTTCAGAAACCAGAAGGAAAAGGAAAGCGTCGGCGCGGCCTATCGCGAGGCGCTCAAGACACATAAGACCGCGCATGGCGGGTAGCCCTGCCGCTTTTCCGCCATGATACGGCCCTGCGGCAGACGTGTTTGATCCCTGAAGTGCGAAGGTAACACCTGAACACAGCTTCAAGAGGGTTTGATGTCGCGCACCCACTCCAGTCTATGGCTTATGCCTGCGCTTTTGGTCACATCAGCGCTTGTCACCGGGTGTCAGCCGCAGATGTCCGCTGCGAAGCCCGAAGCTGCCGACCCGCTGGGCGCGCCAGTTGCGCCTGCTTCAGCGCCTGAGGCGCGCGAAGTCGTCGTGACGGCAAGCCGCGTTAAAACCAGAGCGGCGGATGCGGCTGGCACCGATTACTATCGGCCGCCGCCTGAAAACACCGAGAAATATCCAGACAAGCCTGCCAATCCGGTGAAGGTCGTCAAGGACGAGCCGGTTTCAACATTCTCGGCCGATGTCGATACAGCCAGCTATGGCGTGATGCGGCGCTATATCAACGGCGGCGCTCTGCCGCCCAGCGATGCCGTGCGCGTCGAGGAGATGGTCAATTATTTTGACTATCACTACACGGTGCCATCAGACCGCGCGCGGCCATTCGAGCCGAATGTCGCTGTCTATCCCACGCCCTGGAACCCGAAGACCGAGATCATTCATGTCGGCATTCAGGGCTATGGCATGCCGGACGGCGCGCGGCCGCCGGTGAATCTTGTGTTTCTGCTCGATGTATCGGGCTCGATGGATGATCCTGACAAACTGCCGCTGTTGCAGAAATCGCTTTCCATGCTGGTCAGGGAAATGTCAGCGAAAGACCATGTATCGATCGTTGTCTATGCGGGCAGCGCGGGTGTGGTTCTTGAACCAACATCGGGTGACAACGCACAGAAGATCATTGATGCCATCAACAATCTGTCGGCAGGCGGTTCCACCGCGGGCGGTGAAGGCATCACACGGGCCTATGAGCTGGCCGAGGCCCATATGGTCAAAGGCGGTGTCAACCGGGTGATCCTCGCCACCGATGGCGACTTCAATGTCGGCATCACAGATCCCAACGCGCTGGAAGATTTCGTCGCCCGCAAACGCGACAGCGGCGTGACGCTGACCGTGCTGGGCTTTGGCGGCGGCAACTACAACGATGCGATGATGCAGAAGCTGGCGCAGGCCGGGAATGGCAACGCGGCCTATATCGACACGCTGAACGAAGCCCGCAAGGTGCTGGTCGATGAAATGGCGGGCACGCTGTTCACCATCGCCGGTGACGTGAAGTTTCAGGTGGAGTTCAATCCGCAATGTGTCGCCGAGTATCGGCTCATCGGCTATGAAACGCGGATGCTGAACGAAGCCGACTTCAACAATGATAAGGTTGATGCGGGCGATATAGGTGCGGGGCACCGGGTCACGGCGCTTTATGAAATTGCCCGCGTGGGCAGCGGCGGCAGCCTCACCTCGCCCCGGCGTTACGAACAGCCTGCGTCCGTCGTCGCCAATTGCGGTGAGATGGCCTATCTGAAGATGCGCTACAAACTGCCGGGCGAGAAGGCCTCGAAACTGATTGAGCGGCCCATTACCCCGAACGATGTGCGCTCCAGCGTGGATGCGTTGCCTGCCGACTTCAAGTTTGCTGCCGCCGTCGCGGGCTTTGCCCAGATCCTGCGTGGTGAGCCGTATCTCAATGACTTTGGCTATGCCGATGTGCTGAAGCTGGGTCAGGCTGGAAAGGGTGATGATCCGTTCGGCTATCGCGCCGAGTTTCTCAGCCTGGTGCGCCTCGCCGACAGCATTGGCCCGGTCAAGAAGAACTGACCGCTGCTAGAGCGCGGCCGGATCGAACGGATAGACCGCGCTGCAGAACTCGCATTTGGCCTCGATGCGTCCTTCCGGCGTGACGAGGTCAGCGAGTTCTTCAGCGGTATAGCTCTTCAGGATGTTGCGCACCCGGTCTTCTGAGCACCGGCACTTCGGCTATCGCGCCGAGTTTCTCAGCCTGGTGCGCCTCGCCGACAGCATTGGCCCGGTCAAGAAGAACTGACCGCTGCTAGAGCGCGGCCGGATCGAACGGATAGACCGCGCTGCAGAACTCGCATTTGGCCTCGATGCGTCCTTCCGGCGTGACGAGGTCAGCGAGTTCTTCAGCGGTATAGCTCTTCAGGATGTTGCGCACCCGGTCTTCTGAGCACCGGCACTGAAAGACGATGGGCTGTGCTTCAAACACCCGCACGCCATCTTCGTTGAACAGCCGATAGAGCAATGTTTCAGCAGGCAGCGTGGGATCAAGCAGCTCGTCCGCGCCCAGTGTTCCGAGATAGGCGCCGAGTCTGCGCCAGTCATCTTCTTCCACATCAGTAGGGGCCGCATGCCCACCCTCTGCCGCAATGCGCTGAAGGATGATGCCGCCGACGCGCCATTGCGGGTCTTGCCCCGGCACCTGGTGCTGGCCGGTAAAGATCTTCAGGCGTGTTGGGATCTGCTCGGATTTCTCAAAATAGCCGAGCGCGGCTTCGCTGAGAGAACCATTCAGATCAACAATGCCCTGATAGCGGTTCTGGCCTTCGTGCGGATCAATGGTGAGAGCGAACGAACCATTCCCCAGTAATGGCGCATCGGGCTCGGCGTCCGCATCGACGCTGACAAAACTGCGCACCTGTCCGGGTGTGACATAATCTGCGGCCACCATGCGGGCCCGGCCCTCGCCACGCGTTTGCAGCGTCAGCGTGCCGTCGAACTTCAGCGATGATCCAACCAGGCTGACAATCGCCAGCGCTTCGCCTGCCAGACGCGCCGCATCGCCGCGATAGCCGTGGTTGGAGATGACGCGATCAGCGACCGCGCCAAGGCGCACGATGCGACCGCGCACCGTGCCGCCCTCAATGGCGAAGGGCAGGGCGATATTGTCTGCTTGTTGGGTCACAAGCGCTATGTAGTGCCGAGAATGGACCAGACAAGAACCGCCTTCTGGGCATGCAGCCGATTTTCGGCTTCGTCCCACACGGCAGATTGCGGTCCGTCGATCACGTCCACGCTGACTTCCTCGCCGCGCTTGGCAGGCAGGCAGTGCATGAAAATGGCGTCTTTCTTGGCGTCATTCATCAAACGCTGATCGACCTGATAGGGGCGTAGCAGATTGTGACGGTATTCCCGGTCGCCATCGCCCATCGAGACCCAGCAATCGGTGATGATGCAGTCCGAACCGCTCACCGCTTCGCGCGGATCAGCGGTCAGTGTGATGTCAGCCTTGGCCTGTTTCGCCCAATCCATCAGCTCGGCTGGAGGACGCAGCTGTTCCGGCGTGGCGATGCGCAGCTTTACGTCCAGCTTTGCGGCGGCATGAACCCATGAGGTCAGCACGTTATTGCTGTCGCCTGTCCAGGCGATGGTGCGCCCCTGGATAGAGCCAAGACGTTCCTCAAAAGTCTGGATGTCAGCCAGAACCTGACAGGGGTGTGACTTCTTGGTCAGGCCGTTGATGACCGGCACACTGGCATAGTGTGCCAGTTCCTGAAGCTCCAGATGGCTCAGCATGCGGATCATGATGGCATCGACATAACGCGACATGACGCGCGCGGTGTCGGCGATGGACTCGCGCTGGCCAAGTTCAATCTCGTCACCCGAAACCATCAGCACATGCGCGCCAAGTTCGTTGATGCCGACATCGAACGACATGCGGGTGCGCAGCGAAGGCTGCTGGAAAATCAGGGCCACCTTCTTGCCCAGCAGCGGCAGATAGTCGCCCAGCTCGCCTTTGCGGCGACGGGCTTTCAGCGCCTTGGCATTTTCCAGAAGCGCGCGGATTTCCTTTCCAGAAAACTCTGAAAGGTCGAGGAAATGTCTGGGGCTGGTCATGCCGCGTCTTTCTGTTGTGCAAGCTTCGTGCAGGCCGCACCAAGGCAGCGCATGGCCTCAGCGAGTTCGGCCTCACCTGCAACGAGGGGCGGCAGGATGCGCACGACATTGTCGCCCGCCACGACCGAGATCATGCCTTCATCGCGCAGGGCGTTGACGAGGTCGCCGTTCGGAACATGTGTTTTGATCCCGAGCAGCAACCCTGCGCCGCGCACATCTGCGATGATGGATGGGCAGCTGTCCTTCAGCATAGCCAGCTGCTGCTTCAGGCGCAGTGATGTCTGTTTGACGCCATCCAGAAAGCCGGGCGCGAGCACGACGTCCAGCACGGCATTGCCGACCGCCATGGCAAGCGGGTTGCCGCCAAAGGTGCTGGCATGGCTGCCTGCTGTCATGCCGCTGGCGGCACGTTCCGTGGCAAGGCAGGCTCCAACCGGGAAGCCACCGCCCAGACCTTTGGCAACCGCCATGATGTCGGGCGTGATGCCGCTCTGCTCATACGCGAACAGCGTACCCGTGCGGCCAATGCCGGTCTGGACTTCGTCGAAGATCAGCATGAGGTCATGCGCGTCGCAAAGCTGACGCAACGCGCGCAGGAAGTCTGGCTCCACCACGCGCACGCCACCCTCGCCCTGAACAGGCTCAATGAGGATGCCGGCCGTTTCGCTGGTGATGGCGCGCTTCACGGCTTCAAGGTCGTGCACCGCCACCTGATCGAAGCCATCGGTCTTCGGGCCGAAGCCTTCAAGATATTTTGCCTGCCCGCCCGCAGCGATGCAGGCCAGCGTGCGACCGTGGAACGCACCTTCAAACGTGATGATACGGAAACGTTCCGGGCGGCCCGCATGGTGCTGGAAACGGCGTGTCATCTTGAAGGCACATTCCAGCGCCTCGGCACCGGAGTTCCCGAAAAACACGGTGTCGGCAAAGCTGGCGGCGACCAGACGGTCAGCCAGCTTTTTCTGGGCCGGGATCTGATAGAGGTTCGAGGTATGCCAGAGCTTGCCCGCCTGCTCGGTCAGGGCGGCCAGAAGATGGGGATGCGCATGGCCAAGCGCGTTCACCGCGATGCCTGAGCCGAAATCGAGATAACGTCGTTCCTGGCTATCGATCAGATAGCAGCCTTCGCCGCGCTCGAATGCAATGTCGGCGCGCGTATAGGTGGGCAGGACTGACGGGATCACGATTAAACCCTTCCTCCAGATGGTTATGGAGCGAGCGACATACGGGATTTGTCCCGGGGTGCAAACCATTCATCGCCCCCGCATCGTGCCCTCTGCCGGGGCCTTTGGGGTGTATTGGCACCATGAATGCCAATTCTCCGTATGCGGAGCACCCCTGAAATCACCAGAATACGCGCCTTTTCACGGAATGTTCCTGTGAGCAAGACTCACCACGCACTTGTGGTTACTCTTGGGTCATGCTCCATATATGGTATGGCGTCTTGGGGTGGGCTGAGATTTATCCACAAGCGCTGGGGGTGTCACAATTTATCATAAGGGGACTCCATGTCCTGGACAGACGAACGCATTGACCGTCTGAAGCAAATGTGGGCGGAGGGCCTGAGCGCCAGCCAGATCGCCCGCGCTTTAGGGGAAGTGACCCGTAACGCGGTGATCGGCAAGGTTCATCGCCTTGGCCTTGCCGGGCGGGCAACCGCGCCACGCCCTGAACGCCCACGGCCAACGCCGCAGCCGCGCATGCATGTGCCGCGCGTTGCCGTGATGCGGGCCGAAGCCGTTGTGGAAGAACCGCTGGAGCCGATGCCGCTCGATCCAGTCCGGGTCGAACACCTCAACGCCGCACTGTGCCACTGGCCCATGGGCGATCCGTCGTCACCGGAGTTCCGCTTTTGCGGGCGCAAATCGAAGCAGGGGTCTCCCTATTGCGAAGCGCATGTGCGTCTTGCCTATCAGCCCGCGCAGAGCCGCCGTGACCGCGACCGTGATATGATGCGCAAGCGGATCAATTTCGGCTGAGCAAGCCGTCTGGCAGGTGCAGTCCCGTGACTTGATAAGGCCGCCGTTCAGGCGGCCTTTGTCGTTCAGGCCGACAGCCGCTGCATCAGCCGCCGCATGAACGCCTCGCAGGCTGGGATCTGGGCCTTCTCGATGAACTCATCGGGCTGATGGGCCTGCGCGATATCGCCGGGGCCGCAGACAATCGAGGGAATGCCGACTTCCTGAAATATCCCGGCTTCGGTGGCATAGGACACCGCTTCCGCGCCATTGCGCTCGGCCAGGCCCAACACAAAACTCTCCGCATCCGATCCGGGATGCGCGATCAGCGGCGGGGCCATCGAGCGGCGCGTGATGACTATGTTGGCCGATGGCGCAATGGCCTTGAGGCGTGGCAGCACCTCGTCCAGCGCATGGGCTTCAAAACGGCGCGCGATGACATCGCCATCGACACCGGGCAGGCCGCGGATTTCGTAAGTGAAGCGGCAGTCGCGGGCGAGAATGTTCTGCGCCGTGCCGCCCTCGATCGTATTGGCGATGACCGTCGAGAAGGGCGGATCGAAACGACCGCTGGCGTCGCCTTCGGCGCGCACTTCAGCGGCGATGTCATTCAGTTTGCCGATCAGCTCAGCGCCGACCATCACGGCGGAAACGCCTTTATGCACGTTCGATGAATGCGCTTCGTGCCCGGTGATGGCGACGTGATACGAACGGATCGATTTATGACTGTCGATCACCCGCATCATGGTGGGTTCGCCGATCACCGCGAGGCGTGGCTTCACACCCATTTCCCTGATGCGGTTCACGAGGCCATGCACGCCAATGCAGCCGACCTCCTCGTCATAGGAAAGCGCCAGATGTACGGGATGCTTCAGGCCAACAGAAAGGAACTCCGGCACAAGGGCCAGCGCGACGGCACTGAATGCCTTCATGTCGCAGGTGCCACGGCCATAAAGCCGCCCGTCGCCCTTGTCGGTCAGCACCCACGGGTCTGAGGTCCAGGGCTGGCCATCGACAGGTACGACATCGGTATGACCGGAAAGAACGACGCCGCCATCGCCAGCAGGGCCGATGGTCGCCCACAGATTGGCCTTCGCGCCGGTTTCGTCATGCACCAGTTCGCTGGTGATGCCGAAGCCAGCCAGATAGTCCACGACGAAGCGGATGAGATCGAGATTGGAATTGCGGCTGGTTGTGTCGAAGCTGACAAGCTTCGCCAGCATGTCCTGCGATGTGATGGGCGGCACGATGATCAGTGCATCCGGCGGATGTCGTGCGGGCTGTCGAGGGAGAACAATGGGATCTCGACCTCGAACAAGTCACCATCCGGCGTCTGCATCTGGTAATTGCCGCCCATGATGCCGGACGGCGCGAGCAGCGGTGTGCCGCTGGTATATTCAAACTTCTCGCCCGGCTTCAGCACGGGTTGTTCGCCGACAATGCCCAGCCCGCGTGTTTCCTGCGTGCGGCCATAGGAATCGGTGATGCGCCACACGCGCGAGCGGATCTGCACCGTCTGCTGGCTTTTGTTCTCGATCTCGACCTTGTAGGCCCAGACGTAATAGTCGTCTTCGGGTGCGCTCTGGTCAGAGAGATAGATGGGCTCAACCGAAACCGAAATATTCCGCGTCGTGCTGGAATAATTCGACATGCGACTGTGCCCCACTTTTATTGTTACCCAGCGATTCACCTCGCCTGACGCCTATCTAGGGCGGCATTGCATCATGTCGCAAGCGCCCATTTGGTTCACCATGAAGAGACGGCGTTAACGCGCGGCATTCAACGCCTCAGCGATGTCTTCCATCAGGTCTTCGGGGTCTTCCAGACCCACCGAGAGGCGGAACAGACCTTCGGAAATGCCGATCATGCGCCGCTCGGCTTCGGGCAGGCGCGCATGGGTGGTGGTGTCCGGGTGGGTGAGCAGTGATTTCGCATCACCCAGATTATTGGAGATGTCGATCAGCTCCAATGCGTTGGCAAAGCGGAATGCCGCATCGCGCCCACCTTCGACCTCGAACGTCACGATCGTGCCTCCACCGCTCATCTGCGCTTTGGCCAGCGCCGCCTGCGGATGGGCATCATCGAACGGATAGCGCGGATGGATCACGCCCTTCTGTCCTTTGAGGAACGTCATCAGCTTCACGGCGCTGTCGGCGGCGGCGCGCACACGCAGCTCCATGGTTTCAAGCCCCTTCAGCAGCACCCAGGCATTGAAAGGGCTCAAGGATGGCCCGGTATTGCGCAGGAACACGCTGAGCCGTTCATCAAACAGCGCCTTGCGTGTCAGGATCGCCCCGCCCAGCACACGGCCCTGTCCGTCCATATGCTTGGTGGCTGAATAGCACACGATGTCGGCCCCGAACGCGAACGGCTTCTGAAAGACAGGGCTGGCAAAGACATTATCGACGATCAGCAGGATGTTCTTTGACTTTGCCAGCGCGCCAATCGCCTTCAGATCGCAGATCTCAAGCGTCGGGTTGGATGGCGTTTCGAGAAAGAAGGCTTTGGTTTCGGGTCGGATCGCCTGTTCCCAGGCCTTGATGTCGCGCCCGTCGATCAGCGTGGAGGCAATGCCGAGGCGGGGTCCGAGATCTTCAATGATATAGCGGCAGCCACCGAACAGCGCGCGCGCCGAGACAACATGATCGCCCGCGCACAGATGACCGATGATTGCGGCGTTAATGGCTGCAAGGCCGGTTGCGGTGGCCCGACATTCCACTTCATCCGGCCCGCCTTCCAGAAGGCGCAGGCGCTCCTCGAACATGGCGACGGTCGGGTTGGAAAAGCGGGAATAGATGAAGCCCGGTTCTTCGTTCTTGAAGCGGCGCTCGGCCGATGCGGCATCGGGATAGGCAAAGCCCGAGGTCAGGAACAGCGCCTCATTGGTTTCGCCATGCTGCGAACGCTCCAGACCACCGCGCACGGCCTGCGTGCGCGCCCGCCATTTTTTTGTGTCCTTGCCCATAGCCTGCTCCCGTCAACAAAAAACCCGCGACCGGTTCAGGGGGCGGGCATGACGGGGCGAGATGCCCATTTCAGTCCCGGCCTTTTTAGCGGTCAAACTCACACGTGCGCCCCGCAAGCCGGCCGGCTCAAATCGCCGCACGCATGGCTTCGATACGGTCGGCGCTCGCTTGCGTCAAGCCGCCTCGTCTATAGTGTGCCCGACTCTCTTGTGGTGAAGGGCGCATGACGCCAGACGACGAAACATTGTTCGGGCCGGAAGACGCCTCTGCTGAGGCTGGTCCGAAGCACACGACCGGGCTTCTGCCGGGCCAGACCCTGCGCGCCATGATCCATGCGCACGAGATTTCTGCCGCAGCCGACATTCGTGAGGAACAGGTTCAGCCTGCCAGCCTCGATCTGCGCCTTGGCAGCGTTGCCTATCGCATTCGTGCCAGCTTTCTGCCGGGCGAAGGGGCCACGGTGCGCGACAAGCTGGAACAGGTCGTGATGCACGAGATTGACCTGACCAAAGGCGCGGTGCTGGAAACGGGCTGTGTTTATCTCTGCCCGCTGATGGAGCATCTCAATCTCGGCTATCGGGTTTCTGGTTCGGCCAATGCGAAAAGTTCGACCGGGCGGCTGGATGTCTTCACCCGCCTTGTGACCGATGGCGCGCGGGCCTTCGATACGATCCCGGCGCAATATGCAGGGCCCTTATGGGCCGAGATCAGCCCGCGCACGTTTTCGGTTCTGGTGCGTACCGGCTCGCGTCTCAATCAGCTGCGCCTACGGCGTGGTTCGCCAGTGGTGACCGATGCGCAGTTGAAGAAGCTGCATTCGGAAATCGGCATCGTCTCAGGTGTGGAAGACGCGATCATCGAAAAAGGCGTCGGCTTTTCCATCGACCTTGATGGCGATCCGCTGACCGGGCTTGTGGGCTATCGCGCCAAGCGCCATGCGGGCGTCATCGACATCGACAAGGTGGGCGCTGCCGATCCGCAGGATTTCTGGGAGCCGGTGCATGTGCGCAAGAACCGCAGCATCGTCCTTGACCCGGGCGAGTTTTACATTCTCGCCTCGCGCGAGGCGGTGTCGATCCCGCCGGAATGGGCGGCCGAGATGGTGCCTTATGATCCGCTGGTGGGTGAGTTCCGCGTTCACTATGCGGGCTTCTTCGATCCCGGCTTTGGCTATTCCGGGGCGGGCGGGGCAGGCAGCCGTGCGGTGCTGGAGGTGCGCAGTCACGAAGTGCCGTTCGTGCTGGAACATGGCCAGACGGTCGGGCGGCTGATGTTCGAACGCCTCATCGAAGCGCCGCAGCGGCTCTATGGTCAGGGGATCGGCTCGAACTATCAACGTCAGGGCCTGGCGCTGTCGAAACACTTCCGGCGCGGCTGATCAGCGCGCGTGTGTCTTCAGGAAAGCATCGACGCAATAGGACACACGCCGCTCAATGTCCGCTTCGTCCAGCGGGATTTCCACATTGAACAGCCTCTGCATGTACATGTTGCCGAAGGTGAACGAGACGAAATGCTGTGCCGCCAGTTGCGGATCTGGGATGTTGAGACGCCCGGCGTCATGCAGCTTCGCAAGCCATTCGGCGAAGACGCGCGTAAAGCGGCCCGGACCCTGATCGTACATCTCGCGCAGGATCAACATCGCGTTGGGCGCGGCAAACAAAGCGCGCATCATCTTCACATTGGCCGGGCTGATGATCTTGGTGTGATACAGCCTGCCGATCGCCATCAGGACATCACGCGGGTCAGATTGCGGCGTCGCATTGATCAGCGGCTCCATGATGGTGGTGATCTTGTCGTCCACCATGTCGCGGAACAGCTGTTCTTTTGATCCGAACAGATTGTAGAGCGTCTGTTTGGAGACATCGGCTTCCAGCGCGATTTCCTCCATGGACGCGCCATAGCCGCGTTCGGCAAAGACCAGGCGCGCGGCGGCAATCACCGCTTCGCGTTTGCGCGGCTTGCGTGTGATGGCAGTTGAGACTTCGCCTTCCTGCACGGCCATCAGTGCATCTCCTGCGCCAGCCGATTGACCGGTTTGCCAAGCGTGAGGATCAGACCCATCACGACGACGAAGCCGACGGCCAGCAGCACGAAAAGGTCGTTGAAGGCGAGGATACTGGATTCCCGGAAGGTGATCTGGCCAAGGATTTTCAGGGCCGCTGTTTCAGGATCGCCCCCGGGGTGAGATTGGGCGTAGTGGGCAGCCAGTCCTTCCAGAAACGAGGTTATGGCCGGGTCTCCGGCCTGCAAACCTTCGCGCAGCCGTTCCCAGTGATGGTTGGTGCGATCCACCAGCCCGGTGTTCAGCACGGCCAGCCCGAAAGCCCCGCCGGTGTTTCGCAGCAGGTTGAAAAGCCCCGAGGCGCCCTTCACCTGTTGCGGACTGAGGGCCTGGATGGCGATGGTTTGCACGCCCATCATCGTTGTCATCAGCCCCATGCCGCGCAGCGCCTGCGGTATGAACAGATCCCAATAGGTGCTTTCTGCCGTGAGGTCCGACAAAAGCCATGAGGAGACTGCCAGAAACACAAAACCAATGGCGGCCAGAATGCGTAAGTCCACACGAGGCGCGAGAAATCCCATCGTGGGGGCTGTCATGAACATGAAAAGACCGCTGACCCACAGCGTTTCGCCGATCTGCATTGAGGAATAGCCACGTATGCGCCCCAGATAGAGAGGCAGCAGATAGGTGATGCCGAAAAGCCCAACACCGACCATGAAGGCGAGCAGAGTCGATGTCGCAAAGGCGCGGCTCTTGAAGGGTGACAGATCCACCACGGGAAGCTCACGCGTCAGCGCCCGCCAGAAAAAACCGATACCCGCTATCAGTGATGTGGCCGCAAGATTTCTGATCTCCGCGTCACGGAACCACTCATTCTTCGGGCCTTCTTCCAGCACATACTGAAACGTGCCCAGAAAGATCGCGAGGAAGGCAAGGCCCGGCACATCGAGATTGTGCCACAACCGCCAGTCAGGCCTGTCGATATCCATGACGAGCCAGACAACCGTGGTGACGATGATGCCCGGAATGACATTGACGAAGAAAATCCAGTGCCAGCCAATTGTGTCGGTGATGTAGCCGCCGAGCGTCGGGCCGATGGTTGGGGCCAGAGTGACCGTGAGGCCGACAAAGGCCGAGGCCATCGACCGGCGTTTGATGCCAAACACCAGAAACGAGGTCGCGAAGGTGGTCGGGATCATCGCGCCGCCAATGAAGCCCTGAATGGCGCGGAAGATCATCATTTCTTCCATCGACGAGGCCATGCCGCACAGCAGGCTGGAGATCGTGAAGCCTGCCGCGGATATCGTGAAAAGAACCCGCGTCGACATCATCCGGGCCAGATAGCCCGAGAGCGGAATCATCACGACCTCGGCAATGAGATAGCTGGTCTGCACCCAGCTCACTTCAGAGGGTGAGGCTGAGAGTCCGGCCTGAATCTGGGTCAGGCTGGCAGCGACGATCTGGATGTCGAGCACGGCCATGAACATGCCCAGCACCATGGCGAAGAATCCAACCACGATGATGGGGCCGCGCTCCTCAAAAAGCGGGCGGGGGGCCGAGGCCAGAGGGGATGTGGTGGCCTCGCTCATGGCGGGCCTTACTGAACCGCTGCCTCGACAGGGCGTGGCGCTGGCGCAAGAGCTGCCTGCGCGCCTTCGCCCTCGTCGCGGATATCGATTGAAACGCTGACAGACATGCCCGGACGCAGACGCTTCATGGCATCAGCTTCAGCCGCTGGATCAAAGACGATTTTCACCGGAATGCGCTGAACGACCTTGGTGAAATTGCCGGTCGCGTTCTCGGGCGGCAGCAGTGAAAACTCAGAACCTGTTGCAGGTGAAAAACTGTCAACGGTGCCGGTCATTTCAAGATCAGGAAATGCGTCGATGGCCACCTTGACCTTCTGGCCCCTGCGCATCTGCGCTGCCTGTGTTTCCTTGAAGTTGGCGACGATGAACACATCCGGTAGCCGCACCACCGACATCATCTGTGCACCGGTGCGCACATACTGTCCGTCCTGCACGGTGCGGGCGCCGACGACGCCGTCAAACGGTGCGCGAATATTGGCGTAGGAAAGGTTCAGCTCTGCCTGACGTTCGGCTGCCTCTGCCGCCTTGGCGTCTGCTTCTGTCTGCTGGCGCGTGCTGTCCAGCACCACCAGACGGCTGCGTTCGGCGGCGAGCGCTGCCTCAGCGCTCTGAACATCTGCATCGGCTTTGGCCGCCGCAGCGACGGCAGCGTCATAGGCCTGCTTTGATCCGCTGCCATTGGTTCTCAGATCACGCGCCCGCTGAAGATTGGCTGCGGCCAGTTTTTGCTGGGCGGTCGCGCTGTCCAGGGCAGCCGCCTTGGCCTCTATCACCTGCTTCTGCTGAGCAAGGCTCGGTGCCATCCCGTCAAGGACAGCGCGGCGCGACATCGCAACCGCTTTTGCCTGATCGAGAGCTGCGCGCAGATCATCGTCGGCCAGCGTGGCCAGGATATCGCCCGTGTGGACCTGCTGATTGTCACGCACCAGCACCTTGGAAACATATCCATTGATGCGCGGCGCGATCACTGCCGTATCAGCTTTCACATAGGCGTCATCGGTATGCTCAATGAAGCGTCCATGGAAAAGGTAAGTCAGGCCAAACCAGACTGCGAGGCTGGCAACAACAGCCACGATTCCGAAAATCAGTTTGCGTTGCATATCGATCCATTCTGGACTTCCGAGTCCAGTTAATCGCGCTTTGGACCCTGAAGTCAAGTTTACTATATAAAGGTTCGCTTTGTGTTGATGGGCAGGCCGTGCTAGGCGGCCCGCCGCTGGCGGGTGTAGCTCAATGGCAGAGCAGAAGCTTCCCAAGCTTACGACGAGGGTTCGATTCCCTTCACCCGCTCCA
>CAYMIJ010000008.1:0-124639 GCA_964390465.1 uncultured Flavobacteriaceae bacterium | reverse complement strand
GGCGGGGCGACAATGAGGCAGCGCTGGCCCTTGCCCAGCGGCGATACGATGTCGATCACCCGGCCCGTGCGGTCTTTCGCGGTCGGGTCGGGCAGTTCCATCTTCAGCCGCTCGTCGGGATAAAGCGGGGTCAGATTGTCGAAATGCACCTTGTGCCCGGCTTTTTCCGGGTCGTCGAAATTGATGGTCGAAACCTTCACCAGCGCGAAGTAACGCTCGCCGTCCTTCGGTTCGCGGATCTGGCCTTCCATCGTGTCGCCGGTGCGCAGCGAGAAGCGGCGGATCTGCGAAGGGCTGACATAAATGTCGTCCGGCCCGGCCAGGTAATTGGCTTCCGGCGAACGCAGGAAGCCGAAGCCATCGGGCAACACTTCCAGCACGCCCGCGCCGATGATCTCGATGTCGCTTTCAGCCAGCGCCTTCAGAATGGCGAACATCAGCTCCTGCTTGCGCATGGTGCTGGCACCCTCGATCTCCAGCTCCTCGGCGAAGGCCAGCATCTCGGTGGGTGACTTGGATTTGAGATCCTGCAGCTTCACCGTCTGGAAGCGCAGATCGTGGCCGTCATAGCCCTCATCGTCATCGCCCGCGTCGCTGCCCATATCGGGCGCGGCCATCATGGGGGCGGGTTCAGGCTCAGGGGCTGGTGCGAGGGCCGGCATGGGCGCAGGCGCCGGCTCGTCTGTCACGGCCTCGGGCGCGGCTTCCTTGGCCGTGTCGATATTCTTGTCCTTGGGCGAGGTGCTGGCGCGCAGCGTGGTCTTGCGGCCTGAGGCGGGGGGTTTGGGAGGAATGGGAGTAACCCTTTGGTCTTGTCTTGAAGTTCACACGCCCGGATGGGGCTTTGATCTCAGGGCCGCGGGAAAACGGAAAAGCGGGCCTGAATGTGGAGGTGAAAACCCGGACAGCCCGGCAGAACGCCTTTGGCCCGGAAAGCCCCCGAACGGGAGCGGGTGTTTTCTAGCCGCCCCCGCCCCCTTTGTCGAGAGGGGGCTAAAATGGGTAATGTCTCAGATTGAATTAGTTGCATTCGGTCGGGCTTGACCGGCCATCCCATGACGTTGTGCAGCCTTCGTCTACAAGGGCGGGCGACATGATAGTCCCGCCGACGACGATAGCCACCGCACCCCTCTTCGTAACAAAACCCACCCAATCAAAGGGTGGGCGGGGTTCTTTTTGGTCTGTCATGGGGCCTCAGTCTGCCCGCTTCTTGTAGGGGCCGCGTTTGCGGTCGGCACGTTGCGCGCCTTGGCGTAGCAGAAGGACCAGATTTCATCGCACTGGACGCGGCTGGCTTTGACGCTCTAGATCGTCTCATCGTGCAGTTTGAGGCAAGCCTCGCCAGCTTCGACCAGCAGCTTTGTGGCCGTGTTGATGCTCACATCGGCAACACGGCTGATAGAGCGCATCGAGGAACCCTCAACCAGCATGGCAAGGATTTGGGTGCGCTTGGCATGTGGATGCTTGTTCATGCATATTCAATATGAACTTTTATGCTTGGCGCTAAGCATTATGTTCATTAACGAGGGCGGGTTACTCTTAGGAATTCGACGCCTTTGACCTCTCCGTCCACCTCGCGAAACATCAATTCAACTTCGATTTCTGTCCGGTCGTGGAGAGCCTGAAACAGCGCCTCCCGATCCTCTGAGGCAAACAAAGTCTCCCCAAGTTTCGTGGCAAATTGCTCCCTGGTTTCCGGTCGCATCAGAACGATTGTGTCGATTACGTCGAGGTTTGTGTTGATTTCCACCACCCGCATTATCTCAGTCGAAAAATGCTTCTCGGCCTTTGACCGCGGATTGTGCCTAAGCATCCCGGCCTCGTCTGACGACAAGGTTGCGCCGTTCATTACCGAGACCGGGGTCTTGGATGCCGCCTTTAAGAATGCTGCGTTTGCGGCATCGGAAGCCTCAACAATTCTCTCGCCCACTTTGCCGGACGAATTCAAGACATCAACAACTTGTTTGTAGTTAGCTGCCTGCTGTTCCGTGGCAAAGGTCAAAGCCTTTATTGCTTCGATAAGCGGCCTTGAACGCAATTCCTCTATCTGAACAGATTTCTGTGCTTCAAGCCAAGATCTAAAGCTCCACGTCCCCGCACCGATCAGGGCCATCCCAAGAATAAGAATGTTTATTTGGCGTCCAGTCATTTTGCCAAGCATCTTATTTAAAACCTTGGAAACAGGTCCGGCGACATCGGTGGCAATATTCGAGCTACCACCACTAACTTGAACCACTATTTCAAGATCTTGTCTATCTATTTCATCAAGTTTATTGCTATTTGCAACACCTGTTTTTGCAAGCGCGGCAAGTTGATAAAGCTCTCTTTGTAAGACTAGAAAAGCCTCCATAATTGGAGGGCTAATACTTGAGTTGACCGGGGGGTGTGGAACGTAAACTTGGTGGACAGCAACGCCGGGCGCGATACGGACGATGGCGTCAGTCTCAGCAGGGTCGGCGGCAAATTTTTGGAAAAGAGCGAATGCTTCATCCAGTGACTGGACGATTATTTCTTCTTGAGCCATGTGTCCCCACTATTGTGGCTCGCTAATCGCTCTTTTTCTTCCAGCGTTTGTTAGCGGCCTCTGTCGCAATCAAAGCACGCATCTCTGGAGGGAGTCTACTTGCCCTCGATTGACCGCCCTTCCGACCCAGCGACTGAGCCGCCTTGTCCTTGCCGTCGTCATCTTTGGGGTCGGCAACCCCCCGTCGCGATCTTGCCGACAAGCACGGCGAGGCCGATAGCGTCGGCGGGGTGTTTCTGTCCTTGGGGTCCTTTAGGCATGAGTCCAATATGACCTCGCGCTGGCGCGATGGCTACACCCTGTCAACAGCGCTGGATTTCAAACTGAGACACAACCCTAAAATGGCTTGACGATGACGAGGATCACCACCGCGATGATGGTGAAGGACGGAATCTCGTTCAGCATCCGCCAGATGGGGCTGTTGCGCAGGCCCTCGTCGCGGGCAAACTTGCGCCGCTGCCCGGCCAGGAAGCCGTGAAAGCCCGAAAGCAGCAGCACCAGTGTCAGTTTGGCGTGCAGCCAGTATTGCCCGCTTAAATATTCCGGGCGCGCAACAATCATCAGGATGCCGCATATCCAGGCGACGATCATGGCCGGATTGACGATGATCCGCAGAATGCGGCGTTCGCGCAGCTTCCATGTTTCGCTTTCGGCCGAGCCGATGGCGCATTCGCTGTGATAGGCGAAATAGCGCGGCAGCATGAACATGCCGGCCATCCAGAAGATCACGAAGATCGCATGGATCGCCTTGATCCACAGGAAGCCATCGCCCTCGATCCAGCCCATCATGCCGCCGCCCTTACCCGGCAGGGGCAGGCCTTGGCCGCGCCGCATCCGCCCCAGCTCTGGTCTGCCGCCAGCCCTTCGCGCGTCAACGCGGCCCGCACCAGATCGCCCAATCCTTCGATGAAGGCGAAATGGGTGCCAACCGCTGCCACGCGGATATAGGCAGGTGCCCCTGCCTTCAGCGCCATGTCGCGATAGACCTGATCGAGCTCGTAAAGCGTCTCGGAATGTTCCGACACAAAGGCCAGCGGCACCACCACCGGCACCTTGCCGGCTTTGGCCGTTTCAAGGGTCACATCATCGGTATCGGGACCGATCCATTTCAGCGGGCCGACCCGGCTTTGATAGGTGACGATGGTGTCCATGCCGCTTACCCCGGCAGCGGCAGCGATGGCCTTGGCGCCCGCCTCGACCTGCATGGGATAAGGATCGCCCGCCTTGACGATCTTTTCCGGCAGGCCGTGCGCGGAAAAGACGATACGCGGTGTTGCACCAGCGGGCAGGTCTTTCAGCGCGGCTTTCAGCAGGTCGGCATAGGCCGCCACGAAGCCCTTTTCATGCGGGTAACAGCACAGCGCCGCTGTGGGCGCTGAAAGGCCGGCCTTTTTCGCCTCGAGCATCCATTCTTCCAGCGAAGAAGCGGTCGTGGTCGTGGAAAACTGCGGATAGAGCGGCAGCAGCACGATGCGCTCCGGCTTCCATTCTTTCAGATCGCGCACCGCCTCAGCCGCACGTGGATGCCAGTAACGCATGGCGATCACGCATTTGACCTCGTGGCCGTCTGCGGAAAGCTCGCGCTCCAGCGCCTCGGCCTGGGCCCTCGTCTGCGGCACGATGGGCGAGCCGCCGCCAATGGAGCGATAAATCTCCTGCGCATGGGCTTCGCGCCGCCGGGCGATGAACCGTGCCAGCGGTCCGCGCACAAAACCGGGGGCGCGGATGATGGCCGGGTCGGAAAACAGATTGGTCAGGAACGGCTTGACCGCGTCCAGCGTGTCCGGCCCGCCCAGATTGAACAGAACGACGCCCAGACGCATCAGCTGTTGCCCCGCACGATATCGACCAGCCGGGCGACATGATCGGGCGGGGTCGGCGGGGTCACGCCATGGCCCAGATTGAAGATGAAAGGCCGCCCTTTCATGGTTTCCAGAATGCGCAGAGTCTCGGCTTTCATCGCCGCCCCGCCCTCCAGCAGCAGAAGCGGGTCGAGATTACCCTGCAGCACTTTGCCGGTGGCCTCGCGCACCGCAAAGTGCATGGGCGTCATGTGGTCAATGCCAATGGCATCCACACCTGTTTCAGCCGCATAAGCCGCCAGATGCGCCGCGCCGCCGCGCGGAAAGCCGATCACCGGCAGATGCGGGAAGCGCGCCTTGATGGCCGCAACAATCGCAGCCGTGGGCTGGATGACGGCGCGCTGGAACAGCCCGTCGGGCACACTGCCGGCCCAGGTGTCAAATATCTGCAGGGTTTCAGCCCCGGCCTCAGCCTGAGCGATCAGATAGGCCGAAGTGGCACTGACCAGCCGCGCCATCAGGGCATCGAACAAAGCCGGTTCTTCCCAGGCCATGCGGCGGATGGTGCCATGATCGGTGCCGCCTTCGCCCTCGATCATATAGGTCGCCACCGTCCAGGGTGCGCCGGCAAAGCCGATCAGCGCGACATCGGCGGGCAGCGCCGCCTTCACGCCTTTGACGGTCTCCATGACCGGCTGCAGGGCCTCCAGATCATCGGACACTGACAGGCGCTTCAGGCCTACTGCATCGCGGATGGGCTCCAGTTTCGGGCCCTCGCCCTCCACAAAGGCGACTTTCTGGCCAAGCGCATGAGGAATCAGCAGGATATCGGCAAAAATGATCGCCGCATCAAAATGGTAACGCCGAATAGGCTGAAGCGTCACCTCGATGGCCAGCTCCGGGTTCAGGCAGAACTCGATGAAATTACGGGCATTCTGCCTTACCGCACGATATTCCGGCAGATACCGCCCCGCCTGCCGCATGATCCACATGGGCGGCACAGACAACACTTCATTGCCGAGCGTCTTCAAAAACGGTTTCATGAAATGAGAGCCGAGCCTCGGATAATGTCTTCCTTCTATATTACTAGAAAGAAGGAGTGGTAGTGGGAAGTGGTTATGGGGTCTGTGGACGGCGTGGATCAAACTGTCACGCAGAAAATCCACAGAGGTCTGTGAATCCTTCAGCGGAGTCGGTTTTCCGCCCCCCAACGGTTAATGACCGGTTAATTACTGCTGAAAACCGGCTGTGGTCGGCTCTGTGGAAAACATCAAAAGCGTGGGTAAGTCTGATCGGACAATTTGTCCTCGTGACTCAGCGTTAAGCCGTTCCAATCATCCCCTGTGGCATGACAGGCCCAACAAGGTTACACGAAGCCGGGAAGCATTTGTGAAAGCCGGGCGCGTTTAGCCATCACACGGCTTATCCCCGCAAATACCCCCGAGGATTTCCCCAGGACTGTGCCCATGAGCGACGAGATTCCCGCAACAGCGCTCAGCCTCGGCTGGGGTCCGGTCAGTGTGTTTTTCCATCTCCATCTCGTCTCGGACTCAACGGGTGAAACCCTTCAGGCCTATGCACAGGCCGTGTGCGCACAGTTTGAAGCGGCGCGCCCGATCACCCATGTTCACCCCCTCATCCGTTCGCCGCGTCAGCTTGAGGCGGCGCTGAAGTCTGTCGAGGATGCGCCGGGCCTCGTTCTCTACACGCTGATGAAGGAAGAAAAGCGCGAGGCGCTGGAAACATTGTGCCAGCGTCTTGGCCTGCCGCATCTCAGCGTACTGGATCCGGCTCTGGCCATGACCGGGCGCTATCTCGGGATTGAATCCAGCCATCGTCTTGGCGGCCAGCACGAACTCGATCAGCGTTATTTCGCGCGCATCGAGGCGCTGAATTACACGCTGACCCATGATGACGGCCAGAACGTCTCGGGCTATGGCCGGGCCGATGTGGTGCTGGTCGGCATCTCGCGCACCTCGAAAACACCGACCTGTCTCTATCTGGCCAATCGCGGCTACAAGGCGGCCAACATGCCGCTGGTGCCCGGTGTGCCGCTGCCTCAGGATGTTGACAGTCTCGATGGCATTCCGCCCGGCCCCCTTGTCGTAGGGCTTATTGCAAGCCCGGAACGGATTGTTCAGGTCCGGCGCAACCGTCTGACCGGACTGCAGGAGCGCAATGAAACGGACTATGTCGATGCTGAAAAAGTGCGCGAGGAAATGACCGAGGCGCGGCGTCTGTTCGTCAGCAAAGGCTGGCCCGTGATTGACGTCAGCCGCCGGGCGATTGAGGAAACCGCGGCGGCGATCATCGCACTGCTCTCACGGCGCAAAAACGAAGCCTCAGCCTTTGCGGGGCGCGGCGATGTTTAAGCAGAACACGCCGCTCATTCTGGCGTCGTCCAGCGCCTCGCGCGCCGCCATCCTGAAGCATGCAGGCCTTTCCTTCACGGCCCAGCCAGCGCGCATCGACGAGACAGCGCTGATCGAGACGCTGATGGCTGAAAAGCGAAAGCCGCGTGACATCGCGGATGCGCTGGCGGAAGCCAAAACACTGAAAGTGGCGCGCAGCATAACCACAGACGCCATCGTCATTGGCGCCGATCAGCTTCTGGTCTGTGACGGGCGTATCCTTGAAAAGCCGCGGGACCGTTTTGAAGCCGAAACCCACCTTCAGTTTCTGCAGGGCAAGGACCATCAGCTGGTTGGTGGGGTGACCGGGGCGCGGCACGGGCAGATCATCTGGCGGCATATTTCGATTGCCACCTTGACGATGCGCGAGATGGACGCGGGCCAGATCAAGGTCTATCTCGACGCCGCCGGGCCAGACGTTCTGAACAGCGTCGGATGCTATCAGCTTGAAGGGTTGGGGCCGCATCTGATGCGCCGGGTCGAGGGTGATTATTTTTCCATACTCGGGCTGCCGCTTCTGCCGGTGCTTGAGTTCTTGCGCGCGCAGGGGGCGCTTGGCGCATGACGATTTCAGGCCGCGCCACGATCGCGGGTGTGATGGGCTGGCCGGTGTCGCAGTCGCGCTCGCCGCTGATGCACAATCACTGGATTTCCATATTGGGCCTTGAGGCCGCCTATGTGCCGATGGCCGTGAGGCCGGAGCGGCTGCACGAAGCGATCCGCGCTCTGCCGGCGCTCGGGTTCAAAGGCGCCAACATCACGGTGCCCCACAAGCAGGCGGCACTGAAAGCCTGTGACATTCTTGACCATTCAGCAAAGCGCATCCAGGCCGTGAACACCATTGTCGTTCACGAGGACGGACGCATCGAAGGCCGAAACACCGATGCCATCGGCTTTGCCGAAAGCCTGCGCGCTGAATCCTGTGCCACTGGCAATAGTGGCGCGACGGCGCTGGTCCTGGGTGCGGGCGGCGCGGCCCGTGCCATCATTGCGGCGCTGGCCGATCTGAAGTTTGCACGCATCCTGATCGCCAATCGCACGGCAGAGCACGCGGCGGCGGTCGCGGCCGCCTTTGCCGGTGAAAAGGCGCGCATTGAAACGATTGCCTGGGATCAGCGCGACGAAGCGCTTGATGATGTCTCGCTGGTCGTGAACACGACCAGTCTCGGCATGGTCGGCCAGCCGCCACTGGAGATCGACCTCGCCCCGCTGGCTCAGGGTTCGGTGGTGGCCGACATTGTCTATTCGCCGCTTGAAACACCGCTTCTGCGGATGGCGCGCGAACTGGGGTTCACCTGTGTCGGCGGTCTGCGCATGCTTATTGAGCAGGCGCGGCCTGGCTTTGCTGCCTGGTTTGGTGAAACCCCTCCCGTCGATCAGGAACTGATCGACATGCTGGAAGACGATATCAAGACACGGGCCGGGTGATGTTTCTGCTTGGCCTGACCGGCTCCATCGGCATGGGCAAGAGCGAAACGGCGCGCATGTTCCGTGCTGAAGGCGTGCCTGTTTATGACGCAGATGCAGCCGTGCACGCCCTTTACGAAGCTGGCGGCGCTGCCGTTGAGCCCATAGGCAAGGCGTTTCCTGCCGCGATCGTTGATGGCCGTGTCGACCGGACCAGACTGGCGGCACAGACCCTTGGCAATGACGCTGCCGTGAAACAGCTTGAGGCCATTGTGCATCCGCTGGTTGGCAAGGCGCAGATGGATTTTCTTTTGGCAGCGGAACGCGATCATGCGCCGCTTGTCGTGCTTGATGTTCCGCTGCTGTTTGAAACAGGCGGCGAAAAGCGGGTCGATGCGGTGGCCGTGGTCTCAGCACCGGCGGATGTCCAGCGCGCGCGTGTGCTGGCCCGGCCCGGCATGAGCGCAGAAAAGTTTGAAGCGATCCTGAAACGTCAGGTTCCAGACACCGACAAACGCGCGCGCGCCGATTTTGTCATCGAAACCCAGCACGGGCTTGAAGCCGCGCATGCCGAGGTGAAAAAGATTCTGGCCGAACTTAAAGGGCGGCCCGGCCGGGTTTGGGCTGAACGCAGGCCAAGGCCATGATCCGCGAAATCGCTCTTGATACCGAAACCACCGGCCTCAAGGTTGAGGAAGGCCACCGTGTTGTGGAACTGGGCTGTCTGGAGCTGGTCAACCATCTGCCGACCGGGCGGCATTTCCACCACTATCTTGATCCTGGCCGTCCGATGGATGCGGGGGCCACGGCGGTTTCAGGCATCACCGACGAGATGCTGGTCGGCAAGCCGGTCTTTGCCGATATCGCCGATGCGTTTCTGGAGTTCATTGGCGATGCGCCGCTGGTCATTCACAATGCCAGCTTTGACATGAGCTTTCTGAACGCGGAACTCAAGAATGCGGGGCGTCCGGCACTACTCCCTGAACGGGCCGTCGACACATTGATGATCGCCCGGCGCAAGTTTCCCGGTGCCAGCGCCTCGCTGGACGCGCTCTGCAAGCGTTTTAACATCGACCTCAGCGAGCGCACCCTGCACGGCGCGCTACTCGATGCCCGCCTGTTGGCAGATGTGTATATTGATCTGATCGGGGCCCGGCAGGCAGGGCTTGTCTTTGGCGCAGCGCAGACCTCCGGCGCGGCGGCCACGGCCTATCCGCGGACCGCTCGCCCGCGTCCTCTGCCGCCTTTGCTGACGGAAGCTGAAAAAGCGGCACATGAAAGCTTCGTCGCGCGCCTGCAGGGCGAGGCGATCTGGAAGACCTATCTGAATTGAAGCCGCGCGGACGCTTGCAGGTCAGGCGTTACCGGTGATGCCGCTGGCCTGCGCCTGACGCTGGCGCTCAAGCTGCTGACGGTAGAGGCCGGCGAAGTCGATCGGATCGAGCATCAAAGGCTGATAACCGCCATCACGCACCGTATCGGCAACGATACGGCGGGCGAACGGAAAGAGAAGCCGTGGGCACTCGATCAGCAGGAATGGCTGGTGCTGGTCCTGCGGCAGGCCGCGCAGCTGGAAGGCCCCGGCATAGACCAGCTCAACGACATAAACGGTTGCTTCGCCCGCCTTCGCGTCCACCATGATGCGAAGGCCTACCTCGAACTGTTCGGCGCCAAGCGGGCGCACCTGAACGTCTATACCCACCTGAATATTGGGCTTGGACTGACCAAGCTGGGCCGCAATGCCGGGGTTTTCAAAGGACAGGTCCTTCACGAACTGACCCAGAATGGCGATCTGGGGCATGCCGTCCGGCGTGGCAGCTGAACTGTCAGGGGTGTCAGTCATGGTATTGACCTTAAAAAGGGGCGCGGCAGCTATCACATACGGCAGGCCGGGTGCAACCACAGGCACTGGCGGCGGGTTTTACTCCCACCTATATTGCGGCGTATAATGACCCCACCCATGCTCGACCTCATCATCCTCGCGGCCATTGCAGGCTTCTTTCTGTATCGCCTATGGGCGGTGCTGGGCGCACGTACTGGCCATGAGAGCACCCCGGATGCACCAGCACCGGACAGCAAGCGCACACCCGCACCACGTCCCGGTGCCGATGAAACAGGTGTTGTGCGTCCGTCGGGCAAGCCCGCGACGGCTCCCGGCCCGATTCTGGCGCCTGCTGTTCAGCGCGGGGTTCAGGAAATCAACAGCGCCACACGCGGGTTTGATGTTGCGGCCTTCTTGAGCGGTGCTCAGTCCGCTCACGA
Organism: uncultured Flavobacteriaceae bacterium; assembly: GCA_964390465.1. GTDB lineage: Bacteria > Pseudomonadota > Alphaproteobacteria > Micropepsales > Micropepsaceae > JADZAI01. The sequence goes on along the minus strand of CAYMIJ010000008.1, from coordinate 114,233 downwards.
GGAAATCATTGCCAGGTTTGCAGAAGGTGACCGCGCCGCGCTGAAGCCGCTTTTGGGCGACGAGGTTTACGCGGCCTTTGAGGCCAGCATCGCATCGCGTGAAGCTGATGCACACACCATGACATCCACCATCGTCAAACAGGATTCACCCCAGATGGTGTCGGCGGTGCTGAAAGGCCGCAATGCTGAAATCGGCGTGCGCTATGTCAGCGAGATCATCCAGTTCACCAAAAATGCGGCTGGGGAAATCGTCAGCGGCAATGACACACAGGTGCGTCAGGTCGTAGACCGCTGGACCTGGATGCGGGACGTCACATCGGCCGATCCGAACTGGAAGCTGGTCGATACCGATTACGACGACTGAGCTGGGCCGGATGATCCTGCCTGCGCTTGTGTCCCTGATCCTCATGGCGCTGTCTGGCACCCCTGATGCCAGTGCGGCCTGTGACTGCAAAAAGACTGAAGCGGCAGCGATCCCGCAGGCAAGCCTTGCAGAAGCGGCCTTCACCGACCTGCCCTATTGGGCCGATGATGATCCAGCCCGCGCACTGGCCACCCTCCAACGCAGTTGTGTGGGAATACTGGAAGATGCTGGCCGTTTCAGCGATGCCCGATTTGGGGCTGCGGGTGATTGGCTGGCCGTCTGTCGTCTGGCTTCCAGAACGGACGCTGCTCAGGCGCGCGCCTTCTTTGAACGGAACTTCAAGGTCATGGCTGTTTCGGGCGCAGAAGGCGGCCCGGGCAAAGTCACCGGATATTATGAACCTGAGCTGGAGGGCAGCCGATTTGCGGCCGAGGGGTTTACCGAACCAGCCTATGCGCGCCCCAACGATCTCATCACCGTGGATGCACAGGGCTTTGCCGCCATCCTGAAAGGTGAACGTCTGGCGGGCAAAGTCGCTGAGGGCAGACTGGTTCCTTATGAAACCCGCACTGAGATCCGTGCACCATCCTATCAGGGCCGCGCTCATCCATTGCTGTATCTGCGCGCCGCCGCAGATCTTTTCTTTCTACAGGTTCAGGGATCGGGCCGCGTCAAACTGACGGACGGCAGCGCCGTGCGCCTCACCTATGCGGCGCAGAATGGCCATCCCTATACGGCGATTGGCGCCGAACTGATCCGGCGCGGCGAAATTGCGCGCGAAGCCATGTCGATGCAGGCGATCCGTGCATGGCTGGATGCGCATCCGGGTGAGGCCGAGGCGCTGATGAACCTCAACGCGTCGTATGTTTTTTTCCGCGAGGAGGCGCTGCCCGATCCAACCATCGGCCCGCCTGGCGCTGAGAAAGTGGCCCTGACACCGGGCCGCAGCATGGCCGTCGATGCACGCGTCTATCCTTATGGATTGCCAGTCTATGTCAGTGCGGAAGTGGCGGGGGCGGATGGAAAGGGCCGCGAGCCGTTCAACCACCTGATGATTGCACAGGATACCGGCGGGGCCATTCGGGGCGTGGTGCGCGGCGACATCTTTTTCGGCTGGGGCGCTGAGGCCGAACACCGCGCCAGCGCCACAAATGGTCAGGCCCGGTTCTGGGTGCTGGTGCCGAAAAACCCCGCGCCATGAAACGGCGGTTGAGCCACGAGGAACAACAGCTCTGGCACGGGGTCACCCGCTCGGTGACGCCGAAACGGCGCAGCCATCATTCCAAAACGGAAGCGGCGGATGTGGCCAAGGCTGCACCGGAGAAGCTAAGGCCCCACAAGCCGCGCACACTGAAACCGCACCCTCAGCCTGAGCCTAAAGTGAAACACAGGCCAGCCCCCGCCCCCTTCGATCTGACCGGGCTCGACGGCAAGCGTGCCGCCAGGTTGAAAAAGGGCGAGCTGGACATTGGCCGTCGCATCGACCTGCATGGCTATACTCTGGCCGCCGCGCACGAGGCGCTGACCCGCTTCATCCGCGCCGCACATCATGATGGCGTCCGTCTGGTGCTGGTGGTGACCGGCAAAAGCGGTGCCCTGCATCGTGAGGCGCCGCTATGGCTGCGCGAGGCAGCAACCGGGCCTCATATTGCTGCCATGACACATGCGCATATTCGCCATGGCGGTGCAGGGGCAATCTATGTTTATCTGCGCGCGCGCCGTCATAAATCGACGACATCAGCCAGACCATAACGGGCCTTATGACCTCCAACCCTTCCCGCTCCATTGATACGGTCATTTCCTATTCACGCGCCGATCAGGCGCTGGCGGAAGCCATTCTGTCCGGGCTGCGCGCGCGGGGTCTGACGGTCTGGTATGACAAGGACATCGCTGGCGGCGCGCTGTGGGAAGAGCAGATCGCCCGCAACTATCGCGCGGCCAAGGCACTGCTGTTTTTTGTTTCGCGCTCGTCGCTGGAATCCGGGCGCTGCGCCGAGGAGGTTTCCACCGCGCGGACGCTGGGCAAGCCGATCATTCCTGTGGTGCTCGACCAACTGAAGCTGCCTGACGACATTCCGGATCGTTTCGTGCTGACCCTTCAGGCCCGCAATGCGGTGGATGCCTCCAGCCGTAACGCCGCCCAGATCGAAGACGCCATTCTGCGTGCCTTGCAGCAGTTCGGGGTTACCCCCTCGCTGGACCGCGAGGCGGCTCCGGCGCCTGTCGCTGAACCGCCGCGCCCGGCGGTGGCAGATCGGATTGCGCCCCCGGCAAGCGCTCCGGCGAAAAAGAACGGCGCACTCATCGCCTTTGGTGGCCTTGCCCTCGCCGCCGCCGCTGTTCTGGCGGCGTATTTCATGTTCACGGGTAAAACGCCCTCCGGCGGCACGGTCACACCAACCCCTGCCGAAGTGGCTGCCGCCCCGAAGCCGACCGCTGCCCCAACACCCAAAACAACACCGGCACCACCATCCAAACCGACCGCTGCGCCGAGCGCCTCGCCCGTGCCGACCGAAGCGGCGGCTCCTTCCGGCGCTCCAACCCTGACCCTCGACAAGACCTGGGGCGGCGACATCATCTACATCGAAGGCGAGCCCATCAACGTCAAGTATTCAGGCCTGAAGGGTGATGAAACCGAAACCATTTCAATCGCCGTAAAGGGCGCCGCCAAGGATGATGCCATCGAGTATCAGATTCCAGCGCAGACGGCTGGCGAGCTGGCTTTCAAGAGGATCATGAAAGCCGGTGAGTTTGAACTGCGTCTCCAGCAGAGTGATGCGAACGGCAACAGCAAGACCATCGTGCGTGTGCCGTTTGGCGTCGTACCTATGGAGCCACCAGTCGAGTTGAGCCTGAAAAAGAACAGTGTCGCGGTGGGCGAGGCCATACACGTCCATTTCAAGAACATGCTAAGCAATATGTACGGCACGAGCACAGACTGGATTTCCGTCACCCAGCGCGGCAATCAGGGTGTCGACTCGATGTCTCGGGCATTCACCGATCAGCACGCGGAGGGCGACGTCAGGCTGCCCCCGGTGATGCTGCCGGGCGACTATGAGGTGCGCGCCTATTTCGCAGAAGAAATGGGGGACTACACCGTACGCGCCGCCATACCCATCACCGTGACGGATCCCGAGCCGATCACCCTGACCCCGGATGCCGAAACCTATGCACCGGGCGATGATGTTCTCATCGCGTATGAAGGGATGCCCGGCAACGACACAGACTGGATCTGTATTTCTGAAACGAACTCCGATGACGCACTGGTTCCCGACCGGACTTATGTTGCCTACACGTCTGCGAAGAAGCACGGTCAGGCGATCATCAAGGCTCCGCCGGCGCCCGGCATTTACGAGGTGCGCGCTTACTTTGCCGATGAAACCAGCGACCGGACGGTGAGGGCGCGGGCCTCCATCGAGGTCGTGGCGTCTGAAGCCGCGCCTGCACCGCCCGATGCTGCGCCGCAGCAATAATCGCGCAAGTGTGACAATCCGTAACACGGAATGACTTGATTCCTGTTTGGGCCGGTTTAAACGCCTTGCAACTTCAACCGGGGGAACCCTTACACATGCTGTCCATGCGCCGCGCGGCCTATGCCGCGTCTTTCCTTGTTCTTGCTGCCTGCGCCTCGATGCCTGGCAAGTCCGCCAATACCAAGCCTGTCATCGGAACCTGGGGTTTCGACAAGGCCACCATGGACACCTCGGTGCGTCCGGGTGACGACTTCTTCCAGTATGTGAACGGTTCGTGGATCAAGTCGACCGTCATGCCGGCCGACAAAGCCCGCTTCGGTTCGTTTGATGCGCTCGGCGACAAATCGCGCGATGACATTCACAACACGATTGATGAAATCTCCAAGGCCCAGAATGCGCCTGGCTCCAACGCCCAGAAAGTGGCGGATTTCTATAACGCCTATCTCGACACGGCCGCGATTGATGCGGCGGGCCTGACACCAGCCAAGCCCTATCTCGATGCCATCGCCGCAACCAAGACGCTCACCGACGTCGCCACACTGATGGCGCGGCCCGGCATGCCCGGCGGTCCGATCGGATTTGGCGTGACGCTCGATTCCAAGAACCCGGATGCCTATGCCATCGGCGTTGGCCAGTCAGGTCTTGGCCTGCCGGATCGTGATTACTATCTGCGCAAGGACAAGCAGTTCTCGGAAATCCGCAAGGCCTACGTCAAGCATCTGGAAAACGTGCTGACCCTGGCAGGGTATCCGAACGCGAAGAAGAACGCCGCCGCCATCATGGCGCTGGAAACTGAAATCGCCACAGTGTCGTGGGACAAGGTCCGCGAACGTGATCCGGTGGCCACCTACAACCCGGTTGACCGTGCAGGCCTGAAGGCGCTGGCCCCGGATATGGCGTGGGATGAAGCCTTCGCCGTCATCGGCCTGCCTGCCGACTATCAGCACATCATCGTTGGCGAAAAGGACGCGCTGCCCAAGCTCAACGCCATTTTCGCCAAGACACCGGTCGATACGTGGAAGGCCTATATGACGGCGCACTGGCTGCGTGGTCATGCCGGCTTGCTGCCCAAGGCGTTTGACGACGAAGCCTTCGCGTTCGGCTCCAGGCTCTCGGGCCAGAAGGTTCAGCAGGACCGCTGGAAGCGCGCCGTGCGCGCCACCAATGGTGCGCTGGGCGAAGCGCTGGGCGAACTTTATGTGCAGCGCCATTTCAGCCCCGAGGCCAAGGCCGAAATGCTGAAGCTCGTTGAAAACCTGCGCGCCGCCTACAAGAAGCGCATTGAAGGCCTCGACTGGATGGGCCCGGAAACGAAAAAGCAGGCGCTTGCCAAGCTTGCCGCCTTCCGCGTGAAGATCGGCTATCCCGACAAGTGGCGTGATTATTCCGACTTTGAAGTGAAGGCGGGTGATGCGCTTGGCAATGCCCAGCGTTCGGCTGAATACGAAGTGCGCCGTGACATGAAGCGCATCAACCAGCCGACCGACCGCGAGGAATGGGGCATGGCCCCACAGACGGTGAACGCCTACTACAATCCGATCTTCAACGAGATCGTATTCCCGGCGGCCATCCTGCAGGCACCGTTCTTCGATCTCGCTGCTGATCCGGCGGTGAACTATGGCGCGATCGGCGCGGTCATTGGCCACGAGATGAGCCATGGCTTTGACGATCAGGGTTCGCAGTTCGACGACAAGGGCTTCCTGCGCAACTGGTGGACCAAGGAAGACGGCGACAACTTCAAGGCCAAGGCCAAGGCGCTTGGCGAGCAGTATGACGCCTTTGAGCCGATGCCCGGCATTCATGTGAACGGCAAGTTCACGATGGGCGAGAACATCGGCGATCTCGGCGGCGTTGCCGTGGCACACGAAGCCTATCAGATGTCGCTGAATGGTAAGGACGCTGCGGTCATCGACGACTTCACCGGCGATCAGCGCTTCTTCCTGGGCTATGCGCAGGTGTGGCGTGCCATCCAGCGCGACGAGTCGCTGCGCAATCAGGTGCTGTCAGACCCGCACTCACCGCCGCAGTATCGCGTCAACGGTATCGTGCGCAACACCGACGCCTGGTACGATGCGTTCGGTATTCCGGCGGACGGCAAGCTGGCGCTGCCAGCCGATAAGCGCGTGCATATCTGGTAAGCGGATCCTGCTGTCAGAAACAAAAGGCCCGCGAGCGATCGCGGGCCTTTTTTCTTACGCGAAAGCGGCAGGCTTATTTTGCCGCCGTGTCGCGATGTGCCTCGCGGCCATTGGGGTCGCGCACGGTGTTTTCATCCACAACGGTCAGGACAACCGAGATGGGTGCTGAATCTTGCATGGTGATGGTGGCGGCGCACTGATCCGGCTTCTCGCCCGGCTTGGCATCCCATGTGCCAGAGATGCTCTGGCTCACTGGCGCCTGTCCGGCTGGCTCCATCGACTGGGTGGCGGTGAATGTTCCATCCGTCTTGTAGACCGAGTGCGATTTGACCATCACTTTGGTGTTGGCCTGCACTTCTTCTTCGCGGGCGCTGTCCCAGGTGCCGGACAGATAGGCCTTGCAGTCGGTGACTTCAAACGCTGCGGCAGAGCCGACCAGCATCATGGCGGCGAGCGCGCCGCAAACAGCAGATTTCATGTACAGAACCAAGAACGAAGCGCTGGCCCGGCCGCCCCTCGCTCAGGTTAAAGATGTCCGGGGCGCTGCTTATAGCAGGTGGCAGACGGCCTGCCACTCTCACGAACGAGGCGCAGCCCGCCGCGTCAGTTGGTTGGTGCAGCGGAAGAGCGGTGCGCGACGATCCCGTCCTCGTCCCGCACGGTGTTGGCGTCCAGCACGATCAGCATCTGCTGCACGGGCGGGCTTCCGGTCACGTTGACGGTCACGGCGCAGCTGTCACTCGATAGGCCGGGTGCGGCGGTCCAGGTTCCGGCCAGGTGCATTTCGTTGGTTGCCATGCCCTGGGGTGTGATGCGCAACAGGGCGCTGAACGCGCCATTGGCGTCGTAATGGGCCTGCGTGACGATACGGCCCTTGGCATCATCCAGATGGGTTTCAATGGTGGTCGACCACGCGCCCGTCAGAAATGTCTTGCACGAGGCATTGTTGAATGCGCTGGCGTCAAACGCGGAAATAGCCGAAGCGGCCAGAAGGGTAAGGGCAAGCATGCCATTCTTCTGGCCATTAAAACCCGTTCTGTCAGGACTTGATCTTTCGCTTACGGTGCGGCAGCCGCCTCACGCACCGCCTCGCGGCCATTGGGGTCGCGCAGCGTATTGTCATCCACGATGGTCAGCGTCACGGTGAGCGGCGCAGCGCCCTGCGGCGTTACCGTAATGGCGCAGGTGTCTGGCTGCGGCCCCTTCACGGCATCCCAGATACCGCTGCGGCTGCCGGAATAAGGCGGCTTGTCCGGCATCTCGACGCTCTGCGTGGTGGTGAAGGTGCCATCTGGATTATAGACCGAGTGCTGTTTGACCATAGCGGTGACGCCGCCCTGGCTTTCCTCGCGCGCACTGTTCCACGTGCCGGAAAGATAGTCGCGGCAGGATGCAATATCAGCCGCCGCCGACCCGGCCAGCGTAAGGCCCGCGCAGACTGTGAAGGCAATGGCATTTCTCATGGTGCACCTGTTGTTCCATCGCGGCGCGGATCAGCCCCGCCCATCAGCGTGCCATCGGGCGTCAGCATGACGCCGTGCAGGCCGGAAGCCTCGTTCACCGCTTCGCTGATCTGATGGCCCATGGCGGTCAGTGCGGCGCGCAGCCCTTTATCAAAACTCGCCTCAACCTTGGGTGTGCCGCGCGCCACGACATAAGGCATGTCGATGGCCTGTTGCGGCGTCATCTTCCAGTCCAGCATGCCGACCAGTGTTTTCAGCACATAACCGATGATCGCATTCCCGCCGGGCGAGCCGATGGCGAGATGAAAATGCCCATCACGGAAAACGATGGTGGGCGACATGGACGAGCGCGGCTTCTTGCCGGCGGCCACCGCATTGGCGATGGGAGCGCCTTTCTCATCCACCGGACGGAAGGAAAAATCCGTCATCTCGTTGTTCAGGAAAAAGCCCGCCGCCATGCGCCGCGCCCCGAACACGTTTTCGATAGTGGTGGTCATCGAAACGACATTGCCCTTCGCATCGACGATCACGAAATGGCTGGTGCCGGTCCACACACCCGAAAGATCGGCGGCGCGTTTGGGGGCGCCCGGCGGTGTGCCGGATGGGGCGTTTTCCATCGCGCGCCCCGGCGCAATCAGCTGTGCGCGTGTCGCCAGATAGGCCGGGTCGATCAGGCCCTGTGTGGGGACCTCGACGAAGCGATCATCGGCGGCATAAAGGTCGCGGTCGGCATAGGCCAGCCGCTCGGCCTCGATCAGCGTGTGCCAGCCTTTGGGGCTATTGCCCAAAGCGGCCATGTCGAAATGGTCCAGAACGCCCAGCGTCGCCAGCACGGCGATGCCACCCGATGATGGCGGCCCCATCGAACAGACGAGATCGCCGCGATAGGGGCCACATAGCGGCTCAAGTTTGCGCGCCTGATAGGATTTGAGATCGGCCAGCGTCATGGTGCCGGGCGTCCCCTCGCCCACCGCGGTGATGATCGCCTCGGCGACCGGGCCTTCGTAAAAGCCCTTTGCGCCTTCCGCTGCGATGCGCCGCAGCGTGTTGCCATAAGCCTTGTTGATGATGCGCTCACCTTCGGCCAATGCCCGGCCCTGTGGCATCAGATAGGCGGCGGCGCTGCCGGTCAGCCTGGCGTCCGCATCGGCTTCGGCGATTTCCTTCGCCATGCGATGCGGCACGGCGAAGCCCTGCTCGGCCAGCCGGATGGCGGGCGCAAGGTCTTTATCCAGCGGCAGGCGGCCATGATCGGCATGGGCCATGGTCAGCAGCGAAATAAGGCCGGGCACGCCGATGGAATCGCCGCTCAGCACAGCGGTGACGAAATCTTCCGGCGTGCCGTCCGCCTTCAGGAACATGGTGGGGGTTGCGCCGGCCGGGGCGGTCTCGCGTCCGTCATAGGCGGTGACGTCGCCCGTCGCGACATCATAATGGATCAGGAACGCACCACCGCCCAGGCCCGACGACTGCGGCTCAACAAGGCCCAGCACAGTCTGCACGGCGATGGCGGCATCAACCGCGCTGCCGCCCTTACGCAGCACTTCAAGCCCGGCCTCCACCGCCATGGGGTTTGCGGCGGCGACCATCGCCCCGGAATGCCAGGTCGGATTGGGCAGCGCCTCCGGCCCGCCCGCTTTATGCGTTGGTGGCGCGGCACAGGCGGTCAGAAGCAGAAGGGCGATCAGCGAAGCAGGGCGTTTCATGGAACGCACCCCATCACAGAATGCCTGCGCCGGAAAGACTTACAGAATGAACTTTGACAGGTCTGTGTTCTTTGCCAGTTTGCCAACGGTCTCGTGCACCAGTGAGGCGGTGATGGCGACGGTCTCGCCTTTGCGCGTGGGTGCGCTGAACGACACATCCTCCAGCACCCGCTCCAGAATGGTCTGAAGCCGTCTTGCGCCGATATTCTCGACGCTCGCATTCACTTCGGCTGCGATGTCGGCCAGCGCATCGACGCCGTCGGGCGTGAAGTCCAGCGTCAAACCTTCGGTTTCCAGCATCGCCTTGTACTGCGTGACGAGGCTCGCCTCTGGTTCCGTCAATATGCGACGCAGATCATCGCGGGTCAGGCCCGCCAGTTCCACGCGAATGGGCAGCCGTCCCTGCAATTCGGGCAGCAGGTCAGACGGCTTGGCGAAATGAAACGCGCCCGACGCGATGAAAAGAATATGGTCGGTCTTAACCGGCCCGTGTTTGGTTGAAACCGTGGTGCCCTCGATCAGCGGCAGCAGGTCGCGCTGCACCCCTTCGCGGCTCACATCGGCACCGCGCGCATCGGAACGGGCGCAGATCTTGTCGATCTCGTCCAGAAACACGATGCCGTCATTCTCGGTCACGCGGATCGCCTCGCGCATCAGATCGTCATCATCCAGCAGCCTGTCGCTTTCCTCAGCGACCAGTGGCGCATGGGCATCCTTCACGGAAATCTTGCGCGACTTGCGGCCCATGCCGAACGCCTTGCCCAGTGTTTCCTGAATGTTGATCATGCCGATCGAGGCGCCGGGCTGGCCGGGAATGTCGAACATCGGCAGCCCGCTTGCGCCCTGCTGGGCCAGTTCCAGCTCGATTTCCTTGTCGTCCAGCTCGCCAGTCTGCAATTTCCTGCGAAAGGCCTCGCGCGTCGCTTCGCTGGCATTGGCACCGACCAGCGCATCAAGCACCCGGTCCTCGGCGGCTTTTTCGGCGCGGGCTTTCACGTCCTTGCGGCGCGCCTCGCGCACCTGGGCGATGGCGATCTCCAGCAGGTCGCGCACGATCTGCTCGACATCACGGCCGACATAACCGACCTCGGTGAACTTGGTCGCCTCCACCTTCAGGAACGGCGCTTCCGCCAGGCGGGCAAGGCGGCGCGAGATTTCCGTCTTGCCGCAGCCGGTCGGGCCGATCATCAGGATGTTCTTTGGCGTTACTTCGGCGCGCAGCGCTTCGGGCAGCTGCATGCGCCGCCAGCGGTTGCGCAGGGCGATGGCGACGGCCCGTTTCGCCTCGCTTTGTCCTACGATGTAACGGTCAAGCTCGGCGACGATTTCGGCGGGTGTGAACTGGCTCATGGGATGATGAGATAGGCGCTCGGTGCCCGGAACGGAAGAAGCGTCACACGCCAGAGTAACTGTTCGCCCTCAACCAGTCGGCAAAGCTTACTTCGTCCAGTTCGCTCGCCGCCAGTCTCAGGATGGCGACGACCAGTTCGGCATCGCTGGCGCTCAGGGAAAAGCCGTGCAGAGCAAGAAAACCTTCAGCCGCGATGGCCGCAATGCGCTTGTTGCCGTCGATGAAGGCATGGTTCTTGGCAAGGCCAAAGCCATAGGCAGCGGCCAGTTCGAATACATCCGGCTCGCCATAGAGCGCCAGATTGACCGGACGGGCGAGTGCGGAATCGAGCAGGCCCTCATCGCGCAGACCCGAGGCCCCGCCATGTTCGGCAATCTGCTCGTCATGCCCGGCGACCAGCACCCGCTTGTCGAGCCAGACCCAGGCCATGTTATTTGGCGAGTTCGCGCAAGGCCGCCCGGCGCTTCTTCATCACCTGACGCAGAACCCCCATCTGGTCCTCGAACGCCTTGTCATAGGGTGACAGCGCCACCCCGTCCGGTGTCTTGGTCAGGAACAGCTCGTCGCCCTTTTCGACGTTCATCTGTGCAATGATGTCCTTGGGCAAGATGACCCCCAGAGAGTTTCCGATCTGCGTGACTTTCAGGCGTGTCATGCCGGAAAAGTTATGACACATGTTATTATACCGAAAGCGGGTATATAACACAAGTTATAACGTGATCGTCTCCACGGTCAGGTTCCCGTTGGTATAGACGCAGATTTCTGCGGCGATCGCCATAGCCCGGCGGGCGATGGTTTCGGCGTCCAGCTCCATCGGCATCAGCGCCCTGGCGGCGGCGAGCGCGTAATTCCCGCCCGAACCGATGGCGATGACCCCGTCTTCCGGCTCCAGCACGTCGCCCTGCCCGGTCAGCAGCAGCGAGACCTGTTTGTCGGCCACCGCCAGCAGGGCCTCAAGGCGGCGCAGATAGCGGTCGGTGCGCCAGTCCTTGGCCAGCTCCACGCAGGCACGGGTCAGGTTGCCGGGGTGGCTTTCCAGCTTGGCTTCCAGCCGCTCAAACAATGTGAAGGCGTCGGCGGTCGCCCCTGCGAACCCGGCGATCACCTCGCCCTTGCCCAGACGGCGCACCTTGCGGGCGTTTCCCTTCACGATGGTCTGGCCCATCGAAACCTGTCCGTCACCGGCAATCACCACTTTGTTGCCTTTGCGAATCGAAATGATGGTGGTGCCGTGCCAGTTGGCCTTGTCGTCGGATGAGGCAGACATGGGGTTTCCTGAAAGGTTCAGACGTTCATGTGGGCTGGGTGTTTCTTGGCGTCAAGTTGTCAACCTTTCCGCCGCAGCATAAGGAAAGCCACTTCGCTGAAAGGCCCAATCCATGCGCAGCGCGATGATCGAGCGGAAAACGCGCGAGACCGAGATCATGGTCTCGCTCGACCTCGACGGCACCGGAGACTACGACGTCGACACCGGCATCGGGTTTCTTGACCATATGCTGGAAAGCTTCGCGCGCCACGCGATGATCGACCTGAAGGTGCGGGCGCAGGGCGATCTGCATATCGACTTTCACCACACGACCGAAGACACCGGCATCGTCATTGGTCAGGCGCTGGCGAAAGCTCTGGGCGACTTCAAAGGCATCAACCGGTTTGGCTCGGCCCTTATCCCGATGGATGAAACGCTCACGCGGGCGGCGGTGGATGTATCGAACCGGCCTTATCTCATCTGGAAGGTTTCGTTCTCGAAACCCAAGCTGGGGGAAATGGACACCGAACTGTTCCGCGAATGGTTCCAGGCGGTGGCGCAGAATGCCGGCATCACGCTGCACATCGAAAACCTGTATGGCGAAAACAATCACCACATTGCCGAAAGCTGCTTCAAGGCGTTCGCGCGTGCCCTGCGCGCGGCGGTGACTCTGGATGATCGCCTGGGCGATGTCGCGCCCTCCACCAAGGGCGTCCTTTAGTTTTCCATTCCTCATGGCCGGGCCTGAACCGGCCATCCAGTCAGCCGGGCAACCATGCCGCACACCATCGCCGTCATTGATTATGGCTCAGGCAATCTGCGCTCGGCGGCCAAGGCGCTGGAGCATGCGGCCCTTGATGCCGGACTCACCACAGAAATTGTCATCACGTCTGACGCGAACGCCGTGCGCCGTGCGGATCGCATCGTGCTGCCCGGCGTCGGCGCGTTCGGTGATTGCATGGCGGGCCTTGCCGCCACACCCGGCATGATCGACGCGCTTGAGGAAAGCGTGCGCGGCCAGGGCCGACCGTTTCTGGGCATCTGTGTTGGCATGCAGCTGCTGGCGGAATGGGGCGTGGAGTTTGGCCGTCACAAGGGCCTTGGCTGGATCGCGGGCGAGGTCTCACGCCTTCAGCCCGCCGATGCCGCACTGAAAATCCCGCATATGGGCTGGAACACCATCAACCCCACGCGCGCGCACCCGTTGCTCGCCACCCTGCCCTCGCCTGCGCTTTACTTCGTGCATTCCTATGCGCTCACCAAAGCTGATCCGGCGGACGTGCTCGCCAGCTGTGACTATGGCGGCGCGTTCCTGGCGATGGTGGCGCGCGGCAACATCGCGGGCACCCAGTTCCACCCGGAAAAAAGTCAGGCGGCGGGCTTGATGATCCTCAAGAACTTCTGTCTGTGGCGACCATGAGTTTCACGCTTTACCCAGCCATCGATTTGAAAGACGGGCGCTGTGTGCGCCTTGTGCAGGGCGACATGCTGACCGCGACGGTGTTTGACCTTGCGCCCGGCATACAGGCGAGCGCGTGGCAGCAGGCCGGCTTCGGCTGGATTCATGTCGTTGATCTCAACGGCGCGTTTGCAGGCCAGCCGGTGAATGCGGCGGCCGTGAAAGACATTCTCGCTGCCGTGCAGGTGCCGGTGCAGCTTGGCGGCGGCATCCGCGATCGTGCCAGTATCGAACGCTGGCTGGATGCGGGCGTGGCGCGCGTCATCCTCGGCACGGTGGCGGCGCGCAATCCGCGTCTGGTGCGCGAGATGGCGGCGGCCTTTCCGGGCCGCATCGCGGTGGGCATTGACGCGCGCGACTTCCGCGTGGCGGTGGAAGGCTGGGCCAACACATCAGACCTCGATGCGGGCGAGCTTGCCGCGCGCTATGCCGATGCAGGCGTGGCGGCGATCATCTTCACCGATGTCGGGCGCGATGGCACGGGGCAGGGGCTGAACATCGAACAGACCCTGCGCATCGCCGCCGCTGCGCCGCATGTGCCGGTGATCGCATCGGGCGGGCTTGGTTCGCTCGCCGACATCGAAGCCGCCAAGGCAACAGGCCGGATTTCCGGCTGCATCCTTGGGCGTGCGCTCTATGATGGTCGCATCTCGCCCGCCAATGCGCTGAAAATCGCGCGGGCAGGGTAGCGCGCTTTCAGGAGAAAACATGACCGGCTGGATACGCCTCAGGCAGATTGCGCTGATCGCCCCTGAACTGGACGCAACCTCCAGCCTGATCGCCCGCGTCTTCGGGTTGAGAGAAGGCTTTCGCGATCCGCATCTGGAAGACCATTTCGGCCTGCAGAATGCACTGATGCCGGTTGGTGAACAGTTCATCGAAGTGTGCGCGACGGTCAGGCCCGGCACACAGGGCGCGCGCTTTCTGGAACGGCGCGGGGCAGGGGGCTACATGGTCATCCTGCAGGCAGACCCCCACGCGGAACTTCGACAGCGTGTCGCAGATCATGGCATCCGCGCGATCGCCGAGGTGCAGAAGCCGCGCTACCACCTGCTGCAGCTGCACCCGAAAGATACCGGCGGCCCGATGCTGGAAATCGACTGGCATGAAGGTGGCGACACACCGGAAAATCCATGGAGCCATGCAGCGGGCGATGACTGGCGCCATGCCATCGCAACAGAACGTGTCAGCGCCATCGTGGCCGCTGATATTCAAAGCGATGATTCTGCATCGCTGGCCGCGCATTGGAGCGCGATCCTTGGCATCACAGCCGAAAAACAGGATGACACATCCTGGCGCATCCCGCTGGATGGTACGGTGCTGAACTTTGTGAAGGCAGCGGACGGGCGCGGCGAAGGGCTTGGCGCGATCACACTCAGCGCCGGTGATCCGGCGGCGGTGCTGCAATCGGCCCGCGCCGAAGGTCTGGCGATCAGGGGCGATGACATCGACATCGCGGGCCTCAGCGTTCGGCTCTTGCCTCAAACGATTGTGTCATAGCGCAGCAGTCCAGGGCACAGCCAGGCGCTGTCATCGGTCGGACATCGGGGTGCGTCTCGGCGCCATAGCGACGGCAGGGAAAAGCTGCGCGCCTTTGTTTCAGTCAGAACGCGCCAATTCTTTCAGGCGTTACCTGTTCCCTCACCCCGCTGACACCCTGTCCAAGGAAAATAATCCTTGACAGGAAACATAGGAATATTATCTAAATGACCAAACAGGGATCAGGCTTTGGTCCCACTGAATCTGATTAAGGGAAGGATGCAGAATCATGACTGAGACCGAACGCGCCCATGCCGCCGTCAACACCAGCCCGGCAACGGTGCCGGGCCGTTCCGTCACGGGTGGTTCCACAACACCGGACATGCATGGCCCTGTCCATGAAACGCTGAACCAGCTTTTTGCCGAATGTGAACGCAGTGCGCGCCGCTATTTCGAGCGCGCGGAAGCCGATGGTCTGGATTTCGACATACGCTGTGCTTACGCCGGCGCGGCCGCGCGCATGGTGCGGACTGCGGCCCTGCTGGCGGGACATCTGACAGGCGACAGTGGCGAAACGTGTCATCGCGTCGTTGTGGAGCGCGTGTAAATGCCGCGCACGCACAAGCCAACAGGCCGAAAGCCCGGCGGACAGCCCGGCAACACCAATGCGCTGCGGCATGGCTATTACGCGGCACTCGAACGGGCTGAAAAACTGCGTGCCGACAGCGCCTATCGGTCGGCCCGCGCGTTCGACGAGGCCATGAAGCTGGGCGCACGCCTCGATGAATCCGAACAGCGCGAGAAGGAAGAAAAGAAACAGGAGGAGGCGCGCGACGACGAGTTTTTCATGTTTTTCGAGCGTATCAAGGACCGACCCAACTTTCGCGGCTTCCTGGTCGAGCTTATGCGGGAACGGGTGGCATTTTCCTGGATCGCCTGCCACCCGGAAGTCGAGGCGCCCGACTGGGTCTATCAGTGGCTCGACCATCAGCCCAACTATAATCAGGCTCCTGTCTTCGGGGACGACGACGATATGGCGCCCGGCGTCACGGACGGTGAGACGGGGGAGGGGGCATCCCCCACCATTTTTTCAGAAACGACTCTCCCCCGCGCGCGCAGCCGGACGGAAAGGTTCTACTGGGCCGCGCGGCATCCCAATGTCTACAGTGACGACCTGGCGGAGACTTTCTTCCGCTACTGCCCCCAGCTGGGCGCGGTCACCATCGCCGCCCGTCTGCTCAATTGGTCGATCATGCGACGGGCGCGGGAAGAAGCCGATCAATCCGCGAAGGCTGCGCCGGATTGATCCGCTCAGTCTGTCGAACTGCGCAGGGCGTCGGCGGGCGGCGAATAGGCGCGATAGGCTTTGGCGCGCGCGTGTTCCTCAACCCGGCGCTCAGCGACCACGCGGCGCACCGGTTCAGGCCGGGCCAGGTCGCCCTCACCCGCCAGCGGATCAAGTCCGACACAGGCGCCCGGCGGCACACGCAGCTGACGCGACATCATTTCCAGCACACCGCGCTCGATAACCGAGCGCACCGCCAGCTGGATGGGTTCCAGCGCACGTTCGCCAGCGCCGACGTCGATGATCGTCCCGCCCAGGAAGCTGAACAGGCCCGCCGAGACTTCGCGGCCGATGATCTGCTTCTGATACGAGATGATGTCGATCACCTCGGTTGTCTGGGTGTTCACCAGACGCAGGTCGATCGCCACATTCATCACATAGGCCTTTGCGCCGATGCGGCCCTTGGTGCCCTGTGTGGCGGGGTCGGAAGCAAAGGCGTCTGCGCCGACCGAGCGGATATTGTAATTCAGTTCGGTGATGCCGCCGACGAGGTAGTAGTCAGACCCGACGAACTGCCCCGCCGTGATGGCGCGATAGCCCGGGCTGTTCATGCCTTCGCCGACCAGACGGTTATTGGCGTATTTCAGTTCCAGCTCGGCGACCGAGGTGTCAAACCGCTCGACCTGTGCGACACCGGTCTTGCCGAGCGCCGACATGGCCATGAGCGCCGCACCCTGGGTCACGCGGCGGCCACCTTCATATTCTTCCTTGCCGGTATAATCGGCGATCTGGCCGACCGAGATCCGCAAAGGCCGGTCCTGCGCCAGGGCATAATTGGCAAGGCAGCGCAAAGATGCGGAGTAGGGCGTTTCATTCGAGATGACGGGCGATCCGCCGATCGGCTCGGCATAGGCGCCATCTTCACCTGCCGTCGGGTTGATGCAGGCCCCAAGGCTCAGGCAGCTTGCGAGCACCGCAGCGACCGGGCGCGACACGCGGCGTGTGCCCGTCTGGATGGGGCCCGTCTGGATTGGGTCAGTCAAGCTTCACCCCCCCGTTCAGGATCACTGACTGCGTGCCGTTATTGGTCTGGTTCGAATTGACGATGACCGTGTTGTAATTGCCCGTCACGTTGACGGTCAGCAGGTTGCCGACAGCAGTGGCGTTGGTGCTGGCACCCGTCGTGCCGCGCATCACGCCGAAGGTCAGCGCATCAGGACTGGCTGAATAAAAGGGCGAGGCCGCCGTCTTGCCGTTGACCATGATCAGATTGCCATTGGCATCGCGCATGCCCGACCCGGCTGGGCGGTTCTCATCGCCGGGATTGGCGCCATAGGGCCGCGCCATCAGGTCAGCGCCATCACCGCCATCGCGGCGCACGGTCTGTGCCGTCGCTTGTGCGCACAGCAAAGCTGCGCCCACTGCAGCACATGCCAGCCACTTCAAACCACCCGCCATCACGACCATCCGGTTCTTTGTTGGGTTTGCCGTGCGAAGCAAAAGTTGCGCGGCATAAAAATCCGAATGTCAGTGTCTCAGCATGGTCTTAAAAAAACATTCCCTGAATCAGAACTAACCATTAACAGCACAACAATGCTGAGGCCGTGAAGGTAAACACAGCTTCATCTTTATTACCGGCGAAAATCCTTCAGGCTTCTCCGGCCTCGACTTCTTTCTGTGCTGCCGCCAGCCATTCCTGCATGGCCGGGTGCTGCCACACCGCCGCCGCATAGCGTTCGGCGGCGCCGCTCAGTGTCACACCATAGGTGCGAAAGCGTGAAACGAGCGGCGCGTGGAATGCATCAGCAATGCCGAAATCAGCGCCGAACAGATAAGGCCCGCCGCTGGCTGCAAGGCATTCATCCCAAATCTGCTGGATGCGGGCGATGGCGCGCGCGGTTCCCGGTTCAGGCGCGTTGCCTTCATGCCGCCGCACCATGTCCATGGAATACTGACGGCGCAGATCTGCGTAACCAGAATGCATTTCAGCCGTAAGGGCGCGTGCGCGCGCGCGCTGCATCCGGTCTTTCGGCCACAGGCGTGCGTCGGGTGCGATCTCGGCCATGAACTCGGCAATCGCCAGGCTATCCCAGATCTGAGTGTGGTGGCCGCCATCCTCCACGGTCAGCAGAGGCACGAGGCCAGATGGCGACACATCCTTCATCATCTCAGGCATGTTGGTCTGGCGCAGGCGCACATAGCGCTCCTCGAATGGCAGGCCGGACAGTTTCACCGGCAACCAGCCGCGCAGCGACCATGACGACCAGTTCTTCGTGCCTACGGTGATGGTGATCTTCATGGCGTTCTCCGTTTGCCTCGCATGGCACGCAGCCTTTATGCTGGCGTGGCCGCGCGAAGTCACGCGCCGCGCATTATCAGAAGTCCTTGTCTCATGACGCATACACTTCCTGTGATCGACGTTCTTCAGGCCGATAGCGGTCAGGACGCTGTGACCCTTTACGGCGTGACGACGGTTGACTGGACTGCCTTTGTCGAAACACACGGCCCGGGTCTTGCCGCATGGGCGAAGGCGCAGGGTTTTACCGGACAGAGCGGTCGGCTGCTTCTGGCACCGGATGGTGATGGCAGGCTGTCAAAGGCTGTGCTTGGTCTTGGCGCTGGCGATGACCGGTTGATTTTTGGACAGGCGGGCACGTCTCTGCCGCCCGGCATCTATCGGCTGGCCGATGATGTGGCCGACAAGGCAACCGCCGCACTTGCCTTTGCGATGGGCGCTTACAGCTTTATCCAGCACAAGACCGCGCGCGCCCGTAAGGAACTGCCGGTCCTGCTGGTGCCAGCCGATCTTCTTGCAATGGCGCGCCGTCAGGCTGAAGCGATCTGGCTCGCCCGCGATCTCGTCAACGCGCCCGCCAATCTGATGGGCCCAGCCGAAATGGAAGAAGCGGCCCGCCATGTTGCCGCCCGCCACGGTGCGGCGATCAGCGTTGTAACAGGCGAGGATCTTCTGGCGCGCAACTATCCGCTCATTCATGCGGTTGGCCGCGCTTCGGCCCGTGCGCCCCGCCTCATCGACATGAGCTGGGGCGATGCCAGCGCACCAAAGGTCACGCTGGTGGGCAAGGGCGTGTGCTTTGACTCAGGCGGGCTCGACATCAAGCCCGCTTCAGGCATGGCACTGATGAAGAAAGATATGGGCGGGGCTGCGGCGATGCTGGGCCTTGCGCACATGCTGATGGACGCCAAAGCACCCATCCGCCTGCGCCTTCTCATTCCGGCGGTTGAAAACGCGATTTCGGGCGACGCTTACCGACCGGGTGACGTCATCCCCAGCCGCAAGGGCCTGACTGTTGAAATCGGCAATACCGATGCGGAAGGGCGTCTGGTGCTGGCCGATGCGCTGTGTGAGGCTGACGGCGAAAAGCCCGAACTGCTGGTGTGCATGGCGACGCTGACAGGTGCGGCTCGTGTGGCGACCGGCTTTGAGCTGCCGCCCTTCTTCACGCATGACGAAAAACTCGCAGCCGACCTCGCAGGTCTCGCCGTCAGCGAACAGGATCCGATGTGGCGGCTGCCGCTGTGGAAGAACTATGACAGCTGGATCGATGGCAAGGTGGCTGACATCACCAACAGCGCCGACAGCTCCTATGCGGGGGCGATCACCGCCGCGCTGTTCCTCAACCGTTTTGTCAGCAGCACGGCTTCCTTCGTGCATTTCGATGTGGCGGCATGGACCGATAAAGCGCGGCCCGGCCATCCGGCAGGGGCCGAGGCACATGGCATCCGCGCGCTGTTCAGGCTTATTTCAACCCGTTTCGGAGTGGAAACATCTTGATGGATCGGGCATTCGCTCGCACACTGCTTCAAGGACATTCGCGGATTCCCCCATGCCGCTCGACATAAAACCAATGACCGCGCTTGGTCTGCTGCGGCAGGTCACACTGGATGGTGTGCGCTCGGACGCGCCCGATCTCACCCAGCGCCAGCTCGCCATTCTGCTCCAGGTGTATCTCCTGCCGCCGCCGCATACCGTGCGCGGTCTGGCCCAGACCCTGAATGTCACCAAGCCCGCCATCACCCGCGCGCTCGATACGCTGGGACGGGCGGAGCTGTTGAAGCGTCGCCGCGATGAAACCGATCGGCGCAATGTGCTGGTGCAGCGCACGGTGAAGGGGTCGGTATTTCTCAGCGCGCTTGGCGACCGCATCTCAGCGACGGCCCAGCAGTTCGACAATATATGACCGCGCCTGATCCGCGCCTGACGCCAGCGCGGCCTGATCTGGCGGCGCGTTATCTGCAGGGCCGTGTGCCGGCGGCGCGGTTTACTGATGGCAGGCCGCTTTCCTGCTGCGCGCCAAAAACATGGCTGCGCCGCCGCCCCGCCGCCGATGCGCCAGTCGAAACCGAACTGCTCTTTGGCGAAGATTTCATGGTCTATGAAACCTCGGGCGGTTGGTGCTGGGGCCAGTCTCTCTATGACGGCTATGTTGGCTATGTCAGCGCGGCAGCATTGGGCCCGGTACATGCTGTGCCGACGCACCGGGTCACAGCGTCATCGACCTTCGTCTATGCGGCGGCAGACATGAAATCGCCGGTGGTGATGACGTTGCCGATGAATGCGCGCGTTGCGCCGGGTGTCGGGGTTTATGCGCCGCTGCCGCAGGGCGGTTTCATCTTCACGCGTCACACCGCGCCGCTTGATGCCACCGCTGACGACTTCGTTCAGGTGGCCGAGCGCTTTCTGGGTGTGCCTTATCTGTGGGGCGGGCGCACACCACTGGGCTTTGACTGCTCAGGTCTTGTTCAAACCGCGCTCGATATCAGTGGCGTGAAAGCCCCCCGCGATACCGACATGCAACAGGCGGCGCTGGGTGATCAGTATATTGTGTCAGGCGCACTTCAGGGCTTGCGGCGCGGCGATCTGATTTTCTGGAAAGGCCATGTCGGCATCATGCGCGATGCGGTGACGCTTCTGCATGCCAACGCCCATCACATGAGCGTCGCCAGCGAGCCGCTGGCCAAAGCGGTGGCTCGTATCCACGCGTCCAGCAGCGCCGCGATATCGGCGGTCAGGCGTCTGCCCCTCAGGCTTTGATGCCGAACAGGTCCAGATGGGTGCCCATTTCAGCGGCGCCCAGCGGGAAGTCCGTGCCGCCGCGTGCCAGCAGTCGCTCATTCTGATGCAGCTTCAACATGAAGGACTGTATTTCTACCGAAACGCGCATGGGTAACTGGGCTTTCCACACCAATGCGGTGACGGCACGTCCGCTGCGCGCGCTGATCAGGCGGCGCACACTGTCAACAGGTGCCTTCGCCAGCGCGGCCAGAGACAGGATCACCACCTCACGATCATCGGATTCGATCGCGTTGCTGACAAAGATGTCATTCAGCTTCCCGGCGGCTTCGGCCATGGCCACTTTCTTCTCGGCGTCGCCAGTCTTGTCAGCTGTCTCAAGTTCGCCCTTGCCGATGCTGTTGCGCGCCCGGCTTTTCAACTCGTTGACGGTATCATCATCAAGCCCAGGTCTTTCGGCCAGCTGGTCGATCAGTGCCGATGAGACGAAGCCTGCAATGCGGCGCACGATGCGCGATGACAGGTTTGGCCGCTTCACCAACGGGCCGTGCCAGTCTTCAATACTGGCGGCCTTGTCGACAATGGTTTCCAGCGCGGCCTTGCTGATATTGGCCGTCTTGTTCGAAATGAGATCGGCAATGGCCTTGATATCGGCCCGCGCGATGATCGCGTCGCATACGGCTGGGCTGATATTGTGGCGCTTGGCGATGGTCTGGATGTGGTCGGTCACCCGCGCCAGCTCAATCAACTCTTTCAGGTCGGCATCATTGAGTAGTGGCGAAAACTCCAGCACTGGCTTGGCGACGTCGAAATCCTCATCCTTGGCCAGACGCCGCACCATGTCCGACGGGACGTGCGCAGACGATTTCACGGCGATGGAAATGATTGTGCGCACGCGCGGCAATTGATCGCGCGCGAGCTTCTGAAGTGTTTCGATCACGATGTCGCGGATGCGCTCGCTTTCCATCGCGTTGAGGCTGGGCACCAGCCGCGCCACCTTGCGGGCCAGCACGGTACGGACTTCATCGTCGGTGTCGTCGCTCAGCTTGAGATCGGCCTTGGCTGGCGTCGAAGGGTTGCGCGCGACCTTCCTGCGAATTTCTGGGTCGGTGTCTTCAGCCAGATAATAAAGGATTTCCGGCTCAACACCTTCGCGCCCGGCCAGGTCGTGGCGCAGTTTGGTGTCCTGTTTCTCCAGCGCGTTGCGAGCCTCCTCATAGCTGAGGTCCTTGGGCAATGCTTTTCCGAACAGCTTGCCAACGACAGACTTGAGCATGGAGGGTGCCTCTTGAATCCAGCGCTTTTCTAACCCGGGCGCTGTTAATGGCGGTTTAAGTCTGCTAACCGGATTCACGCCAATGACGCCCAAAAAGCCCGATTTTGCCCATGTGGATGTGTGGTTGTTCGATCTGGACAACACGCTCTACGACGCCTCGTCGGGCGTTTTCCCGCAGATCGACCGCAACATGCGACGCTTCCTGATGGCCGAGTTTGATCTCGCTGAGGACGCCGCACACACCTATCAGAAACAGCTTTATTCCGATTACGGCACCACGCTGGCCGGGTTGATGACCCGCCACAACATGGACCCGCAGCGCTTTCTGGACCATGTCCACGACATCGACCTCGGCGCGCTGGGCCAAGATGGTCATCTTGCGGCGGCGCTTGATCGCCTGCCGGGCCGCAAGGCGATCTTCACCAATGGCAGCCGCGCCCATGCCGAAAATGTCGCCGGTCGCCTTGGTATTCTCGGCCACTTCGACGCGGTGTTCGACATTGTCTCATCGGGCTACCGGCCCAAACCCGACCCGCACGGCTATCATGAAGTGCTGAAGCATTACGGCGCGCCAGGTGAAAGCACCGCGATGTTTGAGGACATGAAACGTAATCTGAAGCCGGCGGCGCTTCTGGGTATGACCACGGTGTGGATCGCCAATGACGATGAATGGTCGAAGCGCGGCGCGCTGGGCGGTGATCACGACGAACATGTCCACCATGTGGCTGATGCCCTCGCCGATTTCCTGCACGACATTGATTTTGGAGCCTGACATGACCTCGTCCCTCACTTCCGCCATCGAAGCCGCATGGGAAGCGCGCGACACGCTGTCGCCCGCCACCAAAGGCGAAGCGCGCGAGGCGGTGAGTGAGGCGCTGGCCCTACTCGATCGGGGCGAGGTGCGGGTCGCTGAAAAATCAGGCGGGGAATGGGTCGTGCATCAATGGCTGAAGAAGGCCGTGCTGCTGTCTTTCCGGCTGAACGATATGGGTCTTATCGCCGGGGCGCCGGGTGAAAACACCCATTGGTGGGATAAGGTGCCTTCGAAGTTTGAAGGCTGGGGCGCGGCTGATTTCCGTGCCGCCGGTTTCCGCGCGGTGCCGGGCTGTGTGGTGCGCCGTTCGGCCTTCATCGCGAAGGGCGCGGTGCTGATGCCGAGCTTTGTGAATGTTGGCGCGCATGTGGGCGAAAACACCATGGTCGACACTTGGGCGACAGTGGGCAGTTGCGCGCAGATCGGTGCGCGTGTGCATATCTCGGGCGGGGCGGGCATTGGCGGCGTGCTGGAGCCGCTTCAGGCCGGTCCGGTGGTGATCGAGGATGACTGTTTCGTCGGCGCGCGCTCGGAAGTCGCCGAGGGAGTGATCGTTGGCGAAGGCTCGGTCATTTCGATGGGCGTATTCCTTGGCCAGTCGACCAAGATCGTTGATCGCATGAGCGGCGAAATCCACTATGGCCGCGTGCCGCCTTACTCGGTGGTGGTGCCGGGCACGCTGGGCGGCGGCAATGGCGCGCCATCACTGGCCTGCGCGGTCATCGTCAAGACCGTGGATGCAAAAACGCGCTCGAAAACCTCGATCAACGAGCTGCTGCGCGATTGATGTGATTTGAGGGAATTGGTGGAGCCAGGCGGAATCGAACCGCCGACCTCTTGAATGCCATTCAAGCGCTCTCCCAACTGAGCTATGACCCCACACAGCTGCCGGGTTTGGGGGCCCGGCGCGAAGGGGCGGAGGTTTAGTCTCCGCGCCCGAAAACTTCAAGCTGCTTTCGCAGCCTGATTACATGTCGTCCTTGCCGCCACTATCGTCGACAATGTCTGACAGGTCATCGCCGCCATCTTCATCGTCCTCGATCAGCGTGCCGTCGTCATCTTCGTCGTCGCCTTCGATCTCGTCCTCGTCAAACTCTTCGAGATCAGGGTCGACAGACTCGGTCGAGCCACGGCGTCCCTTGGCGGGGGCGTCGTCCTCATCCTCGTCCTCATCTTCATCGCCGGTCAGCTCTTCGGCACCTTCATCGGCGGCTTCGATTTCTTCGTCTTCGGCTTCGGCATCCGCTGACTCGTCAGCCTCATCGGCCTCGTCCTCGGACTCCTCCGCATCATCATCCTCAGCCTCAGCGGCCTGTGGTGCGCGGGCCACCTCTCTGGCCTTTTCAGCGGCGCGCGGTTTGCGCGGCTTCAGAAGGACTTCCGGTTCGAAGACGTGTGCACATTTAGGGCACTCGGACGGCTTCTTGTTGAGATCGTAAAAGCGAGCGCCGCACGAGGGGCACTGACGCTTCGTGCCAAGCTTGGGATCAGCCACGAATCTTCAATCCTGAAATGACAATGCTGGCGCACCTTGCGGCAGGCCTTGCAAAAGGGCGCGGACCATTGCCATGCGCGCGCGCCCCTGTCAAAAGGGAAAACACGTTTTTTCCATCGGACCCTTTATCTCCATGATGACGGCTGAGCCGCCTCAACCCTTGCGCGCGCGCGCCGGCCACACGCTTGCCGGCAGGATCCGTGTACCGGGTGACAAGTCCATCTCGCACCGGGCGCTCATTCTGGGGGCCATGGCGCTGGGTGAAACCACGATCTCCGGCCTGCTGGAAGGCGAGGATGTCCTGCGCACGGGGCAGGCCATGGCGGCGCTGGGGGCAAAAGTCAGCCGTACGGGCGAGGGTGCCTGGACTGTACAGGGGGTCGGCACGGGCGGTTTTGCTGAGCCCGGCCAGGTGCTCGACCATGGCAATTCGGGCACCGGCGTGCGTCTGGTCATGGGGGCTGTAGCGACCACGCCGATTGCCTGCACATTTACCGGCGATGCCTCGCTTTGCCGCCGCCCGATGGGGCGCGTGCTGGATCCGCTGGCCCGTTTCGGTTGCGTATCTATGGGCCGGGCAAGCGGCAGGCTGCCTTTGACTCTGCGCGGCAGCGAAAGCCCGATGCCGGTTACCTATGTTTCCCCGGTCGCTTCGGCACAGGTGAAATCAGCCATTCTGCTGGCCGGCCTCAATGCGCCGGGCTGCACGACTGTCATTGAAAAGGAAGCAACCCGTGATCACACCGAACGGATGCTGCGGGCCTTCGGGGCCAGCGTGGTGGTCGAGGCACACGAGCAGGGTGTGGCTGTCACGGTTGGCGGACATGCCGAGCTGACCGCGACCCACGTGTCCGTTCCCGCTGACCCCTCATCGGCCGCTTTCCCGCTCGCCGCCGCGCTGCTGGCCCCGGGATCGGATGTCACCATTGAAGGCGTTTTGCTCAATCCCACCCGCGCCGGTCTGTACGAGACCCTACGTGAGATGGGAGCATCTCTCGATCTGCTGGAAACCCGCGAAGAAAGCGGTGAGCCGGTGGCCTCGTTACGGGCCAGATTCTCATCCCTGAAGGGCGTCGAGGTGCCCCCGGAACGCGCCCCTTCGATGATCGATGAATATCCCATTCTGGCGGTGCTGGCCTCTTTTGCCGAAGGCCGCACCATCATGCGCGGCCTGAAGGAGCTCCGGGTCAAGGAAAGCGACCGTCTGGCCGCGATGGCGCGGGGGCTTGCCGCCTGTGGCGTGCAGGTCGAAGAACTGGAAGACGGCCTCATCATCGAAGGGCGCGGCCCCGGCGGTATGCCGGGCGGGGCGCTGATCGCCACCGAGATGGACCACCGCATCGCCATGTCGTTTCTGGTGGCGGGTCTGGCCGCGAAAAACCCGGTAACGGTGGATGACAGCGCCTTCATCGCCACTTCGTTTCCGGGTTTTGCTGATCTCATGGCCGGGCTTGGTGCTGGCTTTCAGAAGGTGAACCGGTGAGCCGCCCCATCGTCATCGCCATTGACGGCACCGCCGCCTCGGGCAAGGGCACGATTGCCAGGGCGTTGGCGGCGCATTTCAGCCTCGACCATCTCGATACCGGCTCGCTTTACCGCACCGTGGCGGCGCTGGTGCTAAGGGCGGGCGATGATCCGGCTGACCATGCCGCCGTTTTGAGAGCCGTTAATGGCTTTAAACCAGGCATTGTTCCGGATACGGAACTGCGCTCGGCGCAGGTGGGTGAGGCGGCGTCCATCGTCTCGGCCATTCCTGAGGTGCGGGCGGCGCTCCGGGCCATCCAGACGCGTCTGGCCGCCGCGCCGCCGGGCGGACGCGGCATTGTTATCGACGGGCGCGACATCGGCACGGTCATCTGCCCGGATGCGCCCGTGAAGCTGTTTGTCACCGCAGATACCGAGA
The DNA here is from genome assembly GCA_964390465.1 of uncultured Flavobacteriaceae bacterium. Taxonomy (GTDB): domain Bacteria; phylum Pseudomonadota; class Alphaproteobacteria; order Micropepsales; family Micropepsaceae; genus JADZAI01. The sequence goes on along the minus strand of CAYMIJ010000008.1, from coordinate 87,746 downwards.
TACGCGCCCAGCGCCGCTGGCGTGAGCTTTCCTCCCATGGCGATGCCAAACCCTATGAGCAGATTCTGGGTGAAATCCGCGCCCGCGATCATCGCGATATCACGCGGGCGGCCTCGCCGCTGAAAGCCGCCCCTGACGCGGTCTTGCTGGATACCACCGATTTGACTATAGACGCCGCCGTCGCGGCAGCCATCAGGGCGGCCAGCGGCAAAATCGAAGCCTGAAGCTCTGATCTTTGGATTTCGAAACGTGCCGGGTTCATGCCCGGTGCGCGTTTCGACGTCTTATCTATCGGGGCGAGACCGCCGGAAACAACCGGCTGGCCTGAATATGCTGAAGACTGGAGACTAAAACACCAATGGCTCGTACCGCCAAAACAACTGCCCGCAAGGGTGCAATCAATTCTGCCAACGACGCGCTCAGCGCCACGCCCAGCCGCGATGATTTCGCCGCGATGCTGGAAGAAAGCTTCCACGAACATGCCGCCGCCGAAGGCCATGTCGTGCGCGGCCACGTGATCGCCGTCGAAAATGATTTCGTCATCGTCGATGTCGGCCTGAAGACCGAAGGCCGCATCCCGGTGAAAGAGTTCGCCATGCCCGGCGTGCCCGCCGATGTGAAAGCCGGTGACATGGTCGAGGTGTTCCTCGATCGTATCGAAAACGCCCAGGGCGAAGCCGTGCTCAGCCGTGAAAAGGCTCGCCGCGAGGAATCGTGGGTGAAGCTTGAAGTCGCTGCCAACGCCAATCAGCGCGTCATCGGCGTGATCTTTGGTCGCGTCAAAGGCGGCTTCACCGTTGACCTTGATGGTGCCACGGCCTTCCTGCCGGGCAGCCAGGTCGATGTGCGCCCGATCCGCGATGTCGGCCCGCTGATGAATCAGGCACAGCCGTTCCAGATTCTGAAGATGGACCGCAAGCGCGGTAACATCGTCGTGTCACGCCGCGCCGTTCTGGAAGAAGCGCGCGCCGAACAGCGCAACGAGATCGTCTCGAACCTCACTGAAGGCCAGATCATCGACGGCGTGGTGAAGAACATCACCGATTACGGTGCGTTCGTTGACCTCGGCGGTGTCGACGGCCTGCTCCATGTCACCGACATGGCATGGCGCCGCGTCAATCACCCCAGCGAGATCATGAAGATCGGCGACACGCTGAAGGTGCAGATCGTCAAGATCAACCCCGACACCCAGCGCATCAGCCTCGGCATGAAGCAGCTTGAGGCCGATCCGTGGGAGACCGCCGTTTCGAAATATCCGATCGGTGCGAACTATAAGGGCCGCGTCACCAACATCACCGATTACGGCGCGTTTGTTGAGCTGGAGCCGGGCGTTGAAGGCCTCGTGCACGTTTCGGAAATGTCGTGGGTGAAGAAGAACGTCCACCCCGGCAAGATCGTCGCCACCAGCCAGGAAGTGGAAGTGAAGGTTCTTGAGGTCGACACCTCCAAGCGCCGCATCAGCCTCGGCCTGAAGCAGACGCAGGAAAATCCCTGGTCACAGTTCGTTGACAAGCACCCGATCGGGTCGGTTGTCGAAGGCGATGTGAAAAACATCACCGAGTTCGGATTGTTCGTTGGCCTCGATGGCGACATCGACGGCATGGTGCATCTGTCGGATCTCGACTGGAAGGTGCCCGGCGAGCAGGCGATCCAGAACTACAAGAAGGGCGATCACGTGCGCGCCCAGGTTCTGGATGTCGATGTCGAAAAGGAACGCATCAGCCTCGGCGTGAAGCAGCTCGGGTCTGATCCGGTCGCATCGGTTGGCGGCGTCAAGAAGAACGACACTGTCACCGCCGAAGTCATCGCCGTGAACGACGGTGGTATCGAAGTGCAGGTGGGCGAGATGACCTCGTTCATCCGCCGCGCCGATCTGTCGCGTGATCGCGCCGAACAGCGCCCCGAGCGTTTTGCAGTGGGCGACAAGGTCGATGCCAAGGTGACGGCGTTCGACAAGGCCAAGCGTCAGCTTTCGCTTTCCATCAAGGCCCGTGAAATCTCGGACGAGAAGGAAGCGGTTGCACAGTATGGCTCGCAGGACAGCGGCGCCTCGCTGGGCGATATTCTGGGCGCAGCGCTTTCCAAGGCCAAGAAGAAGAACGACGAGGATGACGGCGAGGAGTAATCCTCACCGTTTTCTCTCTCTCAAATGCAAACGGCTCCGGATGATCTCCGGAGCCGTTTTGTTTTGGGTGACATCACACCCACTTCATGACCGGGCCTGACCCGGCCACCCGGTTGGGCTGAAGAAACCTTATTTACCCATCGACAGTACGGCGGCCGGGGTAGTGTCGATCTCGATATCCAGCGGCATGCGCGCCCCGCCAGCTTTTTCCGCCGCCGCTGTGGCGTCGAGAATGCGCAACTCCGTGACACCGCAGGGCAGATCGACATTCATGACAGCGACGTTGTTGGGCATATCCTCAATGACCTCGATCACGCCAGTGCCGGTCAGCTTCGGATCAATGGCTTCACCGGTCTGTGGGTCCACCGCGTCAGGTCCAAACACGGGTTTGAAGTTCATCTGAACGTCATGCAGCACCCGATCGCCCGTCACGCGCAGCTGGGTCACGCACAATCCCATATTGGCCGGAAACTCAGGCCCCATCGAGCTGACGAACAGCACGGACTTCTCGCCTGCGGGCGCAGCATTGTCAGCAGCGAGAGCAGGCATACACAGCGCCGCGAACGCACCGATGATGACGGCGAGGTTTTTCTTCATACAGATACTTTCCTTCCTGAAAAAACCGCACAGATCAACGCTGTGCCGGGATGACGGCTTCAAAGCGTCACTCAGCGGCGATCTTCGCGCCCGGTGCGGCATTACGCACTTCGGCGGTGACATGTTTCTTGAACTTCTCGAAATTCTTGATGAACATGCCAACGAGCTTGGCGGCCTGCGCGTCATAGGCAGCCTTGTCGGCCCAGGTATCGCGCGGGTTGAGGATCTTGGAATCAACACCAGGCACAGCAACCGGCACCTGGAAGCCGAAATTGGGATCGGTGCGGAACTCAACCTTGGCGAGCGAACCATCCAGCGCCGCGTTCAGCAGGGCGCGGGTTGCCTTGATCGGCATGCGACTGCCGGTGCCGAACGCGCCGCCGGTCCAGCCGGTATTGACCAGCCAGCAATCGACCTTGTGTTCAGCGATCAGCTCTTTCAGCAGATTGCCGTATTCCGAAGGATGGCGCGGCATGAACGGCGCACCGAAGCAGGTCGAAAAGGTCGGCTGCGGCTCTTTGCCGAGGCCCTTTTCGGTGCCCGCCACTTTCGCGGTGAAGCCTGAAAGGAAGTGATACATCGCCTGATCCGGCGTCAGCTTGGCGATGGGTGGCAGTACGCCGAACGCATCGGCGGTCAGCATGATGACGTTTTTCGGATGCCCGGCGCGGCCGGTGTCGGACGCATTGGGGATGTAATGAATGGGATAGGCGCCGCGTGAGTTTTCAGCCAGCGTCGCGTCATCAAGGTCAAGCTCGCGCGTGTCCTCGTCCATCACCACGTTTTCCAGCACCGTGCCGAAACGCTTGGTGGTGGCGAAGATTTCCGGCTCGGCTTCCGGTGACAGGCGGATCATCTTCGCATAGCAGCCACCTTCGAAATTGAAGACGCCCGTTTCCGACCAGCCATGTTCGTCATCGCCGATCAGTGTGCGCGAGGCGTCTGCCGAAAGTGTCGTCTTACCGGTGCCTGACAGGCCGAAGAAAATGGCCGAAGCGCCGTCCTTGCCGACATTGGCCGAGCAGTGCATCGGCATCACGCGCTTCTTGGGCAGCAGGAAGTTGAGAATGGTGAAGACCGACTTCTTCATCTCGCCGGCATAGGAAGTGCCGCCGATCAGGATCATCTTCTTGGCGAAGTTCACGGCGATGACCGTGCCGCCATTGGTGCCGTGGCGTTTGGGATCCGCGCGGAAGCCGGGGAAATCAACGATGGTGAACTCGGGCGCGAAATCCGCAAGCTCCGATACCTCGGGGCGGATCAGCAGATGGCGGATGAACAGCGAGTGCCAGGCGAGTTCCGTCACCACGCGCACCTTCACGCGGTGGCTGAGATCCGCGCCGCCGTAAAGGTCCTGAACGAACAGCTCCTTGTTCTGCGCATAAGACATGAAGGCTTCTTCCAACGCATCGAAATGCGCAGGCGTCATCGCCTTGTTGTTGTCCCACCAGATCTGGTCTTCGGTGAAGGCATCGCGCACTGTGAACTTGTCACCCGCTGAACGGCCCGTGTGTTCGCCGGTTTCGACCACGAAAGCGCCATGCTTCGACAGGCGGCCCTCGCCATAGGCGACAGCGTTCTCAAGCAGTGCAGCCGGACCAAGGTTCCAGTGCACTTCGTCGAGATTGCGGAAGCCCTGGGCTTCCAGCCCAACATGCGACACGTTCGGGCCAACCTTCATGATGCTCTCCAAAAACATATGCGCCCGCCGGACGAAACCGGGGGCCAATGACAGGACAGGCGGTCGCTGGGCACTTGTCGCCGCGCGGATGATCCGGCCGACGATCACAGTCGCGTGACTGCCGCCCCCTGACATCAGGAGGCAACCCCTTTTACGCGATCGTCACATGGCGGCGCAATCACGCGCTTGGCAGGCGGTTAAAAGTGAGGATTGCTGCAAAGTTGAAATGGCTCGGCAAAGCCTGTCATTTGTCACTTGCGGTGGACCTTGGGGAAGGGTTCATGTCCGCGACCTCAAGGGGGATACATGAGCGACGGGCCGGGCCAACGCGGCGAATTGCTGGACAGGTTGAAGATCGACCGCAGCCAGCCGGAACCATCCGGCAATGGGCTGGGCATGGGTCTGGCGGGTCTGGCCGTGGGTGTTGTGCTGACCGCCGGTGCAGCCTGGCTCATGTGGCCATCTGCTGCACCGCTCCCGGAAACGGCCACCGCAGCGCCGTCCACGCCTGCCCAGTCGGCTTCATCAACGGCCACGGCCCCTGCGGCTCCCGCAGCGGGCGGGGCGGTGCTGAGTGCCTCGGGCTATGTGACAGCCCGGCGTCTGGCCACCGTCTCGGCCGAGATCATCGGCAAGGTTTCCGAGATTCTGGTCGAGGAAGGCACCCCGGTTGAGGCCGGACAGGTGCTTGCCCGGCTGGATGCCTCGCTCGCCACGCTTGACCGCGACATGGCAAAAGCGGCCCGCGATGCCGCGAAGGCTGAACTCGACAATGCCAAAGCCACGCTGCGCCGTCTGGAAGGCCTGCCGCGCGGTGTCGCCAGCGTTGCCGATCTCACCCGCGCCCGCACGGCGGCGGCGGCGGCCGACGCCCGGCTGGAACAGGCCGGGGCGACCCTTGGCCGTTCGGAAGCGGTGCTGGCCCGCTATGAAATCAAGGCACCGTTCGCGGGTGTCATCACATCCAAGGATGCTCAACCGGGCGAGATTGTCTCGCCCTCGGCAGCAGGTGGTGGCTCGACCCGCACCGGCATCTGCACGCTGGTCGACATGGCCTCGCTGGAAATCGAGGTTGATGTCAGCGAGTCCTATATCAGCCGCGTGACTGCGGGCCAGAAAGCGGAAGCCGCGCTCGATGCCTATCCTGACTGGCAGATCCCCGCCCATGTCATCGCCATCATTCCCACCGCCAGCCGCGACAAGGCGACGGTGAAAGTACGCATCGCCATCGACGCCAGAGATCAGCGCATCCTGCCGAACATGGCGGCGAAGGTTCGTTTTCTGGACAGTGGCGCAAAGACGCCCTGAGGAGAGATCATGTCTGATACACTCGTTCATCTGGCCGATGTCGGCAAAGCCTATAAGCGCGGCAAGGAAGCCGTGTCGATCTTCGACCACCTGACCATGGACATCGCAAAGGGCGACTTTCTCGCCATCATGGGGCCGTCAGGCTCAGGCAAGACGACGCTGCTGAACCTGCTGGGCGGCGTTGACCGGCCAAGCTCGGGCGAAATCCGCTTTCTAGGTCAGCGCATGGATAATCTCAGTGAAGGGCGCATGGCCGCTTTCCGTGCAGGCCATGTCGGCTTCATCTTCCAGTTCTATAATCTGATGCCGATGCTGACCGCGCAGCAGAATGTCGAGCTGCCATTGCTGCTCACCAATCTGGGCGCTCGCCCGCGCCGCGAGCGCGCCAACATCGCGCTGGAGATTGTGCAGCTCAAAGATCGCGCGAAGCACAAGCCGTCCGAACTTTCAGGCGGCCAGCAGCAGCGTGTCGCCATTGCCCGCGCGATCGTGTCTGACCCTGAACTGATCCTCGCGGACGAACCGACCGGCGATCTCGACCGCACGACGGCGGATGAAATCCTTTCCATGCTGCAGGAGCTGAACACCAAGCACGGCAAGACCATCGTGATGGTCACGCACGATGCGGAAGCTGCACGTTATGCGAAGAAGACGCTGCATCTGGATAAAGGCCGCTTCGTTGAGAGGACGGCATGACCCAGTTCGGCCTTGTTCTGAAAAACCTGTTCCGCAAGAAATTGCGGACCTTCCTGACCGTTTTCGCGATCCTCATCGCCTTCCTGCTCTACGGGGTTCTGTCTGCGTTCGGCTCGGCTTTGCTTGATCCACCGCCCGGTCCTGCGCAGACACGGCTTGTCGCCACCAACAAGGTGAACTTCACCCAGCCGCTGCCGATTTCCTATATTGATAAGATCCGCCAGCAGGACAATGTGAAGTTTGCCAGCCACGCGAGTTGGTTCGGTGGCTACTATCAGGAAGAACGCAACTTCATGATCGCCTTCGCGGTCGATCCTGAAACCTATCTCGATGCCTATAGCGAGTTCACCTATTCGCCCGGTGCACGCGAAGCCTTTCTGAAGGACCGCACCGGCATCATGGTGGGCAAGAAGTATGCTGACCAGTTTGGCTGGAAAGTGGGCGATAAAATCCCCGTCAAATCCAATATCTGGCGCAAGACGGATGGCAGCAACACCTGGGAGTTCACGGTTTCCGGCATCTTCACCGACTCGACCGAACTCGGCGGGGATGGTGTCGTCTTCTTCCATTATGACTATTACAACGAGGGCAAGGCCTTTGCGAAAGACCTGATCGGCCAGGTCATCATCGTCACCAAAGACGTGTCAAAAAACGACGCCACCGCGCAGGCGATTGACAACATGTTCATCAACACCCAGGCCGAAACCGAAACGCGATCGGAAGCAGCCTTCGCGCAAAGCTTCACAGGTCAGTTGGGCGATATCGGTTTCATCATCACCGCCGTGGTGGGCGCGGCCTTCATCACCATCCTGCTGATCGCCGCCAACACCATGATGCTGACCGTGCGCGAGCGCACAGGTGAGATCGGTGTTCTGAAAACCATGGGGTTCACCTCGCAGCGCATTTTCGGCATGGTGCTGAGTGAATCCATGATCATGGCGTTCATCGGCGGCTTGCTGGGCCTTGGTCTTGCCGTTCTGGCCATCGGCTTCCTCAACAGTCTGGGTCTGCCGTTCGGCACCATCAAGATCAAGCCATCGCTGCTCATCAGCTCGGTCGCGCTGATGGCGGGTCTGGGCCTGCTCACCGGCGGACTGCCGGCCTGGCGCGCCATGCAGACCAACATCGTCACCGCCTTCGGAAGGAAGTGAGACATGGCTCTCCTCTCACAGATCTCGGCGGTGACGGCGATGAATGTGCGCTCGTTGCCCCAGCGTTTCTGGACCGCAGCAGCAACCGTCGTCGCCATCGCGCTCGTCACCGGCGTGCTGCTCGGCTTCCTCGCTTTGTCGAACGGCTTCCGCGCCACGCTGAATGGCACTGGCTCTGACAAAGTCGCGGTCATACTGCGTGAAGGCTCATCGGGCAGCGAACTCAATTCGACGCTTGGCCGCGAGTCACAGCAGCTCATCGCCGAAGCGCCCGGCATCGCCAGAAGCGCGGATGGCACACCCGCCATTTCAGGCGAGCTTTATGTCATCGTGAACGGTCAGCGCCGCTCAACCGGCCTGAAAGCCAACATGCCTTTGCGCGGTGTTGGTCCCAAGGCCCTGGAGGTACGTGACGGCGTCACCATCAGCGAAGGGCGCATGTTCACGCCCGGTCTTGCCGAGATCGTCGTCGGCAAGGGCGTCGTGGCGCAGTTCGAGGGCTTCGACATCGGCCAGAACGTGCGCCTGTCAGGTCAGGACTGGAAAGTCGTTGGCATTTTTGACGCCAATGGTTCTGTCTTCGAATCCGAATTATGGGCCGATGCGGCGGTGTTGCAGAGCGTCGCCAATCGCGGTTCAACCGTTTCGGTCATACGCGCGAAACTCGATGGTTCTGATGGCGTGCAGAAGATCATCGACTACGCCAAGACCGACCAGCGCCTGAAGCTCGATGTCAAATCAGAGCGCGCATTCTATGCCGGGCAGGCGCGCGGCATCAGCGATCTTGTCATGTATCTGGGTTGGCCGCTCGCCATCCTCATGTCATTTGGCGCAATCGCCGGCGCGCTCAACACCATGTATGCCTCGGTTGATGCGCGTATGAAGGAAACCGCAACCCTGCGGGCCATCGGCTTTGGCGGTCTGCCCGCCTTTATCGGCACGATGGTCGAGGCACTGCTTCTGTCGCTGATCGGGGGCATCATCGGGGCCATTGCGGTCTATTTCCTGTTCAATGGCCTCACCGCCTCCACCATGGGCGGCGGCTTCACACAGGTCGTCTTCAAGCTGCAACTGACGCCGGTGCTGGTCCTCACGGGCATATTGCTGGCGCTGGCGGTTGGCTTCATTGGCGGGTTGTTTCCGGCTTTGCGGGCCGCCCGCGTGCCTTTGCTTGCAGCCTTCCGGGCGAATTGAGGGCTGGGCCTGCTGAGCCGGGGTGCGTGCGACAAGATACCCGCCCCGCCCTCAGCCGGATTGGCTTGAGTGTTGGGCCGAATGATTGCATTTTGTCGCAATCTGAACGCTGAAAGCACTTTATGCCCACCATTGCCCTCGTTGATGACGACAAGAACATTCTGACATCGGTTTCCATCGCGCTGGAACAGGAAGGCTATCACGTCCGCACCTATACCGATGGCGCTGCGGCGCTTGCGGCCTTTGCCGCGACCCCGCCCGATCTTGCCATTCTCGACATGAAAATGCCGCGCATGGACGGCATGGAAGTGCTGCGCCGCCTGCGTCAGAAAAGCGAGCTGCCGGTCATGTTCCTCACCTCAAAGGACGAGGAGATCGACGAACTGATGGCGCTGAACGCCGGGGCCGATGACTACATCAAGAAACCGTTTTCCCAGCGTCTGCTGCTGGAACGGGTGCGCGCCATATTGCGCCGCGCCGAAGTAAAGGCGGGCGGCCCTGCGGCATCTGGTCCGGTCGATCCGGCGCAGGCGGCCTTCGCGCGCGGCAAACTGTCGATGGATCCGCAGCGCCACGCGACCTCGTGGGACGGCAAGTCGGTGACGCTGACAGTAACGGAGTTTCTGATTCTTCAGGCATTGGCCCAGCGGCCCGGTTTCGTGAAAAGCCGCGATCACCTGATGGATGCGGCTTATGACGATCAGGTCTATGTCGATGACCGCACCATCGACAGCCACATCAAGCGGTTGCGCAAGAAGTTCAAGGCCGTCGACGACGATTTCGATTCCATCGAAACGCTCTACGGCGTCGGTTACCGCTTCAAGGAAGCCTGAGACCATCATGGCGGACCGCCGCGCCTTGCCGCTGCGCCGCCGCCGCCGTGGCATCACTCGTCTGATCGTCGCGCTGAATCTGATTGCCCTGCTGCTGCTGATCGCCGGCATGTTCTGGCTGAACATGCGCAAGGTCGGCATGATTGACGAACGCATCCTGTCGCTGAAGACACAGGGCGCGATCATTGCCGAAGCGCTGGCCCAGACGGTCGATGACAGCCCAGAAGCGATGGATGTTCCAGAAGAGCGCGCGGTGCCTCTGATGCAGCGGCTGGTCGCCAAAACCAATGCCCGCACGCGCCTGTTCAACCGCAAGGGCGAGCTGCTGCTCGACAGCCGCATCTTCATGCCCAACAACGAGGTGGTTTCCAACTCACTGCCTGCGCCCAATGCATGGGTGTCGCTGGCCTGGATCGATGCCATCTATGACGGGCTGGCACGCTGGGCACCCGGCCAGACCTATCCACCCTATATCGAACTTCAGGGGCCGGATGGCACCTTTTACAGCGAGGTTGCACTGGCCCTGAAGGGCGAGCGCGCCAGTGCCGTGCGCGTGAACTCGACCGGTGATTTAGTCCTGTCGGTGGCGGTCCCCATTCAACGCTTTCAGCTTGTTATGGGCGTTCTGCATCTGACCAATGAGGGCGGTGATATTGGCGCCATCATCCGTCAGGAACGTATCGCCATCATGCAGTTGTCGCTGGTAGCGGTGGCGGTGATGATCATCTCGTCGATCCTGATGGCACGCCACATCGCACGGCCTTTGCGGGCCTTGGCTGACGCAGCTGATGAAGCCCGGCACCGCGAGGATGGTCGCACCGCCATTCCTGATTTCTCGCGCCGCCACGACGAAATCGGCGAATTGTCGGAATCGCTCAGTGACATGACCGCTGCGCTTTATGACCGCATCGATTCCATCGAACAGTTCGCCGCCGATGTGGCGCACGAGATCAAGAATCCACTGACCAGCCTGAAAAGCGCCGTAGAAACCATGCGGCGCGCAACGCCTGAGCAGCGTGATCGCCTGCTCGGTGTCATTGAAGACGATGTCACGCGGGTCAATCGGCTGGTCACCGACATTTCAGATGCCTCACGGCTGGATGCTGAACTGGCGCGCGAGAAGGCGGTGCCTGTTGATCTCGTCAAGCTGGCGCAGGCCGTCACGCAGGTTTGCCAGAAACCGACACTGCCGCGCATTGCTGTTTCTGCCGATCCCGGAGTTCAGCGTTACGGTCTGGTGGTCAACGGCCTGGAAGGGCCGCTCGGGCAGGTGCTGCGCAATCTCATCGATAACGCGCAGTCCTTCTCACCGATGGACGAGGTTGTGCATGTCGATCTGTCACGCGAACCCAGATGGGCGGTCATCACGGTCAGTGATGACGGGCCTGGCATCCCGCCCGAACACCTCGAAAACGTGTTCAAGCGTTTCTACACGTCCCGCCCGGCGGAACATTTCGGCCAGAATTCAGGTCTTGGCCTGTCTATTTCCCGACAGATCGTCGAGGTTCACCGGGGTCAGGTCACCGCTGCGAATGCGCCGGGCGAAACCCCGGACACACATGGCGGTGCCATCTTCACCGTTCGCCTGCCTTTGAGTTAGGTTGTAGTCATGAGCGAAGATTCGCACGTACGCGTTCACGCAACGCTGGTTGGCCTTCCACGCGAGGATGATAGCCTGACGGGCACGCTGTTGTGTGGCGAGCCAGGCGCAGGCAAGTCGTCCATGGCCTTCCGGCTGATCGACAGCGGCGGCATTCTGGTGGCCGATGATCAGGTTGATCTGACCTTTGGTCATGGCGGCCTGTGGGGAGCACCGCCGGATAATATCGCCGGTCTCATCGAGGCACGGGGTATTGGCCTCATCCGCCTGCCTTATGAACCGCGCATGCGCATCACCTGTGTGGTGACGCTGAAACCCGGCTTTGCGGCTGAACGCATGCCGGTGCGTGAATGGTATCAACCGCCCGAAACCTTCCGCGCTCGCAGCAGCGCCCTGCGCATTCCTGCTTTCACGCTCGATCCGCTGGATCCGGCTGTGCCTGCCAAGATTGCGGCGCTGACCTTTGGTCGCCTGCACGACTGAAGCGGGCTGATCGAAAACCTCTTAACAGTCATGGGAAAGCACGCTAGAACGCGCGCCCCGGCGGGGCGGTGCCCCCGTGCAAATGCGTTTTGTTGATGATCGGCCTCGTTCTCGTTACCCATGGTGGTCTTGCCACCGAGCTGATTGCTGCGATGGAACATGTCGTTGGTCCGCAGCAGAATGTCTCGGCCATCTGCATCGGCGCTGACGATGACATGGATCTGCGGCGTAAGGAGATTCTGGAAGCCGCCAAATCTGTGAATGGCGGCGGCGGCGTCCTCCTTCTTACCGACATGTTTGGCGGCACGCCCTCCAATCTCGCCATCTCGGTCATGACCAAGGCCAAAGCCGAGGTGATTGCAGGCGTCAACCTGCCAATGCTGATCAAGATTGCCGCCTGCCGTGGTACCGGCAAGCTGACCGAGGTGGCCCTTCGGGCTCAGGAGGCCGGGCGCAAATACATCATTGTGGCGAGTCAGGAACTCGCGGGCAGCCTGTAACGCATGGGCAAGCTCGCGCAGGAAATGCTGATCGTCAACCAGCGCGGCCTGCATGCCAGAGCTTCAGCCAAGTTCGTCAAGCTGGCGTCCAGCTTTCAAAGCGCCATCACGGTGACGCGCGGCGACGACACTGTGAACGGCACCTCGATCATGAGCCTTCTCACGCTGGGCGCTGCGCCCGGCTCCACCATTCTGGTTGAAGCCGAAGGTCCTGATGCGCGTGAGGCGCTGGAAGCGATTAACGCCATGATCCGCGCCAAGTTCGACGAGGAATAGGACGCCACTACCCGCATCACATATGTAGGTGCGGACGGAAAGTGGGCTGACTTTGAAGGCAGGACACCCTATCTTCCACAGGCATGGAAACCAAAGACGACATCGTCCGTAACTGGCTGCCCCGTTACACCGGCCTCAGCCTTGAAGAGTTCGGCGAATACATCCTCCTCACCAATTTCGACGACTATGTGCACCGCTTTGCCGGCTGGCATGATGTCGAGGTGAAAGGGCTGGACCGCGCGATGCATTCAGCGACCGCCGATGGCATCACCATCATCAATTTCTCGATGGGCAGCCCGATGGCCGCCACGGTGATGGACCTGCTCACCGCCATCAGCCCGAAGGCTGTGCTGTTTCTGGGCAAATGCGGGGGGCTGAAAAAGAAGAACGAGATCGGCGATTTCGTTCTGCCCATCGCAGGCATTCGCGGCGAGGGCACGTCCAACGATTATTTCCCGCCCGAAGTCCCGGCTTTGCCAGCCTTCACCCTGCAGCGCGCGATATCATCCACTATCCGCGATCACGGTTTCGATTACTGGACTGGCACGGTCTACACGACCAACCGCCGTGTGTGGGAACATGACGAGGCCTTTAAGGCCTATCTTCGTCGTATCCGCGCCATGGCCATCGACATGGAAACGGCAACACTTCTGTCGGTTGGGTTTGCCAACCGCATCCCGACCGGCGCGCTGCTTCTGGTCAGCGACCAGCCGATGATTCCGCAGGGCGTGAAGACATCTGAAAGCGACCGAAAGGTCTCCAGCCAGTTTGTTGAGCCACATATCCGCATCGGCATCGATGCACTCAAGGAAATCCGCAATGATGGGCGCTCGGTGCGCCATCTCAGATGGGAGTAGACATGTTCGCCTCATTCCGTCGCGCGCTGGGCGCGGCCGTTGCCGGCTTTGCTTTCATGGCCGGGCTCGCGTCTGCCGAAGCGCCGATGCCATCGGTGACGGCTACGCCCGCGCCAGCCGCTGACACGGCTTCGCCCAAGGAAGACATCCACCCCGCCATCTGGTCCATCAAGAAGGAGAACGGCGCCACCATCACGTTGTTCGGCTCGGTCCATCTGTTGCCTGATGGCAAGAACTGGCGCATCCCGGCGCTGGTCAGCGCTTATAAGAACGCAGATGTCATCGTGCTGGAAACCAATCTGGCCGATATGCAGACGCCCGAGTTGATGTCCTACATGACAGAAAATGCGCTGAACCCCACCGGGGTCACGCTGACACAATTGCTGACACCCGAACAGAAAGAGATCGTCAGCAAGGGGGCTGAGGCGGCGGGCACCAATTTCGCCATGCTGGATGGTTTCCGGCCCTGGCTTGTGGCGATGCAGCTTTCGGTCGCCGTTGCCGTGCAGCAGGGCTTCATGCCTGATCAGGGCGTCGACCAGCAGATCCAGCAGGACGCACAGAAAGACGGCAAGGCGTTCGACTATTTTGAAAAGGCCAAGGAACAGATCGACTTCTTCATCGACATGCCGGAAAAATTGCAGATCGGTTTTCTGGTTTCCGGCTCGAAGGAGATTGTCGAAAAGCCCGATGCTCTCAAGAAACTGGTTGATGCGTGGTCGAAGGGCGATGTCGCGCTGATCGATAAACTGATGAACGAAGGCGCATCAGAAACACCTGAGGTTGGAAAAATCCTGCTCGAAAACCGCAACCAGGCATGGGTCAGCAAAATCCTTTCCTTCTACATGAAGGACAAGAACTCCTATCTCATCGTGGTTGGCGCCGGTCATCTGGCGGGTGAAAAGGGCGTGCCTGCCATGCTGCGCGCCGAAGGCGTGAAGGTCGAAGGGCCATAAAGCTCGCGGGGTTATGATGATCAGACATCTGTTTCTTGGCGCGTTGACGCTTGCCGTTCTGGTGGCACCTTCCCTGGCTGAGGAACGGCGCAAGGTCTCGCCGATCGTCCTTCAAAGCCGCTGGCTGGGCCTGCCGGGTGCGAAACCGGCAGACTGCAAAGTCGATGGCTTCATGGTTGATTTCGGCACGACTGACGGCAAGGAATACCTGATGGGTGTGCGCCAGCGCGTCAACGGCGTGGCGCCGATGGATGCCCGCAACACCACCTATTTTGTCATCGATCCGCCAGCCAATGCGCCAACCCGGCTGGAGATTTTTCTTGAAGCCACGGTCAATGGCAAGAAATCACGGCTTGGCATCGATGTTCTCACTGGCTCGGCGATTGAGATCGTGCCGGAAGGCGATGGAACCTATCCTGCCACCTCGCTGTTCCTGATGCGCTGCGGCTGAACCACATGCAACGGCGCAACCCGTTTCTGTCGGCCATTGGCGTTCTGCTGGTGGTTGCGGCGCTGTGGTTTGCCCGCGAGCGCGGCTGGCTTGATCAGCCCAGTCAGGGCGGCGACGCGCAGATCGCGCAGCCGGAACAACGCCCGCCTCCGGTAACGCCTGTATCTGACAACAAAGCGCCGCCGCGCCATCCAGTCCCGAAAGGTGACTTCGACTATTACGTTCTGGCGCTATCATGGTCGCCCACTTATTGCGAAACCGAGGCGACCGAACGTGATCGCATGCAGTGCGGCAAGGGCCGGGCGCACGGTTTTATCGTGCATGGCCTGTGGCCTCAGAACGAACGCGGCTATCCTGAAGAATGTCCAACCAGCCAGCCCCGCGTGCTCGATGCGCTGGTGGACGAGATGCTCGACATCATGCCCTCGCGCGGGCTCATAGGCCATGAATGGCGCACGCATGGCGCCTGCACAGGTCTTTCCCAGGAAGACTATTTCGCCGCCGTGCGTGCAGCGTGGGAAGCCGTCCGCATCCCCGCCGCACTTGCATCGCCTGCACGCGATCAGTCGCTGTCGGCGCGCGAACTGGCGACGCTGTTCCTTCAGGCCAACGACATGCTGAAGCCAGATGCATTGGTGATGCGTTGCAACGGCGATCAACTCGATGAAGTGCGCCTGTGCATGGACAAGCAGTTCCGGTTCATGGCCTGCGGTCAGCAGATGTCGCGCGGATCATGCCGACGCGAGCGGGTAAACGTTCCAGCACCTGTGGCAGAGCAATAAGAGACGTCAACCCGCCGCTATGGCCGGCGGGTTCATCCATGCCTCGCATGTCGGGCTTTTGATGATCGGACTTGAAGCTGCGGGCCTGTAGCTGTGCCTAACCGGCGTTCAGCACCAATGCGATGCCAATGGCGAGCACGGCGATGCCGATGACTTCGCGCCGTGTGGGGCGCTCGCCAAACAAAAAGCGCGACAGCAGCAGCGTCGCCAGAATTTCCACCAGCCCCAGCGTGCGTACATAGGCGACATGCTGCAAGGCCAGCGCCGCGAACCAGCACAGCGAGGCAAGGCCACCGGCAATCCCCGCCAGCACGGAAGGCGCCAGCGCGCTGCGGATTTTTGCCAACGTCCCGGCTTCGCGCATCGCCAGATAGAGACCCATGCCCGTCACCTGCATGGTAAGCACCAGAATAAGCGCAATGGGTGCTGCACCGAGCACACCGCCGGGCATGGACTTGACGGTGATGCTGACGGCTATTGAGGCGAGTGCCATAGCTGCACCAGATGCCAGCCCGAACAAAGCCGGGCGCTCGGTGATGCCCTCCATCAAGGCCCGCAAGGGTTGCGCCCCGCGCGACGACATCAGCATCACCGCAAAGGTTGAGATGATGATGCCGACAATCGCGCCATGGCTGATCGCCGCGCCCAGCACCAGCGCTTCAAACAGCGCCGCCTGAATGACGTCGGTCTTGGAAAAGGCAACGCCCACCGCGAAATTGCGTTCCTCCAGCGCCCTCAGCAGAAACCATGTGCCGGCCACCTGACCGGCTGCTGCTGCGCTCGCCCATCCCAGCGTCTGCCATGATGGTACGGGCAGGCAAACGCCTGTACCTGCCAGCGTCAGCGCATATAGAACGGCCACCGGCAGGCCGAAGAGATAACGCACATAGGTTGCGGCGGTCAGTGACAGCCTGCCCGATAGCCATTTCTGCGCGGCGGTGCGCCCGGCCTGAAGCAGGGCGGCAGCCAGCGTCAGAATGATCCAGAGCGCAGCTGAAAAAGTCAGTGGAGCGCCGGTTCAAACTGACCGGTCTTGCGGAAGCGCCACAGATAGGTAGGCAGGATATTGCCCAGTGATTCAGGCCTGATGCCCAGATCGGAAAGCCCTTTTGCACCTTCGCTCACCACGCTGTCAGCCTTCATCAGCTCGATCTGATCAGGCGTCACCGGCGGATTGGGCAGCAGTGCCATCGGCCATGCCGCCAGCTTGGCTGCGAAGAAAGGCACCGGCGCGATCAGGCGGCGGCGCTGCACCACATCCAGAATGCGCGCGGTCAGTTCCTTCAGGCTCAGGACTTCCGGCCCGCCCAGTTCATATTCGCCGCCAGGGGCGCTCTTCACCACGGCGCTGACCGCGGCAGCGACATCGCCCACAAAGACCGGCTGGAACTTCGCCGTGCCACCACCGAAAGCCGGCATGACAAAGCTATAGCGCGCCAGATTGGCCAGCTTGTTGAAAAACTGGTCCTCCGGCCCGAAAACGATGGACGGGCGCAGAATGGTGGCCTGTGGGCAGGCTTCACGCACGGCGCTTTCGGCCGCCCCTTTGGCCTTGGCATAGGATGACGAAGCGGACGCGCTGGCCCCGATGCCGGACAGATGCACCAGCCGCGCCCCTGCCTTGGCCGTTTCTTCGGCGACAATGCGCGCGCCGTCTTCGATCGTGCGGGTGAAGCGCCCGCCAATGCGCCCTCCGGTGCCCGCGATGTTCACCACTGCATCCGCACCTTTGATGGCTGCAGCCACCTCAGCGGCATTCGTTACATCGGCCTTGAAGGGCTGGATCTGCCCCACCATGCCCATGGGGCGCAGGAATTCAGCCAGATTGGGATGGCGCACGGCGGCGCGGATGCGCCAGCCGTCTTTGGCCAGCGCCCTGATCGTGTGGCGTCCGATGAAGCCCGACGCCCCGAAAACAGTGATGATGCGGCCCGACATGCTGCCCCCTGCAAATCAGCCTTGGGATACTCTTTTCGGTCGCTGCGCGGAAGGTGGAATTGACATTCCCCGGCGCGGGCCTTAGTCACCCGCCCTCCGATCTGTGCCCAGATGGCGGAATTGGTAGACGCACTAGTTTCAGGTACTAGCGCCGCGAGGCGTGGAGGTTCGAGTCCTCTTCTGGGCACCATCTTACTGTTCGTGGGTGTTTTTGATCCCCCGGCGCTGGCAGGCCGCTTTGGTGCGGGCTATGAACTTCCGGGCCTGCACCTGGAAATCACGCTCTTCTGATTTGCAGAAAATATACGCGCAATGCCGTGAAGACGGCCCGCAGCTGTCGTGATAAAGGCTGCTCAGGTCAGAACTGCTCCGGTTAAAAGTCGAAATGAAGCTGTCTGTCGTCGCAACGCTTTACCAGTCTGCGCCCTATGTCGCCGCGTTTCATGAGCGCGCATCCAAAGCGGCCACTGCGCTGGCGGGCGATGACTTCGAAATCGTGCTGGTGAATGACGGCTCTCCCGATGACAGTTTGCAGCGAGCGATCGCACTCACCGAACATGACCCGCGTGTGGTGGTTGTCGACCTCTCGCGCAATTTTGGCCATCACCGGGCGATGATGACCGGCCTCGCGCAGTGCAGGGGCGAACAGATTTTTCTGATCGACAGCGACCTGGAAGAACAACCTGAATGGCTATTGAGCTTCGATGAACAGAAAAAGCGCGATGGCTGTGATGTTGTTTACGGCGTGCAGGAACGCCGCAAGGGGAACTGGTTTGAACGGTGGAGTGGCAACTGGTTCTATCGCGTTTTCAACACTCTGACAGGGCTCAAGCTGGTTGAAAACGCTGTCACCGCGCGGCTGATGTCGCGCCGTTATGTTGATGCGCTGCTGCGACACGAGGAGCGCGAGATTTTCTTGATGGGCCTGTGGCACATCACGGGGTTTGATCAGCGCTCGCAAATGATCGTCAAGCAAAGCTCGAGTGAATCCACCTACACACTGCGCAGAAAGATGTCCGTGCTGGTCAACGGCATAACGTCATTCAGCAATGCGCCACTGGTGAGCATTTTTTACGTTGGGCTCAGCATTTTACTGTTTGCCCTCGCTTATACGGCCTATCTCGTTGTGAACTGGTTGTTTCTTGCCAAACCACTCAGCGGCTGGACATCTGTGATGGCGTCGATCTGGCTGCTGGGCGGGATGATCATTTCGTTTATCGGCATGATTGGAATCTATCTGTCCAAGATATTCTTGGAAACCAAACAGCGCCCATATACGATCATCCGACAAATCTATCAGCATCACACACGGCGATCTTCTGAATGAACAGGAACCTCGTCATTTTCGGCACGGGCGAAGCTGCCGAGGTGGCACACTACTACTTCACGAAACATTCAAACCGTCATGTCGCGGCTTTTACCGTAGACAGAGCTTACACAACGCATGCGGAATTTTGTGGCAAACCCGTCGCTTGCATTGAAGAGGTCACCCAGAGTTTTCCGCCTGCTACGCATGATTTTTTTGTGGCCGTTGGGTACTCCAATCTCAACCAAACGAGGAAAAGCAAGTATCTTCAGGCGAAAGCGATGGGCTATCGCATGGCCTCATATGTGAGTGCGCAGGCAAGCATCCTTAATGATGGCCACATAGGGGAACACTGCTTCATTATGGAAAGCAATACGATCCAGCCTTTTGTCCGTATCGGGAACAACGTCACGATGTATCCTGGCAATCTGATAGCTCATCACAGCGTGATTCACGATCACACTTTTATAGCATCTAACGCCATGATTTCTGGCGGGGTAGAAATCGGTGAGCAGTGTTTTATTGGTGTAAACGCAACCCTTAGGGATCACATAAAAATCGGCAACCGATGTGTGATCGGCGCAGGAGCCCTGTTGCTGGCCGACGCGCCAGATGAGGGCATCTATGTCGGCCAAGCGTCTGAAAGAATCCAAATACCCAGTGCCAATCTTCGATCCATCTAATCTGGCATGGGAACATGGCTTGGCTCTGCGCCTTGTCGATTCAGTGAGCCTAAAAAAGTAACACAATGCGGCCCAATGCTGCCGTCGAGTCTGCCCATGTATGATCAGGGCCACAGATCTCTGGAAGATGTGTTTCAGCTATCGGGCGAGGCTTATCGCATTGGCTATGCTGAGTCCTCCGACGGCCTGTCATAGGCACGGCTGGACTTTTGTGATGGCGTCCATCTGGCTGCTGGGTGGGCTGATCATTTCGTTTATCGGCGTGATTGGCGTCTATCTGTCCAAGATATTCTTGGAAACCAAACAGCGCCCATATACGATCATCCGGCAAATCTATCTGCAGCGGACAAGCCGATCTCCTGAATGAACAAGAATCTCGTCATTTTCGGCACAGGCGAAGCTGCGGAGCTGGCCCATTACTATTTTACGACGGACTCAAGTCATCACGTCGCAGCATTCACGGTAGACAAGGCCTACGTTACGCGCTCTGAATTTTGTGGAATGCCTGTCGTCAGCTTTGAGGATGTTGCCCGTTTTTATCCTCCCGACACGCATGACCTTTTCGTTTCCATTGGTTATTCGAAACTGAATGAAATTCGCAAACGTAAATATCTTGAGGCCAAAGCGATGGGTTATCGCATGGCCTCCTATGTCAGTTCGCGTGCCAGCGTGATGAATGATGGGCGGGTAGGCGAAAACTGCTTCATTCTGGAAGACAATACCGTTCAGCCATTCGTCAGGATTGGCCATAATGTTACCCTCTGGAGCGGCAATCACATCGGTCATCACAGCGTTGTTGGCGATCACACCTTCATAGCTTCTCATGCGGTGATCTCAGGGAATGTGGAGATTGGCGCGCAGTGTTTCATTGGCGTCAACGCAGCGTTGAGGGACGGTATTAAAATCGGCGAGCGCTGTGTGATTGGGGCAGGGGCGCTGTTGCTTGCTGATGCAGCCGCTGAAGGTGTTTACCTCGGACAGGCCACTGAACGATCGAAAGTACCAAGCAGCCGATTGCGGTCCATATGATTCAGAACTGGAAGAAGCGAGGGCTTGTGTTTTGCCCCACGGGCGAGCGCGAGTGGATGCACTCCCATGCAGCCCTGCCGATTGTTGAGCCCATAGGCGGGGATTTTTTTCGAGTCTATTTCACCGTGCGCAATGCCCGCAACCAAAGTCATGGGGCGTATGTTGTCATCGACATCAATCGGCCTCAGGTTGTTCAGAATATTTCCCAGGATCCTGTTGTGACACCAGGATCGCTTGGACTGTTTGATGACAGTGGCGCAATGCCAATATGGCTGACGAGGGCAGGTGGTAAACGTTATCTGTTTTATACAGGCTGGAATGTTGGTGTCACAGTTCCCTTCAGAACAGCCATAGGCCTTGCCACGAGTGGTGATGACCAGGTCTTCCATAAGTATGCTGAGGGCCCTCTTCTCGACCGCACCCTGCAGGAACCCTACCCTCCCTTGGCATGTTGTGTTCTGCTGGATGGTTCGATATGGCGGATGTGGTATGTTTCGTGCACGGACTGGCGGCTGCGCGGTGGTCAGCCGCAGCATCGCTATCATATCAAATATGCCGAGTCCTCAGATGGTGTGATCTGGAACCGCACGGGCCATGTCGCCATCGATTATAAGGACGACGGGGAATATGCGATTGCCCGGCCATGCGTCATCAGGGACGCCGACTGCTGGAAGATGTGGTTCAGCTATCGGGGCGAGGCTTATCGCATTGGCTATGCTGAGTCCCCCGATGGCCTGTCATGGACACGGCTGGATGATAGGGTCGGCATCACCGTTTCATCTGATGGATGGGACAGCGACATGGTCGAGTATCCCTTCGTGTTTGATCACAAGGGCCAGCGTTTCATGCTCTACAATGGAAACGACTATGGGAGGACGGGGTTTGGTCTGGCCGTTCTTGAGTGATTAGAGCACGCTAGGTGCATTCCAGGGCAGCACGATTCATCAATGTCTGCGCGCTGAGACGCCTTCCAAAAGGGTGGCTACAGCCACGTCTGCGATGCCTCTTTTCCCCTTTGCAGCACGGCATGCCTCAACGGCACTCGCTGGATCACGCACAGGCTTATAGAACACGCGAAGCGCTGGCTTAATATCCCCGCCCAATTGATCCGGCGGCATAACAGAGAATGCTTCTGCGTAGTCACGCCCTATGACGATACCAAAGTCTGCCAACCAGCCATCAGGTAGGCTCCGCACGCCGTTTTTGGCCGTCATGATCCAAGCGCGTGCCATGTCTTCGCAAGGCACAAAATCCAGTGATGAGGATGCGACGTCTACGCTTCCTTCATAACCGCCCAGAACCCATGCCTGTCCGATGCTTTTTGCGCCGATGTGCAAAAGCAGTCCGGGGGAATCGCCGCTGAGGTCAATAACCGCTGTTCCAGGTTCGAAGCCCGCATGCTGAGATGCGGCAATCAGCGTGCGCAGGAAATCGGCAAAGCCGGAACTGTGCGCCAGTCTTAAATTGGTACCGGGAACCGCCACCCACTCACTGTTCTGCCACAGCTTTTCAGGCTGCCGGTACGGATACTGCCAGTTCATGTATAAAATACCCAGCATCAATATCTGGGTTGAAATTCCAAGAAACGGAAATGCTACCTGAGCTGCGACCCGCGACCCACCCAGAGCGACACTGGCTGCCAAAAGGAAGCAGATGCTGTAGCTGGCACGAGGCCAGAAACTGCCATTGGTGCCAAGTACGAACACCATGGGCATCAGGCTGAGCACTATGACCAGTGGCAGCCGTTTGCCAATGTCAGACCCTGATGTGTGCAATATGCTCCACAGCCCACAGGCCATGACCGATGGTGCCAACATATAGCCAACCCCAGCATATGTCTTAGGTGCAAGCCACCATAAGGCTGTTGCAGCAAGGAGGACGCTGATTGCCAGTATGAACCCATGCGCAGATACTGGTCCGGAGCGTCGTGCGCGTTGACGCAGCAGCATGAAGCCCAGTCCACTGGCTATGCAGAGCGGCACCATTATCAGGATCGCTGTTCTTGGAACGCGAATGATGCTGTTAGGCAGATTTAAGATGGCGTAGTCGCCATCCAGCATCTGGGTCAAAGACAAGGCGGTTTCCAAACGCTTGAAGAAGCCTTGTACTGAGCCATCAATCAGGACCGCTGTGCTGATTACCAGCGCCAGGGCAACCACGATGGATATCAGCGTATGCCGCGAAAAGAGCTTGCGGGTGGCCAGAAGATACGAAATCACAATAAGCGCCAGGGCGGCAGCCGACGACACTTTTCCCAGGAATGTGAGCCACCCTCCCACACCAATCAGAATGCTGCCGACAAAAGCCGGCGGGTGTTTGTTTTCCTGAAAATACAACAGGCCGATGCACGTCACCAAAAGACCTTGCGCGCATACAGTGTTGTAATTGGGAGTCACGAGCCAGGCATGAAACAGGACCAGACTGGATGTGGCGAAACCTCCCGCTGTCATCCATAGACGCCAACCGCCTTGCCATCCCGCCTGATGAAACAATACACGGAACAGCCACAGACAAAGGGCCCAGGTCACGGCAATGTTGATCTGCCTGAGCAGCCCGATATCGCCTTTTGATACCGCGTAAAGGGGGTGAAACAGGAAATGAAACTGGGTAAGGGTTGCCGGATAGAGCGACGGATCTTTTATCATCACCGCATAATAGGCATCATCCGTCGTATCAAATCCGAAATAGGCGTATCTGAAAGCCAGCGCCAATATGAAGATGGTAAGTATGGCTGAAAGCCAGATCGCTCGATCTGTCCAGTCCAGCCAGCCCTGCGTGCGATTGCGCGGAGGCGCCTCCCCCTCCCGTCCTGAGAAACTCATGTATAATCATATACCTTGTGTTGCTCGGCCACGCGCGACAATCGGCTCCCACCAGGACGAATTCTCGACATACCACTTCACCGTTGAATACAGCCCGTCGGTGAAACCGGTTTGGGGCAACCAGTCAAGATCGCGCTCAAGGCGGCCGGGGTCGATGGCATATCGGAAATCATGACCCGGGCGGTCGGTAACCAGGGTGATGAGCCTGTCGTGCGGGGCACCGTCAGGCACCAATGTGTCCAGCGCGCTGCAGATGCTGCGGACGATGTCGATGTTACGGTGTTCATTGCGCCCACCGATATTGTACCGCGCACCCGGCGCGCCGTGCTCCAGAATGGTATCGAGCGCCGTCACATGATCGCTGACATGCAGCCAGTCGCGCACATTCTGTCCTGCGCCATAGACTGGCAGCGGTTTGCCCTGCAGCGCATGAACTACGGTCAGTGGGATCAGCTTCTCGGGAAGCTGATATGGTCCGTAATTGTTCGAACAGCGTGAAATCAGCACGGGCAGTCCGTAGGTTCTGCCCCAGGCTGAAACCAGATGATCTGCCCCGGCCTTCGATGCGGAATAGGGCGAGGAAGGGTCGTAAGGGGTTTCCTCCGAAAAATACCCGGACTCACCCAGCGCACCAAATACTTCGTCGGTTGAGACATGAAGAAACCTGAATGTGGCGCTGTCTGCGGGGCCAAGCGAACGCCAATACTTCAGGGCGGCCTCAAGCATGACCCACGTGCCGATAATATTGGTGTGGATAAAATCGCCCGCCGAAACGATGGATCGGTCCACGTGACTTTCCGCAGCCAGATGCATCACGCGATCCGGCCTGAAATCTGCAAAGACGGCGTTGACGGTTTGGGTGTCTGCTACATCACCCTGCACGAAGCTGAATAATGGACTGACGCTGACGCTCGCCAGCGACGAAAGGTGACCGGCATAGGTCAGCTTGTCGAGAACGAGAACACGGTCTCCCTTGGCGATGAGCGCGCGGCAGACCGCTGAACCGATAAAGCCTGCACCACCCGTGACCAGCACCCTGCGCGTCATGTGCTGTGCCCCTGGCTAGCCAACACGGCAGACAGTGCGTCGATGACGCGCGATTGCTGTGCCTGTGTGAGGCCCGGCCATACCGGCAGGCGGATCAACTTTTCCCCGGCGATGTCGGTATTCTTCATGCCGCCTGCGACACGCCCGAAGCGACGACCGGCCGGGGAGGCATGAAGTGGTACATAGTGCGAGGCAGCGCCAACACCCTTCGCCTTAAGGGCCTCGATCACGCGGGTGCGCTCAAGGTGCGGGGCAAGGGTGACGAAATAGATATGCCCGTTGCCCTGACAGTCCTCAGGGATATGGGGTCGGCGCAGCAGTCCGGCCTCTTCATGCGCTGCGAGCGCCGCATGATACCCGTTCCATAGCGCAAGGCGTTCCGCAGTGGTGGCGGGTGCAGCTTGCAGCTGCCCCATCAACAGGGCCGCCAGAATGTCGCTGGGCAGAAACGACGAACCCACATCCTGCCAGGTGTATTTGTCCACCTCGCCGCGGCGGAATCGGGTCCGGTCTGTGCCTTTCTCGCGCAATATCTCGGCCCGGCTCTCAAGCCCGGGGTTGTTGATGAGAAGCGCGCCGCCTTCGCCGGCGGTCACATTCTTGGTTTCGTGAAAACTGAGCGTGCCAATCTGCCCAAGTGTGCCGAGCGCCTTACCGCGATAGGCGGACATGAGTCCCTGGGCTGCATCTTCCACGACCGTGAGGCCGTGGCGCGCCGCCACACTGAGAATGGAGTCCATGGCGCAGGCCAGCCCGGCATAGTGAACGACGACAATCGCCCTGGTGCGCGGCGTGATGGCCTGTTCGATCAGGCGCTCATCAATATTGAAAGTATCAGCCCTTACATCCACGAAAACCGGAACGCCGCCCCTCAGCACAAAGGCATTCGCTGTTGAGGTGAATGTGTAAGACGGCATGATGATTTCATCACCCTGCGCCACATCCAGAAGCAATGCCGCCATCTCCAGCGCAGCGGTGCAGGAATGTGTCAGCAGAACACGCGCATTGCCGGTGTGCCGTTTCAGCCATGCCTGACACTGGTCAGTATAGGGCCCATCACCCGCCAGATGGTCACCAGAACGGAAGGGCACTGCAATCTGACGGCCATCATCGGCCAGATAACTGCGGTGAAATGGAATGAAGGGATCGCTCATGCCTGAGAGGTGTCCCGGTGCCATTCTGCCGCGACTGCGCTCAGGTATGTCCGGTATTCACAGTCGGGCATGTCGCGCAACAAAAGGTCGAACTGATCTGCCGTGATGAACTGGCGCAAAAGGGCCGCCTCTTCCGGGCAGCCGATCTTTACACCCTGTCGTTTCTCCAGTGTTGCCACGTAATCGCTAGCTTCGTGCAGGGCTGTTGTTGTTCCGGCATCCAGCCATGCAAACCCGCGCGTCAGGCGGTGGACATGCAACTGCCCGCGCTGGAGATACACCTGATTGACATCAGTGATTTCATATTCCCCTCGCGCGGACGGCTGGAGAGACTTTGCAATACCGATGGCCTGATGGTCGAAAATATAAACCCCCGGCACCGCAAAATTGCTTTTGGGCCGTTCTGGCTTTTCTTCCAGAGACAAAGCCTGTCCGTGCCGGTCGAATTTCACCACGCCATAGCGCTGCGGATCGACCACGCGATAGGCGAAAATGGTTGCGCCATCACGAAACGCCGCCAGCGCGCGGTGAAAGTCGTCGCCGCCCGAAAAAATATTATCACCCAGCATCAACACGACCGGCCCACCGGCAATGACAGGTTCGGCAATGACCAGCGCCTGCGCAATGCCTTCGGGCCTAGCCTGCTCAAAATACCGGATTTGAATGCCCCATTGCGCGCCATCGCCCAGAAGGGCCTTGAAGCGCGGCAGATCGTCAGGGCTGGATATCAGGCTGATGTCCCGTATGCCCGCCGCCATCAGAACGGTCAGCGGATAATAGATCATGGGTTTGTCATACACGGGCTGAAGCTGTTTGCTGGCCACCCGTGTCAGGGGGTAAAGCCTTGATCCGGTTCCTCCTGCTAGCAAAATGGCCTTCATGTGTTTCCCCGGCTGCGGCCCGCTTCAGTATGATGTGTCACGCCCCGGCCCCTCCGGCAGTCGTGGCATTGTGCCTCTGTGTGACGCAAGGCCCAATACGGGATGTGCCAGTGTGTGCGCCCGATGAAAAGCATTGCCATCGTTCAGTCGAATTACATCCCGTGGAAAGGCTATTTTGATCTGATTGCGTCAGTGGACGAATTCGTCCTGTTTGATGACGTCCAATATACAAGGCGGGACTGGCGCAACCGCAACCTCATCAAGACCGCGCAAGGGCCGCGCTGGCTGACCATTCCGGTGAAATCGAAGAACAATTATCACGCGAATATCCGCGACATGGAAGTGGCAGACGCGGGCTGGCACGCCGCGCACTGGAGCATGCTGGTTCAGAACTATCGTGAAGCGATGCATTTTGCCGACATCGCATCGTGGCTCGAACCGCTCTATGCGTCGGCCAGCGAAACCCATCTTTCAGCCATCAACCGGCGCTTCATCGAGGCCTTGGCGGGTTACCTCAGGATCAACACCACGGTGACGGATTCATCGACCTATCAGCTTGCAGACGACAGAAGCGAGCGTCTGGCCTATATCTGCGAGCAGGCGGGCGCGCATGAATATGTGTCTGGCCCCGCCGCTCAGGCCTATCTGGATCTCACACCGTTCACGCGGCGCAACATCAAGGTGCGCTGGTTTGGGTATGAAGGCTATCAGCCTTATCCGCAGCTTCACGGGCCGTTTGAACACGCGGTCAGCGTCCTGGATGTCCTGTTTAACTGCGGGCCTGAATCGCGACGCTATATGACGCGGCTGCCATGAAGCGGGGCGGCACATGAGCAACGACACGCTACGCGCATTCATCCGTTTTGCATCGGTCGGCTTGGCATCCAATCTGGCTGGTTATGTGGCCTACCTGATCGTGACGTGGATCTGGCCGTCTCCTAAACTGGTGGTCACGCTCATGTACGGCGTCGCGACCCTGATCGCCTATAAGGGTCACGCCCGCTACAGCTTTCAGCAGCGCGGCAGCATCGTGCGGTTTCTGGGCGTCTACGCCATTGGCTATGTCATCAATCTGCTGTTGCTGATGATCGGCACCGATCATATGGGCTTTCCCCATCAGGCGGTTCAGCTGGTTGCGGTTGTGGTCGTCGGCGTGACGCAGTTCTTTCTGCTGCGGGCACTGGTTTTCCGTTCCTGAAAACGCTGGCCTCAGCAGGCTTGTCGTTGACGGCGGCGCTGCTTCCCGGCATGGCTGGGGCATGACGATCCATCTACATCAGGGCGATCTGCCGGACGGGCTCAAACTCGGGCCGCTGGTGGCCATCGACAGTGAAACGCTCGGCCTCAATCCGCATCGCGACCGACTGTGTCTGGTCCAGCTTTCGGCGGGTGATGGCGATGCCCATCTCGTCAAGTTCAGCCCCGCGGGCGGTTATGACTGCCCGAACCTCAAGGCGCTGCTCGGCGATGGGTCGGTCACCAAGCTGTTTCATTTCGGGCGTTTCGATATTGCCGTCATGAAGCGTTATCTGGGTGTGCTCACCAGCCCGGTCTATTGCACCAAGATCGCCTCGAAACTGGCGCGCACCTATACCGACCGCCACGGCCTGAAGGATCTGGTGAAGGAACTGCTGGGCGTTGATCTTTCCAAGGCCTCGCAAAGTTCAGACTGGGGCGCGGAAAAGCTCAGTAAGGAACAGCTTGAATACGCCGCCAGCGATGTGCTGCACCTGCATAAGGCCAAGGCCATACTGGACGCCATGCTGGCGCGCGAAGGCCGCACCCATCTGGCCGACGCCTGTTTCCGCTTTCTGCCGGTGCGCGCCGAGCTCGATCTTACCGGCTTCGTGAACAGCGACGAGAATGACATCTTCGCCCACTGACCCCGCGCCTGCATCACTGCATGTCTGGCTGAACAGCCGGGCAGGCACGATGGTGTTGTGGGCGCTGCTGGTGCTGGCGGTGGTGATGCTGGTTATCGCCTGGATGCAGCCGCTGGTCACCGTGCGGGCAACGGCGGATCTGCCTGACTTCATGCCGGAATCGGTGCGTCATCTGACCATTATCGACGAAACACGTTCGGTCTTTTCGATGATCCACCGCCTTGTGGAAACCCACTACACGCTGATTGCCGGGCTTTTGTTTTTCTTCGGCATTGTCCTGCCGCTCGCCAAGAATGCGGGCGTGGCGCTGGTGCTGGCGGCTGGCAGGGGACCGCGCGCTGCACGGGCGGCCGCAGTGCTTCAGTTCATCGGCCGCTTTGCTATGGTGGATATTTTCGTCGTCGCCATCATCGTCTCCATCATGGGCGCCGGTTCGATCGGCGAGGGCGACCAGCCGGGCCTTGCTAGGGTCAGTACGGTGACGGTTCTGGAATCGGGCCTTTATCTCTTCATCGCCTATGTGCTGCTCAGTTTCGTGATCGACGCCCTGCTGGCGCTGCGGATGCGCCGCCAGCCCTGAGCCTTGCCACAGACGTGCGTATGGACGGGCGGGCACGGGCAGACTATTTCAGGTCTGCCGTATCAAGGAGCGCGCCAGCCTGTGGTTACGCCTGCCCGTCAGGATGTTGCAGACATCGTCATCGCCCGCCGCGTCCTTGACATGGAAAGCGCGGCGCTGACGGCGCTTTCCGCGCATCTTGATGGCGCCTTCTCCAGGGCCGTCGACGTCCTGCTGGCGGCGAGCGGACGGGTGATCGTTTCCGGCATGGGCAAGAGCCACCATGTCTCCACCAAGATCGCTGCCACCTTTGCCTCCACCGGCACGCCCGCGCAGTTCGTGCATCCGGCTGAGGCCAGTCACGGCGATCTGGGCATGATCACGCCGCGCGATGCGGTGCTGGTTCTGTCCAATTCCGGCGAAACACGCGAGCTGGCTGATCTGATCGTGCACACGCGCCGTCAGCGCATTCCGCTCATCGGCATGGCCTCGCGCCCGGGTAGCACCTTGCTGAAGGCGGCCGATGTCGCCCTTCTGCTGCCCCCGGCTGATGAGGCCTGTCCGCTTGGCATGGCGCCCACCACCTCGACCACCATGATGCTGGCGCTGGGCGATGCGCTGGCCGTCGCGCTGATGGAGCGGCGCGGCTTCGACCGCAGCCAGTACAAGGTCTTTCATCCGGGCGGCTCGCTGGGGCAGGCGCTGCTGAGTGTGTCTGACCTGATGCACGGCCCCGGTGAAATGCCGCTGGCTGGTGATGACGCCACGATGGAAGATGCGGTCGCCATCATGACAGCGCGGCGTTTCGGCTGTGTCGGCATCACCGGCGCTGACGGGCGCCTGGCGGGCATCATCACGGATGGCGATATGCGCCGCCGCTTTGGCGAAAATCTGTCGGGTCGCCGCGCTGCTGAGGTGATGACCCGCAATCCGCGCACCATCGCGCCCACGGCGCTGGCGTCCGAGGCGCTGGCGCTGCTGAACCGGCATGCCATCACGGCGCTGTTCGTGGTGGATGGCGAAGGCCGCCCGCTCGGCCTTATCCACATTCACGATTGTCTGAAGGCTGGCCTTGCATGACGGGCGAGCAACCGGCCCTCCGCCTGAAGAACCTGCGCCGGCGCGATGAAGCGGTGATCGCCGCGCATGTCGCACAGGCCGCGCGTCATGCTCGCCGCGTGGCGCTGCTGAAGATTGTGCTGCCGCTGCTGGCGGTGCTGGGGATCGGCGCGGTGTTTCTCAGCGTGGCACTGACCGACCGGCCAGATGAGCATTTCGCAGGCAGCGGCGCGCCGGGCATCGAGATGGATGCGCCGGTGCTCACCGGCACCTCGCAGAACGGCAAACCCTATAAGGTGACGGCCAGCGGCGCCTCGCAGACGCGCGAGGGTCTGGTTGAACTGAAGAAGCTGGATGCCCGGCTGGAACTGGAAGACGGTCCGATGCATCTGGTGGCGGCTGAAGGCTCGGTGCATCCTGAAACCGGTGCGGCACGGGTCAGCGGCGGGGTGGTCATCGAACTGGCCGATCAGTACCGGCTGGAAACAGAACGCGCTGAAGGCAATGTGAAGACAGGTGTTTTTTCCGGCGATGCGCCGGTCAGGGTGACGGGCCCGCAAGGGGTCATCGAGGCCGCCGGGTTTCACATCGACAAGTCGATCAAGCGCCTGACCTTCACGGGCGGCGTCAACACCACATTTGATCCGGCAGCGGTCAGCGACAGCAAGGACAAGGCGCCATGATGCGGCAGACACTTCTCGTTCTGGCTCTGACTCTGGGCGCGGCCCCGGCCCTGGCGGCTGAAAAGGTGCCCTTCGGTGATCTCGGCAAATCCTCGAACGAGCCGGTCAACATTTCTGCCGACACCAACGAAGCCGACTGGAAAGCGGAAACCATCAGCTATGAAGGCGCGGTGCGCATCACGCAGGGCGAGATGGTCATGCGTGCCGACAAGGTCGTGGCCGAGGTGCCAGGCAAGAAGATCACGCGGGTCACGGCTTCGGGCAATGTGATCATCACCTCGCGCGATGCCACGGCAACCGCCCCGCTGGTCGTTTACGACATTCCGGGCAAGACCATCCGCCTGACCGGTGATGTGGTGCTGACCCAAGGGCGTAACACCATGCGCGGCACTGAATTGTTGGTCGATCTGAATGCCGGCACTGCCACCCTGAGCGGCAAGGGCCGGGGTGACGGTCGCGTCGATGGCGTGCTCTACCCGTCCGAAACCACGGCAAAATAGCGGTTTTTCGCTACTTCTCGCACCTGCAGCAAAAGGCAGTGGACAGCGGCCCTGCTTCCGGCACAGTCTGGCGTTAACGATGAACGCAAGAAGCGCGCCACATGGGTGGAACTTCATCCGATGTTAAGGCGCGCACGCTTTGATGGGTGCCAGCATGACTGTTCAACCGCCAGAAACCGCGAAAAATGCGGCCAATGGGCCCTCACCCACCGTGGTGCAGGGCCGTGGTGGGCTGGTGGTTCGCCAGATCGGCAAGAGCTTCAAGAAGCGCCCCGTGGTCCGCAATGTCAGCCTTGAGCTGCGGCGGGGTGAATCGGTCGGCCTGCTGGGGCCGAACGGGGCGGGGAAGACCACAACATTCTACATGATCATGGGGCTCATCAGTGCCGATTACGGCACGATCGAGCTGGACGGCACGGACGTGACGGCCATGCCGATGTATCGCCGGGCGCGGCTGGGTCTTGGCTACCTGCCGCAGGAAGCCTCGATCTTCCGTGGGCTGACCGTTGAAGACAATGTCATGGCGGTGGCTGAGCTCAGCGAAAAGAACAAGGCCCGGGCGCGCCAGCTCACCCAGGAACTGCTGGCTGAGTTTGGCGTGGAACATCTCGCCCGGTCGCCCGCCATTGCGCTTTCGGGTGGTGAACGTCGCCGGGTCGAAATCGCCCGCGCGCTGGCCAGTTCGCCGTCTTATATCCTGCTCGATGAACCCTTTGCCGGGATTGATCCGATTGCCGTCGGCGATATCCGTGCGCTGGTCACTCATCTCAAGGATCGCGGCATCGGTGTTCTCATCACCGATCACAATGTGCGCGAGACGCTCGACATCATCGACCGCGCCTCGATCATCCATAGCGGGCGCGTGCTGATGGAAGGCACGCCATCCGAGATCGTCGGTGACCGTGAAGTGCGGCGCGTCTATCTCGGCGAAAAATTCAGTCTTTAACCGGTCAATAGGGGGCAACGGGCATGGCGATCGGGCAAAGGCTGGAGATCCGGCAGGGCCAGGCGCTTGTCATGACGCCGCAGCTGCAGCAGGCGATCAAGCTGTTGCAGCTGTCGAACCTTGAGCTTCAGTCCTATGTCGAGGACGAGCTTGAACGGAACCCGATCCTTGAACGCGAAGCACCCGGCGGGCGCGAAGACGAGCGCGATGCGGCGCCGGTGCTGGAAACCAGCACCCCCGAACGTCTTGATCAGGCACTGGAACATGGCGTTTCGGCTGAAACGGCGCTCGATAACGGCTTTGAAAATGTCTACGCCGATGAAAGCCGGGCCGATGCCGCCGAACGCGGCGACCCGGATGCAGGCAGCGGACCGATTGACTGGGGCGCCTCGGGTAGCACGGGCAGCAGCGCGTTCGATGGCGACGCCGTGGACCTTGAAGCCATGCTCACGCGCGAAAAAACGCTGCGCGATCATCTCGATGAACAGGTCCAGCTTGAATTTGCCGATCCGGGCGAAAAGCTGATCGCAGGCTGGCTGGCCGATCTCGTGGACGAGACGGGCTATATTCCGGCTGATTTGGGCGGGGCGGCGGAAAGGCTGGGCGTCAGTGACGCCGAAGTCGAAGCCATCCTTTCGCGCATGCAGCGTTTTGATCCATCGGGCGTGTGTGCAAGGTCGCTGGCCGAATGTCTGGCGATCCAGCTGAAGGAACAGGATCGTTACGACCCGGCCATGCAGGCGGTGATTGCCAATCTCGACATGCTGGCGCGGCGCGACCTTGTTGGGTTGATGCGCGTTTCAGGTGTCGATGCCGAAGACATCGCCGCGATGATTTCAGAAATCCGTGCGCTGAACCCCAAGCCCGGCCTCATCTTCGCCAGCGGCGAGGATTCACCCGCCATCGTGCCTGATGTCTTCATCAAGGAAACCGCCCATGGCGGCTGGGCCGTTGAACTGAACGCCGAAACCCTGCCACGCGTGCTGGTCAACAACCGCTATGCGTCGCAGTTGATGAAATCACCCAAGGGACACGACGCCAAGTCCTATGTCGCCGACTGTCTGGTGAACGCCAACTGGCTTGTGAAGAGTCTGGACCAGCGCGCCCGCACCATTCTGAAAGTCGCCACCGAAATTGTCCGCCAGCAGGATGCGTTCTTTGTGCATGGCGTGCGTCACCTCAAGCCGCTGATCCTCAAGAATGTGTCTGAAGCGATCTCGATGCATGAATCGACCGTCAGCCGCGTCACATCGAACAAATATCTGTCATGTCCGCGCGGGGTGTTTGAGCTGAAATACTTCTTCACCTCGGCCATTCAGTCATCGGAAGGTGGCGATGCGCATTCGGCCGAAGCTGTGCGTCACCGCATTCGCGACCTTATCGAGCAGGAAAAGCCCCAGACCGTGCTGTCGGACGACCGGATTGTCGAAATCCTCAAGGCCGAAGGCGTTGATATCGCCCGCCGCACCGTTGCCAAGTATCGGGAATCCATGAGGATTCCCTCGTCAGTTGACCGGCGACGGCTGAAACTGTCGGCTGCCGCCTGATGCAGCCCGGCACAAGCCACCCGCGGGCCTGTCAGCAGCACCTTCCGGTGACGGAAACCCCGTTGACTTGGGGGCATCACCCGCCTATCACGCGCCCCTCGCAAAAGGACGGGGTCCAAGCCGTCCTGTGTGATAGCGTGACGGCACGACCATGACAGTCCGGCGATGACCGGTTTATGGACCAGACATGCAGATCCATATCAGCGGCCAGAAAATCGACACCGGTGAAGCCCTGCGCACCCATGTCAGGGAACGCCTGCAGGCGGGCATCGGAAAATACTTCGACTCATCACTGGATGCGGCAGTGGTTTTTGCGCGTGATGGCGAAGCCTATGCCTGCACCATCTCGGCCCATGTCGCCTCGGGCCTGAAACTGTATGCCGAAAGCCATGCGCACGACATCTATGCGAGCTTTGATCTCGCCGCTGCCCGTATGGAAAAGCGCCTGGCGCGGCACAAGAGCCGCCTTAAGGATCATAAGCCGCGCACGCAGGAAGATGTCGGCCAGTATTATGTGATCGAAGCGGCCAAAGATGGCGCAAGCGAAGACGGCACAGAGCCCACCATCATTGCTGAAACCCCGGCCTCGGTCGCTACCTTCTCGGTGCGTGATGCGGTGGCCCAGCTTGATCTGTCGGGCGTGCCGGTTCTCATGTTCCGCAATGGCGCAACGGGCGGGCTCAATGTTGTCTACCGCCGCACCGACGGCCATATCGGCTGGATCGACCCCAGCTTCGATCCCAAACGTAATTGAAACAGTGTT
Source organism: uncultured Flavobacteriaceae bacterium (assembly GCA_964390465.1). Classification (GTDB taxonomy): domain Bacteria; phylum Pseudomonadota; class Alphaproteobacteria; order Micropepsales; family Micropepsaceae; genus JADZAI01. The sequence goes on along the minus strand of CAYMIJ010000008.1, from coordinate 53,456 downwards.
CGTGTACGCCGCCCATGTCTCTGTCTCCTCTCCCCCAGAATCGGTCGCTGCCCATGGCTGACTTGTCCGACATCCTTTCACAGGCCGGCGTCGTTGGATCGCTGAAGGCCACCAGCAAGAAGCATCTGCTTCAGGAACTGGCCTCCCGCGCCGCGCCGCTGACCGGCCTTGCCGAAAGGGTGATCTTTGAAACCCTGCTTGAAAGGGAACGTCTTGGCTCGACCGGCTTTGGCCATGGCATCGCCACCCCGCACGGCAAGTTTGCCGGGCTTGATCGCATCATCGGCGTGTTCGCGCGGCTGGAACAGAAGATCGACTTCGATTCTATCGACGACCAGCCGGTCGATCTGGTTTTCCTGCTGATGGCGCCGGAAGGGGCGGGGGCCGATCACCTCAAGGCCCTGTCGCGTGTGTCGCGCTTGCTGCGCAACATGCAGGTCTGCGAAAAGCTGCGCGGCGCTGATGACAGTGCGGCGCTTTACGCCATCCTGACCGAACCGCTGGCCTCCAACCATCAGGCCGCCTGACGATCGCGAGGCCGATCGCGCGGCCAGCCGCCAGTCAGTGGACGCTGACCGGCTCCAGATCGTTCTGCATCGCAAGCACAAAGGCGCGCTGGCGGTCATCCATCACCGCGATGCGCTCGCCGTTTTCCAGATGCACGGCATACAGCTTCACGCCCTGCGGCACGGCTGTGTTGTGCGGCATCACGCCTTCAGCGATCAGCGTCGCGGGTGATACCTCGCGTACATAGACAATGGGCTTGGTGGGTTCGGATTGCATGGGGGAACGCCTCTATGTGCCACTGCGGATGGGAATGGTTTTCACGGCCGGCATCAACACCTTGCGGCGCAGCTCGATGTTCAGAAGACCGTTCGTCAGCGTCGCATCCAGCGCCTCCATGCCGTCAGCCAGCACGAAGGCGCGCTGAAACTGGCGCGCCGCGATGCCGCGATGCAGATAGGACCGCTCGGCTTCCTCGCCCTGTTTGCCACGGATCACCAGCTGGTTGTCTTCAACCGTCACCGACAGATCGTCCGGTGCAAAACCTGCGACCGCCACGGTGATGGTGAAGGCATTCTCGGATGTCTGCTCGATATTATAGGGCGGATAGGTATCGCCGCTGCTTTTGGCCAGCCGTCCGGCCAGCCGTTCCACATGATCAAAGCCCAGAAGATAGGGGCTGCCAAATGCCAGTACACGCGTCATCGGCCCTCCTTGCGAGCGGCGCAAAATGCGAGACCCATCACAGTGGCGTCTCGCGTAACAGGGTAGATGTGGGGTAGGGTGCGGGTGAGTTCAACCTGCCGGATTTGGGGTTAAGCAACATAGTGGCGCGGGTTTTTCCGACACGGGCGGAACGCAGCCGGGCACGGATCGGATCCGAGCGCGGGGTGGTGGACACGTTGCACTGGCTGTTGCGGCGCACCTGGCCTGCGGCCCCTGAAAGCGAGCGGCTGGCGCGGGCCTTTCGTGCCGAAGAACGTGCCGGTCTGATGCTGGCCGCGCTGGTGCGAACGCTCATCGTCATCACCGCTGCCATCTGGACCGCGGCCACCTCGCGCTATCACGGCCCGGCTTACGTGCTTGTCATCGCCGAAACGCTGGTGCTGGCACTCATCGGGATCGCGCAGTTTGAAATGGCGCGGCGGCGCATCAATCCACCTTGGCTGAAATATCTCTGGACGCTGCTCGACTGCGCTGTCCTGACGCTGCTGATCATGGCGCGCAATCCATTCGTCAGCGATGGGCCGCCACCATCAACGCTGTTGCGCGAAAGTCTGATCCTGCTCTATTTCGTGTTTCTGGTGCAGGCGGCCTTCACCTATTCGCCGCGTCTCGTTGCCTGGTGCGGCATGTGCATCATCGCGGGCTGGACGACCGTGCTGGTCTGGGTGATCAGCCGCCCGGCCATCAAATACGATCTGGGCATCCCGGACGAGGCCGGTATCCGGGCCTATGCGCGCGTCTATGCCGATCCGTTCTATTTTCCGTTGTCCAAATGGATCATCGAGGTGGCTGCGGTGGCGCTGCTCGCCTTTGGCCTTGCCGTGGCGGTCGCCCGTTCGCGCCGTCTGGTGGCACAGGCCAGCCAGTCGGAACGGGCGCGGGCCAATCTGGCGCGGCATTTTTCGCCCAATATGGTAGAAACACTGTCCCTTTTCGACCAGCCATTTGACAGAGTCCGCCGCCAGAATGCAGCCGTGCTTTTCGCCGATATCCGTGATTTTACACGATATTCCGAGGGCGCTGACCCAGAAGACGTCATCTCCCTCCTCCGTGCCTTTCACGCACTCCTTCAGCATCAGGTCTTTGAGGCGCAGGGGACGCTCGACAAGGTCATGGGCGATGGTCTGATGGCTACTTTTGGTGTTCCTGTGTCTGGCCATGCCGACGCCGCGCGGGCGTTACGCTGTGCCCGTTCCATGCTTTCAGCGATTGAAGAATGGAATGACGCGCGCGCAGCCATCGGTCTTGATCCAATCCGAATTGGCATCGGTCTGCACTACGGCCCTGTCGTTGCAGGTAATGTTGGCAGCGAGCAGAGGCTGGCCTTTGAAGTCATCGGTGACACCGTCAATACGGCGAGCCGGCTGCAGACGCTCTCCAAAGAATTGGGTGCGCGACTGGCGGTTTCCAAAGACGTCATCGCTTCATGCGAGCGTGAACTCGGTGGCGAAGAGCACTCACTTGTGGATGGCCTGACGCCATGCGGTGACGTTGTGCTGCGCGGGCGTGGCACGCCTATCTCAGTCTACAGCCTGACATGAGGGGGCGCGGACTGGAGCGACGAAGCATACTGTTGGACGATGCGCGCCCCGGGGGTGTTGCGCGTCTGTTTCAGAACCCGCGCGACTGGATTGTCGCGCGCAGGCCTGATGAGGTGAAGGATGCGCTGAGGTCTATCGATGAGACCGTGGCCAACGGGCAATGGGTGGCAGGCTGCTTCTCATACGAGTTGGGATATCTCTTCGAGCCGCGCCTTACCCCTTTCTTCCGTACGCCCCGCGATCCGCTGATCGTCGCCGGTGTCTATGACAGATTTGTCAGCGTTGACGCCGTTTCCCTGATGCCGGCTGAGAAAGCAGCCGTCCATATCGGTGCGCCGCAGGCATCATGGGATGAAGCCCGGTATGCGGCAGCATTCCAGCAGGTTCACGATTACATCGCTGCGGGTGATGTCTATCAGGTGAACCTCACCTTTCCCCTGGCGTTTGAAATTGAGGGTGATCCATTCGCTCGTTTCGCAACTTGGCGGTCCCTGGCCCGCGCGGGCCATGCGGTCATCGCACGACTTGATGACTGTGATGTCTTTTCCTTTTCGCCAGAGCTCTTCCTTCAGGCAAAGGGCGGCGTGCTACGGGCGCGACCAATGAAAGGAACTGCCGCACGGCATGGCAACCCCGCTGAAGATGAGCACCGCAGGCTGGAACTGAGCGCTGATCCCAAGCAGCGGGCTGAAAACCTGATGATTGTCGACCTGCTTCGCAATGATATGGCGCGCGTTTGCGAGCCCGGCAGTGTGCGCGTCACAGACATGTTCAGTGTGGAGACATACCCGACGCTTCACACCCTCACTTCGGGTATCGAGGGCAAACTCGAAGATGCTCAAACACCATCATCAATTCTTCATGCGCTGTTTCCGTGCGGCTCAGTGACCGGAGCTCCGAAGGTTCGTTCCATGGAAATTATAGCCGGGCTGGAGGAGAGCCCGCGAGGGTTCTACTGCGGTGCCATGGGAGCCTTCGGTCCGGATGGAGAAATTGATCTGAACGTCGCCATACGCACGCTTGTGCATGACCATAACAGCAAGCAACTGCGTATGGGTGTCGGCTCCGGTCTGGTTCACGATTCACGTGCGAGCAGTGAGTATGCAGAATGTCTTTTGAAGGCGAGCTTCGCGACGGCCCCTGCCTTTGATCTTCTGGAAACGCTGCGCTGGGAAGACGGTAAAGGGTTTTATTTCCTCGATGATCACCTGCTCAGACTGGCTGCATCAGCCAGATATTTTGAACGGACTATGGATAAAGAGGCTGTGCATGCGGCGCTGGACCAGCATGTTACGCAATTGACTGGCGCGCACCGCGTGCGGCTGCGTGTGGATGCTCAGGGCCTGCCACACGTTGAGTCGGTGCCTTTGTCAGCCCCCTTCGGCGAGATGCCCGATGGTCGACTCATAAGACTAAAGGTCGTCTCACAGCGCCTCGACCCTACAGATCCTTTTGTGCGCCATAAGACAACGCGTCGAGATTTTTACGATGCAGCATTGGCTGAAGCCAAATCGGCTGGTGGAGATGAAGCCGTTATTCTTAATACACACGGCTTGGTTGCCGATGGCTCATTCCTATCGCTTTTCATATCAAAGAAAGACGTTTTGCTTACTTCACGACCATCCGATGGGGCACTTGACGGCATTTTGAAAAAAAACCTCAAGCGCCACGTCACTTATACCTTGCAGGAGACTGCGCTCACACTGTCTGATTTCCACAACGCGGAAGCAATTTTCGCAGGTAATTCTGTGCGTGGCTTAATGCCTGCCGTTTTGACCTGATGAAGCATTAAGAGCCAGGATCCAGCGGTGGTGAAAGTTTTTCTCCTTGCGCCCTCTTTGCTGCGATTTCTTCGGCCGTGGCCTGCATCGCCTGGAAACGATCCGCAGATGTGGGATGATCGCTGGAAGCTTCGTTATAAGAACTGATCAGTCTGGTCCAGAAGTGCGGCGCGACACTGACATCATAACCGGACCGCGCCGCCAGATAGAGACCCAGTTCATCGGCAACCATTTCAAAAGAAATGGAATTACGTCGCTCTTCAGGCACCCCGGCAACAATGGACCAGACGGCGCTACCAATACCTACAGTGGCGTCATATACGTCTCCCATCACCGCTTTGGCCAATGAGCGCCCAGTCTGCTCGCCACGATTTTTCAGCGGGTGTTGGCGGATGGCATGGGCAAGCTCATGCCCAAGCACGATGGCTAACTCGGCATCGCTGACCACAAACTTCAACATGCCGGAAGATACATAAACCGTTGCCCCGTCTGTCGCTGCATTCGGCTCACTGCCAACGGCCATGGCTATGGCGTATGGGCAGGCTTTGACAGCTCGCAATCGGGCCCGTTTTTTCTCCTGCCCATTCAGAAATTCGAATGAGACAACCCCGCGCTTCATCAAGCCGGTCGTAACAGCTTCGGCATATTGGGCGCGGCCTGCGGCACCTTCCTGTAAAGGCTGGCCATCAATGTGGGTCAATATGTCGCCAGGTCTGATGCCTGCCGCTTCCGCAGGCTGTCCGGCCGCTACGGCATATACCTGCAAGCGCCCATCTACGTGGAAAGCCTCGATTGCGGCTGTGCGTTTTCCTTCATCGAAATCTTCAGATGACCACATTCTGAAACCGAATGAAGGAACAAATCGACCGCCACAAATATCTGCATTTGAAGTGACGAGACGGCCATACACATCATACAGGCGCTGTTCGTCTTTTAGGAGGTCCTGAAGCCAGTTTGCATCATCAGATCTAGGCAGTGGTGCGCTGGTCATGGTTTCGAGTGGCATCATGACCTTAGGGGCGCACCCAGTCATGGCAAGAAAAACAGCAGCCAGCACGGCAACCCACTTCAGTCTCGCAATCCTTAGTACGCTGAAATCCATGATGGACCTGATTTAAGGAACAAGCCCTGCCGATGCTGAGGAAGTTAGGAAATGACGCTTACAACATCGCGGGTATGACCCGATCCGGCGGGCGGTGGCCATCTGCATATATCTTGATATTGAGGATGACCTTTTCGCCCATATCGATGCGACTTTCGAGGGTCGCCGAGCCCATATGCGGTAGAAGTACGACATTTTTCAGCTTCAGCAGTTTTGGATTGACGGCCGGCTCATGTTCGAACACGTCGAGTCCGGCGCCTGCCAGTTCGTCGGCTTCCAGCATCCGGGCGAGCGCATTTTCGTCAATCACCTCGCCGCGCGCTGTATTCACGATATAAGCGGTGGGCTTCATGGCCTTCAGGCGTCGGGCCGACAGAAGGTGATATGTCGCAGGCGTGTGCGGGCAATTCACTGACACGATATCCACCCGGGCCAGCATCTGATCGAGTGACTCCCAATAGGTCGCCTCCAGTTCCTGCTCAACGGCCTGCGGGACGGGCTTGCGGTTGTGATAGTGTATCTGCAACCCAAACGCCTTGGCCCGGCGCGCGACCGCCTGACCAATGCGTCCCATGCCGATGATGCCCAGCCTTTTCCCCCAGATGCGCTTGCCAAGCATCCAGGTGGGTGACCATCCTTTGAAGCCGCCACCTGACAGGATTTGAGCGCCTTCCACGATGCGGCGCGGCACAGCAAGGATAAGCGCCATCGTCATGTCGGCGGTATCTTCGGTCAGGACACCGGGGGTGTTGGTCACGGTAATCCCGCGCTGACGCGCAGTTTCCACATCGATGTGATCCACTCCCGCCCCAAAATTCGCGATGAGTTTCAGGTTTGGCCCGGCCTGCACCAGCGTGCGTGAATCCAGCCGGTCGGTCACGGTTGGGACCAGTACCTCAGCGCTTTTCAACGCTTCGACGAGCTCCGCTTGACTCATTGCGTGGTCATCCGCGTTGAGGCGTGTGTCGAAAAGCTCACGCATACGCGTCTCTACAATGTCAGGCAGTTTGCGCGTGACGATGACAAGCGGCTTTTTCACGCAAGCAACTCCGGCGGCTGAAATCCGATACATGCTGTAGCAAAGCCCAACCCGCGCGCCTAGCGTGATACGGTGGTCAACGTTGCGTTAACCGCCTCATGCAACTTTGGCGCCCAGAGATATGCGAAGGCCGGATCCAGAATGGATACGCGCTGCCGAAACAGGCAGGCTTTGGCATTTCAGGGGTGTTCAGGGGTTTCATCATATCGTGACGGGCCGCTATAGCGTCTTAGTCTGCATTATTGTCACGGGCGCCACCCTTGCTGGACAAGGGCTGGCCGATCCGCCCTTGCCCGTGCCGAAGCCAGCGGGGCTGGCTGTTCCGGGCGGGGAACAGGCCAACACTATCATGTTGGCGGATTTGCCGCCGACAGAGCGTCCCGAAACGCGGACGGGCGAGTCAGGCCTGCCTGTCCCGCGCTTTGTAAGCCTGAAATCTGACAAGGTCTTCCTGCGCGATGGACCGGCCTCGAGCTACAAGGTCGAATGGGTCTATATCCGCAAAGGCCTACCCGTTGAGGTCATCGCTGAATATGACGTCTGGCGGCGCATCCGGGATGCCGATGGCGTAACCGGCTGGGTGCATCAGGGCAAACTCGATGGACGCCGCTCTGTTCTTGTGACGGGTCCTGAAAATGTGGCTTTGCAGGATAGCCTTGGCGCAGAGGCGGCGACGATTGCCTATGCCCAACCAGGGGTTATTGCCCGGCTGAAATCGTGCGGAGCATCGGATTGCGAAGTCGTGGCCGGCGCCATTGACGGCTACGTACCGCGCGCCCGTTTATGGGGTATCTATGAAGGTGAGGTTGTGGATTGATCTGATGCGTTGAAGAGGCGCGACAGACACCGGAGAAGGCCTTAATATGGGTTACGTTCCCGACAGAGGATAACCCGTGATGACCCGTTCCACCCTGCTCTCAGGTTCAGCAATTCTTCTGGCCCTGTTCACACCAGCATCCGCCAATGACGGCTTCGGCGGGATTACGCCCACTGGCCTGCAGTTTCAGGACGCGCCCGTCGAAATGGTGTCAGAAGACCTTTATCTCAGCCTTGATACGATTAAGGTCTCGTATGTCTTTCATCATGGCGGCGACGAAGACCTGACCGGCGAAGTGATTTTCCCCCTGCCGCCCATCAACCTCTCGGGCCTGCTGGAATCTGACTTTGCTCTCACAGATGAAGAGCTGGCAAAGGATAACATCGTCGGCTTCACGGCGAAGGTTGATGGCCAAGGCGTGCCGGTTAAAACGGATCGTGTTGCGGTGATAGAGCCGGATTATGACGAGAACCGCCCCAAGGCGGCCAGCTATGAGACCCCGGGCAAGGACATCACCGCCACGCTTGCCAAATACAAGATTCCGGTTTCATTCGACGTCGAGAAGATTGCCGCAGCACTCAAGGCTCTGCCCAAGGCTGCCAAAGACGATCTGGCAGCGCAGAATATAGCCGCGTTTGATTCCGAAACGGGCGATGCCTATCCCATGTGGTCGGTGATCGAACGCTATCACTGGACCCAGACTTTCCCGCACGGGCAGGATGTGACGATTGCTCACACCTACAAGTCAGCACCCGGTGGCGGCGTGTTCATGTGGCGTGACCCGGATCCGAAAGACCCACAGGACTATCAGCAGCAGCTTATCAAGCAGTATTGCATTGATCCCGGCACGCAGTCGGCCATCAAGAAGGCGCTCAACAAGTCAGACGACCCGAGCGACCCCTATTGGGCAGGCTCATCATACTACCTTGATTATGTGCTGAAGACGGCCAACACGTGGAATGGTCCGATCAAGAATTTCAAACTGACCATCGACAAGGGCGATCCGGGCAACGTCATTTCGCTGTGCGTTGACGGCATCAAGAAAACCGGACCGACCACATTTGTGGTTGAGAAAAAGGACTTCACACCCAAATCCGACATCAGCATCCTGGTCGTGCCCACAGCAAGCTACATGCGCAAACGGTATCCTTGAGCGAATGACATTATCTTCTGTGTCTGAGCCCGCTGTTGCCTTCAGCCGCGTAACGAAAACCTATGGTGATTTTCGGGCCGTCGATGACCTCAGCTTCACTGTGAAGCCGGGGTCAATCTTCGGATTTCTTGGCCCAAATGGCGCAGGCAAGACCACCAGCCTGCGCATGCTTCTGGGTATCATCGAGCCAGGTGCTGGTGATATCCGTGTTTTAGGCAATGCCAGCGTCATGGGTGTGCGCGAGCGTGTCGGCTATCTGCCGGAGGAGCGCGGTCTTTATCGCCGGATGACTCCCGTTGAGGTCATTGTCTATATGGCGCGCCTGAAAGGCATGGACGCCGCCCCAGCGCGCAAAGAGGCGCTAAGGCTGCTCGAACAGTTCGGTCTTGGCGCATTCGCAAACGCGAAAATAGAAACGCTGTCAAAAGGCATGGCACAGAAGGTTCAGATTCTTGGCACCGTGGTGCACGGACCTGACCTCGTTATTCTGGACGAGCCATTCTCTGGTCTTGATCCGGTCAACCAGCAGGTGCTGGAAGGCCTGATCGCCGACCTGCACAATCAGGGCCGCACCCTGATCTTTTCAACACATGTCATGCAACATGCTGAACGGTTGTGTGACCGACTTCTTCTGATCGCCAGGGGCCGCAAGGTTTTTGAAGGCTCGCTGATGGAAGCCCGCGCTTTGATGTCCAGAACGGTGCGCGTCAAAACCACTGCAGATTCAGCTCAACTGGCAGCACTACCGGGCATCACCAGCGTTTCGGCAAGCGCCCATCATGATGGGACTTTCGATCTTTCGCTGGCTGCTGGCGCTTCAAGTGAAGATGTCCTGCGTGCCTGCTTTGAACGCGCTCTGGCTTTGACTGGCTTCGACACGAGCGAGCCTTCGCTGCACGATATTTTCGTAACTCTCGTTGGCACTGACGCGGCTACGGCCGACGCAAGGAGGGCATCGTGATCTGGCCCAGCCTAAGGCGCATTTTTCTGGTGGCTACGCGCGAATACAAGCACCACGCCCGCTCGAAGGGCTTCTGGCTCACCATGTTGATCGTGCCGGTCATCATTTCGTTGTCCGGTCTCGTGCCAGCCTGGATGCAGGAGAACAAGCCGGTCAAGACTTTTGTGGTCATTGATCAGTCCGGCACCGGCATTGTCCCTGTGATTGATGAAGCCCTTAAAAGAGATGCCGCGAAACGCGATCTGATCGCCTTCAAAGACTATGTGTCAGATCATGTTCCCGCAGGAAAGCAGCCGGGCGATTTGCCATTTTCCCTTCAGAGCGAGGAAGTCTCCAGCGCCGACGTCGCGGGGTTCATGGCATGGGGTGGTGTCGAAAAGGCAAAAGCATTTCTACCGTCGGTCGCGCGCGATGGAAGTCCGCTGTTCAAAGCTCCTGGCGCTCGTTTCGTGCGCGTCGATGTTCCGCAGGGTATCGATGGTGCGGCTGACCCGGCGGCCATTGGCGCAGCGCTTGGGCCATATCTTGGTTCTGAGAAAGAGATTTCAGAAAAGGATCCGCGGTTTCTTTCATCTGCGATCATTGTGCCCAAGGGTTATTCCCTTACGGCGCCCGGTCCATCGATCCAGCACTGGAACGTCAATCTGATCGACAATGATCTCGACACGCTGATCACGCGCGCTCTGACGGCAGCCTCAAGACGCGCACTCTATGAACAGAAAGGCATTCCGCGCGATGCGGTTGTGGCGATCGAACAAACGAGTGTTGTCACACAGGCATTCTCGCCCAAGAAGCAGGCCGGAGGTGGGGTGGTGGACGCGCGTGACCGCATCCTTACAATCGTGCCCGTGGCCCTGGCGATGCTGTTGTGGGTCTCGATTTTTACCGTCGCCAACCTGCTTCTTTCCGGCGTGATCGAGGAACGCTCCAACAAACTCATCGAAGTGCTGCTCTCGTCGATTTCCGCAGAAGAGTTCATGGCCGGTAAGTTGCTGGGCATAGCGGGCATCGGGCTGACGATCCTGGCTGTCTGGCTTGGAATCGGCTCCATCGTTCTATTGAACAGTGCAGGCCCGATTGCCGGGTTCGCACGTGAGGCCGTGCATATGGTGGTGACCGGCCCTTACCTCCCAGCCTTTCTGTTCTATTTTGTCACAGCCTATCTCACCATCGCGTCCCTGTTTCTGGGACTGGGCAGCATCTGCAATTCGCCGCAGGAAGCGCAATCGCTGCTGACCCCCCTGATCCTGCCGCTGATGCTGCCATTCTTCCTCATCATGCCGATCATGCAGGATCCCAATGGCATGCTTGCAACAACCCTTGCATGGGTGCCCTTCTACACGCCCTTCATCATGATGATACGTCTTTCCTCTAACCCATCGTGGATGGAAGTGGTGGGGGCGAGCCTGCTCACATTGGCCTTCTCGCTGCTGGTGCTGTGGGGCATGGTGCGGCTGTTCAAGAACGCAATTTTGCGTAGTGGCCAACCGCCACGCCTCTTGGATGTGTGGAAAATGATACGCCGACAGGAAGGCTGATTCTGTCATGAAAACGCGCGCTGCTGTCGCTTTTGAAGCAAAGAAGCCTCTTGAGATCGTTGAGGTCGATCTTGAAGGACCGAAAGCCGGTGAGGTTCTTGTCGAGATCAAGGCAACCGGCATCTGCCACACCGATGCCTACACGCTTGATGGTTTTGACAGTGAAGGCATTTTCCCGTCGATCCTTGGCCATGAAGGCGCCGGGATCGTGCGTGAAGTTGGGCCGGGTCTTTCAACCGTAAAGCCGGGCGATCATGTCATCCCGCTTTACACGCCCGAATGCCGCCAGTGCAAAAGCTGCCTCAGCCGCAAGACCAACCTCTGCACCGCTATTCGCGGCACACAGGGCAAGGGGTTGATGCCCGACAGCTCGTCGCGCTTTTCCTACAAAGGCCAGCCCATCTATCACTATATGGGCTGCTCGACGTTTGCGAACCACACGGTTCTGCCCGAAATTGCGGTCGCCAGAATCCGCGAGGACGCGCCTTTCGACAAGGCCTGCTATATTGGCTGTGGTGTCACTACTGGGGTCGGTGCGGTCGTCAACACTGCAAAGGTTACACCGGGTGCCAACTGCATCGTGTTTGGGCTTGGTGGCATCGGCCTCAATGTCATTCAGGGCCTGAAGATGGCCGGGGCCGACATGATCGTCGGCGTCGATATCAATCCGGCCAAGGAAGACTGGGGCCGCCGGTTTGGGATGACGCACTTCGTCAATCCTAAAACCCTCAGCGGCGACATCGTGCCTTATCTGGTGGAACTCACCAAAGGCGGTGCCGACTATACGTTCGACTGTACAGGCAATGTCGATGTGATGCGTCAGGCGCTGGAATCCTGCCATCGCGGCTGGGGTGAATCGATCATCATCGGCGTTGCGGAATCAGGCAAGGAAATCGCCACGCGCCCGTTTCAGCTTGTCACGGGACGGGTTTGGAAAGGCTCTGCCTTTGGTGGCGCGCGCGGCCGGACGGATGTTCCAAAGATTGTTGACTGGTACATGGATGGGAAGATCCAGATCGACCCGATGATCACCCATATCCTTCCGCTGGAACGCATCAACGAAGGATTTGATCTGATGCATAAAGGCGAAAGCATCCGCAGTGTGGTGGTGTTCTGAACCATGCGGCATGGGCGCTGCCCACTTATGGCAGCCCGTATTTTTCCTCGTCATCTCCCAGTCTGAACTTTATATTGACGGAATAGTGGCCCATCCCCGGCACTGCTGCGGGTGAAAATGTCCACTGCGAGACGGCTTCGACCGCGGCGGCCTCGAACCATCCCGGCGGGGTACTGCCCGCGATACATTGCGGGGTTGCTGCGCCATTGGAATATACATCCATCACAATCGCCACCGCGCCTTCGATGCCTTCATATTCGGCCTGCACCGGATAGATGGGTGATACACGCTGCACCACATGAGGCGCGCTGGGGTCATGCTCATCAGGTGGGCCAGTATCGGGTGTCTCTCCCGTTTGGGATGGATCACAGAACGGCAGGAGAGTTTGTCTTGGAGGTTCGTGAACCACGGCAAATCCCAGCATGGTGGAAACACGCACCAGATACCGCCCGCCGGGAACGGATGTGTTCACGGCTTTGGGGGCGGTGAACTTCAATCCTGCGACAGCCTGGATCACAAACGCGGCCCAGGACGGCGCGGCCATCGATAACTCATCGGCAACCCCGCAACGGATAATGGTCTCACCCTTGTCGTTCAGCCCGACAACCATGGCCCCTGAAAGGGGCGTTACCTCCAATACGTAAGGCAAGGCGCCCAGGGATGATGAATCCGCAATGGCTGGGGCAGGGGACGCAGAATTTATCTCCTGCTCCGAGCAATATGGTGCGGGCGTTATGACTTGTTCAGACGCTATGGCAGATTTGACAATGAACGTGGCGCACAATGCCACAACGGCTAAGCGACCAATCATACATGCTTGCTGCATCATCGCTCCTGCCGTTATGTCTTGCTCGATTCTACTCTGCCAGCGGGCGGTAACAACAGGCACGAATGATGACAGGTCTGCGTCTTCTGGTCATCGAGGGCAACACGAAAGCCGGGCGTGATCGTGCTCTCGCCAGCGGCGGCCGCGTGGCGAGCGAGGCTTATGGTGAATTGCTGCGCAGCCTGTCGCCTGAAGGCACGATTGTGGATGTGTGCTATCCGGCTGATCCCGGAGCCAACCTGCCGGATGCCGGAGGCCTTGAGGGATATGACGGCGTCGCCATCACTGGCTCGGCGCTGAATGTCTATGATGGCGGCCCGTCCATTGACCCGCAGATTGATCTGGTGCGCGAGGTCTTCAAGACGTCCGTGCCGTGTTTCGGCTCGTGCTGGGGGTTGCAGGTTGCAACGGTTGCAGCCGGTGGCACGGTTCGCAGGAATCCTGAAGGCCGTGAAGTCGGCATCGGACGGCGTATTGAAATCTGCGAGGCGGGGCATGGCCACGGCCTCTATCTTGGCAAGCCGCGTCTGTTTGATGCCATCACCGTGCATCTCGATGAAGTGGAAACGCTTGCGCCGGGCATGACGGTTCTGGCGACCAATCCATGGAGCCCGGTACAGGCGGCAGAAATAGACACGCCCGGCGGCGGCGGCTTCTGGGGGGTGCAGTATCACCCCGAATATACGTTTGGTGAAATTGCGGCTGTGTTCCGGCGTTATGGCAATCTTCTGATCGATCAGGGTCTTTTTCCTGACATGGCCGCGCAGAACGATTTCGTCGCAGATCTTGATGTGTTGGATGCAGATCCATCAGCCAAACCGCAGGTCTGGAAGTATGGTCTTGACGCCAGTGTGCTGGATGACGCCGTGCGCACGCGCGAGCTGCGCAACTGGATTACTGAAGCCGTCTTGCCAACCAGATCGGTGCGAGGGCGAGAATGAAGCTGCTTACCTTTGGTCCGCTCTCCTGCCCGGAACTGGGCGTGATGACTGATCGCGGCGTGGTGCCGCTCAACCGCCTCGCCCCGTCCCTGCCGCGTGATATGACTTCACTCTTGGCTGAATGGCATAATGTGTCACCGCGCATCCATGACCTCGCCGACAACACGAAAGAGGTACTGCCCGTACAAGAGATTGACTTGCGCCAGCCGGTCCTGCGCCCCGGAAAGATATTGGCCATTGGCAAGAACTATGCGGCACATGCGCGCGAGACCGGCGCCGACGTGCCTGACAAACAGATCTGGTTCTGCAAGCAGCCGAGCGCCGCGAACGGCCCCCATGATGCAATCGAAATTCCGTGCGTTTCAAATCAGGTGGATTACGAGGCCGAGCTTGTGGTGGTGATTGGTAAGCGTGGCCGTCACATCGCGCGCGAGACTGCTCTGTCGTATGTCTTTGGCTATTGCTGCGGTAACGATGTGAGCGTGCGAGACTGGCAGAAAGCGACGCCGCAATGGATGCTTGGTAAGAGCTTTGACACTCATGCGCCATTTGGCCCGTGGATTACCACGGCGGACGAGATTGTTGATCCGCAGGCACTTGATATCACCTGCACCGTGAATGGTGAAACGCGTCAGAGCGCCAACACGCGCGATATGGTGTTTTCTATCGCTGAACAGATTGCCCATGTGTCACAAGTGATGACGCTGGAGCCGGGTGACCTCATCTTCACAGGAACGCCGGAAGGCGTGGCGATGGGCATGCCGGAACCAAAATGGCTCAAGGCTGGTGATGTGGTCAGTGTTGCGATAGCCGGTCTTGGCGAAATCTGGAATACGTGCCAGCTTGAGCAGCTCTGATCAGAGCCAGCGACGGAGACTTTGATGCGTCATCTGCTGACATTTGTCGTTGCTACATTTGCTTTCTGTGTGCCGGCCGCCGCCTTCATCTCCGATGACGAGGCAGATAAAGCGGTCAAGGTGTTCGTAGAGTTGGATGGATTCAAGCCCATCGCTGAAGATGCGCACATGGCGGCCAATTCGCCCTATCTCAAGCGCTTTACCGTCAAAGAAGGTGATGCACTGAACCCCGACGCTGCGGTTGGGCCTATCGAAAAGGCTCTGCTGATCGTCGACACGATGGAAACCACTCATCCCGATCGCGTGCGTTATGCGGTGAGCTATGGCCAGATTATGGCTGGAGATGGCATGGGCTCGGCCAGTTTTATCAGTCTTGTCGAAGTCCGGCGCTACAATATGGGCCCGATGATCCACAAGGAGACAGAAGAAGAATACGGCAAGGACAACGCAGCACCCGCCCAAGACTTTGGTGTCGGCCCCGATGTCGCATGGCGCTTCGCCTTCACCACGGTGATGGGTAATCTGGCTATGCCTCTGGCCATCAGTCGAAAGGTGATCGCGGAAGGTGACGCGCAGCTCAAGGTCGATGAAAGCGACCTCTGCCCGGCCGGACCTTGCCGCGCGGCGCATCTTGTTCTGTACGATCTGGAAAAGGCGCATAAGGGTAAAATCGGCCCTGCTAAACTTGTCGTCAGGATGCAGCCGGGCAAACCGGCCTATACGCCCGTGACCGGCAGTGGCGATGATCTGACCGCTTCATCGGCCTGGGTGGCACGCGTGATGAGTGTGGTGCTTGGTCTCACCGAAGGCGATGAGATGGCAGGTGTCTGGCGCACACCGGAACAGCCGGAAGGTAAGGGGATGGACCAGGGTGCGCCCTTCATCACGATGCAGATCGATCAGAATCTTGGAAATGATCTTGGTTCATCGGCTCTCATCGGCATCACGAATCTGCTGGATGACGAGACATCAGAACGTTGGGCCACCGGCTTCTTCTATGGCAGTCAATCGCCCATGGAACTGCAAACACGTGATGTTCCGGCACGGTGATCCAAGATTCAGCTTTCTTCGCGGAATACCAATCGCGAAGCCATGACGAAGTTGAGGAACATCCCCGCAATGGCGCCGCACCCGCTGGCGAAATAAGGGTTTGATGGAAAGCCGCTGGCGAAGGTTACCAGCATCACATAGACGGCGTAGTTGACCGTCAATCCGATAGAGTTAGCAGCCACAAAGTGGGCCCATTCTTTCATAATGGGGCCTGCGCCATGAGCGCGGCGCTCCGGAAAGGTAAAAGTGCGGTTCATGGCCCATGTGAAGGTCACGACCACAAGAAAGCACAGAATTTTTGCTGAATACAGGTCAAAACCAAGCACGTTCAGTGCGAACCGAAGTACCGCAAGATCGAACGCAAACGCTATGGTTCCGATAATCGCAAAACGCAGGAACGGTGGAATACGCGAGGTCATACCTTGCCCGTTGCCGGGAACGTCAGATAGTGCAGGCGCTTGGTTTCCCACCTGGCGCGCGTCCCTGCATCAAGCACAAACCCGGCGAACAAACACAATGCTGCAAGGATCATCAGGCTGGCAGCCAGCACAGCGCTCGGTACGCTGCGCACGGAACTGGTGGCTGCGAATTCACTGATAACAGGAATGGCAACGATAAAACTGACAAGTGCCAGCAATGCAGCGATCAGGCTGAAGAACACCAGCGGCTTTTCATCGCGAACGAGCGACGCAATGGTCATGAGGATGCGCCAGCCATCCCGGTATGTGCGCAGTTTTGATTCCGTCCCAGCCGGGCGTTCCTTGTAGGGCGTGTCGATCTCGGCCACCGGGGTCATCATCCGCACAGCGTGGACCGTGAGCTCTGTTTCGATGCCGAATCCTGTGGCCGTGAAAGGCACGGACTTAACGAACCGCCGCGACATGACCCGATAGCCGGTCAACATATCTTCAAAGGGCGCTGCGAAGAACCAGCGCACCAGACTGGTCAACAGCCAGTTGCCGAAGCGGTGTCCTCGGCGATAGGCGGCATCTGCCGTCTCGATGCGCTTGCCTGCGACCATGTCGAGTTGTTCGGTCCGCAGCCGATCGATCATGGCTGGTGCGCTGTGGGCGTCATAGGTGTCATCACCATCGGCCATCACATAAACATCAGCGTCAACATCGGCGAACATGCGCCGCACGACATGGCCTTTGCCCTGGGCCAACTCGCGCCGCACGATGGCTCCGGCCGCAGTTGCCACCTCGGCTGTGCGGTCCTTCGAGTTGTTGTCGTAGACATAGATGTCGGCGTCCGGTAGCGCCGCGCGAAAATCCGCGACGGTTTTTCCAATCGCGCCTTCTTCATTGTAGCAGGGCAGGATAACTGCGACTTTCATGGGCTGGGCTCTCTAGCAACAACCTGGCACCAGCGGAAGGGTGTGGCGAGGTTCGATCTGACCTCCTGGCAGGCCTGTGTGCGGGCCAGCCCCAGTGTCTGCAGCGCAGCGTCACCCCGGCTCTCTTCCCAGGGTGCATAGAGTGTGAAGAGATCGCCGCCTGCTTTCAAATGCGCTTCGATGCGAGCCATCATGCGCGCGAGCAGCGGCGTATCGGCACCCGGCCCGACCAGATACCCATCGACACGCAGAAAGGCGATGCGGGCAGGAAACGACGGCACCACGAATCCCAAGGGCTCAGTGCCGGTCACCAGCGCAAGCGTCGCATCCGGCCGGTCAATGGTGGGTGGGGTGACCTCGATCATCTTCTGTGTGAACGGTGTGCGTGGAGCACCGTTCAGGGGCGTTATCCAGACCATCGCAGTCAGCGCAGCGGCGAGGCCTGCCCAGCGCAGCATGACAGGCAGCGGCAGCAACCCGATGGCCGCGGCGATCAGCAGTGGCGCGATCATCTCCAGCGGGGCGATATAGCGATAGATTGCGAATATGCCGAGCCAGCTGACATACGCCGCGAGAAAGAAACCGTACAGAATACGCATGGCACGCGGATGGATGATCGCATCGCGGGCCGTCAGCCTGCAGGCCGCGACCAGCATCGCCACGGGCATGGCCGTATAAGCGAAGGCGATGCGCCAGTCGGTGACGTCCCAGTCGTTGGCAACCCACCAGTTCCGCGCGGCGAGGAATGGAAAAAGCAGCGCATCCATCCATGTTTTCGGCAGGAAGCGCGTGTCACGGTATGAATCGCCGAGGATCAGCGATGATCCAATGACATCATTGAAATAGGGGAATAACGGATTCCCGGTTTCCCGCCATAGGATGAGCATCCACCATCCCGCTGCCAGCAGCATTGTGATGAACGCCGCCACCCCGCACCAGAAAACCAGTCGCGCGGCCCGCCTCCCATCGGAGCCTGCCAGCGCGATGGCGATCAACATGGCGATCCCGAAAGGGGCGGTCGGCAGCTTCAGGCCTACCGCGAGGCCTGTGAGCGCCCCGGCCCACAGGGCCGTGCGCCGTGCTGCCAGCCAGGGGCCTTTGTCCAGCTTCACGCGGTCCCGCACGATCAGCCATAACGCTGCAAGAACAGGCACACTCACCACATTGTCGTAGTAGGTCGTGCCGACCAGGTTGACCGCGTAACCGCCACTGACGCCCAGAACGGCCAGTCCTGCAGCGATGAATACGCGGCCCCTTACGGCGGGCGACAGCGCATCGCGGGCCAGCAGGTAAAGAAAGCTGAAATTCAGGCCCTGCACGAGGCCCAGGAACAGGGCCGCCCCCCATGCGGGTGCGGCATGTCCGATGATCCACACGGGCAGATCAATCAGGGGGTTGTAGTAGGTTGCATGGTGCGCCACCGCTGCATCGAAGGCGAGGCGCCCGTGCAGCAGTGCATAGGCATTATACCAGTGATAGTTGCGCAGATCCCAGGACGTTGACTGGCCCAGCCACAGCGACAGAACGGCCACGGCCAGAGGTCCGGCGAGGAAGGGCCAGAACCGGGTCAGCGTCTGACTGGAGCGGTGCATCCCGCCTCATAACCAAAAAGAAGAGCGGCGGGAAACCCCACTACTTGCGCACCGCGTAGCGTGTGTTCAGACTGTTCGCAACGACGCGCTGTCCGTGGCGGGGTCAACCATGGTATTGCGGTCGCTGATCTTCAGTTGTGGCTTCCTGTCCAGATAGTTTTGAGGTGTTAGCAGCAAACTAACGGCTGGCCAGAGACGAAAAGCCCTTGTCGCGGATGACTGGCAGGCGCGGATTCTTCAGGGCATCTGCCACTTTCGCTGTCTGTAACGCATCGGCTTCCGCTGCCCGAACCCACCCGCCCATGCCTGCGCGCCAGACCAGGGTTTCGCTGGTGATCCTGCCGGAGCGCATCTGGTTCACCATGGCTTCATCGCTCATAGGGCCGACCGTCTGGCCATCGATCACAGCGAACCAGACGTTCTGCATGGCTGCCATTGCCGGTACCGGCGGCGGCAGCTGGGGCAGCGATGGCGTGGCTTGTGGAAGAACCAGACGCGGCATGACGCCAGCAAAGGCCGTGTGCGGGATGGCGGCACCGACCATGGCGGTCATGACAGCATAGGCAGCAAGACGGCTCATGACGGTAGTCTCCGCATCATTCCGACTGTTCATTATCGCGTGGATCACGTCTGAAATGAGGCGAAGGCATGTTCAGTCTGTGTGGGATTTCCGGTCAGGACTACAATGAGGACAGACTGGATCCCGCTTCAATCGTACAGTGCGTGTTTCAGGCGTGAGCCCGTCCACCAACAGCATGCGGCCCGCCAGAGTTTCACCGAAGCCGGCCAGATGTTTGACCGCCTCCAGCGCAGTCCAGGTTCCGATCAGCCCGGCAATGGCCCCGACCACCCCCTGCTCGGTGCAGCGGGCGGCGCCTGCGGGGGCTTCGGGCACGAAACAGCGGTAACAGGGCAGGGATTTCCCATCTGGCGTGAATAGTGAGATCTGGCCATCAAACTCGCCAATCGCGGCCGATAACAGAGGCTTGGCGCGATGCAAGCACGCCGCGCTGACGGCAAAGCGTGTTTCGAAGTTGTCACACCCGTCGATCACCAGGTCGTAGGGTGCGATCAGGCTTGTCGCATTGTCGGCGGTAAGCCGCTGGGTATGAAGTGTGATCTGCACGTCCGGGTTCAGGGCATGAAGGCGTGTGCGGGCGGTTTGAGCCTTCAGGCGTCCAATATCCTCGGTGCCGTAAATCACCTGCCGCTGCAGGTTGGAGAGCGCCACGCTGTCGTCATCGACAATGCCGAGATGCCCAACGCCTGCCGCAGCCAGATATAGCAGAACGGGAGCCCCGATGCCGCCCGCACCAACCACCAGCACCCGGGACTGCAGGAGCTTTTTCTGGCCATGCCCGCCGATCTCGCGCAGCATGATGTGGCGAGCATAGCGCTCAAGCTGGATGTCGGTCAGGTCCATTCTCGAGGGTTTACCACAGGGTGGCCTTGACGCGCATCAAGGCACGCGCTCCCATGCGGGCAAGACTGACATCATGGGCAATACAGCCCGAAATTGGGAAGGCACATGACATATCACGCGGCAATCTGGCTCGATCACGTCGAGGCACATGTTTTCGAGATCGGCCCCGACGATTTCAGGCGCTCAACGGTGAAAAGTCATGGCGAACGCCATCAGCATCACAAGGCTGGCTCCACCGGCAGCGGCCACACCCATCACAACGAGGCCTTCTATCATGACATCGCCAGGGCTGTGGCGCAGGCACACGAAATCTATGTCTGTGGGCCGGGCAGCGCCAAGACTGAGTTCATGCAGCACATGGAGCATCATGACCACGCGGTGGCGAGGAAAGTGGTGAAGGTGGAGACCGTCGATCATCCCAGCGATGGTCAGGTGGTGGCGGCGGCGCGCAAGTTCTTCAAGGCGTTTGACCGCACCACGCCACAGAACTGAACGGCGAAGGGGCTGGAAAACGCAGAACTCGTCCGTGGTTTCTGGCCCTTCAACTTTGTTTCACCAATTCGCTGTATCGTTAACCCCGAGACACCATGCAGCCCGCAAGAGGCCGGTGTCGATGGAGGGGTCAATGGCGATTACCTGGGCAGCGATGCAGCCGCATGACGAGGACGAGGAATTCGATCCAGCGGAAGGTGAAGTGACGGTCGATGGACCGGCGGTTCTTCCAGCCCATGTGGCGAAGTTTCTTGAACTGAAATCAGCTCTGCTTGGCCAATAGATAGCCCAGCGATTCTTCCAGCTGTGCCAGAGCTGCCGCCGAGGATAGGCGGTGATCCACATTTTGGGATCAGCATGAAACTGGCTGACGGGGTGGTCATCTAAGCCAGAAGCATCAGACTGTTTCCACGGCATGTCCTGATCGGCATGGCCGTGTAGATTTGCACAGATAGCGCGCAGCCACCGGGCCGACCAGAAGCAGATGCAGGCGGCCAGTCTCGATCAGAACGCCTGCCCAGCGGCCTTTCGCAAATCTGGCGGGGATTCCGGGTCGGGGGAGGGTACATGGATACCCATCGCGCGCAGTTCTTTGCGGGCTCCCCGTACTTCATCGAAATAAATGACCCCGGTGCCCAGCACCTTTTCAAACCAGAGTCTTGCAGCCCCAGAATTGCCTTTCAACAATTCGTCCATGGCCGCATAGAAATAACTTTCAGCCCGGTTTTCCGCATCGGTATGGATGCCGGTTCTGATGCCAATATCGAGCATATCATCCTGACCAACGTGGCCGAGCAGGAAAGCAGGAAACACCCCAGGATTGGTGGCTGTATCAACACGCGCTTCCTGCCGCGCAAGTTCGGCCACCGCGTCTTTATCACCTGCCCTGCGCATAGCGAGATACAGAAAGGCCGCTCGCAGGCCGTCAGGTGTATCTCTCAGGGCACGTTTGTAGTCTTCGGCTGCTTCAGCGTAGCGCGACTGGAAGTATCGGACGTATGCGCGGCCACTATAAGAGTAAAAGTCATCGGGGTTGAGCGTGATAGCGCGAGAGAAATCGGCATCGGCCTGATCGAAACGCTCAAGAATGTGCGCGAGTCCGCCTCGAGCCCTCAACGCTTCTTCGTTATTCGGATCAACTGCCAGCAGCTTATCGCATTCCCTATATGCTTCCATGAATTGATGTTCCCAGAACTTTACCCTGCAAAGGGCCATCATGGCTTGTTCCGGGGGCAGGCCAAGGCGTAGTGCCTCGTTGAGGTCAGCCGTTGCTCTCTCAAAATCTTTCACGAACTTATAGGCCATGCCGCGATAGAACCACGCTGTGGCATAATTGGGATTGATCTTGATCGCTGCATTCAGATCATCAATGGCAGACTTGGTGTTTTCAGCCGTCAGGTAGCCTGCCCCTCGGATCGTCAGTGCTTCGTAACGATCACCATCATCCGCAAGGCACCGGTTCGCTGCTTCGACAATTTCAGCACCAGTCGCATTTCCTATTAAGTTCCACGCATTGTAACATGGATTGGGAACGGACACTTCAACGCAAGCCGACAGGCCAACGGCAATGAATGCGAAGCAAAGAAACCGCTTCATGATCGCCAATCCTGTGTCATTATTTCGCGCCTATCGCATTTCGTAACCTCCCGGCGCAAGGTTGAAAATTATGTGCTGAAGGAGATGCGTATTGCCAGGCTGTATTGACGGCATGCGTGGCGCTTGGCAGCTTCATCGGCCTTGACGAGCCGACACACATGTCTATGCGTTAAGTTTATGGAGTAGGGGAGCTGTTCATGATCAAATCTGAACTCGTGAACCGCATAGCAGAGTCCTATCCGCATCTCATGCACCGGGATGCCGAACGAATCGTCTCGACTGTTTTTGATGAGATCACCAAGGCTCTGGCTAGTGGAGACCGAGTGGAATTGCGCGGGTTCGGCGCATTTTCCGTGAAAACGCGCGCGGCACGCACCGGACGTAATCCGCGCACAGGTGAATCCGTGCCAGTCGATCAGAAAACGGTGCCGTATTTCAAGACGGGCAAGGAATTGCGCGAACGCCTGAATGGTAGTGCACAACAGGAGGAGTGATGCGGGCGTCGGGTGCGCTGGCCTTTCTGGTGCTGACAGGGCTGGCCGCGTGGGTAGCCCTTGCCAATCGCCATCTGGTTTCCGTCAGCTTTGATGCATTTCGTCCCGACTCACCATCTGCTATCATCACTGTGCCGCTTTTCGCCGTGCTGTTTGCGGGTGTGCTGGCCGGACTGGTGATTGGCAGCCTCTATATGTGGGTTGCAGGCGGGCACTATCGACGGGTGTGGAGGGGGGAACGCGCGCGGGCCGACCGGTTGCAGAAAATGCTTACGGATGAAGTACTTGCGCCAAAAGCGACGGTGAAAATCAATCCGGCGCTTTCTCAAATTGCAGATTAAAACCCCCGGATTTCCGGCCTGCGGCCTGTAGCAGGTCGGGCGCGGCCTGGACGCATTTTGTGAACAGCCGCTCGACATTCATATCGGTAATATCAAGACCGGGCACCTCGTCGCTGGTCGCATGGTATTTCTGTGACGCGCGGTCAAAGCGCACATTGACGCGATAGTCAGCCATAGCCCGGTTCCTTCCTGCTGGCATCTCATGCTAGGGCGCAGCCCATGTCTGCGAACCCCATCTATGTGGGCCTTGATACGCCCGATGTGAAGACGGCCATTGCCTGGGCGGCGGCGGCTGGACCGCATGTCGGCGGGTTGAAAGTGGGGCTTGAGTTTGTTTCGGCGAACGGCCCGGAAGGTGTGAAGGCCATCGTCGCCACGGGCCGCCCGGTCTTTCTGGACGTGAAGCTGCATGACATCCCGAACACGGTGGCCGGGGCCGTGCGTGCCCTGCGCGGCCTTGGCGTTTCCATTCTCAATGTCCATGCATCGGGCGGCACCGCGATGATGCGCGCCGCCAAGGAAGCAGCGGGTGATGCGATGAAAATCATCGGCGTCACGGTGCTGACCTCGCTGGATGACAGCGACATGCGCGATGTCGGGTTTGCAGCCAGCAGTGGCGATCAGGTCGTGCGGCTGGCCAGACTTGCCGAAAGCGCCGGACTGGATGGTGTGGTGTGCAGCGCCCATGACCTGGCGGCGGTGCGCAAAGCCTGCCGCCGCGATTTTCTGACCATCGTGCCCGGCATCCGTCCGGCCGGGTCCGATATGGGCGACCAGAAACGGGTGATGACGCCCACTGAAGCCGTGACAGCAGGCGCTGACATCATCGTCATTGCGCGCCCCATCATCGCCGCGCCCGATCCGGCCGAAGCGGCGCGCGCCATCGCTGCAAGCCTTCCATGAACGCGCCGCTGCTCATCAAGATCTGCGGCGTGAAAGACAGGGCCGCGATCGACACGGCGGCGGCGGCAGATGCGACGCATATCGGCTTCAATTTTTTTCCCCGCAGCCCGCGTTATGTCGATCCTGCAGCAGGTGCGGGTCTTGCGTCGGCGTCCAATCCGGCGCTGAAGCGCGTGGCGGTTCTTGTCGATCCGTCCGATGACGAGATTGCGGCGGCGCGCACGGCCATCCATGCAGACATCATTCAGTTGCACGGTGCGGAAACACCCGGACGTGTCGCGGATGTGAAAACCCGTTTCGGTGTTGATGTGTGGAAGGCGCTGTCCGTGTCATTGCGCGCCGATATCATGGCTGCTGATTCATTCGTGGCCGCTGATGCCATTCTGTTCGATGCGAAGCCATCTACCGATGCCACCCGAACGGGCGGGCTTGGCGTGACCTTTGACTGGTCACTTCTGCACGATGCACATCTCAAACGGCCCTGGATCCTGTCAGGCGGCCT
Source organism: uncultured Flavobacteriaceae bacterium (assembly GCA_964390465.1). Classification (GTDB taxonomy): domain Bacteria; phylum Pseudomonadota; class Alphaproteobacteria; order Micropepsales; family Micropepsaceae; genus JADZAI01. Next base: position 28,824 of record CAYMIJ010000008.1, on the reverse strand, counting down.
GAAGCCCGCCACTGTCGCCGAGGCGATCCGCGCCACAAAAGCGCGCGGCGTCGATGTGGCCTCCGGCGTCGAAACCGCGCCGGGCGTGAAGTCACCCGACCTCATCGCCATGTTCAGCCGCAACGCGCGCATGGCTTTTGCATCTGCCGCCAAGGAGTTTGTGCCATGACGCACGCCGCCCCCAATTCCTTCCGGCAGGGGCCGGATGCGCGCGGCCATTTCGGACCCTATGGCGGCCGCTATGTCGCCGAAACGCTGATGCCGCTGATCCTGGATCTGGAAACGGCCTATGCGGTGGCGAAGGCCGACGCATCGTTCCGCGCCGACATGGATTATTTCCTTGAATATTATGTCGGTCGCCCTAGCCCGCTTTATTTCGCCCAGCGGCTTACTGAACACCTCGGCGGGGCGAAAATCTATTTCAAGCGCGACGAGCTCAACCACACCGGCGCGCACAAGATCAACAACTGCCTCGGCCAGGTTCTGCTCGCCCGGCGCATGGGCAAGACGCGCATCATTGCCGAAACCGGCGCGGGCCAGCATGGCGTTGCGACCGCGACCATCGCGGCCCGCTTTGGCCTTCCCTGTGTCGTCTACATGGGCGCGGTCGATATGGAGCGCCAGAAGCCCAATGTCTTTCGCATGAAACTGTTGGGGGCCGAGGTCATTCCTGTGACGTCGGGCGCCCACACGCTGAAAGATGCGATGAACGAGGCGATGCGCGACTGGGTCGCCAATGTGCACGACACCTTCTATTGCATTGGCACGGTGGCGGGGCCTCATCCCTATCCGGCGATGGTGCGCGATTTCCAGTCGGTCATTGGTATCGAGGCGCGCGAACAGTTGATGAAGGCCGAAGGCCGCCTGCCCGATCTTCTGGTGGCGGCGATTGGTGGCGGTTCAAACGCGATGGGCCTGTTTCATCCGTTCCTCGATGAGCCTTCCATTGCCATGCACGGCGTCGAAGCGGCGGGGCACGGCATCGACACCAACCAGCATGCGGCCTCGCTCACCAAAGGTTCGCCCGGCATTCTGCATGGTAACAAGACCTATCTGCTTCAGGATGCTGACGGGCAGATCATCGAGGCGCATTCCATCTCGGCGGGCCTCGACTATCCCGGCATCGGGCCGGAACATGCCTGGCTGCACGACATGAAGCGCGTCAATTATGTCAGCGCCACCGACACCGAGGCGCTGGAGGCCTTCAAGCTGTGCGCGCGCCTGGAAGGCATCCTGCCTGCGCTGGAACCCGCGCATGCGCTCGCCCATGTCATCAAGACCGCGCCCGGCATGGCGAAGGACAAGATCATCATCATGAACATGTGCGGGCGGGGTGATAAGGACATCTTCACCGTCGCAGACGCTTTGAAGGTGACGCTGTGAGCCGCATCGCTGCACGTTTTGAGAAACTGAAACGCGAAGGCCGCGCTGCCTTCGTGCCGTTCATTACCGCGGGCGATCCCTCGCTTGATGTCTCGCGCGAGATTCTGCGCGGCCTTGCATCTGCAGGGGCTGATCTCATCGAGCTGGGCATGCCGTTCACCGATCCGATGGCCGATGGTCCAGCGGTGCAGGCGGCGGGTCTGCGCGCTTTGGCAGCGGGTGCGACGATGAAAACGACGCTCGGCCTCGTGCGCGACCTGCGTGCGCGGGACAACGAAACGCCGGTCGTGCTGATGGGGTACTGCAATCCGGTGTGGGCCTATGGCATCGACGCTTTTGCCAAAGACGCCAGCGCGGCCGGGGTCGACGGGGTCATCCTTGTCGATCTGCCGCCGGAAGAAGCAGACGAGTTTGCACCGGCGTTCCGCGCCGCAGGCATCGACATGATCCGCCTGTCCACCCCCACCACCACCGACAGACGACTGCCTGCCGTTCTGAATGGCGCTTCGGGTTTCCTCTATTATGTCTCGATTGCGGGTGTCACCGGCACCAAGGATTTTGACCCCGCTGAGGTGGAGCGCGAAGTCAGGCGCATCAAGGCACAGACGAAGCTGCCGGTCGGGGTCGGCTTCGGGATCAAGACGCCCGCCCATGCCGCCGCCATTGCGCGCTTTGCCGATGCCGCCGTGGTCGGCTCGGCCATCGTCGCCCGCATTGAAAACTTCATGGAAAACGGCGGAAAATCGGTGAAATCGGGCTGCGCGGCGGATGTACTGGACTTTGTAAGAACGCTTGCCGATGGCGTCCGGCAGGCGCGTGGTCTAAAATAACGCCATGAACTGGATCACCAATTTCGTCCGCCCGCGCATCAAGTCGATGCTGGGCGGCAAGGATAGCGGCCCTGAAAACCTCTGGGCGAAATGCCAAAGCTGTGGCGAGATGATTTTCCAGCGCGACCTGGAAACCGCCCAGCTTGTCTGCCCGCAATGCGATTTTCACATGAAAGCGGGTGCCCGCCAGCGCTTTCAGTGGCTGTTCGATAATGCGGCGTTCGAGGAGCTGCCGTTCATTGCCGTTGCCGCCGATCCGCTGAAGTTCCGCGACGAGAAACGCTACACCGACCGCATCAAGGATGCGCGCACCAAGACCGGCCAGCAGGATGCCGTGATTGCGGCGAAAGGACTGGTCTCTGGCATCCCGGCGGTGGTCGTTTCCCAGAACTTCGCCTTCATGGGCGGGTCGCTGGGCATGGCGGCGGGAGAGGCCTTCATCGCAGGTGCAGAACGCGCAGTGGCCGACAAGGTGCCGCTGGTGCTGGTGGTCGCCTCAGGCGGTGCGCGCATGCAGGAGGGTATCCTGTCGCTGATGCAGATGCCGCGCGCCACGGTGGCCGTGCAAATGCTGCGCGAGGCAAATCTGCCTTACCTCGTCGTGCTGACCGATCCCACGACGGGCGGCGTCGTCGCCTCCTATGCCATGCTGGGTGATGTGCATATCGCCGAACCCGGTGCGGTCATCGGGTTCACCGGGCGGCGCGTCATCGAAAACACCATCCGTGAAAAGCTGCCCGACAGTTTCCAGAAGGCTGAATACCTGCTGGAGCACGGCATGGTCGACATGGTGGTGCATCGTCATAAGCTGAAGGAAACATTGGCCCGGCTGATGGGTCTGCTGACGGGCGTTTCCCCCGCCAAAGGTGAAGCCGCCGCGCCTCCGGCTGACGCCGCACCGGAACCGCAAGCGGCATCATGAGCGCCGAAACGGCGAGCGATGCCATTCTCCAGCGTCTGATGCGCCTTCACCCGAAGGCGATTGATCTTTCGCTGGATCGAATGCGTCAGCTGCTGGAGCGGCTGGGTCATCCTGAACGCCGCCTGCCGCCCGTCTTCCATGTGGCGGGCACGAATGGCAAAGGCTCGACCTGCGCGACCCTGCGCGCCATCCTGGAAGCCGCCGGGCAGCGCGTGCATGTCTATACCTCGCCGCATCTGGTGCATTTTCACGAACGTATTCGGCTGGTGGGGCAACTCATCAGCGAAGATGCATTGCAGATCCTGCTCGATGAATGCGAGCGCGCCGCCGAGGGCATGCAGATCACGTTTTTCGAGATTACCACTGCTGCGGCGTTTCTGGCCTTCGCGCGTGTGCCAGCCGATGCGCTGGTCCTGGAGGTGGGGCTTGGCGGCCTGCTCGACGCCACCAACGTGATTGATGCGCCACTCGTTTGCGTCATCACACCTGTTGGTCTCGACCATCAGGGATTTCTGGGTGACACGATCGAACAGATCGCGGGCGAAAAAGCCGGGATCATCAAACCCGGTTGCCCGGCTGTCATCGGCCCGCAGACGGTCGAAGCGATGGGCATCATCAACGATGCGGCAGCACGCCAGAACGCGGCACTCCTTGCGTGGAGCCAAGACTTCAGTGCGCACGAGGAACATGGCCGCATGCTGTATCAGGACAGCGCGGGTGTGCTGGACCTGCCTCTGCCGAAACTGCCCGGCGTGCATCAGATCGCCAATGCCGCCACCGCCATCGCGGCGCTTCGTGCACAGGATCGCTTTATCATCAGCGATGCGGCCATTGAAAAGGGTCTGGGCGCGGTGGCGTGGCCTGCGCGGATGCAGCGTCTCACCTATGGCCCGTTGATTGATGAAGCGCCCGACGGCGCCGAGTTGTGGCTGGATGGCGGGCATAATCCGCATGCAGCTGCGGCGATTTCCGAAACACTGGCCGATCTGGAAGAACGCGCCCCACGTCCGCTCTACCTCATCACGGGCATGCTGAACACCAAAGATCCGCAGGGCTTCTTTGCGCATTTTCGCGGGCTGGCGCGGCATGTCTCCACCATCACCATCCCCGGCGAGGCCAACGCGCTGGGGGCTGGGGCGCTCTACGATGCCGCCCGCTCTGTGGGTTTGAACGCGGACCCGGCGGAGGATCTGGAAGACGCGATGGACCAGATCGCGGCGCGGGTGACGCTGGATTCAGATGACACTCCGCCGCGTATTCTCATCGGCGGCTCGCTTTATCTCGCGGGCCGCGTATTGGCGCATAATGGCTAAAGAAAAGCCCCGGCCTGTTGGCCGGAGCTTGCGCAGTCGTCTGGTTGAACCGTTACACCGAAGCGACGGTCGACTCGATCCATTCCTTGATCTTGCTTTTCGGCAGCGCCCCGACGCGGGTGGCGGCCACCTGACCCCGGTGGAAGATCATCAGGGTGGGAATGCCCTTCACGCCATATTGCGTGGGGATGTTCGGGTTCTCATCGATGTTGATCTTGGCGATCTTCACCTTGCCGCCGAACTCCTTCGACAGCTCCTCCAGCGAGGGCGCGATCTGACGGCACGGGCCGCACCATTCGGCCCAGAAATCAACCAGAACGGGCTCGTCGGATTTCAGTACATCGGCCTGAAAACTCTGGTCGGTTACTTTGGCTGGCATAGTGGGAAACTCCGTTACCGGCACACCGGATGGTGAAACACCCATAAGAGTTAGGAACGCCGGGCGAGGGCGTCAAGATTGACAAGCGCCGTATCCAGAATCGAATCGCTGAGCGCCATGATGGCCGGCGTTTCGGTCCACAGCAGCGCAGCCTGCACCATCCGTCCCGGAAAGGCGGCGCGCATCGCCTCACGATAGAGCGCCATCTGGCGCAGATAGGCGGCGGGCACCTCGTTTTCAGTCGCGGGCGGCTGACGATTCGTCTTGAAATCGACGATCAGCACGGTCTCGTCCGTCACGGCCAGCCGGTCGATCTGGCCTGAGATGAACCCGTCCGGTCCCAGCGCGGCGATCCTGCCGGCAATGGCTGCCTCCGCCCGGCTGCCGGGTGCGAAGGCGGCAGCAAAGCGGGCATCCTGAAGGATGGTCAGAAGCTGACCTGTCAGGGCTGCGCGCTCATCGGTGTCCATGAAGGGCGCTTTCTTTTCCAGGAAGCGCTGCGCCGCGCTGGCGCGCTGGTCGGGCGCAAGATCGGGCAGGCTCTGCAGAAGACGGTGGATCGCCCGCCCCCGCGCCAGACCATGTGTCCGCGCGGCATCATCAAGCGTGATGTCTGCCGTCAGGCGCGAGGGCCGCACGACACTGACGGGCTCCTCCCTCGCGGCGGCGGTGCTGGCCCAGTGTGGCAGGACGACCGGCGGCGCGTGCGTTACAGCACCTCCCGCAATGGGTGGCGGGCAGGTGCCATAACGCTTGCCGGGGCCGGATGGGGTGTCGATCTGCGATGTCTCTTTGAGCCGTTCGAAGCCCACCAAGACGGCCTGATACCAGGTGAGGGCATTCTTCGCGCCAGACTTGCCCGGCCTTGCACCGCACACGATCAGCCGGTCGCGCGGGCGGGTCAGTGCGACATAGAGCAGACGTTTGTGTTCGTCGTGTTCGGCGGCCTGCCAGTTTTCGCTGGCCCTGATGGCTTCAGGTGATCCTGACGGGCCCCACACCAGTGCGCCATTCAGTTCAAGGATATCGGGCGTGTTCTGCGCGCGGGGCAGCGACATGGTGTCGGGCATGATAACCACTGGCGCTTCCAGCCCCTTGGCACCGTGCGCGGTCAGCACACGCACCGTGCCGCCGACCGCGTCGGGATCGCGCTTCACCTCGCCGTTTTCATCTTCCAGCGTGTGCAGGAAGCGCTCCAGCGAGGGCGCATCGACGTCCTCGAACGCGGACGCTGCGGCGAGAAACTCGTCGATCACGTCTTCGGCTTCCTCGCCCAGACGTGCCAGCAGAGCCTTGCGCCCGCCGCCCGCCAGCAGGCGCGCGTAGAAATCGAAGGGTGAGTCGCGGCCCAGCCGGTTGATCGCGGCGGAGAGGGCGTCATGGGCCTGCGCCGCCACGATGTCCTGACCGCTTTGCGCCGCGCTGGTGAGTGCCTGCCAGAGAGACCCGGCGCGGCCATGGGCCAGACGGAACAGATGGTCTTCGCTCACCGCGAAGAAAGGGCTGCGCAGCAGAGCCGCGAGATTGAGATCATCCTGCGGCAGCAGGGCCGCGCGGCCATAGGCGATGAGATCCTTCACCGCGATATGATCGAGCAGGGCCAGACGGTCGGCGCCAGCCACCGGCACGCCATGCTGCTTCAGCTTGCGGATGATGGCCCTGGAAAGACGCCCGCGCGATCGCACAAGGATGAGCACATCACCCGCCGTCAGCGGCCGCAGGGCACCGTCATCGCCGATCTGTTCCCGCCCAATCCACGACCGGATGGCGCAGGCGAGGTCTTCAGCGAGTTTTGTGATGGCATCTTCAACGGGCGGTGCATCGACAGGTTTTGCCCAGTCGGCGCTCTCTTTGGGTTTTTCCACTTCGGTCAGCGGCCAGAGCTCAACATAGCCCGGCGCATCCTTGCGGTGTGCGACATGATCGGCCCATGCGCCGCCCGCCACCGCACGGCGCAGGTCGTTATCGTCAAACACAGCATCCACAAGGGCGAGCACCGCCGGGGCAGAACGGCGCGACGTATTGAGCGTCGGGGTGCGGAAGCTGGCTTCAACGCCCGCCGCCCGCTTCTGGAACAGATCGCGGAAGCGGGCGAAGGCTGCCGGGTCGGCCCCCTGAAACGAGAAGATGGACTGCTTTTCATCGCCAACGGCAAACAGCGTGCGCTGCAAGGCGGTGCGGCGCGGATGGCCTGCGCCGGAAAAGAACTCCTCTGCCAGACGTTCCACGATACGCCATTGTTCGGGGCTGGTGTCCTGCGCCTCGTCGATCAGGATGTGGTCGATGCCGCCATCGAGCTTGTAGAGCGCCCATTGGGCAGCGTCTGAATCGCGCAGCAGATGCAGCGCCGCCTGGATGAGATCATCAAAATCCATACCGCCTGCGGCCCGCTTGGCATCATCGTAGGCGAGCGTGATGAGACGGGCGAGCCCGGCAACGGCCGAAACCATGGAGGCCGAGTCAGCCGCCGCCCGCAGCTCAAGCAGAGCTTCAACACGCTGACGCTCATCATCCATTTTTTCAAAGAGTGCAGGGTTTTCCTTGCGGGTGGGGTTGGTGACGTAATTCTCGAGAAACTTCTTTCGATCCTGGGTGAGGAAAATCCCGGTCATGCGTTCAAAGCGGGTCGCATCATCTGCCAGCAGGGCTGTGTCGATGGCCGCTGCCCGATCCACATCTTTTTTTGAACCCTGGCTCAGGGCCTCCCTGGCCGCGCGGTAGAGGGCGACACGCTCTGGCGCATCAAAGCCTGCATCACGTTCGACATCTTCCGGCAGCAGGCCCGGCTCCAGCCCGGTGGCCGCCCACGGGTCGGCATCGCCATACATGGCGATGCGTCTGGCGTTCGTACCCTCAAACAGTTCGGTGAAGCCCTGTTCATTGAGATAGGGCGCGAGGCGGATCATCAGATCTTCTGCCTGTTCGGCATCAAGGCTCTGCAGCACCTCGGCCCGCGCCTGACGCTTGAGATGCAGAGCTTCGGTTTCGGTCAGCACGCGGAAGGGCACCGGCACACTGGCTTCAACGGGAAAACGGCCCAGCAGCTTTTCGCAGAAGGCATGGATGGTCTGGATCTTCAGCCCACCCGGTGTTTCAAGCGCCAGCGCGAACAGCCGCCGCGCCCGCGCCATGCGGATGACATCCGGCTTCACGCCGTCCAGCCGCACAAGCTCGTCTGACAGGGCGGCCTCGCTGATGAGCGCCCAGCGGCCCAGCGCCTCGAACACACGGGCACGCATTTCGGCGGCCGCCGCGCGTGTATAGGTCAGGCACAGCAGACGGTCCGGCGGCGTACCGGCCAGCAGGAGGCGGATGACGCGGGCGGTCAGCACATAGGTTTTGCCTGACCCGGCATTGGCGCTGACCCAGGCCGAGTTGGCCGGATCAGAAGCGATAAGCGCCGCGTCAGGGCTCATGCGTCGCCCTCATCACTCTCACCCGCCTCAATACCTTCGCTCCATTCTGCGAAGCGCGACAGGTGATCGTAATCGTTCTTCATCGCCATCTTCAGGACGGCGACGCGCGGGGGATAGGGGGTGTCTTCCAGGTCGAAGAGCCGGACCTGTTCTTTCAGTTGCGCTTCGAGCTTGTCGGTCAGCAGGACAGGATCCTTTAATGTCATCACCATGCCCGGTTTACGGCCACCGCCAAGCTGGACATAAAGCAGTTCTTCCGGCGGACCCTGCATCTGGGCGCCGAACGCGCCGGCGCGCGCCATCGCCGCCAGCAGTGGGAGCTGCGGCGCCATGAAGGCCTTGGCCTGTTTGCCAGACGGCAAGGCACCTGTCTTGTAGTCGATCACCCGCACGCCACCGCTTTTCAGCCGGTCGATGCGGTCGGGCTTGCCGGTCAGGGTGAAGTCGACGTCATCATAATGATGCACCTCGCGCCGCTCGATCACCTGATGCGCCCGTGTCTCGCGCCAGCGCGTTTCCTGATCGGCCAGAAAGGCGGCGGCGCGCAGGTAACGCGGCCACCAGAAGGCCCGGACATCAGGATCATTCAATGCGGCCCCGAAGGCCTGCCGCCCGGTTTCCAGAAGCACGTCGAAGGGATCACCGCTCCATGAAGGCCGCAGGGCGAACAGTTCCACGGCTTTGTGGATCATGTCGCCGCGATCTCGCGCATCCAGTGCCCGCGCAAGTTTCTTGAGTGGCTTCAGCTTCAGCACAAGCTCGGCATAGATCGCGTAAGGATCGCGCACCCATGTCTCGATGCGCGTGACACTGAGACTGCGCGGGCGTGCAGACACGGGTGGGCGGGGCATGGGACGTGACGCGGGTTGCGGTATGCCCGACTGGTCGAGCGCGCGTGCGATGGCGAGTGACGGGTGCGCCGGGATGACACGCTGCGGGCTCTGCTGGGCCAGCGTCGTCAGCCTCAGCAGAAAGCGCGAGGGATTGGATGGTGCGCCATCCTTCCGGCGCGCACGCGTGAGGATGACCTCGTGCTGTGCCGCCAGCGCGACAAAGTCATGCGCGGCAAGACCAATGCGGCGTTCCGGCTCCGTCAGTCCCAGCTTCGCGCGCATCGGACGGCTGAGCCACGGGTCATCCGCCGGATTGCCGGGCCACACACCCTCATTCAGGCCACCAAGGATCATCAGATCCGCGTGCTGCATACGGGCTTCCTGCTGGCCCAGTATGGCCACACGCGGATGATGCGGCAAAGGCGGGCGCACAGCCTGCCCACGCAGCAACAGGTCCAGCACCTGCGCATAGGACTGAAGCGTGTAGTCGGCACTGCCTGTGGTATTGGCGTCCGTCATGTCCTGAAGCACGGCGAATGCGGCGGCACCATCCGCCCCACGCCATCCCAGTGTGGCCGTGTCCGTGCGCGTCAGCGCCTCAATGACTGAACGATGGGTCTGGGCCAGCCGCGCCAGACGATGTGTCCCCGCAGTCAGCGCGGTCAGCGGCGCGAGCGCCTGTTCGGCCTCCATCAGCAAACGCAGCACACCGGCGCGGACATCATCCCCCAGTTTCGCCAGAGGCCTGCCTTCATCATCGCAGGCAACGGTCATCGCCCGCATGTCCGCAAAGCCGCCGGTGACACGCAGGGGCCGCAGGACGCGCCGCTCCAAAAGGCGGGCATGGTGCAGAACATCGCTGCGCGTCATGCCCAGCGTGACGGCGGGATGTTTCAGCAGCGCCAGCAGATCAAGCGGCACCCCTCCGCTCGCACTGGCGGAAAGCGCCAGCGTCAGCAGACCACCCGCTTCGGTTTTTGCCAGCGGACGTCCGGCGGAATCATCGGCCTCGATATCCCAGCGCTTGAGATCGGCGGCTACCCGCCGTGCCAGCATCCGGTCTGCTGTCACCAGCGAAACGGTGCGCCCCGGCGTTTCCAGTGCCGCGCGCATCGCCACCGCGATGGCGAGTGATTCCTCGCGCTCGTTCGCCGCTTCGATCAGGCTGAGGCCATCCAGTCCTGCGCTCAGCCGGTGGGTGTCGACGTTTTCAGTCCAGCGCTCGGTGGTTTCCGGCGGGCGCATGGCTTCCGAAAGAAAACGTGTGCGTGGTTCGGTCGCCCCGGCACTGCCCTGCCACGGCCCCACATTTGCGCGTGTCACGCCAATCCGATCCAGCAATTCCTTCAGCGCAAATTGGGGATGGCTGGCCGGCAGCGCATCCCAGCTCATCGCATCAAGTTCGGTGTCGAGTCCGTTCAGGACGATCGCCCCATTGGGCAGGCCAGCGATCACCTTCATCAGATCGGCGGTTGCGCGGATGCTGCCGGATGAGCCCGCGACGATGAAAGGGTCAACCGGGCGTTGGCGGTCCAGACGCGCCGCATAGGCGCGGATCAGCGCCGCCCGCCGGGCCGCCGGGTCCATGCGCTTGCGTTCTTCAAGGATCTGGGGCCAGTCCCTGGTGACGAGGCCGAGGAAGCGCACGCTCGCTTCCCAGTGGGCAGCCAGTTCCGGCGGGGCGAGATCGTGGATGGCGGTGAGATCGGCATCCTCGTTGGCGGCTTCGTCGATCAGGCGCGCCAGACTTTGGGCAAGAGACAGCGCCACGCTGAAACCGCCTGGCGATCCCTGCGCGCGGCGGAAGGTCTCAATGCGCCCGGCCAGAATGAGCATGCGCTCAAGGCGCGATATGTCAGGCGGCAGATCGCCGAGATCAGCGGCGGCGTCGATCAGGCCTTCGTCCTCATCGACATCGCCCAGTGTAGCGATGCGCGGCAGCACCAGCGCATCACGTCCTGCGGCCCTGGTGAGTTCGGCAGCCAGGGTGCGTGCGCCGCGCCGGGTGGGCAGGAAAATCGTGACACGCGACAGCGCCAGCGGATCGCTGCTGCTGCCAAAGCGCTGCACGATGCCATCTGCCAGATCGTTCAGAAAGGCGCGGCCGGGCGCAATGGTGTAAAGGCCCGGCGGTGGGGCGCTCATGCCGCCTGCCTGTGCCAGAGCCCTTCGCGCTCCAGCCAGGTTTCGGCTTCGACAATCGACTGAGGCGTGTTGATCTCCAGCCAGTCACCATCCAGCCGCTGGCCATAAAGACGGTTCTTCGCAATAGCCCTGTCCCACATGACATTGGTGGAAAACACCCGCTCCGGCGGATCGGCGAACAGGCGTGGATGGCAGATCTGGATGGCGGTCCACACAAATGGCGCGATCCGGTTGGCCGGGCGGCGGGTCAGACGTCCGGCTGCGTCCATCATGAAATCACCGCGCCCATGATAACCGATCGATCGCACCGTCAGCGCCAGCAGCATCAGCGCGTCCATGCGGGTCTCGTCCCACGAGCGGGCCAGGCGTTTCAGCGCCTCGCCGCGTGAATCCACAATCAACGCATCGGGATTGGCATAGAAGAAGGGCTCGTCGCCGAAGTGATGAAGGGCTGCCACCATGCCGCCACCTGTGTCGCGCAGCTCGTCGCGTTCATCAGAAATGACGATCTCGATGTCGTGGCGTTTCTTCACATGCGCAATCACCTGAGCGCCCAGATGATGCACATTGACGACGGCAAAGGTCACGCCCGCCGCCACCAGACGGTCGAGCATGTGGTCGATCAGCTTCTTTCCGGCCACTTCGATCAGCGGCTTGGGTGTCGTCAGGCTGTGCGGACGCATGCGCGTGCCCAGCCCCGCCGCAAGAATCATGGCTTTCGTCGGCACCCAGCTCATCGGCGCATCTCGCGCGGGACGTTGGCTGCAAACCAGTCGGCCAGACGGTCAAGCCGCGGGTCGGCAAGGCAGGTATCGAGATAGCGCCACAGGCGCGGCATGAACGCCTCGTAGCGCGGCTTGCTGTCGCGTTTCACAAGGCGAGCGAAGATGCCCAGAATCCGCACGATGTTGAGCGCCCCCAGCGCGTGATAGTCGGCCAGAAAGTCTGCCTCGTCTGGAAGACGGGCGTGTGACAGATAGCGCGCAAGGGCCGCCTGTTCGCGTTCAGGCGCTACATCGCGCCGTGCATCATGCAGCAGCATGGACAGATCCCACGCCGGGTGGGCGCGCACCGCGTCCTGGAAATCCAGCAGCCCCACACGGGCCGCGCCATCGCGCTCAGGCAGCCAGATCAGATTCTCGGCATGGAAGTCGCGGTGGCAGAACACGCTCGCCTGGTCTACGCCGCGCGCCCGGATTGGACGCCATGCCTTCTCCCATGCTTTGAGGCTCGCGGCGCTGAAGGCGGCGCACCCGGCCCATTGCGGCATCCATTCGATGAAGATGTCGTGCGCTGTTTTCAGGGCCAGCTCGTCATAGCTCAGCAGCGGCCAGCCGCCCGGCAGGGTCTTGGGTGGCGTGACATCATGCAGGCGCACCAGAACGTCAATGGCGGCATCATAAAGCGGAGCCTCGTCGGCACCGGACTCGATCAGCCGCGCATAAAGCCCGTCGCCCAGATCCTCCAGCACGGCCAGTCCGTGGCCCGCATCATCGGCGTGGATCTCGGGTGCCGACAGGCCCAGCGACTTCAGATAGCGCGCACAATCGACAAAGGCGTTGACGCGCCCCGCCGCCAGCCGCGCCAGAGCGTTATAGCCGAGCTGGGCACGCTCCCTGTCTGTGGCGAGCGGCGGACAGGGTTGGCTTTCGACCGCCGGGGGCTGATCCATCAGGATGGCGCTCTCGCCACCGCGCGTCAGGCGTTCATAGCGCCGGGTCGAGGCATCCCCCGCCAGACGCGTGCGCTGGGCCACCGCCCACCCGGTCGATTGCAGGAAGGCGGCGATGTCATCCTCGCGGCTCATGACAGTGCCCCGGTGATGGATCGGGCAGCGGCCTGCCAGCACCCGGTGCCGGTCACGGCGGCCATGCGCGGTTCCGCCTGCAGGCAGACCTCCAGGCGCTCCGCTGGCATGAAGGCTTCGGCCTGTTCAGGCCATTCGACGAGCACCGCACCACGTGCCAGCGCGTCGTCGAAGCCCAGCTCGAAAATCTCCTCCGGTGTCTGCAGCCGGTAGAGATCGCAATGTGTGACATGGAGGCGCGGCAGCGCATATGCCTGCATCAGCGTGAAGGTGGGCGAGGGCACCTCGCCCGTATGGCCCAGCGCGGTCAGGATGGCGCGGGCGAGCGTCGTCTTGCCCGCGCCCAGATCGCCGCGCAGCAGCACCGCCGCGCCCGACTGAAGATGGCCCGCGATCAGCGCACCCAGCCGCGCGGACGCCTCCAGCCCGCTAAGGGCAAGGCTGTTGTTCCCGTTCTGAATCATCGTTTCCACATGGGCTGTTCTGCCTCACATGGGCACGCGCTTCAACGCTGCCTCAGGCGTTGATTCACGCGCGCCGATCCGGCAAGGCTGCGTCTGTGTGCGAGGCGGAGTTGTTTTCATGGCAGGCACGGTAGTGATCGGCGCGGGGCAGGCGGCTTCGCAGCTCGTGACAAGTCTACGGGCCGAGGGCTACACGCAGCCCATCGCGCTGATCGGCGATGAGCCCTACCCGCCCTATCAGCGCCCGCCGCTGTCCAAGAAGTTTCTCTCGGGTGAGCTGAGCGAGGAGCGTCTTTATATCAAGCCGCTGGAGTTCTACGCGCAGGCCGGGGCCACGCTGCATCTGGGGCAGCGGGTGGGTGCGGTGAGTCTTGCGGACAAAGCTGTCACCCTTGGAGGCGGTGAGACGCTGGCCTATGACACGCTGATGTTCGCGACCGGCAGCCGCGTGCGCCGTCTTACCGTGCCGGGCTCTGACCTTCCCGGCATCTTCTATGTGCGTGGTATGGATGACGTGAAGGCGTTGCAGCCTTCGTTCCAGCCGGGGCGCAGGCTGGTTGTTGTAGGTGGCGGTTATATCGGCCTTGAGGTGGCAGCGGTTGCGGTGAAGCACGGGCTTGTCGTCACCGTGGTTGAGGCGATGGAGCGCTGCCTTCAGCGTGTGACCTCTGCCTTCATGTCGGACTTCTTTCAGGGTGTGCATCGTGCGGCGGGGGTGAGGATTCTCACGCAGACCGGTGTCACGGGTTTTGAGCAGGCGCCGGATGGCGGACTGATCGTGAAAACCGCCAATGGCGGTCTGCCGGCTGATCTGGTTGTTGCCGGCATAGGCATCATTCCTGAGCAGGACGTTGCAAAGGCGGCGGGCATCGTGTGCGAGAACGGCATTGTAGTCGATGAATATGCCCGCACGTCGGACCCGGATGTCTATGCCGCGGGCGACTGTGCCAGTCATCCCAACGCTCTGCTGGGGCGGCGGCTTCGCCTGGAATCGGTGCAGAACGCGATCGACCAGGCCAAGGCGGCAGCGCTCGCCATCGTTGGGCGGCCCAAGCCTTATGCCGAGGTGCCGTGGTTCTGGTCGGATCAGTATGATCTGAAACTCCAGATCGCGGGCCTGTCTGACCCCGGCGATGAGGTGGTGGTGCGCGGTGATCCGGCGGCCCGCAGGTTTGCGGCCTTCTATCTGCGCGACGGCGTGGTGGCAGCGGTCGATGCCGTGAATGCCGTGCCCGAATACATGATCGGCCGCATGATGATCGCCCAGAAGAAAGCGGTTTCGCCCGCCCGCCTTGCCGATCCCTCGATCACCATGAAAGATCTGATGGCGGGTGATTGACGCAGCGGCATGAACGCAGCGTCTTGCAAGACGCAGGCGGTCATGATTTCTAGCAGCGAAACATGACGCGGGCGGCACTTTCGCTCGCCAAGGGAAAATCAGATGCCGAAAGTCACGTTCATTGAACACAACGGCAAGGAACACAGCGTGGAGGCTGCAGAAGGCCTCAGTGTGATGGAAGCGGCGGTGAAGAATCTGGTGCCTGGCATCGACGCCGATTGCGGTGGAGCCTGCGCCTGCGCCACCTGCCATGTCTATGTCGATGGTGCCTTTGCGGCGAAGCTTCCCGAAAAGTCCGACATGGAACAGACCATGCTGGATTTCGCCAACGAGGTGACGCCTGCCTCGCGCCTGTCGTGCCAGATCAAGCTGACCAAAGATCTCGACGGCCTCGTCGTCCGTCTGCCAGCCAGCCAGCACTGAACAGTTTGTCTTTTATTCTGCGGCGGGCACCGCGTCTGACACCGTCACAGTGCCAGGACCCGCTTCTGGTTCTGGGAGTTCACGGACCGGCGCATCGAAGCCTGGCAGGGCGGGGGATTCTATGGCGCGCGGCAGATGACAGGTGAAGGTCGCTCCCTTGCCCTTCTCGGATTGAAGCGAGACCCAGCCACCGTGAAGCGCGATGATCGAATTGGCCAGTGCAAGCCCAAGGCCCGGGCCGCGTGGACCTTCGCCGCCCTTTGAACTTTGAAAGCGCTCGAAGGCCCGCGCCTGTTGTTCAGGGGCCAGTCCCGGCCCGGTATCGCGCACCCAGAAGCGGACACCCTCACCTTCGGCTGCCGCCCCAAACTCGATCGTTTCACCCGACGGCGTGAACGTCATGGCATTGGCGAGCAGATTGAACATGACCTGTTTGAGACGGGTTGAATCGCCCGTCATCAGGCCGATCGATTCCGGTACGGCCACGACCAGCTCAAGCCCCTGCTTGTTGCAACGGTCCTGCACCATTGCACGCAGGCTGGAGAGCAGCTCAACAGGGTCGAACGGGCGCAGATCGAGGCTGAGCTCGCCGGCGTCGATGGCCGCAAGATCGACCATATTGTCGATCTGTGTTTTCAGTTCCGCAGAGGCGGCAACGACATTGCGCAGATAGTCATCCTGCCTGGGGTTGAGCGGACCGGCAATGCCAGCCTGCAGTGCTTCTGAAAAACCCATGATCGAGGTCAGCGGCACGATCAGCTGATAGGATACATGGCTGATGAATTCGGTCTTCAGTCGTGCCGCAGTTGTCAGCGCCTCGTTCTTTTCCATGAGGCTCTGTTCGGCCCGCACGCTGTCCGTCATGTCCACAAAGCTGGTCAGTGTTGCGCCATCAGGCATGGAAACGGCGGCGTAACGTAGTGTCAGACCATCAGCCCGGCGCATTTCGCCCTGCGTGTCTTCGCGCTGCGACCCTCCGATCACATGAACCCGCACGGTGTCCCATTCCGTTGTGCTGCCAAGCCCGGCGCATAGAAGGGCCACCTTGTCGACATGCGGCTCACCGGACAGTTGCTCTGACCCCAGCATCCACAGATCTGCAAAGGATGCATTCCACAGTTTCAGTCGCCCATCCGTGCCGAAAAACGCGACACCTTCGCTCAGGTGGTCAAGCGTCGAGCGCTGGACACTGAAAAGGTCATTGTATCTTCGTTCCAGATTGAGCTGTTCGGTCATATCTTCATACAGATACAGAAGCCCCCCAAAGGGATGAGGCTGGCCTGCGATCCGCAGAGTCGTTCCGTCTGGCAAGTGCCAGAATTCTTCCTGGGGCGCAGTCACCTTGCCATAGAGTTCAGCGCGCGCGCGTTTGAAGTCCTTGAAGCTCTTTTCTTCGGGCAGGCGCCGCTTGTCGCGTAGCGCGTCCAGAATGTCACCTTCTGAAGGTTTCTGTGCGAGCCAAGCCGAATCGAGACGCCACAGATCGACATAGGCCGTGTTGAAGAAGGTCAGCTTCTGATCCGGCCCGAAAACAGCGACAGCGGTTTTCAGCCGGTTCAGTGTTTCATTATAGGCATCGATGTGACGTTGCAGTTTACTCCTGGCATCGGCGGCACCGCTTTCGTCAGAAATGGCGATGCCGACAACATCGCCCAACGGGGAAACATGTGCCTCGATGGAGCGTCTTTGCCCGCCCATGACGGCGAAACGCTGCTCCTTGACTGCCTTGCCTGTGCCCAATGCCGATTCAGCCAGCGCTGACTCGTCCGAGAAGAGCTTTGCCTGTGCAGCCATGGCCGAGGCAGGGCTGGAGGCCCCGGCGGCCCGCGCATAGGCCGCATTGGCATAGATCAGCCGCCCATCCCGCCCACGCACGGCAAATGGCATCGGCAGTGCATCAACCAGGCCTGAAAACTCGCTGTTGACGGAAGGCATGGGCGCTTTTTTCATTTCGCCTTCGCTGATCCGTTCAACAGTGACAGCCGCATCCCGCCCCGCAGCGCGACCACGCATCCGGCACGGCGTTCCCGATGGCTCCTGAGCGGTCAGCGTGAAGGCATCCCCATTCGCGCATAGCTTGCGGATGGCATCTGCGATCACGCCGCTGTCGGGACCGCGCAGGAGACGCTCCAGACGTTCCGGGTCAGGGCCAAACACGCGTGGCCGCATCTGCTGCCCGTTGACATAAAGATAGAGCGGGGCATCACCCGACAGGAGCAGCGCCGTACGCTCGGCGGCATTGCGACGGGCATCGGCAAGCTCGGCCACCAGACGCATCTCGCGGCTGCGCGCCCTCTGCAGCGTGGCTGCACTGAACAAGACGCCTGCCACCGCCAGCGCCACCAGACCGACGGCGGCAAATGTGCCAATGGGCGCGCCATCTGCCGCAAAGGCGCACGGCGTGAGCATGCTTGATGACGCCAGCGCGCTCGCGAGCTGCCCCATCTTCAGATGCCATGCCGTGTTGCGTTCCGCCTGCATACCGCCCCAGTTTTTCCCCGACGCCTGCCCGGTTGGCCCGAATCGGCTGCGCCCTACGATATGCGCGTCGGACTCATGGTGAAAGAGTCAGAACATGATGCGGACCGCGCAAAAGAAAACGCCGCCCGAAGATGGGCGGCGTTCTGCGATGTGATTTAACGCGATCAGTAGCGGTAGTGATCGGCCTTGTAGGGACCGCCCACCGTCACGCCGATATAATCAGCTTGCTCTGTGCTCAGCTTGGTCAGTTTCACGCCAATCTTTTCCAGATGCAGGCGCGCGACTTTTTCGTCGAGATGCTTGGGCAGCGTGTAGACCTTCTTCTCGTACTTGCCGGGATTGGTCCACAGCTCGATCTGCGCGATGGTCTGGTTGGTGAACGAGGCCGACATCACGAAACTGGGATGGCCCATGGCGTTGCCGAGATTCACCAGGCGGCCTTCCGACAGAAGGATGATGCGCTTGCCCGAAGCCAGCTCTACCTCGTCGACCTGCGGCTTGATGTTGTTCCACTTGAAGTTCTTCAGGCCAGCGACGTCGATCTCGTTATCGAAGTGGCCGATATTGCAGACGATGGCGCGGTCTTTCATCGCGCGCATGTGGTCGACGGTGATGATGTTCTTGTTGCCGGTGGCGGTGACGAAAATGTCGGCGCGCGGGCAGGCGTCTTCCAGCGTGACGACCTCATAGCCTTCCATCGCGGCCTGCAGCGCACAGATGGGATCGACTTCCGAAACCAGCACACGGCAGCCTGCCTGACGCAGCGAAGCGGCAGAACCCTTGCCCACGTCACCGAAGCCGGCGACGAACGCGGTCTTGCCCGACATCATCACGTCGGTGCCACGGCGAATGGCATCGACCAGACTTTCACGGCAGCCATAGAGATTGTCGAACTTCGACTTGGTGACGCTGTCATTCACGTTGATGGCGGGGAACAGCAGCTTGTTCTGTGCGGCCAGCTGATAGAGGCGGTTGACGCCGGTGGTGGTTTCTTCCGACACGCCTTTGATATTGGCGGCGAGCTGGGCAAACCAGCCCTTGTGCTTTTTGGCCAGCGTCTTTTTCAGAAGCGCGAAGAAGATTTCCTCTTCTTCCGAATGCGGTGTTTCCAGAAACGCCGTGTCGCCAAGTTCGGCGCGCAGGCCCATATGCACGAACATGGTGGCGTCGCCGCCATCGTCCAGGATCATGTTCGGCATGCCGCCATCGTGCCAGTCGAACAGCTTGGCGGTGAAGTCCCAGTATTCGGTCAGCGTCTCGCCCTTATAGGCGAACACTGGCGTGCCACCTGCGGCAATGGCGGCGGCGGCGTGATCCTGTGTCGAGTAGATGTTGCACGACACCCAGCGCACATCGGCGCCCAGCGCCGTCAGCGTTTCGATCAGAACGGCGGTCTGGATCGTCATGTGCAGCGAACCGGCGATGCGGGCGCCTTTCAGGGGCTGCTTCGGGCCGAACTCCTCGCGGGTGGCCATCAGGCCCGGCATTTCGCCTTCGGCCAGGTCAATTTCCTTGCGGCCGAAATCGGCAAGTTTGATGTCGGCGACGTGATAATCGTGCTTTGTCATGAGACCTCAGGCGTGTGGGAATGCAGGCACACAGCGTCCTTGCATCGGGCCTCTATCAGCCCGCCTTTATTGTCGCAAGAAATATATAAAGATTTCTTTATATGGTTTGGTGCCAGAGGGCGAAAATCGCGATGCCAAGGGCAATTCTGTACCAGGCAAAGGGTTTAAGCCCAAAGCGACCGACAAAAGCGACAAAGCCCTTTACCACCACGAAGGCGACCAGAAACGACACCACGAAGCCGATGGCGATGTCCATGCCCGCCGCCGCGCCCAGAATCTCGCGGTTTTTGTAGAGGTCGAGCACGGTTGCGCCCATCATGGTCGGCACGGCGAGATAGAAAGTGAAGGCGGCGCCGGCCTTGCGCTCAACGCCCAGCAACTGCCCGCCCAATATGGTCGC
This sequence comes from uncultured Flavobacteriaceae bacterium, assembly GCA_964390465.1. Taxonomy (GTDB): domain Bacteria; phylum Pseudomonadota; class Alphaproteobacteria; order Micropepsales; family Micropepsaceae; genus JADZAI01. The sequence goes on along the minus strand of CAYMIJ010000008.1, from coordinate 9,121 downwards.
GCCCGATCGTGACACACCCGGAATGATCGCGACAATCTGGCACAGCCCGATCTGAAAGGCCTTCCACAAAGGCAGGCGGTCAGCATCGACATGACGCGGCGCAGGCGCGATGCGCTCGCCGATCAGCATAATGATGCCGCCGATGATCAGCGTTGTGGCGATCACCATCGGCGCGATCTCAGGATTGAACAGCACTTTCTTGATGAACCCGTGCAGCAGAACGCCCGCCACGGCGGCTGGCAGGAACGCGACGATCACCGACAATGCGAAATGCCGGGCATCGGCTGAGGAGGGCAGGCCCACGAGCACGTCCCAGAACTTGCGCCAGTAAACCGCGACCACCGCCAGAATCGCGCCGAACTGGATGACAATTGGGAAAACGTCGCCAGGCGGATGGAAGCCGAGCATGTCCTGCGCCAGGAGCAGATGCGCGGTCGAGGAGACCGGCAGAAACTCTGTCAGGCCCTCAATAATGCCGAGAATGATGACGATGAGCAGTGCGGGCATGGGGACTCACATATGAACGGACCGCTTATGACGGAGCACCCGCCGTGATGCCAGAGGCTAGCGAGAGTGAATGTTCATGCCTTTGAAACATAAACAAAACAATGTGTTATAGATATAATATCCGAAACGGCTATAAAATATCGGTGGCATGAGAGTGAATGGGCGTAACACACAGGGTAATCTGAAATATAAGTCATATTTGTTGACCTATTTGTGTTGAATCCGCTTGCTTTGGCGCTTTCTGTCGCGCATGAGCATGAGGCTTCTCATACCTTGCGCGAGGGTCTCGCGCTGCTTTGCGTGTGTGTCTCATGGCCAGTAGCGGAAAAATGCTCCAGTTCGTCACCACAGGCGCAGCCATGCCTGAGAAGCGCACAGCCACTGTGCGCCGCGAGGATTTTGACGAGATCTATGCCGGATATGCGGCGGAAAAGGCGGCGCAGCAGGCGGCAAGGTGCAGCCAGTGCGGTGTGCCGTTCTGTCAGGTTCACTGTCCTTTGGGGAACAATATCCCTGACTGGCTGAAGCTGACGGCGGAAGGGCGGCTTGAGGAAGCCTATGAAGTTTCGTCCGCCACCAACACCATGCCGGAAGTGTGCGGACGCATCTGCCCGCAGGACCGGTTGTGCGAAGGCAACTGCGTTATCGAAACGTCTGGCCATGGCGCGGTCACCATCGGCTCGATCGAGAAATACATCACCGATACGGCGTGGGAGTGCGGCTGGGTGAAGCCCGTCGTGCCGGCGCGCGAACGCGGCGAGCACGTCGCCATTATCGGCGCAGGGCCTGCAGGGCTGGCGGCAGCGGAAGATCTGCGCCGTCAGGGCTTCAAGGTGACAGTCTATGACCGCTACGACCGCGCGGGCGGCCTGCTCATCTATGGCATTCCATCCTTCAAGCTGGAGAAGGATATCGTCGCGCGCCGTGTGCAGCGCCTGAAAGACAGTGGCATCGCCTTTCAGTTGAATGTGAACATCGGACGCGACATCACGATGGATGCGCTGCGGGTGAAGCACGATGCGGTGCTGATCGCCACGGGCGTCTACAAGGCGCGCGCCCTCGATGTTCCTGGTTCTGACGAAAGCCGTGTCATTCCGGCGATGCGTTATCTCACCGCCTCCAACCGTCTGGGTCTGAATGATGTGGTGCCCGATTTCAATTCAGGTCTGCTGAACGCGGCGGGCAAGCATGTCGTTGTCATCGGCGGCGGTGACACGGCGATGGACTGCGTGCGCACGGCGGTGCGTCAGGAGGCGGCTTCGGTCACCTGTCTCTATCGCCGCGACCGCGCCAACATGCCGGGCAGCGCGCGCGAAGTCGCCAATGCCGAAGAAGAAGGCGTGCGCTTTGAATGGCTGGCCGCGCCCAAAGCCATTCTGGGTGAAGGTTCCGTCAGCGCGGTGCGTGCCACGCGCATGCGCCTCGGCCAGCCCGATGCGTCCGGCCGCCGCATGCCGGAAGAAATGCCGGGCAGTGAGTTCGAGCTGAAGGCCGATCTGGTGATCGAGGCGCTGGGCTTCGACCCGGAAGACCTCCCCACCCTGTTCAAGGCACCGGGCCTTGCTGTTTCGCGTTGGGGCACGGTCAAGGCCGACGTGACCACCATGATGACCGCCATCGACGGTGTGTTCGCGGCGGGTGACATCGTGCGCGGCGCTTCGCTGGTGGTGTGGGCGATCAGGGATGGCCGCGACGCTGCAACACAGATGACGGCATGGCTGAACGCCAAAGCACTGGCTTCCAAATTCGCGGCGGAGTGAGTGATGCTCGCATTTGTGCACGCCGATACTTTTCTTCCCCCGTTTACAGGGGACGTACGGCCGAAGGCCGGGAAGGGGGGAACTATCGCGCGCGCCCCCATCGCCCCTTCGGGGCACTTCCCCCGCAAGCGGGGGCAGAAAGATAGCGAGCGCGCTTTGTCCGTTTTCGCGAACACGCTTGTGCATGCCTCGCAGCGACAGAATTGAGATTGCATCATGACACGAAATACCGACATCACCCGTTACGAAGCCAATCGCGATCACCTGATCGCCAACCATGCCTATGATCCCGCGCAGGAACACGATGCCTGCGGCGTTGGCCTGATCGCTTCCATCGACGGCACGGCGAAGCGCGAGGTGGTGGAAGCCGCCATATCGGCGCTGAAGGCGGTGTGGCATCGCGGCGCGGTCGATGCCGATGGCAAAACCGGCGACGGTGCTGGCATTCATGTTCAGGTGCCGCGCGCCTTCTTTGAAGATCATGTGGCGCGCACCGGCCACCGTCTGCGCGAAGGGCATCTCGGCATCGGCATGATCTTCCTGCCGCGCACCGATTACGCCGCGCAGGAAACCTGCCGCACCATCGTGGAAAGCGAGCTGCTGGCTTTTGGTTATTACATCTATGGCTGGCGTCAGGTGCCGGTGGATATTTCGGTCATCGGCGAAAAGGCCAACGCCACGCGGCCCGAAATCGAACAGATCATGTTCGACAATCCCAATGTCGCCGACATTGAGGAGATCGAGCGCGAGCTGTTCATCGTGCGCCGCCGCATCGAGAAGCGTGTGCGCGAAGCCTCGATCCTTGATTTCTATATCTGCTCGTTCTCGACGCGCTCGCTGATCTATAAGGGCATGTTCCTGGCGCAGTCGCTGCCCATTTTCTATCCCGACCTTCAGGACAAGCGCTTCGTTTCGCCCATGGCGATTTTCCACCAGCGTTATTCCACCAACACCTTCCCGACATGGCGTCTGGCGCATCCGTTCCGCATGCTCGCCCATAATGGCGAGATCAACACGCTGAAGGGCAATGTGAACTGGATGAAGAGCCATGAGATCCGCATGGCTTCCGACGCCTTTGAAGGCCACGAGGACGACATCAAACCCATCGTTCAGCCCGGCTCGTCTGACAGCGCGGCGCTGGACGCGGTGTTTGAAACGCTGGTGCGTGCCGGGCGCAGCGCGCCGCTGGCCAAGGTGATGCTGATCCCCGAAGCCTGGGCGAAGAAAGGCTCCTCGCTGCCTGAAGCCCACCGCGCCATGTATGCCTATGCCAATGCGGTGATGGAGCCGTGGGATGGCCCCGCCGCCGTGTGCGCCACGGATGGCCGCTGGGTGATCGCCGGGCTGGACCGAAATGGCCTGCGCCCGCTGCGTTACACCCTCACCGATGAGGGCCTGCTTTATGTCGGTTCGGAAACCGGCATGGTGGTGGTCGATGAAACGAAAGTGACGCGCAAGGGCCGCGTCGGGCCAGGCCAGATGATTGCCGTCGATCTGGCCGAAGGGCGCTTCTATGAAGATCGCGCGATCAAGGATCGTCTGGCTGGCGAACACCCCTATCAGGACTGGGTGAAAAACGTGGTGGAGCTGGAGCCGATCATCGGCCCCGGCCCCGAACAGCGCCTGTTTGAAAAAGACGAACTGCGCCGCCGTCAGGTCGCGGCGGGCACCTCGCTTGAGGAACTGGAGCTGATTCTTTCGCCGATGGTCGATGACGGCAAGGAAGCGGTTGGTTCGATGGGCGATGATGCGCCGCTGGCCGTTCTGTCAGACCAGTACCGGCCGCTGTCGCATTTCCTGCGTCAGAACTTCAGTCAGGTCACCAACCCGCCCATCGACTCGTTGCGCGAAGACCGGGTGATGAGTCTGAAGACCAGATTCCGCAATCTCGGCAATGTGCTCGTCACCGACGAAAGCCAGACCGACGTCTATGTACTGGAAGGCCCGTGCATTTCGACCGGCATGTATGACCGGATGAAGGATCATCTGGAGGGGCGCTTCTATGAAATCGACTGCGTGTTCGATGTGGCGGGCGACGGCACGGCGCGGCCCGGTGCGTTGAAGGAAGCGCTCGATCGCATCCGTTCCGAGGCAGAAGACGCGGTGCGTCAGGGTTATGGCCACCTCATCCTCACCGATGAACGCATTGGAGCGCGCAAGGCATCGGTGCCGATGATCCTCGCGGCGGGCGGTGTGCATGCGCATCTGGTGTCAAAAGGCCTGCGCACCTTCACGTCGATCATCGTGCGTTCAGCGGAATGTCTCGACACGCATTACTTCGCCTGTCTCATCGGCGTTGGTGCAACGGCGGTGAATGCCTATCTGGCGCAGGACTCGGTCGCCGAGCGTCATGCACGCGGGCTTTATGGCGAACGCGCGCTGGGGCCGTGCGTCAAATCCTATATGGACGCTGTGCATGCGGGCCTGCTGAAGATCATTTCCAAGATGGGCATCTCGGTCATCTCGTCCTATCGCGGCGGTTACAATTTCGAGGCGATTGGCCTGTCGCGCGCGCTGGTGGCGGAGTTCTTCCCCGGCATGCCCAGCCGCATTTCTGGCCTTGGCCTTGCTGGTATCCAGAACAAATGCGTGAAGCAGCACGCGCGCGCCTTCGCCACCGATGCCGCCGTGCTGCCGATTGGCGGGCTTTATCGCGCGCGGCGCGGGTCCGAGACCCATGCGCATTCGGCGGAATCGATCCACCTGTTGCAGGAAGCGGTGGCGCGCGATTCCTATCAACTGTTCAAGCGCTATGCGAAGATCGTGCGCGATGAACGCCCCGTCGCGCCGCGCCATCTGATGGATTTCCGCAAAGGCGGCGCCAGTGTGCCGCTGGAGGAGGTTGAGTCCATCACCGAAATCCGCAAGCGGTTTCTCACGCCCGGCATGAGCCTTGGCGCGCTCTCGCCCGAAGCGCATGGCGTGCTGAATGTCGCCATGAACCGCATCGGTGCGAAGTCTGTTTCAGGTGAAGGCGGCGAGGATGCGGCGCGCTTCAAGCCGATGCCGAATGGCGACAACATGAACTCGGCCGTGAAGCAGATCGCCTCGGGCCGCTTCGGCGTCACGGCGGAATATCTGAACCAGTGCCGCGAGATCGAGATCAAGGTGGCGCAGGGGGCCAAGCCGGGCGAAGGCGGGCAGCTGCCCGGCTTCAAGGTGACGGAACTGATCGCACGGCTGCGTCACGCGACGCCGGGCGTCATGCTGATTTCGCCGCCGCCCCATCACGACATCTATTCCATCGAGGATCTCGCCCAGCTCATCTATGACCTGAAGCAGATCAACCCTGTCGCGCGGGTCTGTGTGAAACTGGTGGCCTCAACCGGCATCGGCACCATCGCGGCCGGTGTGGCCAAGGCCCATGCCGATGTCATTCTCATCGCCGGACATAATGGCGGCACGGGGGCGAGCCCGCAGACCTCGATCAAATATGCCGGCATTCCGTGGGAGATGGGCCTGACCGAGGCCAATCAGGTGCTGACGCTGAACAATCTGCGTCACCGCGTCACGCTGCGCACCGATGGCGGCCTGCGCACCGGGCGCGACATCGTGATGGCGGCGATGCTGGGCGCTGAAGAATTCGGCATCGGCACTGCCTCGCTGATCGCCATGGGCTGCATCATGGTGCGCCAGTGTCACTCCAACACCTGCCCTGTGGGCGTGTGTACGCAGGATGAAAATCTGCGCGCGAAGTTTTCCGGCACACCGGAAAAGGTGGTGAACCTCTTCAGCTTCATCGCCGAGGAAGTGCGCGAGATTCTGGCCGAGCTGGGCTTCCGCTCGCTGACCGATGTCATCGGCCGCACCGACCTGCTGGTGCAGGTCAGTCGTGGCAGCGAGCATCTCGATGATCTCGGTCTCAATCCGCTGCTGGTGCAGGCCGATCCGGGCCAGAACGCGCGTTATTCCGACCGCGCCGAACGCAACGAAGTGCCGGGCACGCTGGATGCGAAGATCGTCGTCGATGCGCGCCGCATGCTGGAGGAAGGCGAGAAGATGCAGCTCGCCTATAATGTGCGCAACACCGACCGCGCCATCGGCACGCGCACCTCAAGCCATATCGTGCGCAAGTACGGCATGACGGGCCTCGCGGCTGGCCATCTCACGCTGCGACTGCGCGGTACGGCGGGCCAGTCGCTGGGCGCCTTTGCGGTGCAGGGACTGAAGATCGAACTGTTTGGTGATGCCAATGACTATGTCGGCAAAGGGCTGTCGGGCGCGACCATCGTGGTGCGCCCGCTCGCTTCGTCGCGACTGGTGGCACGCGAGAATACGATCATCGGCAATACGGTTCTTTATGGCGCGACGGCGGGCAAGCTGTTTGCAGCGGGGCAGGCAGGCGAGCGCTTTGGCGTGCGCAATTCAGGTGCGCTGACGGTGATCGAAGGCTGCGGCTCGAATGGCTGCGAATACATGACCGGCGGCGTCGCGGTGATCCTCGGGGCGATCGGCGATAATTTCGCGGCGGGCATGACCGGCGGTATGGCGTTTGTTTATGACGCGGACGGCTCATTCGAAAGCCATGTGAATCCCGACAGCGTGGTGTGGCGGCGGGTGACGATGTCGCACTGGGAAGGCGTGCTGAAAAACCTTGTCAGCGACCATGCGGCGGAAACTTCGTCAGTGCATGCGGCGGCTCTCCTCAGCCGCTGGGAGGCTGAGCTGCCCCATTTCTGGCAGGTCTGTCCGAAGGAGATGCTGAACCGCCTTGCGCATCCGATTGAAGCGGCCAGCGCGATGGCGGCGGAATAAGGCGGCGCGCGTCAGGTTTTTTCGGCCGCGCCGTTCCAGAACTCTTTCACGCGGGCGAAGAAGCCGCTGGTTTCGGGCTGGTTGCTTTCGGTGGCGGCTTCATCGAACTGGCGCAGCAGTTCTTTCTGCTTTTTGGTGAGCCGCACCGGCGTTTCAACGACGCATTCAACATAGAGATCGCCCAGCGCCTCGCCGCGCAGACCCGGCATGCCCTTGTGACGGACACGGAACTGGCGCGCGGTCTGTGTGCCTTCGGGCAGTTTCACTTCCGTCTTGCCGCCATCAATAGTTGGCACCTCAACACTGCCGCCCAGTGCCGCCGTGGTGAAGCTGACCGGCACGCGGCAGAAAAGATCATTGCCTTCACGTTTGAAAATGGCGTGCGGGGTGATGGTCAGGAATACATAGAGATCGCCATTGGGCCCGCCATACATGCCTGCATCGCCTTCTCCCGCGAGCCGGATGCGCTGACCATCTTCCACCCCGCGCGGAATTTTCACCGAGAGGGTTCGTTCTTTCTGCACGCGGCCATGACCATGACAGGCCTTGCATGGATTCTTGATGGTCCGGCCCGCGCCGCCACAGGTGGGGCAGGCCCGTTCAATGGTGAAAAAGCCCTGCGATGCGCGCACCTTGCCGTGCCCTGAGCAGGTTGTGCAGGTCACGGGCTGCGAGCCCTTTTCCGCGCCCGTGCCGGTACAGGCCTCGCAGGCGATGGCGGTGGGGACTTTCAGCGTGGCGTCTTTGCCGATGAACGCGTCATCCAGCGTCAGTTCAAGGTCATAACGCATGTCCTGACCGCGTTGGGCGCGCTGACCGCCGCCGCCCTGACGGCCACGACCCATAAACTCGCCGAACAGATCATCAAAAACATCGGTGAAGGCAGATGAGAAATCAAAGCCGCCGCGTCCGCCGCTGCCCCCGCGTCCGCCGCCGTTTTCAAACGCGGCATGACCAAAGCGGTCATAGGCGGCGCGGCGCTGGTCGTCGCGCAGCACGTCATAGGCTTCACTGACTTCCTTGAAGCGCGTCTCCGCCTGTGGGTCACCGCCATTGCGGTCGGGGTGACATTCCATCGCGAGCTTGCGATAGGCTGACTTCAACTGGTCGCCCGACACCGTTCTGGCGACGCCAAGCACTTCATAATAACAGCGTTTGCTAGCGGCCAAGACCCGTCCCCCAATGACTGTGGGGCGGCGTTACCGCCGCCCCACCAGCCTTTAGTCCTGGTTCTTCTTGTCGTCGACGTCCTCAAACTCGGCATCGACCACATCATCGGCAGCAGCGCCCACGCCATCCGCAGCGGCGTCAGCCGCCGCAGCACTGTCGGCCTGAGCCTTGTACATCGCCTCGCCCAGCTTCATGGACGCCTGCATCAGGGCCTGCGTCTTCTGCTGGATGTCGGCGGCGTCTTCGCCTTTCAGCGCTTCCTTCAGCGTTTCGATTGCCGCAGCAATGGCGTCCTTGTCATCCGCCGGAACCTTGTCACCATATTCGGTGAGGCTCTTTTCCGTCTGATGCACCATGGCGTCGCCATGATTGCGCGCTTCAGCCAGCTCTTTGCGGCCTTTGTCCTCGGCTGCGTGCGCTTCAGCATCCTTGACCATCTTTTCGATGTCGGCATCGGACAGACCGCCCGAAGCCTGGATCTTGATCTGCTGTTCTTTACCGGTCGCCTTGTCCTTGGCCGTCACATGCACGATGCCGTTAGCGTCGATGTCGAAGGTCACTTCGATCTGCGGCATACCGCGCGGCGCGGGCGGGATACCGCCGAGATCGAAATTGCCCAGCAGCTTGTTGTCGGCTGCCATTTCGCGCTCGCCCTGGAAGACGCGGATGGTGACCGCGCTCTGATTGTCTTCTGCTGTCGAGAAGGTCTGGCTCTTCTTGGTCGGGATGGTCGTGTTGCGTTCGATGAGGCGCGTGAACACACCGCCCAGTGTTTCGATGCCGAGTGACAGCGGGGTCACGTCGAGCAGCAGAACGTCCTTCACTTCACCCTTCAGAACGCCGGCCTGAACCGCTGCGCCAATGGCCACGACTTCATCGGGGTTCACACCCTTGTGCGGTTCCTTGCCGAAGAAGTTCTTCACGATCTC
>CAYMIJ010000007.1:0-130995 GCA_964390465.1 uncultured Flavobacteriaceae bacterium | reverse complement strand
AGAGCAGAAGCTTCCCAAGCTTACGACGAGGGTTCGATTCCCTTCACCCGCTCCAGACGCCATGTGGCGCTGATCACAAAGATGAGAGCGTCATGGGTGTGTCACTGTTTGTGCGGCCGGTTTTGCGCTAGATTGCTCCGCACTGGCTCAGCCATGAATGGGTTTGACCGTGAAGGCCGCGTTGCTGCTGTTTTCCTTTTGTCTGATGGTGCTGGCGCTTGGGCTGCCCTTTTCTGGGGTTTTGTCCGGTGAGGTCTCAGTCGGTCCGGTGGTCAGCACGGCCCCTCTGACGGCCGCCGAGAGCTTTTCCTGGCCCGGGGATGTTTTTGTCCTTTTGGGTAAAGCCGTGAAGTCGGTTTGGCTGCTGGTTTCCAAGGCCGCGGGCCTTCTGGCCTGATCTGCGTTTCAAAGTCTTATGGTTAACGCATCGGCCTTCCGGGTATTCATGCCCGAATGTCAGCACAATTAATCAAGCTGAAAGTGCAGCTGCGTTAGATATGCCGCTACTTGGTAATTTTCCCGCGCAGGGCTCATGTCTATTTCCAGTCTGCCGGGGCTTGATGCCCTCGCAATTCTGAATGAGTCACCATCCGTCAGTTACGTGACGGTGTATGGCCCATTGCCGACGCTTGTCTTCGTGTCGGACTCGGTGCGGCGTGTTCTTGGCTATGAACCGGAGCAGTTCACGAAAGCCCGCGGGTTCCTCACCTCGATCCTGCATCCCGATGATGCGTGGGTTATTGAAGCCGCCAAGGCGGATATTCTGGCGCACGGGGCGGTGTCAAATGATGTACGCCTGCGGACTGCATCGGGCGAATGGCGGTGGTTTCGCGATACGCTGCGTTTGCTGCGCCGTGAGGAAAACGGTTCGCTTGTGTGCGTCGGCTCGATCTTCGATGTGACAGAAGAAAAAGCGGCCGAGGAAAAGCACAAGGCGCGCGCGGATCTCTTCCGGATATTGTCGGAACACAGCTCTGATCTGATCACACGTGTAAAGCTCGACGGAACGGTGCTCTATCGTTCGCCGTCCGTGTCCAGAGTGTTGGGCGTTGACCAGCATGCCGAATTGACGAGCCGCGCATTTGATCGGCTGCACCCTGATGATCTCGGTGTCATGCGCAAGGCGTGGGAAGCAACCCTGAAGACCAAGCTCCCGCAGCGCTTCCGCTATCGCGGCCTTCATGCCGACGGCACCTGGATACCATTTGACGGCATACTCAACCCGGTCATTGACGATCAAAGTAACCGGATCAGGGATTTCGTCATTGTCTCAAGGGATATGCGCGAAACCGAGCTTGCAGAACAGAAGCTCGCGCGGGCCCAGTCCGAAATCCGCGAACTCGCCGAAACATACAGTCTGCTGTCTCAGCATGCTTCGTTGTTCGTGATCCGCTTTGCGCCGGACCGCAGCGTCCGCCACGTGTCTGCCTCGCGTGAACGACTTCTCGGCAGCCTATCCGCGCAACATGGGGATGAATTGCTTCTGGTCGTGCATCCTGACGATCAGGAAGCCAGCATAGAGGCCTGGGATGCCGTTGTCGCAACGGGCAAGCCTCAATCCAGCCGTGCCCGTGTGCGGCATGCTGATGGTCGTTGGCTCTGGCTGGATACAGAACTATCGCCTGTGTTCGCTGAGAATAGCGCAGCACTGATTGAGGTCATCGCCGTTTCGCGTGATGTCACGGCAGAGGTCGAAGCCGCCGAAGCGCTTCATGCGACACAGCAGAAGCTGCGCGAGCAAAGCGAACTCTATGATCTGTTCGCCGGTCGCGCCTCAGAAATATTCATGCGCTTCTCGGTGAAGGGCGAGATGCTGCATGTCTCGCAGTCTCACGAACGCATTCTGGGTGGCAAACCGGAGGAAGCCCGTCTTGATCCTTTGGGCGCGACCCACCCTGATGACAGGTCGCATGTGACGGCGGCTTTTGTTTCGTCGTTCCAGAACCGGCAGGCTGTGACTTACCGCAACCGCTTCAAACATGTGGACGGAAGGTGGTTGTGGTTCGAAACGAGCGTAACCCCGGTCATTGATGACAGGAACCATGTCAATGAGTTTCTCGCCGTCTCGCGCGAGATATCTGAACAGGTCCGCCGCGAGCAGCAATTGTCGGCTGCGCGTGAGGCGCTCGATGAAAGCCGGGCTCAGCTTCAGCTGGTGACGGACCACATTGGTGACGTGGTGTCGCTGTTCCGGCCCGATGGCAGCATTGCCTATATGTCGCCATCTGCCGCCAATGTTGTTGGCTACACACCAGATGAAATGGCCAGCATGCCGCTTGGCACCATGACTCATCCCAGTGATCGGCAGCTATTGTACGATGAAGGCGCGCGCAATCGCGCAGGTGAAGTCTCGCCTGTCCTGCGCTACCGGTTGCGGCACAAGAACGGTCAGTGGATCTGGGCAGAACGCCGCGCCAAGCCGATCACGGATCACAATTTCGGACCGGGCATCGCCGTCCTTTCGGTCATCTCCGACATTACGGAGCGGGTCGAACACGAGCGTGAGATAGAAGAGGCGACGACCGCACAGAATAAGGCCCGCGATCAGCTTCAGAGCATTATTGATAATTCGATCGACGTGATCGCGGTGTTCGGCCCTGATCGCAAAATGGAATATCTGTCTTCTTCCTGCGAGCAGCAGAGTGGCTATACTGTTGCTGAGTTCATGGAAGGGCGCGCCGTGCTTTTCCACCCGGAAGATGTGCCAAAGGTGATCGAGGCCATCGCCCGCGAAGATGCCGGCGGGCATGGCGAAGACTTCACGTTCCGGGGCATGCGCAAAGATGGCACAATGCTGTGGCTTGAGCGCCGTGGCCGCAAAGTCTACGACCCTGTCACCGGTGCGTTGCAGTTTATCGTGACGGTTACGCGCGATATCTCCGCGCAGGTCAGTCACGAGCAGGAAATGGCCGCCGCAAGCGCGCAGCTTGAGAAGTCGAAGCTTGCCGCCGAAGCGGCAAGTGTTGCGAAATCGCAATTCCTTGCGACCATGAGCCACGAACTGCGTACGCCGATGACCGGCGTGATGGGCATGATTGACCTGATCCGCAGCGCCGGCTTGACGGGCGAGCAGGAGCGCTACGCGCAGCTTGCACATGTTTCGGCAGAAAACCTGCTCAACATTCTCAACGACATTCTAGACTTCTCGAAGATTGAAGCTGGCCAGATGAAAATCGAGCCCGCGGCGTTCAGCGCGCGCGACAAAGTTGAGAAGGTCGTCTCACTTCTTGAGCCTGTGTCAGCGAAGAAGGGCAACAAGATCACCTTTAGTGTTGGTGAGGGCATCCCCGATACGCTGTGGGGGGATGGTCCACGGATACGCCAGGTTCTCTTCAATCTTGTCGGCAATGCTGTGAAGTTCACAGAGAATGGCCGGGTCGATGTATCCGTTGAGCGCCTGGAACGGGATGGCAAGGCGATGCTGTGCTACAAGGTCAGCGATACGGGCCTTGGTATCTCGCCCAGTGCGCAGCTTAAGCTGTTCCAGCCGTTCATCCAGGTGGATGGATCTTCCAGCCGTAAGGCCGGCGGCACGGGCCTTGGCCTTGCGATCTCCAAGTCTCTGGTCGAAGCGATGGGCGGAGCGATCGGGCTGGTCAGCGAACCTGGCAAAGGTTCGACCTTCTGGTTCGAATTGCCGATACAGCATCTGCCCGATCATATGACAGGCGTGCCTGCAGCAAAGGCCGCCGTGCCCGCCATGCGCCGCCGCTTTGATGTGCTTGTCGCTGAAGATCACCCCGTCAATCAGCAGCTCATCGCTGCCATCCTGAAGCGCGAAGGGCACCGGCCTGTCATCGTCGGCAATGGTGAACTGGCGGTTCAGGCGGTTCAGGAACGCAGCTACGATATCGTCCTCATGGACGTGCAGATGCCGGTGATGGATGGCACGACGGCGACGCGCGCGATCCGCAATTTGCCAGGTTCTGTTGCGCGCATTCCGATCGTGGCCATCACGGCCAATGCCTTGCGCGGCGATATGGAAACCTATCTGGCGGCAGGCATGGACGGCTATGTCTCAAAGCCGATACGCATCGAAGCGCTGCGCGAAGCCATGGAAAAGGCTGTGCCGCAGACCCAGGGTGAGACACGCCGCGCGGGATAGTGGTCAAAGATCAGCGGGGCGAAGCAGTGTCTGAAGCGCCCACTGCCCCGACAGGGCATCGTGCCACGAAGCCGCATTGCTGCTGAAGGCTGCGAAAGCACATGTCGGGAATTTCTCGGCCGTTGCCCCCGGCGCGAGGTGCTGTTGACCAAGCCGCATGACCAGATCCTCCAAGCCCGGATTATGGCCGATGAACATGACGCTCGAAAGCGTCGAGGGCAGATTGCCGACATGCAGCGCGATTTCGCTGTCTGATGCGTGATAGAGGTCAGTTTCCACGCACGCCTCGACCGGCTGCAGAAAATGCGGCCGAATGAGTTCCAAAGTCTGCACAGTGCGTACTGCGCTTGAGCACATAATCAGGCCGGGATGATATCCAAGCCGTGCCAATGCGGCGCCCATCCGGCCCGCGTCATTGCGGCCCCTTTCCGTGAGGGGGCGTTCATGATCGCCGTCACCATAGTCGTGCGCAGCGGCTTTGGCATGTCGTAACAGCAGAAGTTGTTTCACCGCGCATCACCCGGTTCGGATTGCAGGAATTCATGCACTATAGGCACGGCAGCATCCAATGTCGTGCGGGTGATTTCAATGTTCTGCGGCAGCCCGGCAAGTACGCGTGATGGTGTCGCTGCACCCAGAATCACAAAGACGCCCTTATCGGTTGCCCGCCGTATGAGACGCCCAAAGGCCTGGGCAAGACGCATGCGCACAATGACGTCATTATATTTTGCGATGCCAAGCCCGCTTGCGCGTGCTTTGTGCAGGATGTCCGGTCGTGGCCAGGGCACCCTGTCGAACACCACGAGGCGCAGCGAATTGCCTGGCACGTCCACGCCGTCACGCATGGCATCGGTGCCGAGCAGAGACGCATGTGTATCTGCGCGGAAAAGATCGACCAGCGTCCCGGTATCCAGCGCGTCAACATGCTGTGCAAAGAGTGGCAGGTTCTGTGCTTCAAGCCTGCTGGTGATCTTCTGGTGAACGTCGCGCAGACGGCGAATAGACGTGAACAGGCCCAAGGCACCACCACCTGACGCCGCGATGAGCCTGTAATAAGCATCCGCTACGGCGCGCGCATCACTCAATTCAACATCGGTAATGACAATGACCCGCGATTGTCTGGCGTAGTCAAAAGGCGATGCGTAGGTGGCGCGCTGTGCCGGCTCAATAAGATGCTGGGCGCCTGAACGGATTTCAGCGTGCTGCCATCCGGCATCTTCACCATCGCCGCCTGCGCCACGATCACGCAATGTTGCTGAGGTTATGAGCGCTCCATGCGCGGCAGAAAGAACCTCGTCTGCAAAGGGCCTTGTTGGATCGAGATGATGCCGAAAGAAACCGGCATCTGACTCCCGCCGGGCTTCGCGCGAGATGCCGAACCACTCAATGAAGCCTTCGGGCGATTGTCCTGACGCAAGACCCTCCAGCATGTTCAGCCAGGCCTCGACCATGAAAATGGTTCTGCGCCGCAAACCCCGAAGCAGTGCCCGCAGACGTGACAGGTCTGTCACGGCAATGCTGGTGTCGGCCGTATCGACCTCTTTGCCGATCTGCTTCGCAAGTGTGTGCAGCGGTTGCGCGAGTGCCCGCAGTCCGCTCATCATCTCAGGCAACGCGTCGCCTACCTCGCTTGTCAGCGGAAAGGGTTCGCATTCGAGATCGTAATCCTGCTCGCTCTGGCTTGTGCGCGCCAGCGTCTGCGCGCGGATCGTCGCGATGAACCGCTCGAACATTCCAAAGGGCACATTATCCTGCAGGCGCTGACGCCAGCCCTCCCCAGGCAGGATCAGGGCTGCATGTTCCAGTGCGGCCAGTTCATCGTCCATCTGTGTGGTGAACACGGCCGTTTCAGTGAGGCGCTCGCGCAAGCCCCGCACGCGCGATGACCGCCCGCCATCCCGGCCTCGAAGCCAGCGGCGCAGTTCTGCGCCTTCTGAAACCGTCATATGGGCTGCGAAGATGCCATCTGCGGCATCAAACAGATGATGGCCTTCATCGAAGACATAGCGCTGGGGAAGCTGCCTTTCGCCTGCATGATCGGCTGCGCCGCTTTCATCAAGCGAGCGCGGGTTCATGGCGGCCCGCGACATGGTCAGCGCATGATTGGCGACAACGATCTCAGCGCGCGCCGCAGCACGGTTGTTGCGCTCGATGAAACAGCGCCGATAGTGCCTGCAGGCGCCGTAAATACACTCGCCCCGCCTGTCGGTGAGGGTGACGGTGCGTCCGTATTCGGCATTGATCCAGCCGGGAAAGTCACCGCCGGAAATATCACCGTCGCGGGTCGCCGGAATCCAGCGCGCCACGAGCAGAAGCAATATCATCTCGCGCGTCGGGGCCAGGGCGAACCCCGATGTGGCTTCATCATAGTTGAGTAGGCACAGATAGTTCTCGCGGCCCTTCAGGATCGTCACTTTCTCACGCTTCTCGCGGGGATCAGGAAAGACGCGCGACAATTCCTGATCCAGCTGGCGCTGAAGGTTTTTGGTGTAGGTCGAAATCCAGGCAATGCCGTCGTTCCGTCGCGCCCAAAGTGTTGCCGGGCTGAGATAACCCAGCGTTTTACCGACCCCCGTCCCAGCTTCCGCAATGAGAACATGGCCAGTGCCGCGCCGCTCGCGCGGGGCAAAGGCCCCCACAGCATTTGCGGCGTAGTCAAACTGGGCGGCGCGATGCTCGCTGTCCGGCCCCAGAATCTCCGCCAGCCAGAGCCTGGCCTCACTGTCTGTGACGGGGCGTGAGGCGGCCTCGCCGCGCGGCGGGTGATCCTGCCATTCGGGCAGCCGCTTCCATGTATCGAATGACGCCAATCCCTGTACGGCAGGACCAAGGATCTGCTCGATGAAGGGTGACCACGGCCAACCGGCCCGCGCGGCCACGGCAGAGAGTACGCGGCACTCATGGCGCTCGGCGTCTGACTTGCCCTGAAGATCATGCAGCAGTTTTAGTGCGGCCTGATGAATGACATCCGCCTGCATGTTGACGGAATGTGGAACACTCAGTTCCAGCGCCTGCGCCAGCCCTGCCGCACTCGGAATGATCGGGCGGGCGGGGTGAACGAACGCAAACAGTTCAGCTACATCGGCATGAGCGGGCAGCCCCGTGGCGCGGCGGCCAGGTTCGCTCAACCCAAGCCGCCGGGCCGTGAACCCGGTATGACATACCATCAGCGGCTGGCTTTTGAACAGCGTTGCGGCAGCTGCCCTGCCGATATGCTCAACATCGCCACCCGGATGGCGGATGGCTGCGCCGTCAGCTGCTGGCACAAGCACCGGCAGCACGATCACGGGCCCTTGTGGTGGCGTCATGGGATCGGGGGCAGTCATGCGGTCTCCATAGAGTGTTCGCCCTGCGTTGACGAGACAGCCTCGCAAAGACTAGGTTCCCGGCCCTTTTCATGAACAAGGAGCTTGGTTGTGACGTCCTCACGCGAGCTGGCACTCAAGGCAAAAGCTTGGCCGTTCGAGGAGGCACGAAAACTTCTGGCTCGTCTTGAGCGCGGCGGCTCGGCGGCGAACCCTGACAAGGGCTATCTGTTGTTTGAAACCGGCTATGGGCCTTCGGGGCTGCCGCATATCGGCACCTTCGGCGAAGTGGCGCGCACATCCATGGTACGCCGCGCTTTTCAGGAAATGAGTGATTATCCAACGCGCCTGTTCGCGTTCTCTGATGATATGGACGGGCTGCGCAAGGTGCCGGATAACGTGCCGAACAAGGAGATGCTGGCCCAGCATCTGAAGAAGCCGCTCACCCGCGTGCCCGATCCGTTCGGCAAATACGAAAGCTTCGGGCATCACAACAATGCCATGCTGCGCTCGTTCCTTGATGCGTTCGGCTTTGAATACGAGTTCCAGAGCGCCACAGACTGGTATGTCTCCGGGCGGTTTGACGCAGCACTGCTGCATGTTCTGCGCAACTATGATGCGGTCATCAATCTGGTGTTGCCGACACTGGGCGAGGAGCGGCGCGCCACCTATTCGCCGTTCCTGCCGATTTCACCAACAAGCGGGCGGGTTCTTGAAGTGCCCATCATCGAACGCAATGCCGATGCAGGGACGATCGTTTTTGAGGATGAGGACGGCCGGAAAATCGAGCAGAAGGTGACAGGCGGTCAGGCAAAGCTGCAATGGAAGGCCGACTGGGCCATGCGCTGGTATGCGCTGGGCATCGACTATGAAATGTCAGGCAAGGATCTCATTCCGTCCGTCGATCTGTCATCGAAGATCGTCAGGGCGCTTGGCCGTCAGCCGCCTGAATTGCTCAGCTATGAGCTGTTCCTTGATGAAAAGGGCCAGAAGATTTCCAAGTCGAAAGGCAATGGCCTGGCGGTTGAGGACTGGCTCACCTATGCCGCGCCCGAAAGCCTCGGGCTGTTCATGTATCAGAAGCCGAAAACGGCGAAGCGGCTTTACTTCGATGCCATCCCGAAGGTCGTGGATGAATATGCGGCGTTTCTCGACGCCTATCAGAAGCAGTCACACGAAGAACGGCTGGAAAATCCTGTATGGCACCTTCATGCGGGTCATCCACCGCAGGAGCCATGGCCGCTATCGTTTGCGCTGCTGCTCAATCTGACCGCAGCTTCCAATCCCGACAGCAAGGATGTGCTGTGGGGGTTCATCCGCGCCTACCGTCCGGGCGCTACGCCAGAGGCCTATCCATCGCTCGATCGGCTCGTCGGTTATGCGATGCGCTATTACAAGGATTTCGTGCTGCCCACCAAAACCTACCGCGCGCCAACGCCAGAAGAGCGTGCAGGGCTTGAAGCACTGGCCGCTGCGCTGGATGTCACGGACGAAACGCAGGGCGAAGCAATTCAGGCCCTCAGCTTCGACATCGGCAAGGCACACGGCTTTGCCGAAAAGCTGCGTGACTGGTTCAAGGCTTTCTACGAAGTCGTGCTGGGGCAGGAACAGGGCCCGCGCTTTGGCTCGTTCGCTGCACTGTTCGGCACGAAGAAAACAGCCGCGCTCATCCGCGAGGCACTCAACGGCGCATTTCTGAAAGCAGATTGAGCCTTACTGTTTGGCCCAGACGATGCGGGCCATCCAGTCAACCTCGCTGGAGTCAAAAACGCGCGGCGGATAGGCGGGATTGATCGAGCCCAGCTCGATCTTTCTGGCCGACTTCTTGTTGAGCACCTTGGCCATGACTTCACCCTTGCGGGTTTTCACCACAACACGGTCGCCTTTGCTGACGGCGGTGCCGGGCGAGAGAATGATGATGTCGCCGTCGCGATAAAGCGGCAGCATGGAATCGCCCTTCACCTGAAGGGCGTAAGCGCCGTCCTCATCGAATGAGGGAAGTCGCACATGATCCCAGCCAGAGCCCGCCGGAAAGCCGCTATCGTCATAGAAACCGTGCGAGCCGGCTTCCGCCAGACCGATCAGCGGCACGGCGCGCGCGGCGTTTGCGGGATGCTTGCCCTTGGGATGCACGAGCGAAATGAATTCATCCAGCGATGCACCGGTGGCCGCCAGACACTTGGACACGCTTTCGGTGGACGGCCAGCGCTTCTTGCCATCATCGGCGGTGCGCTTTGATGGATTGAACGTGGTGGCATCCAGCCCGGCCTTGCGCGCCAGCCCTGAAGGCGACAGGCCGTAGCGCGCGGCGAGTTGGTCGATGGCAGTCCATATCTGTTTATGCGTAAGCATGCGGCCGCTCTGAACGGTGTTGAGTTATTAGGAAAATAGGTCTAACTCACAAAGCGATGCAAGTAAAAATGTGACCTTGTCGGAAAATTCTTCGATGCCTGACCTCATCTACAAGATTGTTCCAGAATCTTTGTGGCGCGCAGCTTGCCGCACCGGTTCTTTCAATGGGGCGGCTGTGGATATCCAGGACGGCTTCATCCATTTCTCCACCGCCGCGCAGGTGCGCGAGACAGCGCAGCGGCACTTTGCAGGTCAAAGCGATCTGCTTCTGGTCTCATTTGATGCGGGCGCTTTCGGTGCGAATCTGAAATGGGAACCTTCGCGGGGTGGCGCTCTGTTTCCGCACCTCTATGCACCGCTCGATCCTGCGTTGGCCATTGACGCATGCGCGCTGAAGCCTGATGGGAGCGGCACATTTGTTTTTCCATCAGGCATTCCATGAATCTGGCTTACCGTCTGTTGCGTCCCGTTCTGTTTGGGTTGCCGCCAGAGCGGGTTCATGGCCTCACGCTGGCCATGCTGAAATCGGGCCTTTTGGGCGGCAGTGGCCCGGCGACTGAACCGCGCCTTGCCCAGACCCTGTTCGGGCTGACATTTCCCAATCCCGTTGGTCTTGCGGCTGGCTTTGATAAAAATGCCGAGGTGCCGGATGCCATGCTGCGTCTGGGGTTCGGCTTTGCCGAATGTGGCACGGTCACCCCCAAACCCCAGTCTGGCAATCCTCGTCCGCGTATCTTTCGTCTGACGGACGACAAAGCGGTGATCAACCGACTGGGCTTCAACAATGAAGGTCATGATGCGGCGCTGATGCGGTTGCAACGGCGGCAGGGCAAAGGTGGTATTGTCGGCATCAATATCGGCGCGAACAAGGATTCGCCCGATCGCGCCGGTGACTATGTTGAAGGCTATCGCAGACTCGCACCGTTCGCCTCTTATGTGACGATCAACATCTCGTCGCCCAATACGCCGGGCCTGCGCGGCCTGCAGAACAGTGAAGAACTGGCTGATCTGCTTGGGCGCGTGTGCGAGGAACGCCGAGCGCACGCCGTCCAACGGCCGGTGTTTCTGAAGATTGCGCCCGATCTGGATGCTGAGGCGATCAGCGCCATTGTCGAAGCCTGCGTCAGCCACGGTATTGACGCGCTGATCGTTTCCAACACCACGATTTCCCGGCCCGAAAATCTACGCAGTTCCTACAAGGCAGAAACCGGCGGCCTGTCAGGGGCACCGCTTCTCACGCTGTCCACGCAGGCTCTGGCGCTGGCCTTCAAGGCGGCGCGCGGGCGACTGCCGCTGATTGGCGCAGGCGGCATTGCCAATGCTGATGACGCCTATCTGA
This sequence comes from uncultured Flavobacteriaceae bacterium, assembly GCA_964390465.1. Classification (GTDB taxonomy): domain Bacteria; phylum Pseudomonadota; class Alphaproteobacteria; order Micropepsales; family Micropepsaceae; genus JADZAI01. The sequence goes on along the minus strand of CAYMIJ010000007.1, from coordinate 119,894 downwards.
AGATCGCGGCCGGAGCCCGTCTGGTCCAGCTTTATACCGGCATGATCTTTCATGGCCCTGGACTCGCTGCAGACATCGCGCGCGGTCTGGCCGCCAGGCTCAAGCGCGAGAATATCACTATCACGCATCTTTGCGGGCGGGATGTTGGTGCTTTAACGTCAGACTAGACGGGCGCCGTCTCAGGCGTTGGCAGAAGAAAGTGGCCGCGTAGTGTGGCGATCGGCCGGATATGTTCTTCCTGCCAGGCCTCGGCATGAACATTGACGACACGCCGTCCCAGCTTTGTGATCACAGCACGGGCATAGGTGTCGACCGGTCTGCCGGATCGCAGGTAGTCGATATTGATGTCGACTGGCCTGGGTACAGCGCCGGGATTGGCTTCAAACACCACCTGCATCATCGCGGTCAGTTCCAGAAAGCCGCCGACAACGCCGCCATGAAGCGCCTCGATCAGCGCATTGCCGATCAGCGCATGGCGGAATGGCAGCACGGTGGTGATCTCGGTGCCCTTGCGGTCAACCCTTATGCCCAGAAACTGCGCATAGGGGATGGCCTCGCTGACACGGGTCATGTCAGGGCGCTGACCAGACGTCGCACACGACTTCAGAAAAGCGCTGAGCGTCATGACGCCGTCTTTCTGCGGCTGCTCGATGTGTCGAGCATGAAGGCGGCCGTAACGGAAGCGATGGGATCGTCCGGCGTGGTCAGATAGGCGACGCCCCGCACGAAAGCCACGGACCGTGTGAGCCTGTGGCATTCCACCCGCGCGAAAATGTCAGCACCTGCCTTTGCCGGGCGCATGTAATCAATGCGCATATCCAGCGTGGCGATGGCCCCCGGCATCCGGCGGCGGCCCTGCACGGCCATGCCTGATGTGTGATCCAGCAGCGAGGTGATGACCCCGCCGTGAACGACCCCGGTTTCAGGATCGCCCACCAGATGTGGCCCATAGGGGATCATGGCGATGGCGGCATCCTCGCCGATCGACACAAGGCGCATCCCCAGCGCCCCGGCATGGGGCGTAGAGGCGATCATCGCGCGCGCAATGGTGTCGGCGTCGGGTGGGCTGTCATCCATCGGGATGGCTTAACTGATGATTGGTCTGCGCTCCAGACTTTCCAAGTGCCCCCAGCTTCGCTTAACTGCCGTCGCAGACATTGGAGGCGCGCATGATTGACTTCTACACATGGACGACACCGAACGGACGCAAAGTCTCGATCATGCTGGAGGAATGTGGCCTCGCTTACACGGTCCACCCCGTGAACATCTCGATGAACCAGCAATTCGAGGCCAGCTTCCTGAAAATCAGCCCGAATAACAAGATCCCTGCGATCATGGACCGCGAAACCGGTACAACGGTGTTCGAGTCCGGGGCGATCTTGTTGTATCTCGCCGAAAAGACCGGTCGCTTTTTGCCCAAGCATGGCGACGCCCGCTGGAAGGCCATTGAATGGCTGTTCTGGCAGATGGCAGGCTTGGGGCCGATGGCAGGCCAGCTCAATCACTTCGCGGTCTATGCGAAGGAAAAAATCCCTTATGCGATTGACCGTTATTCAAAGGAATATGCCCGTCTCATCGGGGTGCTGGAACAAAGGCTGGTTGAGGCCGAGTTCCTGGCGGGCAGTGAATACACGATTGCCGATATGGCGGTTTACCCGTGGATTGCGGCCACATTGCCCGCCGTATTGAAGAACTTTCCAAAGCTCGTCGAGAAGCATAAAGCGATCGATATCTGGATGAAGCACCTGCACGATCGTCCTGCCGTTCAGCGCGGCATGCTTGTGCCATCGGCGGGCTGACCATGGCCGCATTGCCCAAGTCCTGCATCATCGGTGCCGGTTGCTCCGGCTTCACCACGGCGAAAGCGCTGCAGGACCGCGGCCTGCCTTTCGACATCTTCGAAATGACCGGCCAGGTTGGCGGTACATGGGCTTACAACAATCCGGGCGGGGTGTCGGCGTGCTACCAGTCGCTGCACATCGACACATCGAAAACGCGCATGCAGTTTCAGGATCTGCCCATCCCGGCGACCTTTCCTGATTATCCCCATCACGCGCAGGTGCTGAGTTATTTCAACACCTATGTCGATCACTTCGGATTGCGCGAGAAAATCACCTTCAACACCAGGGTTGAAACCGCGACGCGCGGTGCCGATGGTGTGTGGGAGGTGAAGCTCTCAACCGGCGAAACACGGCGCTATGACGCGCTGTTCGTGTGCAACGGCCATCACTGGGATCCGAACACGCCAACATTCCCCGGTGTCTTCGATGGCGTGGAAATGCACTCACATGCCTATCGCACGCCCTTTGAGCCGCACAATCTCGTCGGCAAAAATGTGCTGGTCGTCGGCATGGGCAACAGCGCCATGGATATCGCCAGCGAGCTGGCGCAGAAGCCCATCGCCAAACGGCTGATGGTGGCGGCACGCCGGGGCGTCTGGATTTTCCCGAAATACATCAATGGCCGCCCGCCCGATAAAGGCACTGCCCCGTCGTGGATGCCGCAATGGGCCTATCGTTTCTTCATGAAGCGGATGATCGTCCGCGCCGTTGGCCGGATGAAGAATTATGGCCTGCCCGAACCTGAACATCACCCAGCGGATGCCCATCCTTCGGTTTCCGGTGAGTTCCTTACGCGCGCGGGCTGCGGCGATATCGTCATGAAGCCCAATATCGCTGAAAAAATGGGCAGGCAGGTGAAGTTCACCGATGGCACAGTGGAAGATGTCGACGCCATCATCTACGCCACCGGCTACAACATCACCTTCCCGTTCCTGCCGAAGGACATCGCGCCGGTGGTGGATAATCATATCGGCCTGTTCAAGCGCATCTGGCGGCCCGGCATGCCCAACCTGTTTTTCATGGGACTGGCCCAGCCTCTGCCGACTCTTGTGAATCTGGCTGAGCGTCAGGCCAGGTGGGTCGCCAGTTTCCTCATGGGCGAATACCGGTTGCCATCGGACGCTGAGATGGAACAGACGATCGCCAGTGACGAACAGGCTGCCATGGGCAGGCACTATAAATCGCGCCGCCACACGCAGCAGATCAACTTCGACAAATACTGCATCGACATTGCCATGGAAGAAGAACGCGGTCGGGTGCGGGCGCGCGAGGCCGGGTACGGGCCGGACAATCTTCCGGTGAAGCCGCTGGCAGATACTCCACAAGCAGAAAAGGCAGCTGCTTGAAGCGGTTTTCGCTCATCGCCTTTGTGGGGCTGGCCTCATGCGGCATTCACACGGTGGATGTGCCGATGGGATTGCTCGGCCTGCCTGCTGAAGTCGACAGCAATCAGGTCACCTCATTCCTGTGTGATGAGAACAAGCATTTCACGCTGGGCTATCTTGAGACTGGCGTGGTTTTCTCAACGGGCAGTGGCGGCGTCATCCCCATGCGGATCGCCGGTTCAACGGCTGGTGTGCGCTATGATGGCGGAAACTTCACAGTGGTGACCGTGGCCAATCGCGCCACGGTCTATTACAACGACAATTATGCGATGCTGAATTGCCTCGCCGTCATGCAGTGAGTTTCCAGATGCTTTTCTCTCTTGTGATTGCAGCCGCGGCTGTGGCCTCTGCTCCCGCCGCAGGAGACCCGGTATGGCAGACCTATGTCTGCGAGGGTGGGCCATCCATCCGCCTCGCGCTGATGGGTGACCGACCGGCAGAGCGCGGCTTTCTCGCTCTGGAGACCGGCGTCGTCACGCTGGAGCGCCACGAGGGCGAGGCGAAAACCGTGCTGCGCGGCGATGGCCATATGGTGCGGACGTCGAACTGGCTCGACGTGCTCTATGCGCCGCCGGGGCGCGAGAAGAACGCTTATCAGTGCCGGGCTGAAGGCGCAGCGGGCCGCGCCGCGCGCCCGGCTGCGGAGTGAGCTATGGCCGCGCCGTTTGTTGAAGCGAGCGTGCCTGAGCAGGATTTCTTCGGCCGTCTGTTCGGGCGGCCCGACCGGCGCGGCTTTGCGACATCCATTCATAACCTGCTGGCCGCGGCCAATGACTGGAATACGCTCGCGCGGGATGACATCGACGCCATCGAGCAACACTATGGATTGACGCTGGCGAGCAGTCAGCCCGAGGCGGCCGAGATCATGCAGCAGGCAGCGCAGTCGCTTTCGGCGCAGCAGGTTGTGGAAGGCGGCGTGGCCCGGCTTCAGGCATTGGCGGCAGTGCTGGGCTGCGTTGATGTGGCGGCCCCCGTTGTCGCGGCACGGGCGCGGGCGGCGCTGGATCATGCTGCCGACATCGTGCTGGACGATGCCGATGTCAGCAGTGGCGACCGCCGCGATTTCGATGCAGCCGCGCAGTCCGCCGGTTTCTCAAAAGAAGAAGCCGACGCCATTCTGACCGATGGCGTGGTGCGGCGGATGAAAGACGAAATCGCCCGCGTTCTGGCGGATGGCAAGTTTGACGCCGCTGAGGAGGAGCGCCTTGGCACGATGGCCGATATGCTGGGCGTCAAACTGCAGCTGGATGATGCCACCAAGGACGCGCTGCAACGCGCCCGCCGTCTGTGGGAAATCGAAGACGGGCCGTTGACCCCTGTGCCCAGCCCCGTCGATCTGCCCTCCACCGAAGAATGCTATTTCGCCGCACGCGGTCAGGTTCAGGAACAGCGTTCGCGCGGCAACCAGACCGCCACCTATTCCTATGGCCGGGGCACCATTGTGCTGACCACCAAGCGGATCATCTCAACCGGCGGCGAAAAGGATTTCGCCATCCGTCTCAACACCATCGCCGCGCACAGCGTGTTCGAGGATGGCGTTGAAGTCCGGCGCGGTACGGGCAAGCCGCTCACCTTCGCGCTGGACGCGAAAGACCCATCCTTCGGCCAGCTGTTCAAAAGGCTGATACGCGCACAGGGCTGAAGGTTACAGCGCGCGGGCGATCAGCACTTTCATGATCTCGTTGGTGCCGCCATAGATCTTCTGAACGCGGGCATCGCGATACATCTGCGCGATCGGGTATTCGTTCATATAGCCATAGCCGCCGTGCAGTTGCAGGCATTCATCGACGATCTTCACCTGCTCGTCCGTCACCCACAATTTGGCCATCGAGGCGGTAAAGGCATCGAGCTTTCCGGCGAGCAGCTGTCCCACGGCCCAGTTGCAGAACACGCGCGCAACGGTCGCCTTGGCTTTGGCATCGGCCAGCACGAACTGCGTGTTCTGGAAATCCATCACCGGCTTGCCGAACGCCTTGCGCTCGCGGGTGTATTTCACCGTCTCCTCGATGGCCCGCTCGATCATGGCGATGCCCTGCAGCGCGATCTGCAGACGCTCTGAGGGCAGCTGTTCCATCAGTGAAAAGAACCCGCGCCCCTCGGCCTCACCCAGCAGATTGGCGGCGGGCACGCGCACATCCTCGAAGAACAGTTCAGATGTGTCCTGACCGGGCAGGCCGATCTTGTCGAGCTTGCGGCCACGGCGGAAGCCCTGGGCCTCGTCGGTTTCCACAACCACAAGCGATGTGCCTTTCGCGCCGCCCGCCGGATCGGTTTTGGCCACCACGATGATCAGATTGGCCGTGCCACCATTGGTGATGAAGGTCTTGGAGCCATTGATGACATAGCCATCGCCATCGCGGCGCGCTGATGTCTTGATGGACTGAAGGTCGCTGCCAGTGCCCGGCTCGGTCATTGCAATCGCGCCGACCAGCTCGCCGGTCGCCAGACGCGGCAGCCAGCGCTGACGCTGTGCCTCGGTGCCATAGTTCAGAATGTATGGCGCGACGATGGCGTTGTGCAGTGAAGCGCCAAAGTTGCTGATGCCCTTGCGCCCGAACACGTCAATCAGCACAGCCTCGTGTGCGAAGCTGCCGCCGCCGCCGCCATACTGTTCGGGCATCGAAGCGCATAGCAGCCCAGCCTCACCCGCCTTCAGCCAGACCTCGCGTGGCACCATGCCAGCCCGGTTCCATGCCTCGTGATGCGGCAGTAGTTCCCTGTCGGTGAACTTGGAAACGGCGTCTTCAAACAGGATCAGATCTTCGCTCATCCAATCGGGGCGTTCGAGCGCATGGGCCATGAGAGAGTCCTTAAAGGTCGTGAAAATAATGATGGCCCATCCTGAGCACAGCGCCGTCCTGCATCAAGGGTAAAAGCGTTTGACTATACGGCCAGTGCCGCCGCCAGCCCCGGAATCGGAACGCCTTTGTTGACGCGGGGTGTGCAGTCGATCAACCCGCGCACGTCAAACCCGAAGGCCACGGCAAGCTGTTCGATATAGGCCCGCGTGTGGGCCCAGCGGCGTGTTTCCTGAAGCATGAAAGGCGCGTCGCCCTCGCTGCGCTCAACCGTGAAAAGAAACAGGCCGCCGGGTTTCAGCACGCGCCTTACGCCTTCAAAAACGGGGTTCAGATCGCCGATATAGACAAACACGTCGGCGGCGATCACCCGGCCAAAGCGGGCAGGGGTCTGCGTCAGATAAGGTTCGGCATCGCCCACGATCAGCGTGTCATAGAGACCGGTCTTTTCGGCCTGCCCGATCATCTGGGGGCTGAGATCAAGGCCGCTCAGCTTTGTGGCAAAAGGGCGGAAGACGGGCGCGGCAAGCCCGGTGCCGCAGCCCAGATCAAGCGTTTGGGCTTTTTTCAATTTACCGCCGCTGACGAGCAGCGCCAGCTCAGCCAGGATTTCCGGCGCACGATAGGCAAGCGCGCCGCGCATCCGTGCGTCGTAGTCGGACGAGAACTGATCAAACAGGTGGCGCACATAACCGGCATCCGAACGCTGCGCCTGCTTCAGTGCGGCAATGCGGGCGCGCAGGTCATCCGATCTCTGACCCAGATTTTCTGCCGCCTGAAGATGACCTTCCGCCTTTTCAGCTTCACCTGCCTCCGCCCAACTGAAAGCAAGCGCCAGCTCGGCGGCACCACATTCGGGATCAAGCCTGAGCGCACGCTGATATTCAGCGATGGCGGCGGGCAATGCGTTGTTGGCCTCCAATGCCTTGCCGAACACCACAGCCGCTTCCGCCAGCGATGGTGCAAGCTGCGATACCTCGCGCGCTTCTGCCAGCGCCTGTCTGGCGTCGCCGCAGGCCAGCAAAGCGCGCACCCATGTCATGCGCGCCAGCAATCCGCCGCGCCCTGCGCCAATCAGCGCCGCAAGTCTTGTTGCGGCCTCACGGGCCTGACCTGCCGCGATCAGGTCTACCGCTTCAGAAACAGGATCGGCAGGCCAGCCTTCCAGATCGCTCACGCCAGCGTGCATTTGCCGTTATTGATGACGGTGACGTCGCGCTCTTTCAGGCGTGCACGGAACGAGATGACCTTCGCGTCCTGCCATACATCCAGCAGCACGGTTTCACCGGGGAAGGCGGGGGCTGAGAAACGCACGTCATAGCCGGTGATGCGCTCCGACTGATAGTTCAGCACATTCGTGATGATCGCCCGGCAGGTGGTGCCATAGGTGCAGAGCCCGTGGATGATCGGCTTGGGGAAGCCTGCCATCTTGGCGATCTTCGGGTCGCGGTGCAGCGGGTTGCGGTCCCCCGACAGCGCATAGATGAAGGCCTGATCGGCAAGGATCGACGCTTCATAGGTTGCATCCGGCTTGCGCTCGGGAATCGGGTGCGGTTCGGGCGCGCCGGTGGATGGTCCGCCAAAGCCACCGTCACCACGCGCGAAGGTCGATGATACCAGTGTCGCCAGTGGCGCGCCGGTTTCCTTCAGGCGGATTTTCTTTTCGGTCACGATCACCGCGCCTTTGCCTGCGCCTTTGTCGAAGGCGCCGATGACCCGTTCATCGCTGATGATGTTCGCAGCCGCTGGCAAGGGTTGGTGCAGCGTCACGCGCTGTTCGCCATGCACGACCATCAGATAATTGATGCCGCTATTGCGCAGCGCCCCGCCGCCCCAGTGCAGCACGGTCGCCATGGTCGGTACGGTTTTCAGATAGGCCGGATCGTTCACGCCTTCATAGACAAAGCGCAGTTCATCCTCGTTCATCGGGTCACGACCAAATCCGATGCCCAACGCATACAGCATGGTTTCGCGGTCGCCATACGAGGATTCAGTACCATCTGACTTCAACGACATGAGGTGGTCATAGCTGATGGGCATGGGCAGCTCCTGAATGTGAATGGCTGACTGTGTGCCCGTCATGTGCGGCTGGCAAGCGGGAAGGCGGCGCTCGTGTGCCCCGGGGGCAGACTGAAGCCTGGCTTAAGTTGTGCTTGGGCGGGGGCGCATCTATCTCCAATCTTTCTCAGGGGAACCTCATGCATGCCCGAACGATCAGGCTACAAACTGCTGGCGGCCAAGGGCGGCGGCTCGATGATCGCGGAAGCGGCCTTCACGCTTGCCGGGCTGCCGTTGGATATCCAGTATTTTTCCTGGACTGATCTCGGCCTGGAACATGACCAGCTGCGCGCCATCAATCCGCTGATGCAGGTGCCAAGCCTCGTCTGCCCTGACGGTGCGATCATCACCGAAAGCGCGGCGATCCTGATGCATGTGGACGACATTGCGCCGAACGTCGCGCTGGTGCCGCCGGTCGCTCATCCCAAGCGGCGCGAGTTTCTCCGCTTTCTCATGCTGCTCAACACAGCGATCTATCCGACCTTCACCTATGGCGACACGCCGCAGAAATGGCTGAAGGGGCAGAGCGAGGCGGCGGCCAAGGCGTTGCGCCAGACCACCGATGACCATCGCAAGACACTGTGGCGCTATGTCGAAAGCTGGGCTGGCGCGCCGTGGTTTCTGGGCGAAACATTTTCGGCGCTCGACCTTTATGTGTGGGTGATGGTCTCCTGGCGTCCGGGTGGCGACTGGTTCAAGACGGAAGCCCCGCGTCTACATGCCATCGGCGCGCGGGCTGGAGCATTGCCTCAGCTTGCGGCTGTGGCCGAACGCCAGAATGATTGAAAGCTGTGCTGCAATCAGCACGCGGCGGCTCAGTGACATGAACCTTTCACAATCATGGTGTTTGTCCATTCTCACTCGGTAGTGTGAAGGACGCGCAGATGCTATGGCCCTTCGCAGGGGGAACCATGGCTGAGAGCACATCACCACGCCACACCATCCGGGCCATTGAAGGCCTGCGCGGCCTTGGTGCCATCGGCATCGTGCTGTTCCACATGGGGGAATCGCTCTCCTGGTCGCCTGAGTTCGGCTTCATGACGGGATGGTTCCACAAATACTTCCTGCTGCTCGATCTCTTTTTCATCATATCGGGCTTTGGCATCGCCTCGGGTTATGCGCGCACGTTTTCAAATGGCGTTGGCCCGGGTGCCTATGGCCGCTTCCTGTGGGGCCGCTTTATCCGGCTCTATCCGCTCTATCTGCTGGTGCTGGTGCTGATGGCGGTTATTGAGCTGACAGTGCTGTATCTGCGTCAGAACGGCATCTGGGATCCGGGCTATGAACCCTTCCACCGCGCCGACACGACATGGGCCAACTGGCTGACCTCGGTTTTCATGGTGCAGGCCTGGGGCTTCCACAACAAACTCGTGTGGAACATCCCCGGCTGGTATGTCAGCGCGCTCATCTGCGCCTATCTGGTGTTTCCGTTTTTTGCCTGGGGCGTTGCAAGGGTGTCCGAGCGTTTTCGCGGGCCGCTGCTTGTCATTCTCGCGGGCGGCGCAACGCTGGGGCTTCACTATGCCTTTCAGCGCGGCATGTTCCCCGCGCCCAACGACATGTCGCCGCTGCGTGCCATCATTGAGTTCATGCTCGGCTATGGCATCGCATTGCTGCCCGCCGGCCCGTCATGGCGCAGATGGCTTCAGCTGCCGCTCGCTATTCTGGTGTTTCTTGCTTTGCATCAGCATTGGTCTGACATGCTGACCCTGACACTGATGACGGTGTTCTTCTGGACGCTGCTGGATGATCAGGGGTTGGTTGCCACTCTTCTTGGCACCTCCGTGCTGGTATGGCTGGGCGCGATCTCCTATGGCGTCTTCATCATCCACCAGCCGGTCATGTACTGGATGGGCCTGCTGGGTAATTCACCTCTGGCGCAACAGGTGTGGATTTTCTGGCAGCAATATTTCTCATGGAATCTGGCTCTGCGCTGGGTGCTCATAATCCTGATCGGATGGGCGCTCACCCGCTTCGTTGCCGAGCCCGCGCGGCGCTGGCTCCAGCCCCGTCAGCCAGCGCCAGGCGGCCACTGAGCGCGCGCGTTCACCGTCCGTCATGACAGGGGCAGATTGCGGGTGCCGCCACGGCGGCAGCAGTTTCATGCCCGTCATTCATCCCCCTTCATGTGCTTGTTTTGCGCAGGCAGGATGAAGGCTGACATCAGCGCGATAAACTCACGAGCCCGCGAGCGAGATCACAAATGCTTATGCTGCAGCGCTCGTAACAAACTGCGGCAGACCCTTGGTGTCGATCATGCGCGCGACAGCCTCGTAGCCCGCCTCGACGGCGCAATCGAATTTCTTCCAATGCGTCAGTGAAATGCCGTTCAGCGCAGGGTCAATCACCAGATCGGCCTGCGCGCGGGCGATCCGGCGCTGGGTTTCATTGCCGACGGTGCCGGTGCGCATCAGGAGCGACGCCATCGACGGCGCGCCTGCCCGGCGGCGCGTCCAGCGTGTCAGCCACCCTTCTTCGCCATAATTTTCTTCGTGATAGCCAAGTCCGGCATCGCCGCCGACATCAATGGCAACAATCGGCCCGCGTGCATCGGTGGCCATCACGTCGGCAGGCATATTGTTCATGATGCCGCCATCGACATGCAGATGGCCGTCCATCACGACCGGCGGCAGCAGTCCGGGAATGGACGCGCTGGCCTTGAGCGCACGCCACAACAGCCCGGTGCGATGCGCGGCGGCATGCCCGGTTGTCAGGTTCGAGGTGATGCAGAAGAACGGCAGCGGCAGGTCTTCGATATGACGTTCGCCAAAATGCTTCTGCAGCTGATGGCCAACTTTTGATCCGCGCAGCAGTGCCACCAGTGGCAGTGTGTAATCCGTCAGCGGCTTGGCATCCAGAAACGCCGCGCGGATGCGGCTTTTCAGTTCGTCATCATCCCAGCCCATCGCGACCGAGGCGGCGATGATCGCACCGATGGATGATCCAGCGGTGCGGTCAAACACAAGACCAGCCTCGCGCAGGGCCCGGATCGCGCCGATATGGGCAAAGCCGCGCGCCCCGCCACCGGCCAGAACCAGCCCGGTCGCATTGCCGGTCATCAGGCGCGCCAGACGCGCGACGTCGCCGTGATTGCCCCGGCGCACATTGTGCCACATCTCCGCAGCGCCGCGTGGTGTTGAACCCAGATCGCCATCATGCAGCGCGACCAGTTCATAGCGCCGCCCGCCCGCCGCGGTGCGATGGAGAACGCCATGAGTCTGCATTGCACCAGCGCGACCGATCAGCATCACCCTGTCGGCCTGCCGGATGCAGTGATCAGACCATGCTGAGCGCGCATGATCGCCCACATAGATCACGACATCGCTGGCCTGTTCAGCATTGTAGAAGTTTTCGGCCTGTTCGCCTGCATGGCTTTCATCGAACAGCGCATAGGAAAGCCCCAGCGCCGTCAGCGCCCGCGACAGATCATAGGCGAAGCTTTCCGCGTCAACGCCGTGATCGAGCGGAATGAGCGCAAAGGTCTTGGGCCGCATCAGCGCAGCGTTGCCGGCCGTAGTGGCGCGCAGGCGCTTGATGATCAACCGGGTCAGCGTTGTCATGATGCGTGGCTCACGCGCCGTGATGCGAAGGAACGCGGCCTTCGACAGACGCAGAAGCTCGGTGTCGCGCATGGCGCGCAGGCGGGCGCTGTGGGCATCACCGGCGATCATCGACATCTCGCCGACGGTTTCACCGGCAGGGACATGGGCGACAATGCGGTCAACGCCGTTCTCGTCGGTCACATGAACCGCCAGACGCCCGCTCACCACCAGAAAAATGGCTTGGTCATTTTCGCCCTGGCGGTCGAGATCGGTGCCGCCCGGCAGGCCGAACCATGTGGCCTCATAGGCAATGCGACGCAGGCAGGCGGCATCGCAATCGGCAAACAGCCCAAAGCCCCGGATTCGCGCATGCAGCGCGTCCAGATGATTCTCAGATGAGTCATCGTCCGTCGTGGCAAACGCCGAATAGGCGCGGTCCAGTTTCGCCATCGCCTCGGCAACAGGGCTGAGTGCGGGCGAAGGCATAACTCAGCTTTCCTTGACCGGCCAAAGTGCCGGGTCCAGCAGCTCAAGTGGAAAGCGGGGCAGGCGGGGTTCGATATTTGCGATCTCGTCAGCCGTCATGGCCGGCGCGTCGAGCAGCGCCAGATTTCGGTCGAGCTGCTCCTCGTTCTCCATGCCGATCACGAAACCATGCACCCAGTCCTGACCGCGCACATAAGCGAGGCAGAGGTCTGAAATCGACATGCGGTTGAACAGGCGCGACAGCGTGTCGAGCATATAGAGTGTGCCTTCGGCATCGACGCCATGCACACGCGGCCAGTAGTAGGAATCTTCCGCCGCCAGAATGCCGCGCAGATAGATGTTGCAGGCATGGACCGTCACGTCCGGCCGGGCACGGCACGCGTCAGGCACGCCGGTTTCACGCCAGCGCTGGTCCAGCAGGTTGAGGGGCAGCTGGATATGCGTCACGGCGCGGCGACCCAGGGCTTCAAAGGCTTCTTCCGGGGTCTGCACAGCCACGCCGATTTTGGCGATGACACCGGCCTTCTGCAGGCGCAGCACACGCGACCACACCGCGCCGTCATGCGATGTCAGGTGGCGGGCCCGCAGCATCAGCGTGTCGAGCCGCGCCCGTTTCATGTTCACCAGGCTGGCGCTGACGCTGGCTTCGACCGCCACCTCGGCTTCGCCTGCGCTGGCGTCATCAGGCGTTGTGCCCAGGTCGAGCACTGTAAATGTCGCGGGCTGATCATCGCCGTCGAAGGCATCGCCAATGCGAAGCTCGGCCTCGCCCTGTGCGTGATCGGCATCGAAAGCAGCAATGCCTGCGCGATGGGCGCGGCGCAAAAGACGCACCGCTCGTTCGACCGCCGGAGAGCCGGGGCGCGGCGCGGCGCCATGGCGCGAGCCGATCAGTTCAGTGCCGAGAACCAGACGTGAGACATCGCTTTTCATGAGCCACACCATACGCGTGGGGCTTTGCAGTGCCGTAAAAGAACAGGCTTAAAATGCGGATAAGAAGGTTGAAGGGCTCGTTATGGACATGCTTACAATTTGTCCAACCGTTCAGATGTCTCACCCAATTCCTAACGCATCATGCGCTGCGGCCGGTGACCTTCCACATGGAAACGGCCTGAAAAACCGGCTCTCCGCGCACCAGAAACTCGCCGCGTGTGAAAATCATCGTGCGTGTGGCGCGGGTGATGACGGGTGTCACCTCAATAACGTCTCCCACGCGCACGGCTTTCAGGAAGGACGAGTTCTGGCTGACGGTCACGCACCATGCGTCTGCACAGGCGCTCCAGGCCGCCATGCCCAGAACGGAATCGGCGAACGTCATCAGCAATCCGCCATGGACGACGCCCACCGAGTTGTCGTGGCGCTCGTCGGTCTGCAAGGCATAGGTGACGGTGCCGTCCGCGTTGACGCGCTTGAAGCTCTGAAAGGCAAAAGCCTCGAATGGGTCAACCAGCGACACGGGCGTTTCAAAGCCGGGCGGCGGCGCGATATCAATCCGCGCGGGCCGCTGCACTTTCATGCCATGCGCCATTTCCGGCAGGCGGGAAAGCCAGTCGCTCATGCGCCGATGATCTTCCAGATGCCCGTCGCCGTCATCAGCACTTTGCCCTTCTGGGACAATTCACCTGATACGAAGATGAGAGAGCGTGTTTGCCGTGTCACCTCAGCGCCGCCGAACACAGGGGCATCAACAGAACCAGCCGCCAGAAAGTCGGTGTTCAGTGTCACGGTCGAGGCGATCTGCCCGTTCAGTCCGCTATGGGCGGCTGAACCAAGAATGTTATCGCACAGCATCATCAGGAAACCGCCATGCAGCGCGTCACCGCCATTGAGGTGCTGGGGCTGAGGCATGAAGCAGTATTGAAGGCGGTCGCCAGGCTGACGTGCCGGATCAATCCAGAACTGCCCGACATAGGCGTTGAAGCCGCCGCCCATCGGGCGCGCGATATATCCGGCAAGATCAGGATGAGCAGGCAATGTCATGATGCTGCATTTTCTAGCGGGCAGTCGCCTGCCCGCCAAGCCGCATCATCGATCGGTGGGTAACTTACCGTAAACCGAGTCAGCCGGGTTGCTGTACGATGTATCGGCGTTCCTGTCGCGGGTGCCCAGCGCATCGTGCTCGTCCTGGGCGGTGCGCGGCGGATTGTATTTCTGGATGGCCGCCAGCGTGGCCGCATCCGGCGGTTGCAGACTGGCGGCCACCGTCGTGCCGTCCCCGCGCTTGAGCATCAAGCCGTCACAGGCTGGCTCCAGCACCCGGCGCTCTGGGGAAAGGCGGCTGCATGTTGTCCACGACAGGCCCGGACTCCCGCTGATTTCCTTTTCCGCCTTCTCGGATTTGGCGACGAACGCCTCCAGCGCATCGGCATCAACCGGCGCCATGCCTGCAATGGGCGGCGCATCGGCTGAGCCGCGCAAATCAGATGTGGGGTCTATCTTGCGCACCGGCGGGGGCAGGGCGTTGCTGGGCCTATCCGTTGCCGGATTGTCATCGGGGCGCGGTGTTGCGTTTGGCGCCTGCGCCAGCACCACCACCTGAACCGCCGGGCGCTCATCCTGGGATGTGTGGTCGTTCAGTTGCAGGTCCAGCCGGTCCTTGATGACGAACAGCCAGACCAGCAGGCACAGGTGAATGGCCAGAGACGACACAATCCACATGGCCATGCGATCCCGCGGCTGTGCGCGGGAAAAGGCAGAAGGGAATGTGTCGGTCACGGTGGTCACGCGCAGACTTTTCAACGTGCTCTGTGGCCGGAACATGGCCTGATTGCGGTCAGGGTGAACACCTAAAGAATCCTGCTGACTGGTTCATGAACGGGCGGGAAGGCCGCCTCGCGCATCACCTCTCACGGGTAAACAGACAAGATCACGGAGCTTTTGAGGAAATGACGCGCATTTAGATTATCATATAGCATGGCACTCAGCTTCAGGCGATATCGCTCCCCGCACGGCTGAACACGTCACTGGGTGAGTTGCTGTCAGGTCTGCCCGGTGTTTCCTCGACATTCCATGGTGCGGGTCGGGCACACCCTGTCATGCGAGCGGCATGGAACCATTTCATGGCCTGCGCATTGATACTTCAACGCATCACATGCTTTGGGGTATCTTGATATGTCTGGTCGCGCTGTCCTGTCATCAATGCTGGCGCAGATCGGGATGATCCTGCTCGCTGCTGGCTTCACGGCGATGTTCATCAAGATCCCGGTCGTCTCGATGAATCCCTTGTTTATGATTTCTGCAGGATGCGTGTTTGCGCTCATCGCTCTCTACATTCCTGCGCCCAGTGTTGGACCGCGCCCCAGGCGCTCAGGCGCTGGGTCGACAGGTTGGTCGATTCCGGGCGGGGCTTTGCCAGCCTGAAACTTCACATATCAGTTTCACGATTCATCTCTGCCTCATAAGCGGCCCGGTCACTCTGGGCCGTTGATGCATTTGGGGGACGCTTGAGGGTTATGAGTGCATCTTGCATCATAGACATGATTGAGATTGTTTGACGCATGGCCAAAATCCATCCTGACAAAGACAAACCCAAGTCCATTCTGCGCGAGTTTCTGGATAGCGAGGCGGCGGGCGGTATCGTGCTGATGGGCGCAGCGGCCCTCGCGCTGATCGTCGCCAATTCGCCGCTCGCACCGCATTATTTTGGCGCGCTGAGCAGTTATGTCGGCCCGTTAAGCGTGTCGCACTGGGTCAATGACGCACTGATGGCGGTGTTTTTCCTGCTGGTGGGTCTTGAGATCAAACGCGAGTTTGTTGAAGGCCAGCTTTCCACATGGGGCAGGCGCGCTTTGCCCGGCATAGCGGCGGCGGGCGGCATGCTGGTTCCAGCGCTCATCTATATCGGCTTCAATGGTGCAAACCCTGAAACACGCGGCGGCTGGGCGATCCCGACCGCAACCGACATCGCTTTTGCGCTGGGCGTTCTGGCGCTGGTCGGCAGCCGGGTACCCGCCTCGCTTAAAGTGTTTCTGACAGCGCTCGCCATCATCGATGATCTGGGCGCGGTCATCATCATTGCGGTGTTCTATACCTCAGGCATCGAGATGGCCTATCTCGGCGGTGCGCTGGCCGTTCTGGCGGTGCTGATCGCGCTCAACCGTTTCGGCGTGTTGCAGCTCTGGCCCTATCTGCTGCTTGGCCTTGTTCTTTGGTTCTTTGTCCATGAATCCGGTGTCCATGCGACCATTGCCGGCGTGGCGCTGGCTCTGACCATTCCGCTGAAACGCGCGCCAGGCATCGCGCATGACGTGGAAAACTCGCCCCTGCACCGGCTGGAACATCACCTGCACGGCGTTGTGCCATTCATCATCGTACCGATTTTTGGTTTTGCGAATGCAGGCGTTTCCTTTGCCGACATGACCCTGCACATGCTGGTTGATCCACTGACGCTAGGCGTCGCGCTGGGCCTGACGGTCGGCAAGGTGGTGGGCGTGTTCGGGTTCTCCATGCTGGCCATCCAGCTGAAGCTGGGGGCCATGCCCGCCTTTGCCAACAGGCGTCAGCTTTTCGGTGTGGCATTGCTCTGTGGCATCGGCTTCACGATGAGCCTGTTTGTCTCGCTGCTGGCCTTCGCCCATTCACCTGTGCTGCAATCGGAAGCCAAGCTCGGCATTCTGGGCGGTTCGCTGATCGCAGGGCTGATGGGCTATATCGCGCTGCGCCTCTGTCCCGAATGCCCGAAGACCGAGCCTGTCCGATAAGCCGCGCGCCCGGTGCGCAGGCCATCCTGGACCGGGCACGGCATAATCCCGGCCACCCCTTGCGACGCCGGATATAATTCCTATATCCGTGGGTTGTGCCGGGCCGTAGGCCCATCGGTGGAGAAGATGGCGCCACTCAGGTGAAGGGTGGCGGGGGGGGGGAGGCCCCTGTTCCAGTGACAAACGAACATATAATCGGAATGGCACGAGTAGGAAAATGATCACAATATTGCGCGATCATCCTGCAGGCCAGAACCCCTCCCAATCGAACATGCGGAAGCTTCCGTAACCGTCAAAATGCCTGACATTGCGTCAGTCTCGCCAACCGGTCGGAACCGTCCTAAGCTGCCCGCCATCAAACACAGAGGAAATGCCCATGCGTGAAGCCGTTATCGTATCCACCGCCCGCACCGGTCTGGCCAAGTCTGGCCGTGGTGGCTTCAACGACACCCATGGCGCGGCCATGTCAGGCCATGCCGTGAAGCACGCTATCGAACGCGCAGGCATCGCCCCCGGTGATGTGGAAGACGTGTTCATGGGCTGCGGCGCACCGGAAGGCGCGACGGGCAATAATGTGGGCCGTCTCGCCGCCATGTGGGCGGGCTGCCCCGTCACCACATCAGGCGTGACGGTCAACCGCTTCTGCTCGTCAGGTCTTCAGACCGTTGCAATGGCCGCCCAGCAGATCATCACCTGCGGCACCAATGTCGCCATCGGCGCGGGCGTTGAGTCGATTTCGCTCAACCAGATGTCGGGCAAGTCGAACCGTCACCGCATCATCGACGAGCATCTGTGGGAAACCAAACCGGCTTTGTGGATGGCGATGATCGAAACCGCTGAAATCGTTGCCGAGCGATATGGCATCAGCCGTGACCGTCAGGACGAGTTCAGCCTCGAAAGCCAGAAGCGCACAGCAGCGGCGCAGGCGGCGGGCAAGTTCGACAACGAAATCGTGCCGATGAAGACGAAGATGATCGTCGTCAACAAGGAAACAAAGGAAGAGTCGAAGGTCGATTACGTCGTCACCAAAGACGAATGCAATCGTCCCGACACGACACTGGAAGGCCTCAAATCCCTCGCGCCGGTGTTCAAGGGCGGACTTCAGGTCAAAGAAGGCAAATACGTCACGGCAGGCAATGCCTCGCAGCTTTCCGACGGCGCCGCCGCCGTGTTGCTGATGGAAGCCAAGGAAGCCGCCAAGCGTGGGTTGAAGCCGCTGGGTGCGTTCCGTGGTTTTGCCGTCGCGGGCTGCGAGCCCGATGAAATGGGCATCGGCCCGGTCTATGCCATTCCGCGCCTGCTGGAGCGCAATGGCCTGAAGGTGGACGACATCGACCTGTGGGAACTGAACGAGGCTTTCGCCTCGCAGGCGCTCTACTGCGCTGACAAGGTCGGCATCGACCATGCCAAGCTGAATGTGAATGGCGGCTCGATCTCGATCGGCCATCCCTTCGGCATGACGGGCGCGCGCCTTGTCGGTCACATCATGCTGGAAGCCCAGCGCCGCAAGAACGCCAAGTATGGCGTTGTCACCATGTGCATCGGTGGCGGCATGGGCGCGGCTGGCCTGTTCGAGTTCTTCCACTGAACGAAGCCGGTTACATCATCCGCCGCGCCTCATTGAAGGACGCGGCACAGTGCGAGGCGGTCGAGATAGCGGCCGCCTCGCGTTTTATGGCCGTCGGCATGCCCGAGATGGTCGAGATCACCAAAGGCGATCCGTTCGCCCGCACCTATGCCGCCGAACACGCCGAAGCTGGTCATCTGTTCGTGGCCGCTGACCGATCCAACACCATTGTCGGGTTCGCCGCGTTCTGGCCGATCGATGGCTTTGCCCATGTCTGCGAGATCGACGTGCTGCCCGATCACGCCGGTCAGCATCTGGGCCGCCGGTTGATGACCGCGGGCGAGGATTGGGCGCGGCTGCATGGCCTCACGGCCATGACGCTCGCCACCTTTACCGACGTGCCGTGGAACGCGCCGTGGTATGCGCGCCTCGGCTTCCGGCCTTATCTGGCAGGCGACTGGACCGAGGGCCACCAGGCCATCTGGCGGCATCAGCTCGCCAGCGCGCTCGACTGCACCCGCCGGTGTTTAATGATCAAGGATCTCAGCGCGCCGGATAACGCGTCAGGAACCTCATGAAGAACGCCGCGAAGATAAGGTCGCTCGCACCCGCCAGAAAGGTCATCGTGTTGATATTGCCCAACACCAGAAACACGATGAACAATAGTGCGACCGCGATCTTTGAAACCAGCCCCAGAACGATGAGGCTGCGATGACGGTCGAGATCGGTGGAAACCATCGCATAGCCAATCCCGAATATGGCGATCAGAACGCCCGCCATGCGGATGAACAGCCAGCTGCCCCGTGGCAGCGTGTAATTCATGTTGGCGGCGCTCATCGTCGGATAGAAGGCGAGGCCAAGCCCGATGACGAGGTTCCACACGGCACAGAAGATGAAAAACCTTGTCCAGAAACGGTCATTCATTGGTCAACCTCACGAAAACGTTTGTTCTCACTCTCGCAACTGGCTGCTGCCGAACCTATAATCAGATTGCACAGCATCAAAGGCTCATCTTGAGACGCACAGCATTCCTTGCCGCCGGTTTCGCGCTTGCTTTCACGGCATCGGCTGATGACCTTTCCATCAGCCGCACAGACAATGTCGAGGCGCGACTGATCGCGGAAACCTCGGGCGTTCAGCCCGGCGGTACGGTCACGCTGGCCTTGCGCCTTTCCATCCGCGAACACTGGCACACGTACTGGCTCAATCCCGGTGACTCGGGCGAGGCCACCACGGTTGACTTCACCCTGCCTGCCGGTGCCAGCGCCGGGCCTTTGCAGTTTCCCTATCCGCACCGCATCAAGGTCGGACCGCTGGTGAACTTCGGCTATGATGGTGTTGTCCTGCATATGGCCGACATCAAGGTGCCTGCGGATGCGGCGCCCGGCACAGTCATTCCGGTGAAGGCCGATGCAACCTGGCTGGTCTGCAAGGATGTCTGCATTCCCGAAGAAGCCAGCCTGACACTGGACGTGCCCGTGGTGACCGGCACGCCCGCAGCATCGGCGGATGCGTCGGAAATCGCTGCAACGCGCGCTGCTTTGCCGCAGGAAAGCCCGTGGGCGGCATCGTTCGCGGTGGAAAACAACCGCCTCACGCTGGCGCTGGATGCAGCGCCTTTGGCATCGGCAGGATTGAAAGAGGCGGTGCTGTTCCCTGTCGAAGCAGGTTACATCAAGAATGCCGCCGATCAGGCCATGGACATGAAAGACGGCAAGGTCGTCATGTCCACCGAAGCGGGTCGGCGTTTTGCCACGCCTGACAAAGCGGCGAAGGTGACAGCCCTTCCCGCGCTGCTGGTCTTGACCGGGCAGGACGGCCAGACGCGGGCCTTCACAGTCACTGCTAAACCGGGCGCTGTTCCAGCTTTGGGCGCAGGTGCGACTTCAGGTGAAGGTGCCATCAATATCTGGACTGCTTTGCTGTTCGCCTTTCTGGGCGGGTTGATCCTCAATCTGATGCCATGCGTCTTCCCTGTTCTGTCGATGAAGGCGCTGGCGCTGGCAAAGAAAGGCGGCAGCGATGTGAAGGCCGCACGGAGCGGTGGCCTCGCTTACACGGCGGGCGTGGTCGTCAGCTTCCTTGCCCTGGGTGGCGCGCTCATTGCGTTACGCAGTGCGGGCGAGGCAATCGGCTGGGGCTTCCAGCTTCAGTCACCGATCATCATCGCCGCGCTGGCACTGTTGTTCTTTGTGATTGGCCTGAACCTCATGGGCGTGTTCG
The DNA here is from genome assembly GCA_964390465.1 of uncultured Flavobacteriaceae bacterium. Lineage (GTDB taxonomy): Bacteria > Pseudomonadota > Alphaproteobacteria > Micropepsales > Micropepsaceae > JADZAI01. The sequence goes on along the minus strand of CAYMIJ010000007.1, from coordinate 99,294 downwards.
AAGTTGGCACGAGCCTTCAGAACGCAGGCGCTTCAGCAAAATCAGACGGACTTTCTGGCTCGTTCTTCACCGGCGTGCTCGCTGCTGTCGTCGCAGCCCCCTGCACAGCGCCCTTCATGGGCAGCGCAATCTTCACTGCACTGACACAGCCTGTGCCTGTAGCGCTGGCCATCTTCGGGGCACTGGGCCTTGGCATGGCAGCGCCCTATCTGCTGCTCACCTTCTCACCTGCTCTGGTCAGGCGGATGCCGAAGCCGGGCCTGTGGATGGAACGCCTGAAGCAGGTGCTTGCGTTTCCAATGTTTGGCACGGCCGCATGGCTCGTATGGGTGCTGTCCGTGCTGGCGGGTGCGAAGGAAATGGCACTCATGCTGACGGCGCTGATCGTCGCGGGCTTTGCGCTGTGGGTCTATGGCCTCATTCAGCGCGGGGCGCGGGGTTGGCTGCCGCGTGCAGCGGCGTTGCTGACGGGTATCGCGGCCATCGCCTCCATCGCCTTCATGCCGCAGACGATCAATGCCAAAGCATCAGCCATGACGGGCAGTGAAGGCGGCATTCAGTGGGAAGCCTACACGCCCGCAAAGCTCGAAACCCTGCTCGGTGAAGGCAAGTCTGTGTTCATAGATCTCACCGCCGCCTGGTGCATCACCTGTATGGCGAACGAGGAAGTGGCTCTGTCGAGCGCTGGCATTGCGGAAGACTTCAAGAAGCTCGGCATTGTCCCCTTGAAAGGGGACTGGACCAATCGCGACCCGGACATCACCAAACTGCTGGAAGCACATGGCCGGGCAGGGGTGCCGCTCTATCTGTTCTACAAAGCGGGCAGCCGCACCCCAGCCGTGTTGCCGCAACTGCTGACTGAAAGCATCGTGCGCGATGCGATCGGGGCACCGTCATCCTGAAGGAGGATATCATGAAAGCGTTGTTTGCTTCCTTTGCCATTGCTGCACTGGCTGCCAGTGTTTCATTCGCTGAGCCGGTGATTGGCCAGCCTGCGCATGCTTTCACCGGCACGGATGCCGATGGCAAAACGGTCAGCCTTGGTGACTATGCCGGCAAGGTTGTGGTTCTGGAATGGACCAATAATGGCTGCCCCTATGTGAAGAAGCACTACGGTTCGGGCAACATGCAGAAGACACAGGCTGCCGCCATCGCTGATGGCGCCGTGTGGCTCTCCGTCATTTCATCGGCGGAAGGCAATCAGGGTTATGTCTCGGGCGAGGAAGCGAAGAAGATCAATGCGGAGCGTAATGCCAAGCCAAGCGATGTGATCCTCGATCCCAAAGGTGATATTGGCCACGCCTATGATGCGCGCACCACGCCGCACATGTTCATCATCGACGCCAAGGGCACACTCGTTTACGCAGGCGCGATTGATGACAAGTCGACAGCCGATCCTGCGGACCTTGCAACAGCCAAGAATCTGGTACTTGCCGCCCTTGACGACATCAAGAATGGCCGTCCTGTCGCCATTCCTGAATCCGAGCCCTATGGCTGCTCGGTCAAGTACTGATCAGTAGCCAGCATCTTTCAGGATCCCGGTCAACGTCATATCGCCGATGGCCGGATCCACCAAAGTGAAGTCGGCGATGCGCCATGCATCCTTTTCTTTCACCAGACTGACCAGCGTCGTGCTTTGAGTGCTAAAGTTAGAGGTGACAATCTTCACCACGGCTTTGCCGCCGGACGAGTCCTTGTCGGTTGTCTGCGTATCGACTGAAATGACTTTCAAATCGCCAAAGTCCTGACCGTTGATGAGGAAGTCCCAGTCAATCACCGGTTCTTCCGACGCTTCAGCCTTCTTGAAACGCGTGGCCAGCTCCGCCGTGAAGAAGCGGTTGGCAATGCCGTTCCACTGCCACTCCTTGGGCAGATCGCCGCCGGTTTTGTCCTGCTTGGTCAGCGCTGCGTAATAACCTTCATAAAGGCTGCGCACATAGCCATTGGGCTCGCTGACGGCCGCTGGGTCGGCAGGGCTGGGTACTGCGGGTGATGCTGCGGGTGCCGATGGCACAGGTGGCGGAGCATTGGCACTGGCGCTGGCGGACAGTGAGATCAAGGCGGCAAATATGGCGGCGCGTTTCATGAAAGGCTCCTAAAGATCCTTCCCCATATGATGGCGTATTGTGGCAGCTTCAAGGATGCGGTGCCTGCCTTGGGTCACGAAAATCAGGCCGCGCCTCACTCGCAGAACGCCTTATGGTGACGCCTATCACAACGATACCGGCTTCAAATGTGATCCGGCTTGCAGCGTTTTCGCATTGAGGAAGGCATGTTCATCCTGCTATCGCGGGAGGGCAATGTGGCTACCGGGGCGCAACCGCGCGCAATGAAACGCAAACTGACGACGATCTTCTGCGCCGACGTTGCGGGTTACAGCCGCATGATGGGTGCAAATGAGGCGCGCACGCTCGGCACGCTGAAAGAATATCGTGAAGCCATCGAAGGATTTATCGCCCGCCACCATGGCCGTGTGGTGTCGTGGTCGGGTGACGGACTGCTATCTGAATTCCAGAGCGTGGTCGAAGCAGTACAATGTGCGGCAGAAGTTCAACAAGAACTCTCAGGTCGCAATACCAATCGTCCAGATGACGAACGCATGGCGTTCCGCATTGGCATCAACCTCGGCGACGTCATGGAAGACGGCACTGATATCTTTGGTGAAGGGGTCAATATCGCCGCGCGTCTTCAGCAGATGGCTCCGGCCGGCGGTATTCTGGTCGCCAGTTCCGTTTATGATCAGGTGAAAGGCAAGCTGACGGTCGGCTTTTCATCGCTGGGCACGCAGTCAGTGAAGAATATTGCTGGTGAAGTAGGCATCTATGCCGTCAATGTGGATGGCGTTACGCCTCCATCGAGACAGGGCCAGTCAGCTCGTTCAATGGCAAGGGCCGTCCCCGCTTACGCTAGTGGCGCACCGGCGCGTCCAGGAAGACTTTTTCGGCGCGGTTTGGCCCTGGCGGTTGACTATGTGGCGATGGCTCTGGCGGGGATAGGTCTGGGACTTGTTATCAATGCGATGATCTCGCCGACAACCATCCGCATGGATCTGGATCTGCCATTCGTCAATTTCGACGGTGACACAGTGGCAGCAACGGAATGGCTGCCCGTCGATATCCAGACCGGTGAAAACTCAACGGTGGTTCGAGAAGAACGCACGGTTACCTATGACTATTTTGGCCTGTTCTTACAGACCTATCGTCAGCACCGCACAAGCGGGCGTGTATCTGAAGCGCGCGGCAACGAGTCTGTTCCGGATCCAGTGCCGCCTGCGCCGGACGAGGCCGTTGCCGTGCCCGGTCCACCAGAGACAGGCAAGAATGATGTGCCGGCCTGGATCGATAAGATCCCCGGCGTGTCAGTTGAACCGGATGGGAGCGTCAGCATTGGCGGCGGTATTGTCGTGCTTGACCAGGACGGGGTGCACTGGGATCTAAAGCGCAAGTCCCCGGCCGCAGGCGAGGGGACAGGGACATCCTTGGCCTGGGATCGCCGTAAGAATGAGCGCTGGGGTGTGTCATTCAGTTCCGTGAAGCAGACCCTTGTCGATGCGACGACCGGAAAGCCCATAACGCGCCTCTCGATGGATATGCTGATCCTGCTGCTGCTTGTTGGGTACTTCACGGTGATGGAGGCGCGCCACTCTGCGACGCTGGGCAAACGCGCATTCCAGTTGTCTGTGGCGGCAGACAATGGCCAGCCAACATCGTTTGGCACGTCATTTGGCCGTGCAATCATCAAGTCGCTGACAACCTGGTTTTACTTCGTGATTCCGATCAGCCTTTTGTTGGCTTTGGTCTCGCGCCGTCGGCAGTCATTGCACGACATGATCGCTGGGACGGTTGTCATCCGTGGTGAGCCCTGATCAATCGGACGCGTGACTGTGTGGCTGATATGACCGGTCTCCTTCGTGAAGAACACGATCTGTTGGAAGTACTTCTCCGGGCTTGAAGACGGCCCCGTTGGCTAGCGTCTGGTAGAGGTTGGCAAAATCCTTATAGGTTTCCGCAAAGAGCGCATCGAACGAAGGAATGACGAAATAGCTCTCCTGAAAATCGTCGATCCGGTATTCCGTGCGCATCACCCGTTCCAGATCAAAGCTTATGCGATTGGGGCTTGGGTTTTCCAGCGCGTAGATGCTTTCTGCGCTGGATGAGACGATCCCCGAACCGTAAAGGCGCAAGCCTTCCGGGGTTTCGATCAGGCCGAACTCCACCGTGTACCAATAGAGCCGTGCAAGATTGTGTAGCGTGTCGAGACCATCAGCGCGCAAGCCGCCTTTGCCATAGGCTTCCATGTAGTCAGCAAACACGGGATGGGCGAGCATGGGTACATGGCCGAAGACGTCATGAAACACGTCCGGTTCCTGGATGTAGTCGAGACTGTCAGCGGAGCGGATGAAATTGCCAGCCGGGAAACGGCGATTGGCAAGGTGTTCGAAGAACACGTCATCCGGCACTAGCCCTGGAACTGCGACCACTTGCCAGCCGGTGAGCTTCATCAGGCTCTCTGACAGTCGGTTGAAATCTGGGATGCCTTCAGCGATCTCAAGCTTTTCAAGGCCGCTCATAAACTCGGCACAGGCCCTGCCAGGCAGCACCTTCATCAGTCTCTGATAGAGCGTCCGCCAGACGCCATGCTCGGCCTCACCAAAGCGTGACCAGTTCTGCGGGATCGTCCAGTCATCACGCGTTTCAGGATGGGTTCGGCGGATTTCGCCAAGATCGAGTGTGGGCATGATGTTCGGGCCGTTGACGGCCTTTCATTGCACACAGCATGACCCAACGCAAAGCGCCCGTTAATTCCGGTTTACCAAGTTTCTCCACCGGATGTTTTGGCAGTCCCGCTAGGTGGGATGTTGATTGCCAGAGGTGCGTTCATGCAAATCAATGGGTTTTCCGCTCTAGCGCCGACCGGCGGGGTTTCGAGGATAGCACATTCCATAAAGACCGAACCTTCAGGCGTACCGGCAACACCCGCGACGGCTAAGGCGAATGGGGCGGCTGATCTCCTGGTAAAAATCCACGCACTTATCGAGCAGGATCGCGAATCAGGCGTAATAAATAAGGGTCAGGCTGATATGCTGAAGTCCCTGTTCACGGCCGGTTCGATGGAGGCTATTGGCGCAGGCGATGCTGGTTTTTCCGAAGACATGGAAATCAGTGCGGCTGGAGATGAGAATGCCGCCGCAGATTCTACCGCGTCGGTTGATGAATCTAATTCAGCGGACCAGGCGGTTGACGAAGCTTATGCGGACGACTCTTCTGCAGAAGACGATTCAATGGCGTTCATCGATGACTTCATGAAGCGACTGTCGGGCCGTCTCGGGCAGGCCAGCCCCTATGGCGCTTTGGGGCAAGGGCTCATGTCGTCGTTCGGCTCGATTCTTTTCGACATGAAAGCCTAAACTGACATCACGTCGTCTGACGTGTCAGGTGGTGCCTTCAGCCGTCCGTTTTTGCGTAATGCCTCGCGCAGGACGAACTCGATCTGCGCATTGATGCTGCGCAGATCATCATCAGCCCAGCGCTGAAGCGCTTCCAGCACTTCAGCGCTAATCCTGAGCGCATAGGCCTTCTTTTCAGCCATACAGATTCATCAACTGTAGATCGTGCCGGTGTTCACGATGGGCTGCGTTCCACGCTCACCGCACAGAACAACCAGCAGGTTACTGACCATCGCCGCCTTGCGTTCCTCGTCGAGATTGACGACGCCGCGTGTCTTGAGCTGGTCCAGCGCCATCTCCACCATGCTGACCGCACCCTCCACGATGCGTGTGCGGGCCGAGATGATCGCGCTGGCCTGCTGGCGTTGCAGCATCGCTTGGGCGATTTCTGGCGCGTAGGCGAGATGAGTGATGCGTGCTTCGACCACCTTTACACCGGCACTTGTTAGCCGTTCCTGGATTTCTCGCTGCAGGTGGTCAGCGATCTCTTTCGAATGACTGCGCAGCGAGATGTTGCCGGTGTCGTGAGAATCATAAGGGTAGCTCTGTGCCATCTGACGCAGTGCGGATTCGCTCTGGACTTTCACGAAGTCGCTATAGTCGTTCACCTTGAACAGGGCCTCGGCAGTATCAACCACCTGCCAGACAACTACGGCGGCGATCTCAATCGGATTTCCGTCCAGGTCATTGACCTTGAGCTTGCTCGATTCGAAATTGCGTACCCGCACCGAAACCGCCTTCTTCGAATAGAACGGATTGGCCCAGCGCAGGCCCGGTTCGTGCACTGTGCCGACATAGCGGCCAAAGAGCTGAATGACCTTCGCTTCATTCGGCGCGACGGTGAAGAGGCCGGCCAGACAGATCAGTGAGGGCAGGAAGCAGCAGGCCGAAAATGCTGCAAGCCACAGATCCTTGCCTTTAATCCCCCAAAACAGACCGGCGGCACTGCCTGCCAGCAGAATGAGAAGCACGAACATTGCCAGAAAACCCGACGATGGCGTGATGGTGCGTTCGTTCATGTGAATCTCCAATCGATAGATTAAATGATATCAAATTGATATTATTATGATCAAGTGACATCTGCGACATTTTGTTTCGTTTTTTTGATGCACTCAGGTTTTGAAAAGTCTTGAAAAACCGCGAAAAAGACCGGTCATGAGGCAGAAAAAGGTCTACATTGCTGTCCTGTTGCAGGGGCCATGAGAGCCGCCGCAGCCCTACGGGAGGCCCTAATGACGATCATGCCGCTGACCCTTGACGACAAGTATGATGTCGAGAGGGGCCGCGTATTCCTGACTGGCATACAGGCTCTGGTGCGTCTCCCACTGATGCAGAAAAGATTGGACCGCGCGGCGGGGCTGAACACAGCAGGCTTCATTTCAGGCTATCGCGGTTCGCCTCTTGGCGGGCTTGACCAGCAGCTTTGGCGGGCCAAGAGGCATCTGAGCACGCATGACGTGGTGTTCCAGCCGGGCCTCAATGAAGATCTTGCCGCCACCGCCGTCTGGGGTTCGCAGCAGACCAACCTGCACGAAGGGGCGAAGTTCGATGGCGTCTTCGGCATGTGGTATGGCAAAGCGCCGGGCGTTGATCGCACCGGTGATGTATTCAAACATGCCAACGCCGCAGGTACCTGGCCCAAGGGTGGTGTGCTCGCCGTTCTAGGCGATGATCACGCCTGCAAGTCTTCGACTCTTCCCAGCCAGTCCGAATTCTCGATGTTGGACGCGGAGATTCCGATCCTCAATCCGGCGGGCATTCAGGAAGTGCTCGACTACGGTCTTTATGGCTGGGCCATGAGCCGCTTCACCGGTGCGTGGACGGCGATGATTACACTGGCCGAGAACATGGACGCATCGGCCACGGTCGATGTCGCGCCTGACCGGGTGCAGATCCGCAATCCTCAGAACTTCGTGATACCAGCTGACGGGCTTTCGATCCGCCTGCAGGATACGCCCACGGCGCAGGAAGAACGCCTGCGTCTGCATAAGAAAGCGGCGGCCATCGCCTTCGCCCGCGAGAATGTGCTGAACCGCGTGGTGCTCGACAGCCCGATGGCGCGCATCGGCATTGTTGCCAGTGGCAAGTCCTATCTCGATCTGCGTCAGGCCTTTCTCGACATGGGTATTGGCAATCGCGAAATCGCTGGCATGGGATTGCGTGTTTTCAAGGTCGGTATGCCTTGGCCGATCGACGACGAGGCCGTTCGACGGTTCGCTGATGGCCTGGAAATCGTCATTGTCATCGAGGAAAAGCGCGACTTCATCGAGACACAGTTCAAGAGCGCGATCTTCGATCTGCCGGAACGGCGCCGTCCGCGCGTGATCGGAAAATACGATCTGGAAGGGAAACCACTGCTGCGTCAGACACTTGACCTGAATGCAGCGCAGATTGCGGTGGCTTTATCACGTCTGATCCCGCGTGAAAGCTGGACACAGTTGATGGAGCGTGATCTCGCGCGTATCGAAGCCAAAACCCGCGCCACACAGGCGATGACAGCGATTCATGAGCGCGTGCCGTTCTATTGTTCGGGCTGTCCGCACAACACCTCAACCAAGGTGCCGGATGGCATGACAGCACTGGCCGGCATTGGCTGTCACTACATGGTGACACGCATGCCCGAACGGCAGACAACCATGTTCACCCAGATGGGTGGCGAGGGCGTGCCATGGATCGGTGCTGCACCGTTCACCACCAAGAAGCATGTTTTCGCCAATCTGGGTGATGGCACCTATTTCCATTCCGGTGTGCTGGCCATCCGTCAGGCGGTGAGCGCGAAGGCGAACATCACCTACAAGCTGCTCTACAACGATGCGGTGGCGATGACGGGCGGCCAGCCGGTCGATGGCGCACTGCCGCTCGATCTGCTGCTGCGCCAGCTTTATGCCGAAGGCGTGGGGAAAATCGTGCTCGTCAGTGACGACATCGACAAATATCCGCGCGGCGCATTTCCACATCAGCTCTATTATCGTCATCGCGACGAAATGGATGCCCTGCAACGCGAGCTGGCTGAAGAAACAGGCGTCACAGCTATCGTTTACGATCAGACCTGCGCTGCCGAGAAGCGCCGTCGCCGCAAGCGCAAGCTGATGGAAGATCCGCCGAAGCGCATTCTGATCAACGAAGAGGTCTGCGAGGGCTGCGGCGATTGTTCGGTGCAGTCGAACTGCATCGCCGTCGAGCCGCTGGAAACCGAGCTTGGCCGCAAGCGCACGATTAATCAGAGCAACTGTAACAAGGACTTCAGCTGCATCAAAGGCTTCTGCCCCAGCTTCGTCACGCTGGAGGGCGCGAGCGTGCGCGCACGGCCTGTTCCAAAGCTGCCTGATTTTGCAGCTATCCCCCAGCCATCACTTCCGGAACTCGCTGCTGACACATTCAACGTGGTCATCACTGGCATTGGTGGCACGGGCGTCACGTCTCTTGGCGCCATTCTCGGAACAGCCGCCCATATGGAGGGCAAGGCTGCCACAGTACTCGATATGATGGGGCTGGCGCAGAAAGGTGGCGGTGTTTCGTCTTTTGTTCGCGTGGCAGATGGCAAGGTGCGTATTCACGGCCCGCGCGTCGCAACGGCGACCGCAGACCTCGTGCTTGGTTGCGACATGGTCGTCGCCGCAAAGCCCGAAACCATCGACGCCAGCGACGAGCGGCGCACCCGAGCTGTCATCAATGCTGACCTGTCGCCGACCGCCGCCTTCGTGACTAACAGTACGATCGACTACGACACGGTCGCCATGAAGAAGCGCATCCGCGATAATAGCGCTTCAATGTCGGTAATCCCGGCAGACGAACTAGCGACCCGTCTTCTGGGGGACACGATTTTCTCTAACATGTTGCTGATGGGCGCAGCCTATCAGTTTGGCGCAGTGCCGGTCAGTGAAGAGGCCATGATGAAGGCCATCGATCTGAATGGCGCAGAAGTAAAGAAGAATCAGCTCGCCTTCCGCTATGGCCGCCTTGCAGCACACGATCTTGATGCCGCCTTGAAACTTGCCGGCCTGACGCAGAATGACGCGCCTGATATAGCTGTGACGCTAGATGAGATTGTCAAGCGGCGCGCCGCGCTGCTGACTAAGTATCAGAACGCTGCTTATGCCGCTAAGATGACCACACTAGTGGGCAAAGTTAGCGTCGCTGAATTGGCCGTGAAGCCCGGCAGCGATGCGCTGACGATTGCGGTGGCGAAAGCCTATACCAAGCTGCTTGCCTATAAGGATGAGTATGAAGTCGCCCGTCTGTTCACGAACGGGGCATTTGAAAAACGCGTGCGTGAAGAGTTCCGCGATGTAAAGGCGTTGCGCTTCCATCTTTCGCCGCCGCTTTTCGCTAAGATCGACCAGGCCACTGGACGGCCGAAGAAAATGACCCTCGGTCCTTGGATGATGATCGCCTATCGCCTCATGGCGCGGATGAAAGGTCTGCGCGGCGGTAGGTTCGATATTTTTGGCCGCACCGCAGAGCGCCGTATGGAGCGCAGCCTGATCGTCGAGTACGAGGCCGTCGTCAATGAGTTGATCAGCGGACTTCAGCCTTCCAATCATCAGCTTGCCTGCCAGATCGCTGCCGTGCCGATGGAGATAAAAGGGTATGGCTTCATCAAGGAAGGCAATGTGAAGAAGGCCAAGGAGCGTGAGGCGGCTATGCTGGGGCGTTTCCGTGCGCCTCAGAATACTGCAGTCCTTCACGCTGCCGAGTAATCAGGAGACATTCAATGTTCGACATGCCGGATTTTGACGGCCATGAATCCGTCAACTGGTTTTTTGACAAGGCGAGCGGCTATCGCGGCCTTATCGCCGTTCATGACTCAACCCTTGGCCCGGCCTGTGGCGGCACGCGCATGTGGCCATACGCCAGTGCCGATGCCGCCCTGACCGATGCTCTACGTCTGTCGAAGGGCATGTCTTACAAGAATGCGATGGCTGAGCTGCCTCTGGGTGGTGGCAAGGCTGTCATCATCGGCGATGCCCGTACACAAAAGTCAGCCGAGATCATGCGCGCGCATGGTCGCGCGGTGGACAGCCTGAACGGTCGTTATGTCACCGCGATGGATGTCGGCATGACAGAAGCCGACATGGAAACCATCGCTGCGGTGACCCAGCATGTTGCCGGTTATGCGCAGCGGGGCAGGACTGGTGGTGACCCCTCGCCCATGACTGCATGGGGTGTGTTCTGTGGCATCAAGGCGGCAGTGAAAGCGGCGCTTGGGACGGATGATCTAAAGGGTTTACGCGTGGCCGTGCAGGGCGTCGGCAATGTCGGCTACGACACGGCCCGCCACCTGAAGAACGCTGGCGCGAAGCTGATTGTTGCCGACGTGAACGACGCCAATCTGAGACGCGCCAGGGAAACACTGGATGCAGCGGTCGTGGCACCGGACATGATTCATGCAAGTGAAGCGGATGTTTTTGCCCCCTGTGCGCTTGGGGCCATTCTCAACGATCAGACCATTCCCGAACTCAAGGTGAAGATTGTCGCGGGCGGCGCCAACAACCAGCTCGCACGCCCTGCACAGCATGGCGCAGCCTTGCTGGAGCGCGGCATTCTTTACGCGCCCGATTATGTCATCAATGGTGGCGGCATCATTCGCGTGTGCGGTCAGATGTACGACTGGAGCGATGACGACATTCGAGTGCGCACCGAACACATCGGTGCGACATTGACTGAGGTTTTCGAAGCAGCAAAGGCTGAGAACCTCCCCACACATCAGGTTGCTGACCGGATTGCGCGCGCCCGTATCGATGCGGCCAAAGCCAGAAAAGCCGCCTGAGCCTCAGAACTCGCCGCTGGCCCAGGCCCAGATCGCCAGCGCCACAGCGATAAACGCCGAAAGGCCCAGTATGAAGGCCAGCACGGAGACCGCCAGCGCGATGAGCATCAGCATGCCATCGCGCTCAGCCAACGCAAAGCCGATCAGTGTGATGGCGATGCCGGGTGGGTTGTTGGTGAAGGGGCCGGGCATGAGAATGACGCCTGCTAGAAGCAGGCAGAAAATCCCCGCGAGGCGCTGAAAGGGCTCTGCTGTTAGCCATGAGGCGCGGGGCTTGGCAAATATCTCAAGCTTGCTGAGCCACCGCTCCCCTTTTTGGAGGGTGCGCTTTGCCGCGTCGGCAGATATCGTACGGCGGGCCAGAAACTGGGGCACCCATGGCTGTTTCAGGCCCCAGATCATCTGTGCCGCGAACAAGATCAGCGGCGCGCCCATCAACGACCCGACGCCAGGCAGGGAAATTGCAGCCATCAGGCCGAATACGATAAGGCAGAATCCGAAGCCGCGGGCGCCCATGCCGGCAACCAGCTCGCCCAAGGCCACATCCTGACCGGCCTTGCCGTCCAGAAGATGCAGCATGGCCTGAACGAGAGGGACGTCTTCAGGCCTGATCGGTTGCGCCGCTTTCAAACGCCTTCGCCGCTCTCGCCTTCGCCGTTGCGGCGCTTGCGGCGCCCCGCAGCAATTAGATTGAGGGTTTCCACTGCTACTGAGAAGGCGATCGCCGCGTAAATGAAGCCGCGTTCGATGTGATAGTGGAAGCCATCAGCCACCAGGGTCATGCCAACCAGAATGAGGAAAGTGAGCGCCAGCATCTTCACGGAAGGGTGTCTGTTCACAAAAGCTGCCACTGGTTCCGATGCCAGCAGCATGACGGCCATTGAAATGACCACTGCCAGTACCATCACCTCAATCATCCCCGGTGCCATGGCGACGGCGGTCAGGACCGAATCGAGCGAAAACACTACGTCCAGAATGACGATCTGCATGATGATGGCTGAAAAAGCAGCTTTCCTTGCCGATGTATGATGCGCTTCGTCCTTGCCTTCCATCATATGATGGATTTCCGTGGTGCCCTTGTAGAGCAGGAAAAAGCCGCCGCCGATAAGGATAACGTCGCGCCACGAAAGCCCGAAGCCATTTACCGAAAAAATCGGTGTTTCCAGTCTCTGAATCCACGTAATCAACATCAACAGGCCGATGCGCATCAGCAAAGCCAGCATCAGGCCGATGCGGCGCGCAGGTTTTTGTTGCTCTTTCGGCAGCTTAGCTGACACGATCGACAGGAAAATCACATTGTCGATACCCAGCACGATTTCGAGCGCCGTCAGCGACAGCAAGGCGGCCCAAGCATTTGGATCAGACAGAAGGTTAAGCATGGTGCATGCTTACCTGTGAGAGGCAAAGGCGATCAAGGGAAATTGGACGGCGTCTTGACGCCCTTTGTTAGTCGCGCCCATGTGCGCCTATGACACAGACGGTCCGCTGCCATTCCCCCATGCCTCATGTGGTTTTGGTCGAAATCGATAATGCCCCGGTCAATGCACTCGGTGATGCAACGCGACAGGCGCTTATCACCGCTTTTTCTGAGGCTGAAAAAAATGAAGCCACGCGGGCGATCGTGCTGACAGGTGCGCACGGTGTATTCAGCGGTGGCGATGATCTGAAAGAGGTTGCCGCAGCTACCCACGAACGCATGATGGAGAGGCTCGCACAGTTCCATGCGCTCTATGACTGTGTTGAGGGATGCCGCGTACCTGTCATTGCTGCCATTGATGGTCCTGCCATGGGCGGCGGGATGGAACTGGCGCTGGCCTGTGATATCCGTTTCGCGACACCACGTGCTCAGTTCGCAGCTTCGGGCGTCAACATCGGATTGATGGCGAGCGTACACCGTCTGCCACGACTGATTGGTTTGGCGCCTGCCAAGTCCATGCTGCTGACCGGATTGCCCGTGAGTGCTGCGCAGGCATTGGACTGCGGTTTGGTTGCGGCGCTGTGTGAGCCTGACAGTCTATTGTCGGCGGCCCTGACTCTGGCTGAACGCATCGCGTCGCGCAGTCCACTGGCCGTAGAGGCAGCCAAGCGTCAGTCTAATTCGGCAATGGGGGGCGGAGATGCTCCGCACACATCGGACGAACTGGCTGGGTTGGTCAGTAGTCTTGATCACCGCGAGGCCGTCGCCGCATTTCTGGAAAAGCGAGCGCCGGGGTTCAAACGTCGCTGAATATCCGAACCCATGCAAATGGTGCTGCCAGTGAGGATCGAACTCACGACCTCTCCCTTACCAAGGGAGTGCTCTACCACTGAGCTACGGCAGCCCGTTTCGGAAGGGGGGCTCTATACAGGAAGCCGCCAGCCGCGCAAAGGGCACTGGTGCTTTTTATATCCAGCCCCTATCTGATGCCGATGCCCAACGAATGCGACATCCGCGAGCGCCGTCAGGCCGAGGCACTGAAGGCGAACCTCAGACGGCGCAAGGCGCAGTCCCGCGCCGCCGACGCGCCTGTCGCGCAGGTTTTGCCGTCAGACCGGGCTGATCCTGATGGACATCCCGATTCATGACACCGGCGCTTCATTTCGTTGCGGAAGATGCGGCGGATCTTGGCGCATTTTCAGCGTTGCTGCAGGACGCCGTGGTCAAAGTGGGCGACATCGCCTTCCTGCCCAAAGCGCGCCGTTTCGTGCTGATTCTCAACCGTTATCGCTGGGAGGAAGCGGGCGCCCGAGGGCGGGGGAGGCGTGTGCGCTCAGCCCTGAGGGTCGAGGGTGTTACAGGGGCGCGGGTTGCGCATGTGGACCAAGAGGCGAAAGAGGTGGTGCTTTCGTTGCTGGCCATGACGTTCGAGCCCGATGGCGTGTGTGGCGGGTCGCTTTCCCTGCGCTTTTCTGGAGGCGCCACCATCGCCCTCAGCGTTGAGGCGCTGGAGATGCATCTCGATGATGTCACCGTGCCATGGACCGCACGGGGCAGGCCGACGCACGATATCTGAAACCGGGGAACCATCCGCGGCCGGCCGCGTTGCGATGGTGTTACTATTTACATCCACGTCCTGTGCCGGAGCGATCATGCCATTCACACTTCCGAAGCTGCCATTTTCCGCTGAAGCGCTGGAAGACAGGGGCATGTCCGCCGAGACCTTCAGCTATCACCATGGCAAGCATCACAGGAAATATGTCGATGACCTCAACGCCATCGTTGCCGAAGATGTGAAGCTGAAGGACAGGACGGTCGAACAGCTCATCGCGCTCAGCGCCGGCAAGCCCTCGAAGGAAAAGCTGTTCAACAATGCCGGGCAGCACTTCAATCACAGCTTTTTCTGGAATTCCCTGTCGCCGGATGGGGGCAGGATGCCCTCAGAGCTGAAGAAGAAGATTTCGCGCGACTTCGGTAGCGTCGATGCGTTCAAGAAGACATTCCGGGAGGCCGCGGTCTCGCAGTTCGGGTCCGGCTGGGCGTGGCTGGTGCTGGGTAAGAACGGGAAGCTGAAGGTGACGAAGTCGGCCAATGCCGAAAGCCCGATCTCGAAAGGAGATGGCGCACCGCTTCTGACACTCGATGTGTGGGAACACGCCTATTACATCGACTTCCGCAATGCCCGGCTGGATTTCACGTCCAATTTCCTGAACCGTCTCGCGAACTATGACTTCGCAGAAGAGACCCTACTGGCCGTGTAATCCAGGCTAAAGTCCAAGCCGGGCGAACTGTTCGAGAGGTGCCTCCACCTCTTTCAGTGCGGCTCGGAGGCGCGCCATCAACGCATCCGCGATGGGCGCATCTTTCAGATTGAGCTGTTCGTCGGGGTCGTGTTTCAGATCGTAGAGATGGTCCCCACTGAAGGTGGTCCATGCCCAAAACGGCACGGCATCACCGCTTTGCCATGTCTGATGGATCACCGGGACGGCACTGCCCGGCATGCGCCCCAGCACAGCGCGGTCATCGGGCAGCGGCAGTTCCCTCTCACGTCCCAGCACATGCGTTGGCATAGTGGACCAGCGGTTCGAAAGCATGGGCAGGGGGGCGTTGGTGCCGTCCGGTGACTTTGCCAGTTTATGCATGCCGTCGATGTAATGCACCTCGCGGCCCCAGACACCGGCCAGCACATAGTCGCGAACCCTCTCCGCTTTTCCGCTGAGCAAAGGCAGAATGGACGCGCCATGCGTGCGCTGGCGCACATGGCGCGCAGCGTCGAAATGATCGACGATGGTGGCGAAGAGATCGACGCTGGTGGTCAGTGCCTGACATGATCCCGGATTCAGCCCGGGCCCCGCGACCATCAGCGGAATATGCGCGATAGTCTGGTAAAGTGGCACACCGGGCTTGCCCCAGATATCCTTCTCGCCGAGATAATGGCCGTGGTCGGTTGTGAGGATGATGAGCGTGTCGTCCCATAGATGATTGCGATCAAGTGCATCCATCACACGGCCGAACCAGGCATCAATCATGGTCAGCTTTGCGCCATACCGGGCACGGATCTGGCGGCCTTCCCGTTCGGAGATGATTCCCTTCTTCACGCAGTCCTTGCCATAAGGCGGCCAGATGAGAGGTGGCCCATCCCAGTCGGGATCGTACAGTCGGGCGTAATGATCGGGTGTGTCGAATGGTTCGTGCGGGTCAAACTCATCGACGAATAAAAAAAAGCGATCGTGTTTCCCGCTATTCTCGTTGAGCCACTGCGCTGCCGAAGCCATCGTGCGCGGCCCGGGAAAATCCGCCTCGCCCCAGAACCATCCCCGCGAGCGGTCATAGGGGATGTCCTTGCGCCCGAACAGTGGTGCACCAGTCCAGCTTGGATCGTGCGCTGTTTTCCAGGCATCGCCCTCGTGACCGCGCTGATAGTCCCATGCCGTGAAATCGACGTGATAATTTTCGCCGCCAGTTTCGAACAGGTGAGGATGGTCGGTGATGAGCTGGCTGACGACGCCTTCCTTGCTCAGCGGCGCTGCAATGCCATCTTCCCACAGCTCTACGGAACCCCACGCTTTCCACAGGAAGTCCCACGCGCCGCACAGAATGTCGTGACGCGCAGGCATGCAGGGCAAAGCGCCGACATAGTGGTTGTCAAAACGGATGGATCGGGCCGCGAAACGATCAAAGTTGGGCGTTGAAAACTCGCGCCCCCCATAAGCCCCCATCATGTGCCGGTTGAGGCTGTCAAACAGAAGTACAATGACGTTTCGAGCAGGGATCACGTTCCAACCTTAACCATAATCAGGGCGTCATCATCGACACCGATCATCACGATCGTCAATGCAATGAAGGCAAAAGATCGGTATTGCCCATATTGGCACTGGCGATTTCCGCAAAGTGGAGTTTATGTTTGCTGGTTGCCAGCTTGATTCCCTTACGTTTTCGTCTGTGGTGGGGTTTCTGAACTGGGCATACGAGACCCGGCCGCAGTATCAGTCGGGATTCCAATGGGGGAATGTGCATGCGGAAGGCTTTGGTACTTGGCGCGGGGGGCTTTGTTGGTGGGCATCTCGTCAAGCGCCTGAAGCGTGATGGTCTTTGGGTCCGTGGTGTTGATCTCAAGAATCACGAGCATGCGGAAACTGAGGCGGACGATTTCGTCTTAGGTGACTTACGCGACCCGGTCTTGTGCCGCGATGTGCTCGATACGAAGTTTGATGAAGTCTACCAGCTGGCCGCTGACATGGGTGGCGCGGGTTATATTTTTACCGGCGAGCATGATGCTGACATCATGCATAACTCTGCGACGATTAATCTGAATGTTCTTGAGGCCTGTCGTCGGCGGAGTATTCAGAATATTTTCTATTCATCGTCTGCATGCATCTACCCAGCCCGCAATCAGCGTGATCCTGAAAACCCGAAATGTTCAGAAGACTCGGCCTATCCAGCCGATCCCGACAGTGAATATGGCTGGGAAAAACTCTTCAGCGAGAGGCTTTATCTTGCCTACAATCGGAATTACGGCATGAAATGCCGGATTGCGCGTTATCATAATATTTTTGGCCCAGAAGGCACATGGGCCGGGGGCAAGGAAAAAGCGCCTGCTGCTGTCTGCCGGAAGGTCGCTATGGCCAAAGATGGCGGCGAAATTGAAATATGGGGGGATGGCGAGCAGACTCGCTCTTTCCTTTATGTTGATGAATGTGTCGAGGGCACCATCAAGCTTCTGCGCAATCCTGTTTTTGAAGGGCCAGTTAATATTGGTTCGGTTGAGATGGTGACGATCAACCGGCTGGTCGACATTGTGACAGACATCGCGGGCAAGAGCCTTAAGATAAACCATATTCCTGGCCCCACGGGGGTGCGTGGGCGCAATTCCGACAATCGTCTCATTCAGGAGCGCTTGGGGTGGCAGCCACAAAGACAGCTGCGCGAGGGGCTGGAAAAAACCTATACTTGGATCGATCAGCGCGTTCGTTCGAACTACAATCGCGCGGCTTGATCGCGCGGATATGCGGTCAATGGATCGCAAGTTCAAGACTATGATCCTCTCGCAAGCTAGCGCGTTCATGTGCCAACGGCTATCCTGTCCGCACAGGTGAGGCGGATGACGAAAAACAAGTCAGGCAACAGCATATTTTGGTCCAGGCGAAACCACGGTTTTGCCAGGCTGGCTGTTGCCGTGCCCGAGGTGGCTATAGCTGATCCGAATGCAAATGCGCTGGCGATCATCAGGGATGCCAGGGCAGCGGCAGAGGCAGAGGCCGACATTATCCTGTTTCCAGAACTGTCACTCAGCGGATATTCCAGCGACGAGTTGTTTTTCCAACGTCCTTTGCTGGATGGGGTGGAAGATGCTGCCTGGCATGTCGCGAGGGCACTGGCGGACGTTCCCTCTTTGGTGGTTGCAGGCGCGCCGTTGGCGCAGGGCGGAAGGCTTTATAACTGCGCTTTGATCTTCCATGCCGGGCGTATCATCGGTGCCGTACCCAAGACTTATCTGCCCAATTACCGCGAGTTCTATGAGAAGCGCTATTTTGCGTCTGGTTCGACCGTGCCGCCGGGAGCCACGGTGTGTGTGGCGGGCGAGGAGGTGCCGTTCGGCACCGACCTTATTTTCAAGGCAACTGGCGACGCGCGCATAGCTGTCGGAATTGAAATCTGCGAGGATGTCTGGGTGCCCGTGCCGCCATCGTCGCTGGCGGCTTTGGCCGGAGCGACCATCCTGCTGAACCTGTCCGCCAGCAATATCACGGTCGGGAAGGGCGACGCACGCAAGTTGTTGTGCGCGAGCCATTCGGCGCGCACGGTTTCGGCGTATGCCTATGCGGCGGCAGGGGCTGGCGAGTCGACTACGGACCTCGCCTGGGATGGCCACGCGCTGATCTATGAGAATGGCAAACTGCTGGCAGAAGGCGACCGGTTCTCGGACACCAGCCAGACATTGATCGCCGACATTGACGTTGAGGCACTTGTGCTGGAGCGTATGCGTCTTGGCAGTTGGGGCGATTGCGCCGACGGGAACCGCAAGCCGTTTCGCAGTATCCCGTTCACCTTTGACAGTGCGGCAGTGACCCAAAGCCGCAATCTTAAGCGGCCCCAGCAACGCTATCCCTTCGTGCCGGACGATGCCGCGAGACGCGATCAGGACTGTTACGAGGCCTATAACATTCAGGTGCGCGGTCTCATCACGCGGCTTCAGGCGACCGGCATCCGGAAGGTCGTCATCGGTATTTCGGGCGGCCTTGACTCAACCCATGCACTGGTCGTGTGTGCCCGCGCAATGGACCGCTTGGGCCTGCCACGCACTAACATCCTAGCCTATACCATGCCGGGCTTCGGTACGTCCGCGCGCACCCTGGACAGCGCGTGGACCTTGATGAAGGCGTTTGGCGTGACGGCCAGCGAAATCGGAATCGCTGATGTGGCGAAGCTGACCCTGAAGGATATCGGCCATCCGGTGGCGGACGGTGATCCGCAATACGACATCACCTATGAGAATGTGCAGGCGGGGGCGCGCACGGCCTATCTGTTCCGACTGGCCAATCTGAACAACGCGCTGGTCATCGGCACCGGCGATCTCAGCGAGCTGGCGCTAGGCTGGTGCACCTATGGCGTCGGCGATCACATGTCGCATTACGGTGTAAATGCGGGTGTGCCGAAAACCATGATCCAGCATCTCATCCGCTGGGTGGCTGAACGCGGCGAGTTTGGCGAGGCAGCGTCAGGTACCCTGCGTGCGGTGCTGGCGACCGAGATATCACCGGAGCTTCTGCCGCTGGAGCAGGGGCGCGCCGTGCAGCGCACTGAAGATATCATCGGCCCTTATGCGTTGCAGGACTTCAACCTATTCTACACGGTGCGCCACGGCTTCGCGCCGTCGAAAGTCGCCTTTCTGGCCTGGCATGCCTGGCATGACGCCAGCGCGGGGACATGGCCGGAAGGGATGCAGGTGGGTGACAAGCGCAGTTATGACCTTGCGGAAATCCGCAAATGGCTGCGCGTATTCCTGACGCGCTTCTTCCAGACGAGCCAGTTCAAGCGCTCGGCGCTGCCAAACGGTCCCAAGGTGCTGCCGGTTTCCCTCAGCCCGCGCGGTGACTGGCGCGCGCCGAGCGATGCCTCGGCGCGGCTGTGGATCGACGAGCTGGAACGCCATGTGCCCGAGTCCGGGTGAGCGGTGGATCCCCGGCGCTCAACATTGATCTGACGGGGCCTCCCGTCGCATGGTGCCCTTCTCATGGTTCTGCGTCTTTCCACAGCCCAGACAGACTTCGCCGAGCGTTTCGATGCACTGCTGCACCTGAAGCGCGAGGCGGACGAGGATGTCGATGCGCGTGTCGCCGGCATCATTGCTGACGTGCGCGCGCGGGGCGATGACGCGCTGGTTGAATATACTGCCCGCTTTGACCGCCTCACCTTGGCACCTCAAAGACTCCGCATGCGGGATGATGAGATCGCCGCTGCTGCCGATCAGGCCGATGTCGAAGCGGTGGTGGCACTCGAACTTGCGGCGGAGCGCATCCGTGCCTTCCATGAAACGCAGTTGCCGCACGCCATTCATTTCCACGATGCGGCAGGTGTCGAACTGGGCGCGCGCTGGACCCCGGTGGATGCGGCAGGGCTTTATGTGCCTGGCGGTTTGGCATCTTATCCCAGTTCCGTCCTGATGAATGCGATTCCGGCAAAAGTCGCTGGCGTGAAGCGGGTGGCGATGGCCGTGCCGACGCCGGACGGACGGGTCAATCCTCTGGTCCTTGCGGCGGCGCGCCTAGCGGGCGTAACCGAAATCTATCGCATCGGCGGGGCACAGGCGATTGCCGCCTTCGCCTATGGCACGCCATCCATTCCGGCGGTGGACAAGATCACCGGACCTGGCAATGCCTATGTCGCCGCCGCCAAACGGCGGGTGTTTGGGCAGGTCGGCATCGACATGATTGCTGGGCCATCCGAAATCCTGGTGGTCGCAGACGCGGCCAATGACCCGTCATGGATTGCAGCCGACCTGCTGAGCCAGGCCGAGCATGATGAATCAGCCCAGTCCATTCTCATCACCGACCATGCCGCCTTCGCCACCGCCGTCGAGGCCGCGGTAGAGCGCGAGCTGGCCCATTCGACGCGCGCCTCCATCGCGCGCGCAAGCTGGCAGGCCTATGGTGCCATCATCGTGGTACGGGATTTGAACGAAGCACCCGCCCTTGTCGATGCCCTGGCACCTGAACATCTGGAACTGGCGGTTGAAAAACCGGATGCGCTGGCTGCGCGCATCTCTCATGCCGGGGCGATCTTTCTGGGCCGCTACACGCCGGAGGCCATCGGCGATTACATCGCTGGCCCCAACCATGTCCTGCCGACATCGCGCACGGCACGATTTGCATCCGGCCTTGGGGTGCTGGATTTCATGAAGCGCACGACGCTGGTGCGCTGCACTGCAGACAGTCTTGCCGCCATCGGTCCTGCGGCCGTGACGCTTGCCCTGCGCGAGGGTCTGCCGGCCCATGCGCGCTCTGTCTCGATCCGGTTGAACCACCGATGAGCGACACCTTCCGCCTGATCGAGGTTGAACTCGATGAAGCCAGCATCCAGTCGCGCGGGCCGGATGTGGAGCACGAACGCCGGGTCGCCATTTTCGATCTGGTGGAACAGAATTCGTTTCATCCCGTGCAATCGCCGGGCGGGCCCTATGTGCTTCGGCTGGCCCTTCAGGACGGGCGGCTGGTCTTCGACATCATGAGCGCGGACCGCAGCCCGCACGGCAAGATCATTCTGTCGCTGACGCCGTTCCGAAAGATCGTGAAGGACTATTTCTTCGTCTGCGACAGCTATTACGCCGCCATCAAGATGGCCCCGCCATCGCAGATCGAAGCGATCGACATGGGGCGGCGCGGCCTGCACAACGAAGGCTCGGAAGTGCTGCGCGAACGTCTGAAGGACAAGATCGAGCTGGACTTCGACACGGCCCGGCGCCTGTTCACACTGATCTGCGCGCTGCACGTCAAGGATGATGCTGGCCGGTCATGAAAGGTCCGAATGGCGAGGACCTGCCGGACGCGATGTTGTTCGCCTGCACCTATAATGCCGTGCGATCACCCATGGCGGCGGCGATCATGCGTCATCTTTACGGCACACACTGTTATGTGGATTCAGCCGGGGTGCGGGTCGGCGCGCTCGACCCCCTGGCCGTGGAAGTACTGGCGGAAATAGGCATCGACCTTACGGCACACCGGCCCAAGACATTCGCCGAACTTGAGGATTCCTCGTTCGATCTCATCGTTTCGCTGTCGCCCGAGGCCCATCACAAGGCGCTGGAGTTCACCCGCGTGATGGCGGTTGAGGCCGAATACTGGCCAACCATCGACCCGACCGCCCATGAAGGATCGCGCGACCAGCGGCTGGATGTCTATCGCGCGGTGCGTGATGGACTGCTGCGAAAGATCAAGACGCGGTTTACTGCCTGAAAGTCAGTGCGTGCTTGCTTTCCCGCTGAAATCCTGTCATTGGGCCGCCTTTCACGTGGTGGCCACCGGTTGAGGAATGGCGAAAGAAGAACTGCTCGAATTTCCAGGCACCGTATTGGAACTTCTGCCCAACGCGACCTTCCGCGTGCAGCTGGAGAATGACCACATCCTCATCGCCCATACCGCGGGCAAGATGCGCAAGAACCGCATCCGCGTTCTGGCGGGCGACAAGGTTCTGGTCGCCATGACGCCCTATGACCTCACCAAGGGCCGCATCATCTTCCGCTTCAAGTAATGACGCTGAAGCTGGTTCTGGCGAGCGCCAGTCCGCGCCGCGTCCAGCTTCTCGCGCAGATCGGGATTGTGCCCGACCATGTCTACCCTGCGGACATCGACGAAACGCCTCTGAAAGGCGAACTGCCGCCCCACTACGCCCAGCGCATGGCTACGGCAAAGGCTGAAAAGGTGCTGACCGATCTGGCCGATCCCGGTAGCCTGGTCCTCGCTGCCGATACGGTGGTGGCCTGCGGGCGGCGCATCCTGCCGAAAGCCGAGAGCGCCGCCGACGTGACTGCGTGCCTGCAGCGCCTGTCGGGCCGCCGCCACATGGTCTATACGGCCATCGCCGCTGGCGTTGTGGGTCGGGCGCTGCGCCATCGTACGATTGCCACACGGGTGACCTTCAAGCGGCTGAGTGTACGCGAGATCGGATCATATGCCGTCTGCGGAGAAGGGATCGGCAAGGCCGGTGGCTACGCGATTCAGGGGAAGGCGGCAGCATTCATTCCCGCGATCAACGGGTCGTATACGGCCATCATTGGCCTGCCGTTGCCGGAAACTCATCATCTTATTTCAGGCTTGGGTTTTTCTTCTGAGCCTGTATTAAATGACGTCGGGGAAACCAAAACATAACGAGTCTGTTCGCATGGCGAACGAGGTGCTGATCAATGTAGGGGCGGGGGAAAGCCGGATGGCCGTCGTGCATGACGGCCGCTTGGAAGAACTTTATATCGAGCGGACAGCGGGGCTGCCCGTAGGCGAAGGCCGTGCCGGACACAGCGTTATAGGAAATATCGTTCTGGGGCGTGTGCAGCGTGTGCTGCCAGCCATGCAGGCCGCTTTTGTTGATGTCGGCTTTGAGCGGGCCGGATTTCTGGGGGCCAAGGAAGCGCGTTGTCTGGCTGACCTGCCAAGCTTTCAGGAAAACCTGCCCCCCATCACTGACTGCGTCCACGAAGGCGAAGCGATTTTGGTTCAGGTGATCAAGGATCCCATCGGCGAGAAGGGGGCGCGCCTTTCAGCCAATGTCACGCTGCCAGGGCGTCTGCTCATTCTGGTGCCAAACCAGAAAGGTGTGGCTCTGTCACGTCGCATCGAGGATGAAACGGAACGAGACCGGCTGATGGCCATCGTTTCGGCCTTTGAACAGGCAGAAGGATGTATTGCCGATGCTGGTTACATTGTGCGCACGGTGGCGATGGGAGCGGGCGCAGCTGAGCTGCACGAAGATGCCGAACGTCTTGCCCAGCAATGGCAGCAGATCGCAGTAAAAACGAAGGCCGCCCGTGTACCTTCAACCGTCTATTGCGACCTCGACCCCATTCAGCGCGCCATGCGTGAGTTCGTGTCCATCGAAACGGACCGTGTGCTGATCGACGATGCCGCGTCGCTGGGCGAAGCCCGCGCCTATGCTGCCAAAGCCATGCCCGAGGTTCTGCCAAAGCTAGCTCTATACGAAGGCCCTGCACTGTTTGAGGACATGGGCATCGAAAGCGAAGTGGATGCCCTGCTGCATCCGCGCGTGGCGCTGGCCTGTGGCGGCTGGATCACCATTGAAACGACAGAGGCCTTGACGGCCATTGACGTCAACTCCGGTAGCTTTACGGCTTCGTCCGGCCTTGAGGAAACGAGCTTCCGCATCAATCAGGACGCAGCGGCCGAAATCGGACGTCAGTTGCGGCTAAGGGCCATTGGGGGGCTGGTGGTGATTGACTTCATCCATATGAATGCCCCGGAAAACATCGCGGGGGTGCTGCAGACGCTCGCCATGAGTCTCGGCCGTGATCGAACGCCGACCCAGATATCGGCAATGTCGGAATTTGGTCTGGTCCAGCTCACGCGCAAGCGCGTGCGCGACCCGCTGGTGAAGTTTCTGACCGAGCCGGCGCGGGGTGTCCTTGCTGGCGGGCGTGTCAGGACCGTGGCCACCATCGCCAACGCTTTCCTGCGGCGTATTGAAGTGGAGGCGCGCGCCCATCCGGGCCGCACACTCACCTGTTCAGCGCATCCCGATATTGCCGGCTGGATCAGCCACGAACCTATCGTGCTTAAGCGGCTGCGCGAGCGCATTGGGTGCCGCTTTCGTATTTTGGCGCAGGAGGGTTGGGCGCGTGACCGTTTTGATGTGTCCGTCGAAGCACCCAAAGCTGTGCCGACAATCTCCGCCGCAGCCATGTCATGACTGCAACGCGATCGTGCCCGGTGTGTGATGAGGCGAGCGTCTACAGGTTTCGCCCCTTTTGCTCTTCGCGCTGCGCCAATATCGACCTCGGTCGTTGGCTCAAAGGGGGGTATGTGATTTCCAGCGCCGAAACAGATGATGTCGGCAGTCCTGACGCGTCTACTGGATCCGGCCAAAACCAACAGGACAGCAACGCTCCATAACAAAGGGCTGCGGGAATATCTGCAACCTTTGACTTTCACGCGCTGGCGAACTCAGTCTTTGTAGGTCGCCATCAGCCATGAAATCGTTTTGTCGGCAGAGACCGGTGCCCACCCGCCCACGGCTGTGCTGTTCCTATTGTCGTTGTACTCGGCATATTTCAGCATCACCGACACATTCTGATCGATGGTGATGTCAATCATCGCATCAGTCTCGCTGCCAAGGCTGACATTCATGCAGTCAGTCTGGAAACTGTAATAGTGCAGCGATCAGGTAATGCTCGCCAATCCGCCTACCTCTTTGGCAGTGTAATTCAGTTTGCCATATGTCGTATCAAGGCCATTCGTGGGCGTCGTGCCGAACATGCCCACTCAACGATTGAATCCGTGCCCCCAGCGTTCCACGAGTTGGGATTAGAGCCGAGCCGTTTTGTCGCGCATGAGCGCAGGCCATTGCTTATGAAGTTCGGCGGCGAAAGCCGCCGGGGTTTTGTAGCCAAAGGCTGAGTGTGGTCTCTGTCTGGTTGTAGTCCTCTTGCCCGACGAAGCGTGCCCCCCGGAAGAGCAGATTATAGACGGCGTGACAAAATGTCCTCTGCCTCCTGATCGGCCATGGCGACCCACTCGCCAGGTGATTTTTCTGCGGTTTTGCCAGACTGAAGCCGCCAAAACCTGGGCAGAATAGCTGTGGCGGCAGCTTCGCCAGTGGCAGAGATCACCTGATTATTCAGTATCGCGTCCATGCTGCGCTCCGCCAAGAATTAGGGGTTCTGTTTTATAGCTGCGCCGGGGAAAGCTGGACAGCGCAAGGCAGGGACACTATAAGCCGCCCTCCGTTTCCGTGCCTCTG
Organism: uncultured Flavobacteriaceae bacterium; assembly: GCA_964390465.1. Classification (GTDB taxonomy): domain Bacteria; phylum Pseudomonadota; class Alphaproteobacteria; order Micropepsales; family Micropepsaceae; genus JADZAI01. Next base: position 73,698 of record CAYMIJ010000007.1, on the reverse strand, counting down.
GGGCGCGGTCTGATGCCTGGGTAGCTCAGTTGGTAGAGCAACGGACTGAAAATCCGTGTGTCGCTGGTTCGATTCCGGCCCCAGGCACCACTTTTCCCTGAATCCTCTGGCTCACCTGCATGGTCCTGCGGTCCCGGTATTTCATCGGGCGATTTCAGGGGGTTGTGTATAGGCCATCGTTGAAGTCTGCACCCGGAGACGGCGTGAGCGCAGGAAGTCGGCCTTGAACGGGGGCCTTGTCTCTGCGGGGCATTTGGGAGGGTCACGAAACGCCGCCCGCCATCAGCGGTGATGCATCGCAGTGACGTCAGACGAAGCTGAGCAGCCTGCGCTGGTCCTGCCAGTTGACGGGGAGGCTGGGCAGACGGGCGAGAACCTTCCGGGAGAGGGCAGGTGGCTGACGGCCCTGCAGGATGGCGATGAGGATGTCGGGCGCGAGATAGCCGATGTGTACAAGACGGGCGAAGTAGCTGCGGTCAACCTTCATGGTGTCAGCGATCATATCTGGATGGTCGTTTGAGCACTCCACCGCCCGGCGCGCGGCCCATGCTTTTGTGACCAAACGGATGAGGTGCGGATCCCTGTTTGTGGGGTTCTCTTTTGCACCGGCTGGAATGAGCAGGCGGTTCGCCTGGCCACGGCGCACGAGATGGAAGGGCTGTTCGATGGAGCAGGCTGGTTCAATAAGGAGCTCATCTCATGCTTTGTGTATGGCGTCTGGATCGTGGCGATCATCGAGCTGCTGAGGCGCTGACAGAGATTTGTGCTCTCCCAGAATTGCCGCGCCATTCAGCGTGATTGCCAGCCGGTCCGGAGTGAGCCGGATGATCAGCACCCAGAGGCCGAGAAGCCGCTTGAGCTCATGAGGTGCCGCTGCGGAGAGGCGGTCTGCGGCTTCGGTGGCTGTCCTGAACAGCTGAGTAAGGTTCTCAGGCGTGCGGCTCTCCGGCCTGACCAGGGATGCAAGCCGGTTCTGATCCTCCAGGAGACCGGCCATCTGGCTCGGAGCTCCCGTGGCAGAGGTGGCCTCATGGCGTACACGATGGTCGCCTGCGAGACGAATGCCTCAACGAGGCGCTGTTGACCTCGCTGGCCCATGCCCGGTTCGGGCTGGCCGCCCGGCGGCATGATTACAACACGGTCAGGCCACACTCGAAACTGGGCGGGAAGCCCCCGCCGAGATCAACGGGCAACATGACTGAGGGTATGCCCCCAGACGCGTTGCCATCCCATCAAGCATCGATCATCAATCATGAAGGAGCGAGGCTCTACCACTCAATGGTAACAGTCAGGGGAGCACGTCTGGACAGTTCCTACCGAATGGCGTCCGGCCGAAATCGATGACGCTTGAGGGAGCCCACCATAATCCTGCTCCACCTCGAATTTGGAACAAGAGGTCAGCGCGCGCAGTAAAGTAGGTTTTAAGCAGACAGCACCCGTCGAAGCGCCAGGCTAGCTAACACAGCAGAACCGACTGATTGTTAGTGATCAGTCTTTCGCCTCTGCGTCCAACGCAGAACGGATCGCTTCGATAAAGGCTATCTGTCGATAACTGCGCTCTGCCTCAGTGGCCGCAGGCCAGTTGCTGAGGCTAACGACCACCAGCTTACGCTTCGGGTCTATGAAGATCATCTGCCCGAAAATACCGCGAGCTGCGAAGCTGCCATCATCGCGCGTCCACCACTGATAGCCATAACCAAAGCCCGGCGTGCCGATATCTTTCTGTGTAGTGACGGCTTTTTCAAACCAGCCCAGCGGCACAACGTCCTGACCACCCGCCTTGCCGTCACCCAACACGAACAGCCCAAAGCGGGCATAGTCACGAAGACTCGCCTGAATGCAGCAACCTCCGAACTCGTGCCCACCGCTATTCAGCAGCCATGCGGCATCGCGCTCCATACCAAAAGGCTGCCATATCTTTTCCTGCAGATAGGAAGAAAGGGTTTTGCCTGTGGCGCGCTCAACCAACACGCCGATAAGGTTGGTCTCGCCCGTATTGTAGTTCCATTTGGTGCCCGGCTGCGCGGCCCGCGGAAGCTTGCGCATATAGGATGTGACGGGGTCGACAGTCCCTTCAGCCTGCTGGGCTCCGAACTGCGCCACATCGGAGCGCGGGTCAGCATAAGCCTCATTCCACCTCACCCCTGACGACATGGTGAGAATCTGTTCGATGGTGACGCCGTCATAGCCACTGCCGGCAAGCTCAGGAATGTAGCGGGTGATGGGCTCTGAAACGCTCTTGATGAAGCCATCCCTAATCGCGGCGCCAACAAGTGTTGAGGTAAGTGACTTGGCCACCGAGAAGCTAGCCCAACGGCCTTGCGCTGTCAGTCCAAGACCATAACGCTCAGCCCGCACTTTGCCGTCTTGAATGATGATGATGCCTGCAGAACGCTGCGCCTCCATGTAAGAAGCGAGCGTCCAGTCATGCCCTTGGTAAGACCATTTGAGATCAAGCGACTTCCCGGCGCTCAAAGCATGTGGTTTGCCATCGGCGCTTACGCGACGGCTTGGCCCGAATTGCTCAAGCTTGTCGAAGCGTGCGTCGCGCTGTTCGATCGACCAGAACAGAACCCCCTTGTCGTCTTTGGCCGCGGCAACAGATGCGGCGTTTTCCTGTACCGCAGCTGTGTTTTGCGCGCACGAACCAAGCAATGCCGTTAGAATGGAGACAAGAGCAAGCCGCGCGCGTGTCATTGTGAAGTGATCCTTGGGTGCTGGAGCGTCTAAGACGAAATTATCGTCATCCATGACCCAGCCTCAAGATGTTGTGCAGAGCCACCATGATCGCCGGCGGCGCAGATTCTCGCCTGTCTCGTGGAGACGTCACCGTGTTGCGCAGAAAAGGCAACACTTCATCTGGAGCAGCATAGGACATTTCATCCGCATCAAAATGAGCATGGAGCATATGGCTATGGTGCAGGGGCTAAGCAGAATCTGGCAGTTGACCATCCTGGGATTTTTTCTTGCAGGATCATCAAGCGTGGCATGCGCATCAGATGGAATGCCCCTCTACACACTATCGGATGCACAATCGCGCTCTATCACGGCTGAAAACATTACAGGTGAAAAAGGCGGTGGTGCCCGCACGCCTGTTGAGAGTGGAACAGCGGCTAAAGCCGCGAGCAGCCTCGGCTTCGGCTGGAAGGTCAATCCCTATCTGTTCGTCAAATCCGGCGAGACCATCACGCTTGGCGAAGCGAAAGGCCCCGGTGTCATCAATCACATATGGATGGCACTGGGCGGGAATGTTGACTATCGCTCGATGATCATCCGCATTTACTGGGATGATGAGACATTGCCTTCCGTCGAAGTGCCGGCCGGTGATTTCTTTGCAACCGGCTGGGGCCGCTTCAGTGAAACGCTCGTCAATTCAGCGATGGTCATGGTGACATCGGGTGGTGGCTTCAACAGTTATTGGCCGATGCCTTTTCACAAGAAGTTTCGCATAACGCTCGAGAACCGCAGCACCGAAATGATGATCATCTATCATCAGATTGATTACACGCTTCAGGCAGTGCCGGAGAACGCAGCCTATTTCCACGCACAGTTTCGGCTTTCAGACCGGCTGAAGGAAAAGGATGTCCACACAATTCTGGATGGCGTGAAGGGTCAGGGTCAGTATGTGGGCACCTATGTCGCGCACGGTGCGTTCAGCGCCGGTTGGTGGGGCGAGGGTGAAGTTAAGTTCTATCTCGACGGGGATACCGACCATCCGACCATTAACGGAACGGGTGAGGAAGATTATTTCCTTGGGGCATGGGGTTATCTCAAGTCAGATGGAAAAGGGAGCCGTCAGGAAATTCCATTCTCGATGCTCTATGCAGGGTTCCATAATCAAAACCCGCCAACATCACCGGCAGATTACTTCATACCCGGCCGTGAGCGCCGCATCAGCGAATATCGCTGGCACATCAAGGATCCTATTCATTTCAAGAAGGATCTACGCATTACCATGCAAAGCCTCGGCTGGAATAGGGCGTCACTTGAGAACGTGCTTGGAGATGGCACTTATCTGTCGTTGCAGGATTATATCGCTTCGGTTGCCTACTGGTATCAGGCCGAGCCGCACGCTGCGTTTCCAGCCTTGCCTGACAATGCCGCGTTGACCATTCCGCCGCTGCAAACAGGGCAATAGAACACCATCAGAGGGTCAGCTTATGGACAGGCATACGCCTTTCTTTGCAAAAGCAGTGCTGGCAGCGGCAAGCGCTGTTGCAATTTCAGCAGGTAGTCACCGCGCTCTTGCCGATGTCGCGGGAAGGGCATCTGGCATGTCACAGGATCATCTACCCATGACGCTCAATGACGGGTTTGAAGACCCTTCAACACTGCGTTTCGATTGGCCCGCGCTCATGGTCGGGACGGGCCAGTATGAAGATGGGCCAACCGGCGTGACTGTTCTGCGCTTTGCCAAGCGGTCTCTGGTCGCAGTGGATGTACGCGGTGGCGGGCCTGGGACAATCAACACTGATTTTGTCCGGCTTGGTTATGACGTTCCAGAGCTGGACGCCGTGGTCCTTTCAGGAGGGACTTTTTATGGCCTTGAAACAGCGACAGCTGTTTCAACCGCTTTGAAAGATGACGGCGAACGCGACGGCAACTGGAACAATATTCCAGTTGTGATGGGCTCGATCATTTACGATATGGGGGGCCGGCGTCTCAACGAAATCTATCCAGACAAACGGCTGGCCCAAGCCGCACTCAGAGCTGCACAGCCCGGTATTTTCCCCATCGGTTCTTATGGAGGCGGTCGCTCGGCTGTGTTCGGCGGCCTTTTTGGGTGCAACACACATTCAGGTCAGGGCGCGGCGTTTCGTCAGATCGGCGATGTGAAGATCGCGGTGTTTACGGTGGTCAATGCACTTGGCGTCGTGACGGATCGCGATGGCAATGTGGTGAGCTGCTATACAGGTCAGAACTGGCCTTCGCCCCTGAAAGCGTCAGACCTCATGCGCGCTGTGCCGGAGAGCATAGGCGGAAAGTGGGATGGTGAGGCTAGCGGCCCAGAAAAACGCAACACAACAATCAGCGTGGTAGTGACCAACCGCAAGCTGACCCCGGCTGAGCTCAATCGCCTTGCAGTTCAGGTGCATACATCCATGGCACGCGCTATCCAGCCCTTCGCAACTGAAATGGATGGCGACGTGCTCTATGCTGTTTCGACTGGCGAAGTGGAAAGCGGTCCAACCGATTCTTATCTCACCGCAACACTCGGCGTTGTCGCATCCGAACTGATGTGGGATGCAATTCTTGCCGCAGTTCCACCCCAGCCGCAGCATCCACAAGTCAATGCAAACGCGCAGGTATCAAGTGGCAATCTGGATACTTATGAAGGTACTTACGCCTTCTCATCTGTTGCTGCATTGCGGCTGAACACTGAGGGCGGCAGGCTCTATGCTGAAGCCAGTGGTGAACGTGATGTCTTCGCCATTCGTCGGAACGGAAAAACGGAACTATTGCCGGTTGACGAGAATACATTTGTGGTGCCTGGCCGCTATCCGCTAACAGTGAGATTTGACGAAGGCATGGTCGTGATCAATCCGGGGCGATGGGAGCAGAAAGGCCGTCGTCAACCATAGCTTCAGTGACCATGGTGCGTGCACCGCACCACCATCGCGCCGCAATGCATCTGGCACAGCTTCACGCCGAAGCCTCTCATCATGACGAAACCATGTCATGCACACAAAGAGGGGATGCGCCGTGAAGCGAGCAGCAAACTATGGAATGGTGTCAGCTCTAGCACTGATGACCGCTGGCCCTGCCTGGGCACAGGCTGAGCCAACCCCTGCCGAGCCAAGCTCATCTGAAGAGATTGTCGTTACATCGCAGAAGCGCGAACAGAAGCTGGTGAAAGTCCCTGCCGCCATCACGGCGATTAGCGGCAAGGATATGACGAAACGCGGCATCCAGACCGTTCAGGATCTTTCATTCAACGTGCCTGGTCTCACCATGCGCGAAGATGGGCCTGGCAGCTACACGATCTTCATGCGCGGCCTCGCCAACCCACAAGGGTCCGGCGCTCTTGTCGGCATGTACTTGGATGAAGCGCCACTCACGATTTCAGGCTCCAGCCAGTTGAGCCCAGCGACATTGGACTATGCCCGTGTTGAAGTGCTGAAAGGCCCCCAGGGCACACTCTACGGACAGGGCTCCGCAGCCGGCACCATTCGCTTCATTACCAACAAGCCCAATCTTTCCGAGTTTGGTGGCAGCATCTCTGGCGAAATGTATGCGGTTAGCCATGGCAGCGTGGGTGGCCGCATCACTGGTGTAGTCAATGTCCCGTTGGTGACGGATAAGCTAGCGTTGCGCGTGGCGGGCTCGTTCGAGGATGGAGGCGGTTGGATCGACCAACCTGCCGCTGGCATCAAGAATGGCAATGAGACACGACTGACCAATCTGCGCTTCAAGCTTCTCTGGCAGCCCAACGATAATTTTTCAGCTCAGGCTATGGTGCAGCTGCACCGGGCTACCACACCTCTGGGGCTCGGATTTGAAGAGCCAGACCGAACAGTTGCAATCGGCCCCAACCGAGCGAAGCTGCTGATCCCCAAGATTTTCAACTACGATCTCTACAATCTGGAGCTGAAATATAATCTGGGCTTCGCTGACATCGTCAGTGCAACGACTTATGTCGATAATAAAGACCAGTATCCGTTCACCTATATCCCCCGACTGGGCAATTTCCAGTACGGCTATGTTGAGGGCAACGACGCCAGATATGGAACAGCACACATGTTCGCGCAGGAATTGCGCCTTGCATCGAGCAATGATGGGCCGTTCCACTGGACGATTGGCGGTTTCTTCGCCAGCGGTGGCGGTAGTCTGAATGTAGACTATGAATATAAGTATGCCCCTCTCGGAAACTTGCCCCAAGGCGGCGGCTTCCTCGTTTCCAACCAGACGTATCTGGCACGCCAGTCGGCGGTCAATTATGCGCTGTTTGCCGATGCATCCTACGACATCACGGACCGCCTGACGATCGGCGCCGGCGTGCGCTATTTCCATGACAGCCAGCGCAATTACATCCAGTACGGCGCTGTTCCCTCAACGGAGAAACGCGGCACGTTCAGCTCCGTTGATCCGCGCGCTTACATTTCTTATCGCTATGCTGACAACGCTCAGGTCTATGCGAGCTATTCGGAAGGCTTCCGCAGTGGTGGCTTCAACAGCGCTCCTTTTGGATCTTACGGCCCTGAAGATATCCGCACCTACGAGCTGGGAACCAAGGGTGTTTTCTGGAACGGCAAACTGCAGTTCGACATAGCGCTGTTCCAAACTGACTATAACGACATGATCCGCCGTCGACTGGTCAATGTGAACGGTCAATTTTTGGCAGAGTTAAGTAATATTGGTGAAGTCCGTTCACGGGGCATTGAGTTTGGCTTGATGCTCAAGCCCGTTGAAGGACTGACGCTGATGGCGAATGGGGCTTATATCGACAGCAAGGTCGTCGCAACGGATGCTGCAGACCAAGTGAACATACCCGGCGACCGCACCGACTACAGCCCGCGCTTCAGCTACACCCTGTCAGCCGAATACCGCTTCCGTGTCGACACAAATGTCGATGGCTTCGTACGGATCGACTACTCGCATCGTGACAAGGTCACTTATATTGACCGCTCGTCATTCGCACCAAGCGTGTTGCCACAGACATCTGACGATCTTGATCTGGTCAATCTACGTGCCGGGACTTCGTTCAACGGCGTGGATCTTGAGGTCTACATACAGAACGCGGCTGATGAGAATGATGCCGTCGATCCATATGTTGGCTGGTCGAACTCCAACCGAACCCGGCCACGGGTCGTGGGCATGAAGCTCGGCTACAGCTTCTGAACTAACACATCGTGAATTGAAAAGCGGCGCGGTTCATCCGCGCCGCTTTTGTTCGACTGGTCCGTCTCAAAAATGAGAAATCGCACCGACGATGGTGCGATTTCAAAATACACTGGGCAATGAGTTCAGAGCCCGATGTGGGAAGCCAACCCATCACTGGTACGAACAAATGGATCGCCCTTAGGTGCTTCCCCTGCGACCCACTGACCCTTTTGGTCGACCAGTTTGTCGTCTGTCGTAACGCTATCGCTCTTGTCGATGCGTCCGCCTGCTTCCTCACCGAAGGTACCAGCATTATGCGCCAGCACACTATAACGCAGCACGATGCGACCCCGGTTTTTCGCATGGACAGCAAATGGCTTGCTGTTGAGAATGACCGTGTTGGTGGCCGTCAAGCTGGCTGCATCATCGGCATAGACGCCGTCATCCTGCAATCCGCTAAAGAAACTGTTTGAGACGATCACATGACTGGCGCCATAGGCGCAGATACCGACTCCATCGAGATTGGAGATGCGGCTGTTGGTAATGCTCATCTGCGCGACTTCTTCAGTCCAGAAGCCGATATGGCCGCCTGAAATCTCAAGACCATCAGCCTCAACTACAGAACGTCCGCGACCGGTCACGGCCATCTTCTGGTTATCCGTCAGCTTGACGTGGGCAAGACGTACCGAACTATCGATCGAGAATATGCCGTGGCCGTCGTAGATTTTGTCTTCTTCAATGCCATAGCGGAATCCAGCGATCTCGATGTGTGATATCACGACTGTTGAGCGCTCAATCACCATGGCAGACATGGGGGCATTCTGAACCGGCTCGATGATCACGCCGTCTTCACCTGTAAGGGTGATCATACGACCGCGAATGTGCAGACCAGCGCGCATAGCGATATCCTGATAGGCGACATCGTTGCGCGGGTTGGGCGCAGGCAGTGTGTAATGGCCAGAGCGGACTTTCAGCATGCCGCCATCTGGCGTTGCATCTATAGCTGCCTGAAATGCACTACCACCCTTGAACTGGCAGTCTTGGGCGGTGCTTTCCGCCGGACAAAGGTTCACCACCACACCAGTCATGGGGGCTGCAACCGCAGCGAACAATGAAAGGAACATATTAGTCGCGCACCTCCAGCCGCATGGCCCTGACCATCCAGGACTTCAAAACAAGTATGAGAACCGCACCGGCGGCAGCGATTGCCCCATGCATGGCCCAGAACTGGCCGCTTGGCATGGTTTCATAGAACCGCCCCAGCCAGCCACTGATATTGCTGCCCGCAAAAAGAGCGAGATAGTAACAGCCCACCATCATCGCATTGACGGCGGGTGGCGCCGCACGGGAGGTCAACGCGAGAGCTATGGGCCCGAGATAGAGATAGCCAATCGCGCACGCGAAATGAAACACCACGGGCCAGATGATGGATACCGGTCCGTCGCCACGCAGATACTCGCCAACCGTCAGCAGCAGACATGCGGCACCAAAAACAAAGCTGCCCAATGCAATCTTGTTGATGTCGGCCAGTTCCATGCCGCGCGCGCGTTGCCTGCCCCACAAAACCAGAAGCGGCGGGCCGAGAAGAAGAACCGTCAACGAGTCGAGTGACTGGAACCATGTGACCGGCACTTCAAAACCGCCGAGTGTTCTTTCGACATTACCCTTCAGCCAAAGTGGATACATGTTCCAGACCTGCGTCTGGGCGATCCAGTACAGAGCCGTGATTGCCAGCATGGTGATTACGGCAAAGGTGGCCATGCCATCGCCCGGCATCATGCGCGCGCGTTCCGTGCCACTCGTCTTGTGCGTGTCAGGCGGCAAATGGGTGCGGCCTGCAATGTAGATAGTGAGCCCAACCAGCATCCCTATGCCAGCCGCGCCAAATCCATAGTGCCAGCCAACAAGTTCGCCCAGCGTGCCGCATACAAGCGGTGCAATGAACGCGCCGACATTGATGGCCATGACGTAGAGCGAATAGCCGGTATCACGTCGCCCATCAGCGGTTGCGTAGAGTTGACCGACCTGAGCGGCAAGATTGCCTTTCAGAAATCCTGATCCGATGATGAGCAGCAACAGTGCAATGAGAAAACTGGTTTCAAATGCCATCAGGAAGTGGCCCGCAGCCATGCTGAGCGCGCCGATCATCACAGCCCGGGTGCGCCCCAGAAATCGGTCACCCAGCCATCCACCCAATACCGGCGTGAAGTAGACAAAGCCGACATAGAGTCCGAACACCTGCGAAGCGAATGCCTGCGTCGAAAGTGTGCCGAACAATCCCTCTATGAAACTGCGGAAGCCGCCAAAGCCTGCAACGTTGCCAACATTTTCCGGCAGGAACAGATGTCCAGCCATGTAGAGCACAAGCAATGCCTGCATGCCGTAAAATGAGAATCGCTCCCAGGCTTCAGTGAAGACGATGACCCAGAGGCCTCGCGGGTGGCCAAACGATTCCGGCATTGCATCGAGGAGATGTTCGCGCGGCAAAACGACAACATCAGGCTGACTAGCCGGCATGGGGGTTCCTTTGGATGCATGACAGGCATTCGCGGCCTGCCTGTACACTAGGTGATCATGCGGGGGTGGGCTGGCGACTAGGCCAGCGATGGTGATGCTGTCTCGTCACCACCCGCCGGATGTTTAGCGCCTAGTGGCGATCTCTGCTCACCAGTCTCAATCAGTGGCGTGAAAGGTCTGCATGAAATCAGGCTTTCATTTCGAGTTTCTGACCAGCCCGGAGATCGTTGACATGGTGTTAGAGATGCACCACCTTCCTCCTTCTGCCCCGCACGGCAATGACGCCTATATCGTATCTGCTGATCGCCTGCGTATGAAAGAATTGGCACAACAACGCCGTCCGCCTGACCGCAAGTCGATGCCGCCTTTCGAGGCCTTGCGCGTTTTTGATGCTGTCGCGCGGCTGGGCGGTATCCGACGTGCAGCGCAGTTTCTGGAGCGCAATCACGCCGTGGTCAGTCGCCATCTGCGCTCGCTGGAAACATGGCTGGGCGTGCGTCTTGTGGAGCGCGGTGCAAGCGGCATCGTGTTGACTGAAACCGGCAAATCCTATCACCAGCGGATCGGACAGGCGCTGGACCATATCGGTCAGGCGACGACTGATCTCGTCTCCAACGGGTATCACAACCGCCTGCATATCTGGTCGACGCCGGGTTTCGCGCTTTACTGGTTCTCAAGCCATTTGGGGGCATTTGAGCGCATGCACTCGGCGCTGGAAATTGAACTGCGCCCGACAGATACAAGCCCGGATTTCTCGTCCCATGAAGCCGATGTCGATATCCGCTTCTTTGCCCGCTATGATGAACGGCCCGATGTTTCCAACCTGTTGCGAAGCACGACCATCGCCGTGGCCCCGATCATTGCTGTGGCATCAGCATCCTATCTCGATAAGGCGGCCGTTATTGAGAAGCCATCTGATCTACTGAAGCACACCTTGCTTCACGAAAGCTCGCCCTTAAACTGGGTGCAGTGGCTACAAGCATGTGGGGTAGATGCCCAAGGCGATCTGCAGGGTCCAAAGCTGTGGCAGGGCCACCTGACGCTGGATGCGGCACGACGCGGACGCGGCATCACACTCATCAACGGACTTGTGGCGCGTGACGATCTCGTCTCAGGCCAGCTCGTTCAGGTCGGCAAGGGCAACAAGGCCTTTCCGGATGTGCCGGGTGATTATGTCATGACGGCACGAGCCGACCGCTGGGCCGACACCGCTATGCGCAAGTTCCGCCAATGGCTGTCGCAGTCGATCGTGCGCGAGCTGCCGGAGTTCAAGCCCGGCCGATAAGGGAAACTATGCCAACGCCCGACAAACCGAATTGAAAAAGTCGTTATCGAGAATCGCCTCAGCGAATTTTGGCTTGGCGCGGGCGCTGTTGACGCCAATGACAATCTGTCGTGCCGGGTTGATGTAGAGATACTGCCCGAAAATCCCGCGTGCACTGAAAGCACCGTCAACAAAACTGCCTTCATTATCAGCGACCGGCCACCACATGAAGCCATAGGGTAAAGGCTTACCGCCCGCTTCGCGTACGCGGGTGGCATCGGCAATCCAGTTTTCCGGCAGAATGCCGCCACCACCTTCCAGCATGAATGATGCGAACCGTACGTAGTCGCGCAACGTGGCAGTCATTCCGCTGCCTGCAACCTCTAACCCACCTTCGGATTCAAGCCACCAATGGGCGTCCTGCTCCATGCCAAGCTGCGACCAAATCTTCTCGGACAGATAGTCTGCCAGCCATTTGCCGGTCGCAGCCTTCACAAGCGCGCCGACCACATGCGTTTCGCCGGTGCTGTAGTTCCAGACGGTGCCTGGCTGGGCAACGCGCGGGAGTGACGCCATATAGGTTAGAACCGCATCAGGCTTCATGCTTTCCTGAAGCACCAGCATGTGGCGGCGATGTGATGCAGAATTGGTATGGGTGTCGTCCCACTCCACGCCTGATGTCATCTGAAGCAGGTGGCGTATGGAAACCCCATCATACCCGCTGCCGCGAAGTTGAGGCAGATAGAGAACGAGTTGATCATCCTGGCCGCCTATAAATCCGTCCTTGATGGCGCAGCCGATCAGTGTTGTTGCAAATGATTTGGCCATCGACATGGAAAGCCAGCGTGTCTCAGGTGTATTACCAAGCTCGTACTGCTCCAGCAGAACTTTACCGTTCTGGATAATCATCAGGCCGGCAATGCGATTGCGCGAAACGTAGTCGTAGAGGTCAAAAAGCTGGCCATTGGCGTAAATTGGCAAATCGTGGATTGGCTGCGCAGCATATGTGAAGGGCCTCACCGCGCCGCCACGATGCACCTTGCGAACAGGAAAGAGCTTTTCAGTATTGCGGAAGGTATGGACCTGAATGTCGGGCATCAGTCGACCCGCATAGAGATCCGTCACATCGCCCAGTGACATCGCCATGAAGTGTTCCTCTTTGCCACGTTGATTAAAACAACCATACGAGGCAGGCGACATGCAAAGGCTGCCATGGATGGTGCATCTGATGCACCGCCTGCTACCGGCATCTCACCTAGGTTTTTGGCTTTCGCGCACCACAAAGGGAGAAAAGGATCCACACCATGTATCCACCACCCGCTTACCGCGCCCAGCACCCACGCGCTCTGGCAGTGCGATACCCGTTCGCGCAACTGTTGACGCATAACAAAAGCGGCATATCCGCGACGGCTGTACCCATCGTCTTCGAAACTGACGAAGAGGACGAAACACATATGGTTGGCCATCTGTCGCGGAATAACCCACATGCTGCGACGTTGGAGGATGGTCAGGACGTATTGGCCATCTTTCAGGGGCCGCATGCCTATATTTCGCCAAGCTGGTACACAGCCCGCCCTTCAGTGCCCACCTGGAACTATGTTGCTGCACAGGTGCGTGGAACGTTGAATGTCTTCGATGACGACAACACCCAGACTGCCTTCCTGGCGCGATTGATTTCTGTAATGGAAAGTGGCGGACACTGGTCGATCACCGATGCCCCGGAAGGGCTCATCACACGGTTGATGCCGATGATCCGCTCATTCCGTATCAAAGTCAGAACGATCGAAGGCATCACCAAGCTCAGCCAGCCCACACCTATGGAAGACCGTCACAACGTCATTAACGCTCTGGAACACCGTGACCACGATCAGGACCGCTCTGTCGCCGCATGGATGAGGGCTCTGTCTATCAATTCATGAACTGGTGCTGTCTCTGCACCGACCCCGGCTGCATACACATCTGAACCTGGCACCGCTCTCCAGTGACAGTGCTGAACTCAGGAACAGCAGGCTCTTTCATGAACGCGACCGGTCCCATGACGACAGCCCAGTGGCGTGCCATTGATACGGCCCACCATGTGCATCCCTTTACAGATCAGAAAGCGCTGAAGGCGCGCGGCTCGACGATTATAGAGAAAGCGGACGGCTGCTATTTATGGGACAGCGATGGCAATCGCATTCTCGACGGCATGGCGGGGCTGTGGTGCGTGAATGTCGGCTATGGTCGTTCTGAACTGGCCGACGTGGCCAGACAACAGATGTGCGATCTGGCCTACTACAACAGCTTTTTTCAGACGACGACGCCATCACAGTTGCGACTGGCCCAACGCATTGCGGAGATTACGCCGGATGGGCTTGATCATGTGTTCTTTGCCAATTCAGGGTCGGAAGCGAACGATACTGTCATCCGGCTCGTGTGGCACTATTGGCGTGCGAAGGGCCAGGCCGACAAACGCACCTTCATTGCACGCAATCGCGGCTATCACGGCTCGACACTTGCGGCTGTGGCACTTGGCGGCATGCAGGCCATGCGCGCTTTGGGCCAATCCACCCTGCCAGGCTTTGAGCAGATCATGGAGCCACATCATTATCGTTATGGCGCCAACGAAACACCGGAACAGTTTGCACTGACGGCTGCCGCCAAACTTGAAGCGAAGATTCTCGAAATCGGTGCGCATAAGGTGGCGGCTTTTGTCGCGGAGCCGGTGCAGGGTGCCGGCGGCGTCATCAGCCCGCCGCCTGGCTATTGGAAGGAGATTGAACGCATCTGCCGTAAGTATGAAGTGTTGCTGGTCGCGGACGAGGTCATCTGTGGCTTTGGCCGTTTGGGCGCGTGGTTCGGCAGCCAGTTCTATGACGTGACGCCTGACCTGATGCCGATGGCCAAAGGGTTGTCGTCTGGATACATGCCGATTTCAGCCGTGGCGATCGGCAACCATATCTACGACACGCTGCACGAGGCAGGCCCGCTTGTTCACGGGTTCACATACTCGGGGCATCCTGTTGCATGCGCCGTGGCGGAAGCGAATATCGACATCATTGCTCGCGAAGGTCTGGTTGAGCGCGTGCGCGATGACATCGGACCTTACTTCCGCACGATTCTGCAACAGCTTGTGGATTCGAGCCCAATTGCAAGCGAACTGCGCGGCGAAGGCCTGCTGGCGGGTATTCAGCTGGCACAGGACAAGACCTCGAAAACCTATTTCCCGGACACTGATCAACCCGCCATTTTCTGCCGTGATGTGTGCCAGACAAATGGCCTGATCGTGCGCGCCGTTGAACACGCCCTTGTGTTCTGCCCGCCCCTGACCATCAGCCACACCGAAGTGGACGAACTGGCTGAAAAAACCAAAGCCAGCCTTGATCAAACGGCACGCCATTTCGGCCTTGCCTGATGGTGCTGAGGCACATCCGCCCGAAGCTGGATCAACATAATGATTTTCCTGATGACAGTCATGGCCTCTCTCTCGCTGACAGGCGCACCAGCCGATGACACGTTCCAGCCCACGGCTGATGAACAGGTGCGACTTGAACTGATGCAAAACCCGCAAGTCTGGTTCGAACAGAACCTGGCCGGCCCGCGAGAGCATGTGGATGGTCAATGGCTAGACCCGAAAATGCAGCATCATCTGGAAATGCTGCGCATGCAGTCGTCAGATGAAGCCGCCGCTGCACTCGAGATTTTCAGAACAGCAGAAGGCAGGGCGCTCGCGCGTGAGGCGCTATCCCGCGAATGGGCATTGTTGAGCAAGATCACAGCCCCCATGGCCAAAGTGGAAAACGGTTTGGTGGTGAGCACTGAGCGTCAAATCCCGATCAGGATCTATACGCCACAAACCAAAGAAACCGGCCCACTGCCCGCGCTCGTTTATTTTCACGGCGGGGGCTGGCTCTATAGCAGTATCGACAGCGTAGACCGCGCCGTGCGGCTGATCGCCAATGAAGCGCAGGTCGTGGTCATTTCGGCAGACTATGCGCTTGCCCCTGAACATCCATGGCCTGCTGCCAGTGATGATGGCGAGACTGTCTACAAATGGGTTCGCGAGAATGCGGCCGCCCTGAATGTCGCGTCGGAGATGATCGGCGTTGGCGGTGACAGTGCTGGTGGACATGTCGCCATCAATATTGGGCAGCGCATGACCGCGCAGGGATATGTGCCGCCGACTCTGCAGCTTCTTTACTATCCCGCGACCGATCTTCTGGGCAATTACGAGTCGTCCAGACTGTTCGGCCGTGGCTATGATCTTGATGATGCGTTTGTGCAGTTCGCGCTTCCACTGGTCTTCCCAGGCGGACTGGACGAAATGAACCCGCAAGTTCTTCCGGGGCGGGCACCAAACCTATCAAACACGCCAACGACGATTATCGCCAGCGCCGGTTTTGACATACTGCGCGATCCGGTAGCGGCTTACGCTGCAAGGCTTCAAAAAGCAGGTGTTGCCGTGACGTACCTGAACTATCCCTCGCTCTATCACGGGTTCATGCAATGGTCCGGTGTGGTGGATGACGCTGACCGTGCTTGCACCGAAACAGCGCGGCTCTGCGGCACACAAATCCGCAGCCGCAGAATCGTTCAGCCATTCCTGAAATAACCAACCCGGGGACGTTCACCCGATACCTAATCCTTCGGGCCTTCGAGCATGGTCTGTTGAACGCTTGCAATCTTCCAGCCGGATGTTTCCCGCACCAAAGTGAGTGTTATCAGAAGACGGAAAACGCGGTCTGCGCTCTTGTCATAGTAAAGATCGTAACTCAGAACGGCCAAATCGTCGCCTTCGAAGCCCTGCAGCAGAGCTGGGGGACGGATGGACCAAGTGCCTTCTGCAAACCAATCCTTGTGCCATTGTATCAAGGTATCCCGGCCCGCAACGCGCTCACCCCAGAAAAAAACAAAGCATGGCTCGTGGGCTTGCGACAAGAGATTTGCAAGCGCGTTTGCATCGCGCGCTGAAATGGCGGCAAACAAGGAATCAGCTGCACTGCGGCTTTGGGTGGTGCCGATTTCCGACGCGCCGGGTGCAGGGGTAATTCCTGCATGCACTTGCGGCGCAGCGAGCATAATGATGCTCAGAGCGGTCGCGCGCATCAAAGAGCATAACATTTGGAACCTCTTTATGGTCAGGGCATACTGAGTGCCAAGCGGAAGCCAGTGGTGAAGTAACCTTCACCCAGAGGTCCACGCAGGCGTATTTTTGAAGACTGATATTCAGCTGAATCGCCATACGAACCACCTCGTATCGGCGCATGTGTCATGGCCTTGCACAGGCGGCGCTCGGTCCCATCGACTGGTGCGCCTTCATAAGTGGGCTCGTAACAATCGGCCATCCATTCCCACACATTGCCGCGCACGTCATAGAGACCGGAACGATCTTTTGCGAAACTACCCACCGGCGCTGTCCTGATCCAGACATCATGCCCCCCGGTCTCGCCACCGCAACATTCGGGTTTGCCGATATTGGCATCGTCATGCGTTACCGCACCATCTGACCCACTGCCCACACCGCCCTGAGACGAGATAAACTCCCATTCAGCTTCATTTGGCAGGCGATAAGACTGACCCGTCTTTTTGTTTAGCCAGGCAATATAAGCTTGGGTATCATTCCAGCTCACGCAGACGACCGGGTGATTTTCATCCTGCCTGAATCCAGGATCGGCCCAGTTGCGTTTCGGGTCGACGTGCCAGTTGGCATCCTTTTCATACACATTGCAGATGCCCTCGGAGCGATGGCCCGTTTCCGCCACGAACTTGCGGAACTCGCCCAAGGTCACTTCGTGACGTGCAATAGCAAACGGCTTTGTGAAAGTGACGTTGTGAGTCGGGCCGTCCATCGGCCCGTAACCATAGTCCCGATATTCGCCCATCTGGAATGATGCGGGGGAAATGACAGCCATATCCGGGCAGCCCGAGCAGACGGGAGGGGCGGAAGCCGCCTGTTTGACAGTGGCGCAGCCGCCCAACGCCATGAGCGCCGCGCTGAGTGCAAGATGGGCGCGTTTCATTGCTGATGACCCCAGATCGCTTTCCATTCGATGCCGTTGTTGGGCAGTGTTTCCCAGAAGAACGCACCGCGTGGGCGGTCATAGTTGCCAATCTCATTCATCGTGTTGGCGTCATAGAGCCGCCCATTTACCATGGTCAGGCTGACCGAATTGGTGTTCCTGATGTCGTCCAGCGGATTGCGGTCAAGCACAATCAGGTCAGCAAGCTTTCCAGCTTCGATTGAGCCAAGCTGATGGTCGAGGCCATAGGTGTGTGCCCCATTGAGGGTGGCGGCCTTCAGGATATCACCATTGGATATGCCGCCCTGTGCCAGAAGCTGCATCTCCCAGTGGATTGCGATGCCTGCCGCCTGGCCATGCGAGCCGACATTGATCGTGACACCAGCCTCGTTCAATCTGGCAATGGACTTACCCACTGAACGAAAGCCGATATCGTATAGCTCCTCGGCATAGTGGATCGCACTCATGGCTCGAGTTTGCAGCGGCGCATCCGATGAACGCAGATTGCTGGTGGCGATGGGATTATAGGCGTTGTTCACATCAGGAATGAAGGTTCGCGCCTTCTGTTCCTTCCACGGCTCTGATGTCTGATAGATATAATTCTCGCCGAAAAGCTCGCCAAAGGTGACAATTAGGGTCGGCGTGTTGGAAACATCCGCAGCAGCGAAAAGCTGAAGCAGGTCGTCATAGTAGGTGGCCACAGGCAGATTGTGTTCGAGGTTGGTATAACCGTCGAGCAGTGCCGTGACATTGTCATAGAAGTGGCCGGCCCCTTCCAGATCGACATTGTAACCGCCTTCCCGTGCCGCCTTCAGCAGCCAGAGCCTCTGGTCGCGTGTCGTCAGTTTGTAGCTTTTCAGGATGCTTTGCCCCTGTGCCTGGCGACGGCGCAGGATTGCACGGGCATCGTCCAGTGATGTGATCGGATTAAAGGTCGTATCCGGTCGCCCTGCGCGCCCATAGATCACCTGACCAGAGGTCAGCCAGCGCGGCCCAACATTCAGACCGGCCATTGTCATTTCGGCACTTTCGTAGCTGATTAGATCGTTGGCATACGGATCAAAATTGGTGGTCACGCCATAAGCCAGCGCCGAATATCGCGTGGGCTGCTTGACCGGCATGACATCCTTGCCGAAGCAGCAATCGATGTGGCCGTGTGCATCGAAGAAACCCGGCATGATTGTTTTCCCGGAGATGTCGATTCTCTTGGCATGAGCTGGAATGTCGATACTGCCGTCCGGCCCCACCGCCGCGATCTTGTCGCCGGTGACAAGCACCGTGCCCTTTTCAATTACCGCACCAATAATAGGGATGACCCGGCCGCCGGTGAATGCAACAGAGCCCACTGGACGGTCTGTTGGAGCATTGAGTGAAATAGAACGGTCCAGTTGTGCCAAGCCTGTATCACCGGGCGCGGTTGCAAAAACGTCGGCACCGAGAACGAAATAGAGGTGTTGCGAGTCTTTGGACCACGCCAGCTCATAGCCACCATCACCATGCAATCGGCGCGCACTGGGATTATTCTGCGCCGTGATGGTGAGGGGGTCTGCCCCTTCCGCAAAGGGCATCACATACGGAATGTTGTATTCGCGAAAGGCAATCCAGTTG
This sequence comes from uncultured Flavobacteriaceae bacterium, assembly GCA_964390465.1. Taxonomy (GTDB): domain Bacteria; phylum Pseudomonadota; class Alphaproteobacteria; order Micropepsales; family Micropepsaceae; genus JADZAI01. The sequence goes on along the minus strand of CAYMIJ010000007.1, from coordinate 54,489 downwards.
AGGTCGGGGCTCAAGGCCAATGTGTTGGTGTCGGCTGTTGGTGCGTAACCGATATCCTTGACAGAGGAGCCGTCGAGATTCGCGCTTTGCAGAACCGATGCTTTCTGGCCGTAGTAATCTGGCACGCCAAAAAGAATGAGACGGGTGTTGTCCGGCGAGAAGCCTGCAATATCGACGCCGGGCGCTAAAAAGTGAGCATTCGAACCATCTGCATTCACCAGATAGATGCCATCCGGATCCATTGGCCCACCCATGGACGTGTCTGCTTCCATGATACGATAGGCGATGATCTTGCCGTGATGCGAGATGACCGGATTGCGGATCACACTGCGGCTGGTCACCGCCACACGCTCTGATCCGCTTGCCATATCGCGCACGATAAGTCTGCTACCTATGCCATCGTCCCATGCGACATAAGCGAGCATGCTGCCGTCATCCGACCATGATGGCTCAAACTCTGTGCCGGTAAATGTGGTAAGGCGCTTTGGAACCGTTGCCCCCGCACCATCCAGCAACCACAGACTGCCGATAGCATGGAAGATGACACGCTCGCCTTTAGGGGCAGGCGTCCACTGCCGGATGGTGCGCACATTCACGTTATCCCTGTTGACGTCCAGCTTCGCGCGGATCGACGGATTGATCGTATGCTTCGCGTTGACATGGAAGGGAATCGGCGTGGTCTCACCGGTTTCCATGTTCACTTTGATAAGCGCGCCTTGCGACCAGATGGCGATGTGCTTGTTATCGGGAAACCAATCATAGGCAGGATAGTAGTGTTCCTGGGCGATATAGTCGGCTTGCAGGTCGCGCGAGAGGCCGGCGAAGACTGGCGTTTGAATGTGCGTATCCATGTCATAGCGGAACACAACTGTTTCAGCCTTCACGCGACGGATGAAGGCGACATGTTTGCCGTCGGGTGAAATCTGCGGCGATGTTGTGCCGCCGAAGCCGCCTATCAGCTCCCTTGACCAGCCTTCATCCAGATTACCCTGCTTGACTACGAAGTTAGACTGCCCCGTGTTGACATAGACATAATGATCTCCTGCCACGCGCTCGGTATAGAGGACATGATCCCCATCGGGAGAAGCGCGGGGCTCCTCTACGTCTTTGCCGGACTCGGGAGCAGGCACGATGATCTCGTCTTTGCTGCCATCCAGCGCAAAGCGGTGAATTTCAGTTGAGCGCATTTGTACAATGCTGGGATGCATTTTCACTGCAATGATAGAGCCCCCATCAGCCGCCCATGCCGGATCGGTGATAAGGGCGGTTTTCTCATGGGTAATCTGGCGCGCATTGGCACCGTCTGCATCAGATACCCAAACGTTGTCGGCACCGCTTGAGTCGCTGATATAGACAATGCTTTTGCCATCGGGGCTGAACGATGGGCTGCGCTGCACCTGCGGTCCACTGTGAATGGCCATCGCTTCACCGCCGGTAGCGGGCAAGACATAAATATCGTTGAGCAGGTCGAATACGAGTGTTTGCCCGTTGGGGCTGACATCGACACTCATCCATGTGCCTTCAGTGAGTGAAAGACTTACCTCCTTTGCTCCAGGCGCAGGCACGAACAAGTCATCATCCGAGAAGGCCAGCGGCGCAGCTGAAATTGATAGCACCAAACAGACGGCAATCCCTCTGCGCATAGGCAACCTCAAAATATCTCAGAGTGTTCTACAACGCATTGGGGCCACCGCAGGGCCGCATGCTGAGACGCCATCCGCACAGGCCATGGTGCGGCAAAGGCAACACAATTGTACCCGTCTCATAGCGCACTTGTCAGCGGCTGCTCGTGACGAACTGGAACCACACAGAGCAAAGCTTACGCCAGGCTCAGGGCTCATTGATTTAGATCCAGAAGGTGATGATTGCTGTGATGCAGATACGAAGAAGAAGGCGTGGGCACATCGGTCGTGGCATGTGGAATGCGTCGGCAGTCCTTCAGGCGGCACCATAGGCGTTCGATCGAGTTTCGGGCGCGATAGGCTCTTTGTTGTAGGGAATGGTCGCTTTGCGCGATGCCGTCGATGGAATGACGGCTTCGGCCTTCCGCGCGGCGAGGATCATTTGTGCTTCAGCGCTGTCGGAGATGTCGGCCGGGGTGAGGTTGCCCATCAGAAGCCTGCCATCGGTATCAACAGCGATATGCCGCTTGCGGCCGACGATCTTCTTGCCGGCATCGAAGCCACGCTTCCTAGCCCCTGGGGCCTTGACCGACTGGCTGTCGATGACGCTGGCGGTGGGGCTCGCCGCGCGACTGGCCTGTTCCCGGTCGAGCATCAGCGCCATGTTGTGGATGGTGCGGAACAGAAAGCCCCGCATGAAGCCGCGGAACCACCAGTAGACGGTCTGCCAGGGCGGAAAGTTGTTCGGCAGCATCCGCCAGCCACCGCCTGAGCGGGCCATGTAGCGGATCGCGTCTAGGATCAGCCGCAGATCGGTGCTCGGCTTGCGTCCTCGCAACGGCGGCCCGGGCAGGAACGGCTTGATCGGCTCCCACTCCTCTCCAGTCAGATCGGTCGGGTAGCGCTTGGCGCGTTTCTCAAGCTTGGCTATCCGCTGGCGCGATTCAGGGGAGCACGTCACCGGTAAGCTGGGTGGCGTGGTAGCGTGTATTAGGTTGGGGACCTATTAATTGTTGTGCGCATGTGATTCAGGGTCTCTTTTCAGGAGGCTCTGATCAATGGTCTTTTTCTGCTGATTGCGAGCCAGTTGTTCGCGATAACCTGTCAGATATGGGAACAAGCACTTCTGAACGTATCATGCCTCTTACCATTCCCATCATCATTGCTGTCGGTGGCCAGGGCAGACGCATGGGCGGAGACAAGCCGTTCTGCGAACTCGGCGCGCATATGCTCGTTGAGCACGCCATCAATTTTGCGAGGCGACATGCACGTCTGATCGCATTCGCCGTCGGCATTGTTAGCGATAAGCGTTTGCCGGCCGGGATTCCTCAGATTTGTGACCGGACATCTCACGCCGGGCCGATGAGTGCACTGGAGAGCGCGGCGCTTTTTGCAGAGCAGCGGTCTGCCGAACATTTTGTCATGATCGGATGCGACATGCCATTTCTGCCGGATGATCTCGTGACGCGCCTTGATGCCGCACGGGATGGAAAATCAGGAGCCGTTCTGGCGCAGAGCGGCCAGCGCATTCACCCGGCTGCCGCCCTATGGCTTACTAAGGCAGCCAGATCTGCCTTGCAGAGCACGAATGAACGGCGTTCGCTCATGGCCTGCGCTGAAGCGGCAGGCATGGCCACCACAACCTGGGCCGATACGCCTTTCGATCCGTTCTTCAATGTTAATACGCCGGATGATCTCGCCACTGCCGAGGCCATTCTCAACACGCAAGTTCAGGCGCAAACATCGCGCAAGCGCGGGATCTGACCTGCAATGGAGCAGGGTCTGTAGCGGCTATCGAGTTCCAGACTGAGGATGTGATCCCACGCATCGCGGCACGCGCCTGGTGAACCGGGCAGGCAAAACACGAATGTGTCTTCCGCCTGACCAGCAAAGGCGCGCGACTGGAGCGTGGAAACACCGACCGTTCCCATGCTGACCTGATGAAACAGAACTGAAAAACCATCCATCGTGCGCCGGAACAGTGGCAATACCGCTTCCGGCGTCATGTCGCGCGGCATGAACCCCGTGCCGCCGGTGGTAAGGATGACGTCGATCTTGCGGTCGGCTATCCATTGTTTCACCTGGGCACGAATGTCAGCGACATCGTCTTTCATGATGTGCCGTGCGGCCAGTTTATGCCCCGCTGTCTTGAGGCTTTCAGCCAGTAGCGCGCCTGAAGCATCAGAGTCCAGCGTGCGCGTGTCTGATATGGTCAGCACCGCGATGTGGAGCGGGTGAAACTTCAGTTTCTTGTCGATGCCAGCCATTACCATCACCACCTATCGTTTCGAAGCGCACCTCACTGAACGAGCGGACCATCGGTGTGACCAAACACAACACCCTCAACACCATGACGACCTGCCAGGATCGTTAGAAACTGGCTGACAGCCCGGCGATAGCTCGCCTCTTCCAGATAGCCTGCAATTTTTTCTTCAACGACCTCGAATGGCAGAAGCTGACCTTCGCTGCGACGCCCAGCCCTGATGACATGGTAGCCAAAGCGGGTTTCGACCGGGGCTTCGCAAAACGCGCCTTCCTTCAGTGCGAAAAGCGCTTTCTCAAACGGCTCGACGGTCTGCCCGGGACCGATCTGCCCCAGATTGCCCCCGGTATCCTTCGAGGAACAGGCAGAGTGCTGACGGGCGAAATCAGCAAAGAGATCAGGGCGCTTTTGCACATCAGCCAGAATGGCGGATGCCATTTCATATGCTTTTCCCCGCGCTGCCTTGTCTGCAGGAGCGGCTGCGAGAAGAATATGCTCAGCCTCGATCAGGGTCGGTGATTGGAAATACTCGCGCCGCTGTTCGTAAAAACGGCGCGTTTCAGATGGGCCGGCGTTCGGGGCGTGAACTTCAGCAGCCAGCAAGGTCTCGATCCGGGCATCATCAGGCGCGAGCTCAACGCCGTTTCTGTCATGAACAGTTTCCACAGCGATGCCCAGCCGATCTGCTTCTTCCAGCAACAGACGTTTGATGGCCAGCGCCGTCGCCGCCGCCTGCCACGCCTGTTCCGGCGATGATGCAGGATGGTTCTGAGCTTCAGCAGCGATGGCGTCGGGCGGGATCTCACGGCCCGCAACCATCACCTTCGGCCTGACGCGCGGGGCTTCAGCCATGAGGCATGACCTTGCGTGTGCGTACGATCTGATAGCCCGGCCGCCACAGATAACGCACGGGCGCAGAGAGCATGTGCACAAGGCGGGTGAAGGGGAACAGGAGGAAGATTGTCAGCCCCAAAACTATATGCAGACGGAAAATCCAGCCGACATCGGCGATGTAAGCGGACGCACCCTTGTCGAAGGCGAAGATGCCGTTCGCCCAAGACATGAATTTCACCATCTCGTGTCCGTCGAGGTGGTGAAGCGAGCTTGGAATACTGCCAAGGCCAAGCGCGAGCTGAACCCACAACAGAACAAGAATGCCGGTGTCGGCAAAGCTGGAGTTCACGCGAATGCGGGGATCAAACAACCGCCGGTGCAGCAGAATGCTCGCGCCAATGAATGCCAGCGTACCGGCCACACCACCCGCTGCCACCGCGAGTGTCTGCTTCCATTCATGCTTGATGGACAGCGCATCATACAGCCAGATCGGCACCAGAAGGCCGAAGAAGTGACCGAAGAACACAATGATAACACCGAGATGGAACAGCACAGATCCGATAATCAACTGCTTGCGGCGCAACATCTGGCTTGAGCCGGACCGCCAGCTATAGGGCTCACGATCAAAGCGGATGATCGAGCCGACGGCCAGCGCCACCAGCGCAACGTATGGATAAATGCCGAACAGAAGATGATTGAGAAATTCATCCATGTGCGTTGCTCCTTTCATGCGGCTGTGGTGCACCGTCCGCCTTCAGAAAGCGGGCGACCATCGCATCGGCCTGCGGGCAGGACTGTGAGTCCGCTGCCTGCGGCAGGGTGCTGTTGAAGGTGACCTGCTGATCTTCCCAGGCCTTGTCGAGCGCAGCGAAATCTTCCGGGTCGGGATCATCCGCTGGAACGACGGCATTTTCTGCAGCTTCTGTTCTTTCAATCCCAGCCATCGCGCAAAGGGCCGACAGTACAGATGCATAGGGCGAGCCATGCTTCTCAAGGCGTGCAGCCAACGCCACCAGAATGACGCCCGGCTCTGCCAGCTGCGCCAGCGCCTCATCGTGCGGGAGCATGGAGCAGTATTCCAGAAACAGCGGCAGATAGTCGGGCAGTTCGTTGGTCGATGGCTCCAGCCCTGCTGCAAGATAGCGTTCGCGCAGGTCCACCATCGCCTGACCACGATCACGGCTTTCACCATGCACATGCTCGAACAGATGCAGCGCATGCGCGCGGCCACGGTCGAAGGTTTCGACATAGGTTTCCTGGCACTCGATGAGATCATCGTGCGCCAGATGCATCAGCAGCTCATTCAGCCTTGTCCGTGATGAACCAGGCAGCTTCTCACTGTTCAGGATGTCCCTGATATCGGGAATCGCCTCACGCAGCATTTCTGTTGGGTAGTGCAACAGCGCCCCCAACGCCTTCAACGCCAGCATCACATCACCTCCGTCGGTGTTTGCAGACGCTTGCGGCCCGACCCACCAAAGAGATTGGTCTTGGTGGAGCCGGACGAGCAACCATTGCCGAACGAGAACCCGCAGGAGCCACGTTCGTCGAACATGTCTTCCGCATCTTCCCGGTGACCGCTCGGGATGACGAAACGGTCTTCGTAATTGGCGATTGCCATGACGTGATACATGTTCTCGATTTGCTGCGGCGTAAGGCCAACACGTTCAGCGACGTCGCGGCGGATGACGCCATCGACCGTCTTGCCACGCATATAGCTGCGCATGGCAAGCATGCGTTCCAGACAAAGTGCGACGGGCTCTTCCTTGCCGGCGGTGAGCAGATTAGCGAGATATTTGAGTGGAATGCGCAGCGAGCGCACGTCAGGCATGTCATCCTGCACAGAAATCTGCCCGGAGCTTGCCGCGGCGCTGATCGGTGACAGTGGTGGCACATACCAGACCATTGGCAGCGTGCGGTATTCGGGGTGAAGCGGGAAGGCGACTTTCCATTCCATCGCCATCTTCCACACTGGCGAGTGCCGCGCCGCTTCGAGCCAGTTTTCAGGCACGCCATCCTTGCGCGCCTGTTCAATGACGGCCGGATCATTCGGGTCAAGGAAGATATCGAGCTGCGCCTGATAGAGGTCTTCGACATTGGCCGTTGACGCGGCTTCCTCGATGCGGTCGGCATCATAAAGCATCACGCCGAGATACCGAATGCGGCCAACGCAGGTTTCCGAACACACGGTCGGTTGGCCCGCCTCAATGCGCGGAAAGCAGAAGATGCACTTCTCGGACTTGCCGGTTTTCCAGTTGTAATAGATTTTCTTGTATGGACAGCCGGACACGCACATGCGCCAGCCGCGGCACTTTTCCTGATCGATCAGGACGATGCCGTCCTCCTCGCGCTTGTAGATCGAGCCCGACGGACAGGCCGCCACGCAGGTGGGGTTGAGGCAGTGCTCGCACAGACGCGGCAGATACATCATGAAGGTGTTTTCAAACTGCCCGTAGATGTCTTTCTGCACGCCTTCGAAATTATAATCCTCTGAGCGTTTTGAGAATTCACCGCCAAGGATTTCTTCCCAGTTCGGACCCCAGTTGATCTTCTCCATCCGCTCGCCCGTGATGGCACTGCGCGGCCGGGCGGTCGGGAAGGCGTGCGATTCCTTCGATGTCTGTAGGTGGCTGTAGTCGAAAGTGAATGGCTCGTAATAGTCGTCGATCTCAGGCAAGTCGGGGTTGGCGAAAATCTTGGCGAGAACGCGCCACTTGCCGCCCATGCGTGGCTTCAGCTTGCCGCCTTTCACATCCCAACCGCCATTCCATCGTTTCTGGTTTTCCCAGTCTTTCGGATAGCCAATACCTGGCTTGGTTTCGACGTTATTGAACCACGCGTATTCCATGCCATCACGGCTGGTCCACACATTCTTGCATGTGACCGAGCAGGTGTGACACCCGATGCATTTGTCGAGATTCAGGACTTTACCGATCTGCGCGCGGACTTTCATGCTGCGTGCTCCCCTTGCGCGAGCGGCTTTTCAAGCCAGTCGACATTGCTGACCTTGCGCACGATGACGAACTCGTCGCGGTTCGACCCGACCGTGCCGTAATAATTGAAGCCATAGGCGAGCTGGACGTAGCCACCAATCATGTGCGTCGGCTTTAACACTGCGCGGGTGACCGAGTTGTGGATACCGCCACGCTGACCCGTGAGCGGCGAGCCGGGCACATTCACGATCTTTTCCTGTGCGTGATACATGAACAGCGTGCCTTCCTTCATGCGCTGAGACACCACCACGCGCGCCATCAATGCACCATTGGCGTTGAAGGCTTCGACCCAGTCATTGTCGACAAGGCCAGCCTTCGCTGCATCTTTTTCTGACATCCAAACGATGGGGCCGCCGCGCGAAAGCGTCAGCATCAAAAGGTTGTCGGTGTAGGTGGAGTGAATGCCCCATTTCTGGTGTGGCGTGATGAAGTTGAGGATGACGTGCTTTTCGCCCGCCGCCTTCTCGATCATCGGGGCAACCGTTTTGGTATCAATGGGCGGGCGGTAGACGCAAAAACCCTCACCAAAAGCCCGCATCCACAAATGATCCTGATAAAGCTGCTGGCGGCCGGTCAGCGTGCGCCATGGGATCAGTTCGTGCACATTGGTGTAGCCTGCATTGTAACAGACATGCTCGCTTTCAATGCCTGACCAAGTGGGCGAGGAGATGATCTTGCGCGGCTGCGCCACCACATCGCGGAAGCGGATCTTTTCGTCCTCTTTCGGGAGTGCGAGATGGGTGTGGTCCAGCCCGGTATTCTTCGAAAGCGCCGCCCAAGCTCTGACAGCCACCTCGCCATTGGTTTCCGGCGCCAGTGTGAGCAGAACCTCGGCCGCGTCGATCGCCGTTTCGATCTTCGCAAAGCCCTTGGTCGCGCCCTCAGCTTCCACCATACCGTTCAGCTTCTTCAGAAGCTCGACCTCATGACTGGTATTCCAGTTGATGCCCTTGCCACCATTGCCCAGTTTTTCCATCAGCGGCCCAAGCGAGGTAAAACGCTGATAGACGGCTGAATAGTCGCGCTGCACGACAGTGACATTCGGCATGGTAACACCCGGCATCGGCTTGCCCTGACCTTTGCCCCAGTCGGCAACATCGAAGGGCTGCGCCAGTTCACCGGGCGTGTCGTGCAGAATGGGCGTCAGAACCACGTCGTCCTCAACCCCCAACACTTCGGGTGCGACTTCGGAGAATTTCTTGGCAATCGACTTGTAGATGTCCCAATCCGAACGCGACTCCCACACCGGATCAACCGCCGCTGTCAGCGGATGGATGAACGGATGCATGTCAGAGGTGTTGAGATCGTCCTTTTCGTACCAGCTCGCGGTTGGCAGAACGATGTCGGAATAGACACAGGTCGTCGACATACGGAAGTCGAGCGTGACCAGCAGGTCGAGCTTGCCGCGCGGGGCTTCAGTGTGCCAGGCAACGTCCTGCGGCTTTTCGGCACCCGTCACGCCCAGATCTTTACCCTGCACACCGTGCGCCGTGCCCAGCAGATGTTTCAGGAAATATTCGTGTCCCTTACCCGATGAACCAAGCAGGTTCGAGCGCCACACGAACATGTTGCGCGGCCAGTTGGCGGGATCGTCGGGATCGACGCAGGACATTTTCAGATCGCCACTGCCAAGCTGCTGCGCGACATAGTCCTTTGGATCCATACCAGCAGCGCGCGCTGCTTTGCCAATGCTGAGCGGGTTTGTCTGAAGCTGAGGTGCTGAAGGCAGCCAGCCCATCCGTTCGGCGCGGACATTGTAGTCGATCAGCGCGCCAGACCAGTCGCCGTCCGGTGCCGTAGGCGAAAGAATATCGTTCACATGCAGCGTCTCGTAACGCCACTGGTCGGTGTGTGCGTAGAAGAAGCTGGTTGAGTTCATCTGGCGCGGCGGGCGGTTCCAGTCGAGCGCGAAGGCGAGTGGCAACCAGCCTGTCTGCGGCCGCAACTTTTCCTGACCGACATAGTGCGACCAGCCGCCACCCGACTGACCCACGCAGCCACACATCACCAGCATGTTGATGATGCCGCGATAGTTCATGTCCATGTGGTACCAGTGGTTCAGACCAGCCCCGAGGATGACCATGGACTTGCCTTTGGTCTTTTCCGCATTCGACGCAAACTCACGCGCCACAGTGACGATATGATCGGCCGGAACACCCGTGATCTTTTCGGCCCAGGCGGGCGTATAGGGCGTGTTGCTGGTATAATCGCGCGCGACATTTTCGCCGCCCAGCCCTCGGTCAAGGCCATAATTGGCGCAGAACAGGTCAAAGACCGTGGCAACCAGCGCCTCACCATCTTTCAGCGTCACCAGGCGCGCCGGCACGCGGCGGTTCAGCACATCGGCGTGGTCTGTGCCTTTGAAATAGTCGTGATGCTTGTTGCCGAAGTAGGGAAAGCCGACCTCAACGACATTATCGCGCTGAGCTTCCAGGATGGAGGTCATGCGCAGGCGCGTTTCGTTGCCGTTCGCATCCTTCTCGGCAAGATTCCACTTGCCGTGCTCACCCCAGCGGAAACCCGCAGAACCCAGAGGCGCGATGACTTTGCCCGTTGTGTCATCGATCGCCACAGGCTTCCATTCAGGCTGATTGGTTTCGCCAAGTGCGCCCTCGAAGTCAGATGCGCGCACTAACCGCTCTGGCACATAGGCACCGTTCTTCTTCACCAGCCGCACAAGGAACGGCATGTCGGTGTATTGGCGGCAGTAGTTTTCAAAGTAAGTCGCCTGACGGTCGAGATGAAACTCGCGCAGGATGACATGACCGATCGCCATCGCCAGCGCGGCATCGGTGCCCTGCTTGGGATTGAGCCAGATGTCGGCAAACTTGGTCGCTTCGGCATAGTCGGGTGAAACCACCACCGACTTGGTGCCGCGATAGCGCGCTTCAGTGTAGAAATGGGCATCAGGCGTGCGGGTCTGCGGCACATTGGAGCCCCACAGCATCAGGAAGCCCGCATTGTACCAGTCGGCGCTTTCAGGAACGTCAGTCTGTTCGCCCCATGTCTGCGGGCTTGAGGGTGGCAGGTCGCAATACCAGTCGTAGAATGACAGGCAGACACCGCCAATCAGCGACAGATAGCGTGCGCCTGCCGCATAGCTGACCATCGACATGGCCGGAATGGGCGAGAAGCCGATCACCCGGTCAGGGCCATAGGTCTTCGCCGTATAGGCGTTGGCAGCGGCAATCAGCTCGGTCAGTTCTTCCCAATTGCCGCGCACGAAACCGCCATGGCCTCGGATCGCTGTGTAACTTTTACGCTTGTCAGGATTTTCGACAATCGAAGCCCATGCGGCGACGGGCGTCATCGTCTTGCGTGCATCGCGCCACAGGCGGATCAGCCGCGAACGCACCAGCGGATATTTCAGCCGCTGGGCCGAATAGATGTACCAGCTATAGCTTGCGCCGCGCGGACAGCCGCGCGGTTCGTGATTAGGCAGATCGGGCCGGGTGCGTGGATAGTCGGTCTGCTGCGTCTCCCAGGTGATGATCCCGCCCTTGACGTAGATCTTCCACGAACACGAGCCGGTGCAGTTCACACCGTGCGTGGAGCGCACCACTTTGTCGTGCTGCCAGCGTTTGCGGTAGCCGTCCTCCCAGTCGCGAGGCTCCGTAGTCGTTACGCCATGACCGTCCGAGAATGGCTTTGGCGTGCGTTTGAAGAAGGTCAGACGGTCAAGAAGGTGGCTCATGATATAATCTCTTGTTGAATGGCCTGGTTCATGCGGGCTTCTGATTGCGCTCAACCGCGTAGAGCACGCCGCCGCGGCGTGAGTAGACAACCCAGGTGAGCAAGGCGCACGACACGTAGAAGCCGAAGAAGCACCACAGCGCCATCACGGGTGAGCCGGTCGCGGCGATCGAGGCACCGAAACTCTTCGGGATGAAAAAAGCGCCATAGGCCGCGATCGCCGAGGTGAAGCCAATGATCGCTGCCGATTCACGTTCTGCCTGACGGCGCTGATCGTCTGCCGAAAGATGCGGCATGAGGCGCGGCATGTCGTTGCGCATGATGTTGGGGATCATCTGGAAGGTCGAGGCATTGCCGACCCCTGTGACGAAGAACATGAAGATGAACATGCCGAGGAAGCCAAACCAGTTCCCGGCATTGAGGAAATGCATGACGCCCACAACACCCAGCGCCATGAACACAAAGACCCAGAACGTGACGCGCGCGCCGCCCCAGCGATCTGCAATCCAGCCGGTCGCAGCGCGGCTGATCGCGCCGACCAGCGGGCCAAGGAAAACGTATTGCAGCACGTTCACATCAGGGAACTGGCTCTTGGCGAGCAGCGGCAGACCTGCCGAGAAGCCGATGAATGAACCGAACGTGCCGGTATAGAGCCAGCACATCAGCCAGTTGTGCCTGCGCTGGAAGATGATCGCCTGTTCAGCGAAACTCGCTTTGGCGTCGGCGATGTCATTCATGCCAAACCAGGCCAGAAGGCTGGAGGCAATGATGAAGGGCACCCAGATAAAGCCCGCATTCTGAAGCCAGAGTTGGCTGCCATCTTTCAGCGTGGTCGGCGCCCCGCCCATCGCGCCAAACACACCCATGTTGATGATGATCGGCACCAGGAACTGCATGACAGAGACACCGAGATTGCCAAGGCCGGCATTCAGCGCCATCGCATTGCCTTTCTTTGCCTTTGGAAAGAAGAAGCCGATATTCGCCATCGACGAGGCAAAGTTCCCACCGCCAAAGCCGCAGAGCAGTGCCAGCACAAGGAAGATCACATAAGGGGTGGTCGGGTTCTGCACCGCATAGCCGATGCCGAATGCCGGGATCAGCAGTGAGAATGTACTGAGCGTCGTCCACAGCCGCCCACCAAAGATCGGCACCATGAAGCTGTAGAAGATGCGCAACGTCGCGCCTGAAAGGCCCGGCAGCGCTGCGAGCCAGAAAAGCTGGTCGGTGGTGTAGTTGAAGCCAAGCAGCGGAAGCTTGGCCACCACCACCGACCACACCATCCATACCGCGAAAGCCAGAAGCAGCGCCGGAATGGAGATATAGAGGTTGCGCCGCGCAATGCGCTCGCCCGTCATATCCCAGAATGTCTGATCCTCAGGGCGCCACACGTCGAGAACCTTGGTCGAGACCTGCGGTCCATGGACGTCATGGTCATGCATGTCGGCCAGTTCGGGAAGCTGCGGCAGGCGGCGCACATCAATGCCGGCCGCCTTCTGCTCCATCTGACGGATCGCGATATGCATCCAGGCCAGTGCGATGGCCACCAACGCGAACAGCACCATGAAACAGCTTGTCCAGATGCCGGTGAGATCGCTCACCACGCCAAAGATGATGGGCAGTGCAAAGCCGCCAAGACCACCGACCAGTCCGACAAGGCCGCCGACCGAGCCGACATTTTCGGGGTAGTAGACCGGGATGTGCTTGTAGACTGCCGCCTTGCCCAGCGACATGAAGAAGCCCAGCACAAAAATGGTGATGACGAACGGCGCAAGGCCCATCGAGGTCGAGAAGCTGATATCGCCCTTGACGCCGTGGATCACATAATCTGTCGCCGGATAGCTGAGCATGAAGAGGCACAGCAACGAGACGCCGAAGGTCACATACATGATCTTGCGTGCGCCGTATTTGTCGGAAAGGTGGCCTCCATAGGCGCGGAAGATGCTGGCTGAGAGCGAGAAGCTGGCGGCCAGCATGCCTGCCCATTTCACATCGACGCCATAAACACCCATCAGATATTTCGGCAGCCACAATGCGAGTGCTACAAATGCGCCGAAGACAAAGAAATAATAGAGCGAAAAACGCCAGACCTGCTGATTTTTCAGCGGCTCCAGATGCTGGATCAGCGTGCGCGGTTTGGCGCCACTGATCCGGCGAGCTTTCAGTTCAGGGTCATCCTTTGCGAACAGGAAGAATATCACCGCCATAACGGCGAGCACGGCGGCCCAGATCTGCGCCACGGCATTCCATCCCATGGCGACCATGACGAAAGGGGCCGCAAACTTCGTAACGGCTGCGCCGACATTGCCCATGCCGAAAATGCCGAGCGCCGTGCCCTGCTTTTCTTTCGGGAACCACTTTGAGACATAGGCGATGCCGACCGCAAAGCCGCCTCCAGCAAGACCCACGCCCAGCGCAGCCACCAACATCATCAGATATGTGTCGGCATAGGAAAGCAGCCAGGTCGACACCGCCGAGGCAAGCATGGTGAGCGGGAAGATGAGACGGCCGCCATACTGGTCGGTCCACACACCAAGGAAAACGCGCACAAGCGATCCGGTGAGAATGGGGGTGCCGACCAGCAGGCCGAACTGGGTATCGGACAGTCCCAGCTCTTTTTTGATCTCGATGCCGATGATCGCAAAGATCGTCCACACCGCAAAACAGAGCGTGAACGCCAAGGTGCTGAGACCGAGCGCGCCGTGCTGCTCGCCTGATGTTACCACTGGATGCTGAGATTGCATGGGAAGCCCCGCTGCTTCGTGATGTGCAATCGCTAGGTGTCAGGTCACCTCTTTCCTTTGATGCTGATCAACCGGCAATGGCTTGCGGAGTGGAAACGACGCATGGTCTGACATATGCATGTCGAGGGTCACAGATGGCGCAGATGGCCGCTTGATATTTGTCAATTCACGAGCGGGGATAGAGAAGGTTGATGCGGCCTGAGGAAAAGCCAGAAATTGCAGCCCTTCCCCTTTTTGCTGCCATGCATCCTGATCAGCGAGACCGCATATTCGCGGCCTCTTTCCTTCAAGTCTTTCCGCCACAGTTGACTTTGTTCAAGCAGGGAGAGCGCGCCGATTTTCTGCACATTCTGGTCAGCGGACTTGTTGAGTTGTTTGCAGCGAATGGAGAGCGGGAAACGACCATGGCGCTGGTCCGGCCGGTGCGCAGTTTCATCCTGGCCGCCGCCTATACTGACAGGCCCTATCTCATGTCGGCACGCACGCTGGCGACTTCACGCATCATGCTGACCCCGGCCAGCATCCTGCACGAAGTCATTGAAGCGGATCTGCCGCTGATGCGCAGCGCGATGTCAGAACTCGCGGGCGGCTTCAGGATGTTGGTTCATTCACTGGCTGACCTGAAACTACGGCAATCGGCAGAACGCCTTGCCAATTTCATCCTGCTTGAGAAAGCACGCCGCAGCGAAGCCAGTGCCTTCGATCTGCCAATTGAAAAAAAAGTGCTCGCCTCGCTGCTGGGGATGACCGCCGAGAACCTATCGCGTTCATTCGCGATGTTGCAGCAACATGGCGTTAAGGTCAGCGGGGCGCACGTCGATATACACGATGCTGAAGCGCTTCAGTGCTTTGCGCGACCTGACCCGTTCCTCGACCGCCCGGACCCTTAAACCAACAATTGGGTAACGCCAGGTCTTGCCTCGCCGTTGAGTCGTGGAGCGAAGCATTGTGTAAATATCATCGCGCACGAAAATATTTCCCTGAAACGGCGACATTATTCCCTGATCGCATGCGTAGGGAGTTCAATCAAAATCACCGTAGTGCTGCGGAAAATTCGACCACTAAGGGATAGAAAACCAGCCGATCGGCTGCCATTTCCCTGTTTCTTCCCTGTAAAATAGGGAAGCCGACGCAGAGACAGCTTGGCTGCAGACTGCGTCGCGCACCATATCTCAAAGAATTTATGTGATTAGGTCGGGGCGCTCCGCAGTATTTTACATTTCCGCTTACAGTTTTGTCCTGTTTTTCTCCCATTGAGATTTTAGTCTTTGGCAATGGGCAAGCCTCAGGGTTGGCCGCAGTTGGATAACCACTCCGCTGGCGATAGAGCCGTCCTGCTGCACGAGAATCTGGGCCTTGTGGTACCTGATCATCCTGCGCGGCCAGTCCGTATGGCCGTCACTCTCGTTCATCAGGACAGGTATGGGTTCGTCGACTTCATTTACAAACAGAGGACGCCCCGTGAATGAGGCTGGGCTACCCAAGCCGCAAGCGGTCCATCGCACTGACATTTAATTGGCGCGGGCAATTTCCAAAATGCCCTGAATGTGCCGGGACCAGGTCAGGGGGTGTGAAGGGACGGCAGATGATCGCACAGCGCAGATCGCTTTTCGTATCAATGCCAGCCATGCGTCTTCGTCACTTGCGTCAATCAGGCATGCCTGACTGCTCCAGAGCTCACGATACACTGGATTGTTTGCGGCCAATACCGAGGTGCCAAGCGCCAAAGCCTCAGCAACGGGCATGCCGTAACCTTCTGCAAGAGAAGGAGACAGCAGGGCCACTGCATTTTTGATCAAAGCGCCGAGCGCCCTGTCTGACAGACCTTCAAACACTTGAACCGCCCCATGCGTGGCGCATGCGTCCTCTAGCAACCGTCTTGTTTCATCAGTCTTCCAGCCCCAGCGTCCTGCGATGATTAGCCTTGGCACATCATCACCCATTGAAGCCGAGAGTCTTTTCCACACACGCAACAACAAAGGGTAGTTCTTGCGTGGCTCGATGGTCCCACACGCAATAAAGTAGGGCACGGTCCTCGCCAGGTTGAACGCCGGCGCGGCGATCAGGGCCTGTTCAACGGGCGGTGCGAGTATATGAACGGGGGGCACCCGGTGACCTCTGCTGACAAGATATGACCTCAGACCAGCGGCGACAGTTTCTGACGGCGTGATCAATGCCGCGGCATGACGGGCGGCCGTGGCAATTCGGGCATGATGTCGTTCGCCCTCGCCATCTGGGAAGAAATGTGGGTGAGACAAAGGAAGCAGGTCATGAATCACAAACAAGGCTTTTACGTCTGGCCGAGTCTTCAACCACTCGAAATAGTCCGGGCGCTCAAGCCGAAACATGCTCGCATGCAAATAGACTGCCCGATCTGGCATGGCCTTGGCTGGATGTCGCAGCACGCTACCGATGACTAATGGCAGCACACGCGCCATAGAGGAGGGGCCGGCTCGCCTCTGACGCGCTAGGCGCGATGTTGTCTCACCCCGGAGAAAACTCAGCACAGGCTCAAGCTCCTGATCCGGGTTCTGGTGAGTCGGGAACCAGTGGTTCTCGATCAGCTGTGTCAGCCTGTCGCGTGCAGCGGGATTCAGACTTCGAGGGCCCAATGGGGTCAACCATATACCCGGCCCGTGTCCTGAATGTTTGGCATAGCCAAGCTCCCAGCGCTCAATGCCGGTGGGCGCGGGTAAGCGCAGTCCGGTCGCAAGCCGTGAAACATCAATGGCCATGTTTGCCATAACGCTAGATGGTCATCGCCTGTGCAGGACGTCAAATGAAAGAACGGTTGATCGCCCTGCGGCATCTTGGCAGTGGCATTTTCAAGCGCTTGCTGTGAAAAGCCTTCCATTGTGTTTGGATACTCACCCATGACCATCGCATGGCAAGCTGCACACGAGTCCCATGTCGGTAGGGTCCGCAGCGAAAATCAGGATTGTGTTGCCATTCACCCGATGAGCCGGTTGTGGGCAGTGGCCGACGGCATGGGCGGCCATGCGCACGGGCGTTATGCCAGTGCATTGCTGGTCGAGCGACTGATGGAGCTGACACTACCATCTGGTCATGAGGCCATGGTCATGGCCGTGGAGAGCGCGATCCATGCCGCCAATCGCACGATCCATGAGCGGGCGTCGGCTGAACAGGCTGTCATCGGAACGACCATCGCGGCGCTTTGCCTGACGGGAAGCCAGTGCACGGTGCTCTGGAGCGGCGACAGTCGTGTTTACAGGCTGCATGAAGGCAGGCTGGAACGCATGACACAGGATCACATCACACTGGCACCTGTCCACGGGCGCACTTTCCTGACCCGTGCGGTCGGCGTCGCAGATGTGGTGGCCATTGACCGCCACGACTTTCAGGCCGGGAGGGATGATGCGTTTCTCATTGCCAGCGATGGCCTTGCAGCCTGTATGACGGACGATCAGATTGAATCTCAAGTGATGGCGCAGGCTGCGGCTCTCCTGCCCAGACGGTTACTTGAATTATGCCTTCAGAGCGGCGCGCCGGATAACGTGGCGATTATCGCGGTTTTCGGGGGGTGAATAACCTCAATATGCTTGGCACCGGGCGAATTTTCACCGCACCGCAAAATAATTGTTGCATTGCAGCAAATCCTATCCTATCTATGCGTCATGTCCGGTGAATGGTCACCGAAACTATAACCCAGGAGTTAACCATGGCGCCCCGTACAGCCAAGAAGACAACCAAGGCGAACACCGCCGAGGCGTTCACGAGCAAGATCAATGAAACCGCCCAGACAGCGTGGGAAAAGGTCCAGGAAGGCGTTGAAGCCGCCCGCGACAACACCACTGAAGCTATTGGTGCCGCTCGCTCCTCGATGGAAGCCGCAGGCGCTGGACTGCGCGACGTCAACCTGAAGGTGATCGACATGGTGCAGGCCGATGCCAATGCGCTGTTCGAGACCATCCGCAAGGTGGCTGGCGCCAAGTCGGTGCAGGAAGCCTTTGAAATCCAGACCGGCTATCTGCGCAACCAGTTCCAGACCAGCGTCAAGAATGCGCGCACGGTGGGCGAGCTGACGGTTGAAGCGGCGAAGGATGCGTTCAAGCCGGTCCGCGAGAACCTGTCGAAGTTCTCCAAGGCTGCCTGATTTCAGCCGCTGACAGCTGACTGTTCAAGGGCCGGGGTAACCCGGCCCTTTTGCTTTGCGACTGTGCCTTTGATCACTCGGGCGTTGAAGGCATGGACGCGCGCCTCACATGCCGTTACCACGATCTGTGGTCAGAGAGGCAAATCTGCATGTTCTACTTCCTGCGCGGAATGTTCGGCTGGATCGGTCGTATGTTTGCCAACGCCTTTGCTGTTCTTGGCACGTTGATCGCGCTGTTCATTGTGCTGGTGGGTATGGCGATGTTGGCTGGCACGCTGTTCAGCGAGAAGCCTGCGGCTCATGAAGTGCTGTCGCTCGATGTTCGGGGCGGCTTTCTTGACGCGCCGGTTCCCGGTTTCATCACAGGGCGGCCGCTATCTTTTGTTGAAACGCTGTTCGCTCTGGAAAGGGCTTCGCAAGACCCGCGCATTGACGGACTGATTCTCAGGGTCGGCGAAGGCGGCATTGCCGCCGCCCATGCACAGGAACTCAAGCAGGCCATTGCATCATTCAAGGCTGGCAAAGCGGGTCGTTTCGTGATCGCCCATGCCGGCAGTTTCAGCGGGCCGGGCATCGGTCAGTATTATCTTGCATCGCTGGCTGACGAGATCTGGATTCAGCGTTCCAGCGAAGTGGGTGCGGTCGGCATGCTGTCGACCACGGTATTCCTGCGTGGACTGCTCGATAAGATTCAGGCAGTGCCAGAGTTTGGACAGCGTTACGAGTTCAAGAACGCCGCGAATGTTTACACCGAAACTGACTATACGCCGGCGCATCGCGAGGCGACCACGCGTCTGTTGCAGGCGGTGTATGATACGCTCACCACCGATATCGCCGCTCAGCGTAAGATGGATGTCTCAGCACTGCGTACATTGTTCGACAATGGCCCTTATCTTACTGAAGGCGCATTGAATGCGAAGCTGGTGGACAGAACCGGCTTCTACGATGACGCGCGCGATTCAGCCAAAGCGCGCGCTGGGTCTGATACCAAGATTATTACACTGGGTGACTACTTTCAGCGCGAAGGCTCTCCTTATGACCGCGTGAATGGTCCGGGCATCGCGCTGATCATGGCGGAAGGCGCGATCAAGGACGGTGCCTCCCGCTACAGCTATTCGTCGGAAACCGAACTTGGGGGCGACACCATCGCCAAGGCCCTCGCAGATGCCGCAGACAATGCCGATGTGATAGCCATCGTTCTGCGTGTGAACTCGCCCGGCGGCTCAGCGCTGGCGTCAGATGTCATTCTCGATCAGGTGCGCAAGGCGCAGGGCCGTGGCAAAAAGGTGATCGTTTCTATGGGGCCGGTCGCGGCTTCTGGCGGCTACTGGATTTCCATGTATGCCGACCAGATCTTTGCCAGCCCTGCGACGATCACCGGCTCCATCGGGGTGCTGTCGGGCAAGCTGATGCTGGCCGACACCTATCGGCTTGTCGGCCTCAACCCCGCGCAGATCGGTATTGGGCAGAATGCGACCTACGGGTCGGAGTTCGTCACTTTCACGCCGGAACAACGCGCGAAGTTCGAGGCAGGCCTTGATCAGATCTATGCGGCTTTCACGTTCGGCGTGTCTGAAGGTCGCAAGCTGCCGATCGAGCGTGTGCGCGAAATAGCCAAGGGGCGCGTCTGGGCTGGGTCGGACGCAATGGGCCTGAAGCTCATTGATCAGTTCGGTGGCCTTGAGGACGCCATGAAGGCCGCAGCGAAGGCCGGCGGCCTCGATCCGAATGTGCGGTTCTCTGTTAAGATATATCCTGAAGTCTCAAGCTGGGATGTCTTCTGGCAGACGATGAGCAGCGCTGCGACATCCGCCGAAAAAATGAGCGCGGTGGCCAAGGCGCTCGACAGCCCATCAGCGCAGGCATTGCTGCGGCTGTTTGATGACAGCCAGACGATGAAGGGTAATGAGGTGCGGATGAATGAAGCGGCTCAGTGAGCCGCTTCAGGCACCGGGGCCTTCCGACAGGAAGAAGATGTTTCCGTCCGGGTCGCCCGCCTTGATGATGGCGGGTTCGCCCGCGGCCTGACGCTTGGGCGCGTGAATATATCCACCATGTTCGACAACAGCGTTGGCGACGGCGTCGATGTTCAGCACCTTGAAGCCCAGCGGGATCTCGCGCTCGCCTTTCTCGCGGCCCGAATGAAGCGCGATGACGGCACCTGCCATATCCATTTCGCTCCAGGCCGGAGTTTGCATCCGCGCTGTCATGCCCAGCGCGTCGCGATAGAACGCTATCGCCTTCTGCATGTCGCGTACAAAAACAAGCGTATAGGCGGCAAAGACGGGCATGCAGTCAGCTTAGCGGTCGCGGGCGTGCGACGCTACTTAGTTCTGCGCGTAATAGGCGGCGCGTGCCTTCATGGTGGCCCGCATCAGGTCGCGCTCGGCTTCGGAGAGGTAAGGGTTCCAAACATCGAAGATCAACACGACACGAAGCTGATCAGAACCGTTCGCCGCCTCGTGCTCGATGGAATCGTCGAACACCAGACATTCGCCCATCGTCCACGGTCGGGTTTCGGCCCCGACGCGGAACCAGCATTTTTCAGGGATCACCAGCGGCAGGTGCACGATCAGTCTGGCATTGGTCTCACCTGTATGGGGCGGGATGACCGCCCCCGGCGCGAGAGCTGAAAACATGGCTGTCGGACACCAGCCCTCGATGTCGGCCATCTGGGCCTTGGCCAGCAAGGCCGCTGTCTTTGGAAAGCGCGCCTGATTCTCAGGGATGGGCTCGCCATACTGCCAAAGGAACAAGGTCCGCCACTTGTCGGAGTAGTTGAGGTCCGCCCACTGGTTCAGCGGCACACCCGGCTCGTACTGGACATAAGGCGTGAAGCCTTCAAGATCGCGCAGACCAGCCAGCAGTTCATCTCGGATGATATCTGTCGCGTCCTCCAGTGCCTTCAGTCCGGGAAACTGTGCTCGGTCATAGAAGGGTAGGGCGGGCAGGCGCGGGACGGTGAAGGCGATAGGCTCCGGATAATATGGCTTACTGAGACCAGCCATGATCGCAACGCCCTGATCGAAGCGGGCCAGATCGGCACCTTGGTGCTTTTCGCGTGTCTCTTGCGTTTCATGTACCAGATAATTGAAGAAGGCCTGATTGTCGCGGTCGCGCACGGCGCGTGCATGGGTCAGATGGTCGCGCAATTCTGGGGGCCACGACCTCTCATCCGGCATGATTTTCAGCACGTTGCGATAAGTCTGGGCTGCATTGCGTCCATCGTTCCGGCGTTCCTGCCAGGCGCCCAGCGACAGCAGCGCCGGCACGAAATAGGGGTCGATGGCCAATGCTGTGCGCAGAGCCGTCAGTTCCCCCTGAATGTCCTTCGTTTCGCGCAGCGCGACGGCCAACGTCATATAGGCGAGCACATCGTCAGGCCGTACTTCGACGGCCTTGGCCAGATAGTCTCTGGCCGTGGCGGGTGCGCCGCGCTGTAAGGCCAGAAATCCAAGGGCATAAAGCGCCTGTGGGTCAGCTGGTGCCGCGACCAGCACCTGCTCCCAGATGCGGCGCCCATCCTCATGCCGACCTTCACGCACCAGCCTGTGGGCCTGTTGGATCAGTGCCTGTAGGCTGGAGGACTGTGACATGAACGGAACCTGCGGTGAAAAGCGACTCAGCAGACGCATCTGGCGCCTGAGGTCGTGATTCTCATCATTTGAGCCAGCGTGGAACAGCGAGTGCGTGCTGTTTCCAGTCGCGAATCCCATGACAATTCGTCAATCCAGCTGAAATTGCCATCGATATGGCGGTAAGACATTGATATTAAATAATATTATTGGTGTGAAGCATTGCGGCAACACCCCCCTTTTAAACGTATTGTGACAGATGGTTCCAAATTGACGCGTCTGTAACCCTGAAACTATGGTCCCGGCACTTCGGCGTGAAGGGTCACGCCGGATCCGGTGTCTTTTCGGGGATGGACAGATACCGGATGTATTCCGTTTCATTCAGGAGGTTTTCTATGCTGAATCTGGCGCGCGAGAAGTTGCTCGCGTCGACTATCATCAGCGGTTTTGCGGCAACGTTCGTCGCAGCCGGTGTTGCTGTTGCTCAGGCGCCCGCGCCGACACCTGCTCCGGCAGCGCCCGCTCCCGCAGCGAAGGAAGCTGCCGCATCGGAAGAGGTTGTGGTCACCGGCACGCGCGTGAAGCGCCCCGGCATCACCTCGGCCAGCCCGATCACCACTGTTGGTGTGCAGGAAATGAAGCTCCAGCAGACCCCGGAAGTTGAAAAGCTGATCCGCAACCTGCCGGCATCAATCCCCGGCGACAACCCGGCTGTGAATAACGGCACATCTGGTGCCGCGACTGTCAATCTGCGCGGCGTTGGTACGCAGCGTACGCTCGTCATGCTGGACGGCAAGCGTATGGTGCCCTTCGATATCAACGGCGTCGCCGACATCGCTACTGTTCCTTTGGCCATGGTTGATCGCGTTGACGTCATCACCGGTGGCGCTTCGGCCGTTTATGGTTCGGACGCGATCGCGGGCGCAGTCAACTTCGTCCTGAAGAAGGATTTTGAAGGCGTTGCCATCAATACGTCTTTCTCGACGACCGATAAAGGCGACGGCAATACGTGGGATGCCAGCGCTGTCATCGGTGCCAATCTGGGCGACGGCCGTGGCAATGTCACCCTCGGTGTCAACTACACCAGCCGTCAGGCCATTCTTCTTGGTCAGCGTGATTTCGGTCGTGTTGAAGTGGCATCTGGAACCGGCAATGGCCTCAGCGGTGTGCTGACACCTGCCCCCATCGCAAACTGCGGTGGCCCGAACGTGTTCGGCGGTATCGGTGGTGCTGATGGTGGTTCGTCGGCAACTATCCCGACGCGTATTGGCCTGCGTTCGCCAGCTGGTGCCCTGCAGTTCCGCGAAGACGGTACGTTGAGCGCCAACTGCTCGCGCTTCAACTTCAATCCGTACAACTACTATCAGACCCCGCAGGAGCGCTACAGCTTCATGGCGACGGCGCATTACCAGATCAACGACAACGTTGAGGCCTATGCGCGTGCCATGTTCAGCAACACGGTTGTGCGTCAGCAGATCGCGCCGTCAGGCCTGTTCACGGACCCCTTCAACATCCCGCTGGCTAACCCGTTCCTGTCGGCACAGGCGCGCGCCGAGATCATCAACCGCTATAATGCGGCGCTGATCGCTGGTACCCGTACCATGGCGACGCTTCAGGTCCAGGATCTCAACGCTAATGGCGTTGTCGATATCGCCGACACAATCAATGTGACGCTTGCACGTCGCACCGTGGAGCTTGGCCCACGTTCAACCACCTATGACAGCAGTGCCTATCAGGTGCTCATCGGGTTGCGCGGTGATTTTGGCGCGAGCTGGCACTGGGATATTTCCTACCAGCATGGTTCGACCACCAAGTCGAATATCAGCGCTGGTTATTCCAACAAGTCAGCCATTCAGCTCGCGCTGATGGCGACCAACCCGAACACGTGCCTCGGCGGCGGTTCGTGCGTACCAATCGACCTCTTCCACGGCGCAGGATCGATCACGCCTGCCATGGCGGATTTCGCGCGCGCAACGGCTCTGCTGAAGTCCACTTATCAGCAGGACATCATCTCCGCGAACGTGAACGGTGAATTGGCTGCCGTTGTTTCGCCGTGGGCTGAAACCCCGCTGCAGTTGGCGTTCGGTATGGAATACCGTCAGGAGCGCGGCGAGCAGACCCCTGATGAATGTCTGAAACTGTTCCCGACCTCGTGCCTTGGTGGTGCCGGCGGCCCGACGCTTCCGGCCAAATCGGCCTTCGACGTCTATGAAATGTACGCCGAAGCCATCATGCCGATCATCGAGAACATGCCTGGTGCGAAGAAGCTTCAGATTGAAGCCGCTTACCGGTACTCGGAGTACAACCCTGCTGGTCAGAACTCGACCTGGAAGGTGGGCTTGACCTGGGAACCCATGGACGGTCTTCGTCTTCGGGTCATGAAGCAGCGTGCGGTGCGCGCCCCTGCCGTGGGTGAACTTCTGCCGCCGTCGATTGGTCTTGTGAACGGTGATGGCGATCCCTGCTCGGATGGCAATACCAACGCAGGCGGTCAGAGCCTGATCGACACTGCTCTGCGCTTGCGTTGCATCGCCAATGGTGTGCCGGCTTTCCAGTTCACACCTTCTGTCGGTCGGCCGGGCTTCTTCGACAGCGCAGCCAGCGACATCATTGCCGGTCAGATCAACGTGACGGTTGGCACGGATCCCAACAATCTGCCGCGGCCTGAAGTTGCTGATACGCTGACAGCTGGCGTTGTGTGGCAGCCGGACTTCTTTGGCAGCTCGATCGTCAATCCGGTGATCTCGCTCGATTATTACAAGATCAATATCACCGACGTGATCGACAGCTACGCAGCACAGGAAGTCTTGAATGCCTGCTTGGTCGATAATCTTGCGGCCTTCTGCCCCCTGATCCGGCGCGACTCTCAGGGGTCGTTGACGGAGGCTGGTGCGTCTGTGTTCACACTGACCACCAACACGCCTTATCGTAAGGCCGAAGGTATCGAACTGGGCGTCAGCTTCGGCGTCGACCTTGACGAGGCGTTTGGCACGACCGATGCGGGCAAGCTGAACTTTGCGTTCAACGGCAACATGTATCTGAAAAACGAATACCAGACACATCCGTTGTTCGCAGCGATCGATTGCCTCGGTCATTACGGCAACAATTGCGGCAATCCGCGTCCGGAATACCGCTGGACTCTGCGTACCACCTACGAGACCGGCGACTGGACGATCTCGGCCCTGTGGCGTCACCTCGGTGAAGCGACTGCCGAGCCGGGTCTTGCCGCTGGCATCTTCCCTGCTTTCCGCCGCATCCGTCCATATGACTATCTGGATCTCGCGGTCAGCTGGCAGGCAATGGAAGAAGTTGGCATCACGCTTTCGGCCAACAACGTCCTGAACCAGAACCCGCCGATCGTCGGCAACCAGTCGGGCACCACGTCGTCGAACTCGGGCAATACCTTCCCGTCCGTTTATGACACGTATGGCACGGTCTACACGCTGGGCTTCAACCTCCGCTTCTAAGCGAGGCTTGATCGCTGAACAGACAAGCGGCGGGCGAAAGCCCGCCGTTTTCTTTTGTCTTCACCCATGAAATACTGAAGTCATCGGCGCAGCTGTGTCTGCTGCCCAAAGGGGATAAGTATGATCCGCAACATGATCGTCGGGGCGTTTGAAGCGTTTGCTTGGGTCTTCTTTATCGGCGTCATTGCCTATTCAACCTGGTACGGCTGGACCGCCGCTCAGATCGGCCAGCTCCATGCAGGCGGCGTCATGGCCCAGCCATGGCAGGGCGCTGTGGTCGGGTTCGTGGCAGGTACGATTGTCGCGGTCGTGGTAACCGGCCTCATCTTCACCCTGCTCGATATCCGCGCGGGCACAGACCGTATCGTTGATCTGATGGAAGACGAACTGCGCCGTATCCGCGGCGAGGGCTAAAGCCTTACGGCTTGCCCTCTATGCTCATCCAGCGCGAGCGGTGGGTGTTGAGCAGATTGTCTTCCCAACCCTTCACCCAGGGCTGCACGAGGTTGCGGCTGACGCCATAGAACACCGGCGTCAGCGGTACGTCCTCAAGCATCATCGCTTCGGCCTGCTGCATGATGGCCATGCGCTTGGCGGGGTCGGCCTCGCTGTCCGACTGGCGGATCAGGTCTTCATAGGCCTGATTGGCGTATTTCGACATGTTCATCTCGCCAGCTGACGGCTGCGCCAGGAACAGGAAGTTCTTGGCGTCGTTATAATCGGCGAACCAGTTGGCTTCGGCCACATCGTAATCCAGCGCCCGCACGGTGTTGTAATGCACCTTCTTCTCGCTGACCGAAACCTCGACCTTCAGGCCGATGCTTCGCCACATGCCCTGCAATGCGGCGGCCATGCGACGCGAGTCCGGATCGCCAATATAGCGATAGGTGAACGACACGGGATTATCCGGGCCATAGCCCGCCTCGGCCAGCAATCGCTTGGCTTCTTCCAGCCGCGCCACCATCGGCATGGACTCGAACGAGACATGCGGGCCATTTGAATAACCGGCCGTGCCCGGCGGCACGATGGTATAGGCCGGCGTTTCGCCCGCGCGCAGGATCTGCTTTGTGATGACATCCCGGTCGATCACCAGTGCGATGGCCTTGCGAACGCGCGCGTCACCGAATGGCTTGCGGGTCGTGTTCATCACGATGTAGCGCACGTTCACCACGGTCGCGACACGCAGCACATCGGGCATGGTGGCGCGCAGCTGGTCGATCTGCGCTGAAGGAAACCCAACATTGATATCCAGCTCACCAGTGCGGATGCGCTTCAGCGCTGCCTCGCTGTCATCAGTGGGATAATAGACGATCTCGTCCAGCTTCACGTTGGCCGCGTCATAGAAAGTTTCGTTCTTCGCGGCCCGCACGCTGTCATTGGGGCGGAACGCCGTCAGCTTGAAGGGGCCGTTGCTGGCGAAGTTTTCGGGCTTCACCCAGTCATCGCCGAACTTGTCATACAGATGCTTGGGCACCGGATAAGTGATCTGGTGCATCAGAAGCTGCGGCAGATAGGCCGCCGGATGGACCAGACGGATCTCCAGCGTCATGTCGTCGATGGCCTTCACGCCCAGCTGGTCGGGCGGCAGCTTTCCGGTGTTCACCTGCTCAGCATTGACGATCTCATAGATCATCCCGGCATATTGTGAGGCGGTGGCCGGGTTCAGCTCGCGCTGGAACGAAAACACGAAATCCTGCGCGGTCACCGGCACGCCGTCTGACCATACCGCGCCCGGACGCATCTTGAAGGTCCATGTCAGGCCGTCTGGCGAAACCGTCCAGCTTTCGGCCGCTCCCGGTATCGGGTCGCCCTTGATGTCCTCGGTCGTCAGGCCAAGGAACATGTCGCCCAGAATATTGCTTTCCCAGCTGCCGGTCGCCTTGTGCGGGTCGAGCGTATCTGGGTCATTCTGGTTGCCGCGATGCAGGGTGATGGCGCTGACAGGCATGGTCAGCGCCGTGGCGAGCGCGAGAGCGGCGGCGATCCGGCGCAGTATCATATGTCAGCGCCCTTCGATCGACATCCAGCGCGAACGATGCACACCGCGGATATTGGCGCCCCAGCCTTTCAGATAAGGCTTTACCAGATGCGGATTGATGCGGAAGCGCGTTGGCGCCACGCCGTAATCATCCAGCAAAATCTGTTCGGCCTCTTTCATGATGGCGGCGCGCTTGGCGACATCGGGCTCCAGCCGTTCCTGACGCATCAGCTCGTCATACTTGGCGTTTGACCAGCCGCCATAATTGAAACCCTTGTTCGAGGTTTCAAACATGAACAGGAAGGTTTCCGGGTCGTTGAAGTCGCCCACCCAGGCTGCCGTTGCGACGTCGAAATTCGCTGTTTGCAGATGCTGATTGTAATGTGTCTTGGGCTCGTTCGCGACGATCTCGACCTTTGCGCCAACACTGCTCCACATGGCTTGCAGCGCAGCAGCGGCACGCTTTGAATCAGAATCCTGCGTCGTGTAGAGGCGGAAAGTGATGGGGTTGGAAGGGCCATATCCCGCCGCCCCCAGCAACTCCTTCGCCTTGGCTACGCGCTCGGGCTGTGTTGCAATCTGGCAGTCAGGAGACTTCGCCATATCTGGATAATTGGCCGTGCCGGGCGGCACGATCGAGCAGGCAACAGGTTCACCGACCTGATAGATCTTGTTGGTGATGGTGTCGCGGTCTATCGCCAGCGACAGCGCGATGCGCACGCGCTGGTCCTTGAACATATCCTGACGCTGATTGAAGGTGAGATAGCTCGTCGCCAGATAGACCGGCGACTTCACCTGATCGCCCAGCTCGCGTTCCAGCAATGCCTTCTGGTTGCTGGGATACTGGTCGTAGATGTCGATCTCGCCGGTCTTGTAGCGTTTCACGCCGGCTGGGTAATCATTGATCGGAACCCAGTTGACCGTATCCACCTTTACATTGGCTGCGTCATAGAAGTTCGGGTTCT
Source organism: uncultured Flavobacteriaceae bacterium (assembly GCA_964390465.1). Classification (GTDB taxonomy): domain Bacteria; phylum Pseudomonadota; class Alphaproteobacteria; order Micropepsales; family Micropepsaceae; genus JADZAI01. The sequence goes on along the minus strand of CAYMIJ010000007.1, from coordinate 26,244 downwards.
TGGAAAGCCGCACGTATTCCTGCACGCGCCAGTCGACCAGCATGAAGGGGCCGTTGGAAACATAGTTGCCGGGCTTCACCCAGTCCTTGCCGAATTTCTCGATCTGCCATTTGGGCACGGGAAAGCTCGCCTGATGCGCGACGATGCCGTCGAAATAGGGCGCAGGGTGTTCAAGTGTGACAACCAGTGTCTGCGGGTCGGGCGCAGCGACGCCCAGCTGGTCCAGCGGCATCTTGCCGCCATTCACGGCCTCGGCGTTCTTAATGACATAAAGGATTGAGGCATATTGCGCCGCCGTGTTGGGGGCGAGCAGACGCCGCCAGGAATAGACATAGTCATCAGCTGTCACCGGCGTGCCGTCCGACCATTTCGCGCCGGCGCGCATCTTGAAGGTCCAGGTCAGGCCATCGGGCGAAACGCTCCAGCTTTCGGCGGCACCCGGAATGATCTTGCCGTCGGCATCTTCGGTGGCGAGTCCTTCCATGAGGTCGCCAACGATATTGTTCTCCCATGTGCCCTGTGTGTAGTGCGGGTCGAGCGACGAGGGGTCGCCGCCTGCATTGCCGCGATTGAGGACGATTTCGGCAGATGCCGGGGCCGCCGCCAGAAACAGGGCGGTGAGCGAAGCAAAAATGGCGCGTAGGGCCATGATAGTCTCCTTAACCCGATAGAGTGTTTGACAGATTTGTAGCACAGACCCGCGCGAATGCACGGGCCTCGCGGCAATGTCAGGGCGTATTCATGCGCTGTTATTTTTTGCGCCGCACCACGAGCGTGATCACTCCAAGCGCTGCAACGGCACCCAGAATAATCAGCCATAGTGGCAAGCCACCCTTTGCCGCCTCAGCCGCTTCACCAGCGTCGATCGACTGCCGTCCGCCTTCATTACCCGCGGCATCGGCTGGCCCCGCCGCGCGGGACTTGGCCTTGGCGTCCATATCCACATTCAGCCAGCGGCTGCGGTGCTGATTGTTCAGCGCATTTTCCCAGCCGCTGACATAGGTCTCGACCAGATTGCGCGAGACAGCGAAATAGACAGGCACCATGACTGATGTATCGAGCAGCATCTGCTCGGCACGGTTCATCATCTCGCCGCGCTTGACGGCATCGCGCTCATTGTCGGCATCAATGTTCAGCTGGTCGTAAGCCGCATCTGACCATTTGGAATAGTTCATCTCCTCCGATGCCGTCTTGGCGAGATAGAGATAGGATGACGCATCGGGGAAGTCGGCGGCCCACCCGGCCCAGGCGACATCGAAGTTCTGGGCGCGCAGATTATTGTAGACGGTTTTGGTTTCCGTGCCCGCCGGGGTCATCTTCACACCGATGGCCGCCCACATGCTTTGCAGTGTGCTGGCGATGCGTTTGGCATCGGTTGACTGCGGATGCAGAAACTCGAAGCTCAGCGGATTATCCGGGCCAAACCCAGCCTCGGCCAGCAAAGCGCGCGCCTTGGCCTGTCGTTCAGCCAACGGCATGGCGGCATAATTCACCTTGGCATCATGGGGGTAATTGGGAATACCGGGCGGCACCAAGGCATAGGCAGGCAGTTCCCCGGCGGCCATGATCGTGTTGGCAATGGTCTCGCGGTCGATGGCAAGGCCCAGCGCCTCGCGGATGCGCTGATCTTTCCAGCGGTCGCGGGTGAGGTTGAAAACGACATACCAGGACGTAAGGTAAGGGGCGATGCGCAGCTTGTCGGGCATGGCGCGCTTGAGTTCAGGGATCAGCTGCGAAGGCGTGCCCATCGAAAGGTCTGTCTCGCCCGCACGAAAGCGCTTGGTGGTGGCAATGAGATCTTCCTGCGAATAGTAGAAGATCTCGTCGATCTTCACATTGGCCGCGTCCCAGAATTTCGGGTTTTTCACTACCTTCACATATTCGTTGGGCTTCCATTCGCTCAGCATGTATGCGCCATTCGAAACATAATTGCCGGTTTTGCTCCAGGCGTCGCCGTACTTCTCAACGGCATGCTTGGGCACCGGGTACATGGCGTAGTGGCTCAGCAGATAGGGCAGATAAGGCGCCGGATGCGTCAGCGTCAGTTCCAGCGTTTTGGCGTCTACCGCGCGCGCGCCAATATCGGAAGCGGCCTTGGTGCCCTTCATATATTCATAGGCGTTCTTGATGATGTGGGTGACGGTCTTGTATTCTGACAGCGTCTTTGGGTCATTGATGCGCTGATAGGCGAAGACGAAATCGTCCGCCGTCACTGGTACGCCATCTGACCACACCGCATCGCGCAGCTTGAAGGTCCACACCAGGCCGTCATCTGAAACCGTCCAGCTTTCGGCTATGCCGGGAATGGGTTCACCCTTGGCATTGTCGGTGGTCAGGCCGATCATCATGTCGCCGATGATATTGTTCTCCCACTGGCCGGAAGCCTTTTGCGGGTCGAGCGTGTTGGGCTCTGCGCCATTGCCGCGCTGAAGGACAACCGGCCCGGCGGCGGCAGCGAGATGGAGCGCGATGGCTGCCCACAGAACAAAAAACGATTTCAGAAAGCGCATGGAGTCTCCTGCCGTATGCCTGCCCGAAGTGCGCCCTATTTCGGGCGCAGTCGCAGTGCATTTTTTGTCTTGCTATAGTCATTAGGGCAATCGGGTCTGCCTTGTCCACGAGCGCGTGGCAGGGCACAACCGACCCAAGACACAGGGGAAAGATATGAACCGCATTGCTGTTCTGAGCTGTTCGTTTATTGCGTTCATGGGGGCGGCTGAGGCCGGCCAGGTACGCCAGACGCTTGAGGATGTGAACGCCTGCTCGGCGATCAAAGACTCAGGCCAGCGCCTCGCCTGTTATGATGCGGCGGCGGCCAAGGTGCGCTCATCGCTGAATGAAGCGACGGAAGAAGACCAGATGTCGCTCTTTGGCCTCGACCTGTTCAGCGGCAGCAGCCTTGGCTCTAGCGGTGAGGCGACCAAGCCCGAGGATTTCGGCAGGCGTGACCTCCCTGCGGTCGAAACGCAGGAAAGCGGCGGCGTCATCACGCAGATCACGGTGACCCTCACTGATGTGGCGCGCAACAATGCCGGGCACGAGGTGTATGTCCTCGAAAACGGGCAGGTCTGGCGTCAGAAGGAAAGCGCCGATATCGGCTTGCCGCGCAATGTGACGGGTCTGAAGGTGAAGATCCGCCAGGGCTCGCTTGGCTCGTATTATCTCAGCCGCGAAGGCGCGAACAAATCCGTTGCAGTTGAGCGCGTGAAATAACGCGCCCGCTGGCTGGGTCTGTGGCTCGCGTCTCTGCTGTCGTCAGGCTCCTGAGATCCAGCTGCCGTGGAACCCTTGCGGGACACGTCGCGGCAGCTTGATGCAGGCCTGCGTTTCCAGCGTCGCAGCGTCGAGGATGAGAAAGTCCGAGACGCCGCGCGTGCCGTCATAGACAAAACCCATCAACCAGCCCTCATCTTCAGGTGAGTCGGCGCGCTTGGGCGTATGGACAAATTCCGACATCAACGAGGTCTTGGCGAACGCGCGCACACTGCGTGTTCCCGTTTTCATGTCGTAACGGGCGAGTGACGTGAAGTTTTCCTCAGCTGCGGCAAGACCTTCATTCTCACCCATCGGTGCATAGGCATAGCGATAGGGCAGGCCATTCAACCGCTCGTCAATGCGCGGAAACTCGATGGCGCGCTCATCCCGCTGATCCTCGCTCGCCTCGCTGGCGCCCGGCGCAATGCGCCAGCGATGCATGAAGGCCGGATCGAAGTTCTTGGGCGAACCGCGCCGCCACAGTTCATTGTAACGGGCGACATCCAGAACGATGGTGCCGTCCTCTTCCTCATAGGCATTGGCCGGGTGAAACACATAGCAGGGCTTCACCGAAACCCAGCGTGTCTCAGATGCTGGGGCGCCGCGTTTCAGAATGCCAAGCCGCGCCGGATAGGAATCCGAAAAGGCATAGGGCATGCCGCCCTTCATCGCGATCTCGATATCGAAAGCGACTGGCAGGTCCATGAAGATGAGATGGTTCCGGGTGATCGCGAAATCATGGATCATGGTGGGGCCGGTGACAGCGATTTCCTCGCGCTGGATGTATTCGCCCGTCGCGCTGATACGATGATAGACGAGGTAAGGCGGCGCGTAGCCATAACCGAAAGCGTGCATCTCGCCCGTCACGGGGCAGATTTTGGGATGTGCGGTGAAGGCAAAGTCCAGTTTGCCGCCAAAGTTCTCAACGCCCAGTGTTTCAAGTTCTGGCGACACCCGCATGGGCAGGCTCGATTCCACGAGCGCGTAGATATTCCCGTTATGGCCGACGACATGGGTGTTGGAAGCACCGACTGTGTAGTCGCGCGAGAAATCGGCCCGCATCGCCTTCTCGCCTTTCAGTGATTTGGTCTGCACCCAGCGATTGCGATACCAATGCGCCTTGCCGCCACCGAGCCTGATGCCATGCAGCATGCCGTCGCCCATAAACCAGTGGCCGGGCACGACACCGGGCGGCGGGTTGGGGCCGTTGCGCAGATAGACGCCTTCAAGTCCGTCAGGCACATGGCCCACAACTTCCAGCGTGGTCAGCGTTGCTTCATCGACAACCGGCGCAAAGTTTCCGCGCATGTGGAATGGCGTTTTCCCCGCCGGTTTTTCCATGTCCAGTGTCATCCGGCCCTCCCAGGATCATCTCACATCAAAATATATGCGCCGTCCATATTGTGAAAGCAAGTAAAATCTTGGGGCAGGGGCCCGCCTCAATGACGCGCGTAGAGAGGTCAGGTATCAGGCGGGCGGTGGCGGGCTTTCCCAGCCCACAAGGCCAAAGGCGATGATGGTCAGCACAGCGATGAAAAAGGCGGCAGCGCACAGAACGAAAAGGCGGCGCGGTGCTTCGGCGCTGGGGGTGAAGTTTCTGCCGGTGAAGAAGGCATAGCCGTTCCATAGAAACCAGCTTTTTGGAACCTCGGGCTTGCGGAACTGGAGCATGGACAATGCAGCGAACAGCCCCAGCAACCACGCGACGATGGCAACGCCGAACCCGAGTGCAAAAAAGACCTTGACCATATTCCCCCGCCGCCGTGTGAGTCCGGCGCTTCAACCTCGATAGCAAGCCGGCACAGGTTTTCGCAAGGTAGTCAGGCCGTTCGCGGGGATAGGTGAAGGCTGAGCGCCCCGGCGGCTTGTGGGCTGATGCGCACGAGCTGCGCGGTATCATCCCACCGGGCGATGGCCTTGCCTTCCAGAACTATCTTCGGCCCACCGGGATAGACACGGCGCGGCGCATAGATCTCGATGTCGCCCATATCGGCTGCCGCCGTCAGTTCTGCCCGGAACGCGCCCGTCTCACTGTCGAAGGACTGCGTCACCGGATCGCCCGCCCACACCCGCACGTAGGGCCGCGCGAAACCGGCCACCGCGCGGCCGCCTGAATCAGGGTCATTCGGGTTCACGTCCTGATCGACGGAATAGATCGACAGGTCTTCCTGATTCCAGCCATCGCCAATGGCCAGATCATTGCGATTGGATGCCGTGTAATTCCACTGCGTTGAATGCAGCAGCAATTCGTCCATCGCATCATACATCAGCCTCAGGGCCATGGTGTGCTTTTCCCATGGCGCCTGTGAATGATCGCCCGCCGCAAACGCCTTGTAGGCCGCACCATGATCGAGATCGTAAGGAATGCCGCATTCGCCGATCAGCGTCGGTGCACCACCATTGGGCAGCGCATCGCCCATCCTCTTGATGCGGCCAAGCTGATGCACATAGTGATTGCGGATGGCGTCCGCGCCTTCCATCGTCTTGCCGTTATAGGGATTGAAGGCGACCGGAAACATGAAGGTCTTGGTGGACAGCGTGATGATGTCGTACCAGTGCGAGGCATTGACCATGCCGGGCGGTGTGCCTTCGGGGAAATGCGCGCCCTGAAAGATCTTGAATGGGTCAAGCTCGGCAAAGACCAGCCAATCGGGGCGGATCGCGCGGATCGTCTCTGTCACGCGATGGAAGAACGGGCCCATGAAGTCGCTGTCGAGATCAGCGCGGCGACCATTCACATGGGTGAAGTAGTCTTCCTTCAGGCCGTTTTCGTATGCGGCCGCGAAGGGGTCGCGTGCACCGGGCAGCCAGATGGATACACCGGCTTCATTGACGCGATCGGTGCGCACCACTCGCATGCTCATGGCGGCGGGATCGAAGGCGACTTGCGGAATCTCGCGCATCTTGCCCTGCGCAACCATCAGTCCATCGAGCGGCGACCAGGCCGGGCCAGGCGAGACGGGATCAGAATGTTCGGGCGTTTTTTCTGTATGCTGATGGGATAGCGCATGGCCGATCCAGCCATGTCCCGGCTCGTTCAGCGTGTCGAAGCCAAGCACATGGTCCATGTCCTTCACGCGCAAAGCGATCTGGTGCATCGCACCGAGATATTTACCCTGAAGCCAATGCTGGACGTTCACGCCTTCGATCATGAAATCCGGGGCGAAGGCCGCGCCTGCAAAGAACAACGTCCACATGATGGCATTGGCCGGGTAACGGTAATTCTGCGACCAGGTCATCTGCGGATAGCCATCCTGCCGTCCGCCTTTCGCAAAATCATATTTGTGCTGCATCACATGCGCCGCACCCGCCGCATGGAACTTCGTGAAGTCCAGGCCCACCGCCTCGAAGGTCCAGCCCGGCGCGCCGTCGCCGCCTGACATGCGGCTCCACACATCCTGATGGAAGTCGATGAAAACATACATGCCGTAATCGGCTGCCCGGCGCGTCACCTCAGCGAGGTAATCGAGATAGGCCGCGTCATAGACGCCCGGTCCGCCATGCTCGACCGCTTCCCATGTGGTGAGCAGGCGCAGGCAGTTGAAGCCCCAATGCTTCAAACGCCTGAAATGCACGTCCGCCTCGGCCAGTGGAAATGGCCGCCCGATAAAGCTGACCTCACGATGGTCAGAAAAATCCGTGGCGCGGTGTGTGCGCTGGTCCGGTGTGAATGGCACCTTCACGTCACCGCCCAGATTGACCCCGCGCAGCAGAACACGCCGCCCGGAAGGTTCGCGAAACCAGGGGCCGTCAATTGAAAGGCGGGGCAGGGACACTGGATCATCCTTGAAAATGCTGAAATCAGGGCGCGAGCCTAGCGATCACCCTCCATGGTGCAAGATGAAAGAGCTTCCGCTGGCGACAAGGCGTGCCGGCCTCTAAAAGGCTGCCAATGAGCGCGCCAACCCCTCACGACCTGGATTCCTCGGCCATCGTCGCAACGCTGGAGCGCCTGCGTGCGCGCATTGCCGAGCGCTTCCCGGAAGCTCACCTCGCTGAGGTATGCAGCGATCTCGTGATGACAGGCCGTGCTACAGCCCGGGCCGTCGCGCAGATGAAGCGGCCGCTCTGGGGTTTGCGCGGGCTTGCCATGGCGGTGGCGGCCATCGGCGTCATGCTGCTGTTTCTCGTGTTGGGCGAAATCGACTGGCGACAGATCATCACGCGGGCGGATCCAACGAGCCTGGCCCAGGGGCTGGATGCATCAGTGAATCTGGTTCTTCTGGCGGGCGCTGCCGTCTGGTTTCTATTGACTGCCGAGGTGCGGTTGAAGCGTGGGCAAACGCTGAAGGCGCTGTATCGGCTGCGGTCCTTCGCCCATGTCATCGACATGCACCAGCTGACCAAAGACCCAACCGCCATCCTTGCGTCCATGACACCAACAGCATCGTCGCCACAGCGGCACATGAGCGAGTTCGAGCTGGCGCGTTATCTGGAATATTGCGCCGAAATGCTCGCGCTGACCGCGAAGCTGGCTGCCCTTTATGCCAGTGCCAGCGAGGATGAGCAGGTGATCTCGGGCGTCAATGACGTGGAAGACCTCGCCTCCAATCTTGGCCGCAAGGTGTGGCAGAAGATCATGATCATCTCGCAGCTTGACGAAACCCGGGCTGCAAAAAGACCCTGACATGCCCCCTTGGCCGCGTGGCCCCGGCGCGTTAGGCAGGGCCGACATTCCAAGAGTCCGGCGGAACGCATGAGCATTGATCTGAAAATCGCCCGTGCGGCCGAAATGAAGCCGATCAGCGAGATTGCCGCCAAAGCAGGTATCCCCGCCGAGGCCCTGGACCCCTACGGCAAGTACATCGCCAAGCTCGATCAGGCATTCCTCGGCGAGCTTGCATCACGCCCGCGAGGACGTCTGGTTCTGGTGACGGCCATCAACCCCACACCGGCGGGTGAAGGCAAAACCACCACCACCATCGGCCTTGGCGATGCACTGAACCGGATCGGCAAACGCACTGTGATCGCCCTGCGCGAACCTTCGCTCGGCCCGGTGTTCGGGCGTAAAGGCGGCGCGACGGGCGGCGGCTATGCACAGGTTCTGCCCATGGAACCGATCAATCTGCATTTCACCGGCGACTTCCACGCCATCACCTCTGCGCACAATCTGCTCGCCGCGATGGTGGATAACCACGTCTATTGGGGTAATGCGCTGGACATCGACCTGCGCACCATTACATGGCGGCGGGTACTCGACATGAACGACCGCGCCTTGCGTCAGGTGATGCTGAACCTTGGCGAGGGCGCAAATGGTCTGCCGCGCGAAACAGGTTTCGACATCACGGTCGCCTCGGAAGTGATGGCGATCTTGTGCCTGTCATGCGACCTGAATGATCTGGAAGCGCGGCTGGCCCGCATCATTGTCGCCCGCAAACGCGATGGGTCCGTCGTGACTGCTGGCGATCTGAATGCGGCGGGCGCGATGGCCGTTCTTCTGAAAGACGCGGCGCGGCCCAATCTGGTGCAGACCATCGACGGCTCGCCCGCGCTGATCCACGGCGGGCCGTTCGCCAATATCGCCCATGGCTGCAATTCGGTGATCGCCACGGAAGCCGCGCTCAGGCTCGGCGATTATGTGGTGACGGAAGCAGGCTTCGGTGCAGACCTCGGTGCGGAGAAGTTCCTCGACATCAAGTGCCGCGCGGCGGGGCTCGCGCCGGATGCTGCCGTTGTGGTTGCCACCGTGCGTGCGCTGAAGATGCAGGGCGGTGTGGCCAAGGATGCGCTGGCTTCAGAAAATCTGGCGGCGCTGGAAAAGGGCCTCGTCAATCTCGGACGGCATGTGGAAAACCTGCGTGCCTTCGGGTTGAAGGTGGCGGTCGCCATCAACGCCTTTGACAGCGACACGGCGGCAGAACATGCGCTGCTGGAACAGGTCTGTGCGGAACGCTTCGGTGCCCGCGCCATTCTGTGCCGTCACTGGGCTGAAGGCGGCAAAGGCGCTGAAGAACTCGCGCATCATGTGGCGGCGCTTGTTGAAGGCGGTGAACCGAGCGCATTCCGCACGCTCTATGACGATGGCCTGCCTCTGCTTGAAAAAATCGAAACGGTGGCGCGCCGCATTTATCGTGCGGCGGGGGTGAGCCTCACGCCAAAAGCAAAGCGCGAGCTGGAGCGTTTTCAGGCGAGCGGCTTCGGGCATCTGCCGGTCTGCATGGCCAAGACACCTTATTCGTTTTCTGCTGATGAAAGCCTGCTTGGCGCGCCTGAAGGCTTCACGCTGCCGGTGCGCGAAGTGCGGCTGTCAGCGGGTGCTGGCTTTGTCGTTGCTATATGCGGCGAGGTGATGACCATGCCCGGCCTGCCGCGCGTACCCGCCGCTAATGGCATGAGGCTGAACGCGGACGGTGAGATCGAAGGTCTGTCCTGAGATCAGCTTCCAGCGCATGCACCACAAAAGAAAATGGCCGCCTCAAGGGCGGCCATTGGAGAAGATCTGAACTGTCAAAAAGCGAGATCGGTGCCTTCAGATCCGCTCGATGATGATCGCCGGGGCCATGCCGCCCGCGGCGCACATGGTGATCAGGCCGCGCTTCAGATCGCGGCGTTCCAGTTCGTCCAGCATCGTGCCGATGAGGATCGAGCCGGTCGCGCCGATCGGGTGGCCGAGCGCCATCGCGCCGCCATTCACGTTCACCTTGTCGCGGTCGAGCTTCAGGTCGCGAATGAACTTTTCTGCCACCACGGCAAAGGCTTCGTTGATCTCGAACAGGTCGATGTCGTCAAGCGTCAGGCCGGCATTGGCCAGCACTTTGCGCGCCGCAGGCACCGGCGCGTTCAGCATCAGTGTCGGGCTGTCACCCATATTGGCGACGGCAACCACCTTGGCGCGCGGCTTCCAGCCCTGCTTTTTCGCATAGTCGGGCGAGGCAAGCAGGATCGCTGCCGAACCATCGACCACACCCGATGAATTGCCGGCGTGGTGGACATGCTTGATCTTGAGGTCGGGATAGACCTTGCGGATCAGCCCGCCCAGCGTCGTACCCTTGTCGTCCAGCGGCACCTCGGCAATCGCCTCGAACGAGGGCTTCAGCGCGGCGAGGCCTTCGCGTGTGGTCTGCGGACGCGGGAACTCCTCGCGGTCGAGCGCCAGCGTGCCATCTTCCTTGTAGACCGGCACGAGGCTTTTCTTGAAGTGATCGCCCTTGATGGCGGCATCGGCGCGCTGCTGGCTGACATAAGCCAGCTCGTCCAGCGCCTCGCGCGGAATGTTCTCAAGCGTCGCAATGGCATCGCCGCAGATGCCCTGATGCGATTGCGGGTGGCTGGCGCGCAGGCGCATATTGCCGCCATCCATCAGCATCGGCCCGGCATTGGGATTGGCCGAGGAGGCGGTGTAGGACATCATCTCGGTGCCGCCCGCGATGATGCAATCCTCAAGGCCCGACATGATCATGCCGGTGGCGAAGTTCACCGAGGTGATGCCTGACCCACAGAAGCGGTCGAGCGTTACACCGCTGGAGCGGATGTCATAACCGGCATCAAGCGCCGACATGCGGCCCAGATCGCCACCCTGCTTGCCGCGCTGCGAACTGGTGCCCCAGATGATGTCGTCGACTTCATTGGTTTTGATGTTGTTGCGCTGGGCCAACGCCTTCAGCACCGTCGCGCCAAGCTGCTGCGGGTGAATATCGGCCAGCGCGCCCTTGCCAACCTTGCCTATGCCGCGCGGGGTGCGCACCGCATCAATGATCCATGCTTCAGCCATAAAAGTCGTCCTTCGTCAGATGAGTATCTGGCGAAGGCTAGTCCTGTCTGGCAGGCGCGGTAAAGCCTGTCATTAGGTCAAGAATCGCGCTCAGAACCGGGTGCGCCTGACCGCCATAAAAGGGCGATAAAGACGCCCTTGCATGATGGCAGCAGCGCCAGAGTCATCGCGAGGCCAAGTCCGCACCACAGCATGATCTGTGCCCAGTCCGGCCAGTTGATCGATTGCCAGAACGTGTAAAGCAGCGTGCCGACAATATGCCCGACGATGAGAATCGTCAGCCAGGCGGGGCCGTCATCGGCGCGGATATGGCCGTATTCCTCGCCACATTCCGAACAGGCATCGACCTGTTTCAGATAGGCGCGGAACAGTTTGCCCTTGCCGCAATTGGGGCATTTCAGCATCGCACCACGCCCGGCGCAAACAGACATCGGCTCACGTGGCGTTGAAAGATCATGGGGCATGGGATGGGTCTAGCTGGTGCGTGAGGCTTCGTAAACCGCGCGCGCAATGGCCCGCGCCATGCAATCGGCTGCTGCGGCGCCAAGCCGTGTCAGATGCAATTGCCGCACCGGGCCCTCGCCCAGACTTTTCGCGCCGCTCGCCAGTGCAAAGACGATGTCGCCGTCAAAGGGCGTGTGGATGGGGCGGATGGCCCGCGCAAAACCATCCTGCGCCATGATGGCAAGTCGCTTGCACTCAGCCGCTGTCAGATCGCCATTGACGGCAACGACACCCAGCGTCGTGTTGGCACCAGCCTTCAGGCGTGCGCCGAGTTTGGATTCGTCCGGCACCGGATCAATTGCTGCAGGCATGTCTGCGGCAGGGCGTTGACCACCAAACTCGCCATCAATCTCAAAGGGCCATGCCCAGAATGTTTTTCCGTCCGGCATGTAAACAGACCCGGCCGGATTGGCCGCGACCAGCGCGCCGACCATGAAGCCATCGCCGAGATCGAGCGAGGCAGAGCCGATGCCACCCTGCACCAGCCCGGCGCGCGCGCCGCGTCCTGCGCCAACCGCGCCAAGCCGAAAATCGGATGCGGCATTTGCTGCGGCCTCAGCGCCAAGGCTGCGATAGGGTGACTGGCTGCCCCAGTTCTTGTCGCCCTCATTGCCGAGATCGAACAGGATCGCTCCAGCCACCAGCGGTACAGGCGGCACAAGTGCGTTCAGCCGGAACCCGATACCCTTTGCGGCGAGCGCGTCCACCGCGCCATCGGCTGCTGCCAGGCCGAACACCGATCCGCCCGACAGCGCGACGGCATGGAGTTTGGCGTTGAGATTTTCCGGCGCCAGCGTGTCGGTCTCGCGCGAACCAGGGCCGCCGCCACGCGCATCTACGCCCGCGCTGTAGAAGCCGTCGCAAAGCACGACCGTCGCACCAGTGACGACGCGCTCGTCGGTCGCGTGTCCGACCGTGATGCCAGCGACATCGGTGATAAGATTGCGTGGGCCGGGCGTGAGAGACATGCGAGCCTTTTACTTCAAGCTTGCCTCGATGTCGCCATCATAGGGGCAATGCCTAAAGCCCTTTCAACCAGTCCAGCAAATGCGCCGTCACTTCAGCGGGGCGTTCCTGCTGGGTCCAGTGGCCGCATCCGGGCAGAATATGGATGCCCTGTAGCTGGGGCAGATTGGCCTTGAGGATTGGCACAGGGTCGATACTGCCAAACGCGGTGAAGGCCGGGTCACGGTCGCCTGCGATGAACAGCGTCGGCTGTTCAATGCGCCGATCCTTGAAGGCCTGAAGGAAACGCCAGTCACGTTCGTGATTGCGATAGCGGCTGATCGGCCCGAAGAATCCTGAGCGTTTGAATTCACCTGTATAGAAATCGAGATCAGCCTGCGTCAGCCATGCCGGGAACGGGTCCGGATCTATAAGGCCTTTCAACAGCGGATCGCTGGCTGTCTTGTCACGTGGCCAGCTTCCATCCGGCGCATCGCCGGAAATCGCATAGAGAAAGCGGCGCAGAAATCCGCGTGGGTCAGCCTCGGCTTCGGCTTCGGGCGGGCCGACCTGCTGGAACCATGCCTGATAGAAAAAGCGGTTCTTCTTCGTGAAGCGTTCGGTGAACACTTCGCTGAACGGGCGTTCCGGCACGCCTGTATAGGGCACCGAAAGCCCGGCCACGGCGCAGATACGCTCAGGCCTTGTCAGCGCGGTGTTCCACACGATGGGCGCGCCCCAATCGTGGCCGATGAGGGTGACTGGCGCATCAGGTTGAAGCGCGTCGGCCACCGCGATGACATCACCGATCAGGCTTTGCAGGTCGTAGTCTTCCACCTGTGGCGGCCTTGATGAGCCGCCATAGCCGCGCACGTCCATCGCTGCCACGCTGAAGCCCGCATCAGCGATGGGGCCGATCTGATGCCGCCAGGAATACCAGCTTTCCGGGAAGCCGTGGACCATGATGACCAGCGGCCCATGCCCCGCCATGGCGGCGCGAAGGGTCACGCCGCCATTTTGGATCAGACGAAAGACAGGCGCGTCAGTCAGCGACAAAGCCCTTCCACGATTTCATGTAAGCGATGAACTTATCGCCCAGTCCTTCGGCCCGCAGATGCGCCTCTGTCACTGGCAGCTCCGCCGCCGTGAAGTTCTGCGGATCGGCCTTCATCTTTCTCGGGAAGTCGTGATGGATGATGGCCCCACGCCCGATCAGCACGAAATCCATGCCGCCTGCCATCGCGGCGTTGACCGAGGCGGCGCTGGTGATCTTGCCCGCTGCGCCCACCCGCACGTCGCCGCGTGGCAGCTCAGCGAAATACGACATCAGCGTGCGGCCCTTGAATTCATCTTCTTCGGGCTCTTTGGCAAAGTCCCACAAAGAAAGATCCAGAAAGTCGATTTTCGCATCGTTCAGAAGGCGCCGCGCCACCGCGACCACTTCGCCAAGACGAAGGCCGAAGCGTTCGGGCGACAGACGGATGCCCAGGGTGAAATCGCGTCGGCACTGAGAGCGGATGCCGTCGATGATCTCGAAGATCAACCGCGAGCGGTTTTCCGGCGAGCCACCATACTTATCCTCGCGCTGATTGAGTTCCGGGCTGAGAAAGGCTGACAGGATATATCCATGCGCGCCATGCAGCTCGACACCATCAAAGCCCGCCTGCTCGGCGCGTTTGGCGGCACGGATGAAGTCTTCCGCCAGCTGTTCCACCTCGCCCGTGCTCAGCGCCCGCGCGCCGGTTTCCGCTTCCGCTGAAGGACCGACCGGATCGGTGCCGATAAACTGGCGTGGCGAGCGGATGCCTGCGTGATGCAGCTGGATGGACGAGACACTGCCGCGTTCGCGGATGCCTGCCGCCAGCCGCGTCAGCCCCGGCAGATGTTTGTCGTCAAAACAGCCAAGCTGACCGGGAAAGCCAAGGCCCACTTCCTGCACATGCGAGGCGCAGGTCATGGTCAGGCCGAAATCGCCTTCGGCGCGTTTGGTGAGCCAGTGAAACTCGTCGTCTGAAAGCGTGCCGTCGGCATGGCTTTGCAGATTGGTGAGCGGCGCGAGCATGAAGCGGTTTTTCATGCCCGGCCCACGCAGAAATGGCAGCGGTGAGAAAAGATCGCTCATCCGTTTGACACCGCTGAAAGTCTGCCACCTTCTGCCGCCAGCTTTTCAAGCAGTGGCGAGGGTTTGAAGAAGTCACCCATCTGCGCCTGATAATGCTTCAGACGTTCCACCACATGGGCGAGGCCGACCTGATCGCCATACAGCATCGGGCCGCCGCGATAGATCGGCCAGCCATAGCCGGTGATCCACACCATATCGACATCGCTGGCACGAATGGCCTTGCCTTCTTCCAGAATCTTCGCGCCCTCGTTGATCATCGGATAGATGGTGCGTTCCAGAATCTCCTGATCGGAAATCTCGCGCGGGTTGACGCCGGTTTTCGCGGCGAAGTCGCGGATGATCTTTTCCGTTACCGGCGAAGGCTTGGCGTTGCGGTTCTCGTCATAGTCATAAAAACCCGCGCCGGTCTTCTGACCGCGCCGATCCATCTCGCACAGCACTTCGCGGATCGTCGAGCTGGTAGATTTTTCCTTCGACCAGCCGATGTCGAGACCGGCGAGATCGCCCATCGCAAACGGACCCATCGGGAAGCCGAAGCCATAGAGCACCCGGTCCACATCCCACGGCATCGCGCCTTCATCGACCAGCTTGTTGGCCTGCTGCTGGCGCTGTGCCAGCATGCGGTTGCCGACAAAGCCGGGGCAGACGCCGACCAGAACGCCGACCTTGCTGATCGTCTTGGCCAGCTTCATCGATGTGGCGATGACTTCCTTCGATGTTTTCTCGCCGCGCACGATTTCCAGCAGGCGCATGACATTGGCGGGCGAGAAGAAGTGCAGGCCAATGACGCTTTCTGGCCGTGTGGTGGCCGAGGCGATTTCGTCGACATTCAGATAGGATGTGTTGGAGGCGAGGATCGCGCCCGGCTTGGCGATCTTGTCGAGTTTGCCGAACACATCCTTCTTGATGTCCATGTTCTCGAACACCGCCTCGATGATGAGGTCGCAATCCTTCAGGCTTTCCAGCTCCAGCGAGCCGGTGAGCAACCCCATGCGCTTTTCCACATCATCTTGCGTGATGCGGCCCTTCTTCGCGGTGTTCTCGTAATTCCGGCGCATCACGCCAATGCCGCGTTCCAGCGCCTCCGGCTTCATCTCAACGATGGATACAGGAATACCGGCATTGAGGAAGTTCATCGAAATGCCGCCGCCCATCGTGCCCGCGCCGATGACGCCGACTTTCTTGACGGGCAGCACGGGCGTTGAATCCGGCACGTCGGGAATCTTCGCGGCCTGACGCTCGGCAAAGAAGATGTGGCGCATGGCGGCAGATTCCGGGCTGGCGACCAACTTGCCGAAGTTTTTGCGTTCGATGGCGATACCGTCATCGAAGGGCAGGTTCACCGCCGCTTCCACGCACTGGATGATGAGTTCCGGTGCAGGCTGCCCACGGAAGGCGCGCGCGTTCTTCTTGCGGAAGTCATCAAATAGTGCGGCGTTGCCCTTGTCCTTTGCCACCTTGTCGTCGCGGTCGCGCACACGCGGGCTGGGTTTGCCAATAACGGACTGTGCGAAGGCGATGGCACCGGCCTTCAGATCACCCTCGACCACCTGGTCGAAAATGCCGAGCCTTGCAGCTTCCACCGCCGGAATCTGGTCGCCCGATGTCATCACGGCGAGCGCCCGCTCAGCACCGATCAGGCGCGGCAGACGCTGCGTGCCGCCCGCGCCTGGCAGAAGACCAAGCTTCACTTCCGGCAGACCGGCCTTCGCGGATGGCACAGCCACGCGATAGTGGCAGGCGAGTGCCACCTCCAGCCCGCCGCCCAGCGCGGTGCCGTGGATCGCGGCGATCACCGGCTTTGATGCGTTCTCGATCTTCTCGAAGGTTTCATTGAGACCGATGGACGATGTTGCGGCTTTGCCAAACTCGGAAATGTCAGCGCCCGCGATGAAGGTGCGTCCACCGCAGATGATGACGATGGCCTTGGCCGCGTCATCGGCAACGGCAGCGGTGATGCCGTGATAAAGCCCTTCGCGCACCGGGCCTGAAAGCGCATTCACGGGCGGCGAGTCGATGGTGAGCACGGCAACGCCGTCTTTCACCTCAAGGCTGGCGACATCGTTGATCTTGGACATGGTGTTTTCCTTTTCGTGAAATCAGAAGCCGTGGAGACGGGCGAAGCGTTCGCGGTGCCAGGCGGCGTTGCCATAAGCGGCCTGCGACACCCTTGCGCGTTTCAGATAAAGCCCGGCTTCATGCGCGTCGGTCATGCCGATACCGCCGTGAAGCTGGACCATCTCGTTGGAGATGAGATGCAGCGTGTCACCAGCCCGCGCCTTGGCCAGCGCGGCCAACTCACGCAGATCGTTTGAGCCGGCGTCGATGGCAGCGAGCGCCGCTTCAACGCACGAACGGGTCAGCTCAAGCTCGGTGAACATCCTGGCGCAGCGATGCTGGAGCGCCTGAAACGAGGCGAGCGCCTGACCGAACTGCACGCGCATTTTCAGATATTCAACGGTTGTCTCAAAAGCCTGTGTTGCCATGCCGAGCATTTCAGCGGCCAGCCCCGCCCGCACACGGTCGAGCAGCGGTTCAAGAATGTCATTGCCTTTGCCTTCCGCGCCCAGCAGGGCGCCAAGCGGCAGCTTCACATCCTTGAAGGTGAGATTGGCGGCACCGCGCGCATCCATCAGCTTCAGCCGCTCGCGCGTCAGGCCCGGAGCGTCCGCAGGCACAAGGAACAGCGAGAGGCCATCGGCCTCGCCCGCTTTGCCTGAACTGCGCGCCGCGACGATGAAGACATCCGCCGCCATGCCATCCAGCACAAAGCACTTCGCGCCGTTCAGCGTGTAGCCGTCATTGGATTTCGCGGCGCCGAGTGCGGTCTGCAACGGGTCGTGACGCGGCTTTTCATCAATCGCCAGCGCGCCGATAGCCGTGCCCAATGCGAGCTTTTCCAGCCACGCATCTTTCTGTGCCGCCGAGCCGCCCAGCATCAGCGCGCTTGCTGCGCCCAATGCAGATGAGACAAGCGGCGACTGCGTCAGCGTGCGGCCCAGTTCCTCAAGCACCAGACCAAGGCTGAGATAGCCAAAGCCCGATCCACCATGATCTTCTGGCACGATGATCCCGGCCCAGCCCATCGCCGCCATATCTGCCCATGTGGCGGTGTCGTGGCCCAGTGCTGCATCGCCGTCGCGCAGTCTGCGCATCGCTGAAACGGGTGACTTGTCAGATGTCCATCCACGCGCGGCATCGCGCAGCATGGTTTGTTCTTCGGTCAGAACGGCCATGTTCGTCTCCGCCTATTGATGGTCGAGCATGCCAAGCATGCGCTTGGCGATGATGTTGTTCTGGATTTCGGTCGAGCCGCCATAGATGGTGACGGCCTTGCCGCCCAGCCAGCCACGCACCATGCCCAGCTCATAGGCGTTATAGGCATCGCCTTCCCAGCCAAGGCCCTGGCTTCCCATCATCTCAATCGACAGCTCGGCGCGATCCTGGGTGATCTTCGCGCCGACATTCTTCATGATCGAGGTTGCGGCGCTGGGTCCGGCACCGGCCTTCGATTCTGCCGCCGCCCGTTGCAGGGTCAGGCCGAAGGCGCGCGCTTCCATGTGGTGGGCGATCAGCCGCGCGCGCAGATCAGGGTCTGCCACCCGTCCTTCGGCATCACGGCCGACATATTTTTCCACCATGCGTTCGATGTCGGGGGCGCCGAAGCGCGCCGTGCCGCCACCTGTGCCGCCGCCGCCCGAAAGGCTCTGGCGCTCGAACTGCAACAGGCGCTTGGCAATGCTCCAGCCGCCATTGAGCGGGCCGACAAGCTGATCCTTCGGCACCTTCACATCGGTCAGGAAGGTTTCGCAGAACGGCGAATTACCCGAGATGAGCTGGATGGGCCGCACCTCGACACCAGGCGTTTTCATGTCGAACACGACGAATGAAATGCCCTCGTGCTTGCGGGTCGTGTCGGTGCGCACCAGCGCGAACATCCAATCGGCATACTGGCCGCCAGACGTCCAGATCTTCTGGCCATTGATGAGGAAGTGATCGCCCTTGTCCTCGCAGCGTGTGGCGAGCGAGGCAAGGTCAGACCCGGCGCCGGGTTCTGAAAAGCCCTGACACCAGCGTGTGGCACCATAGACGATGCCTGGCATGAAGCGCTGCTTCTGCGCCTCGTTGCCATATTCCAGCAGCGTTGGGCCGAACATCATCACACCCATGCCGCCGATCGGGTTCCATGCTCCGGCCTTGGTCATTTCCTGCTGCAGGATGCGGGCCTCGTCCTTGCTTAGGCCCCCGCCATAGGGCTTCGGCCATGTCGGTACGCCCCAGCCTTTGGCGCCCATCGCCTGTTTCCAGGCCT
This sequence comes from uncultured Flavobacteriaceae bacterium, assembly GCA_964390465.1. Classification (GTDB taxonomy): domain Bacteria; phylum Pseudomonadota; class Alphaproteobacteria; order Micropepsales; family Micropepsaceae; genus JADZAI01. Next base: position 7,395 of record CAYMIJ010000007.1, on the reverse strand, counting down.
TGAAGTCAGGCTCGTCGAGATCGGCGTTGAGATTGAACATGATCGATCCGCGCCCTTTCAGCGAGGCGGGGAAGTTCTGCTGAAGCCAGTCCTGCACCGTTGTGCGGAAGGCTTCCTGTTGCGCCGTATCGGCGGCCATGAGCGTTTTCTCCGATATGTTTTTCTGCGGCTATCAAGGAATCCCTGAAGCGGCGCGTCAATGCTCCCTTTACGTCAAGAGACGCTATTTGATGCGGGTCAAGGGCGGTTGGGCTGACAGATTGCACAATGAGGCAATGACACGGCAGGGGACAAATCTATTTGCATCCTACCGCCGCTCGGTACTGCTGGCCGGGCTGGCGAGCTATGCGATTTTGCTGCGCGCCTTTCTGCCTCTGCCGGTTCTGGCCGGGGGCGGCACGCTGATGGATTTCATCTGCTCATCCACTGGCCCTGTTCAGGTCATGTCCGCCGATCCGTCCAACCGGCGTGGCGGTGGGGCCGATATGAGCACGGCGGCCCATTGTGCGGCGCACCTAAGCGCAGGCGCGTGTCCCTTGCGCCCACCTTCCGCCGCCGCACGTCGCCGCAACCGTCAGGCCCTGCGCCGCGCTGTGCGGGGCTATGCTTCGGGTTTCTCCGGCGCGTCCTCATCATCCTGCGAGATGATCCGCCAGGCGGCGCCATCGAGGTCTTCATACTGATTGGAGCGCAGCGTCCACAGAAAGACGCCAAGCGCACCCAGCCCTAAAATCAGCGCAGCCGGAATGAGGATGACGAGCGCGTCCATGCCTAGCGCCTTTTCATCAGGCGCAGTGCGTTCAGCGTCACGACCAGCGAAGATGACGACATGGCGATGGCTGCGATCAGTGGTGTGACGAAACCTGCCGCACCAAACGGTACTGCCACGACATTATACAGCGCCGCAAAGCCGAAGCCTTCCAGAATGCGGCGTCTGGTTTTGCGCGACACGTCGATGGTTTCAAGCAGAGGCTGCAACCGTTCCCCGCAGAAAACGAAATCAGCGCTCGCCTGTGCGGCATCAGATGCTGAAGCTGGCGCGATGGAAACATGCGCGGCGGCAAGGGCAGGGGCATCGTTCAGCCCATCGCCGATCATCAGCACCTTGCGCCCGTTGGCGGCGAGCGCTTTCAGATAGTCCACCTTGTCCTGCGGGGTGACGCCCGCGCGCCAGTCCGCAATGCCGAACTGGGCAGCGAGCGGTCCCGCCACACTGGCCCTGTCGCCTGACAGCAGATGCACACCAAGGCCGCGCGCTTTCATGCCCTGCACCAGCTCCGCCACATCAGGTCGTGGCTGGTCTTCAAAGACGAAGCGCTTGGGGCTGGCATTGCCACGCGCGAACCACAGCTCCAGCCCGTCATCGCCAGCCTCAGCGCCAACCCAAGCGGCGCGCCCCAGTCGCCAGCGTTCGCCATCCACATCCGCTTCCACGCCGAAGCCCGGCACTTCGCGTGCCGCTGCCGCGACCGGCCCGGTGCCCGCGGCAGCAATCAGCGCGCGCGCCAGCGGGTGACGGCTGGTGCGGGCGAGACGCGCAGCATCGGCCAGCATCGCATTGTCCCATGGGCCGGTCAGTGATGGACGGCCAAAGGTGAGTGTGCCGGTCTTGTCGAGCACGGCGGTGTCTGCCCCCGCCAGGCGTTCCAGCGCATCGCCCGACTTCACCAGCACATCAGATTTCAGCAGCCGCCCGACCGCCACAACCTGTGTCACCGGCACGGCGAGGCCGAGCGCGCACGGACAGGTGATGATGAGTGTGGCGATGGCGTTATAAAGCGCCTGTGTGAAATCACCGCCCCATGCCCACCAGCCGACGAACACCAGCGCAGCGATGGTGTGAATGACCGGCACATAAAGCCGTGCGGCCTTGTCGGCCAGCTTCACATAGCGCGAGCGGTTCTGTTCTCCTGCCTCGACGATGCGTGCCAGTTCAGAAACCAGCGAATCCTCAACACGCGCCAGCGCCTTCACCGTGAGCCTGTCGGAGGTGTTCAGTGCGCCCGCGCCAAGCCGTGATCCTGCCGCCGCATGGATGGGCAGCGACTCGCCCGAAACGAGCGAGACATCGACATCCGAGGCACCGTCTTCCACCACCGCATCAACCGGCACGCGCTCGCCCGGCATGACCAGCAGCAGATCGCCGGGCAGCACATCGCGCACAGCAACCGCCGCTGCCTCACCACCGGGCAGAATACGCCGCGCGCTGGCGCTTTGCATGGCGAGCAGAGACTTGGCCGCACCGCGCGCCTTGTCGCGCAGCATGTGATCGAGATAGCGACCGATCAGCAGGAAAAACAGCAGTGACACACAGGCATCGAAATAGGCATAATCCGCGCCGATCGCCGTCTGGTAAATGCTGAGCACCAGCGACAGCAGCACGCCGAGCGAGATCGGCACGTCCATATTGGCACGACCGGCGCTCAGCGCCTTCAGGGCAGAGCGATAGAAGGGCAGGCCGGCATAAAGCGTCGCGGGCACCGCGATGACGCCGGAAAGAATGTGGAACAGCAGGCGGGTATTGTAACCCATCTCGCCGCCAAGGCCCGACCAGATGGCGACGGAGAACAGCATGACATTGCCCGCCGCAAACCCGGCAATGGCAAGGCAGCGCACGAGGAAACGCCCTTCGACACCATCGGCGGCCTCATTGGCGCGGACATCAAACGGAATAGCGAGGAAGCCTGCGTGATCGAGCGTATCGACGATGGTTTCCGCTTTCAGCCGCGCATCGCGCCAGGTGACGGCGACCTTGCGCGTACCGAGATTGACGCGGGCTGTTTCAACGCCTTCAAGTCTTTGCAACGCGCCCTCGACGGCGCGGATGCACGAGGCGCAGTGGATTTCAGGCACTGACAGTTCCAACCGTCGCGCGCCTTCCGGTGTGCGCGTGACAAACGGGGCCGGGTCAGGCCGCGCATCATGGGCGGTGGTGCGCGCCAGATGCGTCAGTGCAGCCATAGACCGTCCTTCCGCGCCTCTGACACGAGGCGGCTGCCGTCATGGGCGGTCAGGATCACAGTCCAGTTGGCGGCATCCAGTCCGCTGAGCTCGGCGCTATAACGGCCATCACCCGCATCGGTCAGCGTCACGGCGCGGTCCAGATGGGCATTGGCCGGATGGCGGATGGTGGCTTCCACACTGAGGCCATGGGCAGGCTGGCCGTTCTGCACATAGTGCGCGGTCAGTGTGGCGGCGCCGGTGGCCGTGCGCGCTGCGTCCAGCGTCACCTCATAGCCATAGCGCGCCATCTGATCGCGCTCGGCGAGCTTGGCATTATAGGCCAACCCTTTGGTATAGGCGCTGTCTTCCTCAACGCCTGAAAAGGTTCTGATGGCCAGCGTCGCCATCAGAACATTGACACCGATCACCAGTGCGAAGAAGCCAAGGAATATGATCAGGACATGGCGTCCGGTCAGAGGGCGCGTGCTCATTTCCCGCCCCCTGTGACGAAGACCGTGCGGTCATCCATTGCAATGCCGGTTTTCACATCTGTCACCGTGATGGTGCACGGCATGCTGTTATCGGCGATGGATGCAGCCGGGATGGTGACGAGCAGGCGCACCGAGCGCAATTCGTCGGCATTGACGGGCAGCAGCACATCGCCCGCCATTTCCTCGGCGTTCTGTCCGCCCGCCTGACGGATCATCGCGCCGGGCAGGCCGGTGACTGTAATCCTGATGTCCATAGGCGACACCGAACGGTTCATGATCTTCACCGTATAGGCGTTGCGGATATCGCCGTTCGACAGGCGCACATGGGTGGGGTTGCGGTCGCGGATGACGTTCAGATCAATCTGCGAGCGCGTGATGAGCGCGGCCAGCATGATGCCCGCCGCAATGGTCAGCAGGATGCCATAGAAGGCCGTGCGTGTACGGAAGAAGTGGAAGGCGCGCGGTTTGCCTTCGCGTACGCGTGCCACGTTCTCATGGCTTTCAAAGGCGATGAGGCCGCGGGGCCGCTGCACCTTGTCCATCACCTCGTCGCAGGCGTCGATGCACAGTCCGCAATTGATGCATTCCAGCTGGTCGCCATCGCGGATGTCGATGCCCATCGGGCAGGCGGCGACGCACTGGTTGCAGTCGATGCAGTCGCCGCGCCCGTCCCAGCTTGTGCCCTTCTTGTGCGGTCCACGCGGCTCCCCGCGTGCCTTCAGGTAAGTGACGGACATGGTTTCATGATCCGTCATGGCGGCCTGTATGCGCGGCCATGGGCACATATAGGTGCAGACCTGTTCGCGCATGAAACCGGCGAGTGAATAGGTGGTGAAGGTGAGGATCGCCACGAAGGCATAGGCCATCATCGGCGCCTGGCCGGTGAAGAACTCGGCCAGCAAGGTGGGTGCATCGTAGAAATACAGCACCCACGCGCCGCCGGTCGCTATGGCGATCAGCAGCCAGATGATGTGTTTTGCTGTGTATTTGCCGATCTTGCGCAGAGACCACGGCTCTTTCGCCAGACGGATACGCTGGTTGCGGTCGCCCTCGACCAGCCGCTCAACGGCAACATAAAGATCGGTCCACACTGTCTGCGGGCAGGCATAGCCGCACCACACACGGCCAAACAAAGCCGTGAACAGGAAAAGTCCCAGTGCCGAAGCGATCAGCAGACCGGCAATGTAATAGATTTCCTGCGGCCACAGCTCAATGAAGAAGAAATAGAAGCGCGTGTGTTCAAGATCGACCAGCACCGCTTGGTCGGGTTTGCCGATGCCGCGATCCCAGCGCAGGAACGGCACGATATAATAAATGGCGAGCAGCAATCCCATTGCTGCCCACTTGATCTTGCGGAAGGTACCATTGACGGCTTTGGGATAAATCGGCTCTCGCGCTTTATAGAGCTGGCGGCGCGTGGCCGAATTGACCGCCTGAACGTCCGAGCGCAGCACGCCCTCTGCGGCATGAGTGGCCGCGCTGTGCTCGGGTGCTTCGATTGTCATTACCTTACCGGGTCAAACCTGCCGCCACAGGTGGTGGCGTGAGTTTACTCGCCGCCTCCCAGAGAGTGAACATAAACCGCCAGTGCATTGATGGTGGGCGCATCAAGACGCCCGCCCCAGGTCGGCATGACGCCAGCCCGTGCATTGGCGATGGTGCTGACGATGGTTTCCTTGTCGCCACCATACAGCCAGTCGCTGTCGGTCAGGTTCGGGGCACCGAACTCGCGCATGCCCTTGGCATCTGCACCATGACAGGCGGCGCAGTTGTCAGCGAACAGCTGGGTGCCGCGTGTGACAGCAGCTACATCAGTGCTTTTGCCGTGCAGGCTCAGCACATACTCGGCGGCGTCGTTGACCTGCTCGGGGGTGAAAATCCCGTCCTTACCGAACGACGGCATCAGCGAGTTGCGTGTGTCGGCATGTGTTGAACGCACACCGACCGTGACGGTCTTTTTGATGTCGTCCAGTGTACCGCCCCACAGCCATACATCGTCATTCAGGTTGGGGTAGCCGACATTGCCGCCGCCGCCCGCGCCATGGCAGGTCGCGCAGTTGTCGCCGAAAGCCGAGCGGCCCCAGGCGAGCGCCGCTTGGGAAAGCTGCGGATCGGCTTCGATCTGCTGCGGTGTCATGCTGGCGAGCTTCTGGCCCAGATCGGCGCGTGAGGCCTTGAGGTCCGACATCGCCTGTTCCACCGAAAGGCGCTGCGAATGGCCCAGCATGCCGCGCGTATAATCGCTGATCAGTGGCCATGCGGGCATTGCCACCCAATAGCCAATTGACCAGATGATACAGGCATAGAAGATCCACAGCCACCAGCGCGGCAGCGGATTGTCGAGTTCGCGGATCCCGTCCCACTCATGGCCGGTTGTCTCGATGCCCGAGACTTCGTCTTTTTCGCGTTTGGTGCTCACGGCTCCTGCTCCTCATCGAGCGGCATATGCGCGGCTTTGTTGAACTTGGTTTGGTTGGACGGCCAGAGTGCATAAACAACTGCGACGCTGAACATCACCACCAGGGAGACGAGACCCCACGATCTCGCAAATTCGGACATGGCCTGAAAGGTCATTGCCATTACCTGATATTGTCAGGGGCTTTGGGTTCGTAGGTCGAGAAATCGACCAGCGTGCCAAGCATCTGCATATAGGCAATGATCGCGTCCATTTCCGTCAGCTTCGCCGGGTCACCGTCGAAGTCGCGGATCTGCGCTTTAGGGTAACGGGCGGCCAGTGCCTCAAGCTGTTTGCTGTCGGCGTTGGGATCGGCCTGCGCTTTCAGGTCAGCCTCGGCATTGGCCAGCATGTCGTCCGTATAAGGAACGCCGACCGTGGCATTGGTCGCCACCAAGGCGTGGATATCGGGCACATGCAGTTCGTTACGCGCCAGATTGGCGTAAGGCGGCATGACTGATTCCGGCACCAGAGCGCGCGGGTTGATCAGATGGCCGCGCTGCCATTCGTCGGAATATTTGCCGCCGACGCGCGCCAGATCAGGCCCGGTACGCTTCGAGCCCCACTGGAACGGATGGTCATACATGCTTTCCGCTGCGAGGCTGTAGTGGCCATAACGTTCCACCTCGTCACGCAGGGGGCGGATCTGCTGGCTGTGACAGTTATAGCATCCCTCGCGGATGTAGAGATTGCGCCCAGCCAGCTCCAGCGGCGAGTAGGGACGCACCCCATTCACCTTCTCGATGGTGTTTTCGAGATAGAACAGAGGGGCGATTTCAACGATGCCGCCGATCGCCACCGTCACCAGAATGGCGGCGATCAGAAGGATGGAGTTACGTTCAAGTTTTCCGTGGTCGAACATGGGAGTGATCCTTATTCGGCAGCCGCAGGAACGAACGCGCCGGTACCGGCCTCCGACCGGACATCGCCGCGCGCCGTGCGCCACAAATTATAGGCCATGATCAGTGCACCCACGAGGAACAGGCCCCCGCCCAGCGCACGGATGATGTAGTAGGTGTTCATTGCCTCGACGGTCTCCACGAACGAGTAGCTGAGGAAGCCGAACTCGTTATAGGCGCGCCACATCAGGCCCTGCATGATCCCGCTGACCCACATCGAGGTGATGTAGAGCAGGATGCCGACGGTCGAGATCCAGAAGTGCCATTCGACCAGCTGATTGGAATAGAGCCGCTCGCGCTTCCACAGCCAGGGCGTCAGGCAATAGAGCGCGCCGAAGCTGACATAGCCAACCCAGCCCAGCGCACCGGAATGCACGTGGCCAATGGTCCAGTCCGTATAGTGCGACAGCGCATTCACTGCCTTCACCGACATCAGCGGGCCTTCAAAGGTGCTCATGCCATAGAAGGCAACCGAGACAACCAGCATACGCAGCACGGGGTCGGTGCGCAGCTTGTCCCCGGCGCCCGAGAGCGTCATCAGGCCGTTGATCATGCCGCCCCATGAGGGCATCCACAGCATGACCGAGAAGGTCATGCCCAGGGTCTG
>CAYMIJ010000006.1:47643-143601 GCA_964390465.1 uncultured Flavobacteriaceae bacterium | reverse complement strand
TTGCCTCGCTGTTGCCGTGGTCCTGATGCATGCACACCGGAATGGCAGGATACAACTCCACCAGCGCGTCGATCAGACGGGCCAGCACGATATCGTTGGCATAGGAGCGCGCCCCGCGGCTGGCCTGGATGATCACCGGCGCATTCACCTGCTCGGCGGCCTCCATGATGGCGAGGCCCTGCTCCATATTGTTGATGTTGAAGGCGGGCAGGCCATAGTCATGCTCGGCGGCGTGGTCGAGAAGCTGGCGAAGAGTGATGCGGGCCATGTCAGTCGTCTTTCCGTATCAAATACAAAAGTTCAGCCTTCCAGCGCCGCGACGCCGGGCAGGGTCTTGCCTTCCATCCATTCCAGGAATGCGCCGCCAGCCGTCGAGATGAAGGTGAGGTCGGCGCTTACACCGGCATGGTTGAGCGCCGCCACCGTATCGCCGCCACCGGCCACGGCGATCAGCTTGCCCGCTTTGGCCAGCGCCGCCGCATGCCTGGCCGCATCCACCGTGCCTTTGTCGAAAGGCGGCATCTCGAAGACGCCCAGCGGCCCATTCCAGATCAGCGTCTTGCTGGCATCCATCGCGCGGCACAGGCGCGCCACCGTTTCCGGCCCCGCATCCAGAATGCGCTCGTGTTCATCCACCTGGCCAAGCCCGCGCACGCGCGCGGCGGCACCCGGCTGCATCACCTCGGCGGCGATGATGTCCACCGGCAGCAGCAGCTCGCAGTTGCTTTTCGCGGCCAGGGCGATGATCTCGCGCGCCGTCGCGGCCATGTCCTTCTCGCAATAAGAAGCACCCACTTCATGTCCCTGTGCGAACAGGAAGGTGTTGGCCATGCCGCCGCCAATGGCGAGGCGATCCAGTTTGGTGACGAGATTTTTCAGAAGGTCCAGCTTGGTGGAAACCTTTGAACCACCCACAATGCCCAGCACCGGACGCTTCGGCGTGCCGAGCGCGGCTTCCAGCGCCTCAAGCTCGCTCTGCATGGCAAGCCCGGCATAGGCGGGCAGGATATGCGCGATGCCCTCGGTCGAGGCATGGGCGCGATGTGCGGCCGAAAAGGCATCGTTCACATAGATGTCGCCCAGCGCCGCGATCTCTTTCGCCAGGCCTGCGTCGTTCTTTTCCTCGCCTGCATGATAGCGGGTGTTCTCCAGCAGAATGACCCCGCCTTCGGCCAGCGCGTCGATGGCGGCCTTCGCCCCATCGCCCACGCAGTCATCGGCGAACGCCACCTTGGCGCCCAGCAGTTTGGCCAGCGGCTCCACCACCGGCTTCAGCGACATTTCCGGTACGCGCTTGCCCTTGGGGCGGTCGAAATGGGCCAGCAGCACCACCTTCGCACCCTTCCAGGAAAGGGCGCGGATGGTGGGCAGTGCAGACCGCAGGCGCGTGTCATCGCTGACTTTGCCTTCGGCCATCGGCACGTTGAAATCGACGCGCACCAGCGCGCGTTTGCCTTTCACATCGGCATCGGCAAGACGGCGAAAGCCCATGGCTCAGATCAGCTTTGCCATGGCGACGGCGGTGTCGCTCATGCGGTTCGAAAAGCCCCATTCATTGTCGTACCACGACAGAACTGAAACCAGCGTGCCGTCCATCACCTTGGTCTGATCCATGTGGAAGATCGAGGAATGCGGGTCGTGGTTGAAGTCGATCGAGACATTCTGGGCGTTGGTATAACCAAGAATGTTTTTCAGCGGGCCATCGGCGGCCGCCTTGATGACCGCGTTGATCTCGTCTTTCGTCGTGGCGCGCTTGGCGATGAACTTGAGGTCCACCACTGAAACATTCGGGGTCGGTACGCGCATCGCAAAGCCGTCCAGCTTGCCATTGAGATCGGGCAGCACCAGCCCCACGGCCTTGGCTGCGCCGGTGGACGTCGGGATCATGGAAAGCGCCGCTGCACGGCCGCGATAGAGATCCTTGTGCATGGTGTCGAGCGTCGGCTGGTCACCCGTATAGGAATGGATCGTGGTCATCATGCCGCGCTCGATGCCGAAGGCGTCATGCAGAACCTTGGCGACAGGCGCGAGGCAGTTGGTGGTGCACGATGCGTTGGAAACGACCAGATGATCCTTGGTCAGCTTGCCGTGATTGACGCCGTAAACGACCGTCAGGTCAGCGCCATCGGCGGGGGCCGAAACCAGCACGCGCTTGGCACCAGCGGTCAGATGCGCTGCGGCCTTGTCCCGTGCGGTGAAAATGCCGGTGCATTCCATCGCGACATCGACGCCCAGTTCCTTGTGCGGCAACTGCGCGGGGTCTTTGATGGCCGTCACCTTGATGTGCTGACCGGCGACTTCGATCGTCTCGCCATGAACCTTCACCTCGACGGGGAAGCGGCCATGCACGCTGTCATAGCGCAGAAGGTGCGCATTGGTTTCCACCGGGCCAAGATCGTTGATGGCAACGACCTGGATATCCTTGCGGCCGGATTCCACGATGGCGCGCAGAACATTGCGCCCGATGCGTCCAAATCCGTTGATGGCGACCTTTACTGTCATGATCTCATATCCTCCAAAATCTCACAGCCGCGCTTTGGCGGCGGTGACGACAGCTTCGGGCGTAATGCCGAAATGCCGATACAGGTCCTGATAGGGCGCGCTGGCGCCGAAACCGGCCATGCCGATGAACATGCCGCGCGGGCCTATATAACGATCCCAACCCAGCGGGGAAGCGGCCTCGATGGCAATCTTTGTTACGGACTCTGACAGCACGCTGGCCCGGTATTGGGCGGTCTGTTCCTCGAACAGTTCCCAGCACGGCATGGAAACCACGCGCGCCCCGATCCCCTCGCTTTCCAGCATGTCAGCGGCTTTCAGGGCAATCTCGACCTCCGACCCCGTGGCGATCAGGGTTATTTTTTCAGCCCCCTTGGCCGGGCGCAGCACATAGCCACCTTTGGCGGTCAGGTTCTCATCGCTGTGGGCCAGGCGCGCCTGCACCAGATTCTGCCGGGTCAGCGCCATCACCGAAGGACGCCCGCTCTGCGACAAAGCGATTTCCCACGCCTCGTTCGCTTCCAGTGCATCGCAGGGGCGGAACACCAGAAGGTTGGGCATGGCGCGCAGGCTGGCCAGATGCTCCACCGGTTGATGGGTCGGGCCATCTTCCCCGACGCCGATCGAGTCATGGGTCATCACATGCACAAGCCGCAGCCCCATCAGCGCCGCGAGGCGCATGGACGGGCGGGCATAATCGGCAAACACAAGGAACGTGCCGGAATAGGGAATGACGCCGCCATGCAGCGCCATGCCGTTCATGGCGGCGGCCATGCCATGTTCGCGGATGCCGTAATTGATGAAGCGTCCGGCATAATCGCCCGGCGTCACCTGTGTCATGCCTTTGGTCAGCGTGTTGTTCGATCCGGCCAGATCGGCCGATCCGCCAACCGTTTCCGCGATGGCCGCATTCACCACCTCAAGCGCCAGCTCGCTTGCTTTGCGCGTGGCGACGTTTTGCGGCTTTTCCACCAGCGCCTTGCGCGCCTCTGCCATCGGGCCTTTCAGCGCGGCGGCGACATCGCCATGCAGCGCGGTATGGAAGGCGGCTTTGTGGGCAGAGCCATCCAGACGCTTCGTCCACGCGGCGCGCGATGGGCCGCCCCGTTTGCCAACGTCAGACCACGCGGCGGCGATGTCAGATGGAATCTCGAACGGCGCGGCCTGCCAGCCCAGTGCCTTGCGCAGTTCGGTTGCGCCGTCTTTGTTGATCGAAAAGCCATGCGCCTTGTTGGTGCCCGCGACGGGCGAGCCGTAACCGATCACCGTCTTGCAGGCGATCATCACGGGCTGGCTCTGGCCTTCGGCCCAGTTCAGCGCGGCGTCGATCTCGTCGGCCTTGTGGCCGTCGATCTGTTTCACGGCCCAGCCTGCTGCCTTGAAGCGGGCGAGCTGGTCGCCGCTTTCAACCAGCGACAATTTGCCATCAATGGTGATGCCGTTATCGTCGAACAGCACGATCAGACGGTTCAGCTTCAGATGCCCGGCCAGGCTGATCGCCTCGTGGCTGATGCCTTCCATCAGGTCGCCGTCGGAAGCGATCACATAGGTCTTGTGATCCACCAGATCCTCGCCGAAGCGGGCATTCATCAACCGCTCGGCCAGCGCCATGCCGACGGCGGTGGCGATTCCCTGACCAAGCGGGCCTGTCGTGGTTTCCACGCCGGCAGGGTGTCCGGCTTCCGGGTGTCCGGCAGCGGGCGAGCCGAGCTGGCGGAAATTGCGGATGGCATCCATCGGCACCGACTGGTGGCCGGTCAGGTGCAGCAGCGCGTAAAGCAGCATCGAGCCGTGACCGGCTGACAGCACGAAGCGGTCGCGGTCGGGCCAGTGCGGATCGCGCGGATCAAACTTCAGATATTTGGAAAACAGCACCGTGGCGACATCGGCCATGCCAAGGGGCAGGCCCTGATGGCCGGAATTGGCGGCGATCACAGCATCGACCGACAGAACGCGGATGGCGTCGGCCATTTTTTTCAGCATGTCGGGCGAGGTCATTGGCGGGCTCCGCTGGCGGCGGGCTTCGCTTAGACGTTGACGGCCTCTCTCGCAAGGATTCGCTTGGAAAAAGCAGGGTTTGCGCAGGTGCATTCCCTGCTTATGGTGATCGAATCCGAATCGGCCATTACGCAAAGGTATCCATGGCCTCACTCGACACAGCCCTTAACCGTCTTGCCATTGCTCTGGACGCGCTGGATGCGCGGCTGTCCTCAGCCGTTGGGACAGGCAAGGCGAATGAAGAACTGATCGCGCAGGTTGCAGGCCTGAAAGCCGAACGTGAATCCATGCAGGCTGAAATCGGCCGGTTGCGCGGCGAGGTCACGGCGCTGGATGATCTGCACGACGATATGTCGGCGCGGCTGGATGCGGCCTTGCGTGAAGTGCAGGCCGTTCTTACGGAATAGGTCAAAATCATGCCTCAGGTGATTGTCACCATCAACACCCGCACCTATGCGGTGGCGTGCGGCGAGGGCGAGGAGGAACACCTCCTGCGTCTGGCCGCTATCGTCGATCAGCGCGTCACCGCGCTGGCCCAGCAGGTGGGGCAGGTGGGTGATGCGCGCCTGCTGCTGATGACCTCGCTGCTGATGGCCGATGACCTTGAACAGCTTGAACAGCGTGCCGATCAGGCCGAGGCCACGGCTTTCGGGGCTCAGCAGGCGAGTGCCGATGCCGTCTCGAAAACCGGCGAGATCGAGGCGAAGTCTGCCGCCTATGTCGAACGGTTGGCCCAGCGCGTTGAAGCGATGGCCGCCCGCCTGAGTAGTGCGGCCTGAAAAGCGGCCTCAATAAGCTGCATGAACAGGCCGCCTGATTAGCGGTTGGCCATAACCCCTCCAGCCCCTATATTCATCGCGGGCGGGCGTTCTGGTCCGCAGGTTAGAAGACCGATACCCAGGGGCCTTAATGGTTCTCTAGGGGGCTGTCCCTGACTGGGCCCGTGGGCCCGGTCACATGGTCCCCACCTGCATCTGCAGGCCCATGAGGATCACACCTTCGACGGCGTGTCGCCGGGCCCCGCCCACCGGATTGGCATGAGCAGCACAGAGATATCAGACCAGAAAGCCGCCCTGCGTCGTCAGGCCATGGCGGCCGCGAGCGCCGCAGCCTCAGCCTATGGCGAGGAGGCCGGGGTGCGTGTGGCGAAGGCGTTTTTCGCCTCTATCCCTTTGGAACAACACAGCATCATCAGCGGTTATGCGCCGCTGAAGTCGGAAATTGACCCGATGCCGCTGCTCACCCAGCTTCACAAAAAGGGGCACACCATCGCGCTGCCGCATGTAGAGGGCAAATATCTGCCGCTCACCATGCGGCGCTGGAAGCCGGGCCAGAAGCTGGTGGCCGGTCAGCTCGGGACCAGCCAGCCTGAAAAGACCTCGGACGAGCTGCTGCCCAACATTGTCATCACCCCGCTTCTGGGCTTTGACCGGCAGGGTCACCGGCTGGGGCGGGGCGGCGGGTTCTACGACCGCACCATCATGGAACTCAGGGCGCGCGGCCCGGTTCTGGCCATCGGCATCGCCTTCAGCGCCCAGGAACTGCCCGCCATCCCGCACGAGGCGCACGACCAGCGCCTCGACTGGATCGTGACGGAAGAACGGGCGTTCCAGATCAAGGCATGATACAGCCCGGCCATGAGACTTCTCTTTCTGGGCGATATTGTCGGCAAAGCCGGGCGTGACGCGGTGGTGCGCGAGCTGCCGCATCTGCGCCGCCTGCTCGATATCGACTTTGCCATAGTGAACTCTGAAAATGCAGCCCACGGTTTTGGCCTAACCGCTTCTATTGCCAATGATTTGTTCGACGCTGGCGCAGATGTCCTCACCACCGGCAACCATGTGTGGGATCAGCGCGAACTGCTGACTCATATCGAACGTGAACCGCGCATCCTGCGTCCGGCCAATTTTCCGCCGGGCACGCCGGGCAAGGGCGTTGGCCTGTTTCCGGCGCGCGGCGGGAAGCAGGTGCTGGTGGTTCACGCTATGGGCCGCGTCTTCATGGACCCGCTCGACTGCCCGTTCCGCGCCGTGGATCGCGAACTCGAAGCCGCACCACTGGCCCAGGTTGCCGATGCCATTCTGGTGGACATGCACGCCGAAGCGACATCGGAGAAAATGGCGATGGGCCATTTCTGCGACGGTCGCGCCTCGATCGTGGTGGGCACACACAGTCATGTGCCCACGGCCGATGCGCAGATTCTGCCAAAGGGCACAGCCTATCAGACCGATGCCGGGGCCTGTGCCGACTATAACTCGGTGATCGGCTTCGACCCCGTCGCACCGCTCACCCAGTTCACACAGAAACTGCCTGCGGGCCGTAAGGAACCGGCATCAGGTCCAGCAACGGTCTGCGGCGTGTTTGTCGAAACCGATAACCGCACAGGCCTTGCCACGCGCGTCGAACCCGTTCGCACTGGCGGGCGGCTCAGTCGGGCCTTGCCTGCACTTTAGAAACCTCGCCAGGATTTCCGTTTATTGAAGCCAAAGGCGCTCTCAGCGTAGAACGCAGACACTGTCCGGCAGGCATGGTGCTGCCCGCGGTAAGGAGAGACGCGCATGATGCGCATACATGAATTGCGTCTGCCGCTGGATCATCCCGAAGCTGCGCTGCGTCAGGCCATCCTGAAGCGGCTCGCCATTCCGGCATCGGCGCTCACCACATTCACCGTCTTCAAGCGCGCCTGGGATGCCCGCCGGAAGAACGACATCCAGCTTGTCTACACGATCGACGTGGAACTCGCTGATGAGGCGCGCACACTGAAGCGGTTCGAGAAAGATCCGCATATCGGTGTCACGCCCGACATGTCTTACCATCGGGTCACGCAGGCCAGGCCGGATGGTCCGCGCCCTGTGGTGGTCGGCATGGGCCCCTGCGGGTTCTTCGCCGCGCTCATTCTGGCCGAGATGGGGTTCCGGCCCATCGTTCTGGAGCGTGGCAAGATCGTCCGTGAGCGGACGAAAGACACATTCCAGTTCTGGCGTAAGGCAGAACTCAACCCAGATTCCAACGCGCAGTTTGGTGAAGGCGGGGCAGGCACTTTTTCTGACGGCAAGCTCTACAGTCAGGTCAAGGACCCCCGCCATCTTGGCCGCAAGGTGCTGACGGAGTTTGTGGCGGCTGGCGCACCAGACGAGATTCTCTATGTCGCCAAGCCGCATATCGGCACGTTCCGGCTTGTCTCCATGGTGGAAACCATCCGCCGTAAGATCGAGGCGCTGGGCGGTGAAGTCCGCTTTGAGTCTAAAGTGGATGACATCATCGTTGAAACCGTGAAGGGCGAGCGGCGCGTGACTCATGTCGTCTTGTCCAATGGCAAGACTCTGGAAACACCGGCTCTCGTCATGGCGCTTGGTCATTCGGCGCGTGACACGTTCGAGATGCTGCACCAGCGCGGTGTTTATTTTGAAGCCAAGCCGTTCTCCATCGGGGTGCGTATTGAACACCCGCAATCGGTCATTGACCGCGCCCGCTTTGGCGATCATGCAGGCCATCCCATTCTGGGTGCGGCGGACTACAAGCTTTCGCATCAGGCATCGAACGGCCGGGGCGTTTATTCTTTCTGCATGTGTCCGGGCGGTACGGTGGTTGCGGCAGCGTCAGAGCCGGGCCGTCTCGTCACCAACGGGATGAGCCAGTATTCCCGTAAAGAACGCAATGCCAATGCTGGCATCGTTGTTAGCATCACACCGGATGATTTTCCGGGCGATGCGAAGGTGAACCCGCTTGCTGGCATCGCCTTTCAGCGTCACTGGGAAGAGCAGGCTTTTGCGGCAGGCGGCGGCACATGGTCCGCCCCCGGACAATTGGTCGGCGATTTCCTGGAAGGCCGCCCCAGCACATCTCTGGGCGAAGTAACCCCGTCCTATCGGCCGGGCGTCATGCCTGCCGATCTTTCGCGTTGCCTGCCGGATTTCGCTGTCGCCGCCATGCGCGAGGCGCTGCCGCACTTCGCGCGTCAGATTCCGGGCTTTGCCATGCACGATGCGGTGATGACAGGCGTTGAAACCCGCACTTCCTCGCCCGTACGCATGACGCGCGGCAAAGACTTTCAAAGTCTCAACACGCGCGGCCTGTTTCCGGCAGGGGAAGGCGCGGGCTATGCGGGCGGCATCCTCTCTGCCGCCATTGATGGTATCAAGGTCGCTGAAGGGGTAGGCAAGATGTTGACCGGAGCGGTGTAAATGGCCCCCTTGCCTCACGCCCCCGGCAAAGGCTAGGACCATCGCCTTATTTTCAGCCTAGCATCAGGGATTGCCGATGGCCGGCCATAGCCAGTTCAAGAACATCATGTTCCGCAAGGGCGCGCAGGATAAAAAGCGCTCCAAGCTGTTCTCCAAACTCGCGCGCGAAATCACCGTTGCGGCGAAAACCGGCATGCCGGACCCCAACATGAATCCGAAGCTGCGCGCTGCCATTGCCGCTGCGCGCAAGGAAAACATGCCGAAAGACAATGTCGACCGCGCCATCAAGAAGGCGCTTGGCGGCGATGCCGATACCTATGAAGAGGTGCGCTATGAAGGCTATGGCCCCGGCGGTGTTGCCATCATCGTTGAAGGCCTGACTGACAACCGCAACCGCACCGCGCCGGATGTGCGCTCGCTGTTCTCGAAATATGGCGGCAATCTTGGCGCAGATGGCTCTGTCGCCTTTCTGTTCAGCCGCGTTGGCTCCATCACCTATCCGCTCGACAAGGGCTCGGCGGACGACATGCTGGAAAAGGCCATCGACGCCGGGGCTGATGAGTGCCTCTCCACCCCGGAAGGCCACGAATTCCTGTGCCCGGTTGATTCATTTGGCGAAGTTCGTGACGCCCTGGAAAAGACGCTCGGCACGTCCGAGGCTGCGCGTATTGTTTTCAAGCCGCTCGACACCAAGCAGGTGGACGAGGAAATCGCCCGCACGCTGATGAAGCTGATCGACGCACTGGACGATCATGATGACATCCAGCAGGTCTATGCCAATTACGAAATGAGCGATGCGGTGATGGAGAAGCTCGCCGCCGCGTGAGCGCCTTCCTCTGCTACAAAGCTCCATGCCTGTGATTCGCATCATCGGCCTTGATCCGGGCCTGCAACGCACCGGCTGGGGCATCGTCGAAAGCGACGGCAACAGCCTGCGCCACATCGCGCATGGTACCTGCGCCTCGCGTGCGGCGGATGATCTCGCTACGCGCCTGCTCGCATTACATGAAGGACTGACGGCGGTGTTCACGGCCTATGCCCCGCACGAGGCCGCCGTTGAAAACACTTTCGTCAACAAGGATGCAGCGGGCACGCTCAAACTGGGCCAGGCCCGCGCCATGTCGCTGCTGGTGCCAGCGCAGGCGGGCCGTCCGGTCGCGGAATACGCCCCCAATCAGGTGAAGAAAGCCGTGGTTGGCGTCGGCCATGCGGAAAAGGATCAGGTCCTGCACATGGTGAAGGTGCTGCTGCCGCAATGTGGTGACCCGAAGCCCGACGAGGCTGACGCTCTGGCGTTGGCCATCTGCCACGCCCATATGCGCAACGTGCGCGCTTTGCATATGCGGGGGGCAGCATGATCGGCAAACTCTCCGGCACAGTCGATGAGATCGCCGCCGACTATGCGATCATCGACGTGCATGGCGTTGGCTATGTCGCCTATTGCTCGTCACGTACCCTGGATCGGCTGACGCGCGGCGAAGCGGCGGTGCTGTTCATTGAAACCGTGGTGCGCGAAGATATGATCCGCCTTTATGGGTTTTCGGCGACCGCCGACCGCGACTGGTTTCGCATCCTGCAGACGGTGCAAGGGGTTGGAGCAAAAGTGGCGCTCGCGATTCTTTCGACGCTTCCGTCCGATGCTCTGGGGCAGGCGATTGCGTTGAAGGATTCAGCAGCTATTGCCCGCACGCCCGGTGTCGGCAAGAAAATCGCCGAACGCATCGTGCTGGACCTGAAAGACAAAGGCCCTGTGGCGATGATTTCCGGCCTTCCGGCTTCGGCCATCGCCACCATCACCCGCGCCCCGCAAGGTGCTCCAGCCGAAGCCGTCTCGGCGCTCGTCAATCTTGGTTACGCGCAGAGCGAGGCCGGGCAGGCGGTCGCCGCCGCATTGGCGGAGCTGGGCGATGCGGCCACGCTTGATCACCTCATCCGCGACGGGCTGAAGAGGCTCGCACGATGACTGACCGCCTCATCTCGCCCGGTGAGCGGTTGGAAGACACGCCCGATTCCACCCTGCGACCGCAACGCCTTTCCGAGTTCATCGGTCAGGCGAAGGAACGCGCGCGGCTGTCGGTTTTCATCGAAGCGGCGCGCGGGCGCGGCGAGGCGATGGATCACATCCTGCTTTATGGTCCACCGGGTCTTGGCAAGACGACTCTGGCGCAGATCGTGGCGCGCGAGCTGGGCGTCAACTTCCGCGCGACATCCGGCCCGGTCATTGCGCGGGCGGGTGATCTCGCCGCGCTGCTCACCAATCTCCAGCCGCGCGATGTGCTGTTCATCGACGAAATCCACCGTCTTAACCCGGCGGTCGAAGAAGTGCTCTATCCGGCGATGGAAGATTTCCAGCTCGATCTCATCATCGGCGAAGGCCCGGCGGCGCGCAGCGTGCGCATCGACCTGTCACCCTTCACGCTGATCGCCGCGACCACCCGGTCGGGCATGATCGCCAAGCCGCTGCACGACCGCTTCGGCATCAAGTCCGCACTGGAGTTCTACGGCCCGGATGATCTGACTGAAATCGTCCAGCGTGGGGGGCGTGTGCTGGGCCTGCCAATGACCATCAGCGGTGCGCGCGAAATCGCAAGGCGGGCGCGCGGCACGCCGCGTATCGCGGGCCGCCTGCTGCGCCGGGTGCGCGACTATGCCGAGGTGAAACGCTGTGCCGAGGTGACGGACCGCTTTGCCGACGATGTGCTGCAACAGCTTGAGGTCGATGGCGCAGGGCTGGATGCGCTCGACCGGCGCTATCTGAGGCTGATTGCCGATGCCTTCACGGGCGGGCCGGTCGGCATCGAAACGCTGGCGGCGGCGCTTGGCGAAGCGCGCGACAATATCGAGGAAACGGTGGAGCCTTACCTGATCCAGCAGGGTTTCCTGCAACGCACACCGCGTGGCCGGATGCTGACCCTTCATGCCTTCGGACATCTGGGGCTCACCGCCCCGCCGCGCGATCCAGCCCAGACCGCTTTGTTCGACATGCCGGCGCGGGATGAAGGCCATGTCTGAACAGCACGCGCACACGCATGATGCGCGCACGCCTGAAATCGCCTTTTCAGGCTGGTTCGAAGGCACCACTCACATCCTGCCGGTCCGCATCTATTACGAAGACACTGACACATCGGGCATCGTCTATCACGCCAATTATCTGCGTTACTTTGAACGCGGCCGGTCTGATTTTCTACGCATGGCCGGGGTGCGCCATCTGGTGATGCTGGAAGGCGAAACGAAACTGGTATGGACGCTGCGCCGCATCACACTGGATTATCTGCGTCCGGCCCGCATTGATGATCTCCTGCATGTGCGCACGCGCTACACCGAACTGGCGGGCGCGCGGCTGACGGGCGAACAGGAAATCCTGAAAGGCGCTGATCTTTTATGCACCGCGCGCATCGAGGCTGCTGTCATCACCATGGATGGCCGCCCGCGCCGCATTCCTGCTGACATCCGCACGAAGATGTCAGCTTATCTTACCATTGAGGGTTGAACCATCATGTCAGACGTCAAAGACTGCCACGGCAATGTGCTGAACGACGGCGACAGCGTGACGCTCATCAAGGATCTGAAGGTAAAGGGCGCGGGCGAAACATTGAAGCGCGGCACGACCGTCAAGAATATACGCCTCACCGATAACCCGGCTGAGATCGAAGCGCGCACCGGCTCGATCAAGGGCCTGGTGCTGCGCACGGAGTTTGTGAAGAAGGCGTAAGTTAGCGTCCCAGCCGTGTCCAGCTGACCACCTGCGGTTCTGGCTCCCATTGCTCAGGTGGGGCGCCATTGCCGGTCCATGTACTCATCTGAATCACGGTGAAGTGGGTCTCATCAATCAGGCGGGCTTCAATGGAAAAGGCATAATCGCCGGTGCCGAAATCAAGTCTGGTCACGCCATTGCCTTCGGCCTTGCACGTCAACGCGTGACGCTTTGCCTGAGCCTCAATGTTGATGTCCTGCTGATTGATGTAGCTGAGCATCACTGCGCCCGTTGAATCGATGGCCAGAACGGTATGGCCATGTGCCCGGCGCATTTCCTGCGCCGTGTCGCGTGCCCACAAGCCAATAAAGGGCTGGCAGTCAGCGCCAAGCGGATTTTCCGGCATGGGCGGCGGGATGTCAGCTGAGGCGATGCCGCCCAATGCGATCGCACCCAACAAAATCGCTATACGCATCGGAAACGCTCCTGTTCAGTCCGTTCCATGACGGCGCTTCATGGCGCGATCATGGCAGCGGCATTCTAACCCACAAACGCGCGTTCGATCACGAACTGCGCGGGCTGGGCATTGGAACCTTCCGTCAGTCCCGCCTGCTCCAGCAGCGCCTTGGTATCATTGATCATGGCCATCGAGCCACACAGCATGGCGCGGTCGGTTTCCGGGTTGAACGGCGGCACACCCAGATCGGCAAAGAGCTTTCCTGACCGTATCAGGTCGGTGATGCGACCCTGACACGGACCTTCATCGCGCGTCACCGATGTATAATGCCGCAGCTTGCCTGTCGTCATCTCGCCCACCAGCGGATCGGCGCGGGTCATCGCCACCAGATGCTCGCCATAGGCAAGCTCCGCCCGCTCGCGGCAGGTATGGGTGAGGATCACCTCGTCATAATGTTCATAGGTTTCCGGGTCGCGGATCAGTGAAGCAAAGGGCGCGATGCCTGTGCCGGTGGAAAGAAGATAAAGCCGCCGCCCACGGATCAGCGCATCCAGCACCAGCGTGCCGGTGGGCTTGCGGCCCATCAGCACGGTGCTGCCGGGCTGAATATCGCAAAGGCGCGAGGTCAGTGGACCATCCGGCACTTTGATGGAATAGAAATCCAGCCCCTCATCCCATGATGGGCTGGCAATGGAATAGGCGCGTAGCAGCGGCTTGCCGTTGACAGGCAGGCCGATCATCACGAACTCGCCTGAGCGAAAGCGGAACGATGTGGGCCGCGTGATGCGAAAGGAAAACAGCCGGTCGGTCCAGTGGCGGACATCCAGCACGGTTTCTTCGGTGGGGCCGGTGGGGCTTTTTTCGGTCATGTCGGGCGCGTGCGTATCGGGCAGAACGCCCTACAGCAAGACCTGTTGCACCTGCCTTGATCCTGCTCAGGGCGCGGCGGCAAGCTGTCGCACCAGTGCATTGGCGGCCTCAAACACCAGCTTCATGCGGAACTTGGGGTCACCCTTCTTCGCCTTCTCTGGCCGCGCTACGGCGACGAACACGCCCACCGGCGCGTCGCGGGCGATCACCACATAGCTCATGAAGCCACCAATATTCCCGGTCTTTTGCCACAGATCGCTTTCGCCATTCGCGCCTTTCATGAAAATCCACGCAAGGCCGATGCCGTCAGCCTGACCGGCGTGGTCCAGTCCCACGGCAGAACCAAGGTCGGTGCGGTTGAGATATATGGTCTGCATCAACGCACGGGCAGGGTCGCCCACGCTTTCCCCGCGCCCCACCTGAAGGCCAATCCATTTCGCCATGTCGTCAGCGGTGGAATACACACCGCCATTGCCTGCGATGTCTGTTTGATCGGCGCAGGGCGCGATGACCTTGCCGCCGGTTATCATCCGCCCGCATTGTTCGGCGTTGGGTGCGGCGGTTGTGTCCCTCATGTCCGCAGGCCCTGTCACGATGTCGGCCAGCAGCGCGGTGTAGGGCATGCCACCTGCACGACTGAGTGCATCGGCCAGAAAGTCGAAGCCGAGATTGGAATAAAGCGCCCGCAGGCCCGGCACTGGCATTTTCTTCTGCTTTGCCAGCCAGCCCCATCGGTCGGCGTTCAGGCTGGCGGCCAGTTCGCGCGGCAGACCACTGGTATGGGTGGCGAGGTGAAACAGACGAATGGGGTCGCACCCCTTGCAGGGTGTGTAAGCCGCGCCCGCTGGCGCGAAGGTATCCAGCGCGTCATCCAGTTTCACCTGACCGTCAGCAGCCATCGTGGCCAGCACTTGCGATGAAAACAGCTTGGACAGCGAGGCGATGCGAACGAGCGAGCGCCCCGTTGGCGTCACGCCATTGCCGGGCGCGGTTTCGCCGAAGCCTGCAATATAGGTTTCATCTCCGCGCACGATGGCGATGACCATCGCGGGCGGTTTGCCTTCAGCATACATCGCTTGCGCAGCCGGTGCAGCCACCGTTTCAAGTGGCTCCGCCATTGCAGGCAAGGCGAAACTGAAAAAGCAGACGAGGCCGATAAGGATGCGCATGGGCCTGCCATAGCGCATCCTGAATTGGCCGTCAGCTATCAGCCGCGCCCCGGTCGATGCACAGGCCGCATCATCGACATGGCGCCCAGATCACCATTGGGGTGTGAGGCACGCGGCGCACTGGAACGATGCGCGGGCTTGCCATGCGGTTTGCCAAATGGCTTGCCAGCATGGGGCTTGGCATCATGCGGTCGGGCACTGTGCGGCTTGCCCTGATGCGCACTGGGTGCCTGCCCTTGCGGCTTTGCACCGTGAGGCTTCGCGCTCTGGGGTTTTGCACCATGCGGCTTGGCGTGGTTGGAACGCGGGCGCTGTTCGTGCTGCTTCATGCGGCGCACTTCATGCGGCTTCAGCGTCACGCTTTCCGGGGCGACCATGTTTTCTGAACCTTCCACGATCTGGCCACGGCGATCCTCGGCGTCGATCTTCATGCGGATGGTTTTTTCGATGTCGCGCAGGAAGCTGCGTTCCTCGCTATCACAGAACGAAATCGCGATGCCCGATGCGCCTGCGCGGGCCGTGCGGCCGATGCGGTGCACATAGGATTCCGGGATGTTTGGCAGGTGATAGTTGAACACATGGCTCACGCCATCCACGTCGATGCCGCGCGCCGCAATGTCGGTGGCGATCAGCGCCTTGATCTCGCCGGCCTTGAAGGCGGCGAGCGCCCGTTCGCGGTTGCTCTGGCTTTTATTGCCGTGGATCGCCGCCGCGCCAATGCCTTCGCGCTCCAGATGACGCACAACCTTGTCGGCGCCATGTTTGGTGCGAGTGAAAACCAGCGCGCGCGTCACGCCGTCAGTGCGCAGATGCGCAGCGAGCGCGGCGTTTTTTTCAGCGGGGTTCATGAACTCAACGCGCTGACGGATCAGCTCGACGGTTGTGGCGGCAGGTGTCACCTGCACCTTCACGGGGTCGGTCAGCAATTCGCCCGCCAGTTTGCCGATCTCGCCGGGCATGGTGGCGGAAAAGAACAGGCTCTGGCGGCGGCGGGGCAGGCGCGCCACCAGTTTGCGGATGTCATGGATGAAGCCCATGTCCAGCATCTGGTCGGCTTCATCCAGCACGAAGATTTCAACCGCGTCGAAGGTGATGTTGCCTTCGCGCATGTGGTCGAGCAGGCGGCCGGGCGTTGCGACCAGAATGTCGACACCGGCGCGCAGGGCTTTCATCTGCGGCATGTGGCCGACGCCGCCGAACACGGTCACCACGTTCAGTTTCAGAAAGCGGCCATAGGCGCGGAAGCTTTCGGAAATCTGCGTGGCGAGTTCGCGGGTCGGTGAAAGGATCAGCGCGCGGCAGGTCATGGCCTTGGGCCGCGCCGGGCTGGCTGCCAGACGCTGCAACATGGGCAGCGCGAAGGCAGCGGTCTTGCCGGTGCCGGTCTGCGCGATGCCCAGCAGGTCTTTGCCAGCCAGCACATCAGGGATCGCCTGCGCCTGAATGGGGGTGGGGGTCTTGTAACCTTCGCTCTCCAGCGCCTGAAGCAGCGGCTGGGAAAGGCCAAGGGAATTAAAGTCGGTCACGTTTCGTCTTTCAAATGCAAAGCAAGGGCGCGTGCTGAGCCAGCCGCGCCTTGCGGGGTTCAGAACGCCCCCGCGTAAAACTGGGAGTTCAAAAGGGTTTGGGAATATCCAGTCCGTTGCCCGTCAGTGTGAAAACGCTGACCTTACGCAGGCAATCGGCATGCACGGCCGCACATGCAGCCATGCCCCTGTGTAACATCTCGCATCTGCGAAATCAAGGACTCACGGTGGGGCGGTGACTGTGATGGGCACAACGCCGCGCACGATGTCCTCTTTCTCGTTGAAAAAGGCGCGGATTTCATAGCTGCCCGCCTTGGATGGTGCCTTCAGTTCAACCGTCCCTGCGACTTCGCCCTTGGTGTAGACATAGCTCTCATACGCGCTGTACCGCGCCCCCGTTGCAGTCACCGTGACATAGTCATTTTTGCTGCCTGACATGCCATCGAAGGTCACCATGATGACCTCTCCCGGAGCAAAGGTCGCCTTCTCCAGAGTGAGCTTTGCCTTCGCCGCACCTTCAGGCTCGGTGATGGTAATCGTCGTGCGGGCCTCCACTTTGTTGGCAATCACCCCGCGCACTTCGTAGGCGCCGGGCTCAGGCGGCAGCGTGAGTTCGATGACCCCCGTTTTCTCCTTGGCATAGGCATAGGTGTAATACGTGCTGTCGTCCGCACCGGCGGGCGCGATAGAAACATAATCCGACCCGTTCCCGGCGAAACCGCCATAACGCACCATGATCTTTTCATTCGCGGTGAAGCGATCAGACAGAAGGCTCAAGGCCGGTGCGGTCGGCGGCGTCGTGAAATCCAGCGGCAGGTCAGGGCCGCGCACGGTCAACGCCGCCTTGCCGCGCACGCGGCTGTCACCACCGAACCACGCTCGCACCTCATACGCGCCCGGTTCAGACGGCGCCGACAGCTGCACACTGCCGGATGGTGCGCCGCCCGTCTTCTGGACGATACTGCCCTTGGTGTAGTCTTCGGCCCCCTTGGCGGCGATGGAGATGGCGTCTTCACGTTCGCCCGGCATATCGGCAAACGAAACGGTGATCGTCTCGCCCGGCTTCACGCTGTTGCGATCCAGCGAAAGCGATGCTTCGGCCAGCGCAATGCGGATTTCCTTCGCCGCCAGCACGCTCCCCTGGTTGTCGATGATCTGCACGTCATAGACGCCGGGCTTGATATAGGGCGGTGTCTTGATCACCGCTTCCCCGGCAGCGGTATTGACCAGTTGCTGATTGTCCGCCTGCGCGGCGCGGTACGTCGTATCGCGCGCCGGCGACAGGAAGATCTCGGCGTCAATACCTTCCGGCAGATTGCGCCAGTTCAGGTGGATCGGGTCCTGTTCGGAATAGACGTCGAGATCGGTGTCGATGGCAGGAGCCGCGAGGATTCCTTCGGCCTCTGTCCGGTACGCGCCAGAGGGGAACTGATCGAGATAGGCCTGCGCGTAGGTCGCGTCATAGGCGGCGGCGCGCACGTCGCGCCAGGCAGACACATCGTCTTCGCCTGCGCCATCCTTTGGGATGAACGCACCGCCATCAAACCAGCGCGCAGCATCGCCGGTCGGCGGGGTGAACGCTGTCACCTCCTCTCGCGGACGCGGTGGCGTGGAAAATGACGTGCCAGGCAGTCGCACCAGCGCGAAGCCGGTCGCACCCATCGCATAGTCGTCATACACAAGCGCCAGAAGGGCTGGCTTGTCCTCCGATGGCTGTGGCTCATCATGCATCAGCACGACCTCGACCGCGCCTTTTGTCGCGTTGCGTTCGATCCACGGCTTGAGAATGTCGGCATAGACTGCGCCAAAGCGTGCCTCGACGTCCCCCATGCCTGTTGCCTTCACACCGGCGCTTTCTTCAAATGCGCTGATCACATCGGAACGGCTGGCCTCCGAGGTGAAGGCATAGGTGCCGCGTGCCGCTTTGTGAAAGAACAGGAAACGCGGACCTTCCGGCCATTTACCAACGCCGATGGCCTGCGGGTCGAACGGAATCAGATCCGGCGTGAAATATGAGCCTGACGGGAATGGTCTGCCGCGCGTGACAAGCTCCTGCGCCCGTTCATCCGGCAGCGCCTTCAGCGCACCCAGGGCAGCGCGGCGCACACCAGGGCTGGCGCTAGTCAGGGCCTCGCGCAGCAATGGCAGATCACCCTCGCGTGGTCCGAGGCGGGCCAGCGCATAGAGGGCCGCTGCCTGGATTTCAGGCACTGGAAACGAGGTATAATCGCGCAGCAGGGCGGCATGGGCGTCATACGAACCCTGATAGCCGATGAACGACAGCGCCTCGATGGCTGATGGCAGAACCGATTTGATCTGAACGCGGCATTCCGGGCCGTTGGGATCAGCATCGCAGGCGGTGTTCATTTCATCCACGCGGGCCGGGAAGTCGCGTAGTGAAAAGCTCTCGCCCATCTCCTGTGCGCCAGCCGTGGCGCTCAGAAAAAAAATCGAGATCAGTGTACGGATCATATCATTGTCCTCCCACACCGAAGTGGCCGCCCCCAAGCGGCGATGGCGAGGAATGGGGTAGTGGGCGCCGTGTGATGGGCTCTTGCAGTTTCTGCAGTGCGATTGCCATCATCTCCGGGTCTGTGCAGATGTCCTTGATCTTGGTATTGCCTTCTGCGTCCGTACCTGTCTCGACCTGGCACCAGCGCTTGAGGTCGCGGATCGTGGTGCCGCAGATATGCATGTCCTCAACGTTCTTCACGTCGAGAATCCAGCCAGACATTTCGTCGACCACCTCACGGTAAACGGCCACTGCCTCGGCCATGTCCTTCTTGCTATTGTAACGGCAGCGCATGGATTTCAGGCATAGCTCGACGGGCTCTCGAAAGCGCTCGCCCCACGACATGATCTCGTCCCTGTAAGCGGTCTTGTTCTCAACCGCATCCCAGGCGCTTGCCGACGCGGCTTTGTGCGACTTCACAAGATCCTTGCAGCTGCGCTTTGCCTTTGCGGCGTGGCGCTTATTCCTGTCGTTCTCGCGGCATTCCTTCAGAGCTTCGATATTGCCTTGGAGACGTTGCGCCTTGGGCGACTTCGCGTCGCTTTCGCCCTTCGCGGCCATCTCGTATTCCTTGATCCCCGCCTGATATTCCTTGTCTGTAAAGAACGGATCATCCCGTTTCTCGAAGGCGCACACCGACATGATTTCGTCGGCGGTCAGTTTTCCAACCTTCACCGATGTCTTGGGCGGGGACGTATCGATCCTGAAAATCGTGGCGGAGGCTATTCCAGCTGACAGCGTAGCCAGACAGGCGAGCACGGTGACGAGGCGCGGCATGGGAATGATCCGGTTCACATCTGGGCGAGCCTAGCGCAAACTTGGCCCGTGACCAACGTGCCGAAATGCCGCATCCCTGTGCGGACATCATTCATCGCGGCTTCATATTCTGTTGGCGTGCAAGCGTTTCAGCCAGCAGCAGCACCTCTGCGGCGTTCTCATCCAGAGGGTCGAGGTCACATCCCTGCTTCAGAACGTCGACAGCTTCGTTGTAGCGCCCCTCGTTGAACAGCGCATAGCCCAGCATGATCCAGGGGCGGCCATAGTCCGGTGCCTTGTCTGCGGCATCTTTCCACAGTGCGATCTCATCGGCGAACAGGGCATTGCGCTGGATGGTCATGACCCCGAAAAGACCGCTGAGCGACAGAGCCGAGCCCAGAAGGCACATGCGCCATGTCGTGTTGCGCAGCAGCGCCAGCAGAATGTCGGCGATGGCGAGCGTCAGTCCCAGCCCGCTCAGATAAAGTGGCTTCAGTGATACAGGGTCGGCGCGCCACAGGAACGTGTTCGACGGTGCCAATGCCAGCATGGCAAGGCCCAGTCCAAACATGGCAACAGGCAGACGCCGCCGCATCAGCAGGGCGGTGAGGGCCATCACTGCGAACAAAACAATCTTCAAGATGGTGCGTGGATCACTCCAGCCCCAGGCCAGCGGTGGTTGCGGATCAATGGTGACGGCGGCAGGCGTAAACCAATAACGCAGGCTCTCTGTTGCCGCGTGGACATTGCCGCGCAATGCTTCAAGCGGTGGGTGGCGGTTCAGACTGTGGGTGATCAAATCGCTGTGACGCGGCGAGATGATAATCAGGGTGGCGGCGATAAGGCAGCCCGCCAGCGCCAGGAACCATCGTGACAGCCGTTCGCGCCAGGATGTGTCGCGCGCAATCGTCATCTGCCACCATAGCAGAATGAATGGGCCGATCAGCGCCGTCTCGCGCGCCAACGGGGCCAGAAGGGCGCAGGCGAAAACGGCCGCCGCGCTCTGCACGCTTGCGCGGGTGGTTACCGCCAGCAACATCAACAGGATCAGGAGCGAGGACAGCCCCATCGAGCGCCCGCTCACATAGCTGACGGTTTCGCTTAAAGCCGGGTGCAGCGCCCACACTGCGGTCACCGAGAATGCTGAAAGGCTTGCAGTGGTTTCGCTGTATGCCAATGCGCGGAAGGCGTGCCGCACCAGCGCGAACACCACCAGTGCCGCTATGCCATGCAACACCGCATTGATCAGATGAAACACTGCAGGCGACAGCCCGGTTACCGCGTCTGTCAGCGCATAGCTTGCTTTTGTCAGCGGGCGGTTCATCACTGGCAGACGCTCAAAGAACGTCGCAGCCTGCGCCGAAGGATTCGCCGTGATGTCGGCGATGTCGTCGAAAACGAAAATGCCGTTCGCCGTGTTGGCGAAGGCTGCAGTCACCATCGCCACCAGTGCGGCAGGCGCTGCCCACCGCCACGGGCAGGTGATGTCAGCCGGCGCTGCGGCCAAGCTCGCCCGCAACGCGCTGAAACTCAGTAACTGTTTCGTCGATGATCTGCTTCACCGGCTTCACGCTGTCTATGCGCCCTGCCACCTGACCCGACAGCGCGATGGACGATTCCATGTCGCCGCCGAAATAGAGGTCTTTGGCGTTACCGAACTCGGCCATGACCGGCTTGCCCTGATAGTCAGGCCCCAGCTCGCGCTCCAGCCGTGTCGTCTTTTCAGTGCGCAGTGCGCGCAAAGCGGGTGAGCCGAAGCGGTTGAGAAACACCGTGCCGGTTTCTTCCGCCGCGATGATCGCATTCTTCCAGTTGTCATGCACGGGGGATTCCGCCGCGCTCACCATACGGGTGCCCATCTGCACACCTTCCGCGCCCAGCGCGAAGGCTGCCGCCATGGTGCGGCCACAGGTGATGCCGCCCGCCGCGATGATCGGCACGTTCGTCTTCTCGCGCACCAAAGGCAGCAGCACCATGGTGGAAACATCCTTCGGGTTCTTGAAGCCGCCGCCTTCCGCGCCTTCCACCACAAGCCCATCGACACCTGCTTCCACGGCCTTCAGTGCCGCTTTCAGCGTCGGCACGACATGGAACACGATGAGGCCGTGGCTTTTCAGCGCCTCGCAATAGCGGGTCGGATCACCCGCTGAGGTGGTGACGAATTTGATGCCCTGATCGACCACGAATTTCACGATGTCGGGATCGCGCACGAAGGCCTGCGCGATATTCACGCCGAACGGTTTGTCGGTCAGCGTGCGCATCTTTTTGATTTCTGCACGCACCTCGTCCAGTGCACCGGACGAGGTCTCGATGATCCCCATGCCGCCGGCATTGGAAACAGCGCTGGCAAGCTGTGCACGGGCAATCCAACCCATCGGCGCCTGCACGATGGGATACCGGACGCCCAGCATCCGGGTGATGCGGTTGTCGAACGCCATTACGCAGCGCCTTCAAACAACGGCTTCAGATCGCGCTTCATGATCTTGCCGTTCGGATTGCGCGGCAGGGTTTCGGGCAGGAACAGGATTTTCACTGGCACCTTGAAGGCGGCGATCTTGCTGCCCACGAAACCGCGCAGTTCCTCCTCGGTGGCTGATGCGCCATGCTTCAGATGCACGACGGCGACCGGCTCCTCGCCCAGAATCTGATGCGGACGGCCGATCACGGCGGCGTCCATCACCGCCGGGTGATCGTAGAGCGCGTTCTCGACCTCGACGCAGTAGATGTTCTCACCGCCACGGATCAGCATGTCCTTGGCGCGGTCGACGATATAGACGAAGCCTTCATCGTCGATGCGCGCGAGGTCGCCGGTTTTCACCCAGCCATCCTCGAAGGTCTGGGCGGTGGCTTCGGGCTTCTGCCAGTATCCACGCACCACTGTCGGGCCGCGATACCAGAGTTCACCGACATCGCCTTCGGGCAGCGACTTGCCATCAGGCGAGACCACCTTCACCTCGCCGGTGGCGGAAGGCAGGCCGCAGCTCGCGGGCTTGCGGATATAGTCCTCGCCGAAATTGCTGGTCGCGGTGGCCGAGGTTTCCGTCATGCCCCAGCCCTGACCTGGCTGCGACTTGGGGAAACGCTGCTTGATGCGGCGCACCAGTTCGGGCGCTGAGGGTGCGCCGCCATAAGAAATTGTCTCCAGCGACGACAGGTCGAATTCGGCAAAGCGCGGATGTTCCAGAATCTGCCAGGCGATGGTGGGCACACCGCCCGCCGAGTTGATTTTCTCTTTCTCGATCAGCGCCAGCGCCGCATCGACGTCCCAACGGCGCTGCAGCACGATTTTCCCGCCTGACATCATGGCCGGAATCATGACGGCAAAGCAGCCGGTCGCGTGGAAGAATGGCACCGACAGCAGCGAGGCTTTTTGCGGAGCTGTTGGGTCGGGTGCGGGCGGCATCTCGCCGCGGCGCAGGAACGAGCGCGCCTGCGCCGACAGGGCATTGAAGAAATTGGAAATGATATTGCGGTGCGTGATGATCGCACCCTTGGGCTTTCCGGTCGTGCCTGACGTGTAGAAGATCGTCGCGTCATCATCGGCACCAAGCGGTGTCTCTGGCATTTTGCCTTCGGGCAGTTTCGCCCAGTCATTCGGCTTGCCGATCACGCTTTCCAGCGTTGTCGCTTTGGGGTTGCCGAGATCGCCCGATGCGCGGGTCACATAGACTTTCTCAAGCGCCGGACAGGCGGCGGCATGATCTGCAATGCGCGCCCAACGCTCGCCATCACAGATCAGCACTTTCGACCCCGAATCCTGAAGCCCGTATTCCAGTTCGTGTCCTGTCCACCATGCATTGAGCGGCGTCGCGATCGCGCCCACCAGTACGACCGCCCAGAATGCCGCCGACCATTCGGGCAGGTTACGCGCGACGATGGCTACGCGGTCACCCTTCACCACACCATCAGCCTGCAACTGCGCCGCGATGGCATAGGTAGCCCGGCGGTGAGTCTCGAAGGTTACGCGCTCATCGTCCAGCACCAGATAGGTGCGGGCGAGATAGGGCTCATTGGCCACATAAATCTCACGCAAAGTCGGCGGTGCATTCTTCCAGATTTTCAGCTTCACGCCCCGGATCACCGCTTCATCGATTTCAAGCGGAGAGCCGGGCGTTGTGGTGATAAGTGTGGTCGCGTCCTTGATGGACATGGCCGGAAAGCCCGGCGGCAAAAGGTCGGTCAGATCGTCAGCCATGTTTCCTCACGCAGCGGGCTTTGCGCCCTTGATTATGCGCAAGAGACAAACCAACCGCGGCACCGTTAGGCAAGCGCCAATTGCAGGTGTCTTGCTTCCGTGACGGAAATCACAGGCCCATCCGCCGGGAACGAAAATGGCCCCGTTGGGGGCCATTCATCGCCTGCGAGGTGCAGAATAAAGAACAGGATCACTTCGCCTTGCAGGTCTCGGCGATCTTATTCATTTTGTCGCTGGCCATCTTGATGAAGTCAGTGGTGTCGCTTTCGCTCATACCCAGCAGTGCGGCGATTTCCTTGACGTCGCCGGGATTGAGGCCCGACTTCAGGATTTTCAGCATATTCATTTCATCTGCCTTGAACTCAGTCTCGACATTCTTGATGAAGCAATCGCATTCGCCTTTGGCCTTTTCATCCCCGCCCTTCGCTGCAGTGCAGGCTGTGGCGACGTCGGCGCGCAGGCTTTCAACGGTTTCGGCAGTGGCGGGGGCTTCAACCGCTGCAGAAGGGGCGGGCGCTGCGGCTTCTTCGGCCCATGCGAGTGGTGCAAGTAAGGCGACTGCGGTGATAACGGACAACAGGGACTTCATGGGCATTTCTCCAATTATGAAGCGCTTGGAGTAGCGTGCTTGAGGACTCATGTCGACGCATAACGCCGCCTCAAGGCTGGGGTGACGGGTCATTCCGGTTCTTCCGGCAGTGTCCAGGCGAGCGCTGCTGTCGGCAGATAGAGCATGACGAAGAAGGTGCCGATCGCCAGTCCGGCTTTCACACCGGCCAGAACATTCGTCATTGCGCAGACGAACAACACGACACCCACCAGCGCCAGACAGGGCAGCCAGCAGACGCGGAACATCGCGTCACGCCGGGCGATCTGCCATTCGTCGAGCCGCGTCGTGCACAGTTCCGTGATGCCACGAACGCTCGCGTTGATGCTGCCGATGATGAGGACGAGCACGGACAGTCCGGCAATAAAGCCGCCGAGCAGCCAGTTGCTCTTCAGGCCCGTCGCCAGCCCGAAGCACACCGCCATGACTATGATGACCAGAGCATAGAGCATCACCAGCCGTCGGCGCATGGCGCGCGGGCGGGCCCAGTCAAAGCCGGGGTGGTTCATCAATACATGTTTGGGCATGGCAAACACTTTGCGGACCGTGCGTTTCATGGGTTACGCCTCCATTGCGTGCTGAGCGGCTCGAACGGGTCGAGCGAAAAGATCATGTCCACCGGCGCATCGAAAAAACGGGCGATTTTCAGGGCCAGCTCCAGCGAGGGGCTGTAGTCGCCCCGTTCCAGATAACCGATGGTCTGCACATTGACGCCGACCTCGGCTGCGAGGTCTTTGCGCGAGATGTTGCGTTCGGTGCGCAGCAGGGCGATGCGGTTGAACATGATCTTGCTTTTAGACGCGAAAGGAATTCATGTCAATACATATTATTGCTTAAAGACAACAATTCGTATCTTTTTAACGTCAGACAGACATCGACTGATTCCACGCGGTAGGTCGACGTCGGTCAGGGTGCGGGCTAGAAGCAGGTCCGCCAAAACGAGACGCCCATGATTCCCCGCTACGCTCGCCCCGACATGACCGCCATCTGGTCGCCGGAAACGAAGTTCCGCATCTGGTTCGAGATCGAGGCCCATGCCTGCGAGGCGCTGGCCGAGCTTGGGGTGATTCCGAAAGAGGCCGCGCGCACCATCTGGGATAAGGGCAATGCCGCCACCTTCGACGTCGCGAAAATCGACGCCATCGAGCGCGAGGTGAAGCATGATGTGATCGCCTTCCTCACCCATTTGGCCGAGTTCATCGGGCCGGATGCGCGCTTCGTCCATCAGGGCATGACCTCATCAGACGTGCTCGACACCTGCCTTGCGGTGCAGCTGGCGCGCGCCTCGGACCTGCTGCTCGCCGGCGTCGACCGCGTGCTGGCGGCGTTGGAAAAACGCGCCCGTGAACACAAGCTGACCCCAACCATCGGGCGCAGTCACGGCATCCATGCCGAACCGACCACGTTCGGCGTGAAGCTGGCCGGCCATCATGCTGCTTTTCAGCGCGCGCGGGCGCGGCTTGTTGCAGCGCGTGCAGAAATCGCCACCTGCGCGATCTCAGGTGCAGTCGGCACCTTCGCGCAGGTCGATCCGCGCGTGGAAGAGCATGTCGCTGCAAAGCTGGGTCTGAAAGCCGAACCTGTTTCAACACAAATCATTCCGCGCGACCGCCATGCTGCATTCTTCGCGACGCTGGGCGTGGTCGCCAGCCAGATCGAACATCTGGCTGTTGAAATCCGCCATCTTCAGCGCACAGAGGTGCTGGAGGCTGAGGAGTATTTCTCCGAAGGCCAGAAGGGCTCATCAGCCATGCCCCACAAGCGCAATCCGGTGCTGACCGAAAATCTCACCGGGCTTGCCCGCATGGTGCGCGGCTATGTGACGCCGGCGCTTGAAAACGTCGCGCTCTGGCACGAACGCGACATCAGCCATTCCAGCGTCGAGCGCTACATCGCGCCGGATGCCACCATCACGCTCGACTTCGCACTGAATCGTCTGGCGGATGTCGTGGAAAAACTGGTGATCTATCCCGATCGTATGCAGCGTAATCTCGACCTGCTGGGCGGACTGGTTCATTCGCAGCGTGTGCTGCTGGCACTGACTCAGGCAGGTGTTGCGCGCGAGGACGCCTATCGTCTGGTCCAGCGCAACGCCATGCCTGTGTGGCATGCGATGCAGCAGGGCGTCAGCGCGCCGACCTTCCTTGATAATCTGAAGGCTGATTCAGATGTCACGCAGCGTCTGGACGCGGCAGCTCTCGAACAGCTTTTCGATCTTGAACATCATCTCCGTCAGGTTGAGACGATTTTTGATCGGGTGTTTGCTTCCCCATTGCACTGACTGCCCAGGCAATGGCACCCACGGCCAGCACGCCGCCGCCCACTGCCAGAAGCGCCTTACGTTCACCGCGTTTCACGCGGCCGATAAATGGGCGGCCATGCCGATCATACATCCGCTCGGCCTGCGCATAGAGATCCTCACCACGCTGATGGACTTCGTTGCTGCGCTGGGAAACCTCACGGGCGACGGCCGCCGCAGTCGCCACGACCTGTGGCCAGAGGTCTGAAACATTGCGTTCAACCTGATCGCGCATACGGCGCATGTCGGCCTTTTCCGGCATCGCAGCATAGGCCTTGCGGCCCATAGCGCGTGCGTCGCGATCAACGCTTTTTGTCAGGTCCACCGCCTCGTCCTGGACGGATTTCCACAGATCGCGCCATGTCGATTTGCGGGTCATCATTTCAAAAAGGTCGCGCATGTCTGCTGTTCCGTTCAGAAGAAAGTGAGTGCAGGGTTCGCCCCCGGTTCGGACATTACAACGCACGAACACCCATCCGGTTCCGCACCACCGGTTTCATCCCCATGCTATCAAGCGTCATTTTTCCGGGTTAAGCGGTTGGCATGACGAAGCCACCAGCCAAACCAGCATTTGCAGAGATGATCGGCGTCTTTGGCCGTATCGGGCTTTTCAGTTTCGGTGGACCGGCAGCACAGATCGCGCTGATGCACCGCGTGCTGGTGGATGAAAAGCGCTGGATCGGCGAGCAGCGATTTCTGCATGCCCTGAACTATTGCATGGTGCTGCCGGGGCCAGAGGCACAGCAGCTCGCCACCTATGTTGGCTGGCTGCTCGGCGGGGTGCGCGGCGGACTGATTGCCGGTCTGCTGTTCATCCTGCCCGGCGCGCTGGTCATGCTGGGCCTGAGCACGCTCTATGCGCTTTATGCCCATGTGCCACTGGTCGATGGTCTGTTCTTCGGCATCAAATGCGCGGTGCTGGCGATTGTCATGCAGGCGCTGCTGCGTGTGGCGGGCCGGGCGCTGAAGACCACGGCGCTGCGGATCATCGCTCTGTTGGCTTTTCTGGCGTTGTTCCTGTTCGCGCTGCCCTTTCCCCTCGTTATCATCGCTGCCGCTTTGGCCGGGTTCATTCTGTCGCGCCTGCGTCCTTCATGGGTAAGCGGGGCGGGCGGTCACAAGGCCGAGGCCGGATCACCCGAATACGGCCTTGCTGATGCATTGATTGACGGCGGCCACCTGCCTCATATCCGCGCCAGCCTGCCACGCTTCTTCATGAACCTGGCGGTATGGGGCGTGATCTGGCTCGGGCCGCTGGCGCTGTTGTGGGTCAGTCTTGGCGGCGCGCATCCCTTCACGCAGCTTTCGCAGTTCTTCAGTCAGATGGCGGCGGTGACCTTTGGCGGCGCCTATGCGGTGCTGACCTATGTCGCGCAGGAAGCGGTGCAGACCCATCATTGGCTGGCCGCGCCGGAAATGGTCAACGGGCTTGGCCTTGCCGAAACGACGCCAGGGCCGTTGATTCTCGTGCTTCAGTTTGTAGGCTTTCTTGCGGCCTTTCGCGCCGCGACAGGGTTTGATCCCCTGATCGCCGGTGCGCTGGGCTCGCTCATCACGCTGTGGGCGATTTTCGCGCCCTCGTTCCTGTTCATCTTTGCCGGCGCGCCCTATGCCGAGGCCCTGCGCGAAAAGCGCGGCCTCTCGGCTGCCATGACCGCGATCACTGCAGCGGTGGTCGGCGTCATCGCCAATCTGGCCGTATGGTTCGCGCTGCATGTGCTGTTCCGTCAGACCGAAACACTCAGCGCCTATGGCCTGCATATGAGCGTGCCGGTCTGGGCCAGTCTCGATCTGCGGGCGCTGATGCTGACCGTTCTCGCCATCGCACTGACACAGAGCAGCCGGGTGGGCGTTGGCGCGCTGGTGGCGTTGTTCGCGGTGCTGGGCCTCGCGCTTTCTTATTTATAGCCACGGTTGAAGCGCAGGCGTTTCCTCGTCTAGCATCACGGCAAAGACAACAAGGAAACGCGCCATGAGCGATCAGGTCTTGCCCGTCAGTCCGCATTGGGCAGAACGCGCTTACATAACACGCGAGAGCTATGAGCGCCGTTATGCAGAATCGCTGAACAACCCGGATGCCTTCTGGGCCGAGGAAGCCCGCCGCATCGACTGGTTGAGGCCATTCACCAAAGTGCGCAATGTTTCCTATGATGCCAGCGATCTGCACATTCGCTGGTACGAGGATGGCATCACCAATGTGTCGGTGAACTGCATCGACCGCCATCTGGCGACCCGCGCCGACCAGACGGCGATCATCTGGGAAGGTGACGATCCGGCTGATGCACGCCACATCACCTATGGCGAATTGCACACGGAAGTGTGCCGGTTCGCCAATGTGCTGAAGAACAAGGGCGTGAAGAAGGGCGACCGCGTCACCATCTATCTGCCGATGATCCCGGAAGCCGCCTATGCGATGCTGGCCTGCACGCGCATCGGTGCCATTCATTCGGTGGTGTTCGGGGGCTTCTCACCCGACAGCCTCGCCAATCGGGTGCTCGACTGCGAGAGCACGATCATCATCACCGCCGATGAGGGCCTGCGCGGCGGCAAGACCGTGCCGCTGAAGATGAATGTCGATCTCGCGCTCACCCAATGCCCCGATGTGCGTCATGTCGTCGTGGTGAAACGCACTGGCGGCAAGGTGTTGATGCACAGCCCCCGCGACACCTGGTATCACGACGAAGCTGCCAACGCCGCGCCGGTGTGTGAGCCTGAACCGATGAATGCGGAAGATCCGCTCTTCATCCTCTACACATCAGGTTCCACAGGCAAACCCAAGGGTGTGCTGCACACCACGGCGGGTTATCTCGTCTATGCCGCGATGACGCATCAATATGTGTTCGATTATCGCGACGGCGACATCTACTGGTGCACCGCCGATGTCGGCTGGGTCACGGGCCATTCCTACATCGTCTATGGCCCGCTGGCGAACGGCGCGACGACGCTGATGTTTGAAGGCGTGCCGAACTATCCTGATGCCTCACGCTTCTGGCAGGTGATCGACAAGCACAAGGTCAATATTTTCTACACCGCGCCCACCGCCATCCGTGCCTTGATGCGTGAAGGCGAAGGGCCGGTGAAATCCACCAGCCGCGCCTCGCTGCGCCTGCTGGGCAGTGTGGGCGAACCGATCAACCCGGAAGCCTGGCTTTGGTATCACCGTGTGGTCGGCGATGGCCGCTGTCCCATCGTCGATACATGGTGGCAGACGGAAACCGGCGGCATCCTCATCTCGCCGTTGCCTGGCGCGACTGCGCTGAAACCGGGCAGCGCGACGAAGCCGCTGTTCGGGATCGTACCGGAACTGGTGGATGAAAAAGGCGCGGTGCTGGATGGTGCCGCCACCGGCAATCTGGTGCTGACCCAAAGCTGGCCGGGGCAGATGCGCACCGTTTACGGCGATCACCAGCGTTTCATCGACACTTATTTCAAAACCTATCCGGGCAAGTATTTCACCGGCGATGGCTGCCGCCGCGACGAGGATGGCTATTACTGGATCACCGGCCGCGTCGATGACGTCATCAACGTGTCGGGCCATCGCATCGGCACGGCGGAGGTGGAAAGCGCGCTGGTCGCCCATCATGATGTGGCGGAAGCCGCGGTGGTCGGCTTCCCGCACGATATCAAGGGGCAGGGCATCTACGCTTATGTGACGCTGGTGGTGGGCGCAGAACCTACCGAGGATTTGCGCAAGGCACTGATCGCCCATGTGCGCCGTCACATCGGGCCGATCGCCAGCCCGGACGTGATCCAGTTCGCGCCCGGCCTGCCCAAGACGCGCTCGGGGAAAATCATGCGCCGCATCCTGCGCAAGATCGCCGAGAACGAGCTTGGCAATCTGGGCGACACCTCAACCCTCGCCGACCCCGGCGTGGTGCAGAACCTGATCGACAACCGCCCAGGATGAACCTCAGAGGGGTCAGTCGTCGAGCCGTGCGAGAATGGATTGCCAATTCTGCCGTCCACCGAGAACTCTGAGGACCAGAACGTCTTTTTCCCTGAGCGTGTAAATGATCAGGTGCGCCGCATGCGCATGGATACGGACCACAGGGGAAAATTCCCTGCGCTCGCGGCCTATTCCAGGCATGGAGGCGATCAGATCGAAGGTGCGCGTCAGCTCGTCGATATACGTATCAGCCTGTTCGACCGACCATGTTTCCGCACTGTAGCGCCATATGTCCTCAAGATCGTCGACCGCCCGAACGGAGAGCGCATAGCGTCCGCGTTTAGCGGACAAGGTGTTTCTCGCGCATCTTCAGTTTGAAGACAGCCGGATCAAACGGCCCGGCTTCACCACTGGAGATACCTTCATCAATCGCAGACTGAATCGCGGCGATTGCATCCTGTCGGCTCTGATCCCGACGGATCAGATCGCGCACATAGTCGCTGGCATTGCTGTAAAGACCGCTGCCAGTTTGCTGGTCCACCCACTCCTTCATGGGATCAGGCAGCGACACATTCATCGTGGCCATAGAGCTGCTCCACTTTCCCCGCCACTGTAATGACAATCTTTGCCATACTCAATGGCATTTTATGCCAATTATTCCATGCAACCGCATCTGACGCGCACGCCAACTGGCGC
The DNA here is from genome assembly GCA_964390465.1 of uncultured Flavobacteriaceae bacterium. Classification (GTDB taxonomy): domain Bacteria; phylum Pseudomonadota; class Alphaproteobacteria; order Micropepsales; family Micropepsaceae; genus JADZAI01. The sequence continues at coordinate 112,253 of CAYMIJ010000006.1, read as the reverse complement.
GGGGCGTCGTTTCCTTTCACACTGGCCGCACAACGACAGTCAGTGAGGAAATGTCATGGCGCTTGATTTTGAGATCCCGGCCGATGCCAAAGCTGTGCGCGAGCGCGTCCGGCAATGGGTTCAGGATGAATGTATCCCTGCCGAAAAGCGCCTTCACGAAGGCGAAGACTACAAGACCGTTCTGGCAGAACTGCGCAAGAAGGCCCGCGCGCAGGGCCTGTGGTGTCCGTTCATCCCGAAGGAACATGGCGGCATGGGCCTTGGTCCTCTTGCCAATGCATTGGTGCAGATGGAGCTGGGGCACAGCCATCTCGGGGCGTTGTCGATGAACACGCAGGGGCCGGACGACGCCACCATGATGACCCTGCTGGCGCACGGCACTGAGTATCAGAAGGAAAAGTTCCTGAAGCCGCTGCTGAACGGTGAAAAACGTATCTGCTATTCCATGACGGAAAAAGCCGCCGGTGCCGACGCCACAGGTATGCAGACCCGCGCTGAAAAGAAGGGTAACTCGGCCTATGTGCTGAACGGCGAGAAGTGGTTTTCTTCCGCGGCCAGTGTTGCAGACATCGCGCTGGTGATGGCGAAAACCAACCCGGATGCGCCGCGCCACCAGCAGTTCTCAACCTTCATCGTGGAGCTGCCGAACCCCGGCTATAAGATCGTGCGCGACATCCACACCATGGCCATCGAAGGCCCGCTGTCGCAGATCATGGGCGGTGGTCACAGCGAGGTGAAGATCGAAAATCTCGAAGTGCCAGCCGATAATCTGCTGGGCGGCGAGGGCAATGGCTTCAACATGGGCCAGCACCGTCTGGCCTATGGCCGTCTGCGCCATGGCATGCACAACATCGCTATGGCCCAGCGCGCGCTTGATATGGCGACGGAACATGTCAGCAAGCGCTCAACCTTCGGCAAGAAACTGTCAGACCGTCAGGGTGTGCAGTGGATGCTCGCCGATTGCGCGAGCCAGATCTACATCGCGCGGCTGATGCTGATGCACATTGCCTATAAGGCCGAAAAAGGCCTCGATCTGCGTCAGGAAAATGGCATCGCCAAGGTGTTTCTGGCGAACATGGTGCACAAGGTGGTCGATACCGCCATCCAGCTGCACGGCGCGCTCGGTTATTCGCGCGATACGCCGCTGGCCGCATGGTACACGCATATCCGCTCACAGCGCCTGGTCGATGGGCCGGATGAAGTGCATCGCTGGACCACGGGCCGCAATGTCATCAAGGCGTTTGAGAAATACGGCACCACCGCCTCGGCGGCTGGCGGCGATATGATCTGAAGCCCCGTGCCTAATGAAACAGCCCCGGCAGAAAGGAATGCCGGGGCTGTTTTTGTGCGGAGGCCGTGCAGGGATGATCACGCCGCCGCGAGGATTTCGCCTTTGGATGTGGTCAGCGGTGCTTCCAGCGTTGTCCAGTCAATCGCGCCGTCATGTTTGAGGTCTTCAAAGACCAGCACGCCCAGTTCCTCAAACTTCGGGCGGATCTTATCGGTCAGCAGGCCGACGCGCTTCAGGTTCGGGATCATCCGCTCGAACAGGAAGGTGCGGAAGGCATGACCACCTTTGTTCTTGATGTTGATCTCACGCGCTTCTTCTTCGGTGAAGCCGAACTCCTGCGCCACGCTGGTTGAAAACAGGCGGTTGCGCATCACCAGACACGCTTCGAAGGCGAACTGCGCGCGCTCCTCGATTTCGTCTTCCGGCAGCGCGCGGATCCAGTCTTCCAGATAGTTCACGCCAAAGGCCACATGACGGCCTTCATCGCGCATGACCAACCCGATAATATCTTTCAGCAGCGGGTCGCGCGTGGTGGCATGGATCGCCTGAAAAGCCGCCAGCGCCAGCCCTTCGATGAGAATCTGCATGCCGATGAATTTCAGATCCCAGCGCTGATCGGTCAGCACCTTGTCGAGCAGGAATTTCAGATTGGGATTGATCGGATAGATCATCCGGCAGCGTTCCATCAGATAGCGATGGAACACTTCCACATGCCGCGCTTCATCAAAGGTCTGCGAAGCGGCATAGAGCTTGGCGTCGTGGGTGGGCGCACACGATACAAGCTGAGAGGCGACCATCAGTGCGCCCTGTTCGCCATGCAGGAACTGCGACAGAACCTGCGCATTGGCGCGCTGCACGAAGTCGATCTTCTGGGCGTCGCTCAGTGCCTTCCATTTGGGGTGATCGCAAAAGCCTTCCGGCTCACCCTCGGGCGGCAACTCGTCCTGCGGAAAGGGTTGCGCCCAGTCGATGTCCATCTCGACATTCCAGTTGAAGCGTTTGCCCAGTTCGTAAAGCCGCCGGATCTTCGCATTCGCGATGTCGTAGTCCCAGTTGTACGATCCGGTCAGCGGCGTGTTGAAGATTTCACGGATGGTTTCAACATCATGATCGCTCAGCCGACGGGCCAGATCGTCTTCGTCGAAATACTGGATATCGGTGGGTGGGCCTTTGACGACCTGTACGTTCAGCATGGGCGGTTTCCTCCTGTCTGTGGACCGGGCGGGGCGGAGTATGAAATAATGACGCCTGCGTCATCTTTGATTCAGGTCAACACCACTGGCCAAAACCCGCGCCCCGTCGCACACTTCAGGCATCAGAACTGGAGAGCCCATGATCACCGTCCATCATCTCAACAATTCCCGCTCGCAGCGCATTTTGTGGCTGCTTGAGGAAATCGGCGAACCCTATGAGATCAAATTCTATCAGCGCGGGTCGCCGGTGCCGCTGGCTCCGCCTGAACTGAAAGCCGTGCATCCGCTTGGCAAGTCGCCGGTGGTGACTGTGGACGGCAAGACCATTGCCGAATCCGGCGCGATCATCGAATTGCTGATTGAACGTTTCGCGGCGGATCGCCTCGCTCCCAAACGCGGCACCGAGGCCTATGTGGATTACATCCACTGGCTGCATTTTGCTGAAGGCAGCGCGATGCTGCCGCTGATGCTGAAGCTCTATACCGGCATGCTGGGCGAGGGGGCCGCACCGCTGGCTCCACGCATCGACAGCGAGATCGCCAATCATCTGAGTTACATGGAATGCGCGCTGGCAGGCCGTGACTACTTCGTCGGCGACAGCATCACGGGCGCTGACATTCAGTTGTCGTTTGTCAGCGAAGCGGCGAACGGGCGCGGCGTATTGTCAGCCTATCCCAACATCGCGCGCCACCTCACCGCCATGCAGAAACGCCCGGCCTATCGCCGGGCGCTCGATAAAGGCGGGCCATATGCCTACGGCCCCAAGGACTAAAGCACCTTGCCAGGGTTCATGATGCCCATCGGGTCAAGCATCGCCTTGACCTGATGCATCAGCTTCATCTCGGTTTCTGATTTCACCTGGCGCAGCAGGTCGCGTTTGGCGACACCGATGCCGTGTTCGGCAGAGATCGATCCGCCCATATCATGCACAAGGCTGTGAACGGCATGGTTGATCTCGTCTAGGCGCGCCAGAAACGCTGTGCCGTCGCCGCCCTTCGGCTGGCTGAAATTAAAGTGGATATTACCATCACCCAGATGGCCAAAGGGCACGGGACGCGCATCCGGTACGAGCTTCAATACACGCGCCACGCCTTCTTCCAGAAAGGCAGGCACTGAAGCGACCGGCAGGCTGACATCATGTTTGATCGATGCGCCTTCGTGCTTCTGCGCCTCTGACATCGACTCGCGCAGTTTCCAGAAATCGCGGGCCTGCTGATTGCTCTGCGCTGTGACCAGATCCGTGCAGGCACCTGCGCTGATCAGTTTCTCCAGCGCACTGTCCACCGCCGCGCCGAAACCATCTTCATGCTGGGTTGAGACTTCGGCCAGCACATACCAGGGCGATGCGCTGGGCAGTGGAGTGCGTGTTCCGGGAATGTGGCGCAGAACCAGATCAAGCCCGGCCTGTGGCATCAGCTCAAATGTCGTGACCGTGCCGGGGGCTGTGTCGCGCATCATGCCAAGTGCGCTCAGCGCATCGGCAGGCGAAGCGACGCCCGCAAAGATCGTGACCTGCGCGCGCGAACGGGGAAACAGTTTCAGCGCCGCGGCAGTGATGATACCGAGCGTGCCTTCCGCGCCGATGAACAGGTTTTTCAGATCGTAGCCGGTATTGTTCTTGCGCAGTGTGTTGAGCCCGTCCCACACCTCACCATTGGGCAGCACGACTTCCAGCCCCAGACACAGCTCGCGCGCGGTGCCATAGGCGAGCACGCCGGTGCCGCCCGCATTGGTGGCCAGATTCCCGCCGATGGTCGCGCTGCCTTCTGCGGCGAGCGATAAAGGAAACAGCCGGTCAACATCTGCCGCAGCATCCTGCACGGCTTGCAGCGTCACGCCCGCTTCGGCGATCATGGCATAACCGGCGGCATCCACATGGCGCACACGGTTCATGCGTTGCAGTGAAACGATCATCTGTGCGCCACTGCCATCGGGAATCTGCCCGCCGACAAGGCCGGTATTGCCGCCCTGTGGTACCAGCGCGGTGCCTGTCGCAGCGGCCAGTTTTACAATGGCGGCGACTTCTGCGGTTGAACCGGGGCGCAGCACGGCCGCCGCTTTGCCGTTCCAGCGTCCACGCCATTCTTCCGTATACGGATCAGTGTCGGACGCATCGGTCAGTACATGCGGCTTGCCGATCAGGGCGGCAAAACGGGCGGTGAGATCCGTGCCAGTGCCCATGATCGCTCATCCATGCCGCAGCATGGCTTTGAGCGCGCGCGCGATGGCTGGCGCATCCATGCCGTGATGACGATAGAGATCGGCGATTGTGCCGGTCTGCCCAAAATGTTCCACACCCAGCGAGCGCGTGCGGTGCCCGGCCACGGCACCGAGCCAGGCCAACGCGGCCGGGTGGCCGTCCATCACGGTGATGATGGCCGCATGACGGGGCAGGGCGCCCATCAGCCGATCGATCAGACTGCGCGCATCGGCCTCACCGCGTTCGCGAGCGCGGGCGGCGGCGGTCCATCCGGCGTTCAGCCGGTCAGCTGAGGTGATCGCCAGCACGCCGATATCGCGGCAGGCTTCGCCCATCATCCCGGCGGCGGCGATGGCTTCGGGGGCGACAGCACCCTGATAGGCGATCACCGCCTCGCAGTTCGGGCCCGGCGCGCGCAGCCAGTAAGCGCCATCGGTGATCTGTTGGGCGAGGCTGGCGTCCATCACGCGCACTGGCTGTTCCAGAGGGCGCGTGGTGAGGCGCAGATAGATCGAACCGCCTGTCTCATCGCGCAGCCATGTGCGCTCATCTGGTTCGGCGCCGTCTTTTGAAGCACTGCGCTGCATATAGTCGAAGCCGAAGCGCATGATGACGGCGAGTTCATCGGCGAAGGCCGGTTCGAACGACGCGAGCCCGTCCTGCGCCATGCCGATCAGCGGTGTCGAGATCGACTGATGCGCGCCGCCTTCCGGGGCCAGCGTCACGCCCGATGGCGTTGCGGCCAGCATGAAGCGCGCGTCCTGATAGCAGGCATAGTTCAACGCATCGCCGCCGCGCACGATGAACGGATCATACAGCGTGCCGACCGGCAGCAGTCTTTCCCCGAACACCGAGTGCGAAAGCCCCAGCGCCGACAGCATCAGGAACAGGTTCATCTCGGCAATGCCGAGTTCCATATGCTGGCCCTTGGGCGAAAAGCTCCAGTTGAAGGTCGAAGGAATACGCTCGGCCTTGAACAGGTCGGCCATTTCGCCGCGCGCGAACAGGCCGCGCCGGTTCACCCATGGCCCCAGATTGGTCGAGACGGTCACATCCGGCGATGTGGTGACGATGCGCGCCGCCAACGCATTCGTGCCCTTGCCGATTTCATCGAGGATCAGGCCAAAGGCCTGCTGGGTGCTCATCTCTTTCGAGGTGCGGAAGGTGAGCGCATCCGGCACCGGCACAGACGGCGCTTCATATCGGCGCGGGCCTTTGGCGAAGAACGGCACCGATTTCAGAAAGGCCCGCGCTTCGGCTTCAGGCAGGTCGAGCCCTTCAAAAGGCTCCCATTCATGGCCTTCACGCACGTTCATGGAAGCGCGCAGTGTTTCCATCTGCGCGGGCGTCATCAGCCCGGCGTGATTGTCCTTGTGCCCGGCAAAGGGCAGGCCCTGCCCCTTCACCGTATAGGCAATGAAACAGACCGGGCGGTCATGTGTGATGCTCTCAAACGCCTCAACGAGTGAGGGCAGATCGTGCCCGCCCAGATTGCCCATCAGCGTTGCAAGTTCTGCATCGCTGCGTTTTTCAATCAGGCGTGTCGCCGCGCCCTGATCGCCGATGTCATCCAGCAGACGCTTGCGCCACGCAGCACCGCCCTGAAAGGTGAGCGCGCTGTAGAGCTGGTTGGGGCAACGGTCGATCCAGGCCTGAAGTTTATCGCCGCCGGGCTCAGCAAAGGCGGCCTTTTGCAGCGAGCCGTATTTCAGGATGACGACATCCCAGCCGAAATTGCGGAACAGGCTTTCAAAGCGCTCCCACAGGCCCTCGCGGATCACCGCATCGAGTGATTGGCGATTGTAATCGACCACCCACCAAAGGTTCCGCACGCCATGCTTCCAGCCCTCCAGCAGGGCTTCGAAGATATTGCCTTCGTCCATCTCGGCGTCGCCGATCAGCGAGATCATGCGGCCTGCGGGTCGGTCTTTGGCCCAGCCATGCGCGTGCAGATAATCCTGTGTCAGGCTGGCGAACAAAGTCTGTGCGACACCCAGCCCGACAGAGCCGGTGGAAAAATCCACATCATCCACGTCCTTGGTGCGCGATGGATAAGACTGCACACCCTTGAAGCCGCGAAAGTTCTTCATCCGCTCAAGGCTCTGCTGACCCATCAGATACTGGATGGCGTGGAACACTGGCCCGGCATGGGGTTTCACCGCCACGCGGTCTTCAGGCTTCAGCACCGCAAAATACAGCGCGGTCATGATGGTGGCGAGCGAGGCGGACGAGGCCTGATGGCCGCCGACCTTCACCTCGGCGTCATCCTCGCGCAGATGGTTGGCGTGATGGATCATCCATGACGACAGCCACAGAAGTTTGCGCTCCAGTGCCTGAAGGGTCGGGATGCGGGCATCGCTCATAAGCGGGCTTGTCCTCTGCGGCTGCCATGCCGTCAAGCATGGGGCATTGCCTGCGAGTTTCCAGTTTGTTAACCGCCGCCGAGTTTTATCCGTTAACCAAAATAAACACTCTCGTCTCAGGCTCCATGTCGTCATCCATCAGGCATATTGTTTTAAGGGCAGGCGCTGTCCTTTCTCTGGTGATGGGGGTTGGGGCCTGCGCAACCACCCCGCAAGCGCCCAAGTGTGAAGCCATACAGGGGCTGGATCCCGGCTGCGTCATCGAGAACCGCGCTTTGCTGAAGGAGGCGCTGGATTCCTATCATGCCCATTACAACAAGATGGATGTTGGCCACAGCCTGACAGCCTTCAGCCGCAATTCGGTGATCGCCTTTACAACGCGCTGGCTGCGTACCGACAAATTCGTGGTCATCGACTACTCCAAACAGGCTTACGAACGCCGCCTCTACATCGTCGATTTCAAGACCGGCGGCGTCACGGCCATGCAGGTCAGTCATGGGCTTGGCTCGGCTGAAAATCGCCACTCCTATAAGGCGGTGCGCTTCACCAATCTGAAGGGCTCTGGCACCTCGCCGGTCGGCGCATTTGTGGCCGGTCAGGAATATGCCAGTGCGAAATGGGGCAGGGCGCTCCGATTGCGCGGGCTGGACCCGACCAATGACCGCACGCTGGAACGGGCCATCGTCTTTCATTCCGACGAGCGGTTTTTTGATCGCGATCGCAATATTTTCGGCTGGTCCTGCGGCTGCTTCATGACTGACGCCAGCGACCTGCCCGAGGTCATCAAGGTGTTGCAGGAGGGCGGCTTCGTCTATGCCGGCCCGATATCCCTTTACGATCGTTCAACCGCCAACAAGGTCAGCGAATGCAATTCCGAATGCGGCGGGCAGGATAGTTGCGCCACGGCCTCCAAAGACGCGCCCGATGGCGCAGTGCCGGATGTCGCGCCGCCCAAACCCACCGCCCCGACCCGCATTCCTTATTCCGTGGTGCCTGTGGTGCAGCCGGGCGAGACCTATCCGGTTCCGGCCCCCAAGCCGCGTTTCATGGGTGGCGCACCTGTCACGGTGATGCCCGGTCTCGGGCCTGTCCTGCTCAATGGGTTGCGGCCAATCGTGCCATGAAACAATGCGGGCGCGGATATGAAACGGCTGCCCGTGTCAAGCGGTTGATCTGGTGACGATGGCGCGTTCTAAGACGGGCATGAGACGCGTGTTGCTGCTGGCCCTCTCAGTATGGGCGACAACGATCCTGTCCGTGCCGCTGGCGCGTGCCCAGACGGCTGTGCTTGATCCGCAAAATCTGATTGCCGATGACATTCAGGCGCAGGCCATCGACGCGTATGCCCGGCAGGCCGCGCGTGCCCCGTTCAAGGGCGATGAGATTGTTGTGGTTGATTACCGTCTGCCTTCGACAGCCCGGCGCCTCTATATTCTCAATATGCGCACCGGCGCGGTGGAAGCACATTATGTCGCGCATGGGCGTGGCTCGGATCCGCAGCATTCCAAAATGGCCGTGCGTTTTTCCAACACGGAATCGAGCGGCATGTCATCGCTTGGTGCCTATCGTGGTGGCGAACGCTATCAGAGCCCGGCGCACGGCCCGGCATTGCGCCTGCATGGCCTCGATGCCAGCAATGCCTCGGCCTATGAACGGCTGATCGTCTTTCACACCGCGCCATATTTTGACCCCGAAAACGGTAAGTTCGGTCGTTCGCTGGGCTGTTTCGTCGTCACAACACGGGCGATGAATCGCATCTACGATGTGATCGCCAATGGCGGCTTCGTTTATGCCGGCGCGCCACGCACTGCGCCGCAACCCGACATTTTGATGGCCGCCGCTGCCCCGCCATCAACGCCTGATCCCGCGCCGGTTCCTGCGGCACCTGTCATCATGGCGTCACTGACGCAGCCCGATATCGCCTCTGACGCGCCACAACATGGCCGTCCGAAGGCCCGCGCCGCCCTTGTCGCTGCCTTTGTGCCGCCCATGCCGCACCCCAAGCCGCGTCTGGATGCGGTCGCCCAGTCTGCCTCCGTGCCGGTGCCACAGGCGAAACCGGATTCGCTTCTGGCGGCTGCATTGATCGCAACACCGCCTGCTGTGCCCGATCCCGCGCCCGCACCGCAATGGGCCGAGATCATCCTGCCGCAGATCAAACCGGCGGCCATTGCGGCAGTTGAGGCAACAGCACAGGACGGCGGTGCACTCATGGCGCTTATCACCATGGGTGGTGATGCGCCCTTGCCGCAGCCCAAGCCCGTCATTTTGAATGCCGCTGCATCAGAAGACATGGGCCAGACCGTGCCTCTGCCTTTGCCGAAACCAGCCACCCTGTCAGCGCATGAAGTCGTTGAAACGCCCGTGCCGCAGCCAAAGCCGGATACGCTGGCCTGGCTGAACGCAGACAGCATCAGACGCTAAGGATCATCTTATGAAAGCCATCATCCGGCTGACCGGCGCGCTCTCATTATTCTGGCTGGCGGCCTGCGCCAGCCTGCCGCCACCGCCACCTGTTGTTGATGCTGCAGCGCTCACTGTTGATGGCGTCCGCATGGATCCCGGCGGCAAGATCGCCCGCAGTCTGCTCAGCGAGGCGCTCGCTTCCTATGCCGGACATTTCGGCACGGTCCAAAGCGAAACGCGCGTTTTTGATTTCCCCAATCGACGCATTGAATCGCGGCTATCGCCCATCCGCCGCGATGTCATCGGCGTCCTCGACTACCGCATCCCGGCGGTTGAGCCGCGCCTTTTCATCATCGACCTGACCAGCGGCGCGGTGGATGCCTATCGCGTGGCGCATGGGCGTCAGTCCGATGCAATGGCTTCGGCGGCGCTGGAGGATGAACGGCTGCTGACCAGTGGCGCGGTTGTCAGCACGTCGAACCAGCTCGACTCAAACAAGTCGGCTATCGGGGCTTTTGTGGCCGCCAATGTCTATGATGATGGGCGCTGGCCGGGCTCGATGCGTCTGCATGGGCTGGACGACACCAATTCCTGCACCTTCTGGCGGGCCATTGTGCTGCATGAAGCCGGTTACATGACGCCAGACCCAGACACTGGAAAGGTCGGCACCAGCGATGGCTGTCTGGCGGTTGAAACCCCGATGCGGGCGGAAATCACGGCGCGGCTTTCCAATGGCGGTTTCATCTATGCCGGGCCGCGTGCGCTGCACCGGTTCAGCCCGGCCGATGGCAAGCACACGCAGGCGGCCTGTGAAGCGGTGCGCTTGAAACCAGAACTGGGGCCGCAATCCCCACCACCACCGGGAATCTGACCGGCCATCATCAGCCTGTCATGTTGGACGGCTAGCGGATGGACCTGTTAGAGGACAGGCCATGACCACGCATTTTTCCGACGTCGCCACGCGCTTTCTTTCCCGCCGCACTTTGCTGAAAGGCGCTGCATCAGCCGCTGCTCTGTCGCTTTCGCCGATTGGCATGCTCACCTCCGGCGTGGCGCGGGCCGCGTCATCCGCCGCGCTGGCCTTTGCCGAACTGCCGCTGATCCGGCGCGACGACCCTGACCAGCATGTCGCGCCCGGCTATCAGTCCGACGTTCTCATCTCGTGGGGCGAGCCGATCCTGCCGGGTGCGCCAGCCTTTGACGTGTTGAACCAGTCACCGGCCTCACAGGCCGCGCAGTTTGGCTATAACTGCGACTATATCGGCTATGTGCCGCTCGATGGCAGCACGCGCGGCCTGCTTGGCGTCAATCATGAAAGCCAGGACTCAGGAAAGATGTTTCCGCCGGGCGGGGCTGAGGACAAGGCGGCTGAACGTGCCGCCATTGAGCGCGCCTCGGTCGGCTTCTCCGTCATCGAGGTGAAGAAGGATGGCGGCAAATGGTCGGTCATGTCCGGCAGCCAGTATGCCCGCCGCATCACCGCTGACACGCCCATCGCGATTTCGGGGCCACTGCGCGGTCACGCCCGCATGAAGACCAGTGCTGATCCAGATGGTGAAACAGTATTTGGATCCTGCGAAAACTGCTCGGGTGGAACAACCCCGTGGGACACGTTCCTGACCTGCGAAGAAAACATCCAGAACAATTTTGCCTGCAAGCCCGGCGCTCTGAGTGCTGAAAATGCGCGCGAAGCGCTGGGTGTTGAATCTTTTGGCGTTGGAGCCAAATCACGCTGGGCGAAATACGAACGCCGTTTCGACATGGGCGCCGAGCCGCACGAGTTCAACCGCTTCGGCTGGGTGGTGGAGATCGATCCGCGCAATCCCGGCGCCATACCGAAAAAGCGCACAGCGCTGGGCCGTTTCCGTCATGAAGCCGCCAACCTCACGGTCAACGGTGATGGACGTGTGGTTGTCTATCTGGCTGATGATCAGAAGAACGAATGCGTTTACAGGTTCGTCACGGCGCGGGCCTTTGATGCCGCCAACCTGGCCGCCAATGCAGACTTGCTGGATGAAGGCACGCTCTCTGTCGCGCGCTTCCATGATGACGGCACGGGCGAATGGCTGCCATTGCTGCATGGCCAGAACGGACTGACGAAAGAAAACGGCTTTGACGATCAGGGCGATGTGCTGATCGACGCGCGCCGCGCCGCCCGTCAGCTTGGCGCAACGCTCACCGACCGCCCGGAAGACATTGAAACCGACCCCGTCACCAGCCGCGCCTATATCGCGTTCACTGGCAATCCCGACCGGAAAGAACCGATTCCCTCCATGCCGCGTGTGCCCAATCTGCGCGGCCACATCATCGAGATCCTGCCACCCGGTGAAGATGGCGCGCGCGATCACACCGCGCTCTCTTTCCAGTGGGACATCTTCATTCTGGCCGGTCATGCCGAAGCTGAGGCGAGCGCACAGGGCCGTTATGGCGCGGGCACGACGCCGGCAGGGTATTTCGCCAATCCCGATAATCTGGCCTTTGATCCAGACGGGCGTTTGTGGATCGCCTCAGATGGTGCGGAAGGCATCGGCATCGCCAATGGTCTGTGGGCCTGCTGCGTGACGGGCGATCAGCGCGCTGTCTCGCGTCACTTCTATGCCGCGCCGCGCGGGGCGGAAGTCACCGGGCCATGTTTCACGCCCGATGGCGAAACCCTGTTCCTGTCGATCCAGCATCCCGGCGACGATGAAGGCAGCACCTTTGAAGCGCCCACCACACGCTGGCCCGCAGCTATGGACAGTGCGATGCCACCGCGCCCCTCGGTGGTTGCCATCACGCGCACAGGCGGCGGCAAGATCGGCACTTAAGCCCGCTCAGAAGTCGCTGATGAGTCCCTTGCGCTGGCCTTCCCAGTCGCCATAGCGGGTGGGCTCCAGCCCTTTGGCACCGCCGGTTTCGGGCGGCAGTGCCCTGGCCTCAGCTTCGATGCGGGCGCGCCGTTCGGCGGCCTCGGCCAGCGCGCGCTTGGCCGCCTCGCTCAGGGGTTTGGCATCGGGCACAGTGTTGGTCATCACATCAACGTCATATTGCAGCGGCGGCCAGAGGCCCCCATTTAATGAAACCATAACGCGCATCATGCGTTGATGCACGAAAGGGTTTTGGTGATGAACTATCTGAAGACAGGCATGCTGATCGCGGCACTCACGGCACTGTTCGGTGCGGTGGGCTGGATGATTGGCGGTCAGGCAGGCATGCTGATCGCCCTCGGCATCGCGGCAGTTACCAACCTTATTTCCTACTGGAACGCCGATAAAATCGTGCTGCGCATGTATGGCGCAAAGCCGCTCGATGCTGAGACCGGCGGCGAGTTCTATCGCATTGTTGAAGGTCTGGTGCAGCGCGCGGATATGCCGATGCCCAAGGTCTACATCATTGAAAACCCGCAGCCCAATGCCTTTGCCACGGGCCGCAACCCATCCAATGCTGCGGTTGCCGCAACAACCGGCCTGCTCAACCAGCTTTCCCCGGAAGAAGTCGCGGGCGTGATGGCGCACGAACTGGCCCATGTCAGGAACCGCGACACCCTCACCATGACGATCACCGCCACGCTGGCCGGCGCGATTTCCTCGCTGGCTCAGTTCGGCATGTTCTTCGGCAGCGCCAATTCGGATTCGCGCAATAATCCGCTGGGCGGTTTTGGCGTGTTGCTGATGGTTATCCTTGCACCGATTGCCGCCATGCTGGTGCAGATGGCGATCAGCCGCAGCCGCGAATATGAAGCCGACCGTGGTGGCGCGGAAATCTCCGGCCGCCCCGATTGGCTGGCCAATGCACTGGAAAAGATTGCGGGTGCCGCGCCGCGCGTGCCCAATATGGCTGCGGAACGCAATCCGGCGACGGCCCATATGTTCATTATTAATCCGCTGAACGGCCAGTCCATGCGCAGCCTGTTCTCGACCCATCCTTCCACAGCCGAGCGCGTCATGCTGCTGCGTCAAATGGCGGATGACATGGGTTTGCATGACGGCTATCAGGGCCGCATGGATACTATGCCAACTGCATCAGCGCGTCGGTCGGGGCCGTGGGGCTGAAGACCAGACCAGACGAAAACGAAGCGGCGGGTCTTCCGGCCCGCCGTTTTGCTTTTTCACTCATCACGCGCGTGCTGGATCAGCGCGTGACGCTGGATGAAGCGGCCCATGCACTCGCCGCCATCGCTGCGCGTCTGCCTGCCCGCGATCTCGCCTTTGCGCGCGCCATTGCCTATGCGAGCCTGCGTCATAAAGGTGCGCTGGAAACACTGCTCGCCCGCTTCATCGCAAGGCCGCTGCCCGATCACGGTCTTGCCGCATCTCGGGTGCTCCTGTGCGGGGCTGCCGAACTGATCGTGCTTCAGGGCAAGCCCCATGCGGCGGTCGATGGCGCGAACCATCTGGCTGAAGCGACGCGCGAGGCCAAGCCCTTCAAGGCGCTCATCAACGCCGTGTTGCGGCGGGTGGTGGCCGAAGGCCACCCGATCTGGGACCGGCTGGATCATCAGGCGCTCAACACCCCGCTTTGGCTGTGGCAGCGTTGGCAGGACACCTATGGCGAGGAACGTGCGCGCGACATCGCTGCGGTTCATGCTGAACAGGCGCCGCTTGACCTCACCCTGCGCGATCTGGCCTCGACTGCGGCATGGGCCGAACAACTCGGCGCGCAGGAAATCCTTCCCGGCACGTTGCGGGTGGAGGGCAATCCGCCGGTTGAAACATTGCCCGGATTTTCTGAAGGCGCATGGTGGGTGCAGGACGCTGCTGCTGCTGTCCCGGCGCGTGTGCTGCTGTCCTTGCTGGGCGGTGGCGCGGGGAAAACCCTCATAGATCTTGGTGCCGCGCCCGGTGGCAAGACGATGCAGCTCGCCGCTGCCAGGGCCGAGGTGACGGCGCTCGATTCATCTGCCGCCCGCATGAAGCGGCTGGCTGAAAACCTCACGCGGACCAGATTGACCGCCAACTGCGTCACCGCCGATGGCCGCACATGGCGTCCGCCGCAACTGGTCGATGGCGTCCTGCTCGACGCGCCATGCAGCGCGACTGGTACGATTCGCCGTCACCCGGAACTGCCGTGGATCCGCGACGAAGCTGCCATCACGCGCAATGCGGCCATCAGCGCCGCCTTGCTGGACAGCGCCTTTGCCATGCTGAAACCGGGCGGTGTGCTGGTCTTTGCGGTGTGCTCGCTGGAGCCTGAAGAAGGCGCGGCACAGATTTCGGCGTTCCTGAATCGCACCCCCGGCGCGCGGGTGGAACACATCGCGCCTGCAGATATCGGGTTGCCGCAGGAGGCTGCGCAGGGTCACGGGCTTGTCCTCCTGCCCAGCCTCTTTGCAGAAAAAGGCGGAAATGACGGTTTTTTTGTCGCGGCCCTGCGACATTTGTGACCATGGACATCTGGTCAGCCGGCGTTAATCTGCGGCGTCGCATTGGGCACGACCCATCTCATGGAGAGGAAAGCACTATGGATCACATCAAGTTTGCAAAGCACACGGCTCTGGTTGTTTCGCTGGCTGGCGCTCTCGGCGCCTGCGCCACGGCGCGCGTCAGCGGTGGCGACACCGTATCGCGTGACGGCGTTGGCCGCGCGGCTGCGGTTGAATATTGCCGCGTCGTTGACGCCAAGGGCGTCACGATTGAAGGCACCCGTTCGGGCATCGGCGCAGCAGCCGGTGCAGCAGCTGGCGCGGCTGCGGCCAGCCAGATCGGCGGCGGCCAGACTGAGCACATCGTCGCTGGCGTTGCGGGCGGCGTGATTGGCGGCGTCATCGGCAACGAAGTCGAAGAAGCCGCGACCAAGCAGCCGGGCATCCGCTACACGGTGCGCCTGGATCGTACGGGCCAGACCGTCTCGGTCGTGCAGGGTGCCAACCCGATGGTGCCGGTCGGCGGTCGCTGCGAGTTCATCCGCGACTCGAACGGCAACGCTACGATCATCGGCACGCGCTGATTTCAGCTAAAGCCTTGATCAAGGGCTGCGGGGAAACCCGCGGCCCTTTTTCTTTGGCCTTTTTCTTTGGACACCGCCCCGGCGCATGTTAGCCATGAGTCATGACGACAGGGCCGAAGATCGCACCGTCGATTCTCTCTGCCGACTTCGCGCGGCTGGGCGAAGAAGTGCGCGCCATCGACGCCGCAGGCGCTGACTATATCCACATCGACGTGATGGACGGGCATTTCGTGCCCAACATCACCATCGGCCCGGCGGTGGTGGCGGCCCTGCGTGCGCACACCAGCAAGCCGTTTGATGTGCATCTGATGATCGCCCCGGTTGATCCTTATGTCGCGGCCTTTGCCGAAGCCGGGGCTGACATCATCAGCGTCCATCCCGAAGCTGGCCCGCATATCCACCGCACGCTGCAACTGGTGAAGTCACTGGGCAAGCGTGCAGGCGTGGTGCTGAACCCCGGTACGCCGGCCAGCGCCATCGAACATCTGCTTGATCTGGCCGACCTCATTCTGGTGATGAGCGTCAATCCCGGCTTTGGCGGGCAGAGCTTCATTGGTGGGCAGCTCGCCAAGATCGAAACCATTGCCAACATGATCGCCCGTTCGGGCCGCGCCATCGAGCTGGAGGTGGATGGCGGGGTCAATGCTGACAATGCACGTCAATGTGCGGATGCCGGTGCCAATGTGTTGGTTGCCGGTTCCGCCGTATTCAGGGGCGGAGCCGCCTCCTATGCAGGCAATATCGCAGCGCTCAGGGGTTGAGACTGATGGCGTCACCGTTGAGGTGAACGCCCCTTCCGCGCGCGCGCCCCGCATCAAGCCTCCAGCCTATCCCGGCCTTGCCGCAGCGCTGGTGAAGGAAACGGCTGATCGCGTTTCAGCCGCCGCCCATTCCGCCGTTCACCGCACCGCCGCTTGGCGCCTGTCGTTGCGCGGCCCGCTGCCGCATGTCCTTGCCATCATTCCTGATGCGCTGACGCCGGTGACACTGGAAGGTGCGCAGGATGTGCTGCGCGGTCGCTTCCCGCTGGAAGAAGGCGTCATCGACGTGCGGGGCGGCTCGCCCTTCGATGCGCCGGTTGATCGCGCGCTGCTGGCAGATCTCCACCGCTTTGAATGGCTTGGCCATCTGGAAAAGGCGGGCGGGAAAACCGCGCATTTCGTTGCACGCGCCTTGGTGGAAGACTGGATCGCGCGCTTCCGTCGCTATGACGACCTCAGCTGGCAGCCACATGTGCTGGGCGCGCGTCTGGTCCAGTGGGCGGCGCATTTCCGCTTTCTGGTCAGCGACAATGATCTCATCTTTCGCTCACGGCTTCTCAAGACCATGGGCGAACAGCTGCGCCATCTCGCCCGCACATCGGGCGATGCGCCGCCCGGCCTGCCGCGCATCACGGCAGCGGCGGCCCTGATGACCATGGACGCCGCCATTCCTGAAAATGAAGGCCGCCCGCTCAAGGCCGCTGAGATGCTGTCCAGGGCGCTTGATGGGTTCATCCTGCCTGATGGCGGCATCATCACCCGTTCGCCGCGCGACCAGATGCGCGCGGTGGCCGATGTGCTGCGTGCCAGCCGGGCGCTGGCGGATGGACATCGCGCGATGCCGCCCTTCCTGCCGGGTCGGCTGAACGCCATGCGCGTCGCTTTGGCTGCGATGCGTCATGGCGATGGGCGGCTCTCCTGCTTTCATGGCAGCGATGAAGGTCAGGAAAGTTTTGTCGGCGATCTGTGCGGTGGCCTGCCGCCACGGGCGCAGCCGCTGTTCCTGCCCGGCCTGGGCTATGCCCGCCTCGCCACGCGCCACACGACCGCATTGTTCGACACAGGTGGCGCGCCGCCCGGGCCGCATGCAGCGGAAGCCCATGCCGCACCACTCAGCTTTGAGTTCTCTCATGATGAAACCCGCATCATCGTCAATGGCGGCACAGCGCGGCGACGGGGCGCGGACTGGCGCGGTGCTGCCCGTCACACAGCGGCGCACGCAACACTGGAACTGAACGAACATGATGCCGGGCATATGCTCACCGGCCCTGCGGCCCGGCGTCTTGGCCCCCGGCTTTATGGCATCAACGCCAGCGGCACATTCGAGTCCAATGATCTCGGCCTGTGGGCGGAAGGTCAGCACGATGGCTGGCGCACATCATTCGGTGTCACGCATCACCGCCGGCTCTTTCTCGATGCAACGGGAAATGATCTCAGGGGCGAGGACCACCTGATCCGTCAGGGCAAAGGCCGGGCGCTGGATGTCGCCATCCGCTTTCCGCTGCACCCGGACTGCAAAGCGACCATGGCGCATGGCGGCGACAGCGTCCTCATCGCCCCGCATGGAGGTGAGGCGTGGCGGTTCCGCGCCGGGCTTGAAGGCCATCAGGCCGTCCTGACGCTGGAAGACGGCATCTATATGGGCGGCGAGCGGCCACGCAAAACCAGCATCATCGTCATCCGTGCGGCGGTCATGCTGACGGACTGGACCATGCGCTGGGCCTTACGCATGGAAAGCGGCTTTCATCGCCCAAGGCGGCGCTTGGTTTGAGCCGCGCCCGCATGCTACCAGCGCCGCGACTCCTGAGACGAGGCTCCCATGACCGACCAGACGCGCCGCCCCATTCAGCGGGCGCTGCTTTCCGTTTATGACAAGACCGGACTGGTGGACCTCGGCAAGGCGCTGGCAGCGCGCGGCGTGGCGCTGATCTCGACTGGTGGTTCGGCCAAGGCGCTGCGCGAGGCGGGGCTGGCGGTCAGCGATGTGTCCGACATCACCGGCTTCCCGGAAATGATGGATGGCCGCGTGAAAACGCTGCATCCCAAGGTGCATGGCGGCCTCTTGGCCCTGCGCGAAAATCCCGCCCATGCCGAAGCGATGCGCAAGCATGGCATCGAAGGCATCGACCTGCTGGTCTCCAATCTCTATCCGTTTGAAGCAACCGTCGCCGCAACGGATGACTTCGACGCCATCGTCGAACAGATCGACATTGGCGGCCCGGCGATGATCCGCGCCGCCTCGAAGAACCATGGCTATGTAACCGTGGCGACCGACCCGGCGGATTACGCGCGCATACTGGAACAGCACGACGTGGGCGGTGTCACCGCCGCGCTGCGCCGTGAACTCGCCGCCAAGGCCTATGGCCGCACCGCCGCCTATGATGCGGCGATCTCGTCATGGTTTGAAAAATGGCGCAGTGGGGCAGGGGAAACCGAAACCGCTCCCGCCCGGATGACCATTTCGGGCGGCCTGAAACAGGCGCTGCGCTATGGCGAAAATCCACACCAGCACGCGGCATTCTATGTGACGGGCGACAACCGCGCTGGTGTCGCCACCGCCGTTCAGGTGCAGGGCAAGGAACTCTCCTACAACAACATCAACGACACCGATGCAGCGTTTGAACTGGTGGCCGAGTTTCCCGCCGCATCGCCCGCCGTGGCGATCATCAAGCACGCCAATCCTTGTGGCGTGGCGGTGGGCGCAACACTGAAAGACGCCTACGAGAAAGCCTATCTGTGCGACACGGTCAGCGCCTTTGGCGGCATCGTCGCCCTCAACGGCACGCTGGATGGTGCAACCGCCGAAGAAATCGCAAAGATCTTCACCGAGGTAATTGTCGCTCCAGACGCGACAGACGAAGCAAAGGCCGTGCTCGCGGCGAAAAAGAATCTGCGTCTGCTGCTGACCGGCGGCTTGCCCGATGCGGCGGCGCGCGGCCTCACCTTCAAGACCGTGGCGGGCGGCTTCCTCGTGCAGGACCGCGATGGCAAACGCATCGCAGCCGGTGATCTGAAGATCGTCACGAAACGCCAGCCCTCGCCGCAGGAACTGGCCGACATGCTGTTCGCCTTCACGGTTGCCAAGCATGTGAAGTCGAACGCCATCGTCTATGCGAAGAATGGTGTCACGGCGGGCATTGGTGCGGGTCAGATGAACCGGCGCGAATCCTCGCGCATCGGCGCGTGGAAGGCCGAAGACGCGCGTGCCGCCGCCGGGTGGGCTGAAGCGATGACCAAAGGTTCTGCTGCCGCTTCAGACGCTTTCTTTCCGTTCGCCGATGGCTTGATGGAATGCGTGAAAGCGGGTGCAACGGCGGTGATCCAGCCCGGCGGTTCGATCCGTGATGATGAAGTCATCAAGGCGGCGGACGAAGCGGGCATCACCATGGCCTTCACGGGCGTGCGCCACTTCCGCCACTAAGGCTGGCTGCCCAGCCTGTGGCACGCCTCGATGCTGTCGGCCTCGATCTGTGCTTTCAGGCTGGCGAGGCCGTCAAACTTTCGTTCGGCGCGGATGTAATCAACGAAGGCCACATCAATCGACTTGCCGTAAAGATCGCCGGCAAAATCGAACAGATGAACTTCCAGCAGCGTGTCCTGCTTGTCGAAGGTGGGTCGGCGGCCGAAATTGGCAACGCCCTGATACAGTCTGCCTTCCGCTATCACCCGCACGGCATAAACACCAAGCGCCGGTTCCAGATATCCGCGCAGCGGCACATTGGCCGTGGGAAAGCCGATGGTGCGGCCGCGCTGATCGCCTTTCTGCACATGGCCTGAAACGGTCCAGTCATGGCCAAGCAGATGGGCGGCGCGCTTCGCATCTCCCCGCTTCAGTGCCGCGCGAATGTCGCTGGATGAAATCTTCTGGTCACCTTCGGCGATCACCGGCGTGTAGATGCTGACGCCAAAGCCGTGCGTTTCGCCCGCCGTTTCAAGAAACGCGGTATCACCGGCGCGCGCCCGTCCGAACAGGAAATCGCTGCCGACCAGCACATGGGCAACATCCAGACCGCCCACCAGCATGTCGCGCACAAAGTCGTCGGCGCCACGCTCTGCCATCGCCGCATCGAAGCGCAGGGCATAGAACACATCAACCCCGAGCTTCTGCAAAACCCTGGCTTTGGGCCGGAACGGGGTCAGGCGGAACGGCTCGTGTACACGCCCGAAATATTCCGCCGGGTGCGGCTCGAACGACAATACCCCGAAGGCCACGTTCATGGCGCGCGCCATGGCGATGCCCTCGGCGATCAGGGCCTGATGGCCGCGATGTACGCCGTCGAAATTGCCTATGGTCACCACCGCGCGGCGCGCGGTTCCCGGCACATGGGCAAAATGGCGTACGATCTGCATGAATGGATCAGGCCTTTGGGCGCGTCGGGGCGAGCAGAACGGCCTCGCCATCCGCCACCACGGTGTCACCCACCTTCGCTTCGCAGGTGAAGGTCACGCGGCGGCGATCTTTTTCCTTCACGGTGCAGGTGGCGTTCACGGTGTCACCGATGCGCACCGGCGCCTTGAAGTTCAGCGTCTGCGCCATATAGACCGAACCCGCGCCCGGCAGTTTGGTGCCCAGTACGGTTGAGAAGAAACCTGCGGTCAGCATGCCGTGGGCGATGCGGGTCTTGAATGGTGTCGTCGCCGCATAGGCCTCGTCGAAATGCACCGGGTTCATGTCGCCGGTTGCCTCGCCGAACAGCGCGATGTCTTTTTCACTCACCGTGCGGGCATAGCTCGCCGATTGTCCGATCTCGATGTCTTCTGCGTAAACCGTCACGCGAGCCCCCTGGTGCCATGCTCAAACCGGCGCGGACCCTACAGAAAGGCGCTCACCACTTCAAACGTGGCATATAGGCCGTTGCGTAAACCTCACTGTCATCCAGCGCGGATTTCACGCGCGCCAGTTCAGGCGCATCGGGCGAAGGTCCGAAACGGTCGGCATTGATGCCCGATGTGATCAGCAGCGCGTCGATCCCGGCGCGGTTGGCACCCAGAATGTCGGTCGCCATCGCGTCCCCAATGGCCAGAATGCGCGGGCGTTCCAGTTTCTCTCCCTTCAGCTTTTCCAGCATGGCGATGGCCTCGCCATAGATCGGCAGATGCGGCTTGCCGAGATGAAGCACCTCACCGCCCAGCGCCTGATAGTTCTGCGCCAGTGCGCCCGCGCACCACACAAGCTGTGGGCCGACATGCACCTTGATGTCGGGATTGGCGCAGATCATGGGCAGTTTGCGCGCCCGTGCCGCCGTCAGCGTTGCGGCATGCTGTTCCAGCGTTGTCCATTCCTCGTCGAACAGCCCGGTGCACAGCACCAGCGCCGCTTCATCCAGCTTCACGGGCCGCGCGGAAAGACCTTCATACACACAGGCATTGCGGCTCGGGCCGATATGATAGAACGGCAGCGCGCCACGCCGTGCCAGTTCATTGCGGCTGGCATCGCCTGATGTCAGCACCCCGTCATAGGCCGCGCGCGGCACATTCATGCCGTCCAGCATGGCGACCACATTATCCGCCGGGCGTGGCGCGTTGGACAGCAGCAGCACCGGCCCCTGCATCTCGCGGAAGGTGCTGAGTGCCTGATGCGCCGCCACGAAGGGGGCCGCGCCATTGTGGATCACGCCCCACACATCGCAGATGATGGCATCGTAGTTTTCGGCGATCTCGCTCAGCGCGTGGATCGGAATAACGCTCGTCATGATGTTTTAGCGGCTCGCACAGGCATGGATTCGCGTCAAGCGAACTTCACGCGACACGGCGCGGCGGGCGCGCGGCCAGAAGCGCGGCCATGCCGGTTGCTGGCGCGGCATTGCTGGCAGGGGCGGCAGCTTCCGGTGCGGGCACTGGCGTAACGATGCGCTCTCCAGCGGGGCGCACGGGCAGGGGTTCGTCGTCACGCATGGCCTTTGGCTCGGCGAACAGGAAGCCCTGGCCATAGGCAATCGAGAAGTCGAGCAGGTCGACCACCTGTTTCTCGCTCTCGATCTTCTCGCCCACCAGCGCGATGCCGTGGCGCGACAGGATCTCGCTGAAGTCCTCAAGGCGGATTTTGCTATCGGTCTGGGTGCGCGGGTTCAGCAGGAACGCTGGCGTCACCTTCACGAATCGCACGCCGCGCTGGCGGGCTTTTTCGACATCGAAGTCGAGACTGTGCACCTGATCCATCGAGAAGCCGAAGCCAAGACTGGCCAGCTCTTTCAGGCTTTCGTCCTCATCCGGCCCCATGGCTTCATAGGCCGCCTGCGGCAGTTCAAAGATGATCTGCGGCGCAAGGTCACGATGCGCGCGCATGAAGTCAACGAATTGCGGAAAGAACGAGGCATCACTCAGCGAATGCTGCGAGATGTTGCAGAACACGCCGACATCGCGCTGGCGCGCCGTGAGGCGGCGGATGAACTGCACACAGCGGAACAGAAGCAGATTGTCGATGGTTGACATCAAGCCACGCGCTTCAGCCACGCGCAGATATTGCGCGGGGGTGATCATATCGCCGTCTTCGGTCCGCAACCGCATGAACGCTTCATAGAAGCGCAGCTTGCGCTGAGGCAGGCTGACCATCGGCTGCACATGCAGATCGGCGCGGTTTTCAATCAAGGCACGCTGCACGGCTTCGAACAGGCGCGCATCATCTTCTTTGGACTTGCGGGCTGGCGCTGCCGCAACCGGCGCGACGGCAGGTTTCCCCGCTGCTGCTGGCGCGGGGCGCAAAGCAGTGGGGCGTGACTGGATATGAGATTGCAGGCGCTGTGTGTGGGCGGTGGTTTCCTCAAGACGCGCTTCGACCGCCTGGATGCGTTTGCTCATCGCCCCGGCCAGCTGGTTCAGCAGCGCCTCGACCATTTTCAGATCGGCGGTCAGTTTGCCTTCGCGCATCACCTGCTCGTTGACGGCGGCATTCACGTTTTCTGAGGCCTGTTCGGCGGTCTGCGACATCTGGTCCGAAAGGATCAGATCGGCGCGCTTCAACCCGATCAGCTCCAGCCGCAACCGCTCGCGGTCGCCTGCCCGCGCATAGACGTTCTGCAACTGTGCGCCCATGCCGAAGATCGCAATGCCAACAACACCGGCCAGCGCAGGCGTGGCCCCCATATACAGCGTTGCGATCGCTGCGCCCGCACCGGCGGCCGCGCACAAGGTCGTCAACAAGGCATCGAGCAGATTAGACATTCTGTCCTGCAGGCACGCCGCCGCCCGAAAGAGCGGCCGATTCCATCTTCGGCCCATGCTGTCGCGCGGGGGGTTAATGGAGTGTTAACCTTGGTAAAGAAGGTGTTTTTGCCCGAAAACTGCCCCTTGCGTCACTTTGACAAGGGGCAGCGGGGGCGGCAGCATCACGCTGCACTGCAACCCATACGCACTGGAATCGTCCATGAAAGACACGCTGTTCGACCTCTCAGGCAAGGTCGCCCTCATCACCGGCTCGACCAAGGGCATTGGCAAGGCGATCGCCTATCGCATGGCCCAGCATGGCGCGAAGGTGGTGGTCTCCAGCCGCAAGGCCGATGCGGTGGAAGCTGTCACGGCCGAAATCAATGCGGCGTTTCCCGGCCATGCCATCGGCATCCCGTGCAATATCGGCTACAAGGATCAGCTGCAGAATCTGGTGAATGAAACGCGCCGCCAGCTCGGGGCGATCGACGTTCTGGTCTGCAATGCGGCGGTCAATCCGTTCGCCGGCTCGATGGCCGACTGCCCTGACGAGGCCTTCGACAAGATCATGCAGAACAACATCAAGTCGAACGTCTGGCTCTGCAATATGGTCATCCCTGAAATGACGGAGCGCAAGGACGGCGCGATCATCATCGTCTCGTCCATTGGCGGGCTGAAAGGTTCAGGCATTCTGGGTGCCTATGGCATCTCAAAGGCGGCGGACTTCCAGGTGGCCCGCAACATCGCCGTGGAATATGGCCGCCACAACATCCGCGCCAACGCCATTGCGCCCGGCCTCATCAAGACCGACTTCGCGCGCTATCTGTGGGAAAGCCCTGAAATCCTGAAAGCCTCAACATCGAACGCGCCACTGAAACGCATCGGCGACCCGGACGAGATCGCGGGCATGGCGGTATTCCTGGCTTCCAAGGCCGGCGCATTCGCCACGGGGCAGGGCTTCGTCATCGACGGCGGCGCAACCATCACCTGATCCAGATATCGGGCCAAGCTGGCTCGCGATTTCTTTACTTGCTAGATTGTTCATATGTCACAAGTCTGTGATGCGACGGAAAGTGCGCACGGGGCCGTTCTTTCTATCGAGTTGGCAACGCCAAAGGGGGCTACATGACGACTGTACCAATCCACCGCATCCATGCGCTCGCTGGTTTGATGGGAAGCTGCGCCATCACGGCCTTGCTGTTTCAGGCTCAGGCGCAGACACCTCAGCCAGCGCCGCAACCCGCCGCCGCGCAGCCTGCCGAAACAGAAAAACCTGCTGAAGCCGCCAAGCCAGAAGCCGCCTCAGCCGAGACCATCGTCGTGACCGGCTCGCGTGTGCGTCAGCCCGGCCTGACATCCCCCCAGCCGATCACCACGGTGACAGGCAGCGAGCTGAAATACAGCGGCAACGCGAACATCATCGAAACGCTTGATACATTGCCGGCGCTGCTTGGCTCGATCGACCAGTCCAGCTCGACCATGGCGCGTGGTGGTGGCGTGGGCGAGGGCCTCAATGTCCTGAACCTGCGCAATCTCGGCACCAACCGCACACTGGTGCTGGTGAATGGGCGTCGCCATGTGGGTTCATCCACCGGGGACACGTCGGTTGATATCAACACCATTCCGTCCGCGTTGATTGATCGCGTGGATGTCCTGACGGGTGGTGCTTCTGCGCTCTACGGCGCTGATGCTGTCACGGGTGCCGTCAACTTCATTCTGAAACGCAAGTTTGAAGGCTATGCCTTCAACTTCGACTACGGGGTGTCGAGCCGTGGTGATGCCGACGCTTATAGTGCCGACATCACTTATGGCGTTTCCACAGATGACGACCGCGGGCATCTGATGATCTCGGGGGCCTATCGCCGTCAGCTGCCTTTGTTCCCGGCAGACCGCGAATTCACAGCTGAAGGAACGTCCTACTTGCTGGTCGACAACCCCGCCGAGGCAGCGGTGGCAGGTGATGACCTTGCCATCCCGGACAAAGTTTATCTGCGTGACGTGCGCTATTTCGACAGCGCACCCGACAGTGTTGTCATCGGTATGGATGGTATCTTCGGCATCTATCTCACCGGTGCTTATGTCGGTTCCGGCGTGCCGCGTGACCCCGGCAACCCCCTCAGCGCACCGTTCCAGCAGGGCGGCAACTCAACGCCGGTTGCGCGTTATGCAACGGAAGTCATGCCCGCGCAGAATGTCATGTCACTGAACATCATGGGTGACTATCAGATATCCCCAAAGGCGCGCTTCTTCACCGAGCTGAAATTTGTGCGCAACCGTTCACAGTCGCATTTTCAGCCCAGCTTCGACTTCCTGCTGCCAGTGCGCTTTGACAATCCCTATCTGCCGCAGGCCATCCGCGATAATGTCACGCCCATTCCGGCTGGCGCACTTGGCTATGACCCGGCGCTTGGTGATTACTACTTTGCCAATCGCGACAACCTTGATCTTGGTTATCGCGGGGCGAACACGACCCGCGACACCTACCGGTTCGTTGTGGGCTTTGATGGAGATCTGAACGATCATCTGTCTTATGAAGTGTCCTACAATTTCGGGAACACGACATCGAGAACGCTGTCGCTCGGCAATCGTCTCAATGACCGCTGGTTCGCGGCGATGGACGCCTACAGGCTGCCCTCTGGGCAGATTGTCTGCCGCAGTGATGTGTTCCCGAATGATGCGCAGCCTGATCTGAACACCAATGGTACGCTGCCGATCGGAAACACGTTCACCCCCGGCCCGAACAGCGGGTGTGTCCCGATCAATATCTTCCAGGACGGCCCGATCTCAAAGGAAGCGCAGGCCTGGATTCTTCAGGATACGCCTACGAAGGAGCTGCTTGAACAGCAGGTGGCGTCGGCAGTCCTGAACTATGACACGGGTGCATGGTTCGAACTGCCAGGCGGTCCCATCAAGACGGCGGTGGGCCTGGAATGGCGGCGTGAGCATTCCGAAAACCTGCCTGACCCCATTTTCACCGCGGGCTATACCTTCGGCAATAAGCTGAAGAATACGGTGGGCAGCTATGAAGCCTTTGAAGCCTTCGGTGAGTTGCTGTTCCCGATTTTGAAGGATGCGACCTTCGCCAAAGAGCTGTCGCTGAATGTGTCCGGGCGTTGGGCACGTTATTCAACTGCGGGTGAAACCTTCAGCTGGACAGTGGCGGGTTTGTGGGCGCCAGTGGAAGACATCCGCTTCCGTGCGTCTTATGCGCGCGCAGTCCGTGCCCCGAACATTGGCGAACTGTTCACACCGGAACAGCAGTCGTTCTACCTGCCGCAGGATCCCTGTGATCAGACGAGGCGCAATCAAGGCACCTCGTTCCGCCCCGCCAACTGTGATGCAGCCCTGACGGCGCTTACCATTGCAGCTGATTCAACTGCGACGTTCAACGGCCAGCTCACGGCTTCGTTCCCAGGTCTTGTGCGCGGCAATACCGGGCTGAAATCAGAAACTGCAGATACGCTCACATTCGGTGCCGTCATCCGCCCCAGCTTCATCGAAGGCCTGTCCCTGTCAGTCGATTACTGGAAGGTTGAGATTGAGGACGGCATCATCACGCCGTCATCTCAGGACATCATCAACGCCTGTTATGACGCGCCCTCGCTCGTCAACGATTACTGCGTGCTTCTCAGCCGTGTGACGCCTGCTGAAGTCACACCGCAGCGGCCTTTGGGTCAGCTCGATTCTCTGACTGTTCAGGCGGTCAATATCGCGTCGTTCAAGTCCTCAGGCATCGACTTTGAAGGGCATTACCGCTTCGATCTTGCTGATCTGGTGGGCGGCGATGAGGATTTGGGCAAAATCCACCTCAAGGCCGTTGGCAGCTGGCTCGAAACATTGAGCCTGCAGACAACCGTCGGCGGCGTTTATGATGACGAGGTCGGCGAAGCTTCCACACTTCTTGGCAATGGCGCGCCAAAGTGGGCCGTCAATTTCGGGCTTGAGTGGTCGAACGACAAGTGGTCAGTCGGTTATGGCTATGTGTACCGCACTGGGTTGCTGGTTCTTGAAAAGACTGCCTATGCCGCGAAGCCAGACCAGCAGGAACTTCCCTTTACCAAGGCCAAGCACGAGCACAGTCTCAATGTGAGGTACACGATTGATGAGAGCGTCGAGCTTTATGGCGGTGTCAACAATCTGTTTGATCAACAGCCAACGGTTGGTTCTACTGCCACACCGACGGGCCCCATTGGCCGCTTCTTCTTCGCGGGCGTATCCGTGCGATTGGGCGGCGACGGGAAGTAATTCCCTGTTCTGTGGTTGAAAGCGAAACCCGCGCCT
Organism: uncultured Flavobacteriaceae bacterium; assembly: GCA_964390465.1. GTDB lineage: Bacteria > Pseudomonadota > Alphaproteobacteria > Micropepsales > Micropepsaceae > JADZAI01. Next base: position 84,690 of record CAYMIJ010000006.1, on the reverse strand, counting down.
TGATCGGCGCGGGTTTTTCATTTTCGCTCAAAGCTTGCGGTGCTTCAGTCGCTTCCAGCGGGTCATCGCGGCGGCATCGCCCAGATGCGCTGCGATCTGTTCGATCAGGTGATGCAGAGACTGGAAACCATCCTCGCCCGATGAGAAGGCGAGAAGATGCAGCTGCCCGTCTTTCCAGTGTGGTTCCAGCACAGCACCGCCGAACCACCATGCGCCACTGTCCTTGTCGTGCCCGCCGGACTCGGCCTTGCAGAACCGCATGATGCGTTTGTGTAGCGCTTTGTCTGTGTCGGGAATATCCACACTCTTGGACACGCGGTGCGCCACGCTCCAGTGCCGTTCATCCCATTGATCGGGGCCGGTCTTCATCAAGTCATCGCACCAAAGCGCTTCAGCACGTTTCGGGTGATGCGCGTGATGAACGGGTCATCGGCCGCCAACCCGTGCGCCCATTCGGTGGTGCCGCCATTGAACACTTCGCCGCGCCCGCGCGTGAAGCTCGCCATCACGGCATGGCCACGCAACTGTCGCGCCTGTGCGGCAGGTGAGGCATCGGCATAGGCAATGCCGGCACAGACATCGAGTTTCTCGGGCGGAATGATCGGGTGATAGGGGCTGCGCGCATCCTCGCCGAACGCCACCGGCGCGATGGCGATGATGTTCAGCCCCTCAGGCACGCCAAGCGTTGCGACCGGCGCTGGCAGGTTGCGTTCATCAAAACGGATCAGGCAGCCATCATTCTCATAGCCGATCAGCGGCAGGCCATCGCCGATCACATCGCCGTAATAGAGATCGCAGCCCTCCAGCGCCCAATGCGCGTCGTCATAGACCGTATAACCACCCTGACCGCGCGCTGCGCACAGGCCAAGGCGGTGATAACCGCCATAAAGAAAAGAAAGGCCGGTGATTGCCGCTTCGGGACGTCCGAAGGCAGGATGCGACCACAGATGCGTGCCGTTGGCGCCAGCTTCAGGTTCGGCCTCAAAGCCATTCCATTTGTGGCAGATGTAACGCGCGCCATCATCCTCCCAGCGCACACGCCAGAAGGCGGTGTTGCCGGAAAAGATCGCAAGCCTGCCGCCGCCATCGACGAACCGCTCCAGCGTATCGCGCTCAGGGCCAGACCAGTATTCGCTGTGCCCCACCAGAATGACGCAGGCATAACCATCCAGCGCCGCACGATCCTCAAGATCATGATCGGTCGCATAATCCAGCACGAGGCCTTCGCGTTCGGCCCAGGCCGCGAAACGGTGTTCCCATTTGTGCAGGAAACCTGCTGACCCGTCATAAGGCGATGGCCGGTTGCGGCGTATCCATGCCATGTCACCGGCAAAAGGGCGCTCCTCAAAAGCGCGTTTGTACGGGTTGACCAGACGCGTCGCATCCTCTGGCGGGGCGATCAGCTTCTGCGCGAAGGGTCTGCGGGCCGACAGCACGCCAATCGCCCCCTGCATCGCCACATCCAGTGGCGCCTTGCCGCTCATCAGCGCGGTCACATCGCAATAAGCGTTGGCCCCGCCCCAGTAATTGTAAGAATGATAGGTGTTGGTGTTCAGCACCAGAAGCGCTTTGCTGCGCGCCCTATTCGTCCGTATGCAGATGAAATGGTGCGAAATCTCGCCATCTGCGCCGGTCAGCGTGATGTCATAATAACCGCTCAGCCAGTCGCTGCCTGTGGTGATGGTTTTCGTCACCGGCCAGTTGCAGCCATGCATGTCAGCGCGGTCCGGCGCGGCCTGTTCGTGCAGCACCAGCTCGTCACGCAGCACGACATGGCGCGCCGCGCCCACGCGGGCGATTTCCAGAATGGCCTTGCCCTCGCCACTGGCATGAAGATCAAAACGCGCCCCAGCGCGCACGCTCAGCGTGTTGGTGTAGCAGGCCAGCATCAGAAGCTCCGACCACGCGCTGTTACCGGCCACAGCGCCACCAGCGTGTCGTCTTCCACCACATGCAGCACGTCATAAAGGTTCACGCTCGGGTCGCAGTGCGGCACGATGCACGAAACCACATCGCCGATATTCGGGCGGTCTTCTGGCGTCGCGGCCAGAATGCCGCCCTGTTCGTCACCGAAGAAGAAATAATTGGCGCTTGGTCCCGCGCCGTCATGCAGCTTGGGCGGTCCGGCATCACAGGCAAATGATTTCAGCCCCGCATCGGTGGTGGCAAGCAGCGGCAGCGCGGCCGAGATCACCGTCGATTGCACGGTAAGGCTCGTCTCAAACGGCGCGGCCTCGCCAGCCTTGGTCCACACCTCGTTATATTCGCGGTCCATGAATACATAGCTGCCCGCCTGCAATTCGGTCAGCACGTTCGCGTCTGGGTCGATATGCACCGTGCCGGTGCCGCCGCCCGACAATATCTTCGGCGGCAGATTGCGGCGCGTGAGTTCATCGCGCACATCGGCCATCTGCTTCATGCAGGCGAGTGATTTGGCGCGGCGTTGTGCGCCATCACCTTCATGTTGCACCTGACCGGCATAGGCCTGAAGCCCTTCAAAGCTGAGCCCTTCCTCACAAGCCACGGCTGCTGCCAGTGCATAGGCCGGCTCACCGGGCAGACAACCCGTGCGATGCAACCCGACATCGAGGTCCACCAGAACCTTGAGCGTGCGCCCGCTGGCCCGCGCTGCCGCGCCCAGTTTCGCCACCATCTCGGGCGCATCGACCACCACCATCAGCCCATCGCTTGCCGCATTCAGCCTGGCCAGGCGCTCCAGCGCCTGCGCGGCGGCGATGGGTGAGGTGACAAGGATATTGTCCACGCCTTCTGCGGCCAGTGCCTCGGCCTCACCCAGTTTGGCGCAGCACACGCCCAGCGCGCCGCTGGCGATCTGCATCTTGGCGATGTCGGCGCTCTTGTGCGTTTTTGCATGAGGGCGCAATGCCACGCCCTTCGCGCGGCACAGCTCCATCATCAGCGCGATATTGCGCTTCAGAACGTCCAGCTCGACCACCATCGCGGGTGTCGCCAGTTTTGCCCGTCCGCCTTTCACGCCCACCAGATGGGCATTGATCGCCGCGCTTGGTACTGCCTTGAAACTCATAGGATCCTCATGAAAGAAACGCGGGCCGTCCCGCAATGCCCGCAATGCGCGGGCGGTATGCCTCAGTGTCATACATCGACGCGACATTGATGCAGCGTTGTCCGCCGCTGACCGTGTCGATGGGCAGCGCCTTATAGCGCCCAGCCTCAACGGCGCAGAACGTGCCGAAGTGTCGCGCCTCGATCTGTTCCACGGCGAAGTCGGCATAGGCCATGGCGAGCATGCGGTCGAATGAATCCGGCGCACCGGATCGCATCATATAGGCAAGACGCTGCACGATGGTGTCGAGCCCTGTGCGCGTTTTGATCTCATCGCCCAGCACTTCGCCGATTCCGCCCAGCCGCTGGCGGCCATAGGAATCCTGTGCGCCATGCACCACCTCGCCGCCGCCTTCCAGCCGCGCGCCCTCGGCGGTCACGATCACCGCATAATGCGAAGGGTTCGCCGCATGATCCCCGGCGATCAGTCGCGCCAGCCTGTCCGCATCGACGGCGACCTCGGCAATCAGCGTGCGGTCGGCATCGGCCAGCATGCCTGAAATCAGCGCAGTCTCACCCGACCGACGCCCGAACAGTTCAACGATCAGCACTCGTTCATGACTGCCCGCCGTGGTGCGCAGCGCAGTGATCGCCTCAACCGAGCGCGTCACGGCGGTGGAAAAGCCGATGCACATGTCGGTGCCGAACACGTCATTGTCCATCGTCTTGGCAAAGGCGACGATGGGCACGCCTGCTTTGGCCAGATGCGCGGCATAGCGCAGCGTGCCGTCGCCGCCGATCACGATCAGCGCGTCAAGCTGAAGCGTTGCAATCGCGCGCAGCACATGCGGGGTCGTGTCGATCAGGCCGTTTGCGCCCGGCTGCATATGGGCCAGACGGGGCGGCAGCAGATCGGGCTTCATCATATGCGGGTCGATGCGCGAGGTGTGCAGAATGGTGCCGCCCGTGCGGTCGATGGTGCGCACCCGCTCTGGCGTCAGCGCGGTCAGCCACTGGGCTGCATCGGCGTCCTGCGCATCGAACCGCACCAGCGCCTCCCAGCCCCGGCGCAGGCCCAGCACATTCCAGCCGCGCTGATGCGCCGCGCGCACCACGGTCTTGATCGCGACATTGAGTCCCGGCACGTCACCGCCGCCGGTCAGCAAGCCCAGTTTCATTCTTGCTCCAGCCAGAAAACCAGCGAATGCAGCACGTTGACATGCCCCTTCAGGAATTGCCACATCACTCGTGACGGTTGCTTGCTCAGCTTGGTTCTTAATGCATGGTTCGGCTGTTCACGGGATATGGCATGAAACGGGTCATTGTAATTGTTTGTGCGGCACTGGCAGGGCTGGTGCGCGTCGAGGCAGAATCATCCATGCCCTACACCGACGCTTATCGCGCTACCGTCACCTACCTTGATAACAATCCTGATCTCACTGGCGGATACGATTCAGGCGAGGTGGCGGCATATATTCTTGGGAACGTTGTGAATATGATGTTTCACGAAATTGGGCACGGGATTGTTTCCGAGTTCGGTATCCCTATTGCGGGCCGTGAAGAGGACGCCGTCGATACACTGGCCAATATCACCATGATCCGCACGGAAGCTGACCCAGTTTTGGACACAATGATCAAATCCGTCGCCGACGACTATTTTGCCAGTGGCGAATTTAACGACGAGCAGAACGGAGGCTTCGACGCTTCTGATGAACATTCGCTCGACTCGCAGCGGGCATACAACGTCATCTGCATGCTGGTGGGCGCCGACCCTGATGCCTTCAAGGAGTCCGCCGACAACGCTGGTATGACCCCTGAACGGCAGGAGGCCTGTCAATGGGAGTATGAAAGCGCAGTGACGTCTTGGGATGCACTGCTGGCCGATTACTACCGCGCCGAGGGTGAAAATCCCGGCGCGCCAATACCTGTCACCTACGGCGCTGTGCCCGCTGAAATGCAATCGGCGGCATCACTTCTGAAAGCATCCCGCATCGCTGAAACGGTTGCCCAGGAAGCAAACCGCCTTGTCCGCTTCGAACCCGGCGTGACTGTCGGGGTTGAAAAATGCGACGAGGAAAACGCCTACTGGGACAGCAGCGCCCGCAAGCTGACCTTATGCTACGAACTGGTCAGCGGTTATATGAACCGCGCTGCTGGCCTGAATTGATCCTGTTCCCGGCTACACGCCTTAAACGACCAGCGCCTTATTTTCACTACGTTTGCTTGACTGTCGCGCGCTCGTTGGTGACGAACAGCATACCGATCAGGCCGATGATGAGGAAGATGAGGATCGAGGCCATGCCCGCCCGTTGGCTTTCAAAGGCGCGGGTGAAGAAACCCAGCACGATGGGTGCCATGAAGGCGGTCGCCGAACCTGAAAGGGCATAGAGGCCGAAGAACTCGGTCATCTTTTCCGGCGGCGCGATGCGGGCCAGCATGGTGCGGCTGTTGGCATAGGCGGCGGTGATGAAGATCGCCAGCACGATGATGATGCCAACAAAGATCGCCTCGGGCACCGTGTTGAAGAACGGCCCGTCATACAGAAGCGGCACGGCCTCGGGGGTGGCATAATTCCAGATGCCCAGAATGGTCTGCGGCCCCATGAACAGCGAGGCGACCAGCCCGACCGTGGTGCCGGTGATTGACACCAGAATGGCATTGCGACTGCCCAGATGGTCGTCCAGCCAGCCACCCAGTATGCCGCCAAACACCGCGAATACCGACAGCGTGATGCCATAGGCCAGCATGTCGAGCGGCCCCCAGTCAAACGTGCCGGCCGCATAGATGCCGCCAAAGGTCAGGATCGCGGTCTTGCCGTCATTGTAGAACATGCGCGCCGCCAGATAGGTGGCGACATTGCGATAATGCAGCACATCGCGCAGCGTTTTCAGAACGCGCATGATGCCCTGCGTGATCGCCTTGCCGACCGGCAGGCCCGCACCCTGACGGTCGGGCGTGAACAGCATCAGCGGCATCATGAAGATAACCAGCCAGATGGCCGAGATCGGGCCAGAGATGCGCTCGACCTGATGGGCGTCCTGTCCAAGACCGAACAGCGGTTCTTTCGGCACGAAGCTCCAGTCCACGGCACCGGGCAGGGTGAAAGCCCACAGCATGAAGACCAGCATGATGAGCCCGGCCAGATTGCCAAGCGCCAGCCCCAGTCCTGAAAGTGCGCCGATGCGCTTGTGACTGGAAATGTCGGGCAGCATCGCGTTGTGGAACACTTCGGTGAAGGTGAACCACAGCCCGTTGAAAACAATCAGCGCACAGGTGGCGGCCATCGGCATCATCACGGCGTTCGGAACCGAGAACCAGAAGGCGAAGGTGCCCGCTGCCATCAGCAGCGCGAAGGTGGCGATCCACGGTTTGCGCCGCCCACCCAGATCAGCGACGGCACCCAGAATGGGGGCGAGCAGGGCGACGAGGAATCCACCAAGACCGGAAAGATCACCCCACAGCGCCTGACCGGCCACTTCATCGCCGACCAGGTGTTTGGAAAAATACGGCGCGAACACATAAATGGTGATCAGCAGCACGTAAGGGTTGCGCGCCCATTCAAACAACGCCCAGGAAAACTGACCCAGTCTTGAGGCCACCGGCCCGCCTGTGGCTGCGACAGCATCATCAGGCGTCGCGTCTGGCGCGGCGGTGGAAATGGACATGAGCGCTTCCCGTTATGGTTCTGATTTTTCGTCAGCCTTGCGCGGGCCACAGTCTTTTGCAAGCGCCGCAATGATGACGTCAGCGGCAACACCGTTCAGGCGTTACCGCTCAGGCGTCAGGCGCTACTGGCCGGGATAAATCGCCGTGTCGGGCGTGCCATAAAGTTCGGGTTCGCTCGTGTTGCAATCGACTGTGCCGCCCAGTTCATCCGCAGCCTGACGGGCCAGCTCGTTTGCGTCCTGGTTTTTGTGGGCGGCGATCACCGCGATCCAGCATTGCTGACCGGCTTTCAACTGTGTCACCACCAGCATCTCGCCTTTGGGAAGGTCCTCCCCACCATCCACCTTCCAGCGCAGGATGGTGGCGAATGGCTTGCCGTCTTTCAGGCGCCATTCGATCTTGTCGCCGATGGTGTTGAACGGACCGAACGTGGTCTGAAACGCAGGCTCATCCTGGCCGGTCTTGCCATAGGCGACCAAGGTGCGCAGATCGCCTTCGCCGATCCACACGTCGATGCCTTTATAGCCGGGGCATTTGAAAAGCGACCATTCGGACTGCTCGTCGCTGTCCAGCACCTTGCAGGCTTTGCCTGCGGTGTTGGTATAGGCGCTCTCGATTTTCGATGTCGCGAACGCCGGGGCGCTGAAAAGCAACGCTGTGCAGGCAATGGTCAACAGGCGCATGGCGAACCCTCATCTTGAAGCGGGCAGGCTGGCCTGATTCCATGCCCCACTCAAGCGCCACCGGGCGTGGCGTGCCCTCATTCCATGACGAAACTGTCATCAGGCATCCGCACAAGGTTAATGCTCCGTCAATAAATGGGGCGGTAACCCCTGAGGGCGGCTGGCGCAGCGCATCTGGCAGCGTCAGCGCCCCATTTTTGTCACGGTCCCTTGCGATGCTTCCGGCAGGTTCCGTCACGCACCGGGGTCGTGCCGCAGGATTGCCGAAAGTCAGGAAAGGCCGCCCCGAATGGACATCACATCACTCCCCGATCAGGTGGCGCATCTGGCCCAGTTGGCCACCCATATGCTGGGCGTGATCGCCGATCAGGTGCAGACGCCGGGTGCTTCGCCCGTGCCACTGCCGCCGGTGGATGTCACGCAGGTCGGCCAGCAGACATCGGCGGGCGCAGAAGCCTTTTCCTTCATCCAGCTTTTTCTCAAAGCCGATTTTGTCGGCAAGGGCGTGATGCTGCTGCTGATTGGCCTGTCATTCCTGTCATGGGCGATCATTGTCGAAAAATATCTCAAGCTGCGCTGGCTCGATGCACAGGCTGACGAGTTTGAACAGGTCTTCTGGTCGGGTCGTTCGCTGGACGAGCTTTACAATTCCATCGGTCTGAAACCCGACCATCCTTTCGCGGTGCTGTTTGTCGCGGCGATGCGCGAATGGCGGCGCAATTTCGAAGGTCCGCATCAGGTGACGGCGGCGCTTGGCCTTTCCATCCGCGACCGTATTGACCGCGTGATGAACGTCACCATCGGGCGCGAAACACAGCAGGTGGAAAAACAGCTCGGCTTTCTGGCAACGGTCGGCTCGACCGCACCTTTCATCGGCCTGTTTGGTACGGTGTGGGGCATCATGAACGCCTTTCGCGGCATCGCGGCCTCGAACGATACCAGCCTTGCGGTGGTGGCGCCCGGCATTGCCGAGGCCCTGTTCGCTACCGCGCTTGGCCTGCTGGCCGCCATTCCGGCGGTGATCTTCTACAATCGCTTCATCGCCCAGGCGAACAACTATGCCGGACGGCTCGAAGGCTTCGCCGACGAGTTCACCGCCATCCTGTCGCGCCAGCTTGATGAAAGGGCGCATTGATGGGGGCGATGCTGCAATCGGGCGGCGGACGCAGGCGGCGCGGCTCGCGTCGTCATGGCGGCGCGTCAGCGGGCCGCATGTCGGAAATCAACGTGACGCCCTTTGTCGATGTCATGCTGGTGCTGCTCATCATTTTCATGGTGGCCGCACCGCTCCTGACCGTCGGCGTGAAGATCGACCTGCCCAAAACCGTGGCCGGTCCGGTGAAGGATCAGACCGAACCGCTCACCGTCTCCATCGACGCCACGGGCAAAGTGTTTCTGCAGGAAAGCGAGATCGCGGACGATCAGATCATTCCGCGTCTGCTGGCCATCTCGGGCAATGGCTATGACAAGCCCATCTTCCTGCGTGCTGACAAGGGCGTGGATTATGGCCGCGTCGCTGAAGTGATGAGCCTGCTGAACGCGGCAGGTTTCACCAAACTGGTTCTCGTCAACAATCCCGCGCCCAAAGGCACTGCGCCCGCAACGCGGCCTGCTGCGCCGGGCTAGGCATGGACGAGGATCGCCGCCCCTGGTTCAGGCGTCCGGGCTGGATCGTTTCGGCGATCCTGCATGGCGGCATTGTTGCGGCGACGTTCTTCTCGTGGCCGTCATCTTACGAACTGCCGCCGGTCGAGGAATATGTCGAAGTCTCCATGCTGCCGATCAGCGAGGTGACGAACGTCAAGCCGAAAACCAGGGCGAACGAGCCCAAGCCATCGCCCGAACCGGCAGCCAAGCCTGATCCCAAACCGAAGACCGCGCCGACCCCGCCGCCCAAGCCCTCGGCAGCGCCAGAACCGGAACCGACGCCCGAACCAACTCCGGCCCCGACACCCGCACCCAAGCCGGAACCAACACCAGCCCCCAAGCCGCAGCCCACCGCCGCGCCTGAACCGGAGCCCGAGCCGGTTGCTGATGCCGTGCCTGACCCAAGCCCGCCTGTGCCGCGCGCCAAGCCGAAAGAGATCAAGGATCCGCCCAAGGATGTGGCTGAAGACAAGCCACCGAAAGATCCGCCCAAGGACACGCCCAAGGACAAGCCGAAGGATAAGGACAAAGACAAAAAAGACGAAGACAAGCCCTTCGATATTGATGATGTGATCGCTGGCGTTGAGGACAAGGAAAACAAGGACGCACCGCAGGACAACGGCCCGAAGAGGGATGCCGGCGACGACGAAACCAAACGAGGCAAGGGCGCGTCCGACCGTGAAACCGCCACCATCCGCGATGCCTTCCGCTCGCAGGTGTCGCGTTGCTGGAGTGCGGGTTCGATTGCCGGTGCGGCCGAGGCCGAAAAGCTCTCGGTGCTGATCCGGGTACGCCTCAACCAGGATGGCTCATTGAACGGAACACCAGAATATGTGGAACCCGACCGGCTCTCGAACCCTGCCTATCGTGCGGCAGCCGAGGCCGGACGGCGTGCCATCATCCAGTGCCAGAATTATGATCTGCCCGCTGATTCGTATGATCTGTGGCAAGACATCGAAGTGAATTTCGACCCGTCCAAGATGGTAGGACTGTAAGGAGACGACATGCTGAAACCCATGATCAGGCTTGCCGCTGTGGCTCTGGCCGCCTGCGCGATGATTGCACCTGCAGCTGCCGCCGACCCGATCCGCGTCACCGTCACCGACGGCACGATGGAGCCTCTGCCCATCGCCATTGCTGATTTTTCTGGCGGCGAAGCGGGCGTCTCGTCGGAAATCACCCAGGTCATCCGCGCCGATCTTGATCGTTCTGGTCTGTTCCGCGCGCTCGACCCGGCCTCGTTCATCGAACGTGCGCCCGATATTGCCGCTGCCCCACGCTTTGCCGACTGGCGCGTCATCAACGCCAAGGCGCTGGTGACAGGCCGCACCTCGGTGGAAAGCGATGGTCGTCTGAAGGTCGAGTTCCGGTTGTGGGACATCTTCGCCGAACAGCAGATGGTCGGCCTGCAATTCTTCACCACACCTGAAAACGCGCGCCGTGTCGGCCACATGATCGCTGACGCGATCTATGAACGCCTGACGGGCGAGAAGGGCTATTTCGACACACGCGTTGTCTATGTTGCTGAGTCCGGCCCCAAGACGCGCAAGGTCAAGCGCCTCGCCATCATGGATCAGGATGGCGCGAACACGCAGTTCCTCACCGATGGCCGCGATCTGGTGCTGACGCCGCGCTTCAGCCCAACGACGCAGGCGATCACCTATATGTCCTATCAGGGAGAGTCGCCGCGCGTGTTCATTTTCGATCTGAACTCGGGCCGCGAAGAAGTGCTGCCCGGCTTTTCGGGCATGACCTTCTCGCCGCGTTTTTCACCGGATGGCAATTCGATTGTTCTGTCGATGGCCCGCGACGGCAATACCGACATCTATCTGATCGACCTGCGCTCGCGTGCGGCGCGTCGCCTCACCACCGATCCGGGCATCGACACCTCGGCCTCGTTCTCGCCCGATGGTTCGCAGATTGCCTTTGAATCGGATCGCGGCGGCTCGCAGCAGATTTATGTGATGAGCGCCGATGGCTCGAACCAGCACCGCATCTCGTTTGGTGACGGGCGCTATGCAACGCCAGTCTGGTCACCACGCGGTGACACCATCGCCTTCACGAAAATGCTTCAGGGCACATTCGGCATCGGCATCATGCGCACGGATGGTTCGGGCGAGCGCCGCCTGACGGAAAGCTTTCTGGAAGAAAGCCCGACATGGGCACCGAATGGTCGTGTCATCATGTTCACGCGCGGCACGGCGGCTGGTGCCTCAAGCCTGTGGACGGTTGATCTGACGGGGCAGAACCTGCGCCGTGTGCCGACAACCGGTGAAGCGTCAGACCCGTCATGGTCTGCCGATCTCGACAGCACCGGGGGTAACTGAACCGTTGCAGAACCGGCGCAATTCGTGATCGGGCTGCATTTGGGCCCGCACACTCTTGCCGCATTGCAACTTGAAGCTTCAACACGCGCTGCTATAGGGTCCGACCGATTTGCCGGCCCCTCGCGCCTACATAAGGAGACTATGATGAAACCGATAAAGATACTGGCCGTGGCCGGTATGACGATGCTGGCAGCGGCCTGCGCCTCGAAGAAAGACGGCACTTCAGCGGCGGACGCCGCCAATGGATCGCGTGACCGCAGCGTCGTCGCCGGTGGTCCGCTCGCCGAACAGCTGCGCGCGGTCGGCGATACGGTCTATTTCGACCTCGATTCCTATCAGGTGCGTGCGGATGGCGGGGCGATCCTCCAGCAGCAGGCGCAGATCCTGAATGCCAACCCGTCGGTGATGGTGCGCATTGAAGGTCATGCCGACGAACGCGGCACACGCGAATACAACATCGCGCTGGGCGACCGCCGCGCCAATGCGGTGAAGGAAACGCTGGTCTCCTACGGCATTGACCGCAGCCGCATCTCGGTCATTTCCTATGGCAAGGACCAGCCGCTCTGCGGCGATACAAGCGAAAGCTGCTACAGCCAGAATCGCCGCGCCACCACGTCGGTGATGGCGGGCGGCTCGTAAGCAGCGGAACAGGCTTTTCAGCCGATGGAGCGGGGTGAAAGCCCCGCTCTTTTTTTATGCCATCACCGCGCCGTGGCAGTGCTTGAACTTCTTGCCCGATCCGCACGGGCAGGGGGCATTGCGCGATACCTTGCCCCATGTCGCTGGGTCGGTGGGCGAAGCGGCGGCCAGTGGCGCCCCCGTGGGTGACAGCGGCAGGGCCGGACGCTGATGTTCTTCCAGCGCGATGTCGTCCTCGCCGGTGGTCGCGTCGATATGATGCGCCTGCATCACCGGCAATGGCCGTTCCTCGATACGCGGCGGCGGCGGAGCTGACGGCTGCATCTGGAACTGGATGTTCAGCATGGTGCGCGTCACATCGAAGCGCAGCTTGTGCAGCAGGCTCTGGAACAGCTCGAAGGCTTCAGTCTTGAACTCGTTCAGCGGGTCACGCTGACCATAGCCGCGCAGGCCCACATACTGGCGCAGATGGTCCAGCATCACGATGTGTTCGCGCCAGTTATTGTCGAGCGTCTGCAAAATCACCTGCTTCTCGACCCGGCGCATGATCTCGCCTTCGACAGGCTTCATGCGTTCAGCGGCGCGTTCATCAGCCAGCTTGGTCAGGCGCTCGGTGACTTCCTCATCCGCAATGCCTTCTTCCTTGGCCCATTCATCGACCGGAATGTCGCTCTGGAACAGCCTGCGGGTTTCTTCTTTCAGGCCCTCGATATCCCACTGCTCGGCATAGGCGTTGGGCGGAATGTGCTGGGCTACGATGTCGCCCATCAGCTCATGACGGAAATCGGTCACGGTTTCGCTCAAGTCATCGGTGCGCATGAAGTCGATGCGCTGTTCGAAGAACGCCTTGCGCTGGGCGTTCATCACGTCGTCATACTTCAGGATGTTCTTGCGGATTTCGAAGTTGCGCGCCTCAACCTTCTGCTGCGCCTTTTCCAGCGCCTTGTTCACCCAGGGGTGGGCGATGGCTTCACCCTGTTTCAGGCCAAGGCGCTGCAGGATGCTGTCCAGCCGGTCTGATCCGAAAATACGCATCAGGTCGTCCTGAAGCGACAGGAAGAACTTCGACGCGCCCGGGTCGCCCTGACGGCCCGAACGACCGCGCAGCTGATTGTCGATGCGGCGGCTCTCGTGGCGCTCGGTGCCAACGATATACATGCCGCCCGCATCCATCACGATCTTCTTGTCGTGTGCGACGGCGGCCCTGATCTCGGCGATGCGGGCTTCCTTCTCAGGCCCGTCCTCAAGGCCGTCGGTCGCCGCCTGGATGCGCATGTCCGGGTTGCCGCCCAGCTGGATGTCGGTGCCACGACCCGCCATGTTGGTGGCGATGGTGATGGCGCCGGGCATGCCGGCCTGCGCGACGATCTGCGCTTCCTGTTCATGGTAGCGCGCGTTCAGCACGAAGAAGGCGTTGGTGCCACTTTTCACCGACATGTCGAAGGCGTCGGGGTCGGTCACGTCCTTCTGACGGAAGCCGCGCGACTTCAACAGCTTGGCCAGCTGTTCGGATTTCTCGATCGAGGTGGTGCCCACCAGCACCGGCTGATTGCGATCATGCGCTTCACGGATCAGCGTGATGATCGCGTCGTCCTTTTCGGCGGCGGTGCGATACACCTCGTCATCGGCGTCCTTGCGCGCGACCGGGCGGTTGGTGGGAATCTCATAGACATCCAGCTTGTAGATATCCATGAACTCCGCCGCTTCGGTCTGGGCGGTGCCGGTCATGCCGGCCAGTTTTCCGTAAAGGCGGAAATAGTTCTGGAAGGTGATGGACGCGAGCGTCTGGTTTTCCGGCTGGATCTGCACGCGCTCCTTGGCTTCCAGCGCCTGATGCAGGCCTTCGGAATAGCGGCGGCCTTCCATCATGCGGCCGGTGAACTCGTCGATGATGACGACCTTGCCGTCCTTGACGATATAGTCGCGGTCCTTCTGGAAAATCTTATAGGCCTTCAGCGCCTGATTGACGTGATGGACGATGGTGATGTTGGAGGAATCATAAAGGTTCCCTTCCTTCAGAAGCCCGGCAGTGCGCAGCCAGTCTTCCATCACCTCATTGCCTTCTTCGGTCAGCTGCACCTGACGCGACTTTTCCTCGACCTCGAAATGCGCCGCCTCCAGCTTGGGCACGAAGGCGTCGATGGTCTTGTACATCTCCGAATGATCATCGGTCGGGCCTGAAATGATCAGCGGCGTGCGGGCCTCATCAATCAGAATCGAGTCCACTTCATCGACGATGGCGAAGTGGTGGCCGCGCTGCGACATCTGGGCCAGTGAATACTTCATGTTATCGCGCAGATAATCGAAGCCGTATTCGTTATTGGTACCATAGGTGATGTCGCAGGCATAAGCCGCGCGGCGTTCCTCATCGGTCAGGCCATGCACGATCACACCGGTGGTCATGCCCAGCTTCGCATAGACGCGGCCCATCCAGCCGGCGTCGCGGCGGGCGAGGTAATCGTTCACCGTCACCACATGCACGCCCTTGCCTTCCAGCGCGTTCAGATAGACGGGCAGGGTGGCGACCAGCGTCTTGCCTTCGCCGGTTTTCATTTCGGCGATGCCGCCATCATTCAGCACCATGCCGCCGACCAGCTGGGTGTCGAAGTGGCGCTGTCCGAGTGCGCGGGTGGCAGCCTCACGCACTGCGGCGAAGGCTTCGGGCAGCAGTTTATCCAGCGTCTCACCCTTGCCCAGCCGTGCGCGGAACTCATCCGTCTTGGCGACCAGCTGTTCATCGCTCAGCGCCTTGAACTGCGGTTCAAGGGCATTGATCGAAGCCACGCGGGCGAATTTGGCCTTCAGCTTGCGCTCGTTTTCCGACCCGAAAATCCTGCGGGCGAGCGATCCCAGTCCAAGCATGGAAGTCTGTGTCCTTGCAGCCGCGTGATGGCGCGGCGGTCATCTCGTTGAAATGGCGCGGATGTGAGGCAGCGCCCGTTAACTATTGGCGGAAATCTGCGCCTTTTGCGGCGCGGCACCCGTCATGAAAGGCTAGATAAGAGCGCCCCCGCCCCAAGTCAACGAAGGGGCGGCGGCTTGTCCGGCCGTGGCTGCGCGCCTTTGCCGCGTTGACAGCGCGCGCGGGCGTGCTCCATTTCGTGCCACATCAGTGCGTTCCCGCAGCTGCGACAGGCCAGCCAGCTCCTTCAAGGACCAGTCATGAACCGTATTATTTTTCTGTCATGTGGCGCGCTCGCCGGCTTGCTGACCCCTGCCGGGGCCGAGCCTGCCATGCCCTATGCCAGTGCCTATCAGGGGACGACCGCCTATCTTGAAAGCAATCCCGGCCTCACCGGCGGGAACGAAGCGGGCGATGTCGCGGCCTATCTTCTGGGCAATGTCATCAACACCATGTTCCACGAGCTTGGCCACGCCATGACGTCCGAGTTTGGCATCCCGATCGCCGGTAAGGAAGAAGACGCCGTCGATACGCTGGCCAACATCATCATGATCAGCAAGGAATCTGATCCTGTGCTCGATATGATGATCGAATCCGTGGCGGATGACTATTTCAAGAGTGGTGAGTTCAACGACGAACAGAATGGCGGTTTCGACGCGGCAGATGAACACTCACTCGATTCCCAGCGTGCTTACGCCATGATCTGCATGCTGGTCGGGGCCGACCCGGAGGCCTACAAGGACGCAGCCGACAATGCGGCCATGTCGCCTGAGCGTCAGGAATCCTGTCAGGGCGAGTATGAAAACGCCGTCGATGCCTGGAACAAGCTGCTGGCCTCTGATTTCCGTGACGAGGGCGAAGAACCCAAAACCGGCATTCCAATCACCTATGGTGCTGCGCCTGCCGAACTGGCGGAGGTGGCCTCGCTGCTCAAGGCCTCCCGCGTGGTCGAAACCGTCATCAATGAAGCCAATCATCTGGTGCGCTTTGAACCGGGCATCACGGTGGGCGTTGAAGCCTGCGATGAAGAAAATGCCTATTGGAGCCCCGATGATCGCAAGCTGACGCTCTGCTACGAGCTGGTTCAGGGCTATCTCGACCGCGCCATTGTTCAATAACCCCCGGCCTCTTTCGACCCTGCCGACCGTAGCACCCCTTTCTTTCCTCCCCCGTTTACGGGACGTGGTTTGGGCATGGCCTATCAGCGCACCCGTGTCTTTCCTCCCCCGTTCACGGGGGAGGTGCCTCGCAGAGGCGGAGGGGGGACCGCGAAGCACGCGAGAGCGTGTTCGCGAGAGGAACGAAGCACGCGGGAGCGTGTTCGCGAGAAAAACGAAAGCACGCCCTCAATGTGACTCAGGGCCCGTAATTGAGAATAATGCTCAACATCATCATGAGTCACATCATTCACGCTCACTTTCCACGCACCTGTGAACTTTCTCCAATGAACATGAAGTCAAGCCTCTCATGCGTGGAAAGTGATGTAATTTCGCCCAGCCTTGACAAGTATTTCAAAGGGGGTAGGTTGAGCGCCTCACCGCATCTTTCGGCGGACGGAAACGTGCTTTCGTGGCGAAAGCGGATGACGTGCTGTTGAGCGCCTCACCGCATCTTTCGGCGGACGGAAACTTGTTCGTTATCGATAAGCTCAGCATATGGGTTGAGCGCCTCACCGCATCTTTCGGCGGACGGAAACTGAGCTGATTGCCGCAGTAACCGCAGGTGAGGTTGAGCGCCTCACCGCATCTTTCGGCGGACGGAAACCAAAATAGACATGGTTTTCTCCTTGGCGGGTTGTTGAGCGCCTCACCGCATCTTTCGGCGGACGGAAACTCTGTGCATTCTTTCGTGCAGCACGTGCGCGTTGTTGAGCGCCTCACCGCATCTTTCGGCGGACGGAAACATGACCTTGATACCTTCGTTGACACGGTTCGTTGAGCGCCTCACCGCATCTTTCGGCGGACGGAAACCTTCAGCTTTGGCACACCCTTGCCGACATCGAGGTTGAGCGCCTCACCGCATCTTTCGGCGGACGGAAACCAGAGGGAATCCGCGATACGTAAAATGGCCAGTTGAGCGCCTCACCGCATCTTTCGGCGGACGGAAACTGACGGGTCTTTTGCTTGTGGCAGGACTTATGGGTTGAGCGCCTCACCGCATCTTTCGGCGGACGGAAACCGGTGGAACCTCATTTTCGAAAGTGGGCTTCGTTGAGCGCCTCACCGCATCTTTCGGCGGACGGAAACAACGCCATGAGCTTTTCAGGCCATTCGTCTGAGTTGAGCGCCTCACCGCATCTTTCGGCGGACGGAAACCACGCCGTTGCGCCCATTGATCAGGTTTTCAAGTTGAGCGCCCCCTCACATCTTGACATTATTCCTATCTGATCATATTCCTATGTCTGGCAGGATGAGGAACCGGCGGGCATGGATCAGCACACGGCCACAACACCAGAACCCGCGCAGACAACGCGCGGGCGGCCGCGTCGGCCGGTGTTCCGGCTGCCCCGTGAGGCGCCCGAGGCGCGGCTGGCGCTGATGATCCAGCACCGGCTCATGGTCCTCATGGGCACGATGGTCTGGCTGCACCGGGAGTGGAGCTGCTGCACCTCAGGCACGGGCGGCTTCAACCATGCCAGGGCCTGTGACCGGCTCACCCCGGTGATCGCCCGGCTGGCTCTGGTCTGGCGCAACGGGGTGCATGGCACTGCAAGTCAGGCGCAGCTGGCTTTGCCCAAAGACGGGCCATATGCCCTCATCACCAAAGCCGACCCGGCGTGCCTGCGTCAGCTCGAACAGATGCTGGAAAAGGGTGGCGGGGGGATTTCAGGATTTTTCCCCACACATCGCGGTTCAACCCTCCCATCACTCTGGGCGAGGGGGCCGCTGGCGGCCGGAAGCCGGGGTCTGGATCAGGTCGAGGGCATTTCCCGCCCATTTCCGCAAAAGCGCGGTTCAACCTCCAAAGTCGCAGAAACCTGCGGGTCCGCTGCGGGTGAACCGCACCCAACCCATCCAACGGACGCGCCTCAGCCCCCGACCGCCCAAAGCAAAGCCCAAAGCAGAGTTCAGAACAAAGGCGGGGCCCCGCGCGGCAACACCAACCGCCTCATCCATGGCCGCCATTCCGCCTTTGCCCGTCACAATCGCCGCCTCGTGCGCACCCTCCTCACCGAGGCCAACACCCTCATCGACCTCGCCAACGCCGCGCGCGTCGTCTTCGCCAAGGCGGCCCGCCTTGCCGCCCGCCGCGATTGCGCTAAAGTCGCGCCCGTTTACTCGGGGACAAGCCAGCATGGCCGCCGTCAAGAACAAGAAAAAGACAGTAAAATCAAAGCCCAAAGCCAAGCAACCGGCCAAGGCCGCGCCGCTGGCCAAAACAAGAGTCCCGGCGAAAAAGCCCCCAGTGAAGGCAGTCCCGAAGGCCAAAGCGGCAAAACCGCAGGCCTTTGTCGCCTCCGCCAAGGCCGCTCATCCGATTTCCCCGCTCGCCCCCAAAACCATCCGCGATCTGCCGCCCATCGCGGGCGTGCGGCTGGGCACGGCGGAAGCGGGCATCCGCTACAAGGGGCGCGCGGACCTGCTCTGCGCCGTGTTCTCGCCGCACACCCAGGCGGCGGGCGTTTTCACCAAGTCAAAGACCCGCTCGGCCCCCATCGACTGGTGCCGCGACAATCTGGCCCGCACCGGCGAGGGCAGCGGCGAGGCGCGCCTGCTGGTGGTCAATTCGGGCAACGCCAATGCTTTCACCGGCACGGCGGGCATCGAGGCGGTGCGCAAGTCGGCGGAAGCTGGCGCGGTGGTGGCGGGCTGCGAAACGCACGAGGTCTATCTCGCCTCCACCGGGGTGATCGGCGAGCCGCTGCCGTGGAACCGCATTGTCGCCAAGCTGGACGAGGCCATCGAGGATGCTTCGGCGGGCGGCTGGCTGGCAGCGGCCAAGGCGATCATGACCACCGACACGTATCCCAAACTCGCTTCGGCCACCGCGAAGATTGGCGAGGCGACGGTGCGCATCAACGGCATCGCCAAGGGTTCGGGCATGATCGCGCCCGACATGGCGACCATGCTCGCTTATGTGGTGACCGACGCCACCCTGCCGCGCGACGTGCTTCAGGCGCTGCTGTCCGAAGGCGTGGAGACCAGCTTCAACGCCATCACGGTGGACAGCGACACATCAACGTCCGACACGCTGATGCTGTTCGCCACGGGGCGCGGGGCGCGCCATGACGCCATCACCAAGGCCACCGACAAGCGCCTTGCCGATTTCCGCGACAAGCTGTTCGCCCTGTTGCAGAATCTGGCGCTTCAGGTCGTGCGCGATGGCGAGGGCGCCTCGAAGCAGATCGCCGTGACCGTGACGGGCGCTGAAAGCGATGCCGCCGCCAAACGCATCGGCCTTGCCATCGCCAATTCGCCGCTGGTGAAAACGGCGATTGCGGGCGAGGACGCGAATTGGGGCCGCGTCGTCATGGCGGTTGGCAAGTCGGGCGAGGCGGCAGACCGCGACCGGCTCGCCATTTCCTTCGGGCCGCACCGGGTGGCGCATAAGGGCCAGCGCGATACGGCTTACGATGAAGCCAAAGCCAGCGCCTATATGAAGCGCGACGAGATCGAGATCGGTGTCGATCTCAGCCTCGGCAAAGGCAAGGCCACTGTGTGGACCTGCGACTTCACCGATGGCTATATCCGCATCAACGGCGCCTATCGCAGCTGATCACTTGCGCTTGGCGATCCATGCATCGACCACCTGTTCCAGCACGGTCAGCGGCAGCGGACCGTTTTCCAGCACGGCGGTGTGAAAGCCTTTCAGATCGAACTTTGCGCCCAGTGCCGCCTTGGCCTTCTCGCGCAGCTCAAGGATTTTCATCATCCCGATTTTATAGGCGCAGGCCTGGCCCGGCATCACCGCATAGCGTTCGATCTCGCTGGTGACGTCGCTGACGCTCATGCCGGTTTTCGCGACCATATAATCGATCGCCTGTTCACGGCTCCAGCGTTTGTAATGCATGCCGGTATCAACCACGAGCCGCACGGCGCGGAACATCTCGCCCTGAAGGCGTCCAAGGTCGCCATAGGGGTCGTCCTTGTAGAGCCCCATCTCCCAGGCGAGCCGCTCGCTATAAAGGGCCCAGCCTTCGATATAGGCGGTGAACGGCATCATCGTGCGGGCGATCGGCAGGTCCAGATTCATGGCGCTGGCGATCTGGAAATGATGGCCGGGCACGCCTTCATGGAAGGCCAGCGTCTTCATGCCGAAGCGCGGCGTTTCCTTCACATCGCGCAGATTGGCGAAGAAGCGGCCCGGGCGTGAACCGTCAAGCGCGGGCTGATTGTAATAGGCGCCGCCCGTTCCGGCTTCTGAGAATTGCGGCACACGCGCCACCTCAAGTGGTTGCGGCGGCACGATCTCGAACACGTCCGGCAGGCGCGCTTTCATGTCGGTGAGTATGCGCCGGTATTCGTTCAGTATGTCCTCGCGGCCCTTGTCGCTGTCCTCGAACAGCTGCGAGGGGTCTTCGCCCAACGCCGTCATGCGCGCGCCGACCGTGCCCTCAGTGCGGCTCACCGATCTCAGCAGCGTGTCCATCTCGCCTTCGATGCGCGCGACCTCGCTCAGCCCAAGCTGATGCACCTGCTCGGGCGACATGTCGGTGGTGGTCTCCTGCTTCAGCGCCATCGCGTAGAAGGCATCGCCATCGGGCAGGCGCCACACGCCGGCATCGGGTGACGATTGCGGGCGCAGGGCATCCGTGGCGGCGATCAGCCGCTGATAGGCGGGATACACCACATCGGTGATCGCCTTCTCGGCGGCGGCCGCCAGCTCGGCTTTGCGTCCGCCATCCAGATCGAGCTTTGAAAGCTTCTCGAAATAACCGGTATAGAGAATGTTCTCGCGCGGCGGCTTGGCGATCAGGCGGCGCATGCCTTCGATGGATTTATCAATCACGAAGACCGGCGGCACGTCGCCCAGTTTCGCCTGCTGGCGGATCACGTCGATGATCTGGTCGAACTTGCCGCCGACCGCGTTCAGCCGCGCGACATAGTTGCGCGCGGTCAGATCGTTGATGACCACATGGCTGAACTGCATGAAGTTGGGCAGGTTGTTCTGAACGCCGAACATCTGGTTGACGGGGTATGGGCTGCCGGGGCCGAACATCGAACTGGCGTCAAGCCAGGCGATGCGGTCGAACTGCAACGTGCTTTCATAAAGTCCGGTCACGACCTGATAGGTCAGTTTATCCTGCCCGGTCAGTTTTGCCGGATCATAGGCTTTCAGCTCAGCGAGATTGCTGGCGATGCGGCGGCTCTCAATCGCTTTCAGGCCCCACGATGCGTCCGAAAGTTTGCCGGAATGAAAATCCAGCAAAGTGCCATCGACAGCACCAAGGCTGGAAAGCGCCTCGGGATTATCCATCACCATGAACAGCGACTGCTTGTTCAGCGTCATGCTGATCGAGGGATTGATGAAGACGAAATAAGCGCCAGCCCCCAGTGCCAGCACGATGACAGCCAGCACAAGCCCGCCGACCCATTTGAGGATGCGTTTCATGATGTGGTCCTTGCCCTGTTACCTGACAGGCTTTTTCTTGTTCTTGCGTGGGTGCGCGCGCAGCGTGCGTTGCGGCACATCATGCAGGCCGCGCCGGATCAGCGTATCCCAGATCTCCTGCGGCGTATCAGCATACTCAAACAACTTTGTGTCATCGGGCGAGATCAGCCCCGCCTCGACCATTACGTCGAAATTGATCAGGCGGGTCCAGAAGTCGCGGTCGAACAGCACGATGGGCAGATCGTGCGACATCTTGCCGTTCTGGCTCAGCGTCAGCAGCTCGAACAATTCGTCCTGTGTGCCGAAGCCGCCGGGAAACACCACCAGCGCATTGGCGCGCATGGCAAAATGCATCTTGCGCATCGCGAAGTAGTGAAACTGCAAGGTCAGGTCCGGTGTCGAATACGGGTTCGGCCCCTGCTCGTGCGGCAACTCGATATTGAAACCGATGGAGGGTGCCCCCGCATCATGCGCGCCGCGATTGGCCGCTTCCATGATGCCGGGTCCGCCGCCTGTCGCGATCACATTGTCGCGCACGCCATCGGCGTCATCCAGCGCGCCACCGCGTTCGGATGCTATGCGGGCGAACTCGCGCGCGGCCTCATACCAGCGGCGATGATGCGGCGGACCGTTCAGGGAAACGCGGGCGCTGCCAAACACGACAATGGTGGACCGCACGCCCCAGTTACGCAGGTTCTGTTCGGCCTTTTCATATTCCAGATGAAAGCGCACGCCGCGCATCTGGTCGGCCAGCAGGAAATCCTGATCGAGCGCCGCGAGGCGATAGGCTTTGGCCGCCATCTGGGCGGCATTGCTGCGTTTAGCCGCGGGCTTGCGCGGCGTCGAAGATGATGTGGTCATTCGCTCTCAGTTCAAATCAACGGCATGTGCCTTGAGGACATCAAGACTGATAATCGCCAGTGTCGCAATATGCGTGGATGCCAAAACCACTTTGGGGGCATGCCCGCAGTCATAGGCCTCCGCCCAGCGTGCCGCGCACAGGCACCAGCGGTCGCCCGCTTTCAGGCCCGGAAAGCCATATTGTGGCACTGGCGTGGAAAGGTCGTTGCCCGCCTTTTTTGAAAAATCGAGAAATCCGTCCGTCACGATGCAGCACACGGAATGAACGCCCGCATCCTGCGCGCCGGTATTGCAGCAGCCATCGCGCCAGAAACCAGTCATGGGGCTGGTGCCGCATGGTGCTAGCACACCGCCCAGCACATTGACCGAGGGCAGTTTGCCGTTGTCTCCGCCGCCTCCGAAGCCCGGTTCACGAAATGCCATGGGAATGCCTCAGCCTGCGAATTGCACAGCGGCATTGACCGCCAGCGCCATAATGATCGCATTGTAGAAGAATGAAACAATGGAATGCGCAAGAACCGTGCGGCGTATCTGCCGCCTGGTGATCTGTACATCTGATGTCTGCGCCGTCATGCCGAGTACAAACGAGAAATAGAGAAAGTCCCACACTTCAGGCTCATGATCGTTGGGGAACTCAAGCCCCTCCTGTGAGCCGCCATCTTCTTCCGGCGCATAATAGAGCCGTGCATAGTGCAGGGCCGTTCCGGCGTGCAGCGTCATCCAGCCAAGCGGAACGCTGAGTGCTGCTACGATGCCAGCCCATACGGGAACAGCAGATGTTCGGAACAATAGAAAAATGGCCGTGAGGCTGCACGCGATGGCAGCCATGGTCAGCACCACGATGATAGCAAGCCCATCATCTTCGACACGCGCATGTGCTTTCGTGCTGTCGGGTGATGAATGCGTGGCGAAGTGGAACAGCTGCACCAGATAGCAGATGAAGAAGGTATCGCCTGCCGCAATCACACTGATGGCGATGGGCTGCTGCCATAACCCCGCATAGACAGCGCAGGCAGCCAGCGCCGCCAGGTAGAAACGGAAATTATGCACGAAATGGTGTGTCGTGCCCGCGCGGCCCATCTTGCTGGATGGATGGTTCATCGTGGTGTCCAACCCATGGGGGCACTATGCCTGCCGGAGGCAGACATACAACGGCCATTCAACCACCCACCAAATATCCGGCGGCTGTTACAGCGATTTCAGAAAGGCGATCAGCGCCTCACGATCTGATTTTGGCGCGGCGCGGAACCTTTCCTTTGCGCCTTCGGCCTCACCGCCATGCCACAGTATGGCTTCTGCAAAACCCCGTGCCCGACCATCATGCAGCAGAAGGTCGTGGCCATTGACCTGCGGCACAAGGCCCAGCCCCCAAAGTGGCGGCGTGCGCCATTCCGTGCCTGTGGCCAGAAAGTCAGGGCGGCCGTCGGCCAGGTCCGTGCCCATATCGTGCAGCAGAAGGTCTGTGAACGGATGGAATGTCTGGTTGGCAAGTTCCGGGATCACGGCATCGCCACCCGTTTGCAGTGTGGGCATATGGCAGGCGGCACAGCCGAAGTCGCGGAACAGGCTTTCGCCACGCATGACGGCGGGGTCATTCTCGTTGCGCTGACGCGGCACGGCCAGCGTCTGCACATAAAGAACCAGTTTCTCCAGAAACGCATCGCTGATTTCAGGTCCATCGGTGGCTGACTGGTCATAGGCAGCGCGACAATCGGCCTCAGCCTCGGTGCAGTTCTGGGCGGCCAGAACACTGGTCGTCAGGCCGATATCGCCACGCGCCGCGCCGACGGTCTGATCTTTTGATGTTGGCGCATTGGCCTTCCAGCCAAAACGGCCCACCATCATTTTCTGATTAGCGGCGCTCCAAACCTTGTTGGCGCGGCCTGAAACGCCATCACCATCGGTGTCCTTTTCATCCGACAGTGCAACCAGCGTGCTTTCAGGCACGCTTTCCAGCAGACCCATGCCGATCATCTGTGGGGCAACACGCGGGCTGGTCAGCAGACCATCCATCGGGCCATAGGCCAGTTCAGCGAACGTCAGCTTGGGGCGGCGCAGTCTATACGGCTCGCCGTCACCATAGGTGCCGGTCACATCCTCATAGGCGATGAGCGCGCGCCCCTCAGGCTTCACCCCGCCAATGGCGCGGTCACTCAGCTGATCGCCATAGACAGGATGCGGGTTGGGTCCGCCGTGAGGGCCTTCACCGGGGATGCTGAGCCGCACCAGCATCGACTCCATTTCATCGCCGGTGTGCTCCGGTGGTCGCCCGCGCCCGTCAAACGTATGACAGCCCGCGCAGGAAACACGGTTGAACAGTGGCCCCAGTCCGTCAAACGATTTGACCGAGCCGGGCGCCTGCACCCAGTTCGTGTTGAAAAGACGATTGCCGAACTGGAATGCGCGCATCCGTCCCGGCCCGGCATTTTCAATCAGGAAGGTGAACGAGTTGCCGGTCGCCTCCAGCCGCGTCGTGTCGCCACCCAGCAGGGGCGTCACTTTCTCAGCCAGCAGCGCCGCGCGCAGATTGGCGGGCGCCTGTCTGTCCTGACCTTGCCACAGTGCAAGTCCTGCAATGATGAAGGTCATCGCCGCCAGCCAGACAAATACGCGCATGGTCATTACATCCCCGGAATCTGAACCAGCACGCCAAGATCTCCACCAGCCGCTTTCAGTTCTTTTGCAAGCTCCGTCAGGGCTGTGACTGTGGCCTCGGCCGCCAAGCGTTCCGTGCTACCCTGCGGACTTGCCAGCACCTTGTCCCACGGCTCGCCCAGCGCCTTGACCTTGCTCAACGCTGTCTGCATCAGCGCATCGACTTTTGCGGCGCGTTCCGGGTTCATCTGCTTCAGCAGGTCATCGAGTCCGGGCGCATCCGTGCCGCCATGATAGACGGCCATGATGCCATCCATGTCAGCGGCGAAATCCTGTTTGGTGGTGTCCGAAAAGCATGACTGCTCATCTTCCTGATCGCCACTGTCGAGCGCGACCGCAAGGCGCTCACTCATGAACTCCTTGCCGGTCAGGACCGCGATGCCGTTCAGCATGCGCCCCACCGCCTCACGCGCGGGCAAAGCCTTGAACTTCGCGGCATAGCCGTCTGGCCTGGCCGCATCCCAATCGGCCGTCAGCGCGGTGAGATCAGCCGCCAGCATATCTGTCACCGCCTTCAGATAGGCGCGGCGCTTGTCCGTGGCGGGTGTTCCGGCCACATAATCCGTATAAGGACGGTTGCCCGGCCCGTCCGCGCTGAAGTCCTGTCCCCACAACAGAAACTCGACGGCATGCCACCCGGTCGTGACATCGGCTTCGTCCGACTTCTGATTGTGGGCAAGGATCGCAGCAGCCTCCGGCGTAAAGGCCGGATCGTTGATGAGGCCGCCGGTGGGCGCATCCTTGGTATAGTCGATGAAGGCCTCGTTCATCGGCCATGAATTGATCTGGCCCTCCACCGCCTCGATCGGGCCGTCATAGAAGCGGAAGGCCTCGGTCATCAGATAGGATGGGCGGGCGGCGATCCATGCCTTGCGCGCCGCCTCCAGCGTCGCTTCAGACGGCGCGGCCAGAAATGCGTCCACTGCGTCTTTCAGTGTGGTGGCGTCCTTCGCGGCGCGCGCATAACTCGTCGCCACATGGGCAGCATAGGCGTTGATGACCGCGCTGGCGTCATAGTTCCACTTATTCGGGTCGGTCGTGTTGAGCGCATAGGATGCTGGCGCGCCACCGCTTTCACCGCCGCCTTCGCCGCCTTCTCCGCCGCCTCCCTCATCATCACGAACCACCGTCGTGTGGGCCTTGTCCTGCACATCCGCGGCGGCTGACGGTGCCGACCATAGCGTCAGCGTCTGTGACAGTGCGATCATCCCGGCGCTCGCCAATCCTGAACCTGTCCTGCCAAGCATCTCTTAACTCCAAAGCGTTTTGATGTGTGGGGCGGTCGCCCGCTTCGCGCATACAATATCGATATTGAAAGTCATTATCAAATCAAATATGCGAGTCATTCTCAAACAAGGGTTGGTGACATAATGGTATGGAAGAAACACACACTGGGCCTTCCGGTGATGGCGGCCTTGGCAGTGCCCTTAGGCATGTCGGCACAGGCTCAGGAGCCGGACGCCAGTGCGAAGGAAAGCCCTTTCTCGCTCGCGCTGAACTACAAGGCTGACTGGGTCGGCGTCCTCAGCGGCGGCAAGACGAGGCGCGGCTACGTGCTCGACCAGCTGGACCTCACCCTTGATGCCGACCTCGACCGCTGGCTGGGCCTGAACGGCATGACATTCCATCTGGATATCCAGAACACCTCGGGCGGCGCACCGAACGACAATGCCGGCACCTTGCAAGGCATCGACAATATCGAAACATCGCTCGGCCATACGCGCCTTTATGAGGCATGGCTTGAAAAACGCTTTGAGAGCGGACTGTCTCTGCAGGCCGGTCTGCTGGATCTCAACGCGCAGTTCTATGTGACGGCATCGGCTGGCCAGTTCATCCTGCCTGCGATGGGGATCGGCTCCGAGCTTGCGGGCACCGGATCAGCCGGCCCTTCCATTTTCCCATCGACGGCGCTGGCCGTGCGGCTGCTTTATGAGCCCGACAGCAAGCACTATGTGCGGCTGGCCGTCTTCAATGCGAAGGCTGGTGCATGGGGCGACAAAGGCGGCATCGACACCACGTTCAACGAAGGTGTGCTGATGATTGGCGAGGCCGGAATCACCGACGGCTATCATCTGGCCGCCGGCCTGTGGCGCTATTCGCAGGAAAAGGAAAATGTGCGTGGCCCCGTCTTCCCGAAACACACCAGTCAGGGCGCCTATCTGCTGTTCGAGCTGCCACTGAACGATCCCGAAGGGCCGCGCGCGACAACGGCATTCCTGAAAGCGGGCATCTCGGATGGAGAAACCAGCCCCTATCGTGGTGGCTTTCAGGCGGGTGTTGCGGTTGAGCATGTGTTTGCCGAGCGGCCCGACAGCGCCTTCGCCCTTGGCGTGAATGTCGCATATTTGTCGTCCGGCAAACGTGCACTCCTGCGCGCGGGCGGAACCGACGCAGCCGCCAGCGAAACGCAGTTCGAGATCACCTATGCCGACACCCTGATGGACCACCTCGGCGTTCAACCCTATGCCCAGTATGTGATCGCGCCAGGTGGAGATCGCGCGGCAAAGGATATCGTCGTGACCGGGCTCAGGCTGAACGTCTCGCTTTGACTCTGCCGCGTGATATGGCAGCTCTCATGGAAGAAACGGTCGGATCGCGCGCGACATGATGCTGGGGCTTGAGTCTATTCTGACGCCAGACGAGACGCGGTCCATCCGCGCCCGTCTGGCGTCAGCTGCTTTTACAGATGGCCGTGCGACAGCGGGCTGGCACGCGCGTGCGGTGAAAGACAATATGCAGCTCCCGCGCGATGATGCGGCGGCTGTTGCGGTGCGCTCTGAAATCGAGACGGCACTGCGGCGCAATACGCTGTTTATGGCGGTCGCCCAACCCAGGCACATTCAGATGCTCATCAACCGCTATGAGGTGGGCCAGTCCTATGGCACCCATGTCGATGATGCCTTCATGAATGGACGCCGCACCGATGTGTCATTCACGGTGTTTCTCAGTGACCCGTCCGACTATGACGGCGGCGAGCTGGTGATCGAAACAGCGGCTGGCCCGCAAAGCGTGAAACTGCCAGCTGGTGCGGCCATCGTCTATGAAGCGACCACCTTACACCGTGTTGCGCCGGTTACGCGCGGCACGCGCTTTGCCTGTGCTGGATGGGTGGAAAGTCATGTACGCGATGCGAGCGCGCGCGAAATCCTGTTTGATCTCGACCGGCTGAAGCGCGCTCTGTTTGAACAGCAGGGCAAAAGCGAGGTGTTTGATCTCGCCGCCAAAGCGCATGCCAATCTGCTGCGCCGCTGGGGTGGCTGAACCATGTACAGCGCGAACCTCATCAACATTTTTGCGATTGCCGCTGTGGTGGCGGCGGCCATGACCGGCGCACTGGCCGCCGGGCGCCGCCAGATGGACTGGGTCGGCGTGCTGATTATTGCCGCCGTCACGGCGCTTGGCGGAAGCACCATGCGCGACGTGCTGCTCGGCCACTATCCGCTTTATTGGGTGGAACGCCCATGGATACTGGGTGTTACGTCGGCGGGCGCGATCCTCGCTATGGTTGGGGCGCAGTTCATGCACCACCTGCGCCGCACATTCATTCTGCTCGATGCCATCGGGCTGGTGGTGGTGACGATTGTCGGCTGCGATGTCGCGCGCCAGCTTGGTCATCCCATTGCCGTGGCTGTGCTGGCAGGCATGCTCAGTGGCTGCGCGGGCGGCGTGTTGCGCGATGTGCTGTGCAATCAGATCCCGCTTCTGTTCAGCAGCGAGCTTTACGCCAGCGTCTCGGTCCTGACGGGCCTGCTTTATGTCGGCGGTCTGGAAGCGGGCATTGATCCTGCTCTCGCGGCCTCAGTCGCCATTCTTGTCGGCCTCACGGCGCGTCTTCTGGCTGTCCGCTACAAATGGGGCATGCCGCGCTTCACATATGATCAGGACTGGGTCTAGCCACGCCCTTCTCTGGGGGCTTTGTGGCGTGAAGCAGCATTATTGTCCTTTATATAAAGGAATATGATCCTTTACAGGAATGGGTTGATAATCCTATAACGGGGCGCGCTATTGCGGCGCGCAGAACACACGAAAGGATCATCCCCTTGGCAAAACTGAAACAAAGGCCGCCTCTGGCCCAGCTTGTTGAAACCTTTTTCGGCGGCCGCCCGCCAGAACACTATGATATCGGTATCGTGCGTGAGGCCATGGTGCGCCAGATCATCAACTGCCACGCGATGATAGCGAACGAATATCGCGAGGTGCTGGACCTCCAGGGGCTGGATCTGGACCCATCCGAAAGCCACCGCGACGAGGCATATGAACGCGCCACGCATCTGGCCACAACCATCACGATGATGATGGGCGCCCTGATGCCGCCACCACCGGAAGAGAACATCAAACGTCATGCGTTGAAGATCGAGGTCGAGCGGCGCCCCGCCGCACCTGAACTGCGGGAAGGCAGCCTGCCACCCCGTTGGCCGCACGAAGCCTTTTGCGGCGATGACGGCACATTTGACGCCGATCTGTTCAGTGCGCTCCAGAAAGACCCATATTGGGATATCAACCGCGCGCGCCGTGAGTTTGGCCACGGGCCCTGGCAGGGTCTCCCCTACGTCTGATCCTCCCCCCCCCCCCTCCCTGTATCCCAATGACAAACGAACAAATATTGTGTCGTGATCGTGAAACTAAATTACCGATCACGACGATGCGGCGGCGCGGTGGCCAGCCCGGCAACGCCAATGCGCTGCGCCACGGCCGCCGCACGGCTGGCGCCATCGCACGCCGGAAGGAATATGCCGTCATAAGACGTGCCGCGCGTGCCGGTTGCGAATTGCTCGCGCGATTCACCAACGAGCAGCCTCACAAGACAACCGCATGTGCCGTAGCGAAGGGCTTGCACAGTCGCCCCAGACGCGATCATCTGACCACAACAGATAAAAGGAGACGTCAGATGCGTGGCACAAGCGGGCTGTTTGTCGGGGTGGCATCAACGGTGTTGGCTGTGGCGGCTGGATTTTATTATCTCGCCCCCAACAGCCCCATCTTCACGGCTCATGCCGCATCGGCAGCAACGCCTGCTGCGACACCGGCTGCGGCCGCGCCTGCCGCACCGGCCAAGGCGTCTTCCGGCGTTCCCGGCACACCGGCGGGCGACGGAGCGAATGGTGAAGCACGCGGCGTGACATCCGGCACTCCCAGTGCCGCCGATGCTGAACTGCTGGCGAAAGGCGCTGCGGTCACCGAAGCGCGCATCGCCGCCGCTGACAGCGAACCGGGCAACTGGATGGCCCATGGCCGCACCACCGACGAACAGCGTTTCTCGCCACTCGATGCCATCAACAAAACGAATGTCGCCCAGCTTGGCGTCGCCTGGGAAATGGAAACCGGCACGGTGCGCGGGCTGGAAGCCTCGCCGATTGTTGTCGATGGCGTGATGTTCATCACCGGCAATTGGGGCGTTGTGACAGCGATCGATGCGCGCTCGGGCCGCGAGCTGTGGAGCTATGATCCACAGGTGCCCGGTGCATGGGCGCGCAATGCCTGCTGCGACATCGTCAATCGTGGCGTCGCTGTTTACGAAGGCCGCGTCTATGTCGCCTCGCTGGATGGGCGTCTGATTGCGCTCGATGCCAAATCCGGCCAGCCCGTCTGGGTCGTCAACACGCTGATCGACCGCACCCGGCCTTATGTCATCACCGGCGCGCCACGCATCGCCAAGGGCATGGTCATTATCGGCAATGGCGGCGCGGAACTGGGTGTGCGCGGCTATGTCACCGCCTATGACACGAAAACCGGCGCACAGAAGTGGCGTTTCTTCACGGTGCCGGGCGATCCGACAAAGCCGCAGGAAAGCGCTGCACTTGAAAAGGCATTGCCGACATGGAGCAAGGATCCGAAGGCCGCTTGGCCCTCGGTCGGCGGCGGCGGCACGGTGTGGGACGCGATCGTCTATGATCCGAAGCTCAACCTTGTTTACATCGGCGTCGGCAATGGCTCGCCTTGGAACCACGACATGCGCTCGCCCGGCGGCGGCGATAATCTGTATGTGTCGTCCATCGTCGCGCTGAACGCCGATACCGGCGACTATGTCTGGCACTATCAGGGCACGCCAGGCGACAGTTGGGATTTCACGGCCACTCAGCCCATCATGCTGGCTGACCTGACCATCAAGGGCGCGCCGCGCCGTGTGGTGATGCAGGCCCCCAAGAACGGCTTCTTCTATGTGCTGGATGCGGCGACGGGCGAGTTCATTTCAGGTGATGCCTATGTCGCTGTGAACTGGACCAAGGGTCTTGATCCTGTCACCCACAAGCCCATTCCCAACCCGGACATCGACTATCGCACCGAACCCAAGGTCGTGTTCCCGGCACAGGTCGGCGGCCATAACTGGCAGCCAATGGCCTTCAGTCCCAAGACCGGCCTTGTCTATATCCCGACCATCGATGCCAGCGCGCTGTTCGTGAACCAGCAGCCCTACGCCTATGTGCCGGGCAAGTGGAATACCGGCGTCGATTTTGCGGGCGTGACGCAGGCGATCATGGCGGCCGTGGCAGCTGGCAATCCGCCACCGCCCGCCAAAGGCTTCATCCGCGCGTGGGATCCGGTCGCCCAGAAAGAACGCTGGTCGGTGCCGATGGCCGGGGCGTGGAATGGCGGCCTGCTGGCAACGGCGGGCGGGCTTGTGTTCGGTGGCGGCATGGACGGCATTCTGGGTGCCTATGATGCCGAGACCGGCACACAGCTCTGGAAGATGGACCTGACGACCGGCATTCTTGCACCGCCTGTCACCTATACGGTGGATGGCGAACAATATGTTGCCGTTCTGGCCGGTTGGGGCGGCGCGTGGGGGCTCGCCAATCTGAAAGACCCCAACAGCGCCGCTGTGAAGCATGGCACCAATCAGGGCCGTCTGTTCGTGTTCAAGCTGGGTGGCAAGCAGACCGTTACGGCGCTGACGCCGCTGCGCTATCCGCGAACCGAAAAGCCGATGGGCGTGACCGCTGATGCCGCCACCATCGAAAAGGGCTTCACGCTCTATCATCAGACCTGCGTTGTCTGTCATGGCTTCTTCGGGGAAAGCGCAGGTGTCATTCCCGATTTGCGCATGAGCAGCAACGAAGTCTTCTCGCGCTATAACGAGATCGTGCTGAAAGGCGAGCTTGCGGCCAATGGCATGGCCTCGTTCGCGGACAATCTCAAAGCCGATGATGTCGAGGCCATCCGGCAATACGTGCTGCAACAGGCCAACGCTTCATGGGCAGCGGCAAACCCGGCACCTAAATAAGGGGACTTAGCGCTGCGGCCAGACGGCTCACATCTTCGGCGTCATGATAGACGCCGAAGCCAAGGCGCAGGCGGTCGCCACGCCGGTCGGTCATGATGCCGCTGGCTGCCAGCCGTGCCTCGATCCGCTCGGCGTCATCGCGGCGGATTGTCAGGAACCGCCCGCGCCGCGATGGTTCAGTCACCATCACGTCGATGGGGATCGCCTCAAGCAACTGCTGTTGCAGCCTCTGGCAATAGGCATGATGGGTTGCCGTGATGCCATCCACGCCCAGCGCGCTCAGCCAGTCCTGCACGGCGTTGAAGCGGTAAAGGCCAGATGGATCAAAGGTCGATCCGGCAAAGCGCGAGGCGTCCGTGCCATAGGCCGTCTCGCCAGCGCGGGCAGACCCAAGTGCGCCAAACTCCGCATACCAGCCCGTGTCGCGTGGTCGCGGCCCATACCCCGGCGGGCAGTGCATGAAGCACACACCTTCACCGGCCATCGCATACTTGTATCCGCCAGCAATGTAAAAAACGCGGCTCTCAATAGCGCTGAGATCAACTGGCAACGCCATGAAGGCATGATAGCCGTCAATCGCAATCAGCGTGTCCGCGTCGCGCACCGCGCCAACAATGTCGGCAATGTCAGGAACAACAAACCCCGAATTGAAGAAGACATGGCTGAGGAAAACGAGGTCATGATGTGCGTTACGCGCCGCTTCACTGAAACGCGCCGCAAAACTGTCCAGCGGTTCAGCTGGCACGCGCGTCACCTGAACAAGATCGTCTTCTTCCAGCCGTGCAATCTGGCGCGAGAAGGAATGGAACTCGCTGTCCGTGGTGAGAATGCGCGGTCGCCTCGTGTGTGGCAGGCACGAGATAAGACGGCGCACGAACTCATGTGTATTGGGGGCAAAGGCGATGCTGGCTGGATCACCAAGGCTCAGCTTCTGCGCAACGTGACCCTGCGCAGCCGGGATAACCGCGCCAAACACCTTGTCCCACTTTCCATCCAGCAGCGTCGCCGTATCGCGCCAGTACTGGCGTTGCGCCGCCTCCGTAACATCGGGCCAGGGGTGATGGCTGTGCGCGGCGAAGTGCAGCTTTCCACCTTGGCCAATGGAGGCGCTGAAATGGGCCTTCAATGTATCCATCAGGCGCGTTCGTAGGCGTAGCGCATCGAGGCGCGCACTGTTTCTGGCAATCTCGGCAACTGTGAGCGCGGGATAAGGAAGGTGGCGATGGAAAAGAGGTCCGTGAATATGCGGTGCTTGTCGGCGCTACCGCGCAGATAGTCTGCGCCCGACGAACCGCCGGTGCCGACCTTGCGTCCGATCATGCGGGACACCATCAGCGCATGACGCAGCCTCCACAGGGCCATCAGCTCGTCCATGTCCATCACCGCGCGCAGCATTCGGAAAGGCAGTTGCAAGGCTGGCTCGTCACGATAGAGGAAAATGAACAGTGCTGCCTGGAGTGCCCGCCGCGACATGGCCCAGCCGCCCTCGGCCTTCAGTGCCTCGAAGCGTGCATCGTCAAGCAGCGCGTCATACATCGCGGACGAGCGCTCAAGGCTTTCGACCTGCACGCGCCTCTCGGCGTCCGTCAGTTGTGGGTGGCGACGAATGGTCTCGATGTCGGCTTTCAGCATACGGTCGATGGCCGCATCATATTCAGCGCGGAAGTCGAACCCGCCCATGCCCACAAACGGGGTGCGCGACAGCCACGCGTCAATTGCGGCGCGCAGACTTGGGCGTTTCTCGGCCTCTGTGATGCGTGCCTTTGCATCGGGCAGAAGGCGCGCGTCAAAATCGGCGTTATCGTATTTGAGCCGCGCCGCACGATCGAGGCCAAGCCGCGTTTCCAGCATGCGGAACTGTTCGCTCTGGAATCCCGATGCGGGCACAAGCAGATCGCGGAACTCCAGAAAATCCATCGGTGTCATGGTTTCCAGAATGTCGATCTGCGAGACGACAAGCTGGAGGATTTTCACCACGCGCTCTGCGCTGTGCACGGCGATGGAAAGTTGCGCGTCATCCACAACTGGTCCGCCGAATACGCCTGCCACACGTTCCACCTCGTGCAGGATCTGCTTGAACCATAGCTCGTAGGCCTGATGGATGATGATGAAGAGCATCTCATCATGGGCTTCGCGGCCCTGAGCAGTGCTTTCAGGACGCTGGGCACTGAGGATCTGATCGAGTTTGAGGTAGGTGGTGTAATCCATGGTTATACTAGCCCGGTTGGCACTTTCTCGAACTCGCCATCATCATTGAGAATGTGCAACTCGCCCTTGGTGATGTCGAAGTACAAACCATGCAGTGCCAGTGCGCCTGCAGCCACGCGCTCGGCGATCCATGGAAAAGTGCGCAGATTCTTCAGGCCGATCTTCACGTTTTCCTTCTCGCACAGACGACAGACCTGCTCGCGGTTATCGGCAATGCCAATCGCTTCGGCACGCGCGATCGCCGCGCGGCGGGCGGGACGGGCGACCGCCATCCACTGATCGATGAAGTCAGTTTTAGCCTGTGTATTGGACTCACGGTCGACCAGCGCAGCGATGCCGCCGCATCTGGCATGTCCGAGAATAACGATGTTCGGCACGTTGAGCCCCTTCACCGCAAACTCCAGCGCAGCGCTGGTTCCGTGGTGATCATCGTCAGGGGTGTAGGGCGGCACGACATTGGCGACATTGCGCACCATGAAGACATCCCCCGGCCCGGCATCGAAATTGATCGCCGGATCAACACGCGCATCCGAACAACCGATAATCATCGCTTCCGGTCGCTGACCTTCAGCTGACAGGTGCTCGAACACAGGTTTGTGTTTTTCGTAATACCCCCTCCTGAATCGGAGATAACCGTCGATGAGTTTTTTCATGGTGTTTCCAGCAGCCATCTGAACCAGCGAGTATTTGATCGAAATATAGCTACGGATACGATTTGGTCTACGTTGTCAGTGTGAGAATCAAACAGTGCGGCCTTGGCCGGGCAGGGATATAAATGCAGCATCATCCAGCAATTTCGGGCATGAATCTTCAGAGCCTGCCTTTGCCCGAACCCGGACAGCATATGGATGTCACCGGAGCCACATTTCTGAATAAGTGGTTTCAGCACGAGCATTCTGACGCTTACACGGCGAATGACTGGGAGCGGCCCTGGCTCAACGAAGAATATTTCGAATGGATTGATCTTGTATTGGCAATTCATGAAGCGCGTGGCCGGTTCAATATGGTTGAGCTTGGCGCGGGTTATGGGCGTTGGGCGATCCGTGGTGGTTGTTATGCCCGTTCCCTGGGCATAACAGATATTGACCTGAGACTGGTTGAGGCTGAGCCCCAGCATGCCGCTTGGGCCAGCGAAGCTCTGCGCATGAACAATCTGCACGGTCGGCTCTATACAGCGGCGATCGCGTATACAGGCACCGCAGTGCCGTTTCTGGTTAGGTGTTCGGTGGCCACCGAAAATGAAACGATAAGCTATGACGCCCAGAACTGGTACGGTCAGACCATCGGCTGGGAGAGTGGCGTCGAGACGCAGGAATCCTACTTTGGCAGGCCGCTGATACGCACACATGCAGGCAACATGCAGGTGATGATCGACCCTATGACGCTGGAGCAGGTGATAGAGGGCATGGCGCGTGTCGATCTCATCGACATGGATTTGCAAGGTGCGGAGTTGGATGTGGTGAAGCACTCGATCGAAACGATGACCCGCCAGGTCAAGCGCGTTCACATAGGAACCCACGGCAAGGATATCGAGCGCGAGATTCGTGCCATCTTCCAGAACGCGGGATGGGACAATGTATGGGACTTCACGCTGCTTGAAGAAAACGACACGCCATACGGCCGCTGTCATTTCAATGATGGGATTTCCTCGTGGCTTAACCCCCACATCCCTTAGCATCTGGCCATAACAAAGGCCCCGCGGTGAGCGGGGCCTTGTGTCTGATCGATGTCGCCTGGCCGGATCTGAGCCTGCAGGGGGATAAGACTTTGCGGGGTTGACGATGGAGCACCGCCAACCCGCGCAAGCGTCTTACATATCCATGCCGCCCATGCCGCCCATGCCGCCCATGCCGCCGGGCATACCGCCAGCGCCCTTGGGCTCAGGCTTGTCGGCGATCAGGGCTTCGGTGGTGATCAGCAGGGCTGCCACCGACGAGGCGTCCTGAAGGGCAACGCGCACAACCTTGGTCGGGTCGACGATGCCGGACGCAACCAGATCGACATACTCTTCCTTCTGGGCGTCAAAGCCGAAGGTGGTCGACTTGGAGTCGCGCAGCTTGCCGGCAACAACCGAGCCTTCCACGCCGGCATTTTCGGCGATCTGGCGCAGCGGCGCTTCCAGCGCGCGGCGCACGATGGCGACGCCCTGCTTGGAGTCTTCGTTGTCGACCGAGATGTCCTTCAGCGCGCGGGCTGCATAGAACAGCGCCGTGCCGCCACCGGGAACGATGCCTTCCTCAACCGCCGCCTTGGTGGCGTTGAGCGCGTCGTCCACGCGATCCTTCTTTTCCTTCACTTCGACTTCGGTCGCACCGCCCACGCGGATGACGGCCACGCCGCCCGCCAGCTTCGCCAGACGCTCCTGCAGCTTCTCGCGGTCGTAGTCCGAGGAGGTTTCCTCGATCTGCGCCTTGATCTGCGCCACGCGGGCCTGAATTTCAGTCTTCTTGCCAGCGCCATCGACGATGGTGGTGTCGTCCTTGGTGATGCGCACCTTCTTGGCCTGGCCAAGCAGATTCAGCTTCACGTTCTCCAGCTTGATGCCGAGGTCTTCGGAAATCACCTGACCGGCCGTGACGACGGCGATGTCTTCCAGCATGGCCTTGCGGCGATCACCGAAGCCCGGCGCCTTCACCGCAGCGATCTTCAGGCCGCCACGCA
>CAYMIJ010000006.1:0-47617 GCA_964390465.1 uncultured Flavobacteriaceae bacterium | reverse complement strand
CCAGGGTCGCCAGCGCTTCGCCTTCGACTTCTTCGGCGATGATCAGCAGCGGCTTGCCGGTCTGCACGATCGATTCAAGAACCGGCAGCATCGGCTGAAGCGAGGACAGCTTCTTTTCGTGGATGAGGATGTAGGGGTCGTCGAGTTCGGCGACCATCTTTTCCGCATTGGTGATGAAATAGGGCGAGATGTAGCCACGATCGAACTGCATGCCTTCGACGACTTCCAGCTCGGTGTCGGCGGTCTTGGCTTCTTCAACCGTGATGACGCCTTCATTGCCGACCTTGGCCATCGCTTCGGCGATCATCTTGCCGATCGAGGCTTCGCCATTGGCCGAGATGGTGCCAACCTGGGCGATCTCGTCGTTCGACTTCACCTTCTTCGAGCGCTTCTTGAGGTCTGCGACCACAGCTTCAACCGCGAGGTCGATGCCGCGCTTCAGGTCCATCGGGTTGCGACCCGAGGCCACGGCCTTGGCGCCTTCCTGAACGATCGACTGGGCCAGCACCGTTGCGGTGGTGGTGCCGTCACCGGCGAGGTCGTTGGTCTTCGAGGCGACTTCGCGCACCAGCTGCGCACCCAGATTTTCGAACTTGTCAGCAAGCTCGATTTCCTTGGCGACGGTCACGCCGTCTTTGGTGATACGCGGCGCGCCGAACGATTTCTCGATCACCACATTGCGGCCCTTGGGGCCCAGCGTCACCTTCACCGCATCGGCGAGGATGTTGACGCCCTTGAGCATACGATCGCGCGCATCAGCGCCGAACTTGACTTCCTTGGCTGCCATTTTTGTTTTCCTGATAAATGTTCCAGATCAAACGCTGTCGTGAAAACGACGGCGCTTACTTCTTCTTTGCGGGGGCTTCGATGACGCCCATGATGTCGGATTCCTTCATGATGAGGAGATCCTGACCATCGACCTTCACTTCGGTGCCCGACCACTTGCCGAACAGCACGCGGTCGCCCGCCTTGACGTCGAGCTTCACACGGTCGCCCTTGTCGTTCAGCGCGCCGGGGCCAACGGCCACGACTTCCCCTTCCTGGGGCTTTTCCTGCGCCGTATCCGGGATGATGATCCCGCCGGCTGTTTTTGCTTCTTCCTGAATGCGCTTGACGACCACGCGGTCGTGGAGCGGGCGAAAACCCATGTCTCTCTCCTGAGGTTTCGGGTTGAAATATCGTTTCGCCTGCTAGCAGTCCCCCGAAGGGAGTGCCAGAAGGCGATGGGCATGTAGGTGTGCCGCCATGCCCTGTCAAGGCGTGGGAGGTTGATTTCGGTACGTCAACGCATGCCGGATTTTGATTCCTGTCCAAGGGTTTAGCCCGCAAGTGCCTGACCGCAGCCTTGGCGAAGACGACGCTTGCGGCGTTGGCGAGGTCGAGGAGGGTGTTGGCCTCGGTGAGGAGGGTGCGCACGAGGCGTCGGTTGTGGCGGGCAAAGGCGGAATGGCGGCCATGGACGAGGCGGTTGGTGTTGCCACGCGGTGCGCCGCCTTTGTTCTGGACTTTGTTCTGGGCGGTCGGATGCGGTTCACCTGCGCCGGACCCGCAGGTTTCCGGGCTTTTGAAGGTTGAACCGCGCTTTTGCGGAAACGGCCAGAAAATGCCCTCAACGCTTTTGGAGGTTGAACCGCGCTTTTGCGGAAATGGGCGGGAAATGCCCCCGACCTGATCCAGACCCCGGCCCCCGGACGCCAGCGGCCCCCTCGCCCAGGGTGATGGGAGGGTTGAACCGCGATGTGTGGGGAAAAATCCTGAAATCCCCTCGCCGCCCTTTTCCAGCACCAGTTCGAGCTGACGCAGGTGCGCCGGGTCGGCCTTGGCGATGAGGGCATATGGCCCGTCTTTGGGCAAAGCCAGCCAAGCCTGACTTGCGTTGCCATGCACCCCGTTGCGCCAGACCAGAGCGAGCCGGGCGATCACCGGGGTGAGCCGGTCGCAGGCCCTGGCATGGTTGAAGCCGCCTGTGCCCGAGGCGCAGCTGCTCCACTCCCGGTGCAGCCAGACCATCGTGCCCATGAGAACCATGAGCCGGTGCTGGATCATCAGCGCCTGCCGCGCCTCGGGCGCCTCACGGGGCAGCCGGAACACCGGCCGACGCGGCCGCCCGCGCGTTGTCTGCGCGGGTTCTCGTGTTGTGGCCGTGTGCTGATCCATGCCCGCCGATTCCTCATTCCTGACAGTCATAGGAATATGATCAGATAGGAATAATGTCAAGGTGTGAGGGGGTGATCAACTCACCGCTATGACAAAAGCACGGACAGTGCTGGTCTCCGTCCGCCGAAAGATGCGGTGAGGCGCTCAACCACCGATTGCGTCAAGGCAGCGCCGGAAGTCGTTTCCGTCCGCCGAAAGATGCGGTGAGGCGCTCAACCTAAATCCCGTCTTCAGCGTGTTATTGCAAGGTTTCCGTCCGCCGAAAGATGCGGTGAGGCGCTCAACCGAACATGGGATCCTTCACCCACAATACAGGTTTCCGTCCGCCGAAAGATGCGGTGAGGCGCTCAACTGTACGTCCTTGCCATCGCGTACGACCTCTAGTTTCCGTCCGCCGAAAGATGCGGTGAGGCGCTCAACTCGCCCACTTCTTGATAACAAAAGGCGTCCCGTTTCCGTCCGCCGAAAGATGCGGTGAGGCGCTCAACGGATACCACATCACTGACTATCTCGTGTCGAGTTTCCGTCCGCCGAAAGATGCGGTGAGGCGCTCAACCTGACAAAACTGACGAATATTGTCGGTGGAAAGTTTCCGTCCGCCGAAAGATGCGGTGAGGCGCTCAACCAACCACTGGGCCATAAAGATGCGGTTTCCGGGTTTCCGTCCGCCGAAAGATGCGGTGAGGCGCTCAACTGGGTCGACAAATTCACGACTCTTTTTGACAAGTTTCCGTCCGCCGAAAGATGCGGTGAGGCGCTCAACAAGTTTGGAGGCGGTAACCGAATTAGCTGACAGGTTTCCGTCCGCCGAAAGATGCGGTGAGGCGCTCAACCTACCCCCTTTGAAATACTTGTCAAGGCTGGGCGAAATTACACCACTTTCCACGCATGAGAGTCTTGATTTCACGTTCATTGGAGGAAGTTCACAGGTACGTGGAAAATGAGCGTGAATGGTACGACTCATGAGGATGTTGAGCATTATTCTCAATTACGGGCCCTGAGTCACATTGAGGGGCGTGTTTTCGTTTTTCTCGCGAACACGCTCGCGCGTGCTTCGTCTCGCCCGGTTTGCGAACACGCTCGCGCGTGCTTCGTTCATCTCGCGAACACGCTCCCGCGTGCTTCGTCTCGCCCGGTTTTGCGAACACGCTCACGCGTGCTTCGCGCCCCCCTCCGCCTCTGCGAGGCACCTCCCCCGTGAACGGGGGAGGAAAGAGAGCGATGCGCTGATAGGCCGTCGAGGTCGCGATACCCAAACCGCGTCTCGTGAACGGGGGAGGAAAGACACTGGTGCGCTGAAAAGCGGTCGGGGCCGCGATACCCAAACCGCGTCCTGTGAACGGGGTGAGGAAAGACACTGGTGCTCCGAAAGGTCGTCGGGGCTGCGATGCCCAACCCACGTTCTGTGAACGGGGGAGGAAAGAGAGGGGCGCGCAGACGGGGCGGCAGGGAGAAAAGAGAGCTGGTGAGGTGGTTGGCAGCGCGGAAAGGGGCCGGTGCTGCTCATGAGGCAGGTGTGGACGGTCGGCCGGCGTTTGCCTCGGGCTTGATCCGGGGCGGACCACACAGGTGTGGGTATGAGGTGAGGGGCGGTCTGATCGCGGGGCAGGGGAAAGCCCTCGACTCCGGCGAATCCAGCCTGTTAGAAGCCGGGCATGGACGGTTTCAGGCTGAATCTCATGCGAATTACCGGCCCGGCCGCGCTCTGACGCGCCGGGTTCGCAACCACGCACATTAGTCAGCCCCACTCAAAAAAAGGACAAGGCCCCAGATCAGGGCCGCATGCCGCTTATGACCGATACACCTGCCCCCAAAGCCGAGAAGAAGCCGAACGTCTATAAGGACACCGTCTTCCTGCCCAAGACGGCCTTCCCGATGAAAGCGGGCCTGCCCAAATCAGAGCCCGAATGGCTGAAGCGCTGGAACGAGACGGGCCTTTACGCCCGTCAGCGCGCGAGCGCCAAAGGCCGCCCCAAGTTCATCCATCATGACGGCCCTCCTTACGCCAATGGCAACATCCATCTGGGCACCGCCTTCAACAAGATCCTGAAAGACTTCGTCGCCCGTTCGCGCGGCATGATGGGCTTCGATGCGCCCTATGTGCATGGCTGGGACTGTCATGGCCTGCCGATCGAATGGAAGGTCGAGGAACAGTATCGCGCCAAGGGCAAGAACAAGGACGACATTCCGGTTTCGGAGTTCCGCGCCGAATGCCGCGCCTTCGCCAATCACTGGCTGAACGTGCAGCGCAGCGAGTTCCGCCGCCTCGGTGGCACCGGCGAATGGGACAACCCCTATACCACGATGGATTTCCGTGCCGAGGCGCGCATCGTGAACGAGCTGCTGACCTTTGCGCGGCATGGCCTGCTGTATCGCGGTTCCAAGCCGGTGATGTGGTCGCCGGTTGAGCGCACCGCGCTGGCCGAGGCCGAGATCGAATATCACGACAAGAACTCGCCGCAGATCTGGGTGCTGTTCCCGGTGCTGAAAGGCGCTGAGGCACTGAAGGCTGCGCGCGTGATGATATGGACCACAACGCCGTGGACCATTCCGGCCAATCGCGCCGTCTCTTTCTCGCGCGAGATCGCCTACGGTGTTTATGAAAGCGAGAGCATGGGCCGCATCGTGGTGGCCGATACGCTGGCGGAAGGGATCGCCAAGGCCGGCAATACCGCGCTGACGCGCGTGGCCGATGCGCCCGACATGAGCGGCGTGGTGCTGGGCCATCCGCTGCGTGGGCACGGTTACGATTTCGAGGTGCCGATGCTGGCGGGCAGCCATGTGACCGCTGATACCGGCACAGGCTTCGTCCACACTGCACCCGGTCACGGCGCGGATGACTATCATGTGTGGATGGCGAGCGGGCTTTCCTCAAAAGACATTCCCGACACTGTCGGCCCGGAAGGCGAGTTTCTGGCTCACGTGCCGCTGTTTGCGGGCCTGAAAATCCTGAAGGATGACGGCAAGGATGGCCCGGCCAATGTCGCCGTCATCGAGAAGCTGAAAGAGGTGGGAGCGCTGTTTGCTTCCGCGCGCTTCCAGCATTCCTATCCGCATTCATGGCGTTCGCGCGCGCCCATCATCTTCCGCAACACGCCGCAATGGTTTGCGCCGATGGACAAGGCGTTCACCGTGAAGGGCGAGGCCGGGCCGGGCCTGACACTGCGCCAGCGTGCGCTGGAGGCGATCGAGGAGACGGCGTTCTATCCCGCACAGGGCCGCAACCGGCTGAAGGCGATGATCGAGACGCGGCCCGACTGGGTGCTGTCGCGTCAGCGCGCATGGGGTGTGCCGCTGGCTTTGTTCGTCAACAAAGCGAGCGGAGAGATTCTGCTGGATGAGGCGGTGAATGGCCGCATCATTGCCGCCGTGGAAAAAGACGGCGCGGATGCGTGGTATGTGCGCGATCCGCAGAGCTTCCTGGGTGATGGTCATAAGGCCGCCGACTTCGAGCAGGTGAAGGACATTCTGGACGTGTGGTTCGATTCAGGATCGACCCATGCCTTCGTGCTGGATGATCCGATTGAAAAAGACTGGGCGTTGAGCTGGCCCGCCGATCTTTATCTGGAAGGGTCGGATCAGCATCGCGGCTGGTTCCAGTCGTCGCTGCTTCAGGCCTGCGGCACACGCGGGCGCGCGCCTTACAAGGCGATTGCGACGCACGGCTTCATCGTCGATGGCAAGGGCATCAAGATGTCCAAGTCGCTGGGCAATACGATCTCGCCGGTGGATGTGTCGAACGAGCAGGGCGCTGACATTCTGCGCCTGTGGGCAGCGACAGCCGATTACGGCATGGACCCGCCGCTGGACAAAACCATCCTGACCGGCACGGCGGAAACCTATCGCAAGCTGCGCAACACGCTGCGCTATCTGCTGGGCGCGCTGGATGGCTATAGCGACGCTGAAGCGGTGGCCCCGGCCGAGATGCCGGAGCTGGAGCGCTATATGCTGCATCTGCTGGATGAAGCACGCGCCGAGGTGCAGGCCGGGTTCGAGGCCTATGACTTCATCCGCGTGTCGAAGGCGGTGACGGTGCTGGCGACCAACGACATGTCGGCCTTCTATTTCGACATCCGCAAGGACGCGCTTTATTGCGATGCGCCCGATAGCCTGCGCCGTCGCGCCAGCCGCACGGTGATGGACATGATGTTCCATGCGCTGGTGACGTGGCTGGCGCCGTTCATGCCGTTCACCACGGAAGAAGCGTGGCAGACGCGGTTCCCCAGCGCCGATGACAGCGTGCATCTGCGCCTGTTCTGGAATGCGCCGGAAGGATCGCGCAATGATGCGCTGGCCGCGAAGTGGGAAACCATCCGCACGATCCGCCGTGCGGTGACCGGCGCGCTGGAAATCCAGCGCCGCGACAAGGTGATCGGCGCGAGCCTTGAAGCGGCCCCTGCCGTTTATCTTTCTGAACGCAGCCATGTGGACGCGCTGGCGGGTGAAGACCTTGCCGACATCGCGATCATCTCAGGGGTGACTGTGAAAGAGGGCAAGGCCCCGGA
This sequence comes from uncultured Flavobacteriaceae bacterium, assembly GCA_964390465.1. Taxonomy (GTDB): domain Bacteria; phylum Pseudomonadota; class Alphaproteobacteria; order Micropepsales; family Micropepsaceae; genus JADZAI01. The sequence goes on along the minus strand of CAYMIJ010000006.1, from coordinate 40,955 downwards.
CGGCGCATTCATGCTGGATGATGCGCCTGGGATCAGCGTCGTGTTCGCCAAGGCCGATGGCGCGAAATGCGTGCGCTGCTGGAAAGTGCTGCCTGAAGTGGGCAGTCATGCCGACCACCCGGAACTGTGCACGCGCTGCGCGGGCGCGGTGCGCAAGCTGCCGGACTTCAGGGCAGCGTGATGGCAGCACAGCGACGCTTTGTCGTGTTCGGGTTTCTGGCGGCGCTGATCGTGCTGATCGCCGATCAGCTTTCCAAGAACTGGGCGCTTTATAGCCTGGGCTTTATCCGGTGCCCGGCCTGCGAGCCGATTGAGGTCACGCCCTTTTTCAACCTGACCATGGTGTGGAACAGGGGCATTTCCTATGGCCTGTTCCAGATGGATACGGCGCTGGGCATGTGGCTGCTGATCGCTTTTTCCGCAGGAATGGCGGTGATTTTGAGCCTGTGGCTGCTGAAAGCCGAGGGCAGATGGCTGTCGCTGGGGCTGGGCCTTGTCATAGGCGGGGCCATCGGAAATGTGATCGACCGGCTGATTTATGGGGCGGTGGTCGACTTTTTCCATTTCCACGCCTTCGGAAAATCTTGGTATGTGTTCAATGTTGCGGATGCCGCCATCGTGATTGGCGTGGCGGCCATCCTGTTTGATTCATTGTTGACGACCCGCGCCACTGAGGCCGGGTCAGGGAAAGGTGTGCCGGACGATGCGCGTTAGATTGAAAGCGGCGATGCTGGGTGCGGTGGCAGTGGCGGCACTCATGGCTCTGCCAGCCTGCTCGACGATGAACTCGGCCCTCGGACTCGGCAAGATGCCGCCCAATGAATACGAGGTTGCGCCGCGCCGTGCGCTTTCAATGCCGCCGGACTATGAACTGCGCGCCCCGCAGCCGGGTACGCCAGCCCGCGCCGATATCGACGCGCGCTCGGTCGCGGCCAGTGCATTGTCGCAGGCCGGCACGCCTGCTGCGACGACAGTGCCTGCGGCGGCCCCGGCTGAAGCGGCACCTGCGCCAGCCACACCGGCGTCACCTGCCGCGCCGCCCGCCGCGCGTCCTGCGGCTGCGCCGGCCAGTGCCCCGTCAGCCGAGGGCGAAGCGCGCACGCTGCCGACCCGTCCGTCGCAGGGCAACTGAGCCATGAGTCATGCAAAGCTGATGAGAGCGGTGCTGCTGGCCACCGCTCTGGTGACACCTGCCTTGGCGGATGCCACCTTCAAGCCAGAAACCTTCAAGCTGGATAACGGTATGCAGGTCGTGGTGATCCCCGATCATCGCGCGCCGGTGGTGACGCATCAGGTGTGGTTTCGCACCGGATCAACCGATGATCCGCGCAATGCAGGCGGCATTGCACATTTCTTCGAGCACCTGATGTTCCGCGGCACACCCAAAGTGCCCGACGGCCAGTTCGATGCACTGATCACCCGCAAGGGCGGCGAGAACAACGCCAACACTTCCTATGACCGCACCTGTTATTACGAGCGTGTTGCCAAGGAGAGCCTTGGGTTGATGATGGAGCTGGATGCCGACCGCATGCAGAACCTCGTCATCAACGACAAGACGGTGACATCAGAACGCCAGGTCATTCTGGAGGAGCGCAACCAGCGCACCGACAACGAGCCGGAATCGCTGTTCTTTGAGCAGATGAACGCAGCGCTTTTTGTCGGTCATACCTATGGCATTCCGGTTATCGGCTGGCGCAGCGAGATCGAGAACCTGACCACCGAAGAAGCGCGCGCGTTCTATGACGCCAATTACGGGCCTAACAATGCAATCCTCGTGGTCGCTGGTGACGTGACCGCTGATGAGGTGAAGACTCTGGCCACCCAGCATTACGGCCCGATGAAACCGCGCACACTGCCGCCGCGCGTGCGCGTGGCCGAGCCGCCCGCCATCGCGGCGCGTCGCGTCGCCATGAAAGACCCGCGCGTGGGCAATCCTGCTTTCGTGCGTATGTATCTGGCACCAAGCTATACCTCGCAGAAGGACGGTGAAGCCTATGCGCTGTCGGTGATGGCATTTGTGATGGGCGGACGCGGCGATAATTCGCGCCTTGGTCTTGCAATGATCAAAGGCTCCAAGATCGCGACCTCGGTTTCGGCATGGCATGATGGCGATGGCCTCGACGACCGCTCCGTCGGCTTCCACGCGGTGCCAGCTGAAGGTCATTCGCTGGCCGAGATGGAAACGGCGATAGATGCGGAGATCGCGAAGTTCATTGCCGAAGGCCCGACGCCCGAAGAACTGGCGCGCGCCAAAACCCTGATGGTCGCCAATTTCACCTATGCGCAGGACAGTCAGGAAGGCCTTGCCAATTATTATGGTGAGGGTCTCGCGCTGGGCCAGTCGCTCGATGATCTGGCCGCATGGCCGCAGCGCATCGAGGCCGTCACCGCCGATCAGGTGAAGGCCGTCGCCGCCAAATATCTTGTTCCCCAACGCAGTGTTTCAGGGACTCTTGAGCCCGAAGCCAAACCCGCCGCGCCTGTCGCGGGAGGTCAGCCATGAGCCTGCTTTCGCGTTTCACGGCTGTTGCGACGGCCTGCGCTTTCACCTGCGCCGCATGGGCGATCGACATTCAGATCGTGAAAAGCCCCGGCGGCGTGGAAGCGTGGCTGGTGGAAGAACACGGCCTGCCGGTCATTTCCATCAATGCCGGTTTTGACGGCGGCGAACGGCTCGACCCCAATGACAAGGCCGGTCTGACCAATCTCGTCAGCACACTGATGAATGAGGGTGCGGGCGATCTTGATTCCACCGCCTTCACCGCGCGGCTGGACGACAAGGCGATCAAGTTCGGCGCCAGTTCCGACAAGGACGCCTTCTACATTTCGCTGACCACACTGACCGCAAACAAGCAGGATGCGTTCGATCTTGCCAAACTGGCACTGACCAGCCCGCGCTTCGATCAGGAAGCGATCGACCGCATGAAGGCGCAGATCGCCGCCGACCAGAAGCAGATGGACGAAGACCCCGGCACCATCGCAGGCGAGACCTGGGCCGCGCGCGCTTTCCCCGGCCACCCTTACGGACGGCGCGGCATTGGCACGGCGGCGACGCTGGCCGCCATCACGCGCGATGACGTGGTTGGCTTCATGGGTGCTTACCTTGGCCGCGACAAGATGAAGGTGGTGGTGGTGGGTGACATTTCCGCCGCCGAGCTTGGGCCATTGCTGGATCAACTGTTCGGCGGCCTGCCTGCCAACCGTCAGGCAGCAGATGTGCCCAAGGTCACCATGCAGAATGGTGGCAAGATGGACATCATCGACCGCGACATTCCGCAAAGCATCGTGATTTTCGGCGCGCCGGGCATTCGGGTGGAAGACCCTGAATATCGCGCCGCGCAGATCATGAATTACGTGCTGGGCGGCGGCGGTTTCGCTTCGCGCCTGATGCAGGAAGTGCGTGCCAAGCGCGGGCTTGCCTATGGCATCTCGACCGGGCTTGCGACCTATCAGCTTTCCGAAACCCTGTCGGGTGGGGTCGGCACCGATAATGCCCGCGTGAAGGAAACCATCGACATCACCAAGGCCGAAATCGAGAAGATGCGCAATGCAGGCATCAGTGATGAGGAACTGGCGGATGCCAAGGCGTATCTCAACGGTTCATATGTGCTGGGCTTTGATTCCAACGGGAAGATCGCCAACCGTCTGCTTGGTCTCGCTTTGCAGGGCTTCGACAAGGATTATATCAACCGCCGCAAGGCCGAGATTGAAGCCGTGACGAAGGATCAGGTTCAAGCGGCAGCCAAGAAACTGCTGGATCCGGCCGGGTTCTATTGGGTGGTCGTCGGCAAACCGCAGGGCTTGCAGTAAACTTCTCGCCGCACGTGAGGGCAGCACCACAGGCGCGGAGATTCGCGCTGTGGGGAGCTGCCTGAAAGGCGAGGTTGCCGATTCTTGCTTGGTCCACTATATTGGCCCAGTGAAAACGATCATCCAAACAGAGGCGTTTGTCGTATGGCTCGATGGCCTGCGCGATGACCGTGCTGTTGCGATGATCGCCCGCCGCCTGATCCGCCTGGGTCAGGGCAACCCCGGCGATTTCAAGTCTGTCGGTGATGGCGTTCTTGAAATGCGGATCGACCACGGCCCCGGCTACCGGGTCTACTACACAGTCATGGACGATACGGTTGTCCTGTGGGGTGGCACGAAGACGACACAGGCCAGGGACATTGCGAAGGCAAAACGGCTGAAAGGGGACTGGAAATGACTGCGAAAAAGCTGCCGCCAGGCTTCAAGGTATTCGACCTTGCTGATGTCCTGAACACGCCAGGGCGCATCAAGGCCTATCTGGACGAGGTGGCTGCCGATGGCGATGCTGACGAAATGGCCTATGCACTGGGTGTGGTTGCTCGCGCCGGGAACATGCGGGCGCTCGCGCGAGAGACCGGTAAGGCGCGCTCTGGCCTTATCAAAACCCTCAGCAATGGCGGGAATCCCACACTCGACACTGTGGTGAAGGTTCTGGCCGCTCATGGGCTGGTTCTCAGCTTCGCCCTGAAGCCAGATACAACGCGAGGCGCGTCAAAGCCGCGCAAGGCTCGTCGGACAGGTGCGCGCACTTCCGCCCTCCCTGTTCGGGCACGTCGTGCAGCGAGTGCCCCTCGCCTATCCGCACCATGACATTGCCGACTCCGAGCGCAACGTGGAAACGCTGCGCGCCTGTCTTTATGCTGGAGGTATGAGTTTGCCCTATAGCCACGATATCCGTCATGCCTTCGCCGCGCAGTCGGGCAGCCATGCCCTGACTCATGCCGCCTTCGAGGCGCAGCGCACGGCCCTGAAACCACACCTCGCCGCCTTGCGTGAAAGCGCGCGGGCAGGGGGGCAGCCGCTTTATGAGATCGCCCGCCGCCGCGATGATCTTGCTGCGGCCGGGCCGGTGGTCGCGCATCTTTTGAAGAACACCACCGATCTGTGTCTGCTTGGGGTGGGCGGTTCGGGCCTTGGCGCGCAGGCGCTGGCGCAGCTGAAAGGCTGGCGCACGCCCGGCGCGATGGCCCCGATCAACGGCACGCGCTTTCATGTCTTCGACAATCTGGATGGCGCGAGCTTCGCCGCGGCGATGGCCTCGCTTGATCTGCGCACGACGCGCTTTCTGCTGGTTTCAAAATCGGGTTCGACCGGCGAGACGATGATGCAGGCGCTGGCTGCCGTGGAAGCACTGAAAGCGGTAGGCGGCGGCAAATATCTGGGTCAGCATTTCGCGGTGGTGACCGAGCCGACGGAAAATAACCCGGCGCGGCTGTTTGCGCACGAAATCGGTGCGCCAGTGCTGGATCATCCGCTGGATATTGGCGGGCGCTATTCGGTGCTGACGCTGGTCGGCATGATGCCCGCGCTGCTGCTGGGCCTTGATGCCGCTGCCATTCGCGCAGGCGCCGAAGCGGTGTGGCAACGCATACTGGCGAGCGATGAGGCAGAACCGGCGCTGGGCGCGGCGCTCAACATCGCGGCCGATGGGGCAGGGTTCGGTGAACTGGTGCTGATGCCCTATGGTGACCGTTTCGACCGTTTCGGCGCATGGTGGCGGCAGCTGTGGGCCGAAAGCGTCGGCAAGGATGGCAAGGGGCAGGCGGCCTCGACCGCGCTCGGCCCGGTCGATCAGCACAGCCAGTTGCAGCTTTATCTCGGCGGGCCGAATGTGCGTGCCTTCACCGTGCTGTCGGCGGACCAGCTCAATGAGGGCCCGCGCCCGGATGCGGCGCTGGCCGAAAAACTGGGCGTTGGCTATCTCGGCGGCCATGCACTTGGCGAACTGGTGACGGCGCAGACCCGTGCCACAGCTGAAACGCTGGCGCGCAATGGACGGCCGGTGCGGACGATGAGTGTCGCGCGGTTTGATGAATACAGCATCGGCGCGCTGTTCATGCATTTCATGCTGGAGACGATTCTGGCGGCGCGGCTGATGGGCGTTGATCCGCTGGACCAGCCCGCCGTCGAAGAAGGCAAGCGTCTCGCCCGCGCCTATCTGGCGTCGTCGCGGGGATAGGTGATGACCATCCGCCGTCTCAGTGAAGGGACAATCAACCGCATCGCGGCGGGCGAAGTGGTGGAGCGTCCGGCTGCGGCGGTGAAGGAGCTGGTTGAAAATGCCCTCGATGCCGGCGCGCGCCGCATTCAGGTGGCGATTGCCGGTGGCGGCCTCACGCTGATCCGCGTGAGCGATGACGGCGTGGGCATGAGCGCCGAGGAATTGAGCCTTGCCATTCTGCGCCATGCGACATCGAAACTGCCGGTTGCCGCCGATGGTCAGGATGATCTGACTGAAATCGCGACACTGGGTTTTCGCGGCGAGGCGCTGCCATCCATCGGCGCGGTGTCGCGGTTGACCATCGACAGCCGGGTCGCTGAGGGGAGCGATGCCTGGCGCATCACCGTGGAAGGCGGCGTGAACGGCGCACCGCAGCCGGTGGCCTTTCTGGGCAAGGGCCAGCACGGTACGCGCATCGAGGCGCGCGATCTTTTCTTCGCAACGCCCGCCCGGCTGAAGTTCATGAAGTCGCCGCGCACCGAGCAGCAGGCGGTGGCCGATATGGTCAAGCGCATCGCTATGGCCTCACCCGATGTGGCCTTCACGCTGGAGGATGAAGGCCGTGTCATTCTGGATCTGGCCGCCGAACGTCCGGGCACGGAGGGATGGCTGGCGCGCATCGCTGCCATTCTTGGCCCGGCCTTCAAGCCCAATGCGCTGGGCTTTGATATCGCCAAGGCTGAGGCGCGGGTTTCGGGCTTTGCCGGTGTGCCGACCTTCAATCGCGGCAATGCCCAGCATCAGTTTCTGTTCGTGAACGGAAGGGCAGTGAAAGACCGGCTCATCACCGGCGCGGTGCGCGGTGCCTATGCCGATTTTCTGGCGCATGACCGCCATGCCGTCGCCGTGGTGTTTGTTGAAACCGCGCCCGCCGATGTGGACGTGAACGTGCACCCCGCCAAAACCGAAGTGCGTTTCCGCGATGCCCAGAGTGTGCGCGGGCTGATCGTCAATGCGCTGCGCCAGACGCTGGAGCGGGCAGGCTTTCGGGCTTCGACCACGGTGGCGGTTTCGGCGCTGGACGCGTTTCGGCCCGGCGCGATGCCGCCACCGCAACCCGCTTTTCCGGCATTCTACGGACCGCTGCCTGTCGCACAGCGCCCGATGACGCCGGGCTTTGCTGAGACGGCGCTCGCCTATGGTGTGCCGGTGAGCGCGGCGGTGCTTGAGGCCGTGCATGATTTTGCCCCCGCCGCGAAAGTGGCTGAGATGGCTCCTGATGAGGTGCGTCGCTATCCGCTCGGTGTGGCGCGGGGGCAGGTGCATAACACCTATATCGTGGCAGAGACTGAAGACGGACTGGTCATCGTCGATCAGCATGCGGCACATGAGCGGCTGGTCTATGAGAAGATGAAGCGCGCGCTGGAGGACGGCGGCGTGCAGCGGCAGATGCTGCTGACGCCCGACATTGTTGAGATGGATGGCGCATCGGCCGAGCGACTTCTTCAGTGTGCGGATGAACTGGCGGCGCTGGGGCTGGTGATCGAGGATTTCGGCGGCGGAGCCATCGCGGTGCGCGAGACGCCCGCCCTGCTGGGCAAGACCGATGTGCATGGCCTGCTGAACGATCTGGCCGATGAGATCGCCGAACATGGTCAGGCCTTTTCGCTGAAGGAACGGCTGGGCGAGATCTGCGGCACGATGGCCTGTCATGGATCGGTGCGGGCCGGACGCCGCCTGAGCGCAGAGGAAATGAACGCCCTGCTGCGCGAGATGGAAGCAACGCCCCATTCTGGGCAGTGCAATCATGGCCGCCCGACCTATGTTGAGCTGAAGCGGACCGACATTGAAAAACTGTTTGGCCGCCGATGAGCAGTCGCATCCGTCTGGCGGAACCCAGCTTTGCCGAACTGTTCACGCCCAAGCTCATCACCATTCTGCGTGAAGGCTACGGCCTGAAAGAATTGCGCGCCGATGCCGTGGCGGGTTTGACTGTCGCCATCGTCGCATTGCCGCTTTCGATGGCGATCGCCATCGCCTCAGGCGTGACGCCGGAACGCGGCCTCATCACCGCGATCATCGGTGGCTTTCTGATTTCCGCACTGGGCGGCAGCCGGTTTCAGATCGGCGGCCCGGCCGGTGCGTTCATTGTGGTCGTCGCGGCGACAGTGGCCCGCCACGGTGTGGATGGACTGCTGCTCGCCACGCTGATGGCCGGTGTGATGCTGGCGGCGATGGGCTATCTGCGGCTTGGCACCTATATCAAGTTCATTCCCTATCCGGTGACGGTGGGATTCACGGCGGGCATCGCCGTCATCATCTTCGCTTCGCAGGTGAAAGACCTGTTGGGGCTGACGCTGAGCGGGCCGGAACCGGCAGCACTTCTGCCCAAGCTGGAGGCGCTGGGCGCAGCACTGCCAAGTTTCAGCATCGCCGCCTTTGCGCTGGCGCTCATGACCGTGGCGCTGATCGAAGGGCTGAAGCGCGTGCGCCCGCATTGGCCGGGCATGCTGATCGCGGTGGTGCTGGCCTCTCTTATCGCCTTTGCCTTTCATCTGCCCGTGGAAACCATTGGCACGCGCTTTGGCGGATTGCCTGCTGGCCTGCCATGGCCCGCTTTGCCGAAGTTCGACATGGCGCTGGCTGTCGCCGTGCTGCCGGATGCAGCGACATTCGCACTGCTGGGGGCGATTGAATCGCTGCTGTCGGCTGTGGTGGCCGACGGCATGACCGGGCGGCGTCATCGTTCCAACTGCGAACTGGCGGCGCAGGGTGCGGCGAACATTGCGAGCGCGTTGTTTGGCGGCGTCTGCGCGACGGGCACGATCGCGCGCACCGCGACCAATGTACGGGCCGGGGCGCATGGCCCGGTCAGCGGTATGCTGCATGCGGTGTTTCTGCTGGTCTTTGTGCTGATCGCCGCGCCGCTGGCTTCCTATATTCCACTGGCCGCACTGGCGGGTGTGCTGGCTGTGGTCGCCTGGAACATGGCCGAGAAACACGCTTTCGCCACGCTGCTGACCGCCTCGCGCGGTGATGCCGTGGTGCTGCTGGCGACATTTCTGCTGACCATCTTTGCCGATCTGATGACGGGCATTCTCGCCGGGTTCGGGCTTGGCACGCTGCTGTTCCTTGGGCGCATGGCCGAGACGACGCGGGTGGACGATCACGCCGCGCTCATCACGCGCGACACGGCGGATGCGAAGGGCGAGGCGCGCTCATCCTATGATGCGGGGCTGGCGACGGACCGCGATCTCGTCATCTATCGCATTTCGGGCGCGTTCTTTTTCGGGGCGGCCTCGACCATCGGCGCGGTGCTGGAACGTATTGCCGACCGGCCGCGCACCTTCATTCTGGATTTCACCGCAGTGCCGTTTCTGGATTCAACAGCAGCGATGACCATTGAAGGATTGGCGCGCAAGTCGGCGCGCAATGGCGTGACACTGGTCATTACCGGCGCGTCGGCGCAGGTGCGGCATGACCTGATCACGCACGGTGTGAAGCCGCCAACAGTTGTTTATCGCCGCTCGATCGACGATGCGTTCAATGATCCGTCGGTGCGGGTGGGCGTGTCAGAAGGCTGATCCGTGCCGCGCCATAGATGCGTTCATCGTTCGGCGTGAGGCCGCTGATTGCGGGCGCTTCTTCTTCGATGCTGGTTTCCACAACCACCAAGGCGCCGGGCGCGATCCAGCCACCGCTGAGCGCGCTGGTGAGTGCGGCTGTGGTGAGGCCTTTCGCATAAGGCGCATCAGCAAAGACAAGCGTGAAAGGGCCATTGGCATTGGCTGGCATGTCGCCAAGTGCGGTCGCATCACGCCGCCAGATTTTGGTGACGCCGGTGAGGCCGAGCGCTTCGACATTCTGGCGCTGGAGCGCGCGGCTGTCCGGGTCGTCATCGGCAAACAGGCAGAACTTCGCACCCCGTGACAGCGCCTCGCAGCCCAGTGCCCCGGTGCCTGCGAACAGGTCAAGCACGCGCGCATCCTCAAGCCGCCAGCCGATGTCGAAATCATTATGGGCGAGAATGTTGAACAGCGACTCGCGTGTGCGGTCAGCGGTGGGCCGCACCCGCATGTCTTTCGGGGCCACCAGCGCCCGCCCGCGCAACCTGCCGCCAACGATACGCATCAGCGTCTGGCCTTATCCCCCCGCCCCGGTTTTGCCGGACCTCCCCCCTGAACGGGGGAGGAAATGGAGGGCTTTGCGTTCATACGTTTTGGATTCTTCGCAAGGCCGAGCTGTTCCTTCAATACCTTGCCGCTGACCTCGTCCACGTCGCCTTCCTGCAGGTCGCCCAGCTGGAACGGCCCATAGGCGATGCGGATGAGGCGCGAGACCTTCAGCCCCAGATGCTCGAACACCTTGCGCACTTCGCGGTTTTTGCCTTCGCGCAGTGAAACAGTGGCCCAGGCGTTCTGGCCGGTGCTGCGTTCCAGCACGGCCTCGATGGGGCCGTAACGCACACCGTCAGCTGTGACGCCGTTCTTCAGCCTGTCGAGTTCGCTTTGCGGAATGGAGCCGAAGAAGCGCACGCGGTATCGCCGCACCCAGCCGGTTTCCGGCAGTTCAAGGCGTCGGGCGAGCGCACCATCATTGGTGAGCAGCAACAGGCCTTCCGAGGTGAGATCGAGCCGCCCGATGGAAATGACGCGCGGCATGCCGGCGGGCAGGAGATCGAAAACGGTCGGGCGACCCTTCTCGTCACGATGCGAGGTGACGAGGCCCGAAGGCTTGTGATAGCGCCACAGCCGCGTCGGTTCCGCCCCGCCGACCACCTGGCCATCGACCTGAAGCACGGCACCGGGCGCGACCTTGAAGGCGGGCGTGGTGAGGGTTTCGCCATTCACCTTCACGCGGCCCTCGGCGATCATGCGCTCGACATCGCGGCGCGAGGCCACCCCGGCGCGGGCCAGCACCTTGGCGATGCGCTCGCCCTCTGGAGGGGTCGTGTTCTTGTCTGTCATGTGATGCTTCTAGCAGAGCGCGCGGGCGCGGGAATGTGCTATGTGAGGGTATGACCCACGATCCGCACGACCCCATGCATATGGCCATGCGCGCTGCCGAGGCCGCCTCGGCCCGCGACGAGGTGCCGGTGGGGGCGGTCATCACAGGGCCCGATGGGCGGGTGATCGCGCAGGCTTCAAACCGGATCGTCGAGCTGAAAGACCCGACCGCCCATGCCGAAATGCTGGCGATCCGCGAGGCGGCCGAGGCGCTGGGCAATGAACGACTGACCGGCTGCACATTGCATGTGACGCTGGAGCCATGTGCGATGTGCGCCGGAGCGATTTCGCTGGCCCGCATTGGGTCGCTGCATTTCGCAGCCGCCGACCCGAAAGGCGGCGGTGTCGTGCATGGCGGGCGTTTTTTCGAGCAACCGACCTGTCATCACCGGCCTGAGGTGCATCAGGGCCATCTGGCGCATGAATCGGCTGAATTGCTGCGCGCCTTCTTCCGGGCGCGGCGAGGGTGACCGTAACGTCAGGGGTTTGACCTGACGCAATCAGGCGGTGCGGCAGGCTGGCCTTTCGCGCAGCCTGCGGGCTAATGTCGGTTCATTCAAGAATGAATGAACAGGTTAGGAGCGCCCGTATGGATTTCGATCATACCCCGAAGGTGAAAGACCTCATCAAACGCGTCAGCGATTTCATGGACGCCCATGTCTATCCGGCCGAGAAAGACTACGACGCCGAAATGGCCGCTGCGCGCAAGGCCGGCAATCCGTGGATCGTCGTGCAGGCTGTCGAGCGCCTGAAAGAAAAAGCCAAGGCCGCGAACCTCTGGAATCTGTTTCTGCCGGAAAGCCATCTGGGTGGCGGACTGACCAATCTGGAATATGCGCCGCTGGCCGAAATCATGGGCCGCGTGGGCTTCGCTTCGGAGGTCTTCAACTGCTCAGCCCCCGACACCGGCAATATGGAAGTGTTCGAGCGCTATGGCGCCGACTGGATGAAGGAAGAATATCTGAAGCCACTGCTCGCCGGTGACATCCGTTCGGCGTTCATCATGACCGAGCCAGGCGTTGCTTCATCAGATGCTTCAAACATCGAGACGCGCATGGAGCGCAAAGGCGACAAATACGTCATCAATGGCCGCAAGTGGTGGTCTTCAGGGGTCGGCGATCCGCGCTGCAAGGTGATGATCGTGATGGGCAAAACCGACCCGTCGGCCGACAAATACCGTCAGCAGAGCCAGATCGTTGTGCCGATGAACGCCAAGGGTGTCGAGGTCGTGCGTATGCTGCCGGTGTTCGGCTTCGATGACGCCCCGCATGGCCACGGTGAAGTCGTGTTCAAGGATGTCGAAGTGCCGGTGGAAAACATGATCCTCGGCGAAGGGCGCGGCTTTGAAATCGCGCAAGGGCGCCTTGGGCCGGGGCGCATCCATCACTGCATGCGTACCATCGGCGTTGCCGAGCGGGCGCTGGAAAGCATGGTGAGTCGTCTGCAGAGCCGTGTCGCCTTCGGCAAGCGCATCTCTGACCATTCGGTGTGGGAACAGCGCGTCGCCGATGCCCGCATCAATATCGACATGACGCGTCTTCTGTGCCTGAAGGCAGCCGACATGATGGACAAGGCCGGCAACAAGGTTGCCCGCACCGAGATCGCCATGATCAAGGTGGCGGCACCGCGCATGGCCTTGCAGGTGATCGACGATGCGATCCAGGCATGGGGCGGGGCAGGTGTCACCACCGATCCGGGCCTTGCGAAAATGTATTCCGGTATGCGCACGCTGCGCCTCGCCGATGGGCCGGATGAAGTTCATGCCCGCACCATCGCGCGTCTGGAGTATGGCAAATATGCCAACCCGGAACCGCGCAAGCACGCGGCGGAATAAAGCAGGCCATCATGTGATGACAAAGGCAGCGGGGAGACCCGCTGCCTTTTTCTTTCAGGCGGCCTGCTGAACGCCGTTCTGCGCGCGGCCAGCCTGAGAGGTGGGTAGGGTGACTGTGACTGTGGTGCCCATGCCTTCGGTGGACTCGATTTTCATCGCGCCGCCATGAAGCCCCGCAAAGGCTTTCACCAGTGCCAGCCCGAGGCCGGTGCCTTCCTTGGCAATCGCCGCATCCTGTTTGGCCTGCTCAAATGGATTGCCAAGACGCGGCAGCTGGTCAGCCGGGATGCCGATGCCGGTATCCTGCACCACAAAGGCGATGTTGCAGCCTTCAGCGCGGATCGACAATGTGACCTCGCCCCCTTGCGGCGTGAACTTGACCGCATTGGACAAAAGGTTGAGCAGGATCTGCTTCAGAGCGCGCGTGTCGACTTCAATCTGAAGCCCGTCCTGTATTTCGGTATGAAGGCTCAGCCCGCCCTGCATGGCCTTGCTCTTGATGACGCGGAGGCAGCTTGCAGCAACCTCGTCGGGATCAATCGTTTCCAGCACGAGATCAAAACGGCCAGCTTCGATCTTGGACATATCAAGAATGTCCGTGATCAATGACAGCAAGAGCGAGCCGGATTCATTGATCATGCCAGAATACTCGACATAACGATCAGGCAGAGGGCCAAACATCTGGTCTTTCATCATCTCTGAAAAACCAATGATCGCATTCAGCGGTGTGCGCAATTCGTGGCTCATGGAGGCCAGAAAGCGCGACTTGGTGCGGCTTGCTTCTTCAGAAGCATCACGCGCACGCTTCAGTTCCATTTCCTGTTCTTTACGAACCGTGATGTCGCGCGACACGGTAATGATTTCGGCGACGCGGCTTGTGCCCGGTTCGGCAACCGACCGGCAGACGGTTTCGATCCAGATCGTGCCGCCATTCCTGTGGCGCATACGCATGGTCATTGTCTTCGCCGCACCGGGACGCAAAAGCTCAGCATGTGTGTTGGCGATAAGCTGCCGATCTTCCTGATGGATCATTTTCACGAAGCTGGAACCGAGCACTTCGGATGGGTCATAACCCAGCATGCGCGTGAGGGCTGGCGAGCAGTAAAGAATCTTCATGGCCGTATCGTGACGGCAGATCATGTCGTTGGCTTCTTCGGTGAGCAGCCTGAAAGCATCCATCGCGGCGCGGAGCTGCTCTTCCGCTTCAACGCGGGCGGTTACATCCGTCATGATGCCCACCAGCGCCACGACATGCCCGCCATCATCGGTTTCAACATCGCCGCTGATTTCAACTTCGCGCAAACTACCATCAGGACGTTTCAGGCGCCCCTGCACGAAAAACGGTCCTGGATTGCGCAGCACATTGCCGATCGCCGTGACCATGATGCCTTCGCCATCCGCATCAACGGCCGAGATAAGTGCTGCTGGATCTGGCGCGGTGAACGGGTCGCGCCCCAAGATACGATAGAGGCCAGGAGACCAATACGGCGCTTCCTGTCCGAGCGGCCGGCGGAAAAAGCCAGTGCCTGCCTTCCGTTCCGAAAGCGCAAGCCGGCCTTCCGCAAAAGCCAGGCGTTGCAACGCTTCCTCACGCGAAAGATCAGACAAATCCTTTGTCTGGAAAAAGAGCACTAAAACCCCGCCACACATTCTTCTTGGGGAGCATGGTAAGCGAAAACGCTTAAGGCTCGCTTTGCCCGAAGCGTCCAGATTCAGGGTATGAGATTCATATCCTGTTAGCAGCCAGCGAAAGTCCTAACGCGCATTCACCATGGAAGCGGCGGCTTCACTTAAAAAGCTACACAAATTCATCGAAATGGCGTTGGCCGAACTCGCATTGCCATCGAGCCCGCGTTTGTAAACGCCTTGTGAAATGGCCGCTAACCTGAATATGGCAAACGCAATGTAAAAATCCCAATCAGGGATCGGGAAGGCCCGGCCCGTGCGGGCGCAATAGGCGCGCACATAGCTTTCTTCATCAGGAATGCCGGTTGCGGCATGGTCCACATTCACCAGTCCGCCCTGCCGCGGATTGTTGAGCCGATAGCCCATGCAGTTGTAGCCAAGATCGGCCAGCGGATGACCGATGGTGGAAAGCTCCCAGTCCAGCACCGCGATCATGCGTGGTTCGGTAGGGTGAAACACGGTGTTTTCAAGCCGGTAGTCGCCATGCGCGATCGTGACGCTGTCATCGGCAGGAATGTGTTCGGGCATCCAGCGGATCAGCGTTTCCATCGCCGCGATGTGCTGGGTTTCGGCGCCGCGATACTGGGTGATCCAGCGTTTGATCTGGCGGTCAAAATAATTGCCGGGCCGCCCGAAGTCTGAAAGGCCGCTGGCGGCGATATCGACGCCGTGCAGCTTCGCCATCACCGCGTTCATGCTGTCATAGATGGCGGCGCGTTCAGTTGGCGCGAGGCCGGGCAGGGTCGGGTCACGGAAGATGCGCCCTTCCAGAAAGTCCATCACATAGAAGGACGTGCCGATGATGCTGTCATCCTCGCACAGCACGCGCATGACCGGCACCGGCACATCGGTTGCCGCCAGCGCCTTCATGATGCGGTATTCGCGGTCGATCTGATGCGCTGAAGGCAGTAGCTTGCCCGGCGGCTTCTTGCGCAGCACATATTTGCGCCCCGCCGTTTCAATCAGAAAGGTCGGGTTTGACTGCCCGCCCGAAAACTGACGCACGGAAAAGTCAGCGCCAATATCGAGATGGCTTTTCAGATAATCACGCAGGCGCGTTTCGTCGAAGCGGTGGACATCGCGCACCGCACCGGCATTGGCATCCGATGCCAGAGCGCCCAGGTCGCTCATCACACAGCGCCGGCGCGTTGCGCGAACATCCAGCCACGTTCGGCGAGCGGTCGCACACTCGCCGCGTTCTGTTCGGCATGGGCGCTGGCCGCCGTGCCATCACGCACGCGTCCGACAATGCCCTGAAGAATGCCGGCGAGGCGGAAGAAGTTGTAGGCGAAATAATAGTCGAGATTTTCGATGCCATCGCGGCCCGTGCGCTCGCAATAGGCGCGCACATATTCGGCCTCGGTCGGGATGCCGAGCGCGGTCAGCTCGCTGTCGGAAAGTCCGCCAAGCCCGCCGGTGGAGCCAGAGGCCGGGCCTTCCATGCGCCACTGCGAGAGATGATAGGTGAAGTCGGCCAGCGGATCGCCGATGGTGGAAATCTCCCAGTCCAGCACCGCGATGCATTTGGGCTGTGTGGGGTGCAGGATCATGTTGTCGAGCCGGTAGTCGCCATGCACGACGCAGGCGCGCTCGCCCGGCGGAATGTTGTTCGGCAGCCATGCCATCAAACGGTTCATGGCGTCGATGTGCTGCGTTTCCGAAGCCACATACTGCTTCGACCAGCGATTGATCTGGCGCGCGAAATAACTGCCCGGCTTGCCGAAATCCGAAAGTCCGATCTTCACATAATCAAGCTGGTGCAGGCGCGCGAGCGTTTCGTTCTGTGTATCCCATGTCGCGCGGCGTTCCTCCGGGTTCATGCCGGGCAGGCGCGGCTCCCACAGAATGCGCCCGTCAACGCAGTCCATCACATAGAACATCGTGCCGGTGACACTTTCATCCTCGCACAGCGCATAGGCGCGCGGTGCCGGAAAGCCCGCACCATGCAGTGCCGAGATGACGCGGAACTCGCGATCTACTGCATGCGCTGAGGGCAGCAGCTTGCCCGGCGGTTTGCGGCGCATGACATATTTCTTCGACGGCGTGATGAGCTGATAGGTCGGGTTCGACTGGCCGCCCTTGAACTGGCGCACGGTGAGCGGGCCTTGATAGCCCTCGACATGCGCTTCCAGCCATGCGGCTAGTTTCGTCTCGTCGATGCGATGCTGCTCGGTCACCTCTTTGGTGCCGCTGAACTGTTCCTGCCGGGACATGGGCGCGTCAGTCATGGATTTCCCCATCGCATATTTGTGTTTTTCTTCCCCTCACGATTAGCCGCGCAGGGCGCAATGCGCTACCCCTGACGTGGCCGTCAGGCTAACGTAGCGGGAGCGGGGAGAGTGTCATGACGCGCTTTGTTGAGGTGATGGCAGCATTGCAGAAGGGCGATCTGGCTGCCGGGGCTGCGGCGCTGGCCCGTGAATCTGCCGATGTGATGGCGACACGCGACTTTGCCGCGCAGAGCGCCGATGGCTGGACCGCGTTGCATCTGGCAGGATTTCTTGGTCAGGCGGATGTGGCGAAGGCTCTGCTCGCGGCCGGGGCTGACCACACAGCGGTGTCGGGCAATGCGACCGCCAACCAGCCTTTGCACGCGGCGATCGCCGGGGCAGGCGATGCTGAGACCATATGCGTGCTGATGGAGGCGGGCGCGAGTGTGCGCTTCGCCGCGGGCGGTGGCTGGACGCCGCTGCATCTGGCGGCCTCGCGTGGCAATGTCACCTTATGCGATGCGCTGATCGCCAGAGGCGCGCTGCTCGGCGCGACATCCGATGACGGCAAGACGCCTGCCGACATCGCCGCCGAACGCGGGCATGGCGATCTGGCCGCGCGATTGCGGGGCTGACGCTTCACTTTCGGGCCCTTCACTTCTGGGCCCCTCACCTTCAGGCCCCTCACCTTCCGGCATGATGCTGGTGCATCATGCCTCCCTCCTCTCCCCGCAAGCGGGGAGAGGGGTTTCTTGATGTTCGCCCTTACGAGGAGCGAGGCGAGGGGTTATTCCAAGGACTGACTCAGCGGCGAGCGGGGCGAGGGGTTATCCCAATGACTGACGCAGCAGCGCGCGGGGCGGGGGGTGAGGATGATGCTGTTTCTTCAGAACCCCTCTCCCCTTTGGGGAGAGGGGCTGAGCGCAGCGAAGCGGTGAGGGGGAAGCCGCAATGACGCCTGCATGATATGACGCAATGAATGGCTGCCGATATTCCACCCATGCTCACCGCACGCGCCCGCAGGTTGCGGCGGGACCAGACAGATGCAGAGCGCCTGCTGTGGGGGCATCTGCGTGACCGGCGGCTTGGCGGCTTCAAGTTCAAGCGCCAGTCGCCGCGCCCGCCTTATGTCGTGGACTTCATCTGTGCTGAGCAGGGTTTGGTGGTTGAGCTTGATGGTGGCCAGCATGGCGAGGACAAAGGGCTCGCCTATGATGCCCGTCGCACCCGCGTTCTGAACGCACGGGGCCTACGTGTTCTGCGGTTCTGGAATGGTGACGTGATGAGCAATCTGCACGGTGTTCTGGAGGTGATCCTGAGGGCATTGCAGAAGGAATAGGGCGCGTTGTGTGCGCCTGCCTTCCGGCCCCTCATCTCTCGGCCCCTCACCTTCCGGCATGATGCTGGTGCATCATGCCTCCCTCCTCTCCCCGCAAGCGGGGCGAGGGGTTATTCCAAGGACTGAAGCGCGGCGAGCGGGGCGAGGGGTTATTGTGCGACCTTGTCCTGCTCCCGCGTTACTTCGCGAGCACCGATGTCGCGGCGGTAGAAGCCTTCCGGCCAGACGATTTCTGAAACGGCGCGATAGGCGCGTGACTGCGCTTCAGTAACCGTGCCGGCCATCGCGGTGACGCTGAGCACGCGCCCACCATTGGCGGTGAGCGCGCCCGCCGCATTGCGTGCAGTGCCGGCATGAAAGACGATCGCGCCGCCTGCTTCCGCCGCATCGATGCCGGCAATGACAGAGCCTTTCTGCACAGTGCCGGGATAGCCCTGCGTGGCCATGGCGACCGTGAGCGCGGCTTCCTCTTTCCAGGCGACGGTCATGTCTTTCAACCGGCCTTCAGCACAGGCGAGGAGCAGCGGCACGATGTCGGATGCAAGACGGGGCATCAGCACCTGTGTTTCCGGGTCTCCGAAGCGGGCATTGTATTCGATGAGTTTGGGGCCTTCCGACGTCAGCATCAGCCCGGCATAGAAGACGCCCCTGAACGGTGTGCCGCGCGCTTTCATCGCCGCAACCGTGGGCAGGATGATGCGGGTCATCGTCTGCGCGACGATGTCCGGCGTCAGGATCGAGGCGGGGCTATAGGCCCCCATGCCGCCGGTGTTCGGGCCGGTATCGCCATCAAAGGCGCGCTTGTGATCCTGTGCCGTGCCGATGGGCAGGGCGGTTTCGCCGTCGCACAGCGCGAAGAAGCTGGCTTCCTCGCCGGTCATGAATTCCTCGATCACGATGCTGGTGCCTGAGGCGCCGAACGCACCAGCGAACATTTCATCAATGGCAAGCGCTGCTTCCTCATGCGTTTGCGCAATGATGACGCCCTTGCCGAGCGCGAGACCATCGGCCTTGATGACCAGCGGCAGCATCTCGTCCGCCGCATAGGCCTGGGCGGCGGCAGCATCGGTGAAGCGGCGATAGCGCGCGGTCGGGATGTTCGCTTCCGCGCAAAGATCTTTCGTGAAGCCCTTGCTGGCTTCGAGTTGTGCGGCGGCCTTCGATGGGCCGAAGCATTTGAAGCCCGCACCTTCCAGTGCATCGACAACGCCATTGGCGAGTGGATTGTCCGGCCCCACCACAACGAAATCAGGTTTCAGGCCGAGGGCAAGGGCGACCACCGCATCGTTGTTCTGAATGTCGCATGGCACGCAGGTGCCATGATGCGCCATGCCGGGATTGCCGGGCGCTGAAATGAGTTCATCGCAGAGAGGGCTTTGGGCGATCTTCCAGGCAAGCGCATGTTCGCGCCCGCCCGAACCCAGAAGAAGAATACGCATGGCAGGGCCTCCAGATGAGGGCATGCTTCTGACAAAACCACATGGGCTTGCCAACCGCTTCATGAATGATTCCCGTGTCGGGCTGGCTGGGCTATCAAAAGGTCATGAGTGAAACGTCCGAGTCGGCGTCCAACGCGCTGGAACTTTCTGTCAGCGAGCTGTCGGCTGCGCTGAAACGCACAGTCGAGGATAGCTTCGGCTATGTGCGGGTGCGCGGCGAGATTTCAGGGTTTCGCGGCGTGCATTCCTCGGGCCATGCCTATTTCGCGCTGAAGGATGAAACGGCGAAGATCGACGCGGTGATCTGGCGCGGCTCCTATTCCAAGCTGAAGGTGAAGCCCGAAGAAGGCATGGAGGTGATCGCTTCAGGGCGGCTCACCACCTATCCGGGCAAGTCGTCCTATCAGATCGTTATCGAGCGGCTGGAGCTGGCGGGACTCGGCGCGATCATGAAGATGCTGGAGGAGCGACGCACGAAACTCGCCGCCGAAGGTCTGTTCGATGCGGCGCGCAAGAAGCCTTTGCCGCATCTGCCGGAGGTGATCGGCGTCATCACCTCGCCAACCGGCGCGGTGATCCGTGACATTCTGCATCGGCTCGCAGATCGTTTCCCACGGCGCGTTCTGGTGTGGCCGGTGGCCGTGCAGGGCGAAACGGCAGCCGCGCAGGTGACGGCGGCGATCAACGGCTTCAATGCGCTTGACGCGCATGGCGACATCCCGCGCCCCGATGTGCTGATCGTGGCGCGCGGCGGTGGCTCGGTGGAAGACCTGCTGCCCTTTTCCGATGAGGCGGTGGTGCGGGCGGCAGCGGGGAGTGCGATCCCGCTGATTTCGGCTGTGGGCCATGAAACCGACACGACGCTGATTGACTTTGCGGCTGATCGCCGTGCGCCGACGCCGACCGCTGCTGCTGAAATGGCAGTGCCGGTGCGTGCTGACCTTGCCGCTGAAACGCTTGGGCTGGCGCGGCGACTGGTGCAGGCCATGGGCCGCGCGCGCGAAGACCGGCGGCGGCGTCTGGGTGATCTGGCGCGTGGTCTGCCGAGGCCCGACCAGATTCTGGCGCTGGCCCGTCAGCGCTTCGATGGCACGTCGACGCGCTTTGGTGGCGCGCTGATGGTGTTCGTGGAACGCGCGAAGGCAAGGCTGACATCTGCCGCAGGGCGTTTCCGTCCGGTGTTGTTGCAGGCCGAGACGCGGCGGCTTTCTGAACGCAGCGACGAGGCCGGGCGCAGACTGGGTCTGGCAGCGCGGCGTCGGCTGGGCGATGCGCATCAGGCGCTGGGGAGCCATGCCAAGATGCTGGAGGCGCTGAGCCATCGCGCCACACTGGCGCGCGGCTTCGCTCTGGTGCGCGGTGCATCGGGTGGATTGAAGCGCAGCGCGGGCGATGTGGAGGCGGGCGAGGGGCTGGTGCTTCAGTTCCACGATGGCGAGCGTATCGCCACGGCTGATGGCGATGCACCACCGCGCGCAAGCAAGCCAAAACGCAAGGATGGCGGCGGCGGGCAGGGCACGCTATTCTGAACGCGGAGGCCATCATGAACTTTCAGGACATCACCGGGCGCGAGGCGAAGCTGAAATATCTGCCCGGCGAATATGAGGTGATCACACCCGGTCAGTTCGTGCGCTGTGCGGTGACCGGGCAGCCGGTGGCGCTGGATGATCTGCGTTACTGGAGCGCCGAAGTGCAGGAAGCCTATGTCAGTGCCGAAACCGCGTTCAAACGCTATGAGCAGTTGCGCGCCGAGGGGAAAATCTGATGGACCGCCGCGCGTTTCTGACTTTGTTGATGAGCGCGGCCGGCGCAATGGTCGTGCCGCTGCGCATGGCGCGTGCCGATGAACGCTTCACGGGGGACTTCGAACAGGGCGGCATGGTGATGGGCCGCACCGATCCGGCGGCCAAAGTGACGCTGGATGGCAAGGCGGTGCGGGTGAGCCCGGAAGGCATTTATGTTTTCGGCTTCGGGCGCGATCAGGCCAAGAGCGCGCAGTTGGTGATTACTTTGCCGGGCATGAAGCCGCAGAGCGAGACGCTGACCATCGTGCAACGTGAATACAAGATCCAGCGCATCAACGGCCTGCCGGATGACAAGGTGACGCCGCCCCCGGACGCCATCAAGCGCATCGAGCGCGACAATCAGATGATTGGCGAGGCGCGCAGTCACGACACGCTGGAAATCTGGTTCGCCGATGGCATTGACTGGCCGGTGAAAGGCCCTGTCACCGGCGTTTACGGCAGCCAGCGGATTTTGAATGGTGAACCGCGCCGCCCGCATTTCGGTGTGGATATCGCAAAGGGCGAGGGCGAGCCGATCCATGCGCCAGCCAAAGGCATCGTGCGTCTGGCCGAGCCGGACATGTATTTCACCGGTGGCACCACGATCATTGATCATGGCGGCGGCATCACCACGTCCTATCTGCATCAGAGCCGTCAGGACGTGAAACTGGGTGACACAGTTGAAAAGGGCGCGGTGATCGGGGCGATCGGCAAGACGGGCCGGGCGACGGGGCCGCATCTGTGCTGGCGGCTCAACTGGTTTCAGGAGCGGCTCGATCCGCAGCTCGCCGCACCGCCCATGCCGGGCTAGGCGCTCAATCCATCCAGCGATTATGCGCCCACAGCCATTGTTCAGGCGCGGCGCGGATGAAATCTTCCATCTTCTGATTGATGGCCAGCAGGATGGCGTTCGTGTCTGCCGTCTTGTCGCCAGTGCGCGGCACGTCGAGTGGTGCGTGGAATGTCACATGAAACCGTGCGCCGCGCGTGCGCCGGATCGCCACCGGCAGCAATGCAGCGCCGGTGCGCAGATGCAGCACCGCAGGCCCTGCGACGGTGGGGGCATCATGTCCGAAGAAGGGCACCATCACACCTTCGCGGTGCTTCTGATCGACCAGCAGCGCGAGTGCTTCACCTGACTTCAGCGCGCGCAGCATGTCGCGCGTGTTCTCGCCGCGTTTGGAAAGCTGGACAGGAAAAGAGTGGCGGCGGCGCTGGCGGGCGATCCACCAATCCACCAGCGGATTGTCGATGGGGCGGTAGATCGTCACGCCGGGAAACCCTGCGCTATGCGCCACGATGGGCATGACCTCCCAGTTGGCCATATGCGCGCCCAGCGCCAACACACCTTTGCCGCTGGCGATGGCGGCGCGCGCGTGATCCAGCCCTTCGATTTCGATGCGCGGATTGGGCTGGTGCGCGAAGACACCAAAGTGCGGATACTCGCCGAAGGTGCGGCCAAGATTGTCCCACATGGCACGGAGCGTCTTTTTGATCTCAGCCGCGTTCATCTGCGGATAGGCGCGCACGAGATTGCGCCGCGCCGTGCGATGGGCCGGTGACAGCGGGGCAAGCGTGCGGGCGATCCAGCCCCCGGCGGCAGAGGCGGCATCAACGCCGATGACGCGAAAGAGGCCAATGACGGGAAAGAACAGGGCCGCTTCAAGCAGCCAGAGCGGCCAGCGCAGAATTTTCTTCATGACGGCGCTTCAGCTCGTCATGTGGGCGCGGGCCAGCAGGCCGAACAGCAAAGCATCGAGCGCGCGCTGATCCTCGAACACCGCTTCGACCGGCAAGGTCAGCACGCCACGGCGCAGACGCGGCGGCAGGCGCGCGAAGTCTTTTTCCGTGGTGATGAGGTTTGCGGCATGGCCATCGGCCAATGCCTGCATGCGCTCCATGTCATCATCTGTGTACGGATGATGATCGGGGAAGGCCACGGTGGCGGTGATGTCAGCACCGAACTGGGCGAGCGTGTCAAAGAACTTGGCGGGGCGGCCAATGCCTGCAAAGGCCAGCACACGCCGTCCGCTGAAGGCAGAACCAAGCGGCGCTTTAAGTGTGGCGCGCAAGGTGCGTTTATGGCCCGGATCAAAAGGTCCGTTGCCCATGAGGATGACGGCATCGGCGCGGGCAAGGCCATCTGCCGCGCGCTCACGCAAAGGGCCAGCGGGAAAGACGCGGCCATTGCCAAACCCGGCTTCGCTGTCCACGACGACGATGTTCATGTCCTTCGCGACGGCGGGGTTCTGGAAGCCATCATCCATCACGATGATGCCAGCGCTCGCTTCGATGCAGGCACGCGCGCCGGCCGCGCGGTCTTTGGCAATGATCGTCGTCGCATGGCGGGCGAGCAGCAGGGGTTCATCCCCGACTTCGCTGGCGAGGTGATCGGGTTCCACAATCACCGGCCCTTTCAGGCTGCCGCCATAGCCACGGCTGAGTGCGACGGGCGCGATGCGCATCTGTTTCAGGCGTTGCAGCAAGGCAATGGCGGCCGGTGTTTTACCGGTGCCGCCAACTGTCAGATTGCCAACGCAGATGACCGGAACGGGCGGGCGGAATTGCGGCGGCTGTTTCAGACGCGTGCGCACGATCAGGCCATAAAGCGCTGATGCCGGGCTGAGCAGATGCGCCGCGAGACCGGGTTGGACGGGGGAGCGGGACCAGAACTCAGGCGGGTTCATCAAGACCTGCCTTCCTGATGAGCGGTGCCAGTGCAGACTTTGCGGCATCAAGGGCACCTGCGCCTGCTTCGGCGATGGCTTTGGCCTTCGCGCCAGCCGTCTGCGCCAGATCGGGCGCGCCAAGCAGACGTTCGGCATGGGCTGCCAGATCGCCAGCATCGTTGATGGCGAACGATGCGCCCGCGCCGTCCAGATCGGCATAGTCGGCGCGGAAGTTGAAGACATGCGGGCCGTGCAGCGGCGCAACACCAAGCCGTGCCGGTTCCAGCGGGTTCTGGCCACCATGGGGCACCAGGCTGCCGCCAATGAAGGCGAACGGCGCTGTACGGTAAAGAAGGCCAAGCTCGCCGATCGTATCCATCAGATAGACATGAGTTTCCGGGACAATGCGCACCTTAGCGCCCCGGCGTGAAACCGCCAAACCCTGTCCGCGCAATGTTTCGGCAATCGCCGCGCCACGATCGGGATGACGCGGCGCAAGGATCATCAGCAGATCAGGAAAGCGATCACGCAGTTTGGTATAGACCCGCCCTAACTGCGCTTCTTCATCATCATGTGTGGAGGCCGCCGCGAAGACCGGGCGTGCCCCTATCATCTCGCGCAACTGAGCCAGCGCATCCGGCGCAGCAGGCAAAGGTGCTGACGCCGCCTTCAGATTGCCGGTGACGATGATGTTGGAAACACCCAGCACACTCAGGCGCACCAGCGTTTCTTCCGTCTGCGCCAGTGCAATGGAAAAGACCGACAGCACCTCGCGCGCGAAGGCAGGCGCGCGTTTCCAGCCCACGAAACTTTTTTCCGACAGCCTTGCATTCACGAGGGCCGCCGGGATGCCCGCCTTCTTCACCGCAGCCAGCAGATTCGGCCAGAGATCGGATTCCACCCAGAGCGCCAGATCAGGTTTCCAGTGCGCCATGAAAGCGCGCACGGCGGATGGCGTGTCGAGCGGCACGAATTGATGGATGGCGCGCGCCGGCAGACGTTCCGCCAGCAGCGCCGCTGAGGTGACGGTGCCGGTCGTGAACAGGACATGGGCCTGCGGATTGGCATCCAGCACAGCGCGCAGGAGCGGCAATGCGGAAAGGGATTCGCCCACGCTCGCCGCATGAAACCAGACGAGCTTGCCCTGCGGGCGCGGCGTTTCAGTGCGGCCGAAGCGTTCGCCAAGACGATCAGGGACTTCCTTGCCCTTGCGGGCGCGGGCCTTCAGCCATGATTTCAGGAACGGTCCTGCCATGCGGCTGGCTGCGCCATAGAGTGATGAGGCGATGCCGCTCATGCCTCGGCCTCCACGGGCTGAGGCGGTGTCTCCACAGGGGCGGGCTGGATCATGTCCGGGTCGTGACCGCACAGGCGGTCGGCTTCGCGCGTGATGCGGTTGAGTTCGGCCTCGATGGCAAGACGTGCCGCATCGAGTGCCTCGCCTCTGGCATCATGCGGCACGGTGATGGGCGCACCCCATACGAAGACGCCGCGCGTAAAGGGCAGTGCCAGCGTGAAGCGGTCCCAGCTGGAAAGGATGCGTCGCCGCCGTGTGGCATAGGCACAAGGGATGACCGGGACGCCGGAAAGACGCGCAACCGCCGCAACGCCCTCGCTCGCCCGCATGCGCGGCCCACGCGGACCATCCGGCGTGATGCCGACATATTCGCCTGTCTTCAGTTTCATCAGCATCTCGCGCAGGGCGGCGGTTGCGCCCTTGTCGCGCTCGCGCCCCGGCCTGGCGGTGGAGCCGCGCACCGTGCCAAGGCCGAACCAGCCGATCGTGTCGGCGATCAGCGCGCCGTCGCGATGGCGCGAGATCAGCATGTTCATGCGTTTATCGGCAGGCCAGCAATAGGGCATCATCATGATGCGACCGTGCCAGAAGGCGAGAATGAACGGCTTGCCTTCGCGCCAGAAGGCTTCGGGCGTTTCGCGGTTCACCACCTGCCAGCGCGAGGTGACATGGGCGAACCGGATGACACAGGCGGCGACAAAACAGCCCACCGCCCTGACTGCGCCGCTTTGTCCGATGCGCTTGAGGAGACCCATGTGTCAGGCCTCCCTCGTTGCGAACTGCATGGCGTAGAGCCGCGCATATAGGCCGCCCGCGCTGACGAGATCGGCATGGCGGCCCTGTTCCACGATGCGCCCCTTGTCGAAGACGAGGATGTCGTCTGCCGCCATGATGGTGGAAAGCCGGTGCGCGATGACCAGTGTGGTGCGCCCATCCATCAGATGCGCCAGTGCCGCCTGCACACGCGCTTCGTTTTCAGCGTCGAGCGCGCTGGTTGCTTCATCAAGCAGCAGGATCGGGGCGTCGCGCAGGATGGCGCGGGCAATGGCGATGCGCTGTCGCTGACCGCCCGAAAGCCGCCCGCCGGATTCACCCACCCGCGCGCCATAGGCATCGGGCAGCGCCATGATGAAGTCGTGTGCTTCGGCGGCCTTTGCAGCGCGTTCAATGTCAGCCTGTGTGGCGCCCATGCGCCCGCAGGCGATATTGGCAGCGATGGTGTCGTCGAACAGGAAGGCATCCTGCGTGACCAGCGCCATATGGGTGCGCAGCGTGGCGAGTTGCAGGGTGCGGATATTCGCGCCGCCCACCGTGATGGTGCCCGCAGACGGATCGTAAAACCGCAGCAGCAGATTGAGGATCGTGCTTTTGCCAGCGCCAGAAGGGCCGACGAGTGCGACAGTCGCGCCGCGCTTCACGGTGAAGCTGACATGTTCAACCGCCGCGATGCCTTCGCCATATGCAAATGCCACATCACTGAAGGCGATGAGTGGGCCGGTCGTTGCCGATGCAAGGGCGAGCGGCTGTGCATCCGGTGCGTCGGCAATGGCGGGTCTGGCATCGATGATGGCGTGGATGCGGGCCAGTGCGGCGCTGCTTTGTGCAAATACCGAGGTCAATGATGACAGTGCGCGGATTGGCTGAAACGCCATCAGCGCGGCAACGATGAACGAGAGAAACGATTCCAGTTGCAGCCCACCGGAAAGGCCGCGCCACCCGGCATAGGCGATGATCGCCGCGATGCCGACCCCGCCCAGCGCATCTGATACCGGCACGGTGGCGGCGCTGGCGCGTTCCCCGGCGATGAGTGCGGCGAGGCGGCGCGCGATGCTGGCTTCGGCGCGGGCGGCGGCCTGTGTTTCCAGGCCATAGGCCTTGATGATGCGCCGTCCGGTAATGGCTTCGCCCACCGCCGTGGAAAGCGCGCCGGTTTCGGCCAAACCGCTTTCGGCAGCGCGATGCGACAGCTTGTGAATAATCCGCATGGCGAGCCCGCCCAGCGGCAGCACCGACAGCACCACCAGCGCCAGAGTCCAGTCCTGCCAGAACATCACGCCGATGAGCAGCAGCACGGTCGGCACTTCGCGGGCGATGCCGGTGATGCCGCGCGTGACCATGTCGCGCACCAGTGCCGCGTCATAAGTGAAGCGCGCTGCCTGTGCGGCTGAATGGTCGCCATCGAGCATGGCAAGATCGGCCCGCACCAGATTCTGCACCATGCGGGTCTGAAGGGAGGCGACGACTTTCTGCCCCAGCGCGCTGATGATCCACGATGCGCCATAGGCCGCCGCCGCACCGGCGAGCGCGACGCCCGCCACGATCAGCGGCATGAGGGTGAGCCAGTCCTGCCGTTTTTCCTGAAAGATCAGCCTGAGAGCGGGATCGAGCAGCCAGGCCAGCGTCGCCGTGCCCGCCGCCGCCAGCAGCATCAGCGCACAGGCCAAGGCAATACCGCCACGGTTGGGCGGCAGGTAGTCGCGGGCAAGCCGCCTGATCTCTGGCCCGAAGGCCGGGCTGGGCCGGGGTTCAGTCACCAGATGGTGCTATCGCCGGGGAGCGGGCATGACAAGGGATGGTGGCAGGGGCCACCGGTCAATCGTGATCGTGGCTGTGATCGTCAGTTTCCGGGTCGAGCAGGCGGTGCAGATGCACGATGAAATAACGCATATGGGCGTTGTCGATGGTCTGGCGGGCGCTCGCCTGCCATGCCTTGTGGGCGCTGGCATAATCGGGGAACACACCCACGACATCGACCTTGGAGAGATCCTTGAACTCGACATCTTCCAGCCCGGTCAGTTCGCCACCAATGACGAGATGCAGGAGCTGTTTCTTGGGGGCGTCCTTGGTCGGCATCGAATCTCTCACCTGTTGCGCGGGTTCAGGTTTACCTTGGCGACACGTTCCGACAAAGCGGCATGAAGGGCCGGGTTGGCGGCTAGCAGGCTGATCTGGTTGGTATCGGGGCGATTATAGGCGAATGGCGCGCCATCATGCCGGGTGACAAGCGCCCCTGCCTCGCGCGCGATGATTTCGCCCGCCGCGATGTCCCAGTCGCTTTTGGACGACAACGCCATGGTGGCGTCCGCCGCGCCGCTGGCGACCTGTGCCAGACGATAGGCGATGGAGCCGATCTTGATGAGATCCATGGGTGGCCAGGGCGGGGTCCATGCCGGGTGCTGCATCATGTCGCGCGCCGCGATCATACGGCAGTTTGTGATGGCGTGGGTTGTGGCTGTTTTGATGGGCGCGCCATTGAGGGTTGCGCCTGCGCCCACCGCCGCGCTGTAGAGTTCATCGCGGCACGGATTATAAACCGCGCCCGCCACCGGTACGCCATCGCGCACCACGGCCAGCGCCACGGTGAAGTCGTCCTTCTTCTTGATGAACGAGACAGTACCGTCGAGCGGATCGACAACGAACAGGCTGCGTTTGGCAAGGCGCGCCGCATCGTCCTGCGTTTCCTCCGAAAGCCAGCCATAGTCTGGCCGCGCGGCGCTGAGCCGTTCATGGAGCAGGGCGTTGGAGGCGTGATCGGCCTCGGTCACCGGGGTGCCCTGCTTGTTCCAGGTTTTCACCTCGCGCCCGAAATAGCTCATCAGCACGGCGCCCGCAGCGCGCGCCGCATCGGCCAGCAGATCGCGGTCAGCGATGTCTTCAGGCGCCGGCAATCGTCATGCCTTCCACGCGCAGGGTTGGCGCGTTGGTGGAATAGCGGAAGGCAAGGTCGTTCGCCGGCGTGAGCTGCGCGAACATGTCTTTCAGGTTTCCGGCGATGGTGATTTCGTTCACCGGATAAACGATCTCGCCATTCTCGATCCAGAAGCCGCTGGCCCCACGGCTGTAATCGCCGGTGATGCCGTTGACCCCCATGCCGATCATCTCGGTGCAGTAAAAGCCCGACGTGATGTCGGCCATCAGTTCGGTTGGCGAAAGCGTGCCGGCGCCCATGTAAAGATTGGTCGGGGCGGGCGAGGGCGGTCCACCCGTGCCGCGCGCCGCATGTCCGGTGGTGGTGAGGCCAAGCTGTCGCGCCGCCGCGCTGTCCATCATCCAGCCGGTCAGCACGCCGTCGTCGCAGAGCGCGCGTCTGGCGTTGGTGACGCCTTCGCCGTCGAATGGCTTGGAGCGGAAACCGCGCAGCATATGCGGGTCGTCGATGATCGAGACGCCTTTGGCGAAGACCGGCTGTCCCAACCGGTCTTTCAGGAATGACACGCCGCGCGCGATCGAGGCGCCGTTGATCGCCCCCGCGAAGTGGCCGACCAGACTCATCGAAACGCGCGGATCAAAGATGATCGGCACTGTGCAGGTTTCAGCCTTGCGCGGGTTGAGGCGCTTGAGCGCCCGCATCGCCGCGTTGCGCCCGGCAGATTCCGGGTCGCCCAGATCAGCGGCATGGCGCGCCGACAGGAAATCATCATCGCGTTCCATGCCGGTGCCTTCGCCCGCCAGCACACTGACCGAGACGGAATGATTGCTGCCCGCATAGGTGCCTGCAAAGCCATCAGAGGTGGCCAGCGCGATGCGCGAATGGCTCCAGTTGGCGCCTGCGCCTTCGGAATTGGTGATGCCCTGCACGGCGAGTGCCGCACCTTCCGCCGCCGCCGCGCGGGCTTTCAGAAGGTCAGCGCCGGGGGCGACCCTGTCTTCCAGCTCAAGGTCAAGGGTGGTGCGGGAAAGAAGGGCGCGGTCTGCCAGACCACAGAACGGGTCTTCCGGGGCAGTACGGGCCATCCCGACCACACGCTCGGCCAGAGCGGCGAGCGATTTGGGCCTTAAATCGGTGCTGGAGGAAATCGCCTGACGCTTGCCGATGAAGACGCGCAGGCCCACGTCGAGCGATTCCGAACGCTCGACATCTTCCAGCCGCCCCATGCGCCACGAAACGCCCAGCGAGGCGCTTTCAACAAAAATGGCGTCGGCGGCATCCGCGCCCAGTTTTTTCGCTGATGCGATGAGGTCGTTCAGTTGATTGAGAGGTTCGCTCATGACGCGTCTTCTGGCGCGGAATGGCTGAGAAGGGAAGGGCCAGAGGTTATCGCGATGTATCCCAAGGATTGAACAGGGTTAGACCCATGCCGGCAAAATCATTCGTGTTGCGCGTAATCAGCGTGAGGTTGTGAACCAGTGCTGTGGCAGCAATCAGGGCATCGCGTTCCGGGCGTGGATTCGGCACATGCAGGCGCGCGCACATACGCGCAACAGCCGCATCAACGGGCAGGATGCGATCCTCAAAAGCCTCCAGCACATGCAGGCCGAACCAGTTGCGGATCAGCGTGCCTTGCGGCGGGTCACGTCGTTCCAGCCTGAGAATGCCGATTTCAAGCTCCAGTATCGTAATGGCGGAAAGCCATGTTTCATCTGTATTCGTGCGGGCTGCCCATGCCGCCACATTCGGATCACAGCGCCGGTCACCCAGCTTTCTCATTTCGGAAATGACATTCGTGTCGAGGAGACAGATCATTGAAACTCGGCGCCGCGTGGCAGATCACTGAAGGCGGGCAGTTCAGCTTCGAGGTCGATATGCGTCAGGCCTGGCGCGCTCAATGCCTGCGCCAGCGAGCGGCTCTGGCCTTTCAACTGCCTGTAATCTGCGATCGTCAGCAGCACATGCGCCGGTTCACCACGGTCTGTGATGATGACAGGCCCTTCCGATGCCGCCCGTTTGGCGCGGCTCGGCTCGCGATTGAAGTCCTGACTTGTGAAGGTGTGGGGCATGAAAGCACAAAGTAGTTAGATAACTACTTTAGTATTGTGTGCTGATTTTGTCAATCGGGTTCTGCCCCCAGCTGATAGACCCGTGTGCGGCGGACCTCGCGGTCTTCCAGTTCGCGGGTGGTGGGGACTTCATAAACGGCACGTTCGATGAGGCCCGATTTCGGCAGATACGCGCGCCCCGGATCGCCCGCCAGCACCAGCGCGCCGCGCCCCGCCAGCGCCCGGCCCCAGGCCTCGACCTGTGTGGCGAGGGGCTGTTCGTAGAAGAGATCACCGAGCAGCACGACGTCCCATCCGTCATCTCGGCCAATCATGTTGTCCGTCGTGGCGGTGACGGCGGCGCCCATCGCCGTCGCGTTCAGGTGGATGGCTTCTTCCGCATACGGATCAATGTCGCTGGACAGCACCGTGGCTGCACCCGACAGGGCGGCAGCAATGGCACAGAGGCCTGAACCGCTGCCGCAGTCGAGCACGGACTTGCCGCGCACGGCTTCGGGGTGATCCAGCAGATAGCGCGCGACGGCCTGACCGCCTGCCCAGGCAAAAGCCCAATAGGGTGGGGGCACATCGCGGACGGCCAGTTCCTCCTCGCTCATGCGCCAGATGGGATAGATCTCGCTGGCGAGATGCAGCGTGATTTCCGGCACATGCGGTGGGGCCAGACGTTCGGTGTTCGCCAGGATGAAGGCGCGTCGCCGCGCAGCAGGGTCGTCCATCAGGCGGTGGCCTGCTGGCCCTGAGGGCTTTGGCCTTCAATGGAAACATTGCGCCGCCGGGCACCGCGTCCGCCGGTGGTGCCGCTGCTGCCTTCAGGGCGCGCCGTCGCCTGACGGATGACACCGCGATAGCCCTGCCGCACTTCCATGCGGGCCGTGATGCCTTTGGCGGCAAGCAAAGCGTGCATGCGTGGCAGGCGATAGCACGGCACCCAGAACAGCAGATGATGTTCGACGTGATAGTTGACCCAATAGGGCGCGAGAATGGCGCGCATGACCGGGTTGGTGAGCGTCGTGCGGGCATTGCGATAGGGATCGTCATTGTCGGGCACCACCGCATGTTCAGCGATGTTGCGGATGCGCGTGATCGCCTGATACCAGCTGAGCAGCGGCACAAGCCAGAGCGCGGGATAAAGCCACCAGCGCCCGACCGCGATACAGGCTGCGAGAATCAGCGCATTGGTGAGCGCCCAGCCCGCCAGCATTCCCCATTGTTTGCGGCGGACCGCGTTGAGGATCGATGCCTTGCGCTGCTGATAGCCCGTCTGGCCGGTGAGATCGCGGATGATCTTGCGCCGGAAACTGGCGCGTGTGATCGGAAAATGCGCCGAGAGTTCGAGGTCCGGGTCGTCGGCCTGCTGTGTGCTGCGATGGTGTTTGAGGTGATAGGTGCGGTAGGCCCGCAATTCCGCGCCGACCGGAAAGGCGCACAGATATTGGCCCAGAAACTCGTTCAGCCACTTTGTTCTGGTCAGCACACCATGGGCGGCATCGTGCATAAGAATGGCAAGGCCGAGCTGGCGTCCGCCGATCAGCATGATCGAGACGGGAGCCAGCCACCATTGCCACGCAGTCAGCGCCATCGCCCCCGCGATCACCAACCACGCATGCAATACGCACAGCGCGCCGAACAGATCTGACGGGTGACGGACCTGTTCCAGTTCAGCCGTGGTGAGGAGGTCAGCCGCCTTCACGCGGTGAAACGTGCTCATGAGCGCGATGGTAGCGCGGATGGCTGAAAAGGAAACACTGCCGCATCGTCACCTCGCCCCTCACCTTCCGGTGGACACGCACCGACGCGGTGAGGGGCTTAAAACCCGAACTGATCGAACACGCCGCGTTCCAGCATGGCACCAGCGGCCAATGCGGCGGTGAGCAGTGCTCCGGTGCCGTGATTGGTGCGGAACACTTTGAGGCACGAGCGCGGATCATCCAGTTTCACGTTGACGATCTGGCCGATGAGCTGAGCCGCTACGATGGCCAGCCCGATATAGGCCATGTGGTGAGCGCGCACCTGAAGCGCCGCCAGTGTCCAGCACACCAGTGCCCCGCCATAGAAGAGGGCGAGCATGGGTTTCGTCGCGCTGCCGAACATCAGTGCGGTAGATTTGACGCCGACCACCGCATCGTCTTCCTTGTCCTGATGGGCGTAGATCGTGTCATAGCCGATGGTCCACAGCACACAGCCGCAGAACAGCAGATAAGGGGCCATGTCGAGCCCGCCTTTCAGCGCCGCCCAGCCCATCAGCGCGCCCCAGTTGAAGGCGAGCCCCAGCACCGCCTGCGGCCAATGTGTGATGCGCTTCATGAAGGGATAGATGACGACCGGCACCATCGAGGCGAAACCAAGCAGCACAGTGAAGCGGTTGAACTGGAGGAGGACGGCAAGCCCGATGAGCAGCAAGGCGATCATGAAGGCGAGCGCCGCCTTCACGCTGACCGCGCCTGAAGGAATGGGCCTGCCCCGCGTGCGTGCCACTTTCGCGTCGATGTCGCGGTCGGTGATGTCGTTCCACACGCAGCCCGCACCACGCATCACCACAGCGCCGATGAAGAACAGGGCCGCGTAGAGGAGAATGCGCCGCCAGTCCCATGGCTCGCCGGTGCTTGCGAGCGCCAGACCTGCCGCACAGGGCCAGAACAGCAGCCAGTAACCGATGGGCCGGTCGAGCCGCATCAGGCTGAGATAGGGGCGGATACCCACCGGCATACGCTCCACCCATGAACGCTTCACGGCGTCAGCGGGTTTGGGCATCACGCGCACCATGCTTCATGACCGGCCATGAGGATGATTGAAAACATGTTCGAATGGTTTGCCGCGTTCATACGTGATCTGCGATATGCATAGGCGTATCATTGTGTGGGTTGGAAAGCATCAGGCGTATGCAAAAGGATGAGTTGACCGAACCGGGCGGGAAGGTGCGCCTTCATGTCGATGCCTCATTGAGGGCAGGCGAGCCGGTCGCGCTGGATGAAGGGCAGGCGCATTATCTGCGCCATGTCATGCGCGCCAAGGCCGGTGACGTCGTGTCGCTGTTCAATGCGCGCGATGGCGAATGGCGGGCCGAGCTGCTGCTGTCCGGCAAGCGCGGCGCGAGCGCGCAGCCGCTTGTGCTGGTGCGCGGCCCCGAAGCAGGCCCTGACCTGTGGCTGTGTTTCGCGCCGGTGAAAAAAGCACCGGCCGATTTCATCGCGCAGAAGGCGACTGAACTGGGGGTGAGCGCGCTGAGGCCGGTGATCACCCGCCGCACTATCGTGACGCGCGTGAATGTCGAGCGTATGCGCGCCAATGCGGTGGAGGCAGCTGAGCAGTCGGAGCGGCTGGATGTGCCGCACTGTCACGATCTTGTGAAACTCGATGCGCTGCTGGCGCAATGGCCTGCTGAGCGCAAACTGATGTTCTGCGATGAAGGCGGCGCGCCGCCCGCACTTCAGGCGCTGTCGGCACTAAAAGGCGGGCCATGGGCAGTGCTGACCGGGCCCGAAGGTGGATTCGATGATGCCGAGCGCGCAATGATCCGCGCTTTGCCGCAATGTGTGCCGGTGACGCTGGGGTCGCGCATCCTGCGTGCCGACACGGCGGCACTCGCCGCTCTTGCCGTGTGGGGCGCGGTAATGGGCGGCTGACACCGCAGCGCACAGTGAGAAGGGTTAATCCCGCAAATCTCTCTACGCCTTTGCGCCAAGGGGCTGAGCATTGCGATGTGGTGAGGGGGGCTTGCGCGGGCGGCTCCGGCGCGCCACATCACCCCCGCATATAACTTCATTGGGGGCCGAACATGTCAGTACCGCAACAGGGCGGAGGCCTCATCGAAAGCCGCGACCAGCTGGCCGCTTTTCTTGAAAGCGGCAGCAAGCCCAAGGCCGATTGGCGCATCGGCACCGAACACGAAAAGTTCGGTTTTCACCGTGATACGCTGCGCACCCCTTCCTATGAGGAAAAGAACGGCATCCGCGCGCTGCTGGAAGGCATGAAGCGGTTTGGCTGGGAAGGCGTTTATGAAGGCGAGACGATCATCGGCCTGAAGCATGGCATGGGCGCGATCAGCCTTGAGCCGGGCGGGCAGTTCGAGCTTTCGGGCGCGCCGCTGAAATCCATCCATGAAACCTGCGAGGAAGTGAACCTGCATCTCGAGCAGGTGCGCGAGGTGGCGACCGAACTCGGCCTTGGATTCCTCGGTCTTGGGTTTCACCCGATCGCCAGCCGCGAACAGACACCCGTGATGCCCAAGGGCCGCTACAACATCATGCGCGCCTATATGCCCAAGGTCGGCGGCTATGGGCTCGATATGATGCTGCGCACCTGCACCGTGCAGGTCAATCTCGACTTCGCTGATGAAGCCGACATGGTGCAGAAGATGCGCGTGTCGCTGGCCCTGCAGCCGGTCGCCACGGCCCTCTTCGCCAATTCACCTTTCCGCGAAGGGCGTGAAAACGGCTTCCTGTCCTACCGTTCGCAGGTGTGGACCGACACCGACAATGCGCGTGCCGGCATGCTGCCTTTCGTGTTCGAGGATGGATTCGGGTTTGAGCGTTATGTCGATTACGTGCTGAACGTGCCGATGTATTTCGTCTATCGCGACGGCAAATATATCGACGCGAGCGGCCAGTCGTTCCGTGATTTCCTTGACGGCCGACTGCCCGCCATGCCGGGCGAGAAGCCCACCCTTTCAGACTGGGCCGATCATCTGACCACCATCTTCCCCGAAGTGCGGTTGAAGAAATATATTGAGATGCGTGGCGCTGATGGCGGCCCGTGGAAGAGCCTGTGCGCACTGCCTGCTTTGTGGGTCGGCATTTTCTATAACCAGACGGCGCTGGATGCGGCGTGGGATCTGGTGAAGGACTGGACAGTGGAAGAACGCAACATGCTGCGCCACACTGTGCCAGTGCTGGGGCTCAACACGCCGTTCCGTGGTCGCACGCTGAAGCATTATGCCGCGCACATGATAGAGATCGCTTCGACGGGCCTGAAATCGCGCGCCCGGCTGGATGGCATGGGCGCATCGGAAGATGGCTTCCTGCATACGCTGCGGCGCATCGTCGACAGCGGCGAAACCCGCGCTGACGAGCTGCTGCGCAAATATCGCGGCGAATGGGGCGGCGATGTGCGCAAGGTGTTCAGCGAATACGCATACTGAGACTTATGACCCGTTCACGCCGGTACAGCCCGGCGTGGCGCGGGCGTTAAAGGCATAGCGGCCTGCACTGACGCAGACGCGCGGCGGCACATGCGCGGCCTCGAAGGCATCGTGGCCTTCTTTCAGGTTCTGCCAGAAAGCGAACCATTCGCTCTCTGCCGCGGTCTTCATCGCCGCAGCGTTCATGCGGAAGGGGAAGATGTGCACGGGCACGGCCGCCTGGCCATGATTGAGCGCTTCTTCCACCAGCCCATAGATTTCGGTGATGCCGTAATCGGTCATCGCATAGCAACCAATGGAAACGCAGTTGCCGTGCACCATCAGGTGCGACCCGGTGCGCCCCGCCGCCCTGTCATAGGCGTTCGGATAACCGAGATTGAAGGCGAGATGATAGGCGCTGTTGGGATTGAGCTGTCCGCGCCTGACTTCATAGAAGCCTTCCGGGGCCTGCCCATCGCCCTCGCGCAACTTGGGCCCCAGCGCGCCTGAGAAGAAGCAGATGGGGAAGGTGTCGAACAGGCGATAGGTCGTGCCGTCTTTCAGCCAGACTTCCAGCATCTGTTCCTGTTTGAAGATGCGGATGAAAGCGGCATCGCCCTGCGTGAGGCCGGCGGCAGCGAGGCGCTGAGGCAGAGGCGGCTTGGGCGTACGCGGGGCAGGGAGTTCGTCGGGGGCGGGTGGGGCGATCTCGACCTGAAGTGTGTTGGCAGGATCAGGCTTGATGACGGGCGGTGGTGTGCGCCCGCTCAGCAGCCAAGCCGTGAATGCTGCCGCGAACACGGCAGCTGAGACGATGGTGAAAAGTGCGCGCAGGCCCATGCAGCATCAGCGCCCATGATTGCGGCGGGCATGGGGCAGAGAGGAGCGGTCAGGTGCCGGTGAACAGGAAATCGACAGCGCGCAGGATATCGTAACGCTGGCTCTCAAGATTGCCGACGGGTTTGCCGAGTGCGCTGAGCGGTATGGCGGCGAGTTCAGGCACGACCAGCAGATAGCGGGCGCCCTTGATGGCCACCTCTGGTGTCAGCACGCCGCCCGCACTGCGCCCTTGCACGGGTGCGCATGGCGCGACCACCAGCGTTGAAAGGGCGGCGAAACGGTTATCCTGCAGCACCACGAGAAATGGGCGGGCCTTGCGTTTCGCCGCGTTCGGATTGGGGATGACATCGAACTGGAGCATCAGAAGCTGCGCATCCCATCAGACCACAGGCCGTCTTCATCAATGTCGCGCTTCTGCCAGGCGATGAACGCCGCGTGATCACGCGCCCATGCCGCAGCGCGGGCTTCTTTCAGTCGGGCGTCGAGGGCCTGTTCAACGACATGACTGAGATTGAGGCCAGCGGCCTTCGCTTCATCAATCAAGGCAGCAGGCAGGCTGAGATTGACGGCGCGCTTTCTTGCGGTCGCCTTGGGCTTGCTGGCCGCCTGATAGGGCGCTGGCTGTTCACTGATGCCGGGCGATTTTGAGGATCGTGCCATGCGCACACACTATGCGCATGGCATATGCGCGGCAAGGGCGATCCCCTTCGCTGTACCGCTCAACCCTCATGACGATCATCCACTCCGTTGCCGGACATGGTGCTGGATGGCCGGGTCAGGCCCGGCCATGAGGATTGTGGTGACAGGTCATGACAAGGCGTGGGGCGGCATGACGGTCAGGGTGTGGACTTCAAGCGGCGGCGGTGCCGCCGACGGTGAGTCCTTCGATCAGCATGGTTGGCTGGCCGACGCCAACCGGCACGCCCTGTCCGCCTTTGCCGCAGGTGCCGATGCCGGGGTCCATCGCGAAATCGTTGGCGACCATCTTCACCCGCGTCAGCGCATCCGCGCCATTGCCGATGAGCGTTGCACCTTTCACCGGCGCGCCGATCTTTCCATTCTCGATGCGGTAGGCCTCGGTGCAGGAAAACACGAACTTGCCATTGGAATGACTGCCGCCGCCCGTTGCCGGTGGGCGCAACGCCCATCAGCCGGGCGTTCTGGCGATCCTGCAGATAGTTCACCAATATGCCGTCCTCGATCAGCGTCGTGCGGCCGGTGGGCGTGCCTTCATCATCGACCGAGAGCGAGCCGCGCCGTGCATCGAGCGCGCCGTCATCGACCACGGTGACGCCGGGGGCGGCTACGCGCTTGCCGAGCAGGCCGGCAAAGGCCGAGGTTTTCTTGCGGTTGAAGTCGCCCTCCAGCCCGTGGCCGATCGCTTCGTGCAGCAGGATGCCGGGCCAGCCGGGGCCAAGCACCACCTGCATCTCACCGGCCGGGGCCGGGCGCGAGTCCAGATTGACGAGGGCCTGACGCAACGCTTCATCGACATAGGTTTTCCAGGCGGTCGGGTCGATGAACACGGCATAGCCTTCGCGCCCACCAACCCCGTGGCTGCCGGATTCCTGTCGCCCGTCCTGTTCCACAACGACGCTGACATTCAACCGCACCAGCGGGCGGATGTCGCTGACCATCTGGCCGCCCGCGCGCATGATATGCACCACCTGCCATTCGCCAGTGAGCGAGGCCGACACCTGTTTGACACGCGGATCGCGCGAACGGGCATAGGCGTCGATCTCGGCCAGCAGGGTGGTCTTGGCGTCAAACGGCACGGCGGTCAGCGGGTTGAGGTCTGTATAAAGACGGCGATTGGTAGGTTTTGGACCTTCCGCAGCGTTACCTTTATGGCCACCGCGCACACTGCCAGCCGCATCGGCGGCGCGGGCGATGGCGGCTTCGGAAAGCTCGGTCGCATGGGCGTAGCCGGTGGATTCCGCCGCCACGCAGCGCAGGCCGAAGCCTTGTGAGGAGTCGAAGGTCGCGACTTTCAGGCGACCGTCATCATAAGCAAAAGCCTCGGATTCACGGTATTCGAGGAACAGTTCGCCATCATCGGCACCCGCCAGCGTGCCATCGACAAGCGTCTGCACACGGGCGGGGTCCATGCCGCTGTCCTTGAAGAACAGGGTTTCGGCGGTCTGGTTCATGGTGGATCCCTGACAAGAATGATTCTCAGTAATGTGGGCCGGGAAAGACCCCACGGCAAGCACACCATTTCACTGGAAATCGGCTGCGCACCTTGTTAGACCGATTCCATCTGCGGCGTCTGGCGGGGGCCATGCGTCGCGCGGCGCATACGCGCCTTTTCGTTCTGGAACTGGGGCTTAGGGTCTTCCATGCGCACCTGTCTTGCGAAGCTGTCACTGATCATCATGAGCCTGTTCGGTGCGCCGGTCGCACTGGCCAACGGCCCTGAAAATTACGGCATCGATCTGCAGCGCGGGGTGACCGACAGCGCCGATCGCATCAACAGCTTCCACAACCTGCTGCTCTATATCATCATCGCCGTGACGCTGTTCGTGCTGGCGCTGCTGATCGTCGTGATGGTGCGCTTCAACCGCCGCGCCAATCCGGTGCCATCCAAGACCACGCACAACACGCTGCTGGAAGTCATCTGGACCGTGGTTCCGGTGATGATTCTGGTGGTGATCGCCGTGCCGTCGTTCAAGACGCTGTATGCGAACGAGAAAATCCCCGAAGGGATCGAGATGACCGTCAAGGTGATCGGCAAGCAGTGGTACTGGACCTATGAATATCCCGACAACGGTAATTTCACCTTCGATGCCACGCTTCTGTCTGACGACAAGCGCGGCGATCAGCCCCGCATGCTGGCCGTCGACAATTTCGTCGTCGTGCCGGTCAACACCAAGGTGCGGATGATCGTCACCGCCGCTGACGTGATCCATGCCTGGGCGCTGCCTGCTTTCGGCAAGAAGATCGACGCCGTACCGGGCCGCCTGAACGAATTGTGGTTCGAGGCGCGCGAGACCGGCATCTTCTATGGCCAGTGTTCGGAGCTGTGCGGTGCCAATCACGCCTATATGCCAATCGGCGTGAAGGTGGTGAGCAAGGAAGAATTCACCGCCTGGGTTGCTGAGGCACAGAAGAAATTCGGTCAGGCTGATGGTGCCCCCACGGCTGTTGCCTCTGCCGCCACCAACTCTCCCGCCATCCGCTAAGACGACGCACGAACAGGGTTACGCATCATGGCCGCCGCAAAAGCCGTCGATCTCCACCACGATCATCACGACGATCACCACACGCCGCGCGGGTTGG
Source organism: uncultured Flavobacteriaceae bacterium (assembly GCA_964390465.1). Lineage (GTDB taxonomy): Bacteria > Pseudomonadota > Alphaproteobacteria > Micropepsales > Micropepsaceae > JADZAI01. The sequence goes on along the minus strand of CAYMIJ010000006.1, from coordinate 767 downwards.
GACGTTATCTCTTCTCGACCAACCATAAGGACATCGGCACGATGTATCTGGTCTTCGCGATCATCGCGGGGATCATCGGCGGCGCGCTTTCCGTCGCCATGCGCATGGAATTGCAGGAGCCAGGCCTTCAGTGGTTCGGTGACATCCACACCTTCAACGTGTTCGTGACCGGCCATGCCGTCATCATGATCTTCTTCATGGTGATGCCTGCGGTGATCGGCGGCTTCGGCAACTGGTTTGTGCCCATCCAGATCGGCGCGCCAGACATGGCCTTTCCGCGCATGAACAACATCTCGTTCTGGCTGCTGCCCTTCTCGCTGGCGCTGCTGGTGCTTTCGATGTTCGTGGAAGGCGATTCAGGCGGTCATGGTGTTGGTGGCGGCTGGACGCTGTATCCGCCGCTGTCCACCACCGGTTCGCCCGGCCCGGCCATGGACCTTGCCATCCTGTCGCTGCACCTCGCGGGTGCCTCGTCGATCCTGGGTGCGATCAACTTCATCACCACCATCTTCAACATGCGCGCGCCGGGCATGACGCTGCACCGCATGCCGCTGTTCGTGTGGTCGATCCTGGTCACGGTATGGCTGCTCGTCCTTTCGCTGCCGGTTCTAGCCGGCGCGCTGACGATGCTTTTGACCGACCGCAATTTCGGCACGCAATTTTTTGAGCCGGCTGGCGGCGGCGATCCGGTCATGTACCAGCACTTGTTCTGGTTCTTCGGCCACCCGGAAGTGTACATCATGATCTTGCCGGGCTTTGGCATGATC
>CAYMIJ010000005.1:0-192954 GCA_964390465.1 uncultured Flavobacteriaceae bacterium | reverse complement strand
CGAAATAGCCGGTGCCGATGTGATAGGGGATCGACATCGAACTGTAGCGAACCTTGGGCGGAAACATTTCGGCCAGCAGCGCCGCGACCGGGCCGTAGGTTGCAGCCGACAGCGCCATCAGAACCAGCAATGCGCCAATGATCAGCACCGAGTTTACAAGGCTTGGCTTGTGCTTTTCAAAGTTGAAGACGGTTTTGCCGGCGCGCGCTTCGATCTCTGCTTTGCGGGCCTTGGCATCATCCCAGTTCAGACCCTCGAGCGAAGCAACCTTATCGCCGCCCATGACGAGCTCCAGTTGATCGCCACGTTCTAGCGTATAGGCCACCCCAGCTCCGGCAAAATCACCCATAAGCTTGCCGCACTGCGTCTCCTGCTTCGGAAGGAACGGGTGATACTTGCAGTCTGAGCCACGAATCGTCCATTCGATGGCGGCGTGCTGGGCGGGGTTCTTGGCGACCGTGCCGATGAACCAAAACGTCGGAAACAGCAGGAGCAGCGTAAGCGCATAGCCGATCACGATGGGCTTCTTGCGCCCGATCCTGTCCGAAAGACTCCCAAAGTAGAGATAAAACCCCATCCCGATCAGGGCGGCAATGCCGACGATAATCTCCGCCGTGGTGCTTTCGACATGCATGGCGTTCTGGAGGAACGAGAGGCCCGAGAACATCGCGGTATACCAGATCACGGTCAGGCCAGCGGCAATGCCGAACAGCGCGATGAAAATCCGCTTCTTGTTGCCGGGATAGGTGAAGCTTTCAACGAACGGATTACCCGAGGTTTCGCCGGCTTCCTTCATCGCCTGGAACACCGGGCTTTCCGAAAGCTTGAAGCGCATCCACAGTGAAACCGCCAGCAATAGCAGGCTGAGCAGGAACGGCACGCGCCAGCCCCAGGCATTCCAGGTGGCGTCGCTCATCAATACTTTACAACCGAGCACAACGATCAGGCTGAGCACAAAGCCGCCGACCACGCTCGCTTGAATGTAACTGGTGAAGTAACCGCGCCGCTTGAACGGCGAATGTTCGGCAACATAGATCGCGGCTCCGCCGTATTCACCGCCTAATGCCAGGCCTTGCAGAATGCGCAGCACAATGACGATCGCCGGGGCCCATAGTCCGATATCTGCCGCCGCCGGGATCAGGCCGACGCCGGCGGTTGCGATCCCCATCAGGGTGACCGTGACCAGGAAGGTATACTTGCGCCCCAGCTTGTCACCGAGGTAACCGAACAGCACCGCACCCAGCGGGCGGAAGCCAAAGCCAACGGCGAACACCAGCCAGAACAGCAGCATTTCCAACGTGGCATTGCCGGTTGGGAAGAACGTCTTCGACAGGATCGCGCCGAGCGCACCATAGATGAAGAAGTCATACCACTCGAACACCGTGCCTGCCGATGATGCTGCGATCACCAGGCGCATGTCAGAAGCTGAAGGTTCGTGATGAACGGGCTGCGTAGCCATGGCTTCCCCTGTCCTATTTAGTCTCGTTGACCAGTCCTCTAGCCGGGGTTTGATCCGCTGGAAAGCGCCGCTAGCGCTGCTTCCCACGCCAGCGTGATTGCCCCATGCCGCGCGGGATAGTCTCTTGCCGCAGCAATCGTCGACAAACCCGGCCAATCTGGCAGGTCACCACCATCCTTCAACCAGTGCCGAATTGCTTCCAGCCCGTCACGGACGCCGTCCATATTCCGCCCCGGCGCGGACAGCGCGAACAGGGCGGCGCTGGCCTGTCCGATGGCACAGGCCTGGGTGTTCAGGCCAATCCGGGCGATCTGCCCGTCCCCGTTCACAGCCAGAGAAATGCCAACCATGCTGCCGCAGGTGGCCGATCTTGCGGTGCCGGCAAGCGGTAGATCCGGATCATGCGGCCACTGGCTGAGCCTAGTGGCCAGCGCGAGGACTTCGCGTGTGTAAAGTTTGACACTGCTGGTCAAGGATCAGGGTTTGCCCTGATCAAGCCGGCTTGCCTCGGCCTCGACCGCTGCCTTACGGCGCTCCGCAATCATCTTGACCAAAGCTTCGCTGCTCGCATTGATGAATGGATAGCTGCGCGATTGGGTGATCCAATCTGGCCTTCCGCCAATGCCCCAGACGGTATCATAGCCAAGCACCAGGACCGCAAAGGCGAGAACGGTAATCACCATGCCCTTCATCGCGCCGAACCCGAACCCGAGCAGCCTGTCGATTGGCCCCAGGACCGAATCCCTACTTGCTTCACCCATGCGGTTCGCAACGAGTTTCACGATGCAATAGGGCACCAACAGCAACAGCGCGAAGGCCAACACGGTCGCACCCGATCCACTGCCTACGTGCGGTTCGAGCCACCCAGTCATCGGCGTATGCAGGTTGTGGATTGCAAACAGAGCGATGACCCAAGCCGCCAGCGCGAGAATTTCCTGCACGAATCCGCGCAAGAACCCAGTGATGGCGCCCAGCCCAACAAGAACCAGTACGGCTATATCGAAACCTGTCATGGCGCTTGATTTATGATCCACCCATTACCTGGTCAACGAGATTTCGGAGCAGGGTAATCTCGCGGTGCCCCTTGGACAAACCAGCGCCATCGCCGGGGCCAAAGGCCTTTGCGAACCCAAGCTTGGCCGCTTCCTTGAGGCGCAGCGGACCATGGGCGACAGGGCGCACCTCTCCTGCCAGCGAAACCTCGCCAAACCAGACGGCATCGTTTGGCAAGGGACGATCCGCCAATGCCGAAATCAGCGCCGCGGCCACAGCCAGGTCCGCGGCCGGATCACCCAGACGGTACCCGCCAGCCACGTTCAGATAGACCTCGCAGGACGAAAAATTCAGCCCGCAACGCGCTTCAAGTACGGCCAAAAGCATGGCCAGCCGGCCGTTATCCCACCCGACTACGGCGCGGCGCGGGGTTGCGCCGCTGGCAAGCCGCACGATCAGGGCCTGGATCTCCACCAGCACCGGGCGGGTGCCTTCCATCGCCGGAAAAACCGCACTTCCCGGCACCGCATTCTCACGCCCTGAGAGGAAGAGCATCGATGGATTGCCGACCTCTTCCAGGCCCTGACCGGCCATAGCGAAAACGCCGATTTCGTCGACCGGGCCGAAGCGGTTCTTGAGGTTGCGCAGGATCCGGTATTGATGGCTCCGCTCCCCCTCAAAGCTCATCACCACGTCGACCATGTGCTCCAACACGCGTGGCCCGGCAATCGAGCCGTCCTTGGTAACGTGTCCCACCAGCACCAGCGCCGCGCCGCATTCCTTGGCAAAGCGGATCAGTTCAAACGCCGAAGCGCGAACCTGGCTTACCGTGCCCGGCGCACCCTCGATCTGATCGGAATGCATCGTCTGGATCGAATCGATTACCAACAATGCCGGTGGAGCCATGCTGCCCAGCGTGGTCAGGATGTCGCGAACCGAAGTCGCCGCCGCCAACCGGATCGGCGCGTCGGCCAGCCCAAGGCGTTCGGCCCGAAGGCGAACTTGCCCGGCGGCTTCTTCGCCACTGATATAGACCACCTCTCCACCAGCGCGCGCCATCTGCGCGGCGGCCTGGATCAGGAGAGTTGACTTCCCGATCCCCGGATCACCGCCCATCAATACGGCCGAACCGGGTACCAGCCCTCCGCCCAGAGCCCGGTCGAACTCGGCAATTCCCGTGCTGCGACGCACCAGCTTCTCACCCGGCTTGTCCAGCGGTTCGAAGGCAATCGTGCGACCGCCACCGGAAAGATCGTGCTTCGCGGAAAACACCGTTTCCGGGGCCTCTTCACTCAGCGTGTTCCATTCTCCGCAATCGGCGCACTGCCCCTGCCAGCGATGCGTGACGCTGCCGCAGGCTTGGCAGATGTATCGACGTTTGGGTTTTGCCATGCCTGGGCGATAATCGGAACGAAGCAGGAACGCAAGGCTTGCCAACGTATGGCGACAAGTTATCGCCAAGTGACAATTTGCGGGTATATGAAAGCCATGCGCCAAAAGGAACTCCGCATCGCCCTTATCTGTTACGGAGGGGTGAGCCTTGCGGTTTACATGCACGGCGTGACCAAGGAATTGTGGAAGCTGGCCCGCGCCAGTCGCGCGCACATTTCGGGCGATAAGCCACCTTCAGGTACCGAAGCCGTATACCTTAAGCTGTTGCGCAGCATCGAACAGAACCAAAAACTGCGCATCCGTGTACTGCCCGACATCGTCGCCGGTGCCAGCGCCGGTGGCATTAATGGTGTGTTTCTCGCTCAGGCGATCCACTCCGGCCAAAGTCTGGAGCCCCTGACGGATCTATGGCTGGAGCGCGCGGATGTGGATGTTCTGCTCGATCCTGACGCGCGACCATGGTGGCGGTTCGCAAAATTCTGGGCGATGCCCATTGTCTGGTTCCTGCTATCGCGTCGGGGAAATGTCGTTTCCCAAAGCGTAGCACCTGAAACGCGCGGTGAGGTTCGCACCAAACTTTCCCGCCTGATCCGATCGCGCTGGTTTGAACCGCCTTTTGCTGGTCTCGGTTTTTCCCGCCTTCTGGCCGAGGCGCTGGATGCAATGGCCAAGGGACCAGCCGAGGCGCCGCTGCTTCCTCCGGGGCACCCGATTGACCTGTTCGTCACGGCAACCGACTTTAAGGGACATTTGCAAACGCTTCGCTTGAATAGCCCCGCCAATGCCGAGGAAAGCGAGCACAGGCTTTCAATAGGTTTCCGCAGCAAGACCCCTGTTAGCGGCAAGGATGCGTTGGCCCCGATACCTGAGCTTGTCTTTGCAGCGCGCGCGACAGCCAGCTTTCCTGGGGCTTTCCCGGCACTGCAGACTGCAGAAATCGATGCACTTGTTGCAGAGCGCGGCGAACGCTGGGACAGCCGGGCAGCATTCTTCACCCGGATCATGCCAAACCATGCCAAGCTGGCAGACCTTGAAGGGGTTGCACTGATTGACGGTTCGGTTCTGGTGAATGCACCTTTCGCCGAAGCGATGGGCGTCCTGCGCGACCGCCCCGCCCAGCGAGAGGTTGACCGGCGCTTTGTCTATGTTGACCCTCACCCCGACCGGGTGGGCGGCATGCGGCGCAACGACCCACGCCCACCAGGGTTCTTCTCGGTGATCTTTGGGTCGCTGTCATCAATTCCGCGTGAACAGCCCGTGCGCGACAATCTAGAGACAATTGCCGAACGTTCGCGGGAGTTGGATGAATTGAAGCGGGTGGTTGATGCGCTCCGACCGGATGTCGAAGACGCCGTCGAGCGATTATTCGGCCGTACCCTGCTGTTTGAGTGGCCCAGCCAGCGGCGCCTGACCGCCTGGCGAAAAAAAGCGCAAGACGCTGCAGCCATTGGGGCAGGATATGCCTACCACGGCTACGGACAAATCAAATTCACCGCCATCGTCAAGGACCTGGCCCATACGATCCACGCCGCAGCGCCAGACATTTGTCCGTCGGCGAGCGGCTTGGAGCGGCATCTCAAATCCTGGCTAGACGCGATGGGATTTGACCAACTCGCTGCGATCAAAGGCGGGGCATCAATGGAAGCGGTCGCGTTTTTCCGCGATCACGATCTTGGCTACCGCATACGCCGTCTGCGCCATCTTGCCCGGCGGCTGTCCGAGGACTGGGACGACATTGATAGTGAGCATCCCCGTGCCCGCGAAGATGCCCGCGATGCAGTCTACCGCGCGCTGGGGCTTTACTTTGAGCGAGAGGGTGCAGCTTTCCTGGGCCAGGACTTTCTGCCCTTGGCGCGCAAGGTGTTTGAAGATCCTGCACCAGTCTTGGCAACAATGGCCGAGAAGCGCGGACTGGCTGACCTTGACGTGCAAGCAGAAGGTCTGCTGCTGGCGGCTCTGAAGCCCCTGCCCCGCGAATTGCGGAGGCGGATCCTGCTAACCTATCTTGGTTTCCCGTTTTACGACACGGCTACCCTGCCGCTGTTGCGCGGCGAAAACATCAATGAACTTGACCCAGCCAAGGTTGACCGGATTTCGCCCAATGATTGCCCGTCTATTCGAGCCGGCGGTGCGGCCGAGACGCTACGCGGGGTAGAGTTCTATAACTTCGGTGCCTTCTTCAGCCGCGCCTACCGTGAGAACGATTACCTGTGGGGACGCCTGCATGGAGCCGAGCGCATGATCGATCTTGTCGCCTCCGCCCTGCCCGCCGGTAGTATCGTTGAACCAGACGAGCTCATCGCCCTAAAACGGGAAGCGTTCCTCACAATCCTGGAAGAAGAGGAAGCGCGTTTGCAAGCGGACCCCAATCTAATCGAACGGATCAGGGCAGAAGTTCAGGCCATCGAAAGCTAATCGGTCAGATCGCTCCAGGCTTCCTTGAGCTTATCAAAGAAGCCTTTGGATTCCGGACATTCATCACCAGTCTCGGTATCCTGAAGCTCGCGCAGCAGTTCTTTTTGCCGGGCGGTGAGCTTGGTCGGCGTTTCGACCATGATTTCCATCACCAGGTCCCCGCGCCCGCGTCCTTGCAGCACTGGCATGCCTGCACCGCGACGGCGGAGCTGCTTGCCCGATTGGATTCCGGCCGGGATCGGCACGGTGTGGCGCTCACCATCGATGCCAGGCAATTCAATCTCCCCGCCCAGTGCCGCAGTGGTGAAGCTGATCGGCACACGAGTCAGCAGCGTCGTACCATCACGCTCAAACACCGCATGGCGGCGAACGTGGACGAAAATGTACAGGTCACCGGCCGGCGCCCCGAATGGGCCCGCCTCACCCTTGCCGCCCAGGCGGATCCGGGTGCCGGTATCGACGCCCGGTGGAATTGTAACGTCAAGCGTTTGTGGTTGGTCAACTCGCCCTTCCCCGCCGCACTTGCGACAGGGCTTTTCGATCACCTCGCCGCGGCCGTGACAGGTCGGGCAGGTCCGCTCAACCATGAAGAAGCCCTGCTGGGCCCGAACCTGACCATGCCCGCCGCACAGGTTGCAACGCCGCGTTCCGGTTCCTGGCTCGCTGCCTGAACCGTTGCACGGCTGGCAATTGGCCGCGACTTCAATTTCGATCTGGGCTTGCTTGCCGTGGAAGGCTTCCTCGAGGCTGACCTCTAGATCATAGCGCAGGTCCGCGCCGCGCCGCGCCTGCTGGCGGCCACCGCCACCGAAGGCACTACCAAAGATCGTCTCGAAAATGTCACCCAAGTCGGAGAAACCGCCACCGGATCCGGCGCCACCACCCATGCCGCCATTCTGGAAGGCCGCATGGCCGAACCGGTCATAGGCTGCGCGCTTCTGTGGATCCTTCAGGCAATCGTAAGCCTCGCTGATAGCCTTGAATCGTGCTTCGGCTTCGGCATCGCCGGGGTTCTTATCCGGGTGCCAGCGCATCGCCAGCTTGCGGTACGACGACTTGATCGTGGCATCGTCCGCTCCGCGCTCCACCTCAAGCAATTCGTAATAGTCGATTTCGGCGCCCGCCACGTCGGTCTATCCCCCAACAAACCCCGTCACCCCCGCAAAAGCGGGGCCCCACCTCGAATGGTTGCGTTCGGCGGAACGAACCGGAGATGGGTTCCCGCATTCGCGGGAATGACGACGGCTGCTTTTTCGTGCTTCGATCAGGCTTAGCCCTTGTTGTTTTCGTCGACTTCCGAGAATTCGGCATCGACCACATCTTCCGATCCCTCGGCAGCGGTCGCGCCGGCACCCGGGGAAGCGGCCGCGGCCTGTTCCTTCTCGTAAATCACCTGGCCCATTTTCATGGCCTTTTCGGTCAGGGCCTGGGTCTTGGCAGTCATGTCATCAGCGTCACCGCTTTCGATCGCGGTCTTCGCCTCGGCAATGGCAGCTTCGATTTCAGCCTTAAGGTCGGCATCAAGCTTGTCGCCATGCTCAGCCAGCTGCTGCTCGGTGGCATGGACCAGGCTGTCAGCATTGTTCTTCGCCTCGGCAGCAGCACGACGCTGCTTGTCTTCCTCGGCAAAGCGCTCGGCATCCTTGACCATCTGATCGATATCGGAATCAGAGAGACCGCCCGATGCCTGGATCTTGATCTGCTGTTCCTTGCCCGTGCCCTTGTCCTTGGCACTGACGTTCACGATGCCGTTGGCATCGATGTCGAAAGTCACTTCGATCTGCGGCACACCGCGGCGGGCCGGTGGAATACCGACCAGATCAAACTGGCCGAGCAGCTTGTTGTCGGCCGCCATCTCGCGCTCACCCTGGAACACGCGGATCGTCACCGCCTGCTGGTTGTCCTCGGCAGTCGAGTAGACCTGGCTCTTCTTGGTCGGGATCGTGGTGTTGCGGTCGATCATGCGGGTGAACACCCCGCCCAGCGTTTCGATGCCGAGCGACAACGGCGTCACGTCGAGCAGCAGCACGTCCTTGACGTCGCCTTGCAGCACGCCAGCCTGGATCGCCGCGCCCATCGCCACGACCTCATCCGGGTTCACGCCGGTGTGCGGTTCCTTGCCGAAGAAGTCCTTCACAACTTCGCGAACGCGCGGCATGCGGGTCATCCCGCCGACCAGCACGACATCGTCGATGTCCGAAGCCTTGAGGCCGGCATCAGCCAGCGCCTTGCGGCACGGTTCCAGCGTGCGCTGGATCAGGTCTGCAACCAGCTTTTCCAGATCCGCACGGCTGATCGTTTCGACCAGGTGCAACGGCGTGGTGGCGCCGCCTTCCATGCGAGCGGTGATGAACGGCAGGTTGATTTCGGTGGTCTGGGCGCTCGACAGTTCGATCTTGGCCTTTTCGGCGGCTTCCTTAAGCCGCTGAAGCGCCAGCTTGTCGGTCTTCAGATCCATGTTTTCCTTGGCCTTGAACTTGTCGGCCAGGTACTCAACCAGCTTCGAGTCAAAGTCTTCACCGCCCAGGAACGTGTCACCGTTGGTCGACTTCACCTCGAACACGCCATCACCGATCTCAAGGACCGAGATATCGAAGGTGCCGCCGCCAAGGTCATAGACCGCGATGGTCTTACCGTCGTTCTTGTCGAGGCCATAGGCCAGCGCGGCCGCAGTCGGCTCGTTGATGATGCGCAGCACTTCAAGGCCCGCGATCTGGCCGGCGTCCTTGGTCGCCTGGCGCTGGGCATCGTCGAAGTACGCAGGCACCGTGATGACGGCCTGCGAAACGGTTTCGCCGAGATAGGATTCGGCGGTGTCCTTCATCTTCTGCAGGATGAAGGCGGAAACTTCCGAAGGGCTGTATTTCTTGGCGTCGCGGCCTTCCACCCAGGCATCACCCTGATCGGACTTGACGATCTTGTAGGGCATCAGGGCGATGTCCTTCTGGACCATCTTGTCGTCAAAGCGGCGGCCGATGAGGCGCTTGATCGCGTGATAGGTATAGGTCGGGTTGGTCACGGCCTGACGCTTGGCGGCCTGACCGACCAGCCGTTCGCCATCGTCCGAAAAGGCGACGATCGAAGGCGTGGTGCGGGCACCTTCGGCGTTTTCGATCACCTTGGGCTTGCCGCCCTCCATGACCGCCACGCACGAATTGGTCGTGCCGAGGTCGATGCCGATCACTTTAGCCATAATAAATCCAGCTCCTCATCTGGCGGATGGGGTGTGGCCTTCCTCGAATGAAGCGCCATCGGACCCATCCCCATACATAACGGGGTGAAAGAGCAGCGAAATTGCCTTGGACACAAAGGCCTTAGGGGAAAGCCCGCCGCTTTGAGGGGGTATATAGGTAGCTGTTCTGGGGCCTGCAAGCGAACGAGGGCCGGGATTGTGGCTTTTTGTCAGGTCAGGTTCATGTGGATGGTATTATATCGCCGGTGCGCTGCTTCCATGAGCGCATTTCCAGGAGATTAACCATCGTGACTATCCGTATTCTGATTTCCGCCCTTCTCTTAAGCGGTGCTGCCTGTGCAGGCTCGGCTGCGCCCGACGCCCACGGTGCCCAGAATAGCCTCGACTGGAGCGGTGTTTACAAGGGAACGGTGCCCTGTGCGAGCTGCAGCGGCATTGAAACATGGCTACGCCTGACCGACGCCACCGAAACCAAAACGGTTTTTGAGATGAACGAGAACTACCGTGGCGGCAAGAAGGACGAAAGCTTCCACACCGAGGGTGAGGCGACCTGGGGGGCTGATGGCGCGATCCTGACCATGGGCACCGGCCCGGATGCCAAGCGGTTCTTCATCGGCGAAGGCTTTGCCGAGATGGTGGGCGATGACATGACGTCCGACAATCCCGAATACCGCCTCGCCAAACAGGAAGTCTTCGCGGATGTTGATGGCGAGCTGATCGTTGATCCGGCCAGCGTGAAATATGACGGCAAGGACAGACTGACCTTTTCGGGGCTGATGAACTTTTCCAACAAGATGGAAGGTGGCCATACATCGCTGACCGCTGACTTCGTGCTGGCTTGCAAGGCACAAACCTACACCATGCCGAAACTCGCCTACTACACCGACAAGTTTGCCGGCGGCGAAAAGCTGCATGAAGAAACCGCCAACAGCAATCCGCCTCTGCCCGTTGGCTCGGCGGGTGAAGCCATGGCTCAGGCTGCTGCTGCTTACTGCCACTAAGCACATTGTATTTGGTGCAAAGCCCCGCCGTTCTCGGCGGGGCTTTTTGCATGATGATGGAACTCCACCTATAATCAGACGTTACCAGCAGGCTGGGGGCAGGAGAGTTTCATGAGGCTCGACGACTATCGCAAGAGCGACAATGTTGAAGACGTTCGCGGAAGTTCGGGCGGCGGCTTCGGCGGTGGGCTGGGCGATATATTTTCACGACGCAGGTCAGGTGGCGGGCTGAATATACCGATGGGTTCCGGCTCGGGCCGCACCGGCGGTTTCAGCCTGTGGACCATCGTCATCATCGGTGCTGTGGCGTGGTTCGTTTTCGGGATCAACCCGCTCCAGCTTCTCATGATGATTTTTGGTGGCGGCAGCATACTGGGCGGCAGTGGCGGCGGCCTTGGCTTTCCGGGTAACTCTGGCGCAGCCATCGAGCGGCCCGCAGGCCCACCCAGCGCCGAACAGCAAAAGGATGCCGAGTTCATCCAGAAAGTGTTCGCCACGACCGAAGATGTCTGGAACGAAATCTTCCAGAGCGCGGGCCGCCGCTATCAGACACCGACCATGCAGCTTTACACGGGGTCCACACAGACCGCCTGCGGCGCGGGTCAGGCCGCAATGGGGCCGTTCTACTGCCCCGGCGATCAGAAGGTTTATCTCGATCTCGACTTCTTCAATGAGCTGGCAACGCGCTTTCAGGCCGCCGGTGATTTCGCACAGGCCTATGTCGTGGCGCATGAGGTCGGCCATCATGTCCAGACTCTTCTTGGCATCACATCGGAGGTGACCCGTCGCCGCCAGAGCGTCGGCGAGGAAGAATCCAATGCGCTGTCAGTGCGCACGGAACTTCAGGCCGACTGTTTTGCAGGCGTGTGGGCGAATTATGCCCAGCGCAAACTCAATGTTCTGGATTCCGGTGACATCGAGGAGGGTCTGCGGGCGGCTGCAGCGGTCGGCGATGATCGCATTCAGAAGCAGTCACAGGGTTATGTCGTGCCGGAATCCTTCACGCACGGTTCGGCGGAACAGCGCATGCGCTGGTTCAGGGTCGGTTTTGATCAGGGCTCTATCAACGCCTGCGATACGTTCGGCGCCAGCCAGCTCTGAACACCAGCACGGCAAAACGACAAAGGGCGGGATCATCTCCCGCCCTTATTCTTTTGGGCGTTTCTTTCAGGCCTTGGTATCGACAGCTGCGCCCGCCGGGGCCGGATCACCCTTCGCAACCACCACCATCGCGGCGCGCAGAAGACGGTCGGCAATCACATAGCCGGCCTGCATCACGTCGATGACGGTGCCGTTCGGCTGGCCGCTGCCCGGGACTTCGGCAATCGCCTGATGAAAGTTCGGATCGAACTTCTGGCCCTTGGGTTCAAGTTTCTTCACGCCGTTCTTTTCCAGCGCCGCCAGCAATTCCTTCTCGGTCAGCTCGACGCCTTCCAGAATGGCCGCCGCCGCCGCGTCGTTTCTGGCAGGGGCCGCCGCCTCGATGGCACGGCGCAGATTGTCAGCGACCGACAGCATGTCGCGTGCGAATTTGGCGCTGCCATAGGCGCGTTCATCCGCCACGGCCTTCTCCGCGCGGCGGCGGGCGTTCTCAGCTTCCGCCAGCGCGCGCAGGCGCTCATCAGAGAGGCGCGTGATCTCGGCCTGCATCTCGGCCAGCACACCGGCTGCGACCTGCTGTTCGTCCATCGGCGTGTCGTGATCGTCCATATCGTTGCTCATGAAGACATCCGTTCAGGGTTCAAGCCGGTGCGCCGATCAGGCGACCCAGCACGCGGGCGGTGTAATCCACCATGGGAATGATGCGCGCATAATTGATGCGCGTCGGGCCGATCACGCCGATCGCCCCGACGATGCGGTCCTGCGCATCACGATAGGGCGAGACGATGACCGACGAGCCGGAGAGCGAGAAAAGCTTGTTCTCGGACCCAATGAAAATCGAAACGCCGTCGGCGGCCTTGGCGAGATCGAGCAACTGGATGACATCCTGCTTGCGCTCCAGGTCATCGAACAGGCGGCGGATGCGCTCCAGATCGTCACTCGCCGTAACGTCATCCAGCAAATGCGCCTGACCGCGCACGATGAGCGAACGGGCAAAGGCATCGCCCCCGCCGCTCCAGTCGGCAAGGCCCGCCTCAACCAGCCTTGCTGCGAGCTGATCGACTTCCATGCGGTGGCTTTCCAGCTCGGCCCGCACCAGGCCTCGCACATCGTCCAGTGTGCGCCCGCGCAGTCTGTGGGAAAGGAAATTGCCGGCTTCCGTCAACGCCGAGGATGGCAGTCCGAGCGGCGCGTCTATGATGCGGTTTTCAACCGAGCCGTCTTCCGCCACCAGAATGACCAGAACCCGGCCCGGCCCTGCGGAGACGAACTCGACATGGCGCAGCACGCGCTCGCGGGTGGGTGTGACGACAAGGCCAGCGCAGTGTGACAGGCCCGACAGAAGTGCGGTCGCCTCGCCCAGCAGCGAGGCGACATCACGCGATGATCCGGCGATCTGACCTTCAATGGCCCGGCGTTCGGTTTCAGACAGCGCCCCGATCTCCAGCAGGCCGTCGACGAAAAAGCGCAGCCCCAGCTGGGTGGGTACCCGACCGGCGCTGGTGTGGGGCGCGGTGATGAGGCCCGCCTGTTCCAGATCGGCCATCACGTTACGCACCGAGGCTGGCGAAAGCGAAACCGACAGACGCTGCGACAGCGTGCGCGAACCCACCGGCTCGCCCGTGTCGAGATAGGTCTCGACAATGCGCCGGAAAATCTCGCGTGTCCGCTCGGCCAGCGGGGCGCTGGCGGCAGAGGCGGCAAGACCAAGCAGGGGATCGTTGAGCGTCATGGCTCCGGCAAGAGATTGCGTTGGTGCGGGTGAGAGGGGTAGGTAGCCCTCAGCCCCCGTCCATTCAAGGGGACTCCATAGGATCCAAGAGGTTAACCCATGCGTCCATCAGGGCGTCTGCCCGATCAGCTTCGTTCCGTCTCGCTGGAGATGGGTTTTTCAAAACACGCCGAAGGGTCTTGCATGGCCCGCTTCGGTGACACCCATGTGCTGGTGACCGCCAGCCTTGATGAAGGCGTGCCGCCTTTCCTGCGCAATACCGGCAAAGGCTGGGTGACGGCGGAATACGGCATGCTGCCGCGCTCCACCCACGAACGCATGCGGCGCGAGGCGGCGCAGGGCAAGCAGTCGGGTCGCACGCAGGAAATCCAGCGCCTGATCGGGCGCTCGCTGCGGGCGGTGACGAACCTCACGGGCTTTGGCGAGCGGCAGATCCAGGTGGACTGCGATGTCATCCAGGCCGATGGCGGCACGCGCACGGCGGCGATCACCGGGGCCTATGTGGCGCTGCATCAGTGCTTTCACCGCATGCAGAAGATCGGCGCGCTCAAGGACATTCCGTTGAAAGATCATGTCGCGGCGATTTCCTGCGGTATCCATGACGGTGCTGCTGTTCTGGACCTCGATTATGACGAGGACTCATCGGCAGAAACGGATGCCAATTTCGTGCTGACCGGATCGGGCGGCATTGTCGAGATTCAGGGCACCGCCGAAAAAGACCCGTTCAGCGAGGAAATGTTCCTGAAGCTGATGGGGCTGGCGCGCAAAGGCGTCAGCGAACTGGTCGCGGCACAGAAAAAGGCGCTGGCATCGTTATGATGCATCGCCGCTTTCCGGGCGGACGGCTGGTCGTGGCGACCCATAACAAGGGCAAGCTGCGTGAGCTGAAAGAACTGTTTCATCCCTACACGGATGAATTGATTGCGGCAGGCGAGCTGGGCCTGCCGGAACCGGAAGAGACCGGCACGACCTTCATCGCCAATGCCGAGTTAAAGGCAAAGGCGGCGGCGCTGGCTTCGGGTGCTGTGGCACTGGCCGATGATTCCGGCCTGTGCGTGGCTTCGCTGGACGGTGCGCCCGGCATCTATTCGGCGCGCTGGGCGGGTGAGCGCAAGGACTTCAGCGATGCGATGGCGCGGGTGGAGCGTGAACTCGCCGCCAAGGGCCTTGCCTCATCGCGGGCGCATTTTGTGTGCGCGCTCAGCCTCGCCTTCCCGGATGGGCATTGCGAAACCTTCGAGGGCCACCTGCATGGACAGCTGACCTTTCCGCCGCGTGGTGAGAAGGGTTTTGGCTATGACCCGATCTTCGTGGCCGATGGTGATGCGCGCACGCTGGCCGAAATGGAGCCAGAGGAAAAACACGCGATCAGTCATCGCGCCGTTGCTTTCGCGCAGCTGATCGCGGCCTGCTTCCGGTGACCAAGCCGCGCCAAAGCGAGGGCGGTTTTGCGCTTTATGTGCATTGGCCCTTCTGTGCGGCGAAGTGCCCCTATTGCGATTTCAACAGCCATGTGCGGGCGGGCGGCGTTGATGCGATGGCCTATGCGCAGGGGCTGGTACGCGAGATGAAAACCATCGCGGCGCGTATGGACCAGCGGCCTGTTCTGGATTCGATTTTCTTCGGTGGCGGCACGCCATCACTGATGCCGGGTGCAGCGGTCGCTGCGGCGATTGATGCCGCCGCCAAACTGTTTGCATTTGCAGGTGACATTGAAATCACGCTGGAAGCGAACCCGACCTCGACCGATGCCGCGCGCTTTGCCGATTATCGCGCAGCAGGCGTCAATCGCGTGTCGGTCGGCATTCAGGCCCTGAACGATGCTGACCTCAAAGCACTGGGACGCTGGCACAGTGTGACAGAAGCGCGCGCTGCCTTTGCCCTGGCGCGCCAGATTTTCCCGCGCACATCCTTTGATCTCATCTATGCGCGCCCCGGACAGGACGAAGCCGCGTGGGAGAAGGAACTGACCGAGGCGATCCGTCTCGCGGCGGATCATCTCTCGCTCTATCAGCTCACCATCGAGGACGGCACACCGTTTGGTGTGCTGCAACGTGCCGGGCGTTTCCCGCAACTGGATGATGATCGTGCGGCCGTGCTGTATGATGTCACGCAGCAGGTGACGGCAGCGCATGGCCTGCCCCAGTATGAAATCTCCAATCACGCCGCGCCGGGCCGTGAATCGCAGCACAATCTCGTTTACTGGCGCTATGGCACATTCATTGGGGTGGGGCCGGGTGCGCATGGCCGCGTGGCGATGGACGGGCGGCTGATGGCGACCGCCACCGACCGTCTGCCCGAACGCTGGCTCGCCACGGTAGCTGAGCGCGGTGATGGGCTGATCCAGTGCGAGGCGGTGGCTGAGGCCGATCAGGCGAGTGAGTATCTCGTGATGGCGCTGCGCCTCAGCGAGGGTCTCAGCCTTGCGCGCTATCAGCATCTCGCGGGCCGGGCGATGAATACTGACCGCATTGAGGACTTCCAGAAAGAAGGTCTGCTGGTGCTGCGCGGTGACCGCCTGATTGCCTCACCTGCGGGCCGCGTGGTGCTGAATACGCTCGCTGCCGAATTGGCACGGCCATGAAAAAGCCCGCCGTTTGCGGCGGGCTTTGAACACGTTCATGAGCGTTACGTCATGAACCCGGCGTCTGGAATGTGTAAGGCGCGGGCTTGATCACCTGAAAACCACCGCCGGTTGCCTGAATGATGGCGAGCCCGCGCTGAATGCGGCCATTGGGCAGGAAGCGGAAAATGCCATCCACGCCGTCAAAGCCGTTCGGATTGGTGATGCTGTTCTGGCTGATCCCCTGTCCCGGCATGCCACCGGCCACGGCGGTGGCCAGCGTCATCGCATCATAGCCAAGGCTGGCAACACGCGGCGGGCGATAGCCATAGACGCCTTCAAAGCGCATGCCGAAATTCTCGCGCGTGCCGGGCTCAGGTGCGGCAAACACGCCGCGATTCAGGCCGCTCGACGAGCCGTTGGTGCCTTCATCCCACAATCCGGTGCCGAGCAATGTGAACTCAGCCGGCAGCTGGGCGCGGCGGCTGGGGGCGACGGGCGGCGGCGGCGCGACACCTGCGGCCTTCTGTTCATCGGTCAGCGGCGTGGGTGCGCCGGGCGCGGGCGGGCCGAAACGCAGCATCTCGGCAATGGCACGCAGGCTCGAGCCACCGGCAGGCACGAAAACCGCGTCGAACTGCTTACCCTCAAGCTGCAGCACATAAGGATACAGCGCTTCTTTCGCGCCGCCGAAGGTCACATTGGCGACGATCTGACCGCCGATCCCGGTTACATCCTTTTCAAAGGCCATCGACGCCCGGCTGCCATAAGCATCGCCCGGTGCCATGATGGCATAGCGCGTCAGGTTCTGAGATGCCGCATAGTTGACGATGGCGCGCACTTCTTCTTCCAGCGGGAAGCTCATCGTGTAGACGCCGCCACCGCCGACCGAGCCGTCGGACGAGAAGGTGAGAACCGGCACGCCCGCAGGCGCCGCGGCCGCCCGCACGGCACTGACCTCATCAGCGAAGACCGGGCCGATGATGATCCCAGCCCCTTCATTGATGGCTGCCTGCGCCGCGCTGCCTGCACCTGCCCCGGTATCCTTGACGATCATAGTGATGTCGCTGCGGCCACTGTCGAACAGCGCCATCTGCGCGGCATCCATCAGCGGCTTGCCCAGGTCGCGGCCACGGCCCGATTGCGGGACCAGAACGGCGACTTTCAGCGGGCCACCGCCGCCACTGCCGCCCAGACGCTGGGGTGCGCCAGTGGCGGGCGCGCCTTCCATCGCGTTCGGTCCGACGCCGGGAATGAGGGCCGCGTCTGTGGCTGGACGTGCCGATGGCCCATCAATGACATAGGGCGATGTCTGGCAAGCCGACACCAGCAGCACACCGCCGGCGATGAGCATGCCTGAACACAGGACTTTGAGGCGGCGGGCAAGACGGCTAGAGACTGTATCCGTCCGCAGAAGCGCCTGAATATGAACCATCATGTCCTCGTCTGATCGTAAAGCGCGTGACCGCGCATTCGGCGCGGAAGCTAAAGCCGCAAAGGGCGCAGGTAAAGCACCGGCTGCGCCCAAGGGACAGTTTGAAAGCGGCCTTTATATGACGGCGACCCCAATCGGTCATGCGCGCGACATCACTTTGCGGGCGCTGGATGTGCTGCAGGGCGCCGATGTTGTGGCGGCGGAGGACACACGCGTCACCGCCAAGCTGTTCGCGCTGCATGGTATCGGCACCAAATTGATCTCGTATCGGGCGGAAAATGCGGCGCGCGCAACGCCGGTTATTCTTGCGCGGCTGCGTCGTGGTGAAGCCGTTGCGCTGGTGACGGATGCCGGCACCCCGCATGTTTCAGACCCCGGCGCGGAACTGGCCGCCGCCGTGGCGGCGGACGGTCACAAGGTGTTTGCCGTGCCGGGTGCTTCGGCATTGACCGCCGCCCTTTCGGTTTCGGGGCTGACGGCCTCGCGCACCCTGTTCGCCGGCTTTCTGCCTGCCCAGCGCAGTGCGCGTCAGGCTGAACTTGCGGAACTGAAAACCATGAATGCCGCGCTGGTGTTCTTTGAAGCACCGCACCGGGTGGTTGAAACGCTGCACGACATGGCGGCCATATTGGGCGCTGAGCGCCCCGCCGTGGTGTGCCGGGAAATCACCAAGCGGCACGAGGAAACCCGGCGCGGCACTCTGGCAGAGCTTGCCGCAGGGGTTGATGACAACATCACGCGCGGTGAAATCGTGCTGGTGATTGGCCCGCCCGCGCTCAAGGACAGTTACGCAGATAGCCATGACCTCGACAGCGCGCTGACGCAGGCGCTTGCCTCCATGCGCGTGAAGGATGCCGCTGATGCGGTGGCTGGCGCGCTGGGTCTGCCACGCCGCACTGTCTATGCCCGCGCGCTGGAATTGAAAGCCGGTGGCTGATGCGCGCCACAGACGCGGGCGCAGTGCTGAACGCCGTGCGGTGTGGCTGTTACGTCTGAAGCTCTATCATGTGCTGGCGCGTAACTTCCGCCCGCTGAAAGGGGCAGGGCTTGGGGAAGTCGACATCATCGCCCGCAAGGGCCACACGCTGGTTTTTGTGGAAGTGAAGGCCCGCGCGGATGAAACAGCCGCCATCAATGCCATCAGCGCGGAACAGCAGACGCGGGTGATGCGAGCCGCTGCGCATTTCGTGAAGCAAAACCCTGTTTATGCCGCCTGCGCCATGCGTTACGACGCCATGCTTCATGAGGTGGGGCGCTTCTGGCCACGTCATGTGATCGACGCCTGGCGGACGTAAACCGCTTGAAATGAAAGTAAGGCCCCGTGATGGTGGCCGCGTTGTAAGGACCAGCCCATGTCGCTCGCCGTTGCCATCCAGATGGACCCCATCGAGAAGATCGATATCAGCGGCGATTCCACCTTTGCGCTGGCGCTTGAAGCGCAAAAGCGCGGTCATGGACTTTTCTATTACGAGCCGAAGAATCTGTCCTATCGTGATGGGCGCGTGCTGGCGCGTGGCCACCGCATTACCGTGCGGGCCGAAAAGGGCAATCACGTCACACTCAGCGAGGCTGAGAATGTGGACCTTGCCACCATAGACGTCGTGCTGCTGCGGCAGGATCCACCTTATGACATGGCGTATCTGACAACCACCTATGTGCTGGAGCGCATCCACCCCAAAACGCTGGTTGTGAATGATCCGCGCAGTGTGCGTGATGCGCCGGAAAAACTGTTTCCACTGCTGTGGCCTCAGCTCGTGCCACCGACACTCATCACCAATGACCGGGCGGCGATCCGCGCCTTCCGCGAGGAACATGCCGATATCATCATCAAGCCGCTTTACGGCAATGGCGGTGCAGGCGTGTTCCGCATCCGGCCCGAGGATGAAAATCTCGGCTCGCTACTGGAGACGTTCGAGAAGCTCTCGCGCGAACCGCTGATCGTGCAGAAATATCTGCCTGATGTGCGCAAGGGCGATAAGCGCATCATTCTGGTGGATGGTGTGGTTGCCGGTGCGATCAACCGCGTGCCGGCGGCGGGCGAGGCGCGCTCCAACATGCATGTCGGCGGGCGGCCCGAAAAAACCGAACTGTCGGCGCGCGAACGCGAAATCTGCGACGCCATTGGGCCGGAGCTGAAGGCGCGCGGCCTCATCTTCGTGGGCATTGACGTGATCGGTGACTGGCTGACGGAGATCAACGTGACATCGCCCACGGGCATTCACGAAGTGCGCCGCTTCGGCGGGCCAGACATCGCCGCTTTGGTGTGGGATGCCATCGAGGCGCGCCGGGCGGCATGACCGAGCTGCTCAATCAGGTTCTGGCTTTTATTGCCGCTCATGCGGATATGGCTGGCCCCATTCTGGGTGGTATCGCGTTGTTCCTGTGTCTCGCGGTGGTTGGGATTCTGCTGCCCGCGCCGCCGATTTTTGCCGCAGTTGGCGGGCTGATTGCATCAGGCACATTGCCGATGTGGCCGATGCTGGGCTTCACGATTGCGGGCGGTGCGCTTGGCTATATCATTTCCTACTATCTGGGGCGCTGGCTGGGGCCGGGCATTTTCCATCGCTGGCCGCTGAAGAACCACCGTCGCAGCGTGGCACGGTCGCGTGTGATGTTCCGGCGCTATGCCTCGCTGGCGGTGTTTGCCAGCCGCATCTTCGGGCCGCTGCGCTGCGCCATTCCGGTGGTGGCGGGCGTAGTCGGCATGAACCAGCACAAGTTTCACATCGCCAATCTTCTGTCAGCCATCGTGTGGGCACCCGCCCTGATGGCGCCGGGCTGGGTCGCGGTGAAAGGTCTCGCTGAACTGGAATCACTGGGCGAGGCGCACTGGCTTTCGGTTACCGTGGCCGGTGTCGTGCTGCTGGCGCTCGTACTGGCCGCGGGCTTCAAGCTGCAGCGTATGCGGCTGGAGCGTCAGCGCCGTCGTGCCCATCGACCACCCCGGCGCAAGGCACCTGCCGCATGAGCGTCACGCGCGTCTCCACCGTTGCTTTTGAAGGCATCGAGGCGCGCGAAGTGGACGTGCAGGTGCAGATCACCGGCGGGGCCAATCGCATGATGATCGTCGGCCTGCCCGACAAGGCGGTCGCTGAAAGTCAGGAGCGTGTGAAGTCGGCGCTTCATGCAATCGGGTTGGCGTTGCCGCCCAAGCGCATCGTGATCAACCTTGCACCCGCCGACATGCCCAAGGAAGGCAGCCATTACGATCTGCCCATCGCCATGGGACTGCTGGGGGCACTCGGCATCATTCCGCAGGAAGACCTGATGCGCACCATCGCGCTGGGCGAACTGGCGCTGGACGGGCAGGTGACATCGGTGGCGGGTGTGTTGCCTGCGGCGCTGGCGGCGGCAACATCAGAGAAGGCGCTGGTCTGTCCTGTTGCGTGCGGACCGGAAGCGGCATGGATCGGCGGTGTTGAGATCATCGCCGCGCCCAGCCTCATCGCGCTCATCAATCACTATAAGGGCGTCAGCGTGCTGCGCGCGCCTGAAGCAAAGCTCGCGGCGGATGATGGCGCGCTGCCCGATCTGAAAGACGTGCGCGGACAGGAAACCGCCAAGCGTGCTTTGGAAATCACTGCGGCGGGTGGGCACAACCTGCTGATGATCGGCCCGCCGGGCAGCGGCAAATCGATGCTGGCGGCGCGTCTGCCCGGTCTGCTGCCACCGCTTGATGCGCGCGAGGCGCTGGAAATCTCGATGATCCAGTCGCTGGCCGGTGAGCTGAAGGACGGCGCGATCGGGCGGCGGCGTCCGTTCCGCGCGCCGCACCATTCAGCCTCGATGGCGGCGCTGACCGGTGGCGGGCTCAAGGTGAAGCCCGGCGAGGTGAGCTTGGCGCATCTGGGTGTTCTGTTTCTGGACGAGCTGCCGGAGTTCGATCGGCGCGTGCTCGACTCGCTGCGTCAGCCGCTGGAAACGGGCTCGACGCTGGTTGCCCGCGCCAACGCGCATATCCGCTATCCAAGCCGCGTCCAGCTGGTCGCCGCCATGAACCCGTGCAAATGCGGCTATCTGGGCGATGCGGCGCTCGCCTGTCGCAAGGCACCGGTCTGCGGGGCCGATTATCAGTCGCGCATTTCAGGCCCTCTTTATGATCGCATCGATTTACATGTCGAGGTGCCCGCAGTGAGCGCCGCAGATCTTTCGCTGCCATCACCGTGTGAAGGTTCGGCTGAGGTCGCCGCGCGGGTGGCGGCGGCGCGGGCGCGTCAGACGCAGCGCTATGACGGCACCGCCATGCGCACCAATGCGGAAGCGGAAGGCGAGGCCCTGAACGAGGGCGTGAAACTGGAAAACGACGCGCGCCAGTTGCTCGCCGACGCGGCGGAGAAGATGCGTCTTTCGGCGCGCGGCTATACAAGGGCGCTGAGGGTCGCCCGCACGATCGCCGATCTGGCGGGCAGCGCCGCCACCGCGCGCGCCCATGTGGCAGAGGCACTCAGCTACCGCCGCCTGAACCTGAACTGAAAATATCTGATGATGCGGTGCGGCATATGGCCGCTTTGACGGCGCGGGGTGCACCACGCATACTGCGCCCATCAACAAATTTGAGAATCGCCATGCGCCGTTCATATCTTTTGCACTCAGCCTGTCTGGCGTTTGCAGCCATATCCATTTCACCGGCGATTGCCGAAAACGCAGCGCCATCACCGGCCGTCGCGCCGCAAGCCGCCGGGGCCAAGGACGTTCAGGTGCTGAGCTGCGGCGGGCCGTTCGCCGCCGACACTTCAGAAGCCAAGCTGAAGGCGGCCTTCGGCGAAAAGAACGTGGCCTTCAAATCCGTGCCCGGCCCGGAAGGCATGGAGATGAATGCCACTGTCGTTTTCCCCGATGATCCCGCCCGCCGCGTCACCGTGATGTGGAACGATGAGGCCAAGCGCAGCGGTCTTGCCAATGCGTCGATTCAGGTCGACTGGCAGTCGGACCCGGATGGTGAAAACCCCTGGAAAACCGAAATCCTGTGGCAGACAGATACCGGCATCAAGATTGGCACGGACATCGAAACGCTGGAAAAGCTGAACGGCAAACCCTTCAAGCTCGGCGGCTTCGGCTGGGATTACGGCGGCTATATTCAGGACTGGAATGGCGGTGCGCTTGAAAACAAACCCGGCTGTTTCGTCTCTGTCCGCATGATGCAGTCGGCAAGTGACGCGCCCGAAAGCGTTCTGGGTGAGGTTGATCTCACCTCCGACATGGCTGATGTGCGCAAGGCGAAGCCGAAGGTCACCGAAATCTCAATCGGTTATCCTGTTGAATAGATCAGGTTTCAGGGTGAGGCGCGTCCGCCGCCGTTAACCCATTTGCAGCGCGCGGCGCGTTAGCCTGCACCCGTCTATCTTTCCGGCGGGTTTTCATGGGTTGGCCGCGCGCCATCGCACTTGGTTCTGGCATCTCCGCGTTTCTGTGGGCGGCGGGTGTCATGGCCGTGCGCTATGTGAACAACGTGCCGCTCAGTGCCGATCCAGCGCTGACGGTGGCGCTTTCATTCTGTGCCGCCGCCGTAATGATCGCCGCAGTCCTGCGCGCCCGCCTCAACTTGATGATGTCGAAGGCTCAGCATGCGCATCTGCGCCGCGTGACCGAAGAACAAAAGAGCGCCATGGATCATCTGGAGCTCATCAACACGGAGCTGCGCGAGAACGAGCAGCGCTATCGCGGTCTGGTCGATGCTCAGGGCGATGCGATCTTACGCAAATGGCCTGATGGCCGCTTGACCTTCGTCAACGACGCCTTCTGCACGGTTTTCAATCTCACCCGCGAGGACTGTCTGCGCCAGACATTCACGCCCATCTTCCATCCCGATGATCCGCCACCTTTGCTGCATGCTTTTGCGGGCTCAGGCGATATGCCTCGCCTGCGCTACGATCAGCACATCCGCACCAATGCGGGGTGGCGCTGGTATTCATGGGAAGACTACCCCATCCGTGACGATGAAGGCCGATTGATTGAAATCCAGTCGGTCGGACGCGACATTACCGACCGCAAGGTTGCCGAACGCACGGTGGCGGCGGCGTTGGACCGGGCAGAACAGACCAGCCGCGCCAAGTCACTGTTCCTGGCCACGATGAGCCATGAAATCCGTACGCCCATGAATGGCGTGATCGGCATGGCGGGCCTGTTGCTGGAAACGCCGCTCAGTCCCGAACAGCAGGCCTACACGCTGGCCGTCAAACAGTCGGGCGAAGCGCTGGTCGAGCTTATCAACGACATTCTCGACTTTTCAAAAATCGAGGCCGGCGGGCTTGAGCTGGCGCGCGAAAAGTTCGGCCTGCGTGCGCTGGTCGATCAGGTGACCGAGCTTCTGTCGACGCGCGCCTATCAGAAGGGCATAGATATCGCGGCGGCCATCGACGCCGATGTGCCTGACGATCTCGTGGGCGATGAACAGCGTTTGCGCCAGATCCTGCTCAATCTGGCAGGCAATGCGATCAAGTTCACTGAAGCGGGCGGTGTCATTCTTCGCGTCAAGCGCGATGGGGTGCCGGGTGTGCGGCGTCTCAATCTGCGCTTCGAGGTGGAAGATACGGGCATTGGCATTCCCGAAGACGCGCGCGAGCGCATCTTCGGCCATTTTGAACAGGCGGATTCAACCCATAGCCGCAAGTTCGGTGGCACCGGCCTTGGGCTGGCGATCAGCAAGAAGATCGTTGAGGCGATGGCGGGCGCCATCGGCGTCAACGATGGCGCGGCGGGTGGCAGCCTGTTCTGGTTCACCGCAAGCTTTGGCACATCCGGGGCGGCGCATATCGCCCCAGCGCTGCCCGATCTCAATCGCCACAGGGCAGTGGTTCTTTCGCCATCGCTGGTCCTGCGAGAAACACTTGCCGCCCGGCTTCGCATGACGGGTATGGCGGTTTCGATCTGCGCTGATCTTGCTGATGCGTATGCGGCAATTGCTGCCACCCAGCCGGGCATCCTGATTCTCAGTGCGTCGTTGGACGGCACGGATGCAGAAACATGTCTTGAGGATCTGCGGGGCCGGATGAGCCATGATGCGGAGATCATCGCGCTGCTCGCACCGACAGATCGAAGCCGGATACCAGCCCTGCGCACCGCCGGGGCCACCAGCTATCATGTGACGCCGGTGCGCCATATGGTGTTCGAGCGTCGTCTCGTCGACGTTCTGGCGCATCGCGACCCCGGCCCGATTGCAGGTGTTGAACTGCCGCCCGCACCGCCGCCGACGGTCTCATTGCCAGAAGCGCCTGTACCGGCGGCAACTGTGCCGACGCCCAAGAGCGGCATCCATATTCTTGTGGCCGAAGACAACGAGATCAACACGCTGCTGACCGTTTCGCTGCTGAAGCGCATGGGCCATGCGGTTGATTCCGTGCGCGACGGCAATGAGGCGCTGGCGGCATGGACCTCAAAGCCGGACTACGCGCTGGTGCTGATGGACGTCCACATGCCGGGCATGGATGGCATTGAAGCGACGCGCCGTATCCGCGCCGCTGAAAGCAAGGCTGCACCCGCCGCCCATATCCCCATTATCGCGCTGACCGCCAGCGCCATGGACGAAGATAAGCAGCGCTGCCTGAAAGCCGGGATGGATGATTTCCTGACCAAGCCGCTGGATGCGAATGCTTTGAACGCCGCAATCGCCCGCTGGGCCTCACCCAGCCATCAGGCCGCCTGAGCGCCCTGCGCGGCTTCGCGTCGCTCGATGCGGGCCATGCGAATCCATTCCAGAATACAGGCGATGACGGCAATGATGCCGAGCAGTGCCGTCATGATGAAGACGGCCGGGTAGCCATCTGTCTTGATCATCTCACCCAGTGCGCCGCGCCCCAGCGTGCCGACCAGCAGCGTCAGCGAGGTGAAGACCGCAAACTGCACCGCGCCGTGCAGTTTGCTGGCGAGTGAGGAAAGATAGGCAACGAAGGCCGCACCCGCAAAACCGGCCGCGATGTTTTCGGCTGTGATGGCAGTCATCAGACGCCCCATGCGCATGTCGAGTCCGACAGTGCCAAAGGCTGACGAAAGCCCCGTCGCGTTCAGAAAGGCATCAATGCCCGGCGCCCCTGACGCGAGATCAGCATAGAGCAGGTTGGTTGCAGCGGCGACGATCGCGCCAAGCGTGAGGCAGACCATGCGCCCCAGCCACACCAGCAGCACGGCGGCCAGCGCGATACCCGCAATGGTCATGATGACGCCGAAGGTTTTCGAGGCAAGCGCCACCTCGGTGTTCGTGTAGTGCATCTCGTTCAGATAAAAGGGGAAGGCGAACGGGCCCCAGATGGAGTCGGTCAGGCGGTAGGTGAGGATCAGCACCATCACCAGTATGGCGGCCCAGCCAAGCCGGGCCATCAGTTCAGCGAAAGGCGTGACGATCGCGCCGTAAAGCCGCCCTGTGAAACCCGGCCCCGGTGCTGGATCGCGCAGATCAGGCCGGGCCGCGATCCATGCCGCCAGAAGGCAGGGCAGAAGTACGGTCGCGGCCACGATGGTGGGCCCGGCATATTGCGTGAAGTCGGATGCCTTGGGCGGTGTGGCGCTGGTCAGCGTCAACACCATAAAGATTATGATGACGGCAGCAGACGCCGCCCATGCGGTCAGGATGAGATAGACGACCATGTTGCGGGTGCGCCGTGTGCGCGCATCAGGTGGCAAAGCATGGCTGGCGGCGGCAAGGGTGGCGGCAGGTTCCGGGGCGGCCCATGTCGCGAACAGCGACAGCGCCATAACGCCCGCCGCCATGAGATAGACATTGTTCCACGAGGTCACATCCGCCAGCAGCAAGGCACCCGCCCCGCCCGCCAGTGCAGCCGTGCGATAGCCGAACTGATAGACCGCCGACATGAGGTCAAGCGGAGCGTCATCGCCAGCCGCCTCAATGCGCCAGGCGTCAATGGTCATGTCCTGTGTGGCTGAGGCGAAGGCGGCAGCGGCGGCAGCCAGGGTGACGGCGCCAAGACCCGTGGCCGGGTCGTTCAGGGCGATCACCGCGATCGCCGCTGAAATGATGATCTGACACAGCGCCATCCAGCCGCGCCGCCGGCCCAGAAAAGCGAACACTGGCGGCGGCATGTTCACAACCGGCGACCACAGGAACTTGAAGGCATAGGCAAGGCCGATCCACGACAGGATGCCGATGGTGGCAAGATCGACCCCGGCCGCCCCCAGCCAGGCGTTCAGGGTGCCGACCAGCAGCACGAAAGGCAGCCCGGAGGCGAAGCCCAAAGCCAGCATGGAGGCCGTCTTGCGAGAGCCCAGAACGACGCGCGCTCTGCCCAGCGCGCTGTCTGCCTTGGAGGTGTCCGCCATGGCGTTTTGCCTATCAGTGATTCGTGGCCGCCACGATGTCGTGTGTGGCCCGGCGCGTCGAGAGAGGACGTTTGAACCGCCGCGCAGAATGGCTTAGTCTCTCTTTTTTGAACGCATGTGCAGTGACAGCGTGAGTGACAGCCTGGCTGAAAAAAACGACGTGCTGGCGCGATCAGGCGCCCTTGAGGCACGACTCGCCCGCTCGAGAGACGAAATCGAAGCCGCCCAGCGGCTGCGCTATGAAGTTTTCTACGAGGAGATGAAAGCCAGCCCGACGCCGGAGATGGCTGCCGCGCGCCTCGACTTCGACCGCTATGACGCGTTCTGCGATCATCTGCTCGTCTTCGACCATGACGCCGGTGGGGCGGTGGTCGGCTGCTATCGGCTGCTGCGACGTGCGGTTGCTGAAAAGAATGGCGGCTTTTACAGCGCCGCCGAATATGACCTGAGCGAGCTTCTGGCGAAATCGGCACCGGAGGTCAAACTGCTGGAGCTGGGACGCAGCTGTGTAGCGAAGGACTATCGCTCCAGCACCGTCATGCAGTTCATGTGGCGCGGGTTGATGCATTATCTCATCGGCAATGAGATTGATCTGATGTTTGGCTGCGCGTCACTGCCCGGCATCGACCCAGCCGCGATGAAGCTGGAACTCGCCTATCTGTATCATTTCCACAGCGTGCCGCCGGACCTGCCGCAGGTGCGCGCCGTACCAGACCGCTTTGTGGACATGAATCTGGTGTCGAAAGAAGAGATCAATCCGGCCACAGCCCTTCACGAGCTGCCGCCGCTGGTGAAAGGGTATATCCGCGCGGGCACCTATATCGGCGACGGCGCGGTGATCGATCACCAGTTCAACACGACAGATGTGTTCATCTATTTTCCGACCGCCCGGATGGACAAGCGCCTGCGCGCTTTCCTGACACGCCGCAGTCCGGGCTAGATCAACCGTTCCACCACGCTGAAATCAGCAGCGACGATGACAGCGCCCTCTGCGCGCTGTGTGCCCGGCGGCATTGTCCGGTCAATGCGGATGGAGCGCATCCCGGCTTGCAGGGCGGCCTCAACCTCGCGGGGCAGATCCGACAGGAACAGAACCTCAGATGGCGCGCGGCCAATCGCTTGCGCGATTTTTGTGTAGGACGCGGCTTCCATTTTCGCACCGGTGCGGGTGTCGAAGTAATCCGTGAACAGGCCCGTCAGATCGCCCGCCTGCGTGTAGCCGTAAAGCAGCTTCTGCGCCTCGACCGAACCAGATGAATAGACATCCAGCCTGAGCCCGCGCGCATTCCATGCTTTCATGGCGGCGACCGCATCAGGATAGACCGGCGAAACGATGGCCCCGCTTTCATAGCCCTCGCGCCAGATCTTGCCCTGAAGGGTTTTCAGCGGCGTCACCTTGCGGTCGGCCTTGATCCAGCCAAGCAGAACGGCAATCGCCTCGTCCGTTGAAAGGGCGCGGCCTTCCAGATCTGCGGTTTCTGTCAGGGCCTCCGCCACTTCCGGTTCGCTGCTATGCGCGCGCACGAACGCATCCAACCGTGCGGCGGCGAAAGGGAACAGTGTTTCAGCGACAAAGCTGATCGGGGCCGTCGTGCCCTCAATATCCAGCAGTATGGCTTTGAGGGTCACGCGGCCTCGGCGGGCGGATTGATATAAGCGGGAAAGCGCGTGGCGATGTCATCGCCGGTAAACGTCGCAACCCAGCCATCGGGAGTCGTGAACATGCGGATGGCACAGAAGTGTGGCGCTTCACCCGCGTCGAACCAATGCGTGGTGTTCTTGGGCACCCAGATGAGATCACCCGCTGCGCAGATAACACGGTACACCTTGCCCGCGACGCGCAGATAGAACGCGCCTTCGCCTTCGACGAAAAAGCGCACTTCGTCATCGGCGTGAATGTGTTCCGACAGAAACTTGGCGCGCATTGCCGCGCGGTCGGGGTGGTCAGGCTTCATGCGCACGACATCGACGGACTGATAACCATTCTCCCTCGCCAGCCGGTCCACATCGGTGCGATAGGCGGCGAGCACTTCCTCCTGACCCGCCTCTGCGCTCAGCGGCTGCACGGCCTGCCAGCGTTCGAAAGCGACGCCGATTTTTTTCAGTTCGCCCTGGATGGTGGCGAAGTCCTTGCTGTTCAGCAGAACATGGCCGGGGTCATTGTCGGGTGTGATGGTGAGTTCGCTCATAGGCGTGCCTCCTCAAGGGTGAGCGCCAGAAGATGGGCATAGGCTTCAAGGTGACGGCGGGTTTCCGCTGCCGTGCGCCCCCAAGCGTAAATGCCATGCCCGGCAATGAGATAGCCAAAAACCGGCTGGCGCCAGATTTTCATCGCGGCGCTGACCTTCAGCCCCAGACGCTTGGTATCCTGATCGTTCTCGAAGATGGGCAGGTCGATACTGCCTTCATGGGTCATGACGCCCCGAATGGCCTTTTGCAGTTCCCAGCCCTCAAAGGTGATCTTCCCCGCATCGAGGTGGCGGCGCGACAGCACGACGGCCGGAATCGGATGCGCGTGTGCCACCGCCCCGATCATCGGATCATCCCGGTAAAGCTGAAGATGAAGCGGCCCTTCCGCTGACAGGCGCGGATTTGTGTCGCCATCAAGATTGGCAGAGATGTCGAGCGTGAGAACGCCCGCCGCAGTCAGTTGTGTCTTGTCGGTGCCGGTGGCGGTGCAGGCCGCGCGTGCGGCATCAATGCGCGCCGAAAAATTGCCAGCCGTCGCAGGCAGCCAGTTCTGCGAGGCGCAATAGGCCGCGAGCGACAGAACAGCGGCAACCGCATCGGGTTCAGTGAGGAAAGGTCGTTCCAGGCTGGGCATGGTCAGATTATAGGGTCCAGCCCACAGCCATTGCCATCATGAAGAACGCGATCAGAAAAGAATGACGATAAAAAATGACCCGGCCAGAAGGTTCTGGCCGGGTCATGAGCTCGCGGCTGGGGGGGCAGCCAAGTCCGGCAGAGCCGGGCGAGCGCTTATCGTGCGATCAGCGGGCGAGGATGAGGCCCGCGAGCAGGCCGATGCCTGCGGCGATGGCGACGGTCTGGATCGGCTTGTCCATCGTGTGGACACGCAGCTGGTCGACCTGATCGCTCATCTTGTTGGCGGTCCATTCGGCGACATCCGCACCTTTGTTTGATGCCTGACGCATGCCCTTGGTGACGGCCGTCGAGACATCGTCATAGACATCGGACGCGGTATCAGCTGCGCGTGCGGCGAAGGATTTCACCTCGGCGGTCGTTTCACGTGCCAGATTCTTGGCTTCGGTGGTGACCTCACGCGCGGCGGACTTCAGGTTATTCGACATGTTCTGGGCAGTGGTGTTCATGGTCATCTCCTTGGGAAATTCTGGGCCGCTGTCATAGTGGCCTGCCCCTGAAGAACGCGGCACCAGCGTTCGGGTTCCCAAAAGAGTCGAGAATTTAGAAAAGCCCCGATTTCAGACGGCGTCACGGCACCGGCGTGATCGCGCTCACTTCATAGAGCGCGAGCTGACGGTCATGCATGCCGATCGCCTCGCGCGCCGCCACCCAATCCTTGAAATGGGGCGTCTGTTTATGGGCGTCGAGCGCCGGGCCATCGCGCCAGACTTCAAACACCCGCACCAAAGCCGGGTCGGCCACGTCCTGCGCGAAGGAAAACTCAACACAGCCTTCTTCAGCCCGCGAGCCGGCGATGATGGCCGCGACCGCCGGACGGGCTGCCTCCATCTTTGTGGGGTCGAAGCGGAAGGTACCGGCCAGAACGATCATTGATTTCTCCCTTGCAGCGCGGTGTGTTTGGACGCTGATGCGAACCCGCGCAAGCGACGTTGACCCCGCAATCTCAGCTGACTACACCCACGCCATGCCGCCCTCAATTGATGCCGTGGAACTGGCGCAGGCCCTGATCCGTTGCGCCAGCGTGACGCCTGCTGATGCGGGTGCGCTGGGCGCTCTGGCCGATGCCCTGACCCCGCATGGGTTTGCCTGTGAGATCATGCGCTTCGAAGCGCCGGGCACCCCCGCCATCGACAATCTCTATGCCCGGCTGGGCAATGCCGCGCCGGTTCTGTGTTTTGCCGGGCACACGGATGTCGTGCCGGTCGGCGATGCCAAAGCATGGCGCAACGACCCTTTTGCCGCCTCGATTGATGACGGCGTGCTGATCGGGCGTGGCGCGGTGGACATGAAAAGTTCGATCGCGGCTTTCGCGGCGGCGGCAGCCGACTTCGCGCCACAGCTTGAAGGGCGTGGCTCGATCGCCTTTCTCATCACTGGCGACGAGGAAGGCCCGGCCATCAATGGCACGGTGAAGATGCTGGATGCCCTCAAGGCGCGGGGCGAACGCATCGACCATTGCGTGGTGGGCGAGCCGACCAGTCAGGCCCGCGTTGGCGATACGGTGAAGATCGGACGGCGCGGTTCATGCACCGGGCGTCTGACCGTGACCGGCACGCAGGGCCATGTCGCCTATCCGCACAAGGCCGATAATCCGATTCCCAAACTCGTCGCCATTCTCGCAGCGCTGACCCAGCGCAGGCTGGATGAGGGTACACCGCATTTCGAGCCGTCGAATCTGGAAGTGACCACGGTGGATGTCGGCAACCCGGCCACCAATGTCATTCCGGCCGAAGCGCGCGCCACGTTCAACATCCGCCATAACGATCTGCACAGCGCCGCTGCGCTGAAAGACTGGGTTGAATCAGTGTGCCGCGCGATCATCGCGGCAGAAGGCGGCGCGTATGAACTCGACTGGTCCGTGGGGGGCGATGTGTTCCTGACCGCGCCCGGTGATTTTACCGATCTCATCAGTGCCTCGGTTGCTGATGTGACCGGCGCTCGGCCTGAAAACTCAACCGGCGGCGGCACTTCGGACGCGCGTTTCATCAAGAATTACTGTCCGGTGGCGGAACTGGGCCTTGTCGGCGACACCATGCACAAGGTGGACGAGCGTGTGCCGCTCGCCGACATCGCCACATTGCAGGCCATCTATGCGCGCATGCTGCATCGCTATTTCGGAGTGGATCGCTGATGGCGATTGGCGTGTTTGATTCAGGTGTCGGCGGTCTCACCGTGCACCATGCGCTTGTGGACCAGATGCCGTCAGCGGATTTCATCTATCTCGCTGATCAGGCCAATACGCCTTATGGTGGCAGGCCGGGCGAGGAAATCGTCAGCCTGACTCGGGCCGGGTGCGAACGTCTGTTCGCGGCGGGGGCCAATCTGGTGATCCTTGCCTGCAACACAGCCTCGGCCATCGCGCTGCGCCGTCTGCAGCAGACCTGGCTGCCCGCTTATCGCAAGACGCTTGGCCGCCCCGTGAATGTGCTCGGTCTCATCGTGCCGACGATTGAGGCGGCGACCGGTCTGCCCTGGCAGCACGAGCGGCCCGAACGTAGCGAGGCCGCCGAGAAGCTCGATATTCTCGGCATCTTCTGCACGGCGGCGACGGCGAACAGCCGTGTCTATGAAATCGAGATCGACAAGCGCCGCGATGATGTCGCGGTATTCTGCGAGCCGTGCCCGACGCTGGCCGGGCTGATCGAAAAAGGGGCGGGCGCGGTGGAGCTGGCGCGCGTTGTGGAAGGTCATGTCGAGGCGCTGCGCCGCCGTTTGGGGCGTCACCCTGATCGGGCCATACTTGGCTGCACCCATTACGAGATCGTCGCCGACATGTTCCGCGCCGCTTTGCCGCCCGGTATACCGCTGATCCATCAGCCCAAGGCGACGGTGGATGCGGTGAGCGCCTATCTGGCGCGCCACCCGGAATATGATCCGGGCCATTCCGGCCTGCGGCGGTTCCTGACAACCGGCACGCCCGGCGCGCAGAATGCCATCGTGCAGAATTTCTGGGGTGCGCCGCTGACCTTCGAGGCGGCCTGACACGGCATTCTTTTTGATGCCATCACCCGCGAGGGTGAATGATCCTCAATACGCCACCCGCATCAGATAGAGCCCATCAGGCGGCGCGACGGGGCCGCAGCGCGCACGATCCTGTGCCGACAGCGCTGCGCCAACATCATCCGGCGTCCACTTGCCTTCGCCCACCATTTTCAGTGTCCCGGCAAAGGCGCGCACCTGACTGTGCAGGAACGAGCGCGCTGCAACGTCAATAGTGATGCGTTCGTCCTCACGCGTCACCGCAATCTCATCCAGTGTGCGCACTGGCGACTTCGCCTGACACTGCGCGGCACGGAAAGTGGTGAAGTCGTGTTTGCCCAGCAGATGCTGTGCGCCTTCGTGCATCGCCGCCGCATCAAGATCGACATGCACCTGCCAGGCAAGGCCTGCCTCGAAAGTCAGCGGCGCGCGGCGGTTGATCATGACATAGCGGTAGGTGCGCTTCACCGCATCGAAGCGGGCCTCGAAATCAGGTGCGGCTTCTTCGGCGTGCAGCACCGCCACCGGCGCCCCGGCCTGACGCAGATGCGCGTTCACGGCATCGCGCATGGTTTTCGGCGTTGTCTCTTTCATCACGTCAATATGCGCGACCTGACCTTTGGCATGCACGCCTGCATCGGTGCGGCCTGCGCCATGCACGGTGATGCGCTCACCGCTAAAGCCGAACACGGCATCTTCCAGTGCGCCCTGCACGGATGGCCCGTTC
This sequence comes from uncultured Flavobacteriaceae bacterium, assembly GCA_964390465.1. GTDB lineage: Bacteria > Pseudomonadota > Alphaproteobacteria > Micropepsales > Micropepsaceae > JADZAI01. The sequence continues at coordinate 159,808 of CAYMIJ010000005.1, read as the reverse complement.
TCCTGACGCTGCCAGCCGACAAAGGGGCGGCCATCGTATTCGATGGTGAGCTTCCAGCGGCTCACGGCAGCACGGTGCCTTTTTCAACCGCAAAGCCGCGCAGCAATTCACTTGCCTGCATCGGGCCGCGCCCCGGCCGTTGCAGCGTTTCCAACCGCAATGCACTGTCACCGCAGGCGATGGTGAGCGCATCGTCCAGCACCGTGCCTGGCGCGCCATGGCCTTCCACGCACACGGATTTCAACACCTTCACGCGCTCGCCTTTGATCTCGGCCCACGCGGCGGGGGCAGGCGCAAGACCGCGTATATGATTGCGGATGTCTTCGGCCGGCCGCCGCCAGTCGATCCGCGTTTCATCCTTTGAAATCTTGGCGGCATAACAGGCACCCGCATCGCTTTGACGCTCTGGCATGACCATGCCGTGTTCCAGCGCCGCCATGGTCTGCACGATAAGCTGCGCGCCCAAAGGCGAGAGCGCGTCGTGCAGTTCACCGCCGGTCATGTCGGGCGCGATGGCGATACGCTCGGTCATCAGCACCGGGCCGGTGTCGAGCCCGGCATCCATCTGCATGGTCATGACACCGCTTTGGGTGTCGCCTGCCATGATGGCGCGCTGGATCGGCGCCGCCCCGCGCCAGCGCGGCAGCAGCGAGGCATGAATGTTGATGCAGCCAAGGCGCGGTGCATCAAGAATGGCTTGCGGCAGGATGAGGCCATAAGCCACCACCACGGCCGCATCGAGCATCAAGTCTGCAAACGCCGCCTGCTCATCCGCACCCTTCAGGGACTTCGGCGTACGGACCTCAATGCCACGCGTTTCTGCAAACTGATGTACGGCGGATTTCTGTAAAGCATGGCCGCGCCCTGCGGGGCGGGGCGGCTGTGAATAGACGGCGGCGATCTCGTGCCCGGCTTCCATCAATGCGGCGAGTGGCGCGACCGAAAATGGGGGCGTCCCCATGAAGGCGAGCCTCAGCGCCATGTCACATCGCCACGCGCTTTTTCGCCTTCACCATTTTACGCAGGATGATGTCGCGCTTCAGCTTCGACAGATGGTCGATGAACAGCACGCCTTCCAGATGATCCATTTCATGCTGCAGGCAGGTGGCGAGCATGCCGTGCAGTTCTTCTTCGTGGGCGACGCCTTCTTCATCCAGCCATTTGGCTTTGATGCGGGCCGGGCGTTCGACGTCCTCGTACATTTCCGGCACCGACAGGCAGCCTTCCTCGTAGGAGGAGAGATCATCCGACGTCCAGGTGATTTCCGGGTTCACGAAATAGCGCGGCTGCGGCTCCTCGTCCTTACCGGCGAGGTCCATGACGATCACCCGCTTCGCCTCGCCCACCTGAATGGCGGCAAGCCCGATGCCCGGCGCGTCATACATGGTCTCCAGCATGTCGGCCATCAACGCGCGCAGCGCGTCGTCGACCTTGTCGACGGGCTTGGAAATGGTTTTCAGGCGCGGGTCGGGCGCGGTCAGGATGGGTCGTATCGCCATGGCGGGTGAGGTAAGGAAGGGGTTCGTTCCCGTCAAGACAAAGGCCGCCATGCCACGCCCCGATCGTCTGGTTTTCATTTCTGAGTTCGATCCGCCCAAAGCGTGGGCCGAGGCCTTCCGTCAGGCCGCCCCGCAGGTCGATTTTATCGCCGCGAAGGGCGAGGTGGATGCGCCGGAAACCATTGACTGGGCGGTGGTGTGGAAGCCCCCTTCAGGGGCGCTGGCCAGATTGCCAAACCTGAAATGCGTGTTCTCGCTGGGCGCGGGGGTTGATCATATCCTTCTGGATCCCGCCTATCCCTCCAGAGTGCCGCTCTCGCGGGTGGTGGACCCCTATCTGACGGCAGGCATGAGCGAATATGTCGTGCTGCATGTGCTGGCCCAGCATCGCGGCTTGATGCGCAATCTGGCCGCCCAGAAGGAAAGCCGCTGGAAGCCGTTCTTCACCAAGCGCGCCAACGAGATACGCGTCGGCATTCTGGGTCTTGGCGAGCTGGGGCGTGATGCGGCGCGTCATCTGCGCCCCTTCGGCTATCAGCTTTCCGGCTGGAGTCGCACGCCCAAAACCGTGGACGGCGTAAAAAGTTTTGCAGGTGACGGCGCGCTGAAGGCTTTTCTTCAGTGCACGGACATTCTGGTCTGTCTGCTGCCGCTCACTGCACAAACGCGCGGCATTTTGAACGCCGCCACCTTCGCCGATCTTCCTGACGGCGCGGCGATCATCAATGCGGCGCGGGGCGGACATCTGATTGAAAGCGATCTCATCGCGGCGCTGGACAGCGGGCATCTCTCGGGTGCAACGCTGGACGTGTTTCAGGAAGAACCACTGCCGCCGTCATCGCCGCTGTGGCAGCATCCGAAAATCCTCATCACGCCGCATATGGCCTCGCTGACCGATGCGCGCTCGGTGGCTGGCGCGATGGTGGAAAGCATGGCGCGTGTGCGGCAGGGCCTGCCGCCGCTTAATCCGGTGGACCTCGCCCGCGGCTATTGAACTAGCCGTGGGTGATCAGCGTGCCCGCACCATATTCGGTGAACAGCTCGATCAGCAGAACATGCGGAATGCGGCCATCGAGAATGACCACCGCCTCGACGCCGCCCTGCAGCGCGTCGATGCAGGTCTGCACTTTGGGGATCATGCCGCCGGAAATCGTGCCGTCCTCGATCAGGGCCTTGGCCTGCGAGATCGTCAGCTTCGGGATGATATTCTTGTCCTTGTCCAGCACGCCCGGCACGTCAGTCAGGAACAGCAGGCGATCAGCTTTCAGTGCACCGGCGATCGCGCCGGCAGCAGTGTCAGCATTGATATTGTAGGTCTCGCCCCCGTGCCCGACGCCCACCGGCGCCACCACCGGGATGAGATCTGACTTCATGATGGTCTGCAACACCTCGGCATTCACCTTGTCGGGCTCACCGACATAGCCAAGATCGACATCGCTGATGGTGCCATCGGCATTCTTCTTTTTGCGCTGCAGTTTCCTGGCCACCAGAAGATTGCCGTCCTTGCCGGAAATCCCGACCGCGCGCCCGCCTGCGTGATTGATGGCGGATACGATCGCCTTGTTGATCGAACCGCTCAGGACCATCTCGACCACCTCGATGGCGCTCTGGTCAGTGACACGCAGCCCGTCAATGAAGGTGCTCTTGATGTCGAGACGGCCCAGCATCGCGCCGATCTGCGGCCCGCCGCCATGCACGACAACCGGGTCGATGCCTGTCTGTTTCATCAGAACGAGGCTTTGGGCGAAATGATCGGAAACGCCCTCATCGCTGATGGCGTGGCCACCATATTTCACGACGATGATCTTGTTGTCGTAACGCAGAATGTAAGGCAGCGCCTCGACCAGCGTGCGGGCCGTGCGCCGCCAGTTGACGAGCTGTCGCCGCTCGAAGGGCAATTCGTCGCTCGTCATGTCGCTGTCAGACATCGGGCCTCGGCTTTCAGGTTGCGGGCTTATAGCCCGGCACACGGGCGGCGTCCAAGCCGCTGGCCGCCGCAACAAGGCCGCGCAGCTCGGCAATACCGAGCTTTGTTTCGCTGGAGGTTGGTACAATCACCGGGTGAGCGGCGGGGTGCTTGGCACATTTGGCCGAGGTTTCATCCAGCACCGCCTTAAGCTCGGCGGTTTTCAGCTTGTCCACCTTGGTCAGCACGATCTGATAGGAAACCGCCGCCTCGTCCATGGCGGTCATGGCTTCCTCGTCTGAAGGCTTCAGCCCGTGCCGTGAATCGATCAGCAGCATGACGCGCTTCAGATTGGCCCGCCCGCGCAGATACTGGAAAATCAGCTTGGTCCATTGTTCGGACAGTTTGCGCTCGATGCGGGCATAGCCATAGCCGGGCAGATCGGCGAGGTTCATGGCACCGGCCAGCTCGAAGAAATTAAGCTCGCGCGTGCGGCCCGGCGTGTTGGAAACGCGGGCCAGTGTCTTGCGCCCGGTCAGCGCATTCACAAGGCTCGACTTGCCGACATTGGAACGGCCCGCAAAGGCGATCTCCGGCTTGTCGCCCGGCGGCAGGCCATCCATCTGCACCACGCCGCGCAGGAAGGTGCAGTCCTGCGCGAACAGCCAGCGACCCAGCGCGAGGTCATCGGCGGCAACCTCGGGAAGATGATCCTCGTAGATGGCCATCACGCCTTCTTGGTGTCGGCGTTCTGCGCGAAGAGCAGGCGGAACGGCCAGGTCTTCTTCAGATTGTCGAAAAGGTGAATCTCGGCCCCGATGCGGCGCATGATCCAGTATTGCTGAAGGATCGACAGGATGCCGTTCCATGCCCAGTACATAATCAGACCCGCCGGGAAGGTGGCCAGCATGAACATGAATAGCCACGGCATGAAGCCAAACATGCGCTGCTGGATCGGGTCAGGCGCGGGCGGGTTCATCTTCATCTGCACCCACATCACCAGGCCGTTGATGAAGGGCAGCGCGCCCAGATGCAGGAAGGCTGGCACCGCGAAGGGCAGCAGGCCGAACAGATTGAAGATGCTGGTCGGATCAGCCGCCGACAGGTCCTGAATCCAGCCCACGAAAGGCGCGTGGCGCATTTCGATGGTGACGTAGAGCACCTTGTAGAGCGAGAAGAAGACCGGGATCTGCAACAGCATGGGCAGACAGCCCGAAACCGGATTGGCCTTCTCGCGGCGATAAAGCGCCATCATCTCCTGCTGGAGTTTGGTCGGATCATCCTTCCAGCGTTCACGAAGGGCCAGCATTTCGGGCTGGATCTTTTTCATCTTCGCCATCGACTCATACGACTTGTTGGCGAGCGGGAAGAAGAACAGCTTCAGGATGACGGTGAGCAGCAGAATGGCGACGCCGAAATTGCCGACAAGGCCATAGAGCCAGTCGAGCATCATGAAGATCGGCTTGGTCAGGAAGAAGAACCAGCCCCAGTCCACTGCCATGTCGAAACGCTGGATGCCAAGCTTGCTGGCATAGCCATCGACCAGCGACACGACCTTGGCGCCTGCAAACAGGCGGTGCGTCACGCCTGCCGAAGCGCCGGGCGCGATCTCGCGGGCATTCTTGTAAACGAAGTCGGACTGGTACTTTTCCCAGGTGCCCTGATTTGTGGCGCGGAAGGTGGCGGCGACCGGTTCGTTCTGGTCGGGCACCAGCGCGGCCATCCAGTAATGGTCGGTGAAGCCGAGCCAGCCGCCGGTGGTGTCCTGCGTGTCGGTGCGGGCACCTTCTTCAACGATCTCGGTATAGTCCTTCTCGCGCAGCGTGCCGTTGGCGACACCGATCATACCCTGATGCACGACCCAGATCGGCATGAAGTACGGGACACCGCCGCGCACGATGGCGCCATAGGGCGTCAGGCTGACAGCCGCGCCGGTCTTGTTCACGACCGCGTCCTGCACGTCCATCATGTAGTTGTCGTCGATGGAAATCGTGCGCTGGAAGATCAGGCCCTGGCCATTGTCCCATTCCAGCATCACCGGCTTGCCGGGGCTGAGCATGTCACCGCTGGCGATGCGCCACACTGAATCCGTGCTGGGCAGAGCGATGCTGGACCCCTGCGGTGCGGTCCAGCCGAACTCGGCATAATAGGGGTTCATCACACCGATCGGGTCAAGAAGGGTGATCTCGGGCGATGTCTTGTCGACTGTGGTGCGATAGCGCTTCAGGCTGATGTCATCGAAGCGCGCGCCCTTCAGGCGGATCGAGCCATCGACAGCAGGCGTGTCGATTTTTACGCGCGCACTGTCCATGGCCAGCGCAGCATCGCGCGGCACATGCTGATAGGTGGCGTCGCTGTTGGGAACAGGCGCTGTCTGCTGTGTCGTCTGCTGTTGTTGTGCAGCATCTTTTTTGGCCTTGTCGAAGGGCGAAAAAAACCAGGACCACAGGACGAACACTGCCATCGACAGGCCGACGGCGATGATCATGTTGCGGGTATCGCTGGCGCTTGGCTCGTTCATGGAACACTGACTTTCTGCCTGCGTTTCGGCGGTACGGGGTCAAAGCCCGATGAACCGCCCAGCAGGGTGATGGGGTGACATTTCAGGATGCGTCGCGTGCCCAGCCCAAGGCCCTTCAAGGCGCCGTGGGCTTCGATGGCTTCGATCATATAACAGGCGCAGGTTGGCTCGAACCGGCAGGCATGCGGCAGCATGGGCGAGATGGCGTATTTATAGGCGCGCACGGGCGCGGCCGCGATGCGTTGCGGCCAGCTTCGCTTCGGGTCGCGCGTGCTGTCAGGCATGAGAAGCCGGTGGTTTTCCCTTGGCCGCGCGGCGGGCCGCTTCGGCGAGCGCCTCTTTAAGGTCGCCCAACAGGGAAGGGAAGGGGGCCTCTGCTGCCACCGCCCGGCCAATGATCACATAATCTGCACCTGGCGTTCCGGCCGTGGCGATCACCAGACGGGCCGCCTCGCGCATCCGGCGACGGATTTTGTTGCGGATGACCGCATTGCCTTCCCGTTTGGTGACGGTAAAGCCAACGCCAATGGCCGGGTCGTCATCCCGGCGGGCGCGGCATTGCAGGCTCAGCATCGGCTTATGGGCGCGAACCCCCTTGGCCGCGCAGGCCTGAAACTGGCTGCGTTTCTTCAGAACCCTGAAAATGCGAAAACCGGCCTTTGGGCCGGTTTCGGTATGAGTCTGGGTGTTGCTCATGACAACACGGGCCTTTCAGCCCGTTCAGGTCAAATCAGGCCGACAGGCGCTTGCGGCCATGGGCGCGGCGACGGGCCAACACCCTGCGGCCGCCTTTGGTCTCAAGGCGGGCGCGGAAGCCGTGACGGCGCTTACGGATGAGCTTCGAGGGCTGATAGGTGCGCTTCATGATACTCGACTCCAACAGGCCAGGGTCGCGTCCGTCGCGCCCAAAACCGGCCATTTCGCAAAAGAGGCGGGTGGATACGGGAAGAGACCGCGTGAGTCAACCTTCGTGAGGTTAACAAACAGCACCTCGCCCGCCCCGGAAAAGGCCGATTTTCTGTCCAGAGTCATAATCACGGCTATCATGACCCGGTTCTTGCCGCACAGGTGCCCCATGACACTCAAAACGATCGTCCTTGCGCTCGCTCTGACGCAGCCCGTGCTGCACACGACGGCCCTTGCCGATGCGTTGACTCCGCCGCGTGAGGTCAGCGCCATCCAGGCTGACCTGATGGGCACATGGCAGCAGCAGGGCTGGGTCTACCCAGAGGGTCTGGGTCACACCGGGCTGCTGCGCACCGTGGCTTTCGGAACGGACAATGCCACCATGGTGACCCTGATGGGCATCCCGCCGGTGAACGCGCTGAGCACACAGTCAGTGACAGGGGCGTGGAAGGCGGAGCGCATCGACACGAAGACCATCAAGGTCACGCTCGATCAGGGTGGCGGGCACGGCACCGAATGGACGCTGATCATCACCGGCCCTGACAGCTTCACGCTGGTGGATTCAGAGATGGCCTATTACGGGCCGGCCACCTTCAATCGCGTCGGCGCGCGGATCACCCCCATCACGCCCTGAACATTCGGGCTGCGCTCCCGCGCACAGCAACGGCACTAAACTCACGCATACGTCATCTTGGTGGTGGGAGGGCTTGGGTTAGTGTCCGCACCAAACACAGACCATTCAGGGAGCCTCCATGTCATCGCGTCTCAAACTCCTTCCCGCCCTTCTTCTGGCATCTGCGCTCGTTGCGCCCGGTGCTTTCGCCAAGGCGGTCTACGGCGAATGGGGCCTTGTGCTCAGCGACCAGAACACCGCCGTCAAACCCGGCGATGATTTCTACATGTTCGTCAATGGTGGCTGGGACAAACGCACGCAGATTCCACCTGACCGCGCCTCCACCAGCGATGGCCACGACATTTATGAACGCGCAGAAGCTGACCTGAAGACCATCGCTGAAAACGCGAAGAATGCCGCATCCGGGTCAACCGAGCGCAAGGTCGGCGATTTCTATGCCTCGTTCATGGATCAGGCGGCGATGGACACGAAAGGCATCGCGCCGGTGCAATCGCGCCTCGATGCGATCAATGCCATCGCAACACCGGCTGATCTCGCCCGTGTGTTTGGCGCCATGATGACGGAACATGTTGATGTCCCGTTTGGGGTTTACATCGACGCCGACGCCAAGGCGCCCACCCGTTATGCAGCCTATGTCTATCAGTCCGGTCTCGGGCTGCCGGATCGCGACTATTATCTGAAAGACACGCCCGAAAACGAAAAATATCGTGCCGCTTACAAGGCCTATATCGAAAAGGTGCTTGGCCTTGCGGGCATCGCGGATGGCAAGGCGAAGGCTGAGACCATCTACGCGCTGGAAACCGAGATCGCTAAAATCCACTGGTCGCTGGAAGACTCGCGCGACACGGTCAAGACCTACAATCCCGCTGACGCAGCAGGGCTTGCAACGGCGGCGCCTGGCTTTGACTGGGCGGCATGGCTCGACGCGGCCCAACTCAATGCCACGCCCAATTTCGTGATGGTGCAGAATACGGCACTCGCGGGTCTGGCGGCGCTCGCCCAGAAAACCCCGCTCGACACATGGAAGGCCTATCTCGCCTTCCACCAGATTTCGGCCGCCGCGCCTTATCTCACCAAGGCGCTGGAGGAAGCCTCGTTTGATTTCTATGACCGCACGCTGAACGGGCAGGAAGTGCAGCGCGACCGCTGGAAGCGCGCTCTTGGCCTTATTGACACCATGATGGGCGAGGCGATGGGCGAGGCCTATGTGAAGCTGCGCTTCCCACCCTCATCCAAGGCGATGATGACCGATATGGTCGCCAATCTGAAAACCGCCCTGGGCCAGATGATTGATGAAGCAGGCTGGCTGGATGATGCCACCAAAGGTCAGGCGCACACCAAGCTCGATCGCATGGGCGTGAAGATCGGCTATCCCGATACGTGGCGCGATTATGCGTCACTCGACATCAAACCGGATGATGCGTTTGGCAATGTTGTGCGCGCTGTTCAGTTTGACTGGGCGCGTCAGACGGCCCGCATCGCCGGCCCGATCGACCGCAGCGAATGGGGCATGACGCCGCCGACCGTGAATGCCTATAATTCTCCGGTCGCCAACGAGATCGTCTTTCCTGCGGGCATCCTTCAGCCGCCTTACTTCGATCCTGAAGCGGACCTCGCCGTAAATTACGGCGCAACTGGCGCGACCATCGGCCATGAAATCAGTCACGGCTTTGACGATCAGGGCCGCCAGTATGACGAAACCGGCGCGATCCGCGATTGGTGGACCAGCAAGGATGCCGAGGCCTATATCGCCGAGGCGAAGAAGCTGATCGCACAGTACAATGCCTATGAACCGCTGCCGGGCCTCACGATCCGGGGCGAGAATACACAGGGCGAAAATATCGCCGATCTGGCGGGTCTCGCCATCGCCTATCGCGCCTATCATCTGGCGCTGGGCGGCAAGGACGCGCCGGTGATTGATGGTCTGACGGGCGATCAGCGCTTCTTCATGGCTTATGCGATGAGCTGGCGCACCAAGATGCGGGAAGACGCGCTACGCCAGCAGCTTGTCGCGGATGAGCACGCACCGCCCTATTACCGGGTCAACGGGATCGTGCGGAACTTCGGCCCCTGGTACGACGCGTTCGGCATTACGCCGGATGCGAAGATGTATCTGGCCCCGGAAAACCGCGCCCGGCTCTGGTGATCCCCCGCGTCTCGTGACGCCTCCCAGCTTCGTCTGCAAACCCCGGCCCTTTGTGCCGGGGTTTCTGTTTGGGGTGATTGTGAGGGCGTTGTAGCCACAATCACATCATATGATGATGTATTTTTGATGTTTCCTGCTATATTCACTTCAGTAGACGGCCGCTGATGGAGGGTGAATTGGCCAGGTTCAATGTTGGTGTGGGGGATGCATTCCCTGCCGATGTGTCAGAGGGCAGCCGCGACCGCGCCTCGCATGGGGTTGAGTCTGCGCCCCGTCCGGTGGACGACGACTTTGATGCCGATGAGGCGGAACTCGCCCGGCGCTATCGCAAGCGGCGCCATGGCCGATCCAGCCTGCTCAGCGCTGTCGTCATTCTGCTCGGCATCTACGGTGCGCTCAGCCTTTTTGCGCATCATGGGCCGCGGGGCCTGCTGCTGGCGGCCGCGATCGTCTTCGCAGTTTGGGTTGCCAAAACCCTCTTTGGCGGGGCTGAGGCCCGCGAGGAACGGCGGGCCTGGCTGGCCATCCAGCGCCGCCGCGACGAACGCCGCAGAGCGCGGGGTTGAACCATGCACAGGGAACGTCATCACATGCGCCGCCGCTTCGTCGAAGATGAAGGCCGCACCACCACCCGTGTGCAGCTTGAAATGCCGCCACAGGCTATGGAGCGTCTGCAACGATTGAAGGATAAAACGGAAGCCGCCTCCTATGCCGAGGTCATCCGCAACGCGATCCGCGTCTACGAAGCGCTGGTAGCCGAGGCAGATCGCGGCAACGAGTTCGCCATCAAGTCGCCCGATGGCATCATCGCGCCCTACCGGATTTTCGTCTGACATCGTGCTGGTGTGCTGTGCGAAGTCTGAATCCGCATGCCGTTACAGGCTGGCAGGATTGGCTGGGGCGCTAGGATTCGAACCTAGGAATGGCGGTACCAAAAACCGCTGCCTTACCACTTGGCGACGCCCCAGCAGGCTGATCGCGCGGGTCTAACGGCTAGACCGTATGGGTGCAAGCGCGGCTGCAAGATCGTAAGAAACGTCTGGCGGTCGGTCAGGCGCGGGCGCACATGTCGTCCGTCGGCATCACAAGATGAACCGGCCCGTCATGACTGGAGATGAAATCATGCTGGATCGGCTTGGCGTCTTCATCATCAACCTCGACCGCTGCAAAGACCGTTGGGCGTTCATGATGCGTCAGCTTGAAATGACGGGGCTCGCAGCCACGCGTATCACCGCCATAGACAGGCGTTCTGACACCTTCGTGCCCCGCGGCGGGTTGACCATCTCCCGCGACGATGTGCTGATCGAAACGAATTGGGATGGCCGTCATTATGTGGTGGGCGAGGAAGCCTGCTTTCAAAGCCATCTCAAGGCGCTTGCCGCGTTCCGGGAAAGTGGCAAGCCATTTGGCCTTATCCTGGAAGACGACGCTGAGTTCGCGCCTGATATTGTTCAGGCGCTGGAGGCCATACTTGGCTATCGCAGGCTTTGGCAGATGGTGAAGCTGGAAGGGATGCGCCGTAAAGGGCGGCGGCCCGTGCTCGACATTGCGCCCGCTGGCCCATCCTATCAGCTTGTTGCATCGCTCAATCCGGCATCTGGAGGGGCCGCTTATCTCGTGACACAGGAAGCTGCGGCCAGACTGATCGAGCGGGCTGACGGCGTGTTCGAGCCTTTTGACAATTTCCTCAGCAATCTCTGGCGGCACAATCTCGTTACCCTGGATTGCGCGCCATTTCCTGTGCGGCAGGCTCTTGTGGAAAGCTCGCGGAATGATCCGCGCGGTCCGACCTTGCGCTCATCGGTTGAGAAACTTGATGCATGGCAGCGTCATGTCAGAGCCGATACGGGTGGGCGCTATCTCAGCCGCTGGCGCCGACAAATGTCGCTGTTTGGAGGGCGCGGGCGTTTGACGCTGGCGCCGTGGTCGCGTGTCTGGCCCGTGACACCGCAACAGGGTCAGTCTTTGTGAACGACCTTTTTAACGTCCTGATCATGCGCCTTGGGCGTGACCAGCACGCCATCACGGGTCGCCACCACCACGATATCGTCGAGACCTATGACGGAAACGGGCGTGCCGTCTGTGCGAATAACCGAGTTGTGAACGTTATGAAGATGGGCGCGACCGTGCACGTAATTGCCCTCGGCATCTTTGGGCGCGAGCTTCCAGAGCTCGCTCCAGCAGCCGACATCTGCCCAGCCCATGTCGCAGGGCACCACGGCCACATGTGTTGAAGGTTCCATGACGGCATGGTCGATGGATATTTCAGGAACCGTCGCAAAGGTGGCCAGCGGCAACTCATGCAGCACACCATGACGTCCGGCCGTGTGAAGGACCGAGCGGCAGGCGAGCAGAATGTCAGGGCGATGCGCCTCAAACTCACGTAGCATGACCTTTGGCGAAAACAGGAACATGCCAGTGTTCCAGACGTAATCGCCGGCATCAACATAGGTCTGGGCGGTTTGTGCGTCGGGCTTTTCCTTGAACGCGGCACAGGCACGAACCCCTGCGGCCAGCTCATCACCTGTCTGGATATAACCATATCCGATATTGTTCTCGGCCGCTTTTGCGCCGAATGTAACGATGTGTGTTGAGGTGGCCTGCAGCCCGGTTTTCACCGCCTCGCAGAAAGCGGCCGGGTTCTTGATGATGTGGTCAGCAGGCAGCAGGAGCGCCACCTGTGCACCGTCGGCATCGGCCATGAGTGCTGTAAGCGCGGCCACCGCTGCGGTGTTGCGGCCCACCGGCTCGGAAATGATCCAGCGCGGCTTCACGCCAATTTCCTTCAACTGGCTTTCCACGAGATCAACATGCGCCGCGCCACAGATGATGCCAGGCGAATCTGCGCCTTCGAGATGGCCGCGCAGGCGGTTCACTGTCGCCTGAAACAGGGTCTCCATGCCGCCGCCCATGACATGAAACGGCTTGGGATGGCTGTTGACGGATAGCGGCCAAAGTCGGGTTCCAGCTCCCCCGCACATGACGACCGGCACAATCTGATGAGTCATGCGAGCGCAGACCTGAAGGTGTGATGCGCCGGCATGAGAAATGTCGTCATTCTCCGTGCGCAGGGTTGAGGGCACAGAATAGCATTCTCAGGGACACTTCGCCAGCACGCGACCTTCATGGGGTTGGGATGAATGCCATCATCCGTTCCAGATGCAGTGGCTGCAGCAACAGTGCTCACCCATTCGCCTTGATGAAATCGGCGACGCGGGGCTGGATGTCGGTGCGCCAGCGCTTGCCGTTGAAGACGCCGTAATGCCCGACCTGCGGATGCACATACAGAACCTTGCGTCTGTCGGGGATAGATGGGCACAGCGCATGCGCCGCCTGGGTCTGGCCGACGCCTGAAATATCGTCCTTCTCGCCTTCCACGGTCATCAGCCCCATGTCGCGGATGGCTGCCGGCTTCACCAGACGGCCACGGAAATGGAATGTGCCCGTCGCCAGTTCAAAGCGCTGGAACACGCGGTCGATCGTGTCGAGATAGAACTCGGCGGAAAGGTCCAGCACCGAAAGATATTCATCATAGAACTCGCGGTGCTTCTGCACGCTCTCGCCATCGCCCTTGATGAGATTGTTGTAGAAGTCGCGCTGCGCGTCGGCGTGGCGGTCGCGGTTCATGTTGATGAAGGCGGTCAGCTGCAGGAAGCCCGGATAGACCCGCCGTCCCGCGCCCGGATAGGGCCACGGCACGGTATGGATCATCTTTTCCTCGAACCACGAAAAGGGGCGCTCCTCGCTCAGCCGGTTGGGCTGGGTGGGAGAGCGTCGCGCGTCGATGGGCGAACCCATGATGGTCAGCGAGGCAGGGCGTGCGTCCTCTTTGTCCTCGTGCATCAGGGCGGCGGCGGCAAGGCAGGCGGGGCCGGGCTGGCACACCGCCATCAGATGCGTGCCGGGGCCAAGATGCCGCAGCATCTCCATGATGTATTCAACATACTCATCCAGCCCGAAGCGGCCTTCGTTCACCGGCACCAGCCGCGCATCGGTCCAGTCGGTGATATAGACATCATGGCCGGGCAGCATGGCTTCGACCGTGCCGCGCAGCAGGGTGGCGAAATGGCCCGACAGAGGCGCTGCGATCAGCACCTTGGGTTGCGGTTTCAGTTTCGCCTTGGGGCCGATCTGCTTTTCGAAATGCAACAGCGTACCGAAAGGGCGCGACCAGACCGGCTTTTCAATGATGGCCAGTCGCTCGCCATTCACTTCGGTGAAGGGCAGGTTGAAGGCTGGCTTGGGATAGATGCGCCACATCTGCTCGAACACGTCGCAGGCCGCGGCCCAGCGTCGTCCAGCCTCGGTGCGCGACCAGGGGTTCAGCGGCGTGCGCAGGGCCTGTGCGGAAAGCTCGGCCATGGCCCGCATGGGCTGCGCGGCGCGCTTGGCGCCGTCGACAGCGGCGTAAAGAAAACTGCGATGCACGATGTGTCCCCTGTGGAGCCATATTTGTGCGGCGCACAAAAGCGGCGTCAAGCTTTATTAGGCGCGCAAAACCTTGACGAGGCGTTTCGTGTTTGCCCTCAGTTCAGCCCCGCTTTAGGGTTGTGCCTTACGATGACCTTGGCTGTGACGTGAGTCTGACCCTTAACCCTTTGAATTTTCTGGGCATGGCCAGCCAGCAGGAAGCCCCTCGCAGTAGTCAGCTGCGCCTCGGCACACTGAACATGCTGCGGTTGATGGCGGGGTTTGGCCAGCTTGGTGCCATTTTATTTGTCCACTACAATCTGGGATTCGAACTGCCGCTGGTCATGTGCCTGCTTTCCATTGGCGCATCGATCCTGCTGACTGGCGTCATCTGGCTGAACTGGCCGGGGCAGAAACGGCCATCTGATCGCGCCATCTTTGCTCTGCTCATGTTTGATCAGACGCAACTGGCCTCAGTTCTGTTCCTGACGGGCGGGGTGCAAAATCCGTTTGCGATCGTCTTTCTGGCGGCACCTGTGGTTGGCGCCCTGTCGCTGTATCTGCGTTACACGGCGCTGCTGTGCGGCTGGACCCTGTGTCTGCTCGTTGTTCTGGCCTTCTGGCATTTTCCCCTCCCGTGGGAGGCCGGAAAGACCTTGGCCCTACCGCCCCTCTTTGTCGGGGCCACCTGGGTGGCGCTGGCCACGACCATTATCTTCATAACGATTGCACTGGCCCGTATTTCGATGGAGGCGTGGCGGCTTCAGGCCGGCTATGCGGCGATGGAGCGGGCGCTGGCCTCTGAACAGAAACTGTCGGCTCTGGGCAGTCTGGCAGCGGCGGCGGCGCACGAGCTCGGCACGCCGCTTGGCACCATTGCCGTCGTTGCCAAGGAACTCCAGCGCGAGCTGCCCAAGGAAGGTCCGCTGGCTGAAGATGCAGCGCTGCTGCGTGCTCAGGTGGAGCGTTGCCGCGTTATTCTCAGACGTCTTGCCGAGCACCGCGAAAGCGATGGGATCGGGCCGGATTCACGTCTGCCGCTCCTCGCCTTCTTGGATGATCTGGCGGAACCCTATCGCTCTGCGAAAATCCGCATCCTGATTGACGGCGCTGAAGATCAGCCTGCCATCAAGGTCATGCCTGAACTGCGCTATGCGATCGGCAATCTCATCGCCAATGCCGCCGGCTACGCGGCCAGCACAGTCACGGTCACTGCCAAATGGGATGACGCGCGCATTGTCGTGCGCGTGCGTGATAACGGGCCGGGCTTTGCACCTGATGTGCTGCACAGGCTGGGTGAACCGTATGTGACCACGCGGCCCGGCCGCACAATGCCAACGAATACCGATACACTGATTCCGCTACAGCCTGGTCGCAACCATGCGGGCATGGGTCTTGGCTTCTTCATTGCCAAGACCCTGCTTGAGCGCACCGGTGCCATCCTCACATTCGGCAATGCCTTTGAGGGTGGCGCTTCCGTCACCATGGACTGGCCGCGTGAGCGGCTGGAGGCGGCAGGCGATCATCCAAAAGGGGCGATGCATGTCTGAGGACGCAGCAGAAGATCTTGCCGGTCAGACCATTCTGGTCGCTGATGATGACGCGACCTTCCGCAACCGCCTTGGCCGGGCCATGAACGCGCGTGGTCTCAACGTTCTGTCCGCCGAAAGCGTACATGAGGCGCTGGGCCATATCAGCACATCACCGCCCGGCCTCGCGGTCATCGACCTGCGTCTGAACGACGGCAGCGGGCTCGACATTGTTGATGCCCTGCTCAAAGCGCGGCCTGATGCACGCGCTGTTGTGTTGACCGGTTATGGCAATATCGCGACGGCGGTGGCGGCCGTGAAGTTTGGTGCCATCGATTATATGTCAAAACCGGCTGATGCCGATGACGTGCTCCATGCTCTGCTCAAACCGGGCACGTCGAAGCCGGATCTTCCAGAGAACCTGATGTCCGCTGTCAGGGTGCGGTGGGAACATATCAACCGCATCTATGAAATGTGCGGGCAGAATGTTTCTGAAACCGCGCGGCGGCTGGGCATGCATCGCCGCACGCTTCAGCGGATTCTTTCCAAGCACTCGCCCAAATGACGCTCACGGCCCCTGCTGCAGGCCGGGGTCGCGCACTGTCATGAGACGCATTGCCGCCACCCGCGCGAACAGCAACGTCATGGCCTTGCGTCTGGCGGCGGCAATGGGGTGCGCCTGGCTTTCACGGATGATCTCTGCGCCGAATGGGTCGGCTGCGATAAGTCCGGTCTGCGCTGGCGGCAGTGACAGGTCGAAGCCCGTTGGCACGGCGAAATAGAAGCGATCACAGTAATCCAGATAGCTGGTCCATTTCGTATCGCCTTTCAGGTCAGCGACACTCACCTTGATCTCGACCCCGATCACCTCGCCGGTCGGGCTGAGGGCCGCGATATCAAGCCGGCCCCCATAAGGAAGTGTGAGCTCCGTCACACAAACGCAACCAAATGACACCAGACAGCGTTGTACGCCTCGGGCAGTGGCTGCGCTGTTCAAGGGCCATTCACCATTCATGACCATAACTTTGCCTTAACCCTTCTGCACAAAGAAGGGGACTTGAATGACGGCTGGAAGGGCCGGAAGGACATGAAGAGGATTTTTTCAGCGCTGGGCTTGGTGATGCTGGCAGTTTTCCCTGCAGCCGCACAGTCTGGCAAACTGTCGATACAGAACATGTCGCCCGTAGCGATTGTCGCGGTGCATGTCTCGCCCATCGACGTCAATCGCTTCGGCCCGAATCTTCTGCAGAATGGCCCGGTCCGGCCGGGCGGCAGCTATGTGTTCAGTGACCTGCAGAATGGTCTGTATGACATGAAGCTGGTGGACGAGAAAGGCGCGCAGTGCGTTCTGAAAGATGTGGACTATTATCAGTTCAACATCTGGTCGATCACTGAAAATTGCACCGGATTTGGCGGCGCCAATAATTGATGCGCCGTGGCCCAGCTTTGCCGGGTAATCGCGTATGCTTCTGAAATGAAAAGGGCGGGGAATGACCCCGCCCTTTGGTTTGGTATGGCGATCGCTGCTTATTCAGCGGCCATCAGCACGGAGTGCGTCTTGGCGTTGGCGCCGAAGTTGACGCTCTGGAGGTAGCGGATGCCTTCCTCGGCAATGTCATCACCGACCATGTGGTCGCCTTCGGCCTTCAGCTCGTCCATGTCGACATAGGTCTGGTAGAAGCCCTTGGTGCGATCAGTGATGATGCCCGCTTTCAGCAGCGTCTTGATCAGCACACGGAAGATATCGCTCGACTCCTTCATGCGCTCGCGGCGCTCATCATCGGTGATGGCTTCCACTAGCGCTGCCTGCGCGTCCTGCCAGTCAATGCCGAACTTGGCATAGACTTCCTTCATCTGCTCGGGGTTGATCAGGTTGAACAGCAGGGTCTGGAAGCAGTGTGCGGCCCAGTCTTCGATGATGGTCTGTTCTTCAGCCGACAGTTTCGGAATGGTGCGGTCGGCCCAGATCTTCCCGAATTTATGGTGGAAGGCCTCGTCGGTCATGGTCAGCTGCATCAGCTTCACCAGAAGCGGATCGCGGGCCTTGTTGTACATGGTGGCGAAGGCACCCATGGCAAGGCCTTCCACCAGCATCTGCATGCCGACGATCTTTTTATAGACTTCCGGCGCATTGACCATTTCGGTCAGCAGGCTGCCGAGCGTCGGGCCGACGGGCAGCGGCTTGCCCCAGCGGGCCTGAATGTATTTGGAAAAGCCCGCCACATGGCGTGCTTCTTCGCGTGTCTGGTTGGCGGCGTATTCCTGTGCGCCCGGGTCACGCAGGACGTGGCAGAGCGAGGCCGAAAGCGACAGCGCCCCCTGTTCGCCATGCAGAATGGCCGAAAGCATCCAGCGCACGTTTTCGTTGATGAAGGCGACCTTGTCCTTGCCGGTCAGCTTCTCGCCCACGCGGGTGGCGAAGATGGGGAACATTTCGTCGGGCAGAAGCGCCTCGTTCTCCATGTCGAAAGGCGCTGCGAAGTCGATATATTTGGTGTCGAGCGGATCCCAGAAATGGTCATGGGTGGCCGAGATGATCTTGTCGAACGCGGTTGAGCGGTTGCCATAACGCTCAACCTCCATCATCGAGGCGAAGTCTTTCGGATCCGCCGCATCATAGGCGTTGTCCTTGGTGATCTGCAGAGGCGCGTTCATGACTGTCCTTCCCGTGGGCCGATATGGGGCCGCTTGAAGCCGTATCCGCCCGGCTTTCGCGCACTCTATATGGGAAAAGATGACTCATCCGTCAACTAAAAATGACGGCAGCGTCATTTATGTCTGGTTAAGCGTGATGACGCTCGAAGGTGTCGCGATCAACCCACGAACGTCGCGATCTCATCAACGGGCGCGCGTTCGGTGCGCATGGTGTTGATCGGCGCGCTGTGGTCGGGGTGGCCGATGGCCATGCCGCAATAGAGCCGCAGCGCGTCGGGCAGGGAAAGAAACCGGCGCAGCAGGGTCGGCCGTGTCGCCCAGGCTTCCTGCATGCAGGTGCCAAGGCCTCTTTCTTCAGCCGCAAGACAGATGGTCTGCATCAGCATGCCCATATGGGCCCACTGTCCAAGGCCCATCTGACGGTCGATGGTGAAGAAGAAAGCGGCAGGCGCGCCGAAGAAATCGAAATTGCGCACGAACTGCATCATGCGCCCGGCTTTGTCCTCGCGCGGCACTTTGATGGCGGCATACATGTCCTCGCCGCATTTGAAGCGGCGGGCGCGATAGGGTTCTTTCAACCCCTCAGGATAGATGGGGAACTCGGGCGCTTCACCCATCGGATTGGTCTTCATCTCCGCCGCGACCTCAGCCTTCAGCCGTTGCATGGCATCACCCATCACCACATAGATGTGCCACGGCTGGAGATTGCCGCCCGAAGGTGACCAGCGCGCTGTGTCCAGAAGGCTGCGCAGATCATTCTCACTGATTGGCGTGGGCAGAAAGGCGCGCGTTGAAATGCGGGCGCGGATGGCGTCAGAAACATTCATGGTGGTAGGCTCCTGATGACGATGCCAGATCGTTAGCCTCCGAAGGGGCGCGCGAAAAGGGGCGCGGGCGATTCTTGTTGAGCCGAAGTAGGAAAATATACTTGAACAAGCAGAAGCCAGCACCCATCTCACATTGGCGTTGTTGGTATTTGGGGCGTGTCTGAATATGGAATCGGGGTGCTTTAATTTTGGAAAACACGCCACAAATCGAGGTTCAACCTCTCACCTTACCTCTGCGTAAGTGCGTGGGTGGAGAAGCAAAGGCCTCGAAAGGCGCCCAAACACCCACTTACATATGTCGCAAGAGCCAATTATGGCTTTCCCCATGACCGTCGCGCCGCCCGACTTTGAAGCCATCCATAATTTCAGGGATTTCGGGGGCTATGCCTCGTCTCATGGCGGGCATGTGAAACGCGGGCGGCTGTTCCGCTCAGCCCACTATGCGGATGCCACAGACACTGACCTTGATCGTTTCGCCAAGCTCGGCATGTCGTCGATCGTCGATCTGCGCCGCCCGGCTGAGCGTGTGAAGTATCCCTCGCGCCGGGCGCCGGGCTGCGCTGCGCGCGTTGTCGCCTATGGTGCGCCGTCAGATCAGGCTGACCCGCCGCACGCCCATTCGCTCGCTGATCCGCACCTCACCACTCAGATGATTCATGACCACATGGTCGAGGTCTATCGCGACCTCGCGCACGAAGACGGCCATGTTCAGGTGTTCGGCGATGCCTTTCATGCGCTGGCCGATACTGGCGGCCCCATCGTCGTGCATTGTCATGCGGGGAAAGACCGCACCGGCCTGCTCGTCATGCTGATCCAGCATGCGCTCGGCGTCGCGCAGGACGACATCGTTTCCGACTATCTCGCGACCAACGAAAAAAGCCGTATTGCTCAACGCCTGCCGCAGCTCATGGCTGATTACGAGGCGAATAATGGCATAAAGCCGCGTGAAGAGCTGATGGCTTTTGTCTGGCGCGTCGAACGGCCTTATCTGGATGAAACACTCAAAGCGATCACCGAACGCGACGGATCGCTCGATGGCTATATCGAGAACCGGCTGAAGGTTTCACCCGCGCTGCGCGCACGCCTGCGAGACATGCTCATTGAGCGCGGTTGATCCTACTTCACCCGCACTGGCACAGTGATGTCGCAGATCGTGAAGTCGGCACCCTTTGCGGTTCGTGCGTCGTCAACCAGTTTTCTGAAGTCGGGGTTGTCTGCCGTCATGATCTCGACGAAGGGACGCTCGCCTTCGGGCAGGTCAGCGGCGAGTTTCATCCGGGTGATGGTGTCGGGTGCGGCGGGCGGCTCACCAATCGTCAGCGTGCTGATGATCTCGTAACCAGAGATCGTCATGCCAAACACAGTGTAGAGCCGATCAAGCCGCCGCGCGCTGCCGCGCATGAAGAAGATTTCGCTGTTGGCGCTGTCGAAGGCCTCATCGCGGCCCATGCCGGCCACACCGGGGCAGTAAGCTCCCCATGTCTGCACCGTGCCTTCGCCGCGCCGCGCGGTTTCGGCAGCAGACGCGGTGCCTACAGGCAGGGTGCCGACAAAGCCGCTCAGTGCGTCACTTGATTGCGTCACCTTCACGAACCCGGCTTCCGGCTTCAGCTTGGCGGCAAACTCTGGCGGCAGGTTGGGCATCTCAGACTTGCCGCCATCCTTGTTGTCAGGGTTGCCGGCTTGCGCGACGAACCCATCAATCACGCGGTGAAACTGCAGCCCGTCATAAAAGCCCTTACGGCTCAGCGCGACAATGCGTTCCACCGCCTTGGGCGCAAGTTCGGGATGCAGCTCGACCAGCACTCGGCCCTTGCTGGTATCAATGACCAGAAGCTGATCAGCAGGAATGGAGCGCCAGCCTTCATCCGCAATGGCAGGTGCGGTCAGCATCAACGTGGCAACAGCTGCCAGTGCATATTTCATCTAAAGCGGTCTCCTCGATTTGAACGCGGCAGCCAATGTGCCTTCATCCAGATAGCCAAGCTCGCCGCCAACCGGCACACCATGGCCAAGGCGCGTCACATGGGCGCCGACACCCAGTTGTTCCGTCAGATAGTGCGCCGTTGCCTGTCCCTCGACGGTTGCCGAAAGCGCCAGCACAACCTCGATGCTCTTTTTGTCACTCACCCGGTCGATCAATGAAGGGATGTTGAGCGCATCGGGGCCGCGCCCGTCCAACGCCGACAGCGTACCGCCCAGGACATGATAGCGCCCGCGATACACACCTGCGCGTTCCAGCGCCCAGATATCGCCAGCGTCTTCCACCACGCACAACAGAGTGTCATCGCGGCGTGGGTCGGCACACAATCCGCAGGGATCTCTGGTGTCCAGATGCCCGCAGACCGAACAGGTCTTCACGGCGGCGGCTGCCTCGCGCAACGCTATGCTGAGCGGGTCCGCCAATGTCTCGCGTTTTTTGATGAGGGCCAGCGCGGCACGCCGGGCAGACCTCGGGCCAAGGCCCGGCAGCTTGCTCAGGGCCTGCACCAGCCGCTCTATTTCCGCACCGGCCAGCGCCGCCTTCATGACTGTATCAGAATGGCAGCTTCATGCCCGGCGGAATGGGCAAACCGGCCGTGACAGACTTCATCTCCTCAGCCACCAGCTGATCGAGTTTGGTCTTGGCAGCATTGTGGGCTGCCATGATCAGGTCTTCCAGCACTTCGCCTTCATCGGCCTTCAGCAGCGACTTATCGATGAAGACGCGTTTGATGGCACCATTGCACAATGTCACCATCACCAGCCCGCCACCGCTCACGCCATCGGCTTCCAGTGTCTCCACTTTGGCCTGCGCTGCCGCCATCTTTTCCTGCGCGGCCTGCGCCATCTTCATCATTTCTTCCATTGGATTGGTCATGTGTCTTCCATCATGTCGGCTTCATTGGCTGTCGCCATGCCTAGTGTCTCGGCCTCGACCACGTCAATGATCTTGGCCTCAGGGAATGTCTCAAGTGCCGCTTTGACGAGCGGGTGGGCTGTGATGGCGCTCATGACCGCTTCACGGGCACTCGCGCGCGCCTCGGCAACCGTGGGGGCGCCGCCGCTCTGCTGCACGTCGATCATCCAGTTGCGGCCACTCCAGCCCTTCAGCCGCTCGATCAAGGCCCGGGCGATCTCCTGCTGCGGGGCCTGATCGGCAAAGGCGACCGCGAGCCGGCCCTCTGCGAACGATACAAGCCGCACAAACTTCTCGACCTTGGCTTTCAGGATGAAATCGTTTTCGTCCTCAAGCCGTTTGAGCAGCGCCTCGAACGAGACAATGGCTCGTGCGCCCGGCTCGCGCGCATCGTGCGCCAAGGCCTGTGTCATGGGCAGGCTTCGCCCATCTGCCGTGGCGCGTATGCCGCCGCCTGAAGGCGCAGGGCCAGAGCCGCGACCGGCTGACGATGATGGCGCGCCAGTCCTGGCGATGTCTGCAACGAGCCGGTCGAGCGGTGGCAGGTCGGCGGCAAAGGCAAGGCGGGCGATGGCCATTTCCGCCGCTTGAATGGCCAGCGGCGCATCACGGGTCTCGCCCAGTGCACGCAACAGCAGCGTCCAGTTCCGCGTCAGGGTCTGCATGGAAAGGCGCGTTGCCATGGCCAGACCCTGATCACGCTCGGCAGGCGATGCAGTGCTGTCTTTGGAAGCTTCAGGCGCGATCTTCAGCCGGGTCAGCCAGTGCGTCAGTTCCAGCATGTCCTGCATGACGGCCACTGGATCAGCACCGCTGTCATACTGGTTGCGCAGCTCGGTGATGGCGGCGGCGATATCGCCCTTCATGGTGAGATCATAAAGATCCAGCACACGCGCCCGGTCAGCGAGGCCCAGCATGGCACGCACCTGTGCCGCGTCGGGCGGGGTGCCGTCCTCGGCCAGCGCCAGCGCCTGATCGAGGATGGACTGCGCATCGCGCACTGAGCCTTCCGCTGCGCGGGCGATGACCGCCAGAGCCTCGTCAGAAACATCGAAGCCTTCCTGTGCAGCGATGCCTTTCAGGTTCTGCACAAGCAACTCAGACGGGATGCGGCGCAGGTCGAACCTCTGGCAGCGCGACAACACCGTCACGGGCACTTTGCGGATTTCGGTGGTGGCGAAGATGAATTTTACATGCGGCGGTGGTTCTTCCAGCGTCTTCAGAAGCCCGTTAAAGGCGTTCTTCGACAGCATGTGCACTTCGTCGATGATATAGACCTTGGTGCGTGCCTCAGCAGGCAGATAGCGTGTGCCGTCGATGATCTCGCGGATGTCGTCGATGCCCGTGCGGCTGGCGGCGTCCATTTCGAACACATCGGGATGACGCGATTCAGTGATCGCCTTGCATGGGCCGCAGGCGCCGCAGGGGTGGATGGTTGGGTCCGTGCGTGTGCCATCCGGCCCGATGCAGTTCAGGGCGCGTGCCAGAATGCGCGCTGTGGTGGTTTTGCCCACCCCGCGCACCCCGGTCAGCATGAAGGCATGGGCGATACGACGGCTGGCAAAGGCATTGCCCAGCGTGCGCACCATGGCATCCTGACCGATCAGGCTGTCAAAGGTCGGCGGGCGGTATTTGCGGGCGATGACCCTGTAATTGTCCTGGCCGCGCGATGGCGTTGGCATGTCCAGTCCAAGCGACGGTTCATCCGTCATCCGTCGCGCCCCGCCGAGAAACCTATGGAAATAAGGTGGGAGGCTGACATCGACCCGAGAAGAACTCGTTGCGGCTGCTTCCTTCCGGACCTGACCGGGTTGGCGAGGATCACGTCCGCGCCAACCTCCCAACGGGACTATATCAGGATGGCAGGGGTGTTCCGCAACCCCTTTGCCCATCTTGCACCGTGCAGAGCCTCATGTCAGGCAAGGTCATGGCCTTTACCTTCAATAACCCCAATACATTCGCCAATAATCCGCTTGATCGGGCTAGTGACAAGCGGGCCGATGCCGGGTGGATCGCCCGGACCTACGCCGATTCCACGGCGCTGGTTGTGCCGTTCTGGAAGCTGAAGCCCTTCGCCATCAAAGGCCGTGAGGGCAAAATTGAGACTGGCTTCATCCGTACGGGCCTGTGTGAAGGGCTGATGGGTGAAGGCGCGCCGCTGATCTTTCTGGGGCGCGATAAAGGTGGTGCCTACTTCGCGGCGGATATTTCTGCAGCGCGTGACCCTGAAAACGAAGGCCCGATGGCAGGTCTTGGCACATTCAGGGACTTGCGCCAGATGGCGGGGGAAGTCAGTGCAGACGATGCCGCTATTCTGGGCCAGGCGCGATCACTCATCGACTGGCACGAGACGCACCAGTATTGCGCCAAGTGTGGCGCACGCACCGCTCTGGCCGATGGCGGCTATAAGCGCGAATGCCTCGTGTGCAAGGCCGAGCATTTTCCGCGCGTCAATCCGGTCGCCATCATGCTGGCCACATGGGAAGACAAGTGCCTGCTGGGGCGTGGCCGCGCCTTTCCCAAAGGCATGTTCTCGGCGCTGGCCGGATTTATCGAGCCGGGCGAGACGATCGAGGAAGCGGTGGCTCGCGAGCTTTACGAAGAAGCGGGCGTGAAGGTGAAATCCGTCACCTATCACTCCAATCAACCCTGGCCCTGGCCGTCACAGATGATGATCGGCTGTTTTGCTGAAGCCGAAAGCCCGGACATCAAGGTCGATGAAAACGAACTGGCCGAGGCGCGCTGGGTCGACAAGGCCACCATACGCGCTGTTCTGGTCGGGCAGGGGCCGGAAGGCTTCTGGATCCCGCCCAAGCTGGCTATTGCCCATCAGCTTGTGAAGGCCTGGGCCGAGCAGAACTAAGGCTATTTTTTAAGTGACAGGATGAGCGCCACGACATCGTCCTTCTCAGTGTCGAGAAGGCGATAGGTCGACATCGGGAAGTGATCCTCATCCAGAAACCGGCGCAAATAGACCGCATCCCTGCCGGGTCGGGCCGCAATCTGCTCATAGGTTGGCGCACGCGTCTTCTCGGTCTCGGTGCCATGAATGGTATGGCATGTGGCGCACCATTGCGTAACGACAGCGGCTCCATGCTCAGCGCTACCAGCGCCTTTTCCTGTCGCCTGAATCGCGCATGCCGAAAGGATGAGCATGCCGAACACCAATGGCAGGGCCTGATATTTCAGGGTGGCTGCCATCATGTTTACTTCGACTTTTTCTTGGCTGGTGCAGGGGCCGGGGTGGGGGCTGGCGTAGGTGCAGGGGTCGGCGCGGCGACTTCAACAGGGCCCTTTTCGGTCAGGACCACATAAGTTGTGCGCGGCGTGCATGACGGATAACCGTGCCTTGTCGCGATCCAGAGTGGCGCGATGAATTTCGACAGATCACCCCGCTTGGGGTCGAGAACGGCTTTGTAAAGCCAACCGGTTTCCTGACAGAACTTGCGAATGTCTGCGACGCTGCGTTTCGAGGCGTCGTTCGCCAGTTTGGTGATGAAGGCATTCAGCGCCGACTGTCCGCCGCGCTTCTTGTCAAAAAACCGGCCGAGCTGCGTGTGGGCAGCCATCAGGGCAGGCTGGTTCGCTTTGACGAACTCATTGTATTGCGGGGTCATCTGGCACGACAGGGCCGCGACCATCAGGTCGGTCTGAACAACACGGGTCTGCAGGGCAGTTTCATCCACACCTGAAACGCAGGCGGGCTTTGCCGGGGCCTTGGGTGCTTTTTTACCCTTGGCTTCTGCAAGGGGAGCCGCTGCGAGAATGGTGGCTAGAAGAAGGGAAAAGAACGAATGAATGCGCATGGCGGCTCCACTAGGGACAAGACATTAACGCCACGTGTATCAAGTCATATTTGTCTATTCTACTGGATTCAAGGCACCAGAGCGACCGTCGCACTGACACGCGGCCGCAGATAAAATAAGTCCGTCATAGTTTTGGTGGTTGGGATAAACTTCCCAAATGGCGATGTGTAGATGTATTGCGTTTCCGCCAGGATGATGCTGCCACCGTTCTCAACCATGCCCGTAGGCACAGTGATGGCTGCGCCGACAGTTTTTGCGGTCATGCCATCCCCCTTGCTCCAGGAAACGGTCGTGACGCCTGTTGCGCTGGCCGAAATACAGGTGATGCGCATCTTCAGGTTTGTACCGGCCAGCGGCAGAATCACCGCCCTGCCTGCCGCAAACACATCGGTAACGCCGGCGGCGGTGATCGTTTTTTCCTGCGCCACAAGATCAGCGATGCTTGATGTCGCGATGGCCACACGACGTTTGGCCGACATGGCGTTTGAAACCTCGACGGCGCCGATCAGGAAAGCGATCATAACGGGCGCGATCAGTGCGAACTCGATCGCGGCCAGACCACGTGTGTCACGGCGCAACGCACTCAGCATCTGGGTGATGTAACGGACCATGACCATACGCCTCAGAACGGCTCGTTCCGGAAAACAGCGACGCCCTGCAGCAACCGAGCATCGCCACTCATGTTGACAAGTGCTCTGCCGAGGTAGGGCGTCACAGGCTTCCATGCGTAAAAGACACGGGCCACAACGATGGCGCTTTTCCCGCCTGTTTCATACTTGAAGTCCGTGCGGAAGTTCTCGCTGGCATCCAGGGGGCTTGGAAGGGTGGCGGTCGAGAAGCTGGAATATGTGCGCACATCAATGGCCAGCTTGGAATCACAGGCCAGGATTATACTGATCTTGTCGCAGACATTCTGACGGAACTGAGCCTGTGTCAGCGGCTGTCCGGTCCGTATCATGCGCGCTGTTTCATTCAAGGCATTCTGAAGCACGATATCAGCCGCATAGGTCAGGCCGATTTCGAACAGCGAAAACAGCAGCATGAGAAACGGCGGCGCGATGAAAGCAAATTCAATCGCGGCAGTGCCCTTGGTGCTGCGCCGGAACCGGTTCAGAACTTTTGTCACACGCCAATGGCGGTGCGGCAGTTTTTCCTTGTGAGCAGACATCGTCATGACGCTTCGCTGATCAGTTGCGGGCACGCTAGCGCGACACAATGAAAACACCGACAAGAAGAGTGGTTGACGCTGCATTAGGCATGCTGCGTCTCCTCAAATTTTTTGAAAATTTTTACCACACCTTTTGGCGCAGTATTAACTGCGATGATGCAATTTGGGCGTCCGCAGGCATGTCCGTCTGCATTGTCAGGAGCCAATTCCCAATGTGGATGCGGGGCAAAATTAAAGAGCGCCATGAAGCGCCAGGCTTTCTTTCCCGGCTGAGCAAAAGCACGTCGGGCAATGTGGCTATGATGTTTGCCCTTGCGGCTGTGCCATTCTTCGCAATGGGTGGATTCGCGCTGGATTTCAGCCGCGCCATGATGGCCAAAAGTCGGCTGAGCGCTGCCCTTGATGCAACGGCGCTGGCGATTGGCGGTCAGGCCAACAAGACGGAAGCGCAGCTGCGTGCCTCTGCCCAGTCCTATTTCAATGCCAATTTCAGCAATGCAAATTTCGGCACACCGAGCGCCCTCACCATTACGATCTCAGGAAAGACCGTTAGCATCGAAGCTACCTCGACGCTCAACACTTACGCCTTGCCGGTCATTGGCATCGATACGATGAACGTAACTGCCAAAGCAGAGGCAGAGCGTGGCGGCGGCGGTGCGCTTGAAGTGTCGTTGGTGCTCGATATCACCGGCTCGATGGAGGGCTCGCGCCTGACCGACCTCAAGGTCGCCGCTAAAAACCTGCTGGATACAGTGATTGCAGCAGATCAGACGACGTCACCATCGCGCGCAGCGATCGTGCCTTATTCGGCGTCGGTCAATCTCGGCAGCAAGGCAGCGCTGGCGCGTGGCGCAATCAGGCAACGCGTCATCATGAGCGACAAAACCCGCCCCGGCGCCCAATGGTATATAGGCACCATCCTGTCCATCACCGACTTTACAAATGCCAACCCCGCGAAGGTTACAACCTCTACGAACCATCAATATGCATCCAATAACTCTGTGGGCATATGGGGTGTATCCGGAATGACCCCGCTATGGTGGAGCGGCGCGGCAGAGATCAACGGCAACATCTTCACCGTAAGAACCATAACGCTGAAGACCTTTCAACTGAAGGGCGTGAATACCTCGTCGAAATATGACATTTATAGGGGCGGCGGCTCCACGGCTAAGTGCGTTAAAGCCGGCTGTCCCATGGTCATCAACTCCCCCGCTCATGGCTTTGTGAATGGTGATGAAGTTTATATTTCCGGTGTGTCCAGCCCGAGTGCGCTCAACGATTCATGGTATACGATCACCAACACGACAGCGAACACGCTTGATCTGCAGTCCTACAATCCGGTTGGGCTTCCGGCCTATACATCAGGCGGCACGCTGGATTGTCGGAAGTATGGCTGCAAAGAGCTTCGTTTCACCGATATTTATGGCGGCAGCCGAACGCAGGCGGCAACGACGTGTGTGACAGAGCGTACTGGGGCAGAAGCCTATACTGATGCGGCGCCGGCATCGGCTCCAGTCGGATTTCACTATGGCTCAAGTTCCAGCACCTGCCCGGCGGCTACGGTCACGCCATTATCGAGCGACAAGACGGCACTCAAGGCTCAGATAGATTCATTCGTCGCTGATGGCAGTACGGCGGGTCACATCGGCATTGCCTGGGGGTGGTACACGCTCTCACCAAATTTCAACTCGCTCTGGGCGGCATCGTCAGCGGCCGGGGCCTATGATGCCCAGGTAACGAAAGTCGCCGTTCTCATGACCGATGGCGATTTCAACACTGCCTATTGCAAGGGCGTAACGGCGAGTGATTATGCATACAGTTGGAATGAAACGATCAACTGCAATGCCACAAACGGTAATCCATTCGATCAGGCGAAAGCCCTGTGCGCCGCGATGAAGGCAAAGGGCATCAAGATCTACACGGTGGGTTTTGGCACTGATCTTGGCGCAACAGCAAAGAATGTGCTGGAAACCTGTGCCAGCGATTCAAGCAAGTTCTTCATGGCATCGAATGGCCAGGCCTTGCAGGATGCGTTTGCAGCCATCGCCGTGGACATCTCGAAACTCAGGCTCACGAAATAGCGCAGGCGACTGATAGGCCGACTTCCCAGATACGCTCTCTGGTGGCTATCAATTCGTGAAATACTTATTGCCCGCCCGGCTGAGACGGCATGGAAGGCATGACGTTGGCCCCCTGTGCCCCGACCGTTTCGCAGCGCGGGGTGCAGGACAGCGTGACGGTCTGCTGACCGCGGATCAGTGTGACGGAGCGGCTCGCAGCCGCGTTCACCGTGACCTGATAACTCGCGACCTCACGCCCTGCACCATCAACGGCGATGATGTTCGTTGTTCCGAAATTCTTTCCCGTCACAAAGCCTGTGGTCGAGTCCTGCATGGTGACATCGGCAATGGCTGGATTGCCGACCACGATGGTGGCTGCCGGCGCATCGAGTTTCAGCGACATGGACTGGTCCTTGGCGACTGTCAGGTCACCGGCATGGGCTACCTGAGCAAGGCTTGCCGCCGTAACGGCGCTTAAAAGCAGAAATCGCATGACACTCCCCGGCCGCGCCGCTGGGCGCGTTAATGCCTCATAAGAACGCCAAGAATTGAAGGAAGTCTGAACAGCCTGTCGGTCGGCCGGCAGGCAGTCACGTCCATAGCGCAGACATGGCGCAGAAAAATCGTCCTAAACCTGAAATTTACCGCGTCTCTTAAGTGGGCTGAAATCCCATCCGCGTAGATTGGCGTTGTTCCCGGAATGAAGAAAATACATCCGGCGAACTGGTGAAGTGGTGTCAATCAACGGAGAGTTTCCATGACCAAGTTCGTTTCTCGCTTTTTCAAAGATGAATCTGGCGCGACCGCTATTGAATACGGCCTGATCGCCGGCTTCATCGCCGTCGTCATCATCACGGCCGTGAAGGCCGTCGGTTCCGACGTGAACAACATGTTCGAGTCGATCTCGACCGCGCTCTAAGAGTCCGCTCTTGAGAAACGAAGGCCGCAGGGTTCGCCCTGCGGCCTTTGCTTTGCGCCCAGTGGTTTAAGAGTCGCTTAAGAGCCGCCCGTTAAGGTTGATCTGTAAGAGGTGCGTCGCGCCTCGGCGTTAACAGAATGTGGAGACCGCGGTGCTGGGCGTATTTGTCTTGGTGGCCACGCCAGCCCTCATGGCGGCAGGTGCCTATAGCGACTTGAGCCGGTTCCGCATCCCCAACTGGGTGTCGCTGGCTCTGATGGCCGTCTTTGCGGCGGCAGCAGTCATGTCAGGCGCCACCTGGTCAGTCATAGGCGCACATGCACTGACGGGATTTGTCGCGCTGGCGATCGGCATAGCTTTATTTGCACTCGGCCTGATTGGTGGCGGGGATGCCAAGTTTTTCGCAGCGATCTCGCTGTGGATGGGATCAGATCTTATCCTCAAATACTGTCTTCTGTTCGCGATGATCGGTGGGGGATTCGCCCTTCTTGTCGTGGTGCTGCGCCGTGTGCCCCTTCCAGCCTTCACAGCGCGCATTTCAATGATCAATCATCTGATCCAGCCTAAAGCGGGCCTGCCTTATGGCGTCGCGCTGGGTGCTGCCGGGCTCCTTCTCCTGACGTCCGTTCCGCTCTTCCAAATGGCTGTCTCATCATGACCGGCATCAACGGCAACTACCGGAGCGTTTCATGAACGTGTCCCGTGTTCTTGTTCTTCTCGTAGCTTTGGGGGCATCTGGCATGGCTGCGCTGCTGCTTGGCGGATTTTTTGGAGGCAAGCCGAAGGTGTCTGCCGCGCCCGCTGCGGCGCCAACCGTTCAGATGGCTGAGGTGCTGGTGGCTTCCAAGGATATTGATGTCGGACACACCATCGCCAGTGGCGACCTCAAATGGCAGAAGTGGCCAAAGGACGCTTTGGCGGACCAGTTCATTGTTCAGGAAGTCAGCCCCGACGCGCTTGAGGGCATGACAGGCGCTGTGGCCCGAACAGTCGTATTCGCGGGTGAGCCTGCCACATCCGCCAAGCTGATCCGCGCCGATAGTGCCAACTTCATGGCTGCGACACTGACACCCGGCATGCGTGCAGTCTCTGTCGTAATCAGCGAGGAAACAGGCGCGGGTGGATTCATTTTACCCAACGATCACGTCGACATCGTGGTCACGCCCAGGCAGGGGGAAGTCGCTCAGCTGAGTGCAGCGTCCAGCCGAACATTGCTGCAGGATATTCGTGTTCTCGCTGTCGGGCAGCGCTTCCGGGATTCGTCTGGTGCCAGCGATCAAGATGGCAGCATTGTTCAGGCCCGCACGGCGACCCTTGAGGTCAGCCCTCAGGAAGCGGAGATGCTGCAACAGGCGGCTGCCGCAGGCACGCTTTCTCTTTCTTTGCGCGGCCTATCCAACCCGAATACCGCCGTAGGTGCTGCGCGCGTGCCTTCCGGTTCTGGAACGGGGGCCAGCGGGACAGTTACGGTCATCCGCTACGGCGAAGTGCAGCAGATGCGGCCAGGTGGGCGATAGGTTGATGGCAATGCCCAACAGATTTTCTGAGATCAAAAAAAGGCTGAGCCTTGCATTCGCGCTGGTGTTCGCATCAGTGACAGCCCCCTTGGCGCTGGCGGCGCCTGAAGAAGGCCCGGTCTCGAAAACCGTTAAAGTCAGGGACGGCGGTGCCAATCCCTCCAGCGAGCGCATCACGCTGGGTATGAACAAGGCTGCGATCATCGAATTGCCAGCAGATGCAGCCGATGTGCTGGTTTCCAATCCGGCGATTGTGGACGCCATTGTTCGCACACCGCGCAGGATTTATGTGCTTGGTCTGGCGGTAGGGCAGACCAATGCCTTTTTCTTTTCGGAGTCAGGCAAACAGCTTCTCAATCTGGAAATCCGCGTTGAACGCGACATTGACGCACTTTCCGATCTGCTGACCAAACACTTTCCAAAGGCCAATATCAAAGCCGAAAGCGTCAACGACAATATCGTGCTGACTGGTATCGCCCCGTCCGCCTCGATTGCCGAGCAAGCCCGTGATCTGGCGGCACGCTATGTCGGCGCGCCGGAAAAAGTGCTCAACATGATCAACATTTCGGGTCGTGAGCAGGTGATGATCCGAGTCCGCGTCGCTGAAATGCAGCGCGTCGTCGCCAAGCAGCTCGGCATCGATCTGAAAGCAATGGCGATGGCGGGGGGCGTGCCGATCAATCTGTCGTCTAACAATGCTTTCAGCTTGCTTGGTCGTTCGCTCGGGGCTGGCGCCATCGGTATCGGCAAAACCCCCGCGACCGGCGGCATAGCGCAGGATGGCTATAATAATGTGGAAAGCACGATCAAGGCGATGGAACGGGCTGGCGTTGTCCGTCTTCTGTCTGAACCGAATCTGACAGCCCTGTCGGGTGAGACAGCCAACTTCATGGCTGGCGGCGAGTTTCCCGTTCCAACCGGCGTTGATGCATCGGGCAATGTCAGTGTGCAGTTCAAACCGTTTGGTGTCGGCCTTGCCTTTACTCCAGTCGTGCTGAGTGAAGGTCGTATCAGCCTGAAAGTGTCGTCTGAGGTGAGCGAACTCACGACGGAAGGCGCCCTGACCATTTCAGGCGGAACGGTCCGCGCCACCAATGGCGATGTGATTACCACGACCGGCGCGACAATACCGGGCCTGCGTGTGCGCCGGGCTGAAACGACTCTCGAGATGCCAAGCGGCGGTGCCATGATGATGGCGGGCCTGCTGCGCGATGATTACAAGCAGAGCATTGATGGCTATCCCGCGCTGAAGGATCTGCCCGTTCTTGGCGCACTGTTCCGCAGCCGTGATTACCAGATGAACCAGACAGAGCTGGTGATCATTGTTTCAGCCGTCCTTGTGGACCCTGTGTCAGGCAGCGAACTTTCCATGCCGACAACGGGCTTCGTCCCCTCAACGGATGTTGAATCACTCGTCAGTGGTTCACCTAATGCGCGCTACACGACAAGCGCCGCGCCAGCGGCGCCGGGAACTAAAGCGAAGCCCGGCACCAATGGCGGAACATACATCATCGAGTGACAGGTCAACGCACCATGCGCCATATCATCGCCACTGCCGGGCTTCTTCTGTGTGCAGCATGCTCTACGCCCTCGTTCAGCGAGCGCTACGCGGACTCCTTGCCGATCGAGCAACGCATGCCCTTTGAAGTCGGCACAAAGGCCACCACGGTCGAGATTGAAACGGCAGCAGATGGGAGGCTGACCAGTCGAGGTCAAAGCGCGGCGTTGGGCTTCCTGCAGTCGTATACGGCGGAAGGGGAGAGCGCGCTTGGATTGCAACTGCCGCAGGGAAGCACCGGCGCGCAGACGGAACGTGAGATCCGCCAGCTGGCAGCGATTTATGGGATACAGTCCAGCAGTATCCGCATGACGGCATCTTCGGGCGATAACGGCCCTGTTCGTCTGGTCTATGCCAAGCTCGCAGCTTCCGTGCCGGCTTGTGAAAAACCAGACTGGAGCGAAAATCTTGCCATGACGAACGGCAACACACCGTATCCAAACTTCGGATGCGCAATGCAGAAGAACATCGCCGCCATGGCGTCCAATCCCGTTGACTTGCTTGCGTCGCGGCCTATGGACGCCAATGCCCCTGCCGCGCGTCGCTCGACCGTACTTGATAAGTTTGTGAAGGGCGAAAGCCCATCATCTGCTCGCACACCGGGTGACAGCGGCAAAGTCAACGACATGTCATCTGGCACACAGCGCCAATAAGAACGCCACAAGGAAACAGTCATGGCCAAAGGGCGGTATTCTGGCGATCACGGAGGTGGAAGCGACCACGCATCTGGAGATGGGGAGCATATGATCCCGCGCATTTCCATTGGAGCATTCTGTGAAACAGCAGAGACGGCTGAGGCAATAGAGCGAGCTGCGAAAGATCGGCGCCTGGCCAGAACGCATACGAAAGTTGAAATGGGTGGTGTCGCCGCCGCTGTTCCACATTTTGACGACGCGATCACGCCGAATCTCCTTTTCATAGAAACGGAGGGAACGAGCGCCCATGAAATCATGTCGACGCTTGAGCCACTCGCCAGCGTGTGTGATCCCAGCACAAAGGTCGTGGTCGTTGGGCGTTCCAATGACATAGGGCTCTATCGTGAGCTGATCCGGCATGGCATCAGCGAATATCTGATGGCGCCACTGAGCTCCATGCAGGTCATAGACGCGATATCGCAGCTTTACTCATCCTCAGGCTCGGCCCTTGTTGGAAGATTAATCACGTGTTTCGGCGCCAAGGGCGGTATTGGTTCATCCACGGTTGCGCATAACCTGGCGTGGTCGCTGTCTCAGGAACATGGCATTTCAACGATTCTCGTTGATTTCGATCTGGCTTTTGGAACGGCTGGTCTCGATTTCAATCAGGATCCGGTTCAGGGCGTACATGATGCGCTTCTGACGCCTGAGCGGCTTGATGCAGTGTTGCTGGATCGCCTTGTCACACCGATAGCGGAACGGCTTTCCGTTTTTGCAGCGCCTGCAACGCTGGAAAGTGATTATGAATTTTCACCACAGTCATACGAGACGATTCTCGATGTTGTGAGGGCTTCGGCTCCTGTGGTGGTGGTTGACATGCCGCGCCACTGGAGCGCCTGGGTCAGACAGACGCTCGGGAGTTCGAGTGAAATCGTGCTAACTGCGATGCCAGATCTCGCGTCATTGAGAAACGCCAAGAGCGTATTCGATGTGGTGACAGCAAGCCGGCCCAACGACCCGATGCCACGCGTGGTTCTCAATCAGGTTGGGGTGCCCAAGCGGCCGGAAATTCCGACGAAGGACTTCACTCAGGCTCTGGGTGTCGAGCCATCCCTGATACTTCCTTTTGATCCACAACTTTTTGGCACAGCTGCCAATAACGGCCAGATGGTCGCACAACTTGGTGCAGCATCACGTGCGGCTGAAGGTTTCCGTCAACTCGCAGGTCTGGTGATGGGGCGCACTGCGGTGCCAGAGCCAGCGTCAAAGACAAGCGGTCTGGCCAAGATCATGGGTGCCTTCGCCAGGAAGCCCACCAAAAAGGCGGGCTAATCAATGTTTGGAAAGCGGTCAAATGGCGAAGCGGTGGTGCCCCGCTCACCTGTAGCCAAGTCTGTTGCCGCTGCTGAACGTCCGCCGGGTGCGCCACCACCGCCGCCACCGAAGTCGCAGGCTGTGCCGAAACAGGCACCTGCCACGCTTGCAATCGATCAGCGGTCGGAAAACTATTATCAGATCAAGACGACGATTTTTAACGCCCTGATCGACACGATCGATCTGGCGCAGCTGGCGCAGCTTGACACGGAATCAGCGCGCGAAGAAATCCGGGATATCGTCAACGAGATCATCACGATCAAGAACGTCGTGATGTCGATTTCCGAGCAGGAAGCGCTGTTGCAGGACATCTGCAACGACGTGCTCGGCTATGGGCCGCTTGAGCCGCTGCTCGCGCGTGATGACATTGCCGACATCATGGTGAATGGTGCTGAGCGTATCTTCATCGAAGTCAGTGGCAAGGTGCAGCTGACGAACATCCGATTCCGCGACAACGGCCAGTTGATGAATGTGTGTCAGCGCATCGTCAGTCAGGTCGGCCGCCGGGTCGATGAAAGTTCCCCTATATGCGACGCGCGCCTTCTGGATGGCAGCCGCGTCAACGTCATCGCCCCGCCGCTGGCGATTGATGGCCCGACCCTCACGATCCGCAAATTCAAGAAGGACAAGCTGAAGCTGGCTGATCTTGTGAAGTTCGGATCGATCACTGATCACGGTGCTAAGGTGCTTGAGATCATCGGGGCAAGCCGCTGCAACACGATCATCTCTGGCGGCACCGGCTCCGGCAAGACGACACTGCTGAACTGTCTGACGGCCTTCATTGAATCTGACGAGCGCATCATCACCTGCGAAGATGCCGCTGAACTCCAACTTCAGCAGCCTCATGTGGTCAGACTTGAAACACGCCCGCCCAATCTGGAAGGCTCCGGCGAGATCACCATGCGTGATCTGGTGAAGAACTGTCTGCGTATGCGGCCTGAACGCATCATCGTGGGCGAAGTGCGCGGACCTGAAGCCTTTGACCTGCTGCAGGCGATGAACACCGGCCATGACGGTTCAATGGGAACACTGCACGCCAATACACCACGCGAAGCGCTCTCCCGTATGGAATCCATGATCACCATGGGCGGCTATTCCCTGCCATCCAGAACCATCCGTGAAATGATTGTGGCCGCGGTTGATGTGATTATTCAAGCCGCCCGCCTGCGGGATGGGTCGCGTCGCATCACGCACATCACAGAAGTGCTTGGCATGGAAGGCGACGTCATCACGACACAGGATCTATTCGTCTACGATGTGATGGGCGAAGATGAACAGGGGCGGGTCAAGGGCGTCCATCGGTCCACTGGCATTTCGCGTCCTGCCTTCTGGGAACGCGCCCGCTACTTCAATCTTGAGCGCGATCTTGCTGTTGCACTGGATGCAGCGCAGAGCGTTGCCGCCTGACGGAGCAGTCATGGAGATCACAACCCTTGCTGCTCTTTTGATGGCAAGTGTGGCGGCCGGGGCGGCCGCCCTGCTGTTCATTGGGCGCGACGCAACAGCACTCAGCGTCAAGCGCGTGAGGGCTGCGACCGGACGCATCCCGGCCAGCAAACAGAAAGCCTCCATCGATCCAAGTGACAAGCGCCGCAAACAGGTCGCAGAAACGCTCAAAAATCTTGATAAGAAAGCCGCGCAGCAGAAGATCAGGCCAACGCTGAAACAGGCGATCGAGCAGGCGGGCCTTACGACTACGCCATTGCGGTTCCACCTGTATTCAGCATGCACCGGACTGGTTGTGGCTTTTTTTGTGCTGATCAAGGGCGCGCCGCTTTACATTGTGGGGGCCGCAGCTATTGCGGCAGGGCTTGGGCTGCCGCGCTGGGTATTGAAATTTCTCGCTGCCCGGCGGCAGAAAAATTTTATCAACGAGTTCGCAAACGCGATCGACATCATCGTGCGCGGCGTCAAATCCGGCCTGCCCTTGAATGACTGTCTCAAAGTCATCGGAAGTGAGTCGCCTGATCCTGTTGGGGGCGAATTTCGGCTCATCATCGAAAATCTACGGGTTGGCGTTACCCTGGATGACAGCCTCAAGCGCTTCCTGGTGCGTGTTCCTCTGCCTGAAGTTAACTTCTTTCAGATCGTTCTTTCGATTCAACAGAAGTCTGGTGGCAATCTCTCGGAGGCGCTCGGCAATCTTTCGGGCCTGCTGCGTGAACGCAAACGACTGCAAGGCAAGATTAAAGCACTGTCTTCGGAAGCCAAGGCATCAGCGGCGATCATCGGGTCATTGCCGGTTGCGGTTATGACTTTCGTTTATGTGACGACGCCGGATTACATCGCGCCGCTTTTCAACACGCGTCATGGGCTCATGTTGCTCGGCGGCTGCGCTGTGTGGATGTCGCTCGGCGTGCTGATCATGAACAAGATGATCAAATTCAAGCATTGAGGGCTAGGCCATGGCGCTTCTGGAAACGCTTACAAATCCGCAGGTTCTGGGTGCTGGTCTTGCCGGTATCGCTGTTTTCGCGACAGTCATGACACTTGCCGGTCCGCTGTTGAAAGGCGACCGGCTTGGTGGGCGGATGAAAAGCGTGGCGCTGCAGCGCGATGTACTTAGACGCAAGCAGCTCGATGAACTTAGCCGCAAGTCCAGCATTCGTGGACAGCAGAGCGGGTTCATGAAAAGGGCGGTCGAGCAGCTCAAACTTCGCAACATTCTGGAAACACCGGGCATCCGCGAAAAGCTGAATGCTGCGGGCTATAGAGGGCAGGGCCCGGTCTACGCCTTCCTGTTTTTCCGGTTTGTGGCCCCCATCCTCCTGACGCTTGGTGCCTTGGCCTATTACTTCCTTCTGTCGGACAGCGACATGTCCGCTTTTTTCAAAATCATCTACTCGCTTGGCATCGGGGGCATGGGTTTTTATGCACCGGATGTGTATGTGAAAAACATCCAGCAGAAGCGCACCGATTCAATCATGCGCGCGTTTCCGGATGCGCTCGACCTGTTGCTGATCTGCGTTGAGGCAGGCATGTCGATCGAGGTTGCATTCAGCCGTGTTGCAGGCGAAATCGGCTCGCAATCAGCGGAGCTGGCCGAGGAGTTTTCGCTTCTCAATGCCGAATTGTCGTATCTGCCGGACCGCCGCCAAGCCTACGACAATCTTGCAAAACGCTGCAATCATCCGGGCGTGAAGGCGGTTTCAACTGCACTCAATCAGGCGGAAAAATACGGCACACCGCTGGCCACGGCCTTGCGCGTCATGGCTCTTGAGAATCGTGAGATGCGGATGCAGGCGGCTGAACAGAAGGCAGCATCCCTTCCCGCCAAGCTGACGGTGCCGATGATCCTGTTCTTCCTGCCCCCGTTGTTCGTGGTGATCATGGGACCGGCAGTCATGAGCGCGCTGTCGTCCACCT
This sequence comes from uncultured Flavobacteriaceae bacterium, assembly GCA_964390465.1. GTDB lineage: Bacteria > Pseudomonadota > Alphaproteobacteria > Micropepsales > Micropepsaceae > JADZAI01. Next base: position 121,473 of record CAYMIJ010000005.1, on the reverse strand, counting down.
GAAGGTCAGCGTGCGCCGCGCAGCGACGGCTCCCTTGTTTTGGTGTCGATGCTGCGCACAGCTGGTTTCGGTAGCGCATCAGATGCATCAGGCGCAGCTGCATCGCCTGCATCCGCCTGCTGTACAGGCACATCCATGACGAGTGCCAGATTCGCCATCACGCGTTCGTCCGCGCCTGGGGCAGCGGCCGCCATGCGTAGATACTTGGCCGCAGTCGCGCGGTCGCCGGCCATGAGGTAGCTCAGGCCGATATTGTTCAGAATCGCAGGGTTATCCGGTGCGAGTGCCAATGCAGCCTGATAATAGCTCTGTGCAGTCCTGAAGTCCCTCATCTGGTCATAAGCAACACCGATTGCCAGCGGGATTGACCAGTCCTGTGGGCGCATTTGCTGTGCCTGTGCCAGAACCGCGATGGCGTCAGCCGGGCGGCCTGCCGCCGCGAGTGACTTGCCGTATTCCACCAGAAGATCGGCATTCCCAGCTTGGGCGGCCAGTTTTTCTTCCAGAAATTCCACGGCGCGCTCGTTTGAGCCGATACCCCGCAACGCCTTGGCGAACTGAACGCTCACCTGAACGTCTCCCGGCTCCAGCTCAGCCCTCTGCGCCCAATAAGCAGCTCGCCCTATGGGATCATCAGGAATTGGGCGCGACTTCAGGTCTGCTTCGACAGACTTGACGGCACCACTCGCTTCGCTGCCCGGAGCATCAGAGGCGCTTTGCGTGCTGGCGCACGAGACAAGCGCGCTGGCACCGAAAGCCAGTGCAGCGATACGGGCTAACGCTTGCGCAGGGCGCAACGTCATGGCCATGTTGGGGCTCCCATTTTGGAATGACGCCCCATTTTGGTTAACAGCCGTCAATAAACTCTTAAGTGCGGACGCTGAGCGCCAGCATTTCTTAACTGAGAACGCGCCGGTACGCTTCAGAGAGGCGTGTCTGGTACTTTTCCGTAGAAAAAAAGTCGGCGCGCTCGCGTCCGCATGCAGAAAGATGCGCACACAAGGCGTCATCGCCATCAAGTTTCTGAATGGCGCTTGCCATCGCGTTCGTATCGTAAGGGTCAGTCAGCAGGGCAGCCCCTCCGGTAATCTCCGGCAGGCTTGAAACATTCGATGTCATCACTGGTGTGCCCATCAACATCGATTCCAGAACGGGCAGACCAAAGCCTTCATAAAGAGAAGGAAACAGGACCGCGCGCGCTTTGCTGACCAGAGAGACCAGTTCGTGAAATGGAACATGCGCAATCCGCAGCACGCGGCGGTCGGATGTGATGGTGTCGCCGGTCAGCCTGAACCTGTCGAATCTTGCTTCGTCAATTTTCATCAGATCGTTTTTGTAGGCCCAGCCCAGGCCGCCCAGAATAACGAGCCGACGCTTGCTGCCTGATGCGGCAAAGGCGTCAATCAAACGAGCAATGTTCTTTTTCGGTTCGATCGCACCGAAGAAAAGAAAGTAGTCCCCTGCCGTCAACCCGTGCGCGGCCAGATCGCGTTCGACGGTCACGTCGGGCCGCATCATCAGCGATAGTGGGATCTCGGCTGATTGCCAGGTATTGACGACACGCTCACCCGGCACGCCGAGATATTTTATGATGTCATCGCGGGAGTTTTCTGAAACGGTGATGATCAGGTCCGCGTGCCGGGCAATCGCCTGAACCGTGCTGATGTATTTTTTCTTGTCGTCGAATGTCGTGTGCGGCATTCGCATCGGGATCAGGTCGTGAATGGTATAGACGTTTGGGCATCCACGCACGGCCAGCGCCGCCGGATGGGTCGCGTGGAACATCTTGTAAGACTGGTCCAGCTTGAGCGGCATGCACCGTCCGTAGCGCACCGCATGGCGGCCGCTTGATTCAAACAGCCTGAGCGCCGCATAGCGCTTTCTGGCTGTTGCCAGTGCCGCGCCCATTCCCGGGTCGGCTATGACGGCGCTATTTGCAATCTCAGCGGGCCGCATACCGAACGGACGCGCGAACAGGGCTTCCCGTGTTTTCTCCATGACGAAGCGGAACCTTCTCGGTTCCGACTGGACCAGCCAGTCATACATCTGGATTTCATTATAGTGGGGGTCATCCCGCTTTGGCGCGAAATTGACCCCGAAAACGATGTCGGTCTGGTGGCCCATGGCATGGACGGCCTGAACCAGATTGCGTGCATAGGTGGCTATGCCCGTGCCAGTGGGCGCCACCAGATTGCGCCCCTCGATCAGGATCGGGTTTTCGGCTTGCCCCATGACAGACGTCTCATCACCCCCGGCGACAAAGATCAAGCGTGCAAAGATCGCCCATCATAACAGGCGGAAACTTTACTGTGATAACAAAGGGTTATTCGCGGCCGTCCGGTGTTTATGTGCCATTTGCGCAACATTTGAGGGCGGTGTCACATAAATCCGGGCACAGCTGTGGCGCGGCACAGTTCGGCATGCTACCTCCAGCGTGTGGGAGCGAAGGCTCCACGGCCACGCGCTATGCGTGCGCGGCCAGTTTACTGCTTAAATCTGAGAGGCTTTTATGAAGATCAAATCTCTGATGCTCGCCAGCGCGACGGCTCTTGCCATGATCGGCGCGGCATCTGCGGAAACACCTGCTGGTTTCTACCTTGACCTGTCGGCCGGTGGAAACTGGGTTCAGGATTACGCGGCCGGTTCTTTCGGTGCGACCACGGACCACGACACAGGCCTGTTCCTCGGTGGTTCGGCTGGCTACAAGCTCAGCAATGGCCTGCGCTTCGAGTTCGAGCTTGGCTGGCGTTCTAATGATTATAAGCGTCCTGCTGGTGGGGCGGTGGGCGCTGCCACCGCACGCACAGGGTCAACGACCGTTTTCTCACAGATGGTGAATGTGCTTTATGACTTCGACCTCGGGCCGGGCTATGCCCTGTCGCTCGGCGCTGGCCTCGGCGGCGCCCGCATCGGCTATGAGGATGACGGCCTGCTTCCGCGCCTCGATGGCCGCGACTATGTGTTCGCCTATCAGGGCATTGCCGAGTTTGAGGCGATGGTCGGCGAAACCACCGGTCTGTTCATGGGCTATAACTACTTCGTCGCCGACAATTTCGACATCTCGCTGTCGAACCCCTCGATCGGCCAGTTCCAGGACGACTATCGCGCACACACGGTTTATGCCGGCGTGCGCTTCCACTTCCCCGAAGAAGTGGCGGTTGTTGCTGCGCCTCCGCCTCCGCCTGCAGCTGCCAAGACGTTCATCGTCTTCTTCAACTTCAACAAGTCTGACCTGACGCCCGAAGCGCAGGCCGTGATTGCTGAAGCGGCTGCAGCCTTCAAGGCGACCGGCTCGGTGAACATCGCCGTCGTCGGCCACACCGACACGGTTGGTGGCGCTGCCTACAACCAGAAACTGTCTGAGCGCCGCGCAGCGAGCGTGAAGTCGGGTCTGGCCGGTGCAGGCGTTCCGGCAGGTGCCATCACGACCTCGGGTCGTGGCTTCAGCGAACCGCTGGTTGCCACAGGCCCCGGCGTGAAGGAGCCCCAGAACCGCCGCGCCACGATCGACCTGAGCGGTTCAGCGACCTGATCGTCTGAAAAGACACATGCGAAAAGGGCGGCCTTCGGGTCGCCCTTTTTGTTTTGGCCTTTCAATATCAATGGTGCAAATGCAGCTTGCCTTCGGCGGGATTGCGCCTTAAACGCTGGCCCCTCCACAAAAGTCTGGCTCATGAGCCAGACTGTGACAGGCGCCCGTAGCTCAGCTGGATAGAGCACCAGACTACGAATCTGGGGGTCAGAGGTTCGAATCCTTTCGGGCGCGCCATTTTCACCGAACAGTAGTGGCTGCCCGTTTCCTGACACTAACCCTTCTTAAAGAATCCATGGCGAAATCTCAGCCTTAATGCGCGAGTTATTTCATCAGGTTCTCTCACCTGCCTGCCGGACCGTTCGTCTGGCGCTGGCGGAAAAACGCCTTGAAACTGTCGTAACCCAGGAGCGTTTCTGGGAGCGCCGTGACGCATTCATGGCGATGAATCCGGCTGGCACGGTGCCGGTTCTGGCCGATGACGGCGTGCCGGTCAGCGGCAGCTTCGCCATTCCTGAGTATCTGGAAGAAACCTATCCTGATGTGCCGCTCTGGCCGATCGATAGGGCTGAGCGGCGCGAGGCGCGGCGGCTCTATGACTGGTTCCTTGTGCTGTTCCAGCGCGAGGTCACTGCGCCCTTGCTGATGCAGAAGGTCAATCCGCGTTATTGTGGGCGCATTGACCCAGCCCGTTCGGGCGGACCTGACATCAACGCCATTCGCGGCGGTATGGAAGCGCTGCGACGTCATCTTGATTTGATCGGTGATATGGCCGACCAGCGACGCTGGCTGGCGGGCGACGGCCTCAGCTACGCCGACCTTGCGGCTGCTGCCCAGCTTTCATGTCTCGACTATTGCGGTGATGTGCCATGGGCCGCCAACGAACAGGCCAAGCTCTGGTATATGCGCGTGAAGTCACGGCCCTCGTTCCGCCCCCTACTGGCGGAAACTGTACCGGGCGTTGCCCCCGCGCGGCATTATGCGCTCCTTGATTTCTGATTTGCGCAGCCGGGCGCACGCGCTCGGCTTTGACGCCGTCGGCATAGCGGCGGCTGAAGCATCCAGTGGCACGCAACAGGGCCTGAAGGATTTCATCGCTGCGGGTCATCACGGCACGATGGCATGGATGGAAGAAACCCTGACCCGGCGGCTTGAACCGCGCGCCATGTGGGCCGATGCCAGAAGTGCCATCGTCGTCGCGCTCAACTATGGCCCGGAGACGGATCCGCTTGCCGTTACACGCATGAAAGAGGCGGGCGCGATCAGCGTCTATGCCCGCGCACGCGACTATCACGACATCATCAAGGGGCGGCTGAAAGAACTGGCGGCGCTGACAGCGAAGCTGACAGGGGCTGAGGTGAAGGTGTTTGTCGATACAGCACCCTTGATGGAAAAGCCTCTTGCCACAGCGGCCGGTATCGGCTGGCAGGGCAAGCACACGAACCTTGTGTCACGCGATTTCGGTGCGTGGCTGTTTCTCGGCGTGATCCTGACATCTGCCGTTCTTGATACGGACACACCGCACGAGGACGCCTGCGGTACCTGCCTGGCCTGTCTCGATGCCTGCCCCACAAAAGCTTTTCCAGCACCTTACCAACTCGATGCACGGCGCTGCATTTCCTATCTCACCATCGAACATGATGGCCTGATCGACGAAGATCTGATGCCGCTCATCGGTAATCGCATCTATGGCTGCGATGACTGTCTGGCCGTGTGCCCGTGGAACAAGTTTGCGCAAGCGGGGCACGAGGCCAAGCTGAAAGCCCGTGATGATCTGAACGCGCCCGCGCTGGCTGATCTGGCGAGGCTGGATGATGCGGCGTTTCGCACGCGCTTTTCAGGTTCGCCCGTCAAGCGCATCGGGCGGGGTCGTTTCATCCGCAATGTGCTGATCGCCATCGGCAATAGCGGCGCGGCTTCTTTGGAAGAAGCCGCTTTGCCGCTTTTGAACGATGCCGATGAAACGGTGCGCGCAACCGCCGCGTGGGCGCTGAGGCGGTTACAGTCCCTCAAACAAGGCGGTTGAAAGATAGCGTTCGGCGAAGCTTGGAATGATGACGACAATCGTCTTGCCTGCATTCTCGGCTCGCGCGCCGATCTGCAGGGCAGCAGCGACCGCCGCGCCTGATGAGATGCCCGTCGGAATACCTTCCTTGCGGGCCAGATCGCGCGCCGTGGCAATGGCGGCCTCATTGGTCACGGTAACAATCTCGTCGATCAGGGCGGTGTCGAGAATCTTCGGCACGAAGCCCGCGCCGATGCCCTGAATCTTGTGTGGGCCGGGGGCGCGTCCCGAAAGCACTGCGGAATCTTCCGGTTCTACGGCCACCACTTTCACGCCGGGCTTCTTTGCTTTCAGAACCGAGCCTGTGCCAGTGATCGTGCCGCCCGTGCCAACGCCCGAAACAAAGATGTCCACTTTGCCGTTGGTGTCGTTCCAGATTTCCTCAGCCGTGGTCTGGCGGTGAATGGCGGGGTTGGCCGGGTTTTCAAACTGCTGCGGAATGACGGCCCCTGGAATGTCGGCGGCCAGCTCCTGCGCGCGCGCAATCGCCCCGCGCATGCCCTTTGCCCCTTCGGTCAGCTCCAGCTCGGCGCCCAGCAGAGCCAGCATCTTGCGCCGTTCCACCGACATGGTTTCGGGCATCACAAGGATCAGGCGATAGCCTTTGGCCGCCGCCGCGAAGGCGAGCGCAATGCCGGTATTGCCCGATGTCGGCTCGACCAGTGTATTCTGGCCGGGCTTGATGACGCCGCGCGCTTCAAGATCTTCGATCATGGCGACGCCGATGCGGTCTTTCACGCTGGCGATCGGGTTGAAGAACTCCAGCTTCAGCAGGATGTCGCCCTTCACGCCTGCTTCAGCGCCCAGACGTTTCAGGCGCACCAGCGGCGTGTTGCCGATGGTCTCGGTGATCGAGTCATATATGCGACCGCGCCCCGGCGGACGGCTGATGGCTTCGCTCATGGCGCTCTCCTGATGCCTTGTTTCATCTGAACATAGGTGATCAGCGGCGCAGACGCGCTGATGTCTGACTTCAGCCGAACTTAATTATCGGCCGGTGGAACCGAAACCACCTGCGCCGCGCTCTGTCTCGTCCAGCGATTCAGTTTCTTCCGGTTCAACCTGAAGAACCGCGGCGATCACCATCTGGGCGATGCGCATACCGCGTGTGACGGTGAAGGCTTCCGCGCCCTGATTGATCAGGATGACGCCCACCTCACCGCGATAATCGCTGTCGATGGTGCCCGGCGCATTGAGCACGGTGACGCCATTCTTGGCGGCCAGCCCTGACCTTGGGCGCACCTGCGCTTCAAAACCATGCGGCACCGCGATCTGCAGGCCGGTCGGCACGATGGCGCGCCCGCCGACGGGCAGGATCAGGTCCGCTGTCACGGCGGCGGTCAGGTCCATGCCGGCGGCACCGGCTGTTTCATAGCGCGGCAAAGCCAGACCCTCGCTATGGGGCAGGCGTTTGATTTTCAGCTTCATGATTTTCCGAAATGTTCTGCGATGCGTGTCGCGAGTCTGGCCGCAACGTCCTGCTTGCTCATGATCGGCCAGGCGTCTTCGCCCGAAGCACTGACCAGCGTGACTGTATTATCATCGCCGCCCATCACGCCTGTTCCCGCCGACACATCATTGGCGATGACCCAGTCACAGGCTTTCTTCGCCAGTTTGGCGCGGGCATGGGGGATGACGTTTTCCGTTTCGGCGGCAAAGCCGATCACCAGTTTCGGGCGACGGAACGGATGACGCGACAGGCTGGCCAGAATGTCAGGGTTTTCAGCGAGCTTCAGCGGTGACGGCGCATCTCCGGTTTTCTTGATCTTCTGGCCTGCATCTTCCGATGCGCGCCAGTCAGCGACGGCTGCGGCGCACACCGCGATGTCGCAGGGCAGCGCGCGCTCGGCGGCGACCATCATGTCGCGCGCCGTTTCCACCGGCACCAGCGTCACGCCGCTGGGCGGAGCGATTGAGACCGGGCCGGAAATCAGCGTGACGGATGCGCCCATCGCGGCGAGCGCGGCGGCAATCGCATGGCCCTGCTTGCCGCTGGAGCGGTTGGCAATATAGCGCACCGGATCAATCGGCTCATGCGTCGGGCCTGATGTCACCAGCGCGCTCATGCCTTTCAGCGGACGCGCCGCATCAATATCGGCCAGCATGACAGCCATCGCCGCGAGGATTTCCGACGGCTCGGCCATGCGGCCCGGCCCGTATTCGCCGCAGGCCATCTCACCTTCATTCGGGCCAGCCAGCACGACGCCGTCATCCTGCAGCTGCTTCACGTTGCGCTGTGTGGCGGCGTGGGTCCACATGCGCACATTCATGGCCGGGGCCATCAGCACACGCTTGTCGGTTGCCAGCAGCAGCGTCGAGGCGAGATCATTGGCAAGGCCGTTCGCCACCTTGGCCATCAGGTCTGCGGTGGCCGGCGCGACAACCACAAGATCGGCATCGCGCGACAGTTCGATGTGACCCATCGCCGCTTCATCGGTCAGGCTGAAGAGATCGCGATAGACGGTGTCGCCGGTCAGGCTGCCGAGCGACAGCGGCGTGACGAAATGCGATCCGGCCTCGGTCAGCACCGCCCGCACACCATAGCCTGACTTGCGGATCAGGCGCACAAGCTCAAGCGACTTGTAGGCAGCAATTCCGCCGCCGACGATCAGCAATATGCGGCGCGTGCTCATGCGGTCCGGTCCTCCGCCTCAATATGGATGAGAGCTGATGGGGCAACGCCTTTCGGCGTGGCCGGTTTAGCATATTCCTCGAAGAAGACATGCGGGTCCACGATATCCTCGGGCGCGGAAACCCCGCTGCGGCCCAGCCGATGGCCCAGCGCCATATCGAGCCCGACGATCAGCGCGGCAGCGGCAGCGCCCGCAGCGCCGCCCGGCGGCAGGCGGGTGATCGAGACCAGCACATGGCGGTGCCGCCCGTGCTTCTGCCCGGCGGCATAGGCAAAGAGCTGCGGCGTTTGCGTCCGTCGCTGCCCCAGCCCTGCCGCCATCAGTTTCAGGCGCAGATTGAGCGGACGCTTTGAGGGATGGTCCACCATCGCGCGCGCCTCGGTGGCTGAAATCTGTCCCTTGCTCAGCCGGTCAGAGAGTGCCTCGGCCAACGCTGCTTCTTTCAGGTCCAGCGCCAGAACATGGCTGGCAGATTTCAGGCCGGGAATGGTGTGCGGCAGGGTCAGCGCTTCCGGGTGGCCGATCATATGCAGCAGACGCGCACCGATGCCGGGCAGAACCAGACGCATTTTCTGCAAAGCGGGCACATTGAGCGGCCGGCCCTCGCGCCATGCCGTCACCTCACCGCCGACCTGACGCAGCCAATGCACGGCCCGGCCCGGCGCGCCGTTATATTCCTCGCGCAGTTCGGGGTCGATGTTCACGCCGGTGACGATCTCGTCGCATTGATCGAGTTCTTCTGCCGCGATCCTGGCCAGCAGATTGGTGATGCCGGGCGAAGCGCCAAGGCCAATCACGGCCGAAACGCCAGCCTTGCGCGCTTCCTCGTCCAGTTGCAGCGTCAGCTGCGTGGTGTCCCAGCCATCGCAGACATCCAGATAGGTGCGTCCTTCCGCGATGGCGGCTTTCAGGCACGGCAGGCTGGTGCGCCAGAACGGCCCGGCGCAGTTCAGCACCGCGTCACAATCCCTGATCGCGGCGCGCAGGGCCTCTTCATTGAAAACATCCAGCTGGAGCGCCCGCGCCTTGCCGTGCCCTGCGGCGGCTTCGGCCTCAGCCTTTTCCAGATAGAGATCGGAAATCACCACCTCATGCACAGCCGAACAGGCGATGGCACCGGCCGCAGCGCGCCGACCGATGGCCCCAGCCCCGCCCAGAATGAGAACGCGTTTCACAGGAACGCCTTGATGGCCAAAGCCATCAGCGCCAGCGCCCCTATCCACAGCGCGATGCGTGTGTGGCGTGTGTGGCGCACTTCCTCGCGCGCAATATCGCGGATGGAATCAGGATGCAGCCGGAAACCGGCACGGCTCATGCCGGACGCGATGTCGGCGGCATGCTGCATCACCCCCTGCAGCGAACGGCCAAATCCGCCAAGCCCCTCCGCTGCTTCACGCAGACGGTGCTGGGGTGAAAGTGTGTCGTGCATCCAGCGCTCCACTACAGGACGCGAGGCTTCCCACAGATTATGGTTCGGGTCGAGATCGCGGGCGACACCTTCCACCACCACCATGGTTTTTTGCAGCCACACAAGCTGGGGCTGCATTTCCATGCCGAACATGTCGGTGATTTCAAAAAGCTGCTGCAGCAGCCGCGCCATCGAAACTTCATGCGCCGGGCGTCCGAAGACGCGCTCACCGACCGACCGCAGCGCCTGTGCGAAGGCATCGACCGAATGGGTGGACGAAACAATCCCGACCGCGAAATGTGCTTCTGCGATGGCGCGATAGTCGCGCTGCAGGAAGCCATAAAGCACATCGGCCATGAAGCGGCGCATGGTCGCGTCCAGACGCCCCATAATGCCGAAATCAACGGCGACGATCTGGCCTGCCGCATCGACGAACAGGTTCCCCTGATGCATGTCGGCGTGGAAAAATCCGTCGCGCAGGGCCTGTGTCAGGAAATGCTGGATGATCTGATCGGCCAGCCGCGCCGGATTGTGCCCGGCGGCTTTCAGCGCCGCCGCATCGCGCAGCGGGATGGCGTCGATCCATTCTGATGTGAGAACGCGCTTGGCGGTATGATCCCATTCGATGCGCGGCACACGAAAGCCCGCATCGTTTTTCGTGCGGTCGGCGAGTTCCGAGGCCGCTGCACCTTCCAGCCGCAGATCCATTTCTTCTTTCACGCTGGCCGCCAGCGTATCGACAAAGGCGATGGGGCGCAGGCGGCGCGATGAAGGCATATGACGTTCGGCAAGGCGTGCGGCGAGATAGAAGGCTTCGAGATCTTTGCCGAAGCGTGTTTCGATGTCGGGCCGCAGCACCTTCACGGCGACATCGTCGCTCTGGCCTTTGATGCGGGCGCGATGCACCTGCGCAATCGAGGCGGCGGCGACGGGTTCAGAGAATGTCTCAAAAATGCTGTTCGTGTCGCGGCCAAGCTCAGCGCTGACCATCGCCTTGGCTTCAGTCAGCGGGAAAGGCGGCATGCGGTCCTGCAAGGCGGACAGATCGCGCGCCAGTTCCTTGCCGACCACATCAGGCCGGGTCGCCAGAAACTGGCCCAGCTTCACATAAGAGGGGCCAAGCTCGCCCAATGCCGAGGCAAAACGCTGGCCGAGTGTGCCATTTTTTGCCCGCCCGAATGCGGTGAAGCGAAGAAGTCCTGCACCCAGGCGCGCGCCAAAAGGGATCTGATCGCGGAACTCCGGCGGCACCAGCGCATCGTGGCGCGCAAACACCCGCGCGGCATGCAGCAGACGGAAGAAAGCGCCGAATGAACTCATGCGTCAGATCACCCAGCCGGAATGGAGCGCGGCAATCCCGCCTGTCAGATTGCGGTATTTCACCTGATCGAACCCGGCGCGCACCATCATGGCTGCAAACTCTTTCTGCGGCGGGAAGCGGCGGATGGATTCCGCAAGATAGCGATAGGAGTCGCGGTCACCGGCCACCCGCGCACCGATCTCGGGCAACGCCTTGAACGACCATGCATCATATAAGGTGTCGAGCAGCGGCACCTCGACGCGCGAGAACTCAAGGCACAAAAAGCGCCCGCCCGGTTTCAGCACACGCCGTGCCTCGGCCAGGGCCATGTCGATATGCGTGACGTTCCTGATGCAGAAGGCGATGGTATAGGCATCCATGCTGCGGCTGGGCACGGGCAGGTGTTCGGCATCGGCACACAACCAGCTGATGCCCGTTGCCGCGTTCAGCTTTGCAAAATCGGGCCGTGTTTTCCCGGCCTTGAGCATTTCATGATTGATGTCGCAGATGGTGATCGCGCCGCCTTTCGCGCCCCAGCGGCGGGCGATACGCAAGGCGATGTCGCCGGTGCCACCGCCGACATCCAGCACGGCGCTGCCGGGGGCAGGGTCGAGCCAGTCGACCATCGCGTCTTTCCAGAGCCGGTGCACGCCGCCCGACATCAGATCGTTCATCAGGTCATAGCGCCCGGCGACGGAATCAAAGACGCCTTTCACCCGTGCCGCCTTTTCTGCGGCGGGGATGTCCTGAAAACCGAACGAGGCTGTTTCGGGCTGGCTCATGGCGGGCGGACCATACCGGGACGGCGCGCCATACGCCAAGGATTTGGTGCGACGCGGCAGGCAGGATAAAGAGGCATCATGCCCGAACTTCCTGAAGTCGAAACCGTGCGGCGCGGCCTTCAGCCGGTGCTGGAAGGGGCGCGCATTGCCGGGGCTGTCGTGCGCCGGGCCAATCTGCGCTTTCCCTTTCCCGACAATTTCGCCGCGCGGCTGACCGGGCGGCGCGTGGAGCGCCTGACGCGCCGGGCGAAATACATCCTCGCTGAACTCGATGGCGATGAAACGCTCGTCATTCATCTGGGCATGTCGGGACGTTTCACGGTGTACCCGCGCGGCTCCAATGAAGGCGCGATGCTGGGCGCGTTTCATCACGCCACGCCCGAAGCAGCGTCCGGCGCGGGCAAGCACGATCATGTGCTGATGGAAACCGATCGCGGCGACCGCATCGTCTATAACGATCATCGCCGCTTCGGCCTGATGCTGCTTGAGCCGCGCGCCAGCCTCGCTGCGCACAAACTTTTTGCCGGCATCGGGCCGGAACCTCTGGACCCGCCGCTGGACGGCACGGCGCTGGCCTTCCTGCTGAAAGGCAAGGCAACACCCATCAAGGCGGCGCTGCTCGATCAGCGCGTGGTGGCAGGGCTTGGCAATATCTATGTCAGCGAAGCGCTGTATCGTGCGGGCATCCATCCGACCCGCGCTGCTGGTTCACTCTCTGCGCCCCGTGTCGACAGATTGGTAAAAGCCATCACCGCCGTGCTGAGCGACGCGATCATGGCGGGCGGCTCGACACTGCGCGATCATGCACAGGTGAATGGCGAGCTTGGTTATTTCCAGCACAGTTTCCGCGTCTATGACCGCGCGGGCGAACCCTGCCTGACCCTGCGCTGCAAGGGCATCATCCGGCGCATCGTCCAGGCCGGGCGCTCGACATTTTACTGTCCCACCTGCCAGCGCTAAGAGGGCGCATCAAAGAGGGCCACCATGAGCTATTCCACCATTCTCACTGAAACGCGTGGCCGTGTTGGCCTCATCACGTTGAACCGTCCGCAGGCGCTGAACGCACTGAATGCGGAGCTGACACGTGAGGTGATGGCAGCGCTTGCAGCCTACGAGGCCGATGAGGGGATTGGCTGTGTGGTGCTGACCGGCTCGGCGCGTGCTTTTGCCGCAGGCGCCGACATCAAGGAGATGGCCACGCAGTCTTTCATGGACGTCTTCAAAGGCGATCTGTTCGCTGCCTTTGAACATGCGGTCTCCTCATTCCGCAAACCGCTGATCGCGGCCGTGGCCGGTCATGCGCTGGGTGGCGGCTGCGAGCTCGCCATGCTGTGCGATTTCATCATCGCGGCCGATACGGCGAAGTTTGGCCAGCCGGAAATCAATCTGGGTGTCATGCCGGGCATTGGCGGTTCGCAGCGCCTCACGCGCTTTGTCGGCAAGTCGAAGGCGATGGATATGTGCCTGACCGGTCGCACCATGGACGCGGCTGAGGCCGAGCGGTCCGGTCTGGTCAGCCGCGTGGTGCCCGCCGATACGCTGCTTGAGGAAGCGATAAAGTCTGCGGAAAAAATCGCCAGCCAGTCTTTGCCTATCGCTATGATAACAAAGGAAAGTGTCAATCGCGCCTATGAAACCACGCTCGCCGAAGGCGTGCGCTTCGAGCGCCGACTGTTCCATGCCATGTTTGCCACGGCTGACCAGAAGGAAGGCATGGCAGCCTTTGTGGACAAGCGGAAGGCCGTCTTTACCAACAGCTAGCCAAATCCGTTGACGCAGCCTCGCACCTGCGTCATAAGGCGCGCCCCAAACGAGACTTTTCAAGACTATGGCGAACATCAAATCGGCTGCCAAAGCCGCCCGCAAGGCCGTCAAGGCCCAGGCCCGTAACGCCTCGCGCAAAAGCCGCGTCCGTACCCATGTGCGTGCGGTCGAAGAAGCGATTGCAACGGGCGACAAGGATGCGGCCATGAAGGCACTGAAGGCCGCCCAGCCCGAAATCGCCCGTGGCGCGACCAAAGGCATCATGCACCGCAATACGGCCGACCGTAAGGTTTCGCGTCTGGCCAAGCGCGTGAACAAGCTCGGCGCAACAGCCTGATATTTTCAGGCTCTTGGCTGCTCTCTTTACTTGACAATATTCTATTCAGGTAGGTTGTCCTGACATAAAGGATTTATGTCAGATCGGTGTCGCGTGACACCTTTGCCGTCAAACTATATGTGGCGGTTGATGTAAAAAGACCCACAATCTATCGAGAAATCAGCGGTTTTCTGCACCTTTTTGCTACTACAGTTTTATGGCAATCTGTCTCTCGAAGAATCTCAGCCACAATCGACTCATTTCACTTGCGTCGTGAAAATGTCGTGGTTAGTGTTATCCACATCACGAGACGCTGCGGCAAACAGCAATCATGTCAAATGAAGAGCGGGTCATAAGCCGTACGAAATAAGTACAGCTTTGTGTATACTTGTCTCTGATGGCCTGATTGGCAGGGCGCGGGCAGTCTCGATTCAATGGTGCGTCAGTCCAGTCAGGACTGTTGTGGGCAGGGGGTGAATGCGCTGGCATGGACGTCAAGATTTCATCTCCGGGGAATGGCTATGCGGGCAATGTGACGCCCTCGGAAGCATGGCGCATACTCAAATCCCAGCCCAAAGCGCGGCTTGTTGATGTACGCACAAAGCCCGAATGGGGTTTTGTTGGTCTGCCTGACCTGACCCTGACCGGGGGCAAGCCGGTTCTTGTCGAATGGCAGATCTATCCCGACATGAGCATCAACAACGACTTCGTGGCCGCGGTCGAAGCGGAGTTCGCCTTGAGCGGTCTTTCGAAGGATGCGCCAGTATTCTTGCTGTGCCGGTCGGGCGCGCGCTCGCGCTCGGGTGCCATGGCGCTGACGCAGAACGGCTTCACGGCGGCCTACAATGTCGAGAATGGATTTGAAGGCAGTCACGATGCAGAGGGGCATCGCGGCCGGACGAATGGCTGGAAGGCCGAAGGACTGCCCTGGAAACAGGGCTGAGGGGGCTGCGTCCGGTGCTATCCGGCGCAATAGGTTGGGGTCGGGCAGCCGGGCTGCCCCATGAAAGAAAGAAAACGGTCCATGAAGGACGCGAACGGCGCGGACGGCAAAGGCGGGGTGAAGCTTTGGGACGAGATCAAAACCCGCCTGTGTAGTGACCTTCCGGCCAACACAGCTGATTTTTTCATCCGCCCACTCATTGCGCTCAGCGATGGGCCGGATGAGTTGGTGATTGGCGCGCCGACGGCGTTTCTGCGCCAGTATGTGCGCGACAATTTCGGCGCGCAGATCGCCCGCATCGCCAGCGAGCTCAGCCAGCCTGGCCCGCGCGTCACCTTCGTGACGGCGGCTGGTGTGCTGGTCTCAGCATCAGCTGGTGAGGCACAGGCAGCGTCCTCGGCCCCCGCTATGACCCTGCCACAGGTCGAGAGCGCGGTTGAGATGGCAATCGGTCAGCCGCTCAATCCGCGCTACACCTTCGCCCAATTCATCGCCGGGCGCCCGAACCGTTTCGCCCACGACGCAGCTCTGGGCGTTGCTGAACAGGTGCCCGAGGCGCGCTTCAACCCACTGTTCCTTTATGGCGGCTCTGGGCTGGGCAAGACGCATCTCATGCACGCCATTGGCCACGAGGTGCGCCGCCGCCGCCCTGATCTCAAGGTCGTTTATCTTTCATCCGAGCGCTTCATGAATGCGTTCATGCGGGCGCTGCGTGAAAAGTCCACGATCGAATTCAAGGACATGCTGCGCGCCGCCGATGTTCTGCTCATCGACGATGTGCAGTTTCTGGCGGGCAAGGAGTTCACCCAGGAAGAGTTTTTCCACGCACTCAACGATCTGATCGGCGCGGGCAAGCAGCTGGTCCTGACAGCGGACCGCTCCCCCCGCGCGCTTGACGGTATCTCCGAGCGTATCAAGTCACGGCTTGCCGGCGGGCTAGAGGCTGATCTCCACCCCACAGACTTTGAACTGCGCTTTTCCATTCTGCTGGCCCGCCGCGACCATGCGGCCTCTGACCGCGTGCGCCAGCAGGTCGGCGATGACGTGCTGCGTTATCTGGCGCAGCGTATCGTTTCCAACGTGCGCGACCTGGAAGGCGCCTTCAACAAGCTCACCTTGATGGCGGATGCGACATCCGAGCCGGTGACGGTGGACCGCGCCCGCGAGTTCCTGGCCGATATCCTGCGCACCCATGATCGCAAGATCACGGTCGATGAGATCATGAAGCGGGTAGCCGAGTTCTATAATCTGCGCCCGGCCGACATGCTGTCGCCGCGTCGCGCCCGCCAGGTCGCCCGGCCCCGGCAGGTTGCCATGTATTTCGCCAAGAAGCTGACGACGCGGTCGCTGCCCGACATTGGCCGCCGCTTTGGCGGGCGCGATCACACCACGGTCATCCATGCGGTCAAGCGCATCGAGGAATTGCGCTCCACCGATTCCAGCCTGGATGACGAGCTGATCCGTCTGCAGCGGATCCTTGAAGAATAGGCAGCGCTGGACGATTTCCATGCCTGCCGAACTTGCTATAGTCACCAAAGCGGCGCCGGGGGGTCTGGCGCCCGCCAGTTCAGGACCGGCCCTGCAATGAAGATTACTCTTGAGCGCGCCGCGCTGTTGAAATCGCTGAACCACGTGCAGAGCGTGGTTGAACGGCGCAACACGATTCCCATTCTGGCCAATGTTCTGCTCGAAGCGAACAAAGGCTCCTTGTCGCTCACCGCAACCGACCTCGACATCGAGATCGTCGAGACTCTGCCTGCTGATGTCGCGCGCGCGGGCGCAACGACGGCATCAGCGCACATGCTTTATGACATTGTGCGCAAACTGCCCGATGGCGCGCAGGTGCAGATCGAGCTGATGGGCGAAACGGGTCGCATCACGCTTTCGGCGGGACGTTCGCGCTTCCAGCTTGGCGCTTTGCCCCGCGAGGATTTTCCGGCCATGAGCGCGGGCAGCCTGCCACACAGCTTTGCGCTACCCGCCTCTGACTTCAAACGGCTGATCGACAAGACGCGCTTTGCAATTTCGAACGAGGAAACGCGATACTATCTCAACGGCATCTACCTGCACGCCTCGAAGGGCAAGGACGGCGTGATGCTGCGCGCCGTGGCAACGGATGGCCATCGCCTCGCGCGGTTTGATCTGCCCGCGCCCAAGGGGGCTGAAGCAATGCCCGGCGTCATCATCCCGCGCAAAACCGTGCAGGAAGTGCGCAAGTTGCTGGATGACGCCGATGGCGATGTCGAGGTTGCAGTCAGCGATACCAAAATCCGGTTTGCCTTTGGCGACGCCGTCATCACGTCCAAGCTCATCGATGGCACGTTCCCTGACTATCAGCGCGTCATTCCCACCGGCAATGACAAGCCGCTCTTTGTGGACCGCGCGGCCTTTCAGGAAGCCGTGGATCGCGTTTCAACTGTCGCCAGCGATCGCACCCGCGCCGTGAAGATGACTGTGGAAGATGGCAAGGTGACGCTGAATGTCATCAACCCCGAACAGGGCAGTGCAAACGAAGAACTGGTTGCCGATTACAGCGGTGATGGCTTCGATGTCGGCTTCAATGCCCGTTATCTGATGGACATCGCGGCGGCCCTCAACGGCGATCAGGCGCAGTTCCTGTTTGCTGATGCGGCCTCGCCCACCATCGTGCGCGATGCCGGCGAAAAGGCCGACGCTGCAACGCTCTATGTCATCATGCCGATGCGGGTGTAAGAGCGGCGGGTGACCGCCGCCGAAACCGAAATCATGTCGAAGCCCTCGGCCGCCTATTGTCTGCGGCGGCTGATGTTGACCGCCTTTCGGTCTTATGAAGGGCTGACGCTTCGGCTTGATGCGCGTCCAGTGGTGCTGACCGGCGATAATGGTGCGGGCAAGACCAATATTCTGGAAGCGGTCTCGTTGCTTTCGCCGGGACGGGGGCTGCGCGGTGCGGCCCTGGTCGACTCGGCGCGCCGTCTGCCGGGCGAGGAACAACCGGCATCACCCTGGGCTGTGGCCGCGACAATTGCAGGGCCCGATGGCGTTTTCGACATCGGCACCGGGCTGCAGCTGGGGGCTGAAGGCCGGGTCGGCGAGAAGCGGACGGCGCACATCAATGGCGCGCCCGCCACGGCCGCAACGGCGCTGGCCGAAACCTGTCGCATGGTGTGGCTGACCCCGCAGATGGACCGGCTGTTTCTGGAATCGCCTGGCGGACGGCGGCGTTTTCTGGACCGGCTGACATTGGCTTTTGAGCCATCTCATGGTCGGCAGGCCAATGCCTACGAAAAGGCGATGCGCGAACGCATGCAGATTCTGCGCGATAGCGGTGAGCGCGTCTGGCTTGATGCCATCGAAGCCCAGATGGCGGCGGCCGGGCTGGCCCTTGCCAATGCGCGGGCCCGCACGGTTGAACGCCTGAAGGCTGATCTCGCGCCGCTGACCGGCGTGTTTCCGCAAGCGGCCATCGCAGTCACCGGCCGCTTTGAGGAAACACGAATGCCTGGTGACGACGGTGAGGCGCGGTTCCGCGAAGCGCTCATGCGGCGGCGGAGTGCGGATTGTGAAAGTGGGCGCACCGGCTTTGGCCCGCACACGGCTGATCTCGCCGTCACGCATGTGGCACGTGGACGGCCCGCCGCTGACTGTTCAACTGGCGAACAAAAGGCGCTGTTGATTGGTCTCACGCTGGCAGCAGCGCGAGCACAGGCGCGGGCCGACAATGGCGCTGCTCCCCTGCTGTTGCTTGATGAAATCGCTGCCCATCTTGATGAACGCCGCCGCGCTGCGCTTTTTGATGAAATTGGTGCCATCGGGGCGCAGGCCTGGATGACCGGCACCGATGCTGCACTGTTTGCCGCAATGGGCAACCGCGCCCAGCATTTCACGGTCAGGGCGGGAGCGGTCGTCGCTGCCTGATACGGTAGTGGACGGCGGTGGCGGGGCGCGGCACTCTGACGTTTCAAAGCAATCGGAGACTGGCCATGGATAAGTCATTCATCAGTGGATTGGCCGGGGCGGTTCTGGGAGTCTTTGTCGGCGCGCCTTTGATGGCGATCGCGCAGAATACGCCTGCCGCGCCCGCCGACAGCCATACCGTTACCGCACCTTTTTCGGTGAAAGGCGGTGATGGAAAAGTGCTGATGCTGGTGGAGGAGATGGATGGCGGCGTGAAGCTGACCCTGGACGGTGGGGGTGACTCAAAAGCGCTGATTTCCGTTTCGGCTGACTCCACCCAGCTTGGCCTGCGCAATACCGCCCAGAATCTTGCCGGCATGATCGTCAGACCCGAGGGCAGCGTCATCAATTTGATCCGTGATGGCAGGGCCGTAGCGATGACCTCCGATGCGCAACTTCACGGACTGGCCGTTACACTGGGCGAGGACGTCAATCTGGTGTCGCTTGGGGTGAAGGATGGGAAATATCCTGCCCTGCGCATTTCTGAACCGTCAGGCACGGTGGTCGCCCATTTTGGATCGAGCAACAATAACAATGGGGCGGGCGTAGTCATGCTCGCCAATCCGGGCGGTGTGTGGACCGGCGGCATCGTTGCGAAAGAATCAGGGCCTGCCATCGTTCAGATCAACAATGAGGGCGGCGACGCGCTTGTCACCATCGGGCCCAGCAAGAGCGGCGATGCTGGCAAGATCAGCATCAATTCGCCCGACGGCTCCCCAGCCGTTGAGGCAGGCCCCATTCCGGGTGGCCAGGGTCTTGTCTGCGTTCACGGACCCCGTGAAAAGTGCTTTGGCACAGTCACCATGCCGGGTGGGGGCTGACGCGGCTTTCGCGTGACGAATCCTCAGCAAAACACTATATGAAAGTGGTGTTTTTGCATGGACCTCCATGACCGATTCGACCATTCCAGAAAGCGACTATGACGCAGGCTCCATCAAGGTCCTCAAGGGCCTTGATGCCGTGCGCAAACGTCCGGGCATGTATATCGGCGATACCGATGATGGCACTGGTCTGCACCACATGGTCTACGAGGTCGTCGACAACGCCATTGATGAGGCGCTGGGCGGTTTTGCCGACAGGGTTGAGGTGACACTCAACGCAGACGGCTCGTGTACCGTGCGCGACAATGGCCGTGGTATTCCGGTCGATCTCCACACCGGCGAAGGCGTCTCAGCGGCTGAGGTCATCATGACCCAGCTGCATGCGGGCGGTAAGTTCGACCAGAACTCCTACAAGGTATCTGGCGGCCTGCATGGCGTGGGCGTTTCGGTGGTGAACGCGCTCAGCGAATGGCTTGACCTGCGCATCTGGCGCGGCGGCAAGGAACACTACATGCGCTTCCGCCATGGTGATGCCGAAGCGCCGCTTGTCGTTGTGGGTGATGCGCCGGGCCGCAAGGGCACGGAAGTCACCTTCCTGCCTTCATCGCAGACCTTCACAAAAACCGAGTTCAGCTTTGAAACGCTGGAACACCGCCTGCGCGAACTGGCCTTCCTCAATTCAGGCGTGGCGATATCGTTTGCTGATCTGCGCGGCGTGGAAAAGCGCGAGATATCGCTGCAATATGAAGGCGGTCTTGCCGAAATGGTGCGTTATCTCGATCGCACCAAGAAGCCGCTGATATCGGCGCCGATGACTGCCACGTCAGAACGCGACGGGATCACGGTGGAGTTCTCCCTCTGGTGGAACGACTCCTATCACGAAAGCATGCACTGCTTCACCAACAACATCCCTCAGCGTGATGGCGGCACGCATCTGGCCGGTTTCCGCGCGGCGCTCACGCGCGTCGTTAACGGCTATGCGAATGACAGCGGCATCGCAAAGAAGGAAAAGGTGAACCTTACCGGCGATGACGCGCGCGAGGGGTTAACCTGCGTCCTGTCGGTGAAAGTGCCTGATCCGAAATTCTCCAGCCAGACAAAGGACAAGCTCGTCTCCAGCGAAGTGCGTCCCGTAGTCGAGCAGGTGGCAGGAGAGCGGCTGGCCTCATGGTTTGAGGAAAACCCTGCCGAAGCCAAAGCGATCGTTTCCAAAGTGGTTGAGGCGGCAGCCGCGCGCGAGGCTGCCCGCAAGGCGCGCGAACTCACGCGGCGCAAGGGCGCTTTCGACAGCGCCTCACTACCTGGCAAGCTGCATGACTGCCGCGAGCGCGACCCTGCTAAAAGCGAGATCTTCATCGTCGAGGGTGATAGCGCGGGCGGCAGCGCGAAAGGTGGGCGCGACAGCCAGTATCAGGCGATTTTGCCCCTGCGCGGTAAGATTTTGAACGTGGAGCGCGCCCGCTTCGACAAGATGTTGTCCTCAGAACAGATCGCAACACTCATCTCGGCGCTTGGGGCTGGCATAGGCCGCGAAGAGTTCAATATCGCCAAGCTGCGCTATCACAAGATCATCATCATGACCGACGCCGATGTCGACGGCGCCCATATCCGCACGCTGCTGCTGACCTTCTTCTACCGTCAGATGCCGGAACTGATCGAACGCGGCTATATCTACATCGCCCAGCCGCCGCTCTATAAAGTCGCGCGCGGCAAGTCGTTCCGCTATCTGAAAGACCAGCGCGATTATGATGAGTATGTGCTGGAACAGGGTGCCGAAGGCGCGGTTCTGACCCTGAAGGGCGGTGAACAGATCGCGGGCGCGGAACTGACCGAACTCATCGCCAAGGCACGTCAGGCGAAAGCAGCCATTGATGTGCTGGCGCATCGCTATCCAGCCTTCGTGCTGGAGCAGGCAGCGATAGGCGGGGCGCTGAACCCTGAACTGCTGAAAAACGAAGCCGCAGCATCTACGAGCGCCGCCTATATTGCGCGTCGTCTCGATGCACTGGCCGATGAATATGAAAAGGGTTGGCAAGGCGCGGCGACGGATGATGGTGGCCTTGCCTTTTCGCGCGAAGTGCGCGGTGTCACCGAAGCCGTGGTGATTGATGGCGCGCTGATCGCCAGTGCCGATGCCCGCAAGCTCGACCGTCTGACGGCAGATCTTCAGCACGCCTATGGCCGGGGCGGCACGCTCCGCAAAGGTCAGGACTCAAGAGAAATCTTGGGCCCCCTCGCGCTGCTGGAATCGATCATCGCCTGGGGCGAAAAAGGTGTTACGGTCCAGCGTTACAAGGGTCTTGGTGAAATGAACGCCGATCAGCTGTGGGAAACCACGCTTGATGAAAACGCCCGCTCTTTGCTGCAAGTGAAAGTGGCGCAGGCTGACACAGCCGATGATCTGTTCGTGAAACTGATGGGCGATGCGGTTGAACCGCGCCGTCTGTTCATTCAGGAAAACGCGCTGGCCGCTGAAGTCGACGCCTGATCCTGCGCCATCAAACACAACGGGCGGCTGGGTTTCCCCGGCCGCCCGCTGCGTTACTGGTTACTGGTGCTTGGTGTGGTACTACGGAAAACTCTGATGTGATTACTGGCGCAGGGCCGGGGCCTCGATGGGTGCTTCGCTTTCGTCGGCCTTGGCGGTGCGCACGCTTGCCTTGTCCTTCAGGCCCGACATCTCGATCATCACATTGCGGGTGGCATCGGCGATCATCATGTCTGGGCTTGCGGCGCAGGCGGCGCTGACTTTTTCCATGATCTGCTGCTGGTTGGCGCCCTTGGTCACGTCCTTCGTGCCGGGCAGCGCCTGGTTCAGCGCGGTGGCATAGCCTTCAACCCAGATGCCCACGACCTTTTCGGCGTCGGCCTTGATCGCATTGTACTCGCTGCAGCTCTGTGCACCGAGGCCGAGCACTTCATATTTGCCTTTTCCATCGGCGGCATAGGCGGCACCTGCGAAGCTCAGGGCGAGGGCGGCAGTGGCAATCAGCTTTTTCATGGCGGCGGTCCTGACTGTGTGGCGTTCCGGTCTTGCCAGCCATGTTTCAAGCGCCATGCCACATAGATCCGGTCACTACGGCACGGGTCCGCCCCCCATATCTTGTGATTCAGCGGCCATTAACGCCAATTGCGTTACGCAGAGATGGTGAATCCGACTGTCAACATGTGTCTCGTGGCATGAAAACGTCCCAACGCGGAACACCGCGCGGCGATGCACCTTGGCGGGTTGAGCGCCAGCGCTCTGCTGGCCGGGCCGTGCAACGCAAGTCGGTCCAGCGCGGGCGACCGCCACCACCGCCGCCCAAACAGCGCCGTCGCTTCGGCTGGTGGCGGCTTTTCAAATACACGCTGATGGCGGGTCTGCTGGGTATCACCGCGCTCGGCCTGCTCATCACCTATTATGCCTCCGGCCTGCCGCCGACCGATCAGCTTTTCGGTGTGAAGGGCACGCCGTCAGTGAAAGTGGTGGACGCCTCGGGTGCGACCATCGTGGCGCGCGGTGCGGGCATTGGTGATCTCGTGCCGGTTTCTGAAATGTCGCCCTGGCTGCCGCAGGCGGTGATGGCGATCGAGGATCGCCGCTTCTATGACCATTTCGGTCTGGATGTGTTCAGCCTCGCCCGGGCGATGTTTGCCAATGTCGAAGCGGGTCATGTCGTGCAGGGCGGCTCGACCATCACCCAGCAGCTGGCGAAGAACCTGTTCTTGAGCCCTGAACGCACGTTTGAACGCAAGATGGAAGAAGCGCTGCTGGCTTTGTGGCTGGAGGTGAAGTTCACCAAGGATGAAATCCTCACGCTTTATCTCAACCGCGTTTACTTCGGTGCGGGCACCTATGGCGTTGAGGCGGCTTCGCGACGTTACTTCAACAAGAGCGCAAGGCAGGTCACGCTGAAAGAAGCGGCGATCCTTGCGGGTCTTCTGAAAGCGCCCTCGCGTTTTTCCCCTTCTACCGATGCAAACGCCGCCGAGGAACGCGCGGGCGTCGTGCTGAATGCGATGGTTGAAGCGGGCTATATCACACAGGCCCAGCGCGCTGAGGCCGACCGTATCCAGCCGCAGGTGATGATCACGCGCGCCTCGCCGGGTGCAGACTATTTTGCTGACTGGATCATGGAACAGGTGCCTGGTTTCCTTGGCGGGGCACCGGAAGGTGACATCGTCATTGAAACGACGCTTGATCTTTCCATGCAGCGCGCCGCGGAACAGGCGCTTACCCAGGCGCTCGATGCCAAGGGTGCCAAGCTGAATATCGGGCAGGGCGCGTTTGTTGCGCTTGGCAATGACGGCGCCGTGAAGGTGATGATCGGTGGCCGGTCCTATGCCGACAGCCAGTTCAATCGCGCGGTTCAGGCCCGCCGTCCACCGGGGTCGGCCTTCAAGCCCTTCGTGTTTCTGGCGGCGCTGGAAGCGGGCTACACGCCCGACAGCACGGTGCTGGATGCGCCCATTCAGTTGAAAAACTGGACGCCCGGCAACTACAAGGAAAAGTATGAAGGCGAGGTCACGCTCACCCATGCGCTGGCACATTCGCTGAACTCGGCGGCTGTGCGCTTGATCGTTGAGGTCGGCCCGAAGAAAGCAGCTGCGGCCGCCAAGCGCCTTGGTATTCTTTCGCCCTTGATGGCGCAGCCCGCTCTGGCGCTCGGCACGTCCGAGGTCAGCCTGCTGGAACTGACGTCGGCCTATGCGCCTTTCGCCAATGGCGGCAATGCAGCCATTCCGCACGGCATCACGCGCATCACCGGACGCGGCGGCAAGGTTCTCTACGAGCGGCAGGGATCAGAATCGTATCAGGTGCTTTCGCCGCTTTATGCCGCCGAGATGACTTTCATGATGCGTGAAACGGTGCTGACCGGCACTGGCAAACGTGCCCGGCTGGCAGATCGCGATGCGGCTGGCAAAACAGGAACGGGCCAGGCGTTCCGCGATGCCTGGTTCATTGGCTACACACGTGATCTGGTGGCGGGCGTGTGGGTCGGTAACGACGATAATGGCTCGATGAAAGATGTAACGGGCGGCAGTGTGCCGGCCGATGTCTGGTCGGCGTTCATGACGGCAGTCGCAGGCCAGAGTGCTCCCGGCCCACTGATCGCCCTTGAGAATGCCCCATCACCCGGTGCAGTTGACGACTGGCAACGCGAAGATACCGCCATTGCCGCAAGTGACGGCACTGCGCCGGTCGGCGAGGCCGCGCCGCCTGATGCGCCGTCGGAAGCCGATCAGGCCGAGCTGGAAAAACTGCTGAAGGAAGTCTCTGGTCAGGACGGCGCGCCACAATAGGTGGGCCAGAGATTACTGCGCGGTGGCGCAGGTTTCCGGCGTCACCACGTTGCCAGTCTTCTGCAGGATCTCACCCAGGTCCTTGGGCGAAATCTTGAAGCGCTCGGTCAGCTGCTGGATGATCGTGTTGGGGTCCTGCTGACCGCTGGCGACCAGCTGCAGATAGGCGGTGTAGACCGCAATTTCTTCGGGTTTCAGCACGCCGGCAATGGTGTCGGTGATGCAGGCGCAATAGGCGTTGCTCATGCCATTGCTGGTGCAATAGCCTAGGAACTCAACCTTCGGATCTGCTGCCCCTGATGGCGCGGGCGCGGTGTCAGCGGCGGTGGCGGACATCACCAGCGTTGCGGCGGTGAACAGAACGGAACGAAACATTGTGAATGCTCCACGCAAGGAATGCTGCCTTATGACAGGCGTGTCATGAACTGTTGCTGAACGTTACCCGTTCACAGCACCACGTCTTTAGCATGGCCGCTGCCCAGATCGCCATAGCGGTGCAGATGCGTGCCCATGTCACGCAGCCAGGCCTGCGCCGCCGTGCTGTCGCCGACCATGCGTTCGACCAGACGCCAGAAGCGGGGCCCGTGATTCATCTCACGCAAGTGCGCCACTTCATGCGCGGCGACGTAATCCAGCACGAAGGCCGGGGCCATGATCAGCCGCCACGAAAACGACAGCGAGCCATTGGATGAACACGAACCCCAGCGGCTCGCGCCATCGCGGATGGTGATGCGGCGTACCTTCACGCCGGTCATCTCGGCATACATCTCAACCTTGCGCGTCAGGTGGAAGCGCGCCTGACGCTTCAGCCAGTCTTCGCTGCGGCGGCTGAAGAATTCCTCGCGCCCCGGCACGCGAATGGTGGGGCGCATCGCATCCTGATCGATGAAGGCGACACCGCGACTGGTTCCGGCCCAGCGCAGCACATGTTCCACGCCGCGATATGGCACCAAGGCGCCGGGCGCGAACGGCACGGCCTGCGGGATGCGCGCCAGACGTTCCGCGATCCAGCCGCGTTCGGCGCGGGCGAAATCAATCGCCGGGTTGATGGCGCGGGCCGAAGGGGCAATCACGGCGACTTCGCCAGTGGAAGGGTGCACTTTCACGATGATGCGGCGGGCACGCGGATTGATGCGCACATTCAGCGGCACGGGCTGACCGCCAATTCGCATCAGGTTTTTGTATTTGGCCCGCGCCATTTCTGGTCCCTGCCCACCGCCGCCAGCCGGGGTGTTGATCCATCTGAACACGGGTGCGCCCCCGCGCCTAGGGCTTTCATCCGCAGACGGATCAATTTTCACGAAAGGGTCGCGAAACGGCGAAAGCCGAGATATTATGGAAAATAATCCACTTTTTATCATTATTCAGTTGCGCTCTCTCAGTTGCACCCGCTTATCGCCGCAACCCAGGCTGACCAGCTTTGGCCTCGTGCCGCAGTACTCTGCTGGGTCGCCGGGTGAATGACGGACCGTCATCAACAATATCTGGTATGGGGTAGATCGCAACACACAAGAGCACGCTGCGAATCGGTTCTCGCCCGAACAGCCAGGGTGGGTTAGACCGGCGCATGGCCGCCTCCCCACCCAGCGAAACCAGTGCCCAAGTGCAGGCCCGTCTGGCTGACGAGTTCGCGCTGTTTGATGACTGGATGGACCGCTACCAGATGCTCATCGACATGGGCCGAACGCTGGAAGCGCTCACCGTGGAAGAACGCCGCGATGATCTGAAAGTGCCGGGCTGCCAAAGTCAGGTCTGGCTGAAAAGTGCTTTTGATGGCGAACGTCTCAGCTTCCGCGCGGCTTCTGATGCGATCATCACATCGGGGCTTATCGCGCTGCTCATCGCGGTTTATTCCGGCCGCACCCCGCGCGAGATTGCGCAAACGCCCTTCACGCTGGGCGATGCGATCGGCCTTTCAGCCCATCTCACCCCCGGCCGCGCCAATGGCTTTGCCAACATGCTCGCCCGCATCAAGGCCGAGGCTGCAGCACAGCTTTAGTCGTACGTCATGCGCTGGTCTGGTTTTCTTTAATGCGCTGGTCACAGCTGATCACTTCTAATCCTGTAATTTGAAACTGAACCGCCATTGCGGTCAATTCAGTATTGTAGAGCACACATAATTGTGTTGCACTAATGTGATTGTGATTAAGCCTTGCCTTGATCGGATTCAGTTCTTTGCATTGATTTCGAATGATATGATGGAGGGGAAGTGTCAAAATTTCTCGTGAAGATCCGCCAGCCGGGCGGACGGGGAATGGCAGCAAAAAAATCTCCACCCGAAATTCGCCTGGCAGGGAAATCCCTGCAAGCAGAAGTCCTGTTTGATCTCACTCGTGCAGCAAAGACTGGGCTTGGATTTGAAAACGAGAGCGAATGTTGGCTTGGTGTTCAATGGCCATCGTCTGGTTTGGGTGTTGGCGCGACTGATGCAAATCCATGGGATCAAGCCCATGAGATTCTGGTCTCAGGAAATATCGCGACTGGGCAGATTGTGGCAGTTGAGCCTGATTTGCCGCATCCGCACTACAACTGGACGAAAAGCAAATGGGAGCTGCGCTGCAATTTCTGGCGTCGGCGCACCGTGCCAGATGGTTCTGTGTTTCATGAATCTGTGCGCATAAGGTATGGCCAGAACTGGGCGCGACTGCCGACAACACACACTTTTGTCGCGACGCAGCCTGTTCGTGACAGTTAAGGATGAATGAAGCATCTGCTGGCAGCTCGCGGTCTGCATTTGAACCATCCTCTTGCGGAGTCGATCTGAATGGCGATCTCGTCAGACAAAATTCCTATTCATGCGTTTCGCACGACTCTGTTCTGGCCGCTCGCGCTTGATTTGAAGGAAAATGGTCAAGTCTCCGCTGCTGAAGAAGCCGAAAAACAGTGGGATAGCGTAACGGCGCCGTGGGAGCGGATTGAGGATCCGTTGAAGCATCTGGAAGACACAGATGGCGGCGCCAGCTCATATGCCGAGTACGCCTATTTCCACGACTTCGTTCAGTTCTTTCTTTTCAACAAGAAGACGGTGGCGTCTGGTGCGCCATTTTGCCTGTTCCAGCGCAAAGACATCCAGAAAGCGCGCGTCATTCTTTCCGCTGACAAGGATGGCAAAGGCGTTTATCGCAGTTTCATGCTGCTTGTAGACCGCATGCGGCTTTATGTTTTCCGCACCGGTGTTGCGATGATTGTTGTGGAATTATCGGGTTGCTCATCATCCCTGGAACTCCTCGATGAAGAGCGTAAGCCCATATGGTTTGATTGTCCGGCTCCAGTTGAGCGCAGTGTTATGCTCGACGATGTCCTTGATCTCAATGATCGGGTGCGCCGCATCTATGCACCGTATTGCAATCCAGAATCTGCAAACGGCCTGCCTTTCCTTGTGCCTGTTGATATGAGATGGGAGCTGAGTGATGGCAAATCTCTCGATGATCCATCGGCCGCCGAGAACACGCTCCCCAATCAGGTCAAAAACCTACAGGACAGTACACAGCGGTTCATCGCGCCTTTTGATTACTGGCAACAAATTGCTCCGGTCGGGTGGGTTAGCGGCAAAGGCAACTGGCGTCATGTAATTGACGAACGAATGCCGTTGACCGCGTGGATATCGCTCGGCAATACCCAACCCTGTCTGGAAGGCCCAGATTATTACTATAGACAGATAAGTGACGGAGATTGGTCACGGCTGTGCTGGGTGGATGGCTCAGGCAGCGCGCCCTGGCCCTATTCAAGTGATTTTCTGAAGCGCCAGACCTCGCAATGTTATTATGACAGATACCACTATCAACCGTGTGACAGCACATCCGCGCCGACTCGATATCTCGTCAGCGGCTATGCACTGACTGCGGTGGGGCATGGCTCTTTTTTTAATCAGCACATTCAGACCCATATGCGCCGTCACTATTTCCAGATGATGCTGCTCGGCCAGCTCGAGCTGGCGGCATTGCTGGGTATTTCAGGGCGTATCACACGCGCGGTTGAGGCACATGCTAGTAGGAACGCGGCCGATCGTCTTGAAGCCTGCCTCCAGAATATCGAGGGAGACTTCCTCCAATTCGTCCACCGCTTCCGGTTCACTGGCATATCCAATCAGCTTCAGGCGCATGAGATATTTGAAATGCTGCGCGGCCAGATGCGTCTGCCGGAAATTTTCAACGATGTGAAGGACGAGTTGACCACCGCAACTCAATTCCTGGCGATGCGCACATCAGCGCGCCAGGCACATGCAGCGACAATGCTCACCACTATGGCATCTTTGGCCGCTGTATTCGGGCTCGCCTTTGCTTTTTTGGGCATGAACATTCTGGTGGATAAAGATGCGCTGAAAGCCATGGCAGAAAAAATGCCATCATGGTTGCCTCATCCAACGCCGTTAGGTGGTCAGGTGTCGCTGTTCTTAGGAACGACTGGTATTTTTTCTATCATAGGTGCCAAGGTTCTTAATTGGACAGCAGATAAAAAAGGGCATCGCGGCGACTTTATGAATGTAAGCATATTCCGATGGCTTTATGGCGCCGGGATCGTTCTCACACTCTTGTCCCCTGTGGCTTGGGCGCTGAGTCTATAACGTTCTTTCCCCGGTGATTTCACTTGTTTGGCACCAGACGGGTTTTCGCCATGTTGGCGGTCATGATTGTATTTCAGTAGATGTTAGCTGACCTGCCACGGGGATTTTCCTCCGCATGGCGTTAGAGTCCGGCCCTGATGAGGACGGACTAATGAAGCGAGCAAGATTCACGGAAGAGCAGATTATCGCGGTATTGCGGGAGCACGAGGCCGGCGCGAAGACCGCCGATCTGGCGCGCAAGCATGGGATCTCGGAGGCGACCCCTTACAATTGGAAGGCCAAGTACGGCGGCATGGACGTCTCTGAAGCCAAGCGGTTGAAGACGCTTGAGGACAAGAACGCAAAGCTGAAGAAGCTGCTGGCTGAGCAGATGCTGGATGTGGCCGCGATGCGAGCTTCTGTCAAAAAAGGGCAGGGCCCGCCGTGCAGCGCGACGCCGTCGCGCATCTGCAAGCCGTCATGGGCCTGTCGGAACGTCGGGCCTGCAGCATTGTCGGTGCGGATCGGAAGATGGTCCGCTACCGCTCGCACCGACCGCCGGACACGGAGCTTCGAGCCCGGCTGCGCGATCTCGCCAACGAGCGGCGGCGCTTCGGCTATCGGCGGCTATTCATCCTGCTTAGGCGAGAAGGCGAGCCGTCGGGCGTCAACCGCATCCACCGGCTCTACCGCGAGGAAGGCCTGTCTGTCCGCAAGCGCCGCGCCCGGCGCAAGGCCGTGGGCGCACAGGCGCCGATCCTGGTCGAGGCGAAGCCGAATGCGCTGGTCCACGGACTTTGTCCATGACCAGTTCGCGAACGGGCGGCGCTTCCGCATCCTCAACATCGTCGACGACGTGACGAAGCAGTGCCTCAACGCGATCCCGGACACTTCGATCTCGGGCCGACGCGTGGCGCGGGAGCTGACGACGATCATCGAACGGCATGGCAAAACCGGGCATGATCGTCAGCGATCACGGCACGGAATACACCAGCAACGCCATGTTCGGCTGGTGCAAAGACAACGGCGTCGACTGGCACTTCACTGCGCCTGGGAAGCCGATGCAGAACGGCTTCGTGGAGAGTTTCAATGGCCGCATGCGCGACGAGCTTCTCAGCGAGACGCTCTTCTTTGATCTCGATGACACCCGCGCCAAGATCGCGGCCTGGGTCTCTGACTTCAACACCGCGCGCCCACATTCGGCGCTCGGATACCTCACGCCTGCGGCCTATGCCGCCAACTTCACGGCAACGGATAATCGGCTGCGCAACCCCGACCAGCTCCGCCGATCGCCCGTTGCTACACACGCGCCACACGGCGTAAAACACGCCGAGGCTCTAATAGCCGCTGGATGAAAGGTCAGCGGCAGGCCAGTCTCTGCAAAGAGGAGGCCCAAGCAGTAAGAGCCTTCGATCGAACACTATTAGGGCCCGATGATACCTAAAGCTAATTCTCACCCTTGAAATTGCGCACGGCCTGGGGC
Source organism: uncultured Flavobacteriaceae bacterium (assembly GCA_964390465.1). Taxonomy (GTDB): domain Bacteria; phylum Pseudomonadota; class Alphaproteobacteria; order Micropepsales; family Micropepsaceae; genus JADZAI01. Next base: position 90,661 of record CAYMIJ010000005.1, on the reverse strand, counting down.
GGCGACGACGGCGCTGGCAGAAGAATGGAAGGGCGAGGGGTTTCGGCGCCCTTCTGATAGTGTTTGTCCAACTGGGTCATGCGCTTTAATTTGCCGTGCATCGGCAGCGACAGATAGAGCGGCATGCCAGCTTCGCTCTGTTCACGAGATAGTCTGGCACCTTCACGCGGATCGCTGGAGCCGAGGAATTGTTTTACGGGCTCGCAATCCGGGAACGCCCGCACTCCGCCCGCGCCGCACATGAAGTCCTGTAAGGCTTTCAGAAACGGCTGGTGGCTTGCATTGTGGTAGCCATAGTCGTCTTCAGCACGATCTTCTCCAGGCGGCAGTATTGCCTCGACCGGACAGTGCTGGTCGTCTGTGGAAGGCGCTGACAGCCTGCCTTTTCCTCTGCATGTGTTTGCTTCAAGGTCGAGCCTTGCAGAAACAACGCGCATCTGACCCGCGCCATAGGGTTTGGCGCGGCCCAGCATATGGCGGCAGTCTCTGTTTCCGCCGTGGGTCAGTGCGAACAGGACAAGGCCGACCTCTTCCGCCGTAACATTGTGGAGCCTGATACGTGATGAAAAACGCAAAGGCGTTTCCGTCTTGGGCACAAGAAACTGCATACGTGTTTGTTGGTGCTCACGGGCGCGCATATATTCTGGCAGGGCGTCAATCTGAGACTTGAGCCTGCCCTGAATCGCCATCAGCTGGTTCCCGCCGGTGCTGCGCGGCAGATAACGTTTGCGCCCCGCGAACGGAGCGTCAGCACTGCTCCAGTCTTTCTCTGGCCCGGCCAGATAAAACGGTGCGAATGACAGGCGCGGCGCCATATTGACTGTGTGAATGACGTCTGTCGGTTTGGCGTTGTTTTTTCCGATGACTGCACCTGAAAAGGCTATGCGGCCTTTCAGCGCCAGCGAGTCCTTGGCAAAATCAGAAGTCTGTGATTCCGGAATCTGTTCCGCTTCATGCACATAGCCAAACAGGGCCGAAACAAAATCCGGCTCATACTTCCCATGACCAACGCTTACATGGCGTTTCAGCGTGTTCGCAATCCGGTCTCCAACACTCAGACGATGCGGTACTCGGAACAGCCGCGTCAGCCCAAAGGCAAACGTCTTTTCATCCTGACTTTGAAGATCGCCCACATAGAAAACTGGAATAGGGGCCCCTTTGCGGGCGATTTTAGAGAGAGTGGCCCACGAACCAACTGGCTCACGCTGCTTGGCACCCTGAGTTGTGTGCACCATCAAGAATCGCTGGAACACTTTTTTGGAGATCCGCTCCTTTGTTCGGGTCCCGGGCTTTGTCATGAAGGCATATTCAAAATGCTTGGGATTTTGCGCCTCACGGCTACCGGGGCGCTGCCTGGGCGTTGCGCCGGAAAAGACGAGAACCCCTTCACGCAGGCCGCCATCTTTTACGGGTGATACACGTGGCTGGTCTTGTTGGGTGTTCGGTGCACCATTGAAGCGCGCCGTCTTCTTAAAGTCGAAGGAGCTGCCGCTTTTCATGCCGACGGCCGTATATTTGGCGTCAAGGCCAAGGGTGATCCAGTCCATCTGGCGGTGGCCGGCATCCACATAAGTCAGCAGATCGCGAATTTCGACATAGGCCAGGTCACTGGGTTCAATTTCCCATTTGCCTTCTTCGTCGTCATCAGCGTCGGTATTTCCGCACCATAGCCATCCAGCTTTGACGGCTCCAGCCTTGCCAAGCCCAAGCCCTTCAATGCTGTTATAGTCACGATGTTTGAAATCGCGCAGGGCAAAGACGTGGCTCTTGTTCACCTGCTCCAGCCGCGCGTGGCCGATGATTTCAGCCGCCGCCCGGATCAGGCCGCGAAAGCTGGAACCTGGAATCCAATAGTCACCGTCTTTTCCAAGCTGCATGGGTGACCAAGGATCGGCGTCCTTTGCCCGCTGGCCAATCAGGAAAGGCGTTTCGGCCTCCCACTCCACGGCGATCTCGCCGCAATAGCCGCCTTCAAGTGGCGTATTCAGAAGAGTTGCCTTGCTGCCGAGTGCGCTGCTTACTTCCTGAGGCGGCATGACCACATGGTCCGGGATGGTCACAAAACGATAGGGCGCGACGCAGTGTTCAGCCGGAACTTCTTTATCGGGCGGTTGTGATATGGGCTGAGCAACTCTGCCGGGCCGCCGCGATGGGGGCTGCTGTCTGGTAGGAATTTCATTTGGTGTATCTCTCAGCCGGGCGAGGTGGGCTTGATATTCTGCCTCGCTCCAGCCCAGCGTCTTTCTGAGCATATCCAGTCGGCGCTTCTTTTCCTCATAAGTCAGGTCGCTCATGGCGCACTGTCCTTCACTGCCTTGAACCATCCGAAGCCGCGATTGCCTGCATGGCCAAGTATCAGGCCATTTTTTTCCAAGTCTTCGAATAGGGCCTCTTTCAGCTTGCCTTCGTCCTGACAGCTTTTGCCGTTGGGCCTGGGCAGGTAGTCAAAGACAGCCTTGTAGGCACATCCTGTGAACGGCTCTGCGTCAAACAGCGCGCTGTCCATGGGGCCGTGCGCCAGCCGGTCGAGCCGCACGGACGCCACGCGGATGGCGGGGCCGGCTTTTTCAAAATCCAGCGCGCGCAATGTCAAATGCGCCTTGCGATCCTGACTGCCGAACAGGATAGAGACATGGTTCTCATCATAGGCAGGGCTGCGCTGTTCGCCTGTTGCGCGGGCTTTTTCGCGCGCTGCCAGCCAAGTGGCGCGTGACCGCAGCACGCCCATCAGACTTTCCCCGGTCAATTCGGGTTCGTCAGCCTTGCGCCGCAGCGCCTGCAATTGCGCCTTATCAGATCTGGCCTTGGGATCATTTGCTGCTTTCCTGGCCTCATCTTTGCGTTTTTTCATTTCACCCTTACTGGACCAATGCCAGTCATTGACGAAAAACGGATCGTCATACGCAGTGAATGTGAAAACATCCGGCTTGCACGCGGGCTTTGCCCCAAGCCGTTGTTTGACGTCTGCATCCAGCGTCGGGAACGACCAGCCCCCGGATACGGACCGGTTTGTCAGAACGCCGGATTCCAAATTCATGTTTGATTCGCTGGCAGACGGGTTGCTGACCTTCAGCCGCCCAGCGGCGTCAGCGCCGCCGCGCCCAAGCCGCAATCCGGATTCTGCCATGTCCTTCAACAGCAGTGTGCAGAGTTGCTCGTTATCCTTGTCGCCTATCTCAAACAGGGTCACATGAAATTTGAAGGTCGCGCCCGGCGCGACCTGCCTGGCGTGGAACAGTTTGTGCTGAACGACCGTGCCGCGCCCGCCGTCAATGGCCGTGCGGGCGCTGATGAAAGTGCCGTGCGAAGATTCGTAGCGCGGCAGCGTGCAATCTTTTGGTGCCGAGGAAAACTCCGCGCCATATACGACAAGCGCGCTCATGATGCTGGAATCATCGCCAGCCTTCCCGAACAGCTTCTCTGCCATTTCTTCGTCGGTCAGCGCTGCCAGACGGGCGCGCAGCGCGCCTTTCAGCGTACTGCCCGGGATATAGGGCTTGCCGTGCCCATCCCTGACAATCTCCGCTACCTCCGCGTTTACTTGCCCGCCATCCGTCTCGACCTGCAATTCCGGTTCCTTAACATCCATCCCGGATCCGACATGCAGCGGCGATATGACTATAAGTTCTGCGTGAAAATCGCGCTTCGTGGTGAAATCGAACAGGGGTTTGGTCATCGCGGTGCGCTCCCAGTGAAAGCCAGCGCATCTGAGGCGATGCTGATTTCGCCATAACCGGCAGCAGGCAGCCAGGGGAAGGTTTTCCAGTCGTTCATCGCCACGAGCGTGCCATTGTCCCAACACATCGCCGGTAAACCGCTCCGCGCGAGCTCTTCAAGGCGGGCTTTGTCGGCATCTTTCAGCACGAAGCAGCATCCCGGCAGGAACATGGTGCAGGGATAATACTCGGTGCGGCCGTGGCCCCGTCGGCGCTGAACAGGAAAGCCGCCCACGCGCTTCAATGCCAGATAGGCATTCACCAGTGTCGCGCCGGGCAGAACTTTCTGGAAGTAATATTCCAGCTGTTTGAACGCTGGAAGCGGACGGCCATTTTCAATTGGCGCGCCTATCCCGTCAGGGTCCAGCAATGCGGCAGGTGTTTCCAGCATCAACGTGACATGATCACCGTTCAGGGCTTTGGAAGGCGCCGCATGGGTGCTCTGGTTTTCAAAGCGCAGGGTCGCCCGTGTCTTGCCAACACCGTCAAGCCCGTCCTGAAGCGCTTTCAGGATGAACCCAACTTCCTGTGCGTGGGTCGTAACCATTTTACCAAAGTCAAACACAAAGCGGAACCAGCAGCGGTGATCCCGCGCGACCTCGATGAACAGTTTCGCCTCTTCAGCCACGCCGGTTTGGGGGTTGATGGCGGTGTGGCCGCGCGGGAGTTTGGCAATCACGGTTTCGGGGCGGCAGAGCCGTTTCCTCAACGCTGCGCGTGTTGCTGGTTTCCAGTCGTTCTGGAAGTCGGCGCAGAACCCATTCAGCAGCCCGTCTTCCTGCGCATCCGACCGTGTGACTCCAAACTCGTCCTGATACGCTTTCACCGCCAGAGGCAGGGCCCGCTCGTAGAGCACGCCGGTTTCCGGCTCGACGGGGAAGCCGTGCGAAATCCGCAAAGCGGTCAGTACGGCTTCTAGCGTGCCTGACCGCGGATTGTGGCCATGACGGGTCAGTGCGTCGGCAAGAGCCCCTTTGACGACTGCGCCGGGAATGATGTCTGCTCCGATGAAGAAATTGCCGCCCAGTCGCTGGCTGTCGACAAGAAACGGGCGGTCGAACTGGCCGTCCAGCTCAAAACGTTCGATCGCCTGAAACGATGAGGATGGCAGCGCGCGCTCGATGGTTTTATCAATATTCGCTCTCTCGATGGTTGGATCAATAATCTTCGAATTTTCAGAAATGTGTTCGCCAAAGCCGATGCTGCGCAGCGCACCGAACCAGGGAATGAGACACAGCGCATTTTGCAGCGCCCTGCCTGTGCACTTGGCCTCGGCCTCTGTGGACCAGAAGACAATCTCACCGGTGAAATCCACAAGGGCACCCAGCGGCGCAGCCAGGTCGATCACCTGTAACATGCCGTCTTTGACCGTGCCGGTATCCGCGTCGATCTTGATGCGGGTATTGGCGCGTTCGCTTGCCGGGTTCTTCCGCCAGTCAGAAAACCGAACGCTCTCGGCGGGGTTGCCATGATGATACTCACTGGCGACGAGATCGCTGAATATCAGACGCCCTGTCCGTGGAAAATAGGCGTCGCCCAAAGCGGCACTGTCTACCTTTTGCCCCACCTCCGCCTGCGATTGGGCGCCGAACAGCCCTTCTGCGCTGATGCCATTCACCACCTTGACGCTGCGCGACTGAAGAATCCCGAAAGCGTGGACAAGCAGTCCTTTCAGATGATCGGCAGGCAGGATGGGGTCGCCATCGGCATTGGTCAGGCACTGTGCATCCATGCCGACCGTGCTGCTGTCGAGGCTGCCGAACAGGAAGGGGCTTTTCACCCGCACGCTCACCTTGAAGACATACCGGCCGAGTTTTGCGGGCGCGGTCATGGCTGCTCTCTGCAGGTGGCTGCATCGTCAGTCCATGAACCCGCAGCCAGAATGTAATCGCGCTGTTGCAAGGCGAAATAAAGCTGGGCGGCCAAATTGCCGGTTAGCCCGCTTGGTGCGGCGCAGCGTATACGATCTTCAATCGCGCCGTGATCAAGTCCCATTCTTCCGCAATAATCTGCCAGCGCTTCTCTGGCCGCTTTATCGGCGCTGGCGGGGTCGTCTGGCATGATGTCGGCACCTGTGTCGTGTGCCTTGCGCAACATGCGATAGGCCTGTGACGTGGGCAGTCTTGTTTCTTCATTCACCCACAACCTGTACAGCGCGCAATAAATGGCGTTCACGTCATCATGTGCGATGGTGAAACGGCTTCTTTTTTCATCCGCACTGATGGTTTTTTCCCATCCTGTGCCCAGCAGACGGGTACGCATAACCTCAAGCCCATCGAGCGGCGGCTCAACGCTTTCCAGCACCTCGATCTCAAGTCCGTAATTTGAGCGTTTGGCCTTGTGGCACAGTGTCTCAGCCAGATCGCGGGCCAACAGAATGGGTGTCTTGTGCGAGCAGAACAAAAGGCCTGCTGAAAAAGGCAGTCTGAACTTGTTTTTAAAATACTCCGGATTATGCCCGTCGGGAATGGGCTCCTTCACAGTGTCCTTGATATCGGCAACCTCAACGCGAAAGTCTGCGGTGATCTGGAAGAAGCGCAGTGCCAACCACCAGCCAAGCCAGGCAGGTACGACAAACATCACGTCTTCCCCACCAAAGGTCAGGGTTTCAAAGCGATGCAACCATTCAATGCCAAGATCCCTCTGCATCTCGGTCAGGCGTACTTTTCCTCTGGACTTTCTACTTTCCTCGGACTTTCCACTTTCCTCGGGGTTTTCACTTTCCTCGGACTTTCTACTTTCCTCGGACTTTCTACTTTCCTCGGGCTTTGCAATGGCTGCATTTTCTCTGTCGCCGGCCTCACCGAAACTGAAAATTTCTTTGGCGACGGTTGTGATGAGCGTGTTCATGCAGCGCGTCACGGCCCTTGAAAAGGCGGCGAGCCCGTTGGCCGGGCCGAGTGCATCAATCATGCTTTTGCGGATACTGGTAAAGCCGTCGCCATCGGCGCTGAGGATGGCGATCTTTCCGGTGGCGGCGGCTGGCAGGTCTCTGCCCCTTGGCTTTGGGTGTAGTCTCGCCACCATTTCGCCCAAGTCATCGCAGAAAGCCGTCTGCCCGAGCTTCGCACCACAGCGCGCATTTTCATAAATCCGCTGGCGCAGGGCTCTGCCGAACTGCCAGCGGGCCGCCGAGGCGCGGGAAACGCACCAGGGTTCGGATGTTCCTGAAGTGTCGGTAGGCCCATTCACTGAAATTTCGGCGGGGCGAATTCTGTCAAAGCGGCACGGTCCGGTCCCGGGCCTGTCGGCTTCGGCGGCGGGCGTTTTGCCATCCCCTGAAAGCGCCATTGGCGAAAACGTGCGCCGCACACCCGGGTCGCGCATCTGTTCAACCCGCACACGGGCGCGCGCACGTTCAAGCGCGGCCATGACATTGCTGTCATCGACTTTGGCTGTGGCAACATGGATTTTCAGATGCGCGAACGGCGCATGGGTGTTCAGATCAGCAATGGGAACATCTGGCTTGATGACGCATCTTTCGACATCACGCGTGTCTTCACCCTGTGTGGCAAAAAGGTGTTTCAGTTTATCAGTTACGCTGGCAATGGCTGGTTCTGAGGCACTGACCAGAAACCCGGCCTGAGAGCCGCCCTGCGCAATAATCCGATAGGTCAGACCAGCAAAATCCAAAGCATTCTGAGCTGCCGGGGCAATTTCCTCCAATGCGCGCGAGGCGCCACGAACAATAGAGATTCGGTTTGTATCAAACAGCGTATCGTAGAAATCGACCCCTTCGACCCACAGCACAAACTCTTCCATTGCATGGCCTGTATTTTATTGGCTGTCTTGAGTTTAGACATGCCGGAATCTGCTTGGCAAGAGGGCGTCTCAAGCTGAAACCTCGCATGCGTTAAATAAAGTGGACGCTGGCGAAAAACCAGGCACCGCCCATGACATTACGCTTTCGCCTCGTCATGGACGCCTCGTCCGATAACAATGCCTTGGGCGGCATGGAAAAGGCGTGGATGGCATGCCTTCGCACACCATTACAGGCGTGACGGCACTCAAACATGCGGTGAGGCATCAAACGAAAGCCAAGCCTGCACCCATCAACGCATCTAGTTTCCGTCCGCCGAAAGATGCGGTGAGGCATCAAGCGTCATATTTCCGCGTCCCGCTTAGGGCCGGGAGGTTTCCGTCCGCCGAAAGATGCGGTGAGGCATCAAGCCTTATCCACAAACGACTCACAGAAATCGCGGGTTTCCGTCCGCCGAAAGATGCGGTGAGGCATCAAGCAAAACTGTGAGAACTGCGAAAATTGCAAGGAGTTTCCGTCCGCCGAAAGATGCGGTGAGGCATCAAGCTTATCAACCTCAACCCGCATCCCATTCGTTTGCGTTTCCGTCCGCCGAAAGATGCGGTGAGGCATCAAGCCGGTACCTGTTGGGTGAACGAGCAAAATTGAAGTTTCCGTCCGCCGAAAGATGCGGTGAGGCATCAAGCTTATTCCTCCAACGAAGCAACGGTGCGCTAAGTTTCCGTCCGCCGAAAGATGCGGTGAGGCATCAAGCTGTATGAGCGTGCCACACGTGAGGCCGGGGCGTTTCCGTCCGCCGAAAGATGCGGTGAGGCATCAAGCGAATCGATGAGATGAACTGCAAGCAGTTGCAGGTTTCCGTCCGCCGAAAGATGCGGTGAGGCATCAAGCCGTTCGTATAATTCTCACCTGAAGATGATGAAGTTTCCGTCCGCCGAAAGATGCGGTGAGGCATCAAGCATACGATCACATTCGAGCTTTGCTCCCCAATGGTTTCCGTCCGCCGAAAGATGCGGTGAGGCATCAAGCTCCAATGCAAAGCGGTATCGAGACAAGCTTAGTTTCCGTCCGCCGAAAGATGCGGTGAGGCATCAAGCACGCACGATGCTGAGAACGGCGGTCTTGACTTGTTTCCGTCCGCCGAAAGATGCGGTGAGGCATCAAGCCACCCATGCCGGAGCTATTGCGAACCTGAACGGTTTCCGTCCGCCGAAAGATGCGGTGAGGCATCAAGCTGCCACAAATGCGCAACAGCAAAAGATGATTGGTTTCCGTCCGCCGAAAGATGCGGTGAGGCATCAAGCCTCTGGGTGGACCGTTAGAGCCAATAGCCCGTTTCCGTCCGCCGAAAGATGCGGTGAGGCATCAAGCATTGTGGAGCGTTTGGAGGGCACCTGGCCGGGTTTCCGTCCGCCGAAAGATGCGGTGAGGCATCAAGCAGAGCATTTCCCCTCTGGATTATATGAAGATGGGTTTCCGTCCGCCGAAAGATGCGGTGAGGCATCAAGCCCAGTGCTTCGACTGTAAGCCCCGCAGCCTTGGTTTCCGTCCGCCGAAAGATGCGGTGAGGCATCAAGCTTATCGACGGCGATCACAAGAAGGTCGTGCGCGTTTCCGTCCGCCGAAAGATGCGGTGAGGCATCAAGCCCAGAATCGGGAATGTTGGTAATGCCGATGTGTTTCCGTCCGCCGAAAGATGCGGTGAGGCATCAAGCCACGCCAACGTGAAGCTGGAGAAGATGTGCTGTTTCCGTCCGCCGAAAGATGCGGTGAGGCATCAAGCCGGAAAGACCGAGGCGGAAATAACGCTTGCAGGGTTTCCGTCCGCCGAAAGATGCGGTGAGGCATCAAGCTCAAAAAGGGGAGTGAAATCACCGCCCGAATTGGTTTCCGTCCGCCGAAAGATGCGGTGAGGCATCAAGCCTGACAATTTCACCCACCTACAAATTGGAGTGTTTCCGTCCGCCGAAAGATGCGGTGAGGCATCAAGCCTACCCCTTCTGAACATCATGTCAAGCCTGGTCAAAAACAGATCATTTCCAACAACATGCGTCTTGACAAAGGTTTTGCTGGACAAAATTTGGTGGTCAGTGGAAATAATGTCATGCGCGTGTTTCATTCTGCTCCGTGTCCCTGATGTCTTCGCCACGCCAACACACTGATGTATCAGCCAGAACCGACCCGTTGTTCTGGCTGGCCACTGCGCCCGCACAGTTGTGGCAGGCATGGGAAAAGGTCAGGTCCAATCGTGGTGCGGCAGGTGGTGATGGCATCACGATCGCCCGTTTTGAAGCCTTTGCCCAGCCTGCCATCGCCCAGCTGTCAGAAAAGCTCAGGGCTTTTACCTACAGGCCTGGCCCGCTGCGCCGGGTGCTTGTGCCCAAATCATCGGGCGGCGAGCGTCCGATCGACATTCCCGGCATTGTTGACAGGTTGGCGCAGGGGGCTGCGGCGATGGCCCTGCAACCGGTCATTGATCCTGAATTGGAAGAGTCCAGCTTTGCCTATCGCAAGGGTCGTGGGGTTGCCGACGCAGTGCGCCGGGTGGCGGCGCTGAGGCGTCAGGGCTTTGTGCATGTGGTCGATGCCGACATCTCGCGCTTCTTTGAAAGTGTGCCACACGAACCTCTGCTGGCGCGGCTGGGCAGGCTGACCGGCTCGGATGCCATTCTGGATCTGGTGGCGCTGTGGCTGGAATGGAACGCGCCGGGCGGGGTGGGTCTGGCACAGGGTTCGCCGCTTTCTCCGGCGCTGGCCAATCTGTATCTCGATGGGGTTGACGAAGCGATTGAAGGGCGTGGCGTGCGGCTTGTGCGCTATGCCGATGATTTCGTGCTGCTTACCAAAAGCGAAGCCGCAGCCGAAGGCGCGCTGAAGCGGGTGGCGGGCCTTCTGGGCGAGCACGGCCTCACTCTCAATGCGGAAAAAACCCGCATCGCCAGTTTCGATCAGGGCTTTCGTTTCCTCGGGCACATGTTTGTGCGTTCACTGGCACTGAAAGCTGTTGAGGACGAAGTGCCGCCGGAAGATGCAATCCGCGCAGCAGAAGCAGCCCTGTCACCAGCAGATGCCAGCGATGACAATGACACGGCCGCTGGCACCCATGCGCCGGGTTTTCGGGTGCTCTATGTCATGGAAGCGGGGCGGTGTGTGTCTGTAGCGGGCGAGGCCTTCTCGGTGCTGGATGATGGTGCGCCAGTTCTGCTCGTGCCGCATGGAAGGGTGGGGCGCATCGAGCTGTGGCCGGAAACGGCGTGCGACATGGCTGCGCTCGATCTGGCGGCGGCCAGCGGCGTCATGGTTGCCCGCGTCAATGGGCTTGGTGAAACCATCGGCATTTTTGAAGGCGAACCCTCTGTTGCGGCACGTGGTCGCCGGCAGATGACACAGGCAGCACTGCATCTTGATCCGTTGCGGCGGCTTGAGCTGGCGCGTCGCGTGGTGGCAGGCCGCATACGCTGTCAGCGTGCTGTCCTCCACCGTCTGAATCGCGTCCGCCGCGATGGGGATGTGGCGGCGGCAGCCGCACAGATGGGGCGGATCCTGCGCCGTCTCATCAGGCCAGCCAGTGTCGAGGCCGCGATGGGATTTGAGGGGCAGTCGGCGGCGCTCTACTGGCCTGCGCTCGGCCGTGCTCTGGATTATGACATGGGGTTCACCGGCAAGCGCCGCCGTCGCCCGGCGGGCGGACCGTTCGACGCGCTGTTGAACGCACTTACCGCCCTGCTGTCGCGCGATATACGCATTGCCGTGGTGCGGGCCGGTCTGCATCCGGGCTTTGGCGCGCTCCATAGCACCGCCGATGATGGCCGCGAGGCGCTGGTCCATGACCTGATGGAAGAGTTTCGCTCCGCGCTGGTTGAATCAGTGGCGGTGGCTCTGGTCAATCGGCGGGCAGTGAGCCCTGCCATGTTTGCAAAACAGTCCACAGGCTTTGTGAAAATGGATCGTGTGGCGTGGCAGGGCCTCGTGCGCGGTTATGAAGCGGCGGCATCACGCACCATCGCCAGCCCCCTGCGCCGTGGGCAGCGCGTGACATGGCGGCAGGCGATGGAGGATCAGGCGCTTCTATGGGCGGCGCATTGTGAGGGACGGGGTGAGTACGAGCCCATCGTCATGGATTACTGAGGGGGTTTTGGATGGCGGAGCGCGAGCTGCTGATGGTGTTCTGCTATGACGTGGCCCGGAATCGCACCCGGGTGAAGATCGCGGATCTTTTGGGAGGCGAGCTGGCCCGTGTGCAGAAAAGTGTCTTCGAGGGGCGCATGAGCGTGTCGGCAGCCGAGGCGCTGGGACGCCGTGCAGAGGCGTTGATGGATCAGGGCGACAGTCTGCGCATCTATGCGGTGACGGCAGTGGGTTTGCGGCATAGCCGGGCCTTTGATCGCCTGGGTCTCGCCGCCCCGCATGATTATTGGTTGGTCTGACACATATGCTTGCCTCCGGTCCGTTCCGGCCAGATATCTGGGCGTTGGAAAGTCCGGCCCGGCTTGAGGCTTTGCGCGGGAAACTGGATGCGCCGACGCTGGCGCTCTCGCCGTCGATGCTGGCCGCTCTTTTTGAAATCCACCGCATGCAGGTAGTGGCGCAGCGGACGGACGGGCTTCAGGACTTTCCAGAATTTGCCGTGCGTGTGCGTGGTGCCTTTGGGCGTGTCCTGAAAATGTTGGGTCCTCCGCTCAGCCATCGGCATGATGCCTTCTCACGCCCGCGTGCATGGGATGTTCTTTTCGAGCCTATGGAATTGCCCGGGCGTGCGCAGGAACTGGCCAAACCGCTGGCCATCCACGCGCAGGTCAGGGGCGATCTTGTTTATGCCAGCGTCAGCTTGTTTGGATTTGCCGGGTTCTGGCTGCCGGATGCAGCGGCGGCACTGGCTGGCGCTCTGGAGGGCGGTGTCAGCCTGAGTGAACAGGGTCGGATGCGCGTTCCTCTGACATGTATTGAGGCGAGAGAGGAACGTCAGGCCGGTTTTATGCCGCCATTGTACAGCGTTCGAGAGGCGCGTCTGCATTTCCGCACGCCCCTGCGGCTGCGGCGGGGCGATACACTGGCCACAACGGCGGCATCAATCCTAATTGGGCTAGCCAATCGGGCAGCGCGGCTCGCACCCTGGCAGGGCGCTCGGCTGGATGTAAACTGGAATGAGGTCCATACGCGCGCGCGCCTGCTGAGTATTGATATGAGCGATCTGCATCCTTATCACTGGGCACGGGGTACACAGCGGGCAGGACGGCGGCTGCCGGTATTGGGGCTTCTTGGCAGTCTGGTATTGCGTGGCGACCTCGATTTCTGGACACCCTTTCTGCAAATAGCGGCGGCTGCGAACTTTGGTGCGCATGCTTCGGTGGGTTTGGGGGCCTTTGATCTGACCTTGCTGCCATGAGGCGTGGGGCGCCCTCTTCAAAGGGCGCCGCTGGTGATTGCATGCCGGTCATGCGACATGGACGTTATGGTGCCGCACCGCTCATCTCAGCAAAATCCGCGCTCGCTGTCGCGGCGTGTGTTGGCATGGACATTCGCGCTGGCGTTGCTGATCCAGATAGCGGTCTATGTGCCGCTTGTGGCGGCTTATCACCGCGAGCTTCTCGATTCCCGCATTGCCGCTGCGCAGACGGCGGTTCTGGCGCTGGAGGAAGCGCAGAACAACGAAGTCAGCCCAAAGCTGCGCGAAGAGCTGCTGGCCAATGCTGGCGTGCAGGCTGTGGCGCTCAAGCGTGATGAAGCACGCATCCTGATCCTTGCTGGGGAAAAACCAGGCACTGTCTCGCGTCTTTTTGATCTGCGCGGGGATACCTGGCTCAAACGCATGGGTGATGCCGTCGAAACGCTGTGGGCAGGTGGTGGCCGTGTGGTGCGTATCGTGGACAGTCCGCGCCTTGGCGGCGGCCAGTTCATCGAGGCGATTGCCGATGAGCGCCCTATTCATGATGCGCTCTCCGCCTATGCCTGGCGCAGTTTGCTACTCAGCCTGGGGTTGGCGCTGGCACTAGGCAGTTTGGTGTTTCTGGCGATCCATCTTTCACTGGTCCGGCCCATCCAGAAGCTCATCTTGGCCATGACCTCTTTTCGCGAGGCCCCCGAAGAAGCCAGCCGGGTGCTGGTGCCTTCCGTGCGCGGCGATGAAATCGGGGCGGCGGAGCGCGCTCTTGCAGACATGCAAGAAGACATCCGGCAGTCTCTCTCACAGAAGGCGCATCTGGCGGCGATGGGCATGGCTGTCGCCAAGATCAATCATGATCTGCGCAATATGCTCAGCGGTGCCCAGATCATGTCGGAAAGGCTTGAAGCGTCGCAGGACGAGCAGGTGCGCACACTTGCACCGCGCCTTCTCAATGCGCTGGACAGGGCCATCACGCTGACCAGCGCGACCTTATCATATGGCGGCGCAGCCGAGCGGCGACCCAGACCCGCCCTCCTGAATCTTGGCGATATTGTTCAGGAAGCGGCCGCAGCGGCGGGCGCGCTGGAGAACGATGGCCTCATATTCAACAATCACATTGATGACGGGTTTAATGTGTGGGCGGACAGCGAACATCTGTTCCGCATCCTGCTCAACCTGCTGCGCAATGCGGTCAGGGTGCTTGAGGCGCGTGGCGTGATCGATGTTTCAGCGCTCCTTCAGGGCGGCTTGGTGATCATTGATGTTGGTGATGACGGGCCCGGCATTCCTGATGACGTTCTGCCACGCCTGTTTCAGCCCTTTGGCGGTGGTGCCAGGGTAAAGGGAACAGGTCTTGGCCTGGCGATTGCGCGCGAGTTGGCACGCAATCATGGCGGAGAACTCAGCCTGTTGCGCACCGGAACGTCCGGCACGGTGTTTCGGATCACACTGCCCGCAAACGAAAACGCCGTCAGAACAGATATGTCCTGACGGCGTCGGGTAGAGGGTTAAACGCCGACGATCAGTGCGGCGCTGGTGCCGGCGTAGCCGTGGGTGTCGCCGATGGAGCAGCCGAAGGTTCGGGGGCTGTGGCGGGTGTAACTGCAGGTGTTGCCGCTGCAGGTGTTGCCGCCGGAGTTACGGCAGGCGTGGCCGCCGGGGTCGCACCATCCTCAGAAGGTACTGCGGGTGTTGCGGCCGGTTCTGTGGCGGGGGCTGCTACAGGGTCTGTTGCTGATGCCCCACCTTCTGCAGGAGCTGCCGGTGTTGCAGAAGGCGCGGCTGCAGGCTCGCCTGCTGGTGCTGCCGCGCCGGGGGCGGGCAGCGGCGCGGGGGCGTCAGCCTGCATGCGCAGGAAAGCGATCAGGTTGATGCGGTCTTCTGATTTTTTCAGGCCGGCAAACGCCATCTTGGTTTTGGGAACAGCCTTGTTGGGCGCTTCAAGGAACTGATAGAGCGCCGCGTAATCCCAGGGCTCACCTGACTTTGCCTTCATAGCCTCAGAATAGGCGAAGGCGTCCCCAAGATGAGCGTGATGATTGCCGACAACGCCATAAAGATTGGGGCCGATCTTGTTTGCCCCACCTTTATCCCAAGTGTGGCACTGGGCGCACTTGGAGGCGACCTTCTCGCCCGCTGCGACATCGGCGCTGACCAGCACCGTGCCGAAATCCGGCAGAGCGACCTCAGCAGTCGAGCCGCCTTCTTCGCCGCCAGTACCGCCGGCTTCGACACCGGCCACGACATAGCCAGGCTCTTTGGGCGCTTCGGCCGCATAAAGCGTCTTGGTCAGTTCATTGATGCCGAAAACGGAAAGCGCCGCGAAGCCGACGCCCATGAAAATCTTGTTCCACTCAAAGGAATCCATGCCCAACCCCGCAGCACATCACACGCGCCTGAAGTCATGCTTTGACCCCGACGCAACGGCGATCCTATAACCCGCCCGAATGTATGGGGAAAGCCCGGAAAACACCGGCCCCATCCTGCGCATCACCCTGTCGCTTCGGAAGGCCGATGAACCCGATTGTGCTTATCCCCGCCCGCATGGCCTCAACCCGTCTGCCGGGCAAGCCTTTGGCGGAAATCTGCGGCAAACCGATGATCGCCTGGGTGATGCAGCGGGCCATGGATGCAGGCTATGGAACCGTGCTTGCGGCGGTTGCGGAACCTGAAATTGCCGATGCGGTGCGTGGTTATGGCGGCGCGGCGGTACTGACTGACCCGGCGCACCCATCTGGCTCAGACCGAATCGCTGAAGCGCTCAGCGCCTATGACCCTGCCAGGGCCTATGACGTGGTCATCAATCTTCAGGGTGATCTGCCGACGCTGAACCCGGCGGCCATACGTGCAGTAGCTGGGGCGCTGAGTGGCAGTGGTGCCGATATCGCGACGCTGGTTGCGCCCTGTGCAGAAGAAGATCGTGACAACCCGAATGTGGTAAAGGCCGTGGTGGCCTTGCCCGATCAGGGTCCACATGGCCGCGCTTTGTATTTTACGCGCACGACCGCCCCTTATGGCGAGGGCGAGCTGCTGCATCATATCGGCATCTATGCGTATCGCCGCACAGCGCTGGAGCGTTTCGTGAAACTGCCGCCTTCGCCGCTTGAACGACGTGAGAAGCTGGAACAGCTGCGTGCGCTGGAAGCGGGCATGACGATTGCCGTGGCGCGTATTGACGGTGTGCCGCTGGGCGTTGATACGCCGCAGGATCTTGAAAAGGCCCGCGCGCTGATCGCGGCAGAAAGCCCATGATGAGCCAGCCCCATCCAAATGCCGATGTGATCGCCTTTCAGGGTAATCCCGGATCTTATGCGCACATTGCTGCGCGCGAGGCTTTTCCAGCGATGCGTCAGGTGCCGTTCCACACCTTTGAAGATACGTTTGCAGCCGTGCGTGATGGCGCGGCGCGGCTTGCCATGCTGCCGGTGGAGAACTCGCTTTATGGCCGCATCACCGACATCCACCACCTGCTGCCGGAATCGGGCCTTTTCATTGTCGGCGAACATTTCCTGCGTATCCGCCACCAGCTGCTTGGGGTGAAGGGTGCGCAGCTTTCCGACATCAAGTCGGTGATGAGCCAGCCGCCCGCCCTTGGCCAGTGCCGCAGCATCATCCGAGCGCTGGGCCTGAAGCAGATCGACGGCGCTGATACGGCGGGCTCGGCGCGTCATGTGGCTGAAGCAGGCGATAAGTCCATGGCAGCCATCGCTTCGGCTCTGGCGGCTGAAATCCATGGCCTCGATATCTTGAAGGAAAATATCGAGGACGCTGAACACAACACGACGCGCTTTATCGTGATGTCGCGCGATGAAAGCCGCCGTCTGCACGGTTCTTCCGGCGTAACAGTCACCAGCTTCATCTTTCAGGTGCGCAACGTGCCAGCCGCGCTTTACAAGGCGATGGGCGGTTTTGCGACCAATGGCGTCAACATGACGAAGCTGGAAAGCTATCAGATCGGCGGCGCATTCACCGCGACCCAGTTCTTTGCCGAGGTTCACGGTCACCCGGATGACGCCAATATGCGTCTGGCGCTGGAGGAACTGGCGTTCTTTTCAACCCATATCCGCATTCTGGGTGTCTTTGAGGGACACGCATTCAGGGCGCAGCAGACAGCGTGATGGCTGGCAGGGTCGCGCTGATCCGCCTAGAGTGACCGGCGCAAGGCAAGCCGCCCAAAGCGGGAAGGGACATGGACACACCCAGGAAGCCGCCTGA
Organism: uncultured Flavobacteriaceae bacterium; assembly: GCA_964390465.1. Lineage (GTDB taxonomy): Bacteria > Pseudomonadota > Alphaproteobacteria > Micropepsales > Micropepsaceae > JADZAI01. Next base: position 73,587 of record CAYMIJ010000005.1, on the reverse strand, counting down.
TGGCGCAGACGCCGGAAAGCCGCAGGCTGTTTCAGCCCGCATCCGTGCGCGCATTGAAAACGCCAGGCGGCGCTTTCATGCCAACGACAATATCTCGGCCTTCATCGAGGATGGCGAGATGGACGCGTTGCTTGATGAGGTCGCAGGCAAGATGCAGGGCGTGCTGGAAAGCCTCGTCATCGACACGATCAGTGATCACAACACGCACGACACGGCCCGCCGCGTTGCCAAGATGTATCTGACCGAAGTGTTCAGCGGGCGCTATGTGCCGCCGCCGCCGGTGACCGAGTTTCCCAATGCGGAATCCCTGAACGAGTTGATGATCGTTGGCCCGATCACCGTGCGCAGCGCCTGTTCCCATCATCTGTGTCCGATCATGGGGCGACTGTGGATCGGGTTGATGCCGAACGAACACTCCAATCTGATCGGTCTTTCCAAATATTCGCGCCTGGCTGAATGGGTCATGTCGCGCCCGCAGATTCAGGAAGAAGCCATCGTGCAGATGGCTGAGCTCTTGATGAGCAAGGTGCGTCCCGATGGCCTCGCAGTGGTGATGGAGGCCGACCACTTCTGCATGCACTGGCGCGGGGTGAAGGACGATGAAACCAAGATGATCAATTCGGTCATGCGCGGCTCGTTCCTGAAAGACGCTACGCTGCGCCGCGAGTTCCTTTCTCTCATTCAGGCGAGGCGATAGGCCATGCTGACGCGCTGTCTTTATGCAAGCCGCCCGGCCTCGGGCTCTGCTGAAATCCTTGATGAGATTTTTGAGGCATCACGCCGCAACAATCCATCGCGCGGCATCACCGGCCTTTTGTGTTTCACCGAGGATCTCTTCATCCAGCTACTGGAAGGCGGGCGCGATGAAGTATGCGAGCTGTTCAACGCCATCGTGCGCGACGACCGCCATTCCGGCGTCAGACTGCTGGTCTATGAGGAAATCACCGAACGCCGCTTCGCCAACTGGACCATGGGCCGGGTAAACATCGCCCGCATCAATCCGGCTTTGCTGCTCAAATACTTCAAGCGCGCCGAGTTTGATCCGTTCACCTGTTCGGGACGCAACACTTTGGCGCTGCTCGACGAACTGGTGGCTACAGCCTCGATCATCAATCGCGGCGAATAAGCCCATGAAGCTCGGCGTTTGTTATTATCCTGAGCATTGGCCGCAGGACTGGTGGGCGGACGATGCGCGGCGCATGCGCGAGATGGGTCTCAATTTCGTGCGCATCGGCGAGTTTGCGTGGTCCCGCATCGAGCCCGATCCGGGCCGGCTGGATTGGGATTGGCTGGATCGCGCCATCGAGACACTGCATGGCGAAGGGCTGAAGATTGTTCTTGGCACGCCAACGGCAACGCCGCCCAAATGGCTGGTAGACCGTGATCCTTCCATGCTGGCGGTTGATCGACGTGGCCGCCCGCGCGGTTTTGGCTCACGCCGACATTACTGCTTTTCAAGCGAAACCTATCGCGCGGAATGCGCACGCATCGTCAGGACGATGGCGGAACGCTATGGCCAGCACCCGGCTATAGCTGCGTGGCAGACCGATAACGAATATGGCTGTCACGATTCGACACTCAGCTATTCGCCCAACGCCGCGCGCCGCTTTCGCCAGTGGCTTGCCGCCCGTTATGGTGATGTCACGACGCTCAATACGGCGTGGGGCAATGTTTTCTGGTCGATGGAATATCGCAGCTTTGACGAGGTTGATCCGCCCAGTGGCGCTGTGACGGAAACAAACCCCGCTCACCGTCTCGACTATCAGCGCTTTGCCTCTGATGAAGTTGCGGCCTTCAACAAGGTGCAGACCGATATTCTGCGCGCGCTTTCGCCGGGGCGCGACCTCATCCACAACTTCATGGGCTTCACGACCTCGTTCGATCATTATGACGTGTCGCGTGATCTTGATGTGGCGAGCTGGGATTCCTACCCGCTCGGACTTCTGGAAGTGGCGTGGTTTCCGCCCGCCGAAAAGGCGCGCTATCTGCGCCAGGGTCAGCCGGACGTCACGGGTTTCCATCACGATCTCTATCGCGGCGTGGGGCGTGGCCGCTGGTGGGTGATGGAACAGCAGCCCGGCCCGGTGAACTGGGGGCCGTTCAACCCTTCGCCTTTGCCGGGCATGGTGCGCGCCTGGACGTGGGAAGCCTTCGCGCACGGGGCCGAGGTTGTTTCTTATTTCCGTTGGCGGCAGGTGCCGTTCGCACAGGAACAGATGCATGCAGGCCTGCATCTGCCGGATCGCACCCGCGATACCGGCGGCGAGGAAGCGGCGCAGGTCGCAGGCGATATCGCCGCGCTTGGAACGCCGCCGCGCCGGGGCAAAGCGCAGACGGCGCTGATCTTCGATTACGCCGCCTGCTGGATGACCGACATCCAACCGCAGGGCGTTGGTGTTGTCGCGGTCAAGGCGGCATTCGAGGCTTACAGCGCGCTCAGGTCACTGGGCATCGACGTTGATATCATCTCGCCCGAAGCGCCGCTGGATGGTTATGATCTCATCGTCGTGCCCATGCAGCCGCATGTGAGCGGTGATCTGGCTGCGCGGCTCAAAGCCTCAAAGGCCGTGATTTGTCTGGGGCCGCGCACAGGCTCGAAAACCGAACAACTCTCCATACCCGTGGGTCTTCCGCCCGGCCCGCTGCAATCCTTGCTGCCGCTCACCGTCACGCGCGTTGAAAGCCTGCGGCCCGGCATTGTCCAGCGCGTGGATGGCGCGGCCAGCGGTGCAGTCACAGGCTGGCGCGAGATGGTCCGCACCACCCTGCAGCCCCGCGCCACATATGACGACGGCAGTGGCTTCTGGTATGCCAACGCCAATGCGCACTATCTTGCAGGCCTCGCGGATGCGGGGCTTCTGAAATCCGTGTTCAGTGTGTTGGCGCACGAGGCAGGTGTCACGACCTGCGCGCTGCCGGAAGGTGTGCGGATCAGCCGCATGGGCGATGTCACCTTCGCTATCAATTTCGCGCCGGAAATGCGGGCGACCCCTGCGCCAGCAAACGCGCACTATCTCCTTGGCGGGCCTGAACTTGGACCTGCCGACATTGCCATGTGGCGCAGTGCATGAGCGCGGTTGAAGCGCTGGTCGCCGCTTTCGGCAGGCGCTTTGAGAGCAAGCCACGCCTGTTTCGGGCCCCAGGGCGGATCAACATCATCGGCGAGCATGTCGATTATTGCGGCGGTCTGGTCATGCCGATGGCGATCAATCGCTGGTGCCACATTGCCGCCGCGCCGAACGGCACGCGCACCTTGCGGCTTGTCGCGGACGATCTGGGCGAAGAAGTATCGCTGTCGCTCGATGCGCTGACACCGCAGAAGCGCTGGAGCGATTATGTGGCTGGCGTTGCTGACGTGTTGATGAAGGCAGGTGTCGCCGTGCCGGGCGCTGATCTGCTGATATCCAGCACTGTGCCAGTCGGGGCGGGTGTCAGCTCTTCAGCCGCGCTGGAAGTAGCGACCGCCACGGTATTGCTGGCGCTGGCTGATGCGAAAGCGTCAGGGCCGCAGATCGCCTCGTGGACACAGCAGGCTGAAAACGATTTTGTTGGCATGCCCTGCGGCATCATGGATCAGTTTGCCTCTGCAAACGGTGTTGAGGGCGCGGCGCTTCTGCTCGACTGCCGGACGTTGGGCTGTGAGCCGGTTGAGCTAGCTGATGATGCTGTCTTCCTGATCGTCAATTCGATGATCAAACACGCCCATGTCAGCGGGGCCTATGCCGCCCGCCGCGCTGATTGCGAAAGCGCCGCACACATCATGGGTGTTTCGCTTCTGCGGGATGCCTCAGTTGGTCTGCTGGAAACCCACCGGCCGCGCCTTACTGGCGAACAACATCACCGCGCTCGTCACGTCATCAGCGAGATTGCGCGGGTGGAAGCAGCCGCTGAAGCCCTGCGCGCTTGTGATCTGCCGCGCCTCGGCGCTCTGATGAATGACAGCCACGAAAGCCTGCGCGCTGACATGCAGGTTTCCATTCCGGCGCTCGACCGACTGGCGCGCATCGCGCGTGAAACGCCCGGAGTCTATGGCGCGCGCATGATGGGCGGCGGCTTTGGCGGCTGCATCATCGCGCTGAGCGATGAGGCGGCGTCGGATACCGCACTGGCCTCCATCCGCGTGCTCTATGAAGCCGAAACCAACCTCCAGCCCGACGCTTTCATCTGCCGTGCCGTGGGCGGGGCAGGCGAGGTGGCATCATGAGCCACCCGCACCGGCGTCTCAATCTGCTGACCGGAGATTGGGTTTTGGTCTCGCCGCAGCGTGTGACACGACCCTGGCAGGGCGCGGTCGATAAAGCCCCGCCTGCCGTCAGTCTCGCGCATGACCCGCAATGCTATCTCTGCGCGGGCAATGCGCGCGTCGGGGGCAAGGCTAACCCTTCTTACGAAGGGGTGTTTGCTTTCGACAACGACTTCCCGGCCGTGTTGCCGCAAAGCGCGCCGCCCTCCAGCGATGCTCTGCTGGTGGCGGAACCTGAAACAGGGCGCTGCCGTGTCATCTGCTATGGTCCACACCACAGCCGCACCATGGCGCAGATGGACGCGCGTGAAATCCACGCCATCGTCGATGCATGGGCCCGCGAGACGACAGCACTGATGGTCGAGCCGCATATCAGCGCCGTCACGGTGTTTGAAAATCGCGGGGCCATGATGGGGGCAAGCAACCCCCATCCACATGGTCAGATATGGGCGACGTCCTCTGTGCCAAATGAACTCAGCCTCGAAGCGGCTCACCAGCGCGCATGGCACGAGCGCACAGGCACGACCTTGCTGGGTGACTATCTGGCGCGCGAGCTGAAAGCCGGTGAGCGCATTGTCCACGCCAACGAACACTTCGTGACACTGGTGCCGTTCTGGGCGGTGTGGCCGTTTGAAACGCTTATCCTGCCGCGCCGCGCGGTGCCTGCTTTGCCTGATCTCTCAACCGCTGAATGTGAGGCACTGGCCGACAGCCTGCAAAAACTCACCCGCGCCTATGACCGCGTGTTTGAGGCGCCATTCCCCTATTCCATGGGCTTTCATCAGGCACCGAAATCAAACGCCGATGGTTTCGTCCTGCACGCGCATTTCTTTCCGCCGCTTCTGCGCTCGCAATCCGTGCGCAAACACATGGTCGGCTTTGAGATGCTCGCCATGCCTCAACGCGATATGACACCGGAAGATGCGGCCATCCGTTTGCGAGCATGCCTTGACTGACGACCTCAAACTCTCTGCCGGTGATGTTGAACTTCACCTGCGCCCTCGTGTCGGGGGCAGCGTTGCGCTCTTTCGCTATCGCGGCATGGATGTGTTTCGTCCCATGCCCGAAGGTTCATCGAATGTGCTGGAGGCAGCCAGTTTCCCGCTGGTGCCGTTTTCAGGCCGCATTGCCAATGGCTGCTTCTTCTGGGACCGCGTGATGGTGCGTCTGCCCAGCAATTTTCCGGGCCGTCCTGCGGATCCGCACACCATTCATGGCTATGGCTGGCTGAAACCGTGGATGGTGAAAGAGGCCACAGCCACGCATGCGGTTCTGACGCTTGTCTGCGACCGCAGCCCGTGGCCCTGGGCCTTTGAGGTCGAGCAGCGCTTTGATCTGACCGAAAGCGGTTTCGTGCAGAAGCTGACGCTCACCAATCGCGATGAAACGCCCATGCCAGCAGGGCTTGGCGTCCATCCTTATTTTCCGCGCACGCGGCTGACACTTTTATCCGCCCTGCATATCAGCGAATGGACGACACCCACCGATGGCATCCCGCGCCGCGAGCTGCGCTGGGCCTCGGCGGTTGACTGGTGGAGCGGCGCGCCCGTGGAAACGCGGCTTGTTGATACCGCCTATGGTCATCGCAGGGGCGACATGGTCGTGATGTGGCCGGAGCGCGATCTGCGGCTCACCATCACCCCTAGTGATGATCTGGCGCAGTCGGTCATTTATGTGCCGCCAGACGAGACTTTCTTCTGTGCGGAACCCGTCAGCCACATCCCCAACGCGCACAATCAGCCTCAGCCCGAAGCGCTGGGGTTAAGGACGCTTGGTCCCGGCGAAACATGGTCTGTTTCTGTTGGCTTCAGCGCACACGCTTCATAAAGAGTTGGCGTGGCATCGCTGAGTCTTGACTTGTGTGCGGCGCAACACGACTGTGCGCGCCCCTGACTTTCCGTCAGGACAATCAAAACAGGAGATATCCCCGTGTCTGTCGCCGATGAAGCCGCCATCCGTATTACCCTGCCCGACGGCGCGGTTCGGACGACGACGACCGGCACCACCGGGGCTGCCATCGCCGCCGCCATCTCGCCGGGCCTCGCCAAGGCGTCCCTTGCCATCGAGGTGGATGGCAAAATGCGCGATCTCGACTGGCCGATCATGGCTGATGCGCGTGTGCGCATCATCACCCGGAAAGACGAAGCCGAAGCGCTGGACCTTATCCGTCACGACGCCGCGCATCTGATGGCGCAGGCGGTGCAGGAACTTTACCCCGGCACGCAGGTGACCATCGGCCCGAATATCGAAGACGGCTTCTTCTACGACTTCGCGCGCAACGAACCCTTCACCACGGATGATCTGCCGAAGATCGAAGCGCGGATGCAGGAACTGGTGAAAGCCAACCTGCCGACGAAGCGCACTTTGTGGGCGCGTGATGAAGCGATCGCACATTTCGATGGGATCGGCGAAAGCTACAAGGCTCAGCTTATCCGCGACCTGCCAGCGGGCGAGGAAATCAGCGTCTACTATCACGGCAACTGGCACGACCTCTGCCGTGGGCCGCATCTGCCTTCCACCGGCCATATCGGGTCGGCCTTCAAGCTGACCAAGATTTCCGGCGCTTACTGGCGGGGCGATGCGAAGAACGCCCAGCTTCAGCGCATCTATGGCACCGCCTGGCGCGACGAGAAGGAACTGAAAGCCTATCTCACCCGCATCGAGGAAGCCGAGAAGCGCGACCATCGCAAGATCGGCCGCGAGATGGACCTGTTCCATCTGCAGGGCGAAGCGCATGGCTCGGTCTTCTGGCACCCCAACGGCTTCATCGTGTACCGCGCGCTGGAAGCCTATATGCGCCGCCGGCTCGATACGGCGGATTACCGCGAGGTGAAGACGCCGCAGATCATGGACGCGCGCCAGTGGGAACAGTCAGGCCACTGGGGCAAGTATCGCGAAAACATGTTCGTCATCCCTGACGAGATTCCGAACGTGGCGGATGATGCCCCGGTCGTGTCAGGCAAGGCCGACTGGATGGCGCTGAAGCCGATGAACTGCCCTGGCCATGTGCTCATCTTCCGTCAGGGGATCAAATCATATCGCGATCTGCCCCTGCGCTTGTCGGAAATGGGTTGCTGCCACCGCAACGAGCCGCACGGCGCGCTGCATGGCATCATGCGTGTGCGCCAGTTCACGCAGGACGACGCCCACATCTTCTGCCGCGAAGATCAGATCATCGAGGAAGTGCGCCGCTTCTGCGACCTGCTTGATGTTGTCTATCGCGATCTCGGTTTTGATAAATACGCTATCAAGCTGGCCCTGCGCCCTGAAAAGCGTTTCGGCAGCGACGCAATGTGGGACCAGGCGGAAAGCGAGCTGCGCGAAGCTGTTCATGCGACAGGTCGCGCCACGCCGGAATGGGGCTGGGAGGAACTGCCGGGCGAAGGCGCCTTCTATGCGCCGAAGCTGGAGTTCCATCTGACCGACGCCATCGGCCGCACCTGGCAGATGGGCACGATCCAGTCTGACCGCGTTCTGCCTGAACGGCTCGACGCCACCTATGTAGGGGAGGATGGCAACCGCCATCGCCCGGTCATGCTGCACCGGGCGATCCTGGGCACCTATGAACGCTTTATCGGCGTGTTGATCGAACACTATGCTGGCAAGTTCCCGCTCTGGCTCGCGCCCGTGCAGGCGGTGGTCACGACCATCGTGTCGGATGCCGACGACTATGCGAAGAAGCTTCAGTCCAGGCTGCGCTCTGCGGGCGTGCGCGCTGACATTGATCTCAGAAATGAGAAGATCAACTACAAGGTGCGCGAACACTCGCTCGCCAAGGTGCCGGTCATGCTGATCGCCGGCAAGCGCGAGGCGGAGGAAGGCAAGATCACCGTCCGTCGCCTTGGCGTTGAAAAGCAGGAAACCATGACGCTGGATGACGCCATCGCCATGCTGCGCCTTGAATCCACCCCGCCTGATCTGCGGTAAAAGAAAAGGGCAGGGCTGGCGTTCAGGCCAGTCCTGCCTTGGCGGCCAGTTCGCGCAGTGAAACGAGCGGGCGCGGACCGATATGCGAAATCACTTCACCTGCGGCCAGCACGCCCAGCCGTCCGGCGCGTTGCATCCCCAGATCATGCGCCACGCCATATAGAAACCCGGCCGCGAACTGGTCGCCTGCACCGGTTGTGTCCACCACTGTCACATCAGCCGTCGCGTCGATCAGATGAACGGCGGAACCCTGGCAAACCACCGCGCCTTTTTCTGAACGGGTGATGGCGAACAGCTTGCCCGTGGCGCGCGCTGACTGGAACGCATCATCGAAATGCGCTGTTTCATAAAGTGACATGATCTCGGCCTCGTTGGCGAAAACGATGTCCACCTCGGTTTCGATCAGATCGATGAACTCTGCGCGGAAACGCCCGACACAGAAGGAATCCGAAAGGGTCAGCGCCACAAGGCGTTTGGCATCTTTCGCGGCCTTGATCGCCTTGCGCACCGCACCTTTCAGGCGCTCGCTGTCCCACAGATACCCTTCGATATAGAGAATCTTTGAAGCGCCGATCAGCCCGGCATCGATGTCACCTTCATCCATCTCCACCGATGCGCCCAGATAGGTGTTCATTGAGCGCTGGCCATCGGGCGTCACCAGAATGACGGACCGGGCGGTTGGTGCGCCGCCTTTGGCGAAGGGCGTTTCGTAATGCACGCCGATCTTCTGCGTGCCGGATGAAAAGCCTTCGCCCAGCCAGTCGTCATGCACGCGGCCGATGAATGCGCCAGCGCCGCCCAGTGAGGCAAGGCCCGCAATCGTGTTGGCGGCGGATCCCCCCGGCACGATGGTTGTGCCGGTCAGCGCATCTTCCAGCAGCTTGGCGCGGTGGGCGTCGATCAGCGTCATGCCACCTTTGGCGATCCCATGGGTGCCCAGAAAGGCGTCATCCGTTCGGGCGATCACATCGACAATGGCATTGCCGAGTCCGGTGACATCAAAGCGTGTGGCGGTCATAGGATATCCTGATTTGCAGCCTGCCGTATCGGGCGCAGCAGGAATCTGGTCAAGCGGCTTTCGTCTTGGCCTTGAAGGCGCAGAGGTCCACCACCGGACAGGCGGGGCACAATGGCTTGCGGGCAAGGCAGGTATAGCGCCCATGCAGGATCAGCCAGTGATGGGCATGGCGCAGATAGATGGCGGGCACCTGTTTCAGCAGTTTCAGCTCCACCGCCAGTGGTGTTTTGCCCGGCGCAAGACCGGTGCGGTTGGAAACCCGGAAGACATGCGTATCCACCGCCAGTGTCGGCTCACCGAAGGCGATGTTCAGAACCACATTGGCGGTCTTGCGCCCGACACCGGGCAGGGTTTCCAGAACAGACCGCTCGCGCGGTACCGCACTGTCATGTTCGACGATCAGTTTTTCTGAAAGGGCGATCACGTTCTTTGCCTTGGTGCGGAAAAGCCCGATTGATTTGACTGCCTCGCGCACACGTTCCTCACCCAGCGCGACCATTTTTTCGGGTGTGTCGGCCATGGCGAAGAGCGGCACGGTCGCCTTGTTGACACCCTTGTCGGTTGCCTGCGCCGACAGAACAACGGCCACCAGCAGCGTATAGGGGTTCACATAATGCAGCTCGCCTTTGGGTTCAGGGGCGCGCTCGGACAGGCGCTGGAAAAATTGGTTGATGGCGGCGGGTTTCATGGCGTGCTTGTGCCGGAAGAACGCCGCATGGCAAAGGCCCGACGTTTTCACCTCGACCTTTGCGCACGGGTTTTCTAGAAAAAGCCCTGATGGCCACTGCGTATTTCTTCAACGCCACGCTCAGTCCCAGCCGCTCGCTTGACCGGCGCGGGTTCTTTGCCCTGCTCGGTGTCATGATCGCGCTCAATCTTTTCATGGGTCTGCGTTTTGCCATGCAGGGCGGCTGGCCGGTCCTGCCCTTTCTAGGCCTTGATGTTATGGGCGTCCTCATCGCCTTCCGTCTGAACAATCAGGCCGGGCAGATGCGCGAACATGTCGTGCTGGATGCGCGCGAACTTTCCGTCACGCATGTCGATCCAAAGGGGGCAGAGAAGCGCTGGACCTTTGAACCGGGCTTTGCGCGTGTCGGCATTTCCGAAAATCGGCACGGGCAGGGCGGCGTCACCATCACCACCCATGGCAAGGGCGTGAAGTTGGCCGAGTTCCTGACGGAGGATGAGCGACGCGAAGTCTATGATGCGCTGCGTCAGGCCCTTCAGCGGCGCATGGCGGCGCTCAGCGCGGCCTAGAGCCCCAGCACATCGCTCATGGCGTAAAGGCCAGGCGGCTTGCCCTGTCCCCACAATGCCGCCGCCAGCGCGCCGCGCGCGAAGATGCCGCGCGATTCCGCCTTGTGGGTCAGTTCAATGCGCTCGTGATCGGCGGCCAGTATGACAGTGTGATCGCCCACCACCGAACCACCGCGCAATGCGGCAAAGCCGATGCCGCCTTCAGGACGTGCCCCGGTATGGCCTTCGCGGGCAGGTAGGCGCATCTGCGACAGACTGACACCGCGCCCTTCAGCCGCCGCACGGCCCAGCATCAGCGCCGTGCCGGATGGCGCATCCACCTTGTGGCGGTGATGCATCTCGACGATCTCGATATCGAATTGTGGCCCCAGCGCGGCGGCGGCTTTCTTCACAAGCCCCGCCAGCAGATTGACGCCGAGCGAGAAATTGCCCGACTGCACAATCACGGCGTGACGGGCCGCAGCCTCGATCTTTTTCTGATCATCTGATGTAAGCCCCGTCGTGCCGATCACATGCACGATACGCGCCTGCGCAGCGAGTGCCGCCAGTGCCACGGTAGAGCCAGGCGTCGTGAAATCCACGATGGCACGCGCATGCAGCACAGCTTCCAGCGCATTGTTGGTAACCGTCACGCCACCGCGTGTCTCACCCAGCGCCTTGTGCCCGTCATGTTCCAGCGCGGCATGAACGCTCAGGCGTGGGTCGGCAGCGATGGCCTCGATCAGCGCCGCGCCCATGCGGCCTGCTGCCCCGGCGATGACGACCGGCACCGCGCTCATGTCAGGGTCAATCCCGTTGCGGCTTCGAGTTCCGCGATAGCGCGCGCCGGGTCCATCACCTTGATCGTGGTCATTCCCATGTCGCGCGCCGGTTTCAGATTGACGCCTAGATCATCGAGATAGACGCAAGCTCTCGGATCAACGCCCAGCGCGCTGGTCATCATCTCATAGATGCGCGGGTCGGGCTTGCGCAGGCCGATCTTGGCCGACTCGATCACATGATCGAACAGTGCCATCACTTCGGCGACGTAGATCGAGCGTCCGCCGCTTGAGCCCATCTGATTGGCAGGCAGATTATTGGTGATGCAGCCGGTCTTGAATCTGGCTTTCACGCGGCGCAGCGCCTCGACCATCGCGGGGCGCAGATCGCCTGAAAGCAGCGGCAGCACGTCGCGCCCGCGCACCTCGGCCCCCAGCGCCCGCGACTCCGCTGCGAACAGCGCGTCGAACGCATCGAGATCAATCTCGGCGCGCTCAAATTTGGCCCAGGCATTTTCGTGATGATTGGCCGCATTGGTGCGGCGGATGATGTCGGTGGGCAGGCCCCTCTCGCGCTCGTATCGCGCGAACGCCTCGAACGGCGATGAGGTCAGCACCCCGCCAAAGTCCCAGATGACGGCTTCAATCATGGCTATTCCAGTGTCGCGTAATTCGTTGAACGGTCGGCACTGCGCTGGCCCGCCACCTCGGCGGCGGCATCGGTCAGCGCCGCGAGATAGGCGTCCATCGCCTTGCTATTTCCGGCGCTGACCGTCAGGTGCAGCGTATCGGGCGGGCTTTGCCGGTCGTGGAACCAGCCGCGTTTCAGCAGCGCATCGCCCAGTGCAAACACATCCATGGGCTGCCTTGCCTCCGTGTCCGACGTGATGGCCACCAGATGATAACGGCCCCCGCCCAGAACTTTCAGCCCGTCGATCTCAGCGATCGCCGCGCGGATGCGGTCGGCATTGGCCAGCGCCTCGGCGGTCAGCTTCAGATAACCCTCAGCGCCCAGATGCTTCATCACGGCCCAGCCTGCGGCCATTGGCGCACCGGCGCGTGTGCCCTGCATGTTGGGCGAACCATAAAGCCCGCCCAGCCAGCCATCGAAGATGAAAGTCTGATGGCTGCGCAGATCGCGGTTGCGATAGAGGATCACCGACGCGCCTTTGGGCGCATAGCCGAGCTTGTGCAGGTCAGCTGAAATCGAGCTGACCCCCGGCACGCGGAAATCCCACGGCGGCACGGCGCGGCCCAGCCGTTCGGCGAAGGGCAGAACGAAGCCGCCCATGCAGGCATCGACATGGCAGTTCGCGCCCGCCTCTGCCGCCATGGCGGCGATGGACGGAATGTCATCCACCACGCCTTGCGGATATTGCGGGGCAGAGCCGACGACCAGCACCGTGTTCGGCGTCATGGCCGCCGCCATGGCGTCCACGTTGGCGGTCCAGTCGGCGCGCACTTTGGTCTTGATGACGCGCATCTTGTAAATATGCGCCGCCTTGTGAAAGGCCGCATGGGCGCTTTCGGCCAGCACGATTTCCGGCTCGGTGATGCCGCGTTCCTTCTCGGCGCGCTCACGGGCCGCCAGCACGGCACACAGAATGGACTCGGTGCCGCCGCTGGTCATGAAACCGGCAGCGCTGTCTGGTGCGTGCAGCATCGCCCCCACCCATCCCACGACATCGTTCTGGATCTCAGCCAGCGATGGAAAGGCTTTGGTGTTCAGAGCATTCTCGTGGAGATAAAGCCTCGCCGCTTCTTCAGCGACATGATGTACCGACGGGCCGCCATCATAGACCATGCCGAAGGTGCGCCCGTCCTGCCAGCGCGCATCACCGCCGCGCTTTTCCTGCAGGGCGGCAATCACCGCTGCGGCATCTTCGCCATAATCGGGAAAGAGAGCCATCTTCAGCCCGGTCCCGATGTGTTGGCGCGCGATGCGCCCGTGCCCAGTGCGAGGTCTGAAACGTAAGGGTTCATCTGGCGCTCGCGCGCGAAGGTCGACATCGGTCCATGACCCGGCACGAAGGCGGTCTCCCCGCCCAGCGGCCACAGCCGCGTGGTGATGGCGGTGACGAGATCGTCGAAATTGCCTTTGGGAAAATCGGTGCGCCCGATCGAACCCTGAAACAGCACATCGCCCACCAGCGCCAGACGGCTTGCCGGGTGATGGAACACGACATGGCCCGGCGTATGGCCGGGGCAGTGGATGACGTTGAAGGTGAGATCGCCCACCGTTACCGTGTCGCCCTGCTCAAGCCAGCGATCGGGCGTGAAGCGCGCCGCGCCGGTCATGCCCATGCGATGGCCCGCGTCGTCCAGCATGTCGATCCAGAAGGCGTCATCCTTATGCGGGCCTTCGATGGGCACGCCCAGATCGGCGGCCAGCTTGCCGGCCAGCCCGCAATGGTCGCCATGGCCGTGGGTGATCAGCAGTTTCTCGATGGTCACGCCCTTTGCGGCGGCGGCAGCCTTCAACTGCTCGATATCGCCGCCCGGGTCGACGAATGCGCCGCGCATGGTTTTCGTACACCACAGCAGGGTGCAGTTCTGCTGATAGGCCGTCACCGGAATGATGATCGCCTGAAGCGGCGGGGTCTGATCGCTCATGCCAATCAGGTGAAATCAATTCCCGGCGCTGTCAATGCTGCCATGGGCCTTCCCCTTTTTCCAATGGCTCGATAATGTTCATTCCTGCCGTAAGGGTATGGGGGCTTACATGAGAGCATTGTTGCGTAGTTTTGCAGGCCTTGTGCTTGCGCTTGTCTGTGTGACGACAGCCAGAGCAGTCACTCTGGAAGATTTCTCGTCGCAGCCGATGGTGAAAATCGTCGCGGTCTCTGAAACCGGACGTTATCTCGCCATTTCTGGCGGCGATGCAGCGCAGACAGGTGATGTCCTGCGTGTGATCGATCTCACCCAGCCCAAAACACCGCTCACCACCATGCCACTGGAAAACCTGTTCGTTGTGGGCATGAGCTGGAAGGGTGACAAGCGGCTCATTCTGCAGGTCATGAAGCGGGATATGGAAATCAGGTCGTACCTCTCAAAGGACAAGAAGACGACCGTGGTGAAAACCTTTGCCATGGATCCGGATGGCAACAATATTCTGACTTTCTTCAACGATGTGCCGAGGATGCAACGTTATGGGCAGACGGGCGCGATTGAGAGCATCTTGCCGAATGATCCCTCACACGTGCTGATGTCGGCGCCCTCCGACAGGGGCGGGATTTCCCTCCAGAAAGTGGATGTCTTCACGGGGGCCAGCGAGATTGTTGAAGCCGGATCTGGCGCGACCGTTGAATGGCAGGCCACGCCAGACGGTGTGCCTTATTTGCGGACTGACTTCGATTTCGAGGGCGGCAACCTGAAAACATACGGCAAGGCAAAGGGGGGAAGCTGGAAGAAGATCGCAGTCACGGACATTATTGCGGAGCGCAGGAATGATGACTTCTCGCCCCTCACGCTGACAGAGAGCGGGACATCAATCTATGCAATTTCACGCAGCACGCATGATACGCTGGGTGCCTACGAGGTCAGTCTTGAAGATGGCCATGCCATCCGCGAGATATTCACGCATCCCAACGTTGACCTCGATGGCGGCATCGTCAACCGCTATACGGGTCAGTTGAATGGGCTGGCTTTCACGGTCGATCGGCCTGACATCCATTTTCTGAACCAGAACTGGCAGGCGGCCTATAAGCTGCTTCAGGATGCGCTGCCGGGTCAGAACATCGCAGTCGTGTCTTACTCACGCAATTTCAGCCATGTCGCAGTGCGTGCTTCGGCAGCTTCGGTGCCTCCCACTTATTATCTGTACGATGTGGCAGGCCAGAACCTCACGAAGATCGCTGATGTCTTCCCCAATCTGCGCAATGCCCAGCTTGGGGATACGCAGGTCGTCACTTATAAAAGTGCTGACGGCACGACCATCCGCGCCTATCTGACGCTCCCGCCGGGCAAGTCGAAAAACCTGCCTATGGTCGTTGTGCCGCATGGTGGGCCGGAAGCGCGTGATGATGTTGGCTACGATCCGCTCTTTGTGCAGCCGCTCGTCTCGCGCGGTTATGCGGTGATCCAGCCGCAGTTCCGTGGGTCAGGTGGGTTTGGCAAGGCGTTTGCTGATGCCGGTCACCTGCAATGGGGCAAGGGCGTGATGGACGACATCGAAGGCTCGGTGAAATATGCCGTTGCACAGGGCATCGCTGACCCGAAGCGGGTCTGTGTTTTCGGTTGGTCGTTTGGTGGCTATTCCGCATTGGCAAGTGCCGCATTCAAACCGGACACCTATGCCTGTGCTGTTGGCGGCGCTGGCGTGTATGATCTGCGTGCCATGCTGGATTGGGAACGCGAGCGGTCGACGGCTGCTTTTACCTACTGGCAGCGCCAGATGGGTGATCCGGTTGATGAAACGGCGTCATCGGCCAAATATGCAGCAGCCATCAAGATCCCGGTCATGCTCATCACCGGCGACAAGGACACGACGGTTCCCAAAGAGCAGACCGAACTCATGGCAGCCGCGATGGCGGCGGCGGGCAAGCCGGTGCAGACGGTCATCCTGCCGGATGAAACTCACAACCTGGAGAAATACTCATCGCGTCTTCAGATGCTGCAATCGGTGATCGGTTTCATCGATCAGCATATCGGCAGCAAATAAGAACTGTCGCATATGAGAATGTGAAACGGCGCGGCGCAGGCCGCGCCGTTTTCTTATGGGGCTGCCCGGCTGATCCGGGTCGCAATTTCGTTGAGCGTCTGGGCCTCTCTGGGCTGTGCGGCCAGAAACAGTGCCGCCTCGGAATCCAGAATAAGCCCGTCATCCAGAATGCGCAGATGGTTGTCGCGCAATGTCGCGCCCGATGTGGTGATATCGACGATCATGTCAGCAAGGCCGCTGGCAGGGGCCGCCTCGGTCGCGCCGGTTGAATGCTGGATGCGATAATCGGCGATCAGATGCTGGGCGAAGAAAGCGCGTGTCAGGCGCACATACTTGGTTGCCACGCGCAGCGGGCGCTTCTGCGTCCGGCGGATTTCGGCAGCGATGTCATGAACGTCATCCATGCACGTGCAGTCCAGCCAGCTTGCAGGCGTGGCGGCGACAAGCCGCGCGGGGCCAAAGCCAAGGCGGCAAAGCCGTGTCGGACCATGCAGTCCGATGCGTTGCGGGCCAGACACATGTTCTGCACCTTGCAGCACACCCGCCGCTTCGCGCAGCACGTCCTCGCCGGTGATCCCGGCATCCAGCTCGCCCTTGACCAGACGCATGGCGATCTCGCTGGCTGGTACCAGCACGACTTTCACGTCGGCGACGCCATGAATGCGCGTCTCATAGCTGCGTTCAGATAAGGGCTCCAGCGCAAGCCCTGCTCGCGCCAGCAGCGCCATGGCGTCGTCCTTCAGGCGACCTTTGCTGGGAATGGCGAACAGCGCACTCATGAAAGCGCCTCCGCAACGGTGTCCAGAAACACCGCGCAGCCTATGGCCGGTATGGCTAGACCGGGCCGGGCTGCAAGGTCGGTGAACAGGCGGTCATAGCGCCCGCCGCCTGCTACGCTGTAAGCGCCGGCCTCTATGCGGAATTCAAGCCCGGTATAATAGCCAAGCGGCGCATGGATGCTGGCATCGAACACACACATCGCCGCTTTATCGCCCAGTGCCGCGCAGAGTTGTCGCAGCTGTTCGGGCACATGGCTGTTCACATCGCAGGATTGGAAAAACGCTGACAGTTGGTCGGCCGCCTCGTGCAGAGGCGCTCTCAGGCTCACGAAGCGCGT
Source organism: uncultured Flavobacteriaceae bacterium (assembly GCA_964390465.1). Lineage (GTDB taxonomy): Bacteria > Pseudomonadota > Alphaproteobacteria > Micropepsales > Micropepsaceae > JADZAI01. The sequence goes on along the minus strand of CAYMIJ010000005.1, from coordinate 56,607 downwards.
CACCGCCGCAATGGCATGGGCGGGAATGGAGCGCACATGCGCCTGGGCAGTGCGCTCTGCCAGACGCGCTGCCACATCGCCGGTGGATCGCCCGCCGGTCAATGTCAGGCCGCGGCTCGTCAGTGTCGCTTCAATCTGGCCGCTTGAAATCGCCGCCGGTTCATCCCCGCCCGATGCACGCCCGGTTTCGGTCATCGTCAGGTGGTTGCTCAGGCCCGAACCATAGGCTTCAAAAAGATTGAAAAGATGCGCCTCCTGAGCAGCTGGCAGTCCGAGGCCCAGCACCAGATCATGAAAGGCACCAGCATGGCTCATCATGATGCGATCTGGTGCAATACCGCAGGCACGCACGGCCCGGCTGGCCAGCGTGATGATCTCAGCGTCGGCTTGAATGCTTCCATCGCCGAAAAATTCGGCACCGGCCTGACTGCTCTGCATCACCGGTCCCAGGCCGTCATCGGCCAGCCGGAAAACCGGTCCTTCATAACGAAGGCGCAGGGGCTGGCGGCCGTCATACCCGGCTTCCAGCGCCATCAGGCAGACCGGAATGGTGATCTCTGGCCGCAGACACAGTTCAGTGCCAGCACCATCCTCAAAGAAACAGGAAAGGCGACGGAAGCGTTCGCCCAGCCGCTCAAGAAACAGCTCGGCTGATGAGAATAGCGGCGGCTCGACCGGTGTGTATCCCGCTTCGGCAAAGATACTCGTGGCCGCGGTGCGCGCAGCGGTCAGCCGCGCGGCTGACCCGCCGATCATGACGTCAGCTCATCCAGCATGGCCCGCACCGTGGCGATCATTTCGCCGCGCGGCACGGTCTGCTGCGCCTTCGCCTTGGCGGCAGCACGCCATTCCTCGTTGCTGGCATTGGTCGAAGCGGCGGCGATCTCAGCACCAAGCACCAGATTCTTGATGGACACGGTGTTCGCTGCGAACTCATCACCACCCGCGATGATGGCAACAGGCGATCCCTTGCGGTCGGCATAGCGCAGCTGCGGTTTCATGCCGCCGTCGCCCAGAAAGATCTCGGCGGGGATGCTGGCGGCGCGCAGCTCCTCGGCGATGCGCACATAGTCGGCCATGCGTGCGCGATCAAAGGCGACGATCAGCACCGGTCCGCGCGTCTGTGCCCCATTGCCGCCCAGCCGCCCGGCCGCTTCCAGCGCCGCAATCAGCCGGTCAACGCCGATGGAAACACCTGTCGCAGGCAGTTCCTTGTCCAGAAAGCGCCCCACAAGTCCGTCATAGCGCCCGCCGCCGGCGACCGATCCGAACTGGCGCGGACGACCATCCTCATCGGCGATCTCGAAGGTGATCTGCGCTTCCAGAACAGGGCCGGTATAATAGGCAAGGCCCCGCACGATGCCGGGGTCGAAGGCGACGACGGATGAAGGCAGGTTCATCGCATCGAGCAGAGCCGAGATTTCCTGAAGCTCGCGTACGCCCTCCTCACCGCGCGCCGATCCTTTCACGGCATCGCCCAGCGCCAGGCAGGTGGCGGAACGATCGTCCTGACCCGATGCCATGAAGGCCAGAATGGCGTCGGCCTGCGCGCCGCTCAGGCCTGCGCCTTTGGTGAAGTCGCCGCTGTCATCCTTGCGGCCGGTGGTCAACAGCATCCGCACGCCCGCCGCACCGAACTTGTCGAACTTGTCGATGGCGCGCAGGGCGGTCATCGCCTGCGGATCCACCGAAGGCTGGCCAAGTCCGGCGCGCTCCAGCACGCCGTCCAGCACCTTGCGGTTGTTGACCGCAATCCGCACCTGCCCGCCCAGTCCCAGCGCCTCAAGGGCGCGGGCCAGCACGGCGCAGTTTTCGGCATCTGCCACCATCGAGGCACTACCGACTGTATCCACGTCGAACTGCGTGAACTCACGGAAGCGGCCCGGCCCCGGCTTTTCATTCCGGAAGACCGATCCGATCTGATAGCGGCGGAACGGCATCGGCAGGCTCTGGATATTCTGCGCGACATAGCGTGACAGCGGCGCGGTCAGGTCATAGCGCAGCGCAATCCACTGCTCATCGCCATCCTTCAGCGCGAAGATGCCGGCATCGGGCTGGTCGCTTTCCGGCAGAAACTTGCCCAGCGTCTCGACATATTCGATGGCCGGGGTCTCCAGCGCCTCGAAGCCGAAGCTCTCATAGACGCGGCGCACGGTTTCGATCATGCGCCGGCGGGCATGCAGGGATGCGGCGGGCGCATCCTTGAAGCCTTTCACGACACGGGGCACGAGCGATGACATGATATTCCTCTATCCCGCGAAAAGGGCGGGCAGGGCCTCTCTATCTTGCAGTGCAGCGTCCCACAACACGCCGCTGCGTCAGCCGCGTCAGGGCGTCGGTGGACAGACGCTCAGCCGCGACAGGGCCTCGGCCTGCGAGATGGCCTGAGCAGTCGCATCAATGTCGGCATCGGCATCGTGCCCCTGCGGGACGGCGGCGCGTGCCGCTTCGCGCCAGCGCGTGACTTCCTGCCGCATGACCTTGGCATCTGTGCCGGTCTGGCGGCAGCATTGATCCTGCCGCAGCAGCACCAGCCGCCCTGCGGCACATGAGACCGCCATCCGGTAGTCCTCTGAAAGTGCGCCTGTGCCTCCAGGCGTGGCAGGTGCATCGGCTGCACCATAGGAGCGTCCAGCTCCGTCTTCGACTGAAACCGTTCGGGAATAGAGGATGCCACCGCAGCCCGGCAGCAGGGGCAGCATGGCGGCGAACATGGCCAGAAAGCGGATTTTTCCCATAACTTTCCCGAAATGGAGGCTGGTGGATATTGGCCGAAGGGCGGGCAGACGGCAAATATGCCAATTTGCGATTGATTCACAGATGCAGGTTTATTATATTGCGACACGTTCGCATAACGCGACCAACAGGCAGGGCGTCCACCGCGATGTTCGTTTGTAACTGCAATGGCATCAACCAGCGCGCCATGTCGGCGGCGGTCGATCAGGTGATGGGTACGGGCGTGCCCAGCGTTGATGCTGTCTATGATGCCTGTGGGGTCCAGCCCAAATGCGGTCGCTGCAAAACCGATATCGCACGCATGATTGATGCCGCCCAACCGTCATGTGGTGGGGCGTTGGCGGCGGAGTAATCGGCAGAACGCCCTTCGCGCGGCGCTCATTTTGCGCCATTGTTGGTGATCGATTCTCGTGCCGTCACATTAGAAAGACACGCTCATGAAGGGTGATCCCGCGATCATCGCGAAGCTGAACGCCATTCTCACCACCGAACTGACGGCGGTGAATCAGTATTTCCTGCATGCCCGCATCTATGAGAACTGGGGTTTTGCGAGACTCGGCAAGAAAATCTATTCCGAATCGATCGGCGAGATGAAACACGCCGACAAGCTCATCAAGCGCATCCTGTTTCTGGAAGGTCTGCCCAACCTTCAGGATCTCGGTAAGCTCGCCATTGGTGAGACCGTCCCCGAAGCGTTGGCGGCTGATCTTGATCTGGAGCGGCGTGGCCGCATGACGCTGATCGAAGCAGTCCAGCTCTGCGAGCAGGCGCGCGATTTCGTCAGCCGCGAGATGGTGACGGAAATTCTCAACGATACCGAGGAACATATCGACTTCATTGAAACCCAGCTTTCGCTGCTCGATTCCATCGGCCTTGATAGTTACCTCCAGCTTCAGGCCTATCCGGCGAACGAAAGCTGACTTCGGGTCAGCACATACAAAGCGTGCGGGATGGCATAGATTGCGCTCATGGCCATGCCCGCCTCCTCTGATGATCTGCGTCAGCGTCTGACATCCGCCGCGCTTGAGGCGGATACAACAGACACCAACATCCTTCGTAAAGCGGCCGCCGCCATCCTGAAGGACGAGCTGGCCCATGCACATGATGCTGCCCGCGCGGCGCTGGAACGCGGTGCGGGCGGGTTGGAGGTCGCGCGACAACTTGCGCTGGCTGAGGACGGCATCATCTGCGCGCTCTACGATTATGCGGTGAAGCACGTCTATTACGCACAGGTGCCCTCAACGGCCGAGCGCATCGCCATCGTTGCGGTTGGTGGCTATGGCCGCGCCACACTGGCGCCCGGCTCCGACATCGACCTGCTTTTCGTGCTTCCCTACAAACAGACGGCCTGGGGCGAGAGCGTGATCGAGTTCATGCTCTACACGCTGTGGGATCTCGGCCAGAAGGTCGGCCATGCGGTGCGCTCGGTTGATGAGTGCATCCGCCTTGCCAAATCCGACATGACCATCCGCACCGCGGTGCTGGAAGCGCGTTATCTGTGGGGTGACCGCGAGCTGTTCACACAGCTCAAGGCGCGCTTCGACAAGGAGTTCGGTGGTCAGAGCGGCCTTGATTTTGTCGAGGCCAAGCTCTCCGAGCGCGACCGCCGTCATGCGCGCAGCGGTGAAAGCCGCTATCTGGTTGAGCCCAACATCAAGGAAAGCAAAGGGGGCCTGCGCGATCTCAACACCTTGTTCTGGATCGCCCGTTACCTCTATCGCGTGGATGATGCAGCCGCACTGATCGCCAAAGGCGTTTTCAGTGCGGACGAAGCGGCGAGTTTTGATCGGGCGGAGAATTTCCTCTGGACCGTGCGCTGCCATCTGCATTTTCTCACCGGTCGTGCCGAAGACCGCTTGAGCTTTGACGTGCAGCGCGAAATGGCGCGGCGTCTTGGCTATGGCGAGGATGGCAACCGCTCCATCGAAGCCTTCATGAAAGACTACTTCCTCACGGCCAAGGAAGTGGGCGACCTCACCCGCATCCTGTGCGCCGTGCTGGAGGATCAGCACCGCAAGAAGGCCCCGGGCATCGGACGTTTCTTCGGCTTCGGACAGCGCCGCCAGAATGTCGCGCCCGGCTTCTATATTGATGGCGGGCGTCTCAACATCGACCGCGATGACCTGATGGTGCGTAATCCGGTCAATCTGCTGCGCCTCTTTCATCTGGCAGATGCGAAGAATGTGCATATCCACCCCGCCGCACTGAAGTCTGCGCAGCGCCATGTGAATCTGATTGACGATCAGCTGCGCGCCAACCCCGAAGCCAACCGGCTGTTCCTCGATGTCCTCACATCGCGCACCAACCCGGAAACCGAACTGCGCTGGATGAACGAGGCCGGCGTGTTCGGGCGTTTCGTTCCGGCATTCGGCAAGATCGTCGCGCTGATGCAGTTCAACATGTACCACCACTACACGGTGGACGAGCATCTGATCCGCGCCATCGGCACGATTTCTGAAATCGAACGCGGCCTTCTGAAGAAGGAACATCCGCTGGCCGATCAGCTGATCCACAAGATCAAATCGCGCGAGGCGCTTTATGTCGCCATGCTGCTGCACGATATCGCCAAAGGCGGCGCGCGCGACCATTCCGAAGAAGGCGAAGACATCGCGCTTGAACTGTGCCCGCGCCTTGGCCTCACCCAGGGCGACACGGAAACGGTGGCGTGGCTGGTGCGCAATCATCTTCTGATGAGCGACGTCGCCCAGAAGCGAGACCTTGCCGACCCCAAAACGATTGAAGACTTTGTGGCGCAGGTGAAAACGCCTGAACGTCTGCGCCTGCTGCTGATCCTGACCGTCGCCGACATCCGCGCGGTTGGCCCCGGCGTTTTCAACGGCTGGAAGGGCCAGTTGCTGCGTGATCTCTATCATGCCGCCGAGGAACAGATGCTGGGCGGGCGCATCGAAGTATCACAGAGCGCAAGGGTGCACCGGGCACGCGATGGCCTTGCCGCAAGGCTGGCGGACTGGCCGGAAGCGGCGCGTGAACATGCGCTGCATCGCCACTACGCTTCCTATTGGCTGACCCTTTCGGCTGACATGCACGAACGCCATGCGCGCTTCATTCAGACGGCTGAAGCGCGCGGCGAACGGCTGGCGCTGGAGGCGCGGGCTGATCCTTTTCGCGCGGTTACCGAAATCACCATCTTCACGGGAGACCACCCCGGTCTCTTTTCACGCCTTGCCGGGGGTTTTGCGGTGGCTGGCGCATCGATTGTTGATGCCAAGGTGTTCACCACCACCGACGGCATGGCGCTCGATGTGTTCTGGGTTCAGGATCAGGACGGCGCAGCCTTTGACCTCTCGCGCATCGGCCGCCTGAAACAGACGCTGGAAAAGACACTGACCGGTGACATCCGGCCCCGCGCCCAGATCGACGCGCGCCGCGTGAAAAGCCGTGACGAGGCATTTTCGGTCGTCCCGCAGATCATCTTCGACAATGAAGCGTCCAATGTCTGCTCAGTGATTGAAATCGAGGCGCGTGACCGTCCCGGCCTGCTGCACGATCTCACCCGCGCACTGGCGCAGGCGCAGATCTCGATCCACTCTGCCGTCATTGCGACCTATGGCGAACAGGCGGTGGATGTGTTTTATGTGAAGGACCTGTTCGGTCACAAAATCACGCATCAGGGCAAGATCGCCGCCATTGAGCAGGCCTTGCTGACGGCGATGGGCGGTGAGGGTGTGCGCGCGAACCGACCGGCGCAATCGATCAAGTCATCAGGCACAGCACAATAACATGAGCATTCTGCGCGGCGCGGTTTCGGTAGGCGGCTGGGTGATGGTGAGCCGCGTGCTCGGCTTCGCGCGCGATATGGTGATCGCCCGCGCGCTCGGCACCGGTTGGGTGGCCGATGCCTGGGCCGTCGCTTTCCGCTTTCCCAACCTTTTTCGGCGACTGCTTGGTGAAGGCGCGTTCAACTCTGCCTTTGTGCCGATGTATGCCAAGCGTCTGGAAGGTGAAGGCGACAAGGCTGCGAACAGCCTCGCCGAAGAAATCCAGAGCGTGATGCTGCCCATCCTGTTTGGGGTGTCTGCGCTGGCGATGCTCACCATGCCGTGGATCATGCGTGGCTATGCGCCGGGCTTTGTCTCTGATCCCGCCAAGCTGTCGCTCAGCACCCAGATGACCACCATCGCCTTCCCTTATCTCATGTTCATGTCGATGGTGGCGCTCTATTCGGGCGTGCTCAACACACACGGGCGCTTTGCCGCCGCCACGGCATCGCAAAGCCTGCTGAACGTGACCCTGCTCTGCGCCGCCCTGTTTACCCGGACCGTCATTGATCCCGCATTGGGCTCTCCGGTTTGGGGGCTGACCCTGGCATGGGGTTGTGTGCTTGGTGGAGCGCTGCAATTTCTCTATCTCATCTGGGTGCTGGCTCAATCTGGCATCCATCTGCACCTGCACCGTCCACGCCTTTCGGCCGATGCGAAGCGCATGTTCCGCCTGATGGTGCCGGGCCTCATCTCTGGTGGTGTCAGCCAGATTTCCATTTTTGTCGCCAGCATTGTCGCCAGCCTTCAGGCGGGCGGCCCTTCGATCCTTTATTATGCTGATCGCGTCTATCAGTTTCCCCTTGGGATCGTGGGCACAGCGATGGGCGTTGTGCTGCTGCCAACACTGGCCCGGCATCTGCGCGGTGGGCGGGATGATCTTGCCAAGTACTGGCAGAATCGCGGCATCGAACTTGCCATGCTGCTGGCTTTGCCGGCCGCCATGGCGCTGATCCTCATTTCAACGCCCGTGGCCATTGCCCTGTTTGAGGGCGGTGAGTTTAACCGCGCCTCGTCGGAAGCGGTCGGTGCCATCCTGATCGTATTCGGCATCGGCCTCCCGGCCTTCATCCTCAACAAGGTGCTGACACCGGCCTTCTTCGCACGCGAAGACACTGCCAGCCCGATGCGCTTCGCCATCATCACCCTCGTCATTGATATCGCTCTTTCGGTGGGGCTGTTCTTCGTGTTCGGCATTATCGGTATCGCCATCGGCACGGTGGCGGCGGCCTGGCTGAACTGTGGCCTGCTGGCCACGACACTTTATGCACGCGGTCACTTCCGCCCTGATGCCCGCACGATTGACCGCGTGCTGCGCACCATTGGCGCAAGCGTTGTCATGGGCGCGGCCTTGTTCGGGCTGCTCATGCTGGTGCGCCCGTGGCTGGATATGGGCACGACCATGAAGTTCGTGGCGCTGGGCGTGTTGTCGCTGGGTGGGCTGGTTGCCTATGGCGCGGCAGCGCTGGCGCTGGGTGCAACCAGTCTGGCAGAAATGAGAAGCCAGACCCGGCGCGAGCGCGCCGCAGCGCCCACACCTGAAGCCTAAAGTTTCAGCCCGAAGCGCGGTCCGGCCCACATCATCAGAAGGTAAAGCGCAACCGTCAGCGCGCAGCCGGCCAGGAGGGCAGGCCAGAACGGCCACCCTCCGCGCATCAGCCATGGCATGACCAGAAACATTGGCAGCGACGGCAGCACATACCAGAAGGTCGCTTCGGCATGGGCGGCGATGCGTGGTGCGTCGCGCGTCTCGCCCCACAGCCAGATCATGCCAAGGATCGAGATCAGCGGCAGCGAGGCGACCAGCGCGCCGAAGCCCGCATTGCGCTTCGCGATTTCCGAAATGGCGGCAATGATGATCCCTGACAGGAGGGCTTTGATGATCAGAAAAAGCATGGCACCAGCTTGCCATCACACAGCTTGATTGCAAGGCGAGGGTGCGTCATAGAGCGCGCCCCGTCCCCTCCAACAGGACATGCACCATGTCAGATCAAGCGGTCCAAACGCCCTCCAGCATTCCGGCCAGCAACCCGGCAGGCCACCCCGAGCGCGTCTTTTCCGGCGTGCAGCCCACCGGCAATCTGCACCTTGGCAATTATCTCGGCGCCATCCGTAACTGGGTGCCGATGCAGGATGAAAAGCCCTGCATCTTCTGTGTCGTCGATCTGCACGCCATCACGGCGGGCTTTGAACCAGACCTCGCCGACAAGACGCGCGAGATTGCTGCTGCTTATATTGCCAGCGGTATCGACCCTGAAAAGTCGATCATCTTCGCCCAGTCGCGCGTCACCGCCCATGCCGAGCTTGCCTGGATTCTGAATTGCGTCGCCCGCATCGGCTGGCTCGACCGCATGACCCAGTTCAAGGACAAGGCCGGCAAGCACAAGGAACGTGTCAGCGTTGGCCTCTATGCCTATCCGGTGCTGATGGCTGCCGACATTCTGGCCTATCGCGCCACCCATGTGCCGGTCGGCGAGGACCAGAAACAGCATCTGGAGCTGGCCCGCGACATCGCCCAGAAGTTCAACAACGACCTGAGCGTGCCGGGCTTCTTCCCGCAGCCTGAACCGATGATCCTTGGCCCCACACCGCGCGTGATGAGCCTGCGCGATGGCGCGGCGAAAATGTCGAAGTCAGACGCATCAGATCTGTCGCGCATCAATCTGAAAGACAGCGACGAGGAAATCGTCGCGAAAATCCGCAAGGCCCGCACCGATCCCGAACCCATTGGCGGCACGCTGGAAGATATGGAAAAGCGGCCCGAAGCCTCGAACCTGCTCGGCATCTATGCCGCCCTTTCCGGCAAGGCGAAACGTGACGTGCTGGGTGAGTTTGAAGGGGCGCAGTTCTCCACCTTCAAGGGCGAACTGGCCGATCTCACCGTTTCGGTTATCGGGCCGATCCGCGACCGGATGGCGAAACTGCTGACCGACAAGGCCGAGATCGACCGGGTGTTGAGCGCCGGGGCAGAACGCGCCGGGGCTATCGCTGCCCCCATTCTGGCAGAAACGAAGAAGGCGGCGGGCTTCCTGTAACGGCAAATCCTGTCATAAAGATGGGGCCATGACGTCGATCCGCCGCCGCAAGTTTCTGGTCGTTGCCGATGACACGCCTGAAAGCCGTGTCGCGCTGCGTTTTGCCGCGCGCCGGGCAGAACATACCGGCGGTGTTGTTTCCATCGCCTATGTGGTGGCGACGCCCGGCACCCAGACATGGCGCGCGGTGGAAGAAAAAATGCGCGACGAGGCGCTGGCTGATGCTGAATCAACCCTCTACAGCGCTGCCAGATATGCCTTCGACATCACCGCCACGCCGGCAGAAATCGTGACGCTGGAAGGCAAGAAGAAAGACGCGCTGCTCGCGCTCATCAAGGCCGACCGCGACATTTCGGTGCTTGTGCTGGCGTCTGGCGCGGGCCGCGATGGCCCCGGCCCGCTGGTCGCCGCGGCAGCAACGGGTGCCAAGGGCTTTCCCATCCCGGTCACCATTGTCCCCGGCAACCTGCGCGAAAGCGAAATCGACGCCATCGCGTGATCGTTTGCATTCTCACATGCAGAGAAACGCGAGCGCCTGTCGATCATCCCCGCAGCGTGTAACAGGATGAATTGCTAGGCGATGCTGATGAGACGGACATCCGCGATAAAGCTTTCCAGCGTCACGAGATGAGGCCTGACTCTCTCAGGAAAATGCCTGTGTAATCCGCTTGGCACAACCAGTTGTACGCCCGCTTCCTGCATTTCACGAAACTGACCTTCAGAAACGCCTTCCTGCAGGGTCAGCAGATGTTTGGTCGTAATTCTGCTGGCTTCGTTGATGACCTGTCGCCAGCGATCCTTGCAGGTCGTCTTCGCGGCCAGCATACGAAGGCGCGCTGCCGGGAAGGTTGGGTCTTCGTATGCTGCCTGTGATGGAAACAGGAAGTCTGGAACCTTACCGTTTTCAATTCGGGGCTTGTGGTGAAACTCTCTCTGGCTGCGCAACCCCTCTTCGAGAAAGATTTCGCGGGTGTGGAGCTCCAGCGAATTTCCGGAACGCGATTTCCTGCTCTGCAGGATTGAATGTGCCTGACTGACGAAGCTTTCGATGGTGGTGAATCCATCCCTGATTTTCGGCAGGAAGAACGCCCGCTCGACGCTCTGAAAAACCTCGAACTCACAGATACGACGTCGGATCAGGCGATCATCAGGGTTCAGACCCACCACGCTGCGCAAGGCGACGGCCTTCCTTACGATCTCTTCCCCCGTCGGAAATCGGGTCAGCCATGTCGATGGAATTTCTGCATCGGAAAGTGAGCAGCTTGCTCTTGGGCTGACAAACAGGTCCGGGGACTCCCGGCCAAAGCCCGCCGTCCAGACAACCAGTTCTCCAGGCTCGATCTGGCCAATATGCTCCTCAATCAGGTCTTCCTCCGTTGCGTGTCTTGATACCCAGACATGGCACTCGTCAAAGATGCCATCAGTATTCCGGATGAACGCAAAAACAGTAAGTGCACCCGTGCTATCAGGATCTAGGAGGGCGGACTCCCGCCCTCCAAAGCGGGTAAGACGGGCTTCGTCGCGCGTACCTTCGCCGCGTGGCCTGCTGTTGTAATACACCGCTCTGACTCTCCGATGATCGGCGTGTGAGTCGATATAAAGATCGAACTCCAGATCGGGGTTTTTCTTCTCCTGTGTATTGAGTGTGGGAAACACCCTGAAGAGGAAGTCCTTCGTGATGTAAGGGCCGGCCTGATGCGTTTCATTGGCAAGCGTATCATTCGCTGAGAGTCGCTTAACGCACCAGAGCGCCTGATGCGACCGATCAAACTCATCAATCCAGCTGGCAAGGTCTGTCAACGACATCAGTTCTTCCCCCTGATCTCAGAAGTCGGCAGGCCTTCCCTGAGCCACGATGCAGCTTCAGACAGAGACTCCGGCAATCCAATTTTTCCTGTGCCACGAAAGGCGCATTCCCAGATCGTGAGCTGACGCAGGCCTGCGAGCCGGAGTTGCTTCTGAACTTCCTTATCGCGCCGCCGATTGGCTGCGATCTTGGCAGACCAGAATTCCCTGCGCGTTGAAGGAAGCCGAAAAAGCGCACAGTCATGCCCATGCCAGAAGCATCCATGCACGAAAATTACTGCGCGATAGCGGGGCAGAAAAAGATCTGGTCGTCCAGGAACATCCTTTGCGTGAAGCCTGTAACGATATCCAAGGGCGTGGAGCCCGCATCGGACAGCCATTTCGGGCTTTGTATCTTTCCCGCGTATGCCGGACATCATCCGGCTTCTGGTCTGCTGATTTACGACATCAGGCATAACCTGCGGCTTTCGTATCACTCGCACGCCTGACGGCTTCGAGCAGAAACGGTTGCATGTGGCGCGCCACGGCTTCAACAACCGGCACGACAACTGCGTTGCCGAACTGGCGGTAAGCCTGTGTGTCTGACACCGGAATCTGCATGGGTCTGCGGCCATGCACGTCAAAACCCATCAGTCTTGCGCATTCCCTTGGCGTGAGGCGTCGCGGTATTCCGCCTGTCTGGTCAATCAGTATTTCCGACCCATCCTTGTAATATCTTGCAGACAGCGTGCGGGTGATGTCGTTTGGCCTGAACAGGCCAAAGCCAAAACCGTTACCAGCAGCGCGATGCTTCGCAGCATAAGTCTGAAGATAATTCCATAGATGTGCCGATAGAGTGTACTTCGGCAGGGCAAGACCGCTCCTGTCGGTATATGCCAGTTCATGTTCATCGCCACGCTTATGCAGGATTGAGCCCAGCTTCGGACCTGCCGATACGTCTGGAAGAAGCATCTGATCAAACGAAAAACCGATATCTTTCCTGAAGCCGACGATGAAAATCCGTTCGCGATGCTGGGGTGTGAAGGCTTTGGCATCAATGACTTTCGTATCGACGGAATATCCCAGTTCCTTCGTCAGAACGTCGTGGATGATGCGGAACGTGCGCCCCTTGTCGTGGTTGACCAGATTCTTGACGTTCTCCAGAACGAACGCTGCGGGCTGACAGTCACGTATGATCCTTGCGACGTCGAAAAACAGGGTGCCTTGCGCCTCGCATGCAAAACCATGCGGGCGGCTCAGGGCGTTTTTTTTTGAGACGCCTGCTATTGAGAATGGCTGACACGGGAAACCAGCGAGCAGGAGATCATGACGCGGGATGTCCGTTGATCTGATGTTGCGGATATCGCCTGCGATCTCATGATCGTCGTTCGGGAAGTTCGCCTGATATGTCTTCTGTGAGTATCTGTCCCACTCTGATGTGAATGTGCATTTCCCGCCAATGGTCTCGAACCCCCTACGCAATCCGCCGATGCCTGCGAAGAGATCAATGAAAGTAAAGTCGGGGCTGCGTTCGGCTACTGCTGGCTTGATGGCTCGCAGGAGGTCAAGAACCGCTTTGCGTGGTTTCACCTCACCCGCTTCCCATCGGTATACCGTTCGTTCTGCGTAACCAGTACGCTCAGCCGTTTTCGCGACCGAGAGGCCTGCCTGTTGGCGCAGCACAGAAAACTCTGACAATGGCGGCTCCGATGGGGATTATTTCTGCCATTATGACAGGCATTCACCCTAAGAACAAGGAGTGAACAATCCTCTCGCTGCCATGAGGACATTTTTGCAAAGCAGAGATCGCCGGTTTGAACAGCCGCGATGGAATTGGCGATATTTACCCGTAGAAGCATCAAGCTCCCTAATGGTTGCCGGACTGGTCTGGTGCGCCTATGTCAGCGTCACCGCTATCAGGATGCCGTCCATGTTCATTCAGACAGAAGCCACACCCAATCCGGCGACGCTGAAATTCCTGCCCGGCCGCGATGTGGCGGGCGAGGGCGCGCTTTATGATTTCCCTGATACGGTGTCTGCCGCGCGCTCGCCGCTGGCCACGGCCCTGTTTGAGGTCGAGGGCGTCTCGCGCGTATTTTTTGGCACGGATTTCATCTCGGTCACCAAATCATCGGGTGAATGGCCGCATCTGAAACCCGCCATTCTCGGCGCCATCATGGAACACTTCCAGTTCGAACGCCCGCTGATGGGCACCAGCCATCCGGCCCGAAACCTCGACGATGAGGAGACACGGTCGTACGGCACCGTCGCTTCAGGCGATGAGGATGTCGTCGATCAGATCCGCGAATTGCTCGACACCCGTGTGCGCCCCGCCGTGGCGCAGGATGGCGGCGACATCGTCTATCGTGGCTTTGACAGCGGCTCGGGCACGGTGTTCCTCACCATGCGCGGGGCCTGTTCGGGCTGCCCCTCTTCCTCCGCAACCCTGCGCGGTGGGGTTGAAAAGATGCTCAAACACTACGTTCCCGAAGTCCTTGCAGTAGAGCAGGTCTGAATCATGACACAACACCCTCTCCCCGACACCGCGCTCGACCAGCTCTTCCGCACCGCGCGCACCCAGAACAAATGGACGGATGCACCGGTCAGCGAAACGCTGATCCGCGCGATCTACGATCTCATGCGCATGGGGCCGACCGCAGCCAATGGATGCCCGGCCCGTTTCGTGTTTGTCACCAGCGCGGAAGGCAAGGCCAGGCTCGCGCCACTTCTGTCGGATGGCAACCGCGCCAAGACCGTGGAAGCACCATGCATCGCGATCATCGGCTACGATCTGGCCTTCTATGAGCGCATTCCCGAGCTTTTCCCTCACGCACCCGGCGCGCGCGACTGGTTCGCGGGCAATGCCGCCCTGGCCGAGCGCACGGCGATCCTGAACGGCTCGCTGCAAGGGGCCTATTTCATGATGGCGGCCCGCGCGCTTGGCCTTGATTGCGGCCCGATGGCGGGCTTCGACAATGCCGGCGTCGATGCTGCGTTTTTCGCGGGCACGACCATCAAGTCGAACTTCATCTGCGCGATCGGGGTCGGTGATCCGTCGGGCGTATTCCCCCGCTCGCCGCGCCTTGCCTTTGAAGATGCCTGCCAGATCGCCTGACACGCTCTGCCTCGCGCTCGATACATCGCTTGGCGCCTGTTCGGCGGCGGTGCTGCGGGGCGCGCAGGTTCTGGCACACCGCCGCGAGGTGATGTCTGTTGGTCAGGCCGAAGCGCTCGCCCCCATGGTGGATGAGGTGATGGCCGAGGCCGGGTTGTCGTTTGCGAATCTCACCCGCCTCGCCGTGACCACAGGGCCCGGCACCTTTACAGGTCAGCGCATCGGTCTTGCCTTCGCGCGCGGCCTTGGGGTGGCGCTGGATATTCCCTGCACGGGCATTGGCACGCTGGCAGCGCTGGCAGCGGATGCGCGCACCCGTCACCCGCAAGCACCGGTTTTTGCGCTCAGCAATGCGCGACGTGGTGAAGTCTACGCGCAGGCGTTCGATGCCACGGGTGCGGCCCTCGATGCGCCGGCCCTTTTGTCCATCGCGGCGGCTGAGGAAAGGCTGGCACATCTGCCAGCCGGCACTGTCCTGACCGGCAGTGGCGCAGGGCTGCTCTCGCCCAGTGGCACCCATATCATCGATCCGGCCGAAAATCCTGATGCCGTGATCATCGCCCGTCTGGCGCTGGCCCAGCCCGGCGATGACGCGCCCCCCGCGCCGCTATACCTGCGTGCGCCCGATGCCAAACTGCCAGGACCGCTGCGGCCACCCCCGCCGCAGATGCGCCCGCGCGCATGAAGCCCCGGTGTTTTGGTCCGGCCCATGCAGATGATGCAGCCCGTCTTGCGGCCCTGCATGGCGCGTCTTTCGCGATCCCCTGGGATGAAGCGGCGTTTCGCGCCCTTCTGTCTGGCCCTGGTGCCATGGCGTTGATTGCCCATGATGGCGGTGTGGATACCGGGTTCATCCTGCTGCATGTCGTGCCGCCGGAAGCGGAAATCCTGTCCATCGGCGTTGCACCTGCTGCACGGCGTAAGGGCGCCGGACACGCGCTTCTGGCCGAAGCGGCCGCACAGCTTCGCCACCAGACTGTCGCCGAGATCTTTCTCGATGTCGCATCCGATAATGGCCCGGCGCTGGCTCTTTACAGGCGGGCCGGATTTCACGACATCGCCCGCCGGACCCGCTATTATGAGAACGGCGCTGACGCTATTGTCATGCGCCTGACGCTGGCGGATCAAAAAGGCTGAACGGGAAGTCGCATGCAGCACCGTATCGAGAAACTGTGCATCGAGAAGGGTCTGCGCATGACAGAGCAGCGCCGGGTCATCGCCCGCGTGCTGTCTGAGGCACAGGATCATCCGGATGCGGAAGAACTGCATCGCCGCGCTGCCGCCATTGATGACCGCATTTCGATCGCCACGGTTTATCGCACGGTGCGGCTGTTTGAAGAATCCGGCATTCTGGAACGCCACGACTTCCGCGATGGCCGCGCGCGCTATGAAGAAATGCCCGAAGAACATCACGATCACCTGATCGACCTTTCAACGGGCCGGGTCATCGAGTTCCGCGACGAGGAGATCGAGCGGTTGCAGCACCTGATCGCCGAACGTCTGGGCTTCTCTCTGGTTGATCACCGGCTTGAACTCTATGGCCGTCCGCTCGATCCCAAGGCGAAATCATGAGCGATGCGACCATCGGCAATCCGGCGGCGAAGCGCCCGTTCAGGGATGCGGATGATGAAACGCCAGCCCTGAACGACATGACCTTCATGCAGAAGACGCGCGGCTGGGTGCGTCTGCTGGGCTTCATCACGCTGACGCTGGTGACGATTCCGGTGCAATGGGTTCTGGTCCGCTTGCGCTTGCCCGGTCACAAATCGCTGCCGGTGCTCTATCACCGAACCCTGTGCCGCATCATCGGCATGCGTGTGAAAGTAACCGGGACACTTGAAAAAGGCGGCGGCGTGCTGATCGCTGCCAATCACACCTCGTGGCTTGATATCGTCACCATCTCCACCATCACCCCGCTCAGTTTCATCGCCAAGAAACAGGTGGATAGCTGGCCGATGTTCGGGCTGATGGCGCGGCTTCAGCGCACGATCTATGTGGACCGCGAACGGCGCAGCAAGACCGCTGAACAGCGCGACGAAATCAAAGATCGTCTGGGCGAGGGCGACACGATCGTGCTGTTCCCGGAAGGCACCTCGAACGATGGCAACCGCATCCTGCCTTTCAAAAGTTCGCTGCTCTCGGCCGCCGAGGGCACCATCAAGGGCCGCGATGGTGTTGAACGTCCCATCCGGGTCCAGCCGGTCTGTGTCGGCTATACGCGCCTTCAGGGTCTGCCGATGAACCGCCAGTACCGGCCCTTCGCGGCCTGGTATGGCGACATGGATCTTGCGCCCCATCTGTGGGATCTGCTGCGCCTCGGGCCGATGGATTGCGAGATTGCGCTGCACCCGGCTCTGACCGTGGAACAGACCGGCTCGCGCAAGATTCTGGCACAGAGGGTCGAAGCGCAGGTCACCGAAAGTCTGGCGCGCACGCTTGCGGGCCGGGGCTGATTTGCGCCCACACCCGGTTTCGGGGCATAGAACGCGCCCTTTGACTGCAAGGATTGCCCGCCCGTGACCCGCAAGGTTCACATCAAGACCTATGGCTGCCAGATGAACGTCTATGACAGCCAGCGCATGGCTGACGTTCTGAAGCCCATTGGCTATGCCCCGTCCGATGAGGCCGAGGGCGCAGACCTTGTCATTCTCAACACCTGCCACATCCGCGAAAAAGCGGCGGAAAAAGTCTATTCCGAGCTGGGTCGTCTGACGAAGATGAAGGCGAAAAAAGACGGCATGATGATCGCCGTGGCGGGCTGCGTGGCACAGGCCGAAGGCGAGGAAATCACCCGTCGCGCGCCGGCCGTGGATATCGTCGTCGGCCCCCAGACCTATCACCGACTGCCGCAGATGATCGCCGAAATCCATCGCGGCGCGGGCAAGGCGCTCGACACCGAGTTTCCGGTTGAAGCAAAGTTCGACGCGCTGCCCGATGCCAGCGCCGATCAGGCCATCGCCCGTTTTCTCACCGTGCAGGAAGGCTGCGACAAGTTCTGCACCTTCTGCGTGGTGCCCTATACGCGCGGGGCTGAATATTCGCGCGATGCCGCCGCCATCCTTGCCGAAGCGCGGCGCATGGTGGAAACCGGCGCGCGCGACATCACGCTGCTTGGCCAGAATGTGAATGCCTATCACGGCACCGCACCTGATGGCAGCACATGGGGGCTGGGTCGGCTCATCCGCGCACTGGCCGACATTCCAGATCTTCAGCGCATCCGCTACACGACCAGCCATCCGCGCGACATGGATGATGATCTCATCGCCGCGCATCGCGACGTGCCGCAGCTCATGCCCTTCCTGCATCTGCCGGTGCAGTCAGGGTCCAACCGCATTCTCGCCGCCATGAACCGCAAGCATACGGCTGACGAGTATAGGCGCCTGATCGAACGTCTGCGTGCGGCGCGGCCGGATCTGGCTTTGTCGTCTGATTTCATTGTCGGCTTTCCCGGCGAAAGCGATGATGATTTCAATGCGACGATGGCGCTCATCCGCGATGTCGGTTTCGCACAGGCCTTCAGCTTCAAATATTCACGCCGCCCCGGCACGCCCGGCGCGGCCATGCCAAAGCAGATCGCCGAAGACGTCAAGGATGCGCGTCTGCAGGCGTTGCAGGACGAACTCATCCGCCAGCAGATCGCCTTCAATAAAAGTCTGAAGGGCACAGTCATTCCGGTTCTCTTTGACAGGCCGGGCCGTCATGACGGGCAGGTGGCAGGCCGCAGCCCGTGGCTTCAGTCGGTCCATGTTGAAGGCCCGCTTTCCCTGATGGGCCAGATCGCCGATGTCACCATTACCAGTGCAACGCAGAATTCGCTGACTGGCACGCTTGTGCAGAAAGACGCGGCATGACCCGCCGAACCAGCAAGGTCGCGCCCGACGCGCCAAAGGAGACGCGCGTGGAGCGCGCCGTGGACGTCGCCGACAACCGCAAGCTTGGCGCTTTGCTGGGGCCGCTGGACCGTTTCGCCGTGCGGCTGGAACAGAAGCTCAATGTGACTGTGGCGCGGCGCGGCAATCAGATCACCGTCAGCGGTGCGGCCCACGACGCTGATGCGGCCATCACCGCCCTGAAGGCGATGGATGTGCGGCTTGATCTCACCAGTGAACTGGCGATGGCCGATGTCGATACCGCCATCCGCGTGGCGCTGGATGGCGGCAGTCTCGCGCCGCAGGGGGTCATTCGCACCCCGCGCCGCACCATAGCCGGGCGCGGACGCGCGCAGTCCGATTATGTGGATGCGCTGCTGAATGATGAAATGGTCTTCGGCGTCGGTCCGGCAGGCACCGGCAAGACCTATCTTGCTGTGGCGGCGGCCGCCTCGTTTCTGGCAGCCGGCAAGGTGGAACGCATCATCCTGTCACGCCCGGCGGTGGAAGCTGGCGAACGGCTCGGCTTCCTGCCCGGCGACATGAAGGAAAAGGTCGATCCCTATCTGCGCCCGCTTTACGACGCGCTGCATGACTGCATGCCGGGCAAGGATGTGCAGCGGCGCATCGAATCCGGCGACATTGAAATCGCGCCGCTCGCTTTCATGCGCGGGCGGACTCTCGCCCACAGTTTCATCATTCTGGATGAAGCACAGAACGCGACGCCCATGCAGATGCGTATGTTCCTGACCCGCTTCGGCGAAGGCGCGCGCATGGCGATCACCGGCGATCCCAGCCAAAGCGATCTGCCGCGTGGCCAGATATCCGGGCTGGACGAGGCGCTTAAAGTGCTGGACGGTGTTGAAGGCGTATCGGTCTGCCGGTTCTCGGTGGCTGACGTGGTGCGTCATCCTCTGGTGGGGCGCATTGTCGCCGCCTATGACCGTCATGGCCCCCAGCAGACCTGATCTGGCCATACAGATACGCAACCCCGGCTGGCGGCGGGCTGTCCCGGACCTGCGGTCCATGACGCGCCAACTGGCGGATGCCGCTCTGGCGCAGGCTGCCAGGCGCAATGTCGCCCTGCCCGAGGGGGCACCGCTCACTTTGGTGTTTGCGGGAAATCGCACCCTGCACGGTCTCAACAGATCGTTTCGGGGCAAGGACAAGCCAACGAATGTGCTGTCTTTTCCCTTGGTGGGCGGGGGCGGGGATGTCATTCTCGCCCTGGAAACGGTGCAGGCCGAAGCGCTGGCGCAGGGCAAGCCCGTCGCCCATCACGCGGCCCATCTGATCGTGCATGGGATTTTGCACGTCCTGGGCTATGATCATGATAGACAGGCAAACGCACGCACTATGGAATCGCTCGAACGTCAGGTTCTGGCGCATTTCGGTATTGCGGACCCTTATGCGTGACACGAGAGGCTGAACACAGAAGATGAGCGACGCCGCCCCGGAGACGACGCCGCAGACGATGCCATCAAAGCCGTCCGCCGAAGACCCCCAAAGTAGAAGCGCGCCACAGCGCTCGATCCTCGAACGCTTCGCTGAATGGATCGGGCTGTCGCGCAAGGAAAACGACGTCAAGGAATCCATCGAGGAAATCCTTGAAGAAGACGATGCCGAAACCGAGCTGTCCGCCAAGGAACGGCTCATGCTGCGTAACCTGCTCAAGTTTGGCGAGTTGAAGGTCGATGACCTGATGACCCCGCGCGCCGATATTATCGGCGTGGAGGTGTCGGCCTCGTTTGATGACCTGCTGAAGGTTTTTGCCGAAGCGCAGCATTCGCGCCTGCCGATCTATCGTGAAACGCTTGATGCGCCTCTGGGCTTTGTTCATGTGAAGGACATCATCTCAGGTCTTGTCAGCGACAGCGCCCGCGCCGCCTTTGACCTCATGTCGGTCCGGCGCGATCTGCCTTTTGTGACGCCCTCAATGCCGGCGCTTGATCTGCTCCTGAAGATGCAGGCCTCGCGCAGCCATCTGGCTCTGGTGATCGATGAATATGGCGGCACCGATGGCCTCATCTCCATCGAGGATCTGGTGGAACAGATCGTCGGGGAAATCGACGACGAACACGATACCGACGAAGACCCCGGCCTCACGCTGCGCCCTGATGGTGGTTTTGATGCCGATGCGCGTGCTTTGATCGAAGACCTTGAAAGCGCCGCCGATGTGCGCCTCACCATTGATGGCGAACCGGCTGAAATGGAAACGCTGGGCGGGCTGATTGCCGCCATCGCCGGGCGTGTGCCGCAGACAGGCGAGGTCATTCCTCACCCGTCGTCGGGCCTGGAATTCGAAGTGACAGACGCCTCACCGCGTCAGGTGAAGCGGGTGCGCATTCGTCGCACGCAGCCCCCTGCCGCGGAAACGGGCGCCGCCTGATGGTCCTCTGGAAGCGTCTGGGCCTCGTCGCGCTTGCGGGCGGGGCTGCCGTTTCTGGCATGGCTCCCTTCAATCTCTGGCCGGTCCTGATTCTCGCCCTTGCTGTGCTGGGCTGGGCGGTTGAAGGCGCGCAGGGCATGCCACGACCCGTCCGAACGGCGATGCTCACCGGCTGGGCCTTTGGCCTCACCTATTTCGCCGGTGGACTCTACTGGATCGGAGAAGCTTTTTACGTCGATCCCAACACGATCTGGATGATGCCGATCGCCATGACGCTGATGCCGGCGGGCATGGCGCTGTTCTTTGCCGTGCCCGCCGCTCTGACGGCTTTCATGCGCGCACGCGGGCCTGCGTTTGCGCTTATCTTCGCCTCGGTCTTTTGCGCCACGGAATATCTGCGCGGCTTCATCTTCACGGGATTTCCGTGGAACCTCTTCGGCAGCACCTTCATCGACAGCGCTGCAGCGCAGGGTGCGGCGCTCGTCGGCGTCTATGGTCTCACGCTCATCGCACTGCTGTGCGGCTTTGCCCTGCCGCCGCTTCTGGGACGCGGACGCTGGCGCGCCCTGCCTGCCGCTCTGGGCGCTGCTCTGCTCGCCGTCATGTTCGGCTATGGCTTCATGCGGCCTGATGCTCCCCCGTCTGCCGGGCCGCTTCAGGTGCGTGTGGTCCAGCCCGACGCGCCGCAAAGCGAGAAGATGTCTGGCGATTACGCAAGGCGGCTGTGGCTGCGTCTTCTGGATATCAGTTTCGCACCGGGCGCCGATCAGGCGCAGGTCATCATCTGGCCGGAAGGGGTGCTCCCCTTTCTCGACGAAGCGCCGGAAGCGCTCGCCATCCTTTCCGCGCGCATGGCCAAGGGTCAGTTCGTGCTGGCGGGCTCCGCGCGCCGTGCCGTTTCCGATGACGGTCGCATGCGGTTTTACAATGCCTTGCTGGCCATCGGATCGGATGGCCGGGTCGCCGCCATCTACGACAAGGCGCATCTTGTGCCGTTCGGCGAATACCTGCCGTTCCCGGCCTTTTTCGAATCGCTGGGCATTGGCAGTCTCAATGCGCGGGTTGCCAATGCCTTCTCACAGGGTCCGGGCCTGCAGACCCTCAGTCTGTCTGGCCTTCCGCCTTTCGGTCCGCTGATCTGTTATGAAGCGCTCTTCCCAGCGGCCGTTGTGGCGGGCGGGGCGCCGCGCCCCGGCTGGCTGGTCAATGTCACCGACGACTCATGGTTCGGCACCGGCACCGGGCCTTGGCAGCATCTTGCTGCCGTGCGCTTCCGGGCGATCGAGGAAGGTCTGCCCATCGTGCGTTCAGCCACCACCGGCATCTCATCCGTCATCGACGCGCGCGGCCGCATCCTCGCTTTCCTGCCGCTGTCCCAAAGCGGCTCTCTGGATGTGTCCCTCACGCCCGGCAGCGGCAGCACCCTCTTCAGTCAGCACGGCCATGTCTCAGTCCTCGTTCTGACTCTCATGCTGCTGGCTGTCGGATTCGCGCTGAAAAATAAGGATTGACAAGGACTTGCGCTCAAACGACAGTAAATTAAGACTCATTCGCAAATTGGCATACCGCGTGCCACTTTTTCCCTAAGTGTTTGAAATGGCGAAAGAAAGCAGTCACGCTATTGATATTCACGTAGGCCACCGCCTCCGCGCGGCACGAATGGCGCGTGGTATCAGTCAGGAGAAGATGGGCGAGCTGCTTGGAATCACCTTTCAGCAGATCCAGAAATACGAGAAGGGTGCTAATCGAATCAGCGCTTCCCGATTGTACGACATATCTTTGGTTCTGGGGGTTGGGATCCAGTACTTCTTTGATGACATCCCGCCTGAAATTTCTGGAATTGGGGGGGGGCGCCCTGAGGCTCAGGACAGTGCACAACCCTATAAAATCCAGCACGCGCTTTCATCTGATGCATATGAAATGGGCGCCCAGTTCGCGCGTATCGGCGAGGCGCGGATCAGGAAGGCTCTCTTCGGTCTAACCAAGGTTTTGTCAAAGGACGAAACAACTGAAACCAGCCACGAGCCTTGACGTTGGCGGACCCCTTTGACAGAAGGGCGCCGCGCAGCTTCGGACGCTGCCTTATTCATTTCGCGAAGGTCACGCATGGCGCGCCCATCTTACATCTTTACCTCTGAAAGCGTCTCTGAAGGCCACCCGGACAAGGTCGCGGACCGCATTTCCGATACCGTCGTCGATGCGTTTCTGGGCGCTGACCCCTTTGCGCGTGTGGCGTGCGAAACCCTGGTGACGACGCAGCGCATCGTCATCGCCGGTGAGGTGCGCGGCCCCGGTGAAGTGATCACCGGGCTGGAACAGAAGATCCGCGCCGCCGTGAAAGACATTGGCTATGAGCAGGTCGGCTTCCACTGGGCGACGGCACATTACGAATGCCACCTGCATGCGCAATCGGCCGACATCGCCATGGGCGTGGACGCTGCAGGCAACAAGGATGAAGGCGCTGGCGATCAGGGCATCATGTTCGGCTATGCGACGAACGAGACGCCGGAACTGATGCCGGCGACGCTGCAATACTCGCACAACATTTTGAAAGTCTTGGCCGATGCGCGCCATTCCGGCAAGGAAAAGGGCCTTGAGCCCGACGCCAAAAGCCAGGTGACGCTGCTTTATGAAAACGGCAAACCGGTGCGCGCCACATCGATCGTGCTGTCCACCCAGCACAAAGAAGGCCTTTCGCCCGCCGATATTTCCGCTATCGCCAAGCCCTATATCGAGAAGGTGCTGCCCGCTGGTTTCATCACGAAGGAAACCGAGTGGCACATCAACCCGACCGGCAATTTCGTAATCGGCGGCCCTGACGGCGATTGCGGCCTGACCGGGCGCAAGATCATCGTAGACACATATGGCGGCGCAGCCCCGCATGGCGGTGGCGCATTCTCAGGCAAAGACCCGACTAAGGTTGACCGTTCGGCCGCTTATGCCTGCCGCTATCTCGCCAAGAATGTTGTCGCTGCCGGACTTGCCGACAAATGCACGATCCAGATCGGCTACGCGATCGGCGTTTCCAAGCCGCTCAGCTTCTATGTCGATCTGCACGACACCGGCCATGTCGATCCGGCGAAACTGGAAAAGCTGCTGCCCGAAATGATCGGCGGCGCCAGCCCGCGCGCCATCCGTGAACATCTGGCGCTCAACAAGCCGATCTATGCCCGCACCGCTGCCTATGGCCATTTCGGGCGCAACCCGGAAGCCGATGGCGGCTTCTCGTGGGAAAAGATCGACCTCGCGGCCCAGCTCAAGTCATCGTTCTGAGCGCGTCATGGCGGAGGCCAAACGGCGGCTGATCTATGGCCGCCGTCAGGGCCGCCCCCTGAAAACACAGGCGCAGGCGGCACTGCACACGCAGCTGCCGCGCCTTGCCTTCGCCCTTGATGATCTGGCGCGCCCGCAGGCGCTGTTCCCCGGCTGTGACCGGCTGGCACTGGAGATCGGCTTTGGTGGCGGCGAGCATCTGATTGCGCTGGCCAGGGCCAACCCGCAAACCGGATTCATCGGCGCGGAGCCCTTTCTCAACGGTGTGGCAAAGCTGGCGCAGGGCTCAGAAGAGCTTTCCAATCTGCGCATCCATCACGGTGATGCCCGCGATGTGCTGGAGCGCCTGCCAGATGCGGCGCTGGACCGTCTTTTTCTTCTGTTTCCTGACCCATGGCACAAATTACGCCATCACAAGCGGCGCTTCGTGAGCGCCGAAAACCTGCGCGCGATCGCCCGCGTGATGAAGCCGGGCGCGGTGTGGCGCGTGGCTTCCGACATTGCCGATTATGTGCGCTGGACGCTGGAAGAAATCGCCTGCTTCAACCGCGTGCATGGTCACACCTTTCAGATGATGGGGCAAAGGGCTGATGACTGGCGCATTCGGCCCGCTGACTGGCCCGCCACCCGCTACGAGGCCAAAGCCCTCACCGCTGGCCGGGTACCTGCCTATCTGACGTTTGTGCGCAGTGTTGGCGCAGCGTCTGCTCCGTAGTCTCTGCACATCCTGCTGCCATGAGCAGGCCCTTCCGCCATCAACAACAACTTCTGCTCGCCCGACATTTCATCACCCACCGAACAAAGTGGATGCTTCAATCAGCGGCCCCGGCTGCGTGGAACATCGCAGTCACCGCGGTCTGAATGCGCCCTCGAGGGAGTATTGCGCTACGACCGACTTAACCTGAGAACACTATATTCAACGTCATTTTGCCTCATTACCTATTGATACTGATAAAAATCTCTCGTTGTCATCAAGCTTTATATCACAAAATACAGATATGAATTTATCTCTATCTTTAATAGCGTAATAGGTGTTAAACGTTTCATCGTAACCAAAATCAAATTTGTGTCTTATATAAAATTCTTCAATTTTTTCACGCGAGTCTCCAACTTTCAATTCTGAATCAACCCATGATTGAACTTCTCCGGCTGATATATAGTTACAGCCAGAAAGAAAAAATGTTATAGGGATTGCAATCGTAAGAAATGCCTGCCCCAGCGCGCGGCGACTGTAGAATTGCGATTTGTTCATGGAATTTCTTGCCCCCAACCCAGCGCAATAAAGTCGTGCGCTCTTTCAATCGTATCAAGCAATTCCGTAGAATCGCTACATGTGACGACTTGCGCCCGGAGAACTATCTCGCCGTAAAACTCACCTGCACGTGCATCTGGTGCACCACATAATGAGCCTACGACCTAACTTCTGCGCCTCAGATGATTCAACACCGCTTCGTCAGCTCTACCTACTCTCTAGGTGGGCACTGCTCTATTGCAACATTGCTATTAACAATTTCATCAAAAGGCGCTTCGGAATGATATAGGGTCTGATACCTGTACTTAGGTGAAGGGAAAGTAACAAGATTAAGCAAATCTTGAGATTCCGTTCCGCCAACCATTTGATAAACGCCTATGCCAGCCCCCCCCCATGGGGCTTTCAATGCCTCCCCTGAAAAATATCTCAGCACTATCGTTGCCTTTAGTCTCATATGTAAACCACAAACCGAGTGCCTCGCCTGGGCTATTAACGGTAAAATAAATCCAAATATATATAACTTCGTTTGATTTGTAAATTCCTCTACATTTACTATAAAACACCACCTCACCATGCCTAAGTTTTATTTCATTTATAGCTTTAGCTGTATACCCTCCCTTCGCAATATGAAATTGCATCGTCATATGTCTATTAGATGCTCCTCTTGCATTTAAAGGATGGCATAATACAAGACAGGCAGAAATAATTAGAGCCTTTTTCATTTGTAAAACGCTCCTAAAACCCACGTTTCATTGTTGTATATTTCGCCCGCACTGTCCCGCAATGTAAATCCGATCGTAAATGGGGGGCAGATTCGGTTGGCTCACTCGTTGACGCAGGCCGGTGCGCGATTACGAGCTACATCTCGGTGTCTCCGATGTCTTCAGTCGCGTCAACGAATGACCCTATTCTCAAATACATCATTATTTATCTGGTGCTATTTCATTTATTGAAATATAAGTCTCAACAAAAAATATGCCCCATTTATTAAATATTCCTTCCTCAGATAAATCAACATTGTTTTAAAAATCCCTAATGCCACTGTTTCAAAATATTTGTCTTAACCGGGAAATAATTTAAGATGAAATTTATTAATATAAGGAGATTCAACAATATCATTAGAAAATCTTTCTAAAATTCTGAATTTAGAGCACAAAGGACTGCTTATCATTTTTTCGCCATACTCCGCGCCACTATAATTAACATTATAATGAAGAACAATCTTTTTCCCTTCAATTTCGTCCTCGCGGCCAATAAGTTCACAAATATTATAACTTGAATACATATCTAAAATAGAATTTATTTCTTGTTGCTTATGTGACGCACAGCCGAAAGCCAAAAATGATAAAATAACAACCTTTTTCATGGTCATCGCTCCAAAAATTTTGCTAGATACATTGGATGAGATATTAAAAATTTTTGCACCAACTTTCAATAGATTATCTAACTCCTGGATTTGCGTCTGTTTCTTTTGATCCCAAGACCGTTCCGGAAATTTGTTGTTTATAATAGGGAGTAATTTTCATAGATATTTGATGTGATGGATTGTCAGCGAAATTACCATCAATACTGCAGAAAGCTGCCGATTTTAGGGGCATAGAAACGGGCCTTGCAGTCGTGATGCCCCAGGCTCGCGATATAGGCTTGGCCCGTATACTGGAACCGCCCCTGATTGGCGGCCCCCGGACGTCCATAGGCGTCATGGGTGTTGGTGGCGATCACCGCGCGAGCATCGTTGAGGATCGACACGATCAATAGACGATGGATGCAGCCTCCGGCACAGCGGAGGACTGGTTGAGGCTGTTCACCGTGGTGATACCCATGGCTGGCCAATAGTTTCCTCACCCGTATACCTTTTGAGCGCGCCCCTTGATTCATGCCGCCATAGGGCGCATAAGACTTCCAACAAACCGGTCTGCTGATCGAAAGATCAGAGGAAGGTGGCCCCGCCGGGCCGCCTTTTTTGTTGCCCGGTGGAGCTGAACTGTATGGCGAATGCCGAGCGCCTGAACGACCTGATCGCCCCTATCGCCGCGCGCGAAGGGTTTGAACTGGTGCGCCTGCGCCTGACCGGCAACATCCATAAAACCCTGCAGGTCATGGCCGAGCGGCCCAATGGCACAATGACAGTGGATGATTGCGCACGCCTGTCGCGCGCCATTTCTGAAATGCTGGATGCCGATGATCCGATTGATGGTGAATATGACCTCGAAGTTTCATCGCCGGGCATTGACCGCCCGCTGACCCGCGCGAAAGATTTCATCCGCTTTGCCGGCCACACCGCGAAGATCGAACTGGTGGCGCCCGACGCCAAAGGCCGCCGTCGCCACACGGTTGATATTGTTTCGGCGGATGAGACGACTGTTACGCTGGCGCTGAGCGCCACTGAATCTCTGACCGTTCCGTTCTCGGCGATCGGTGAGGCGAAGCTCGTCATCACCGATCGTCTTCTCGATGAAGCCCGTGCCGCGCAAAGCGGCCTTAAGCACTAGACTGAAGAGGCAATCATGGCTGTTAGCGCCAACCGGCTTGAACTGTTGCAGATCGCGGATGCGGTCGCGCGCGAATCCCTGATCGAAAAGGAAATCGTCATTGCGGCAATGGAAGACGCGATGGCGAAAGCCGCCCGCTCGCGTTACGGCACATCCAGCGAAATCCGCGCCGAGCTGGATACGAAGACCGGCGAAACCCGTCTGCACCGCGTGTTGCTGGTGGTCGATAAGGTTGAGAACGACGCCATCGAGATTTCCGTTGAATCTGCCCAGCGCCGCAACCCGGCCGCGCAGGCAGGCGACACGATCCTTGATCCGCTGCCGCCCTTCGATTTTGGCCGCATCGCGGCGCAGACCGGCAAGCAGGTCATCATGCAGAAAGTGCGCGATGCTCAGCGTGATCGCCAGTATGATGAGTTCAAGGACCGCATCGGCGAGATCATCCACGGCGTCGTGAAGCGCGTGGAATACGGCAATGTCATTGTCGATCTGGGCCGGGCCGAAGCCATCGTGCGCCGTGACGAGGGTATTCCGCGCGAAACTTTCCGCCCGAATGATCGCATCCGCGCTTTTCTTTATGACGTGCGCCGCGAAACGCGCGGGCCGCAGCTGTTCCTGTCGCGCACGCATCCTCAGTTCATGTCCAAACTGTTCGCGCAGGAAGTGCCGGAAATCTATGACGGCGTCATCGAAATCCGCGCCGTGGCGCGTGATCCTGGCAGCCGCGCCAAGATCGCCGTGATTTCAAAGGATTCCTCGATTGATCCGGTCGGTGCCTGCGTTGGTATGCGCGGCAGCCGCGTGCAGGCCGTGGTGCAGGAACTGCAAGGCGAAAAGATCGACATCATTCCGTGGTCGGCGGATGCGGCGACCTTCATCGTTAATGCTTTGCAGCCTGCGGAAGTTGCCAAGGTGGTGCTGGATGAAGATGCCGGGCGCATCGATGTGGTGGTGCCAGAAGACCAGTTGAGCCTCGCCATCGGCCGCCGTGGCCAGAATGTGCGCCTTGCCTCGCAGCTGACCGGCTGGGACATCAAGATCATGACGGAGGCCGAAGAATCCGAGCGCCGTCAGAAAGAATTCCGCACCCGCACTGAGACCTTCATGGAAGCGCTGGATGTCGATGAAGTGCTGGCCCAGCTGCTGGCTTCGGAAGGCTTCTCGACCCTTGAGGAGCTTGCCTATATCGAGCCGCATGAACTGAGCACGATCGACGGTATCGATGAAGATACGGCCGCCGAATTGCAGCGTCGTGCGCTGGATGTGATCGAGGCCGCCAACCGCGAGGCCGATGCCAAGCGTCGTGAACTGGGTGTGCTGGATGAAGTGGGCGAAATCCCCGGCATGACACCGCAGATGATGGCGGCGTTCGGCGAGAACGATGTGAAGACAGTGGAAGATGTCGCCGGTTGTTCGGCCGATGATCTGACCGGCTATGACGACATGAAAAAGGGCGAGCGCTATCACGTCAAAGGCATTCTGGAAGACCTCGGCATGTCCAAGGATGACGCCGACGCATTGGTCATGAATGCGCGCGTCATGATGGGCTGGGTGGAAGCCGAGCCCGAAGACGCGGGTGACGAGGTCGAGGAGCCTGCTGACGAGGCATGAGCCGCAAAGCCGCCCAGAAGCGGCGCGAGATAACGCGGGGCGGCGATCATGGCCAGAAGGGCGATGAGCCGCTGCGTCGCTGCCTCGCGACCGGTGAGAGTCTGGCGAAAGAACGGCTGGTCCGTTTTGTCGCGGGGCCCGATGGCGTGATCGTGCCAGATCTCGGCAATGATCTGCCCGGACGCGGCGCGTGGGTGACGGCCGATGCCAAGGCGCTGGCCAAGGTGCTTGCCAAAGGCGGGCTCGCCAAGACGCTTGAGGCAAAACCGATGGAGGGTCTGGCCGGGCTGGTGGAGACGCTGCTGGTCAAACGGGCGCTTGCGCTTCTGGGGCTGGCCAAGCGGGCCGGGCTGGTGCTGACCGGCTTCGAGCGGGTCACACAGGCGCTGGATGGTCATGATGCCGGCGGTCCCAAGGTCGTGGCGCTGGTCGAGGCTAGCGATGGCGCGGCCGATGGGCGGCGCTCCATCGTGGCCAAGGGTCGCGCTGTGGCCCCGAAAGCACCCATTATCGGGCTTTTCTCGTCGGACGAATTGAGCATGGCCTTGGGCGCGGGGAATGTGATACACGCCTGCCTCCTGTCAGCTGGCACTGGCAGGCTCCACGCACGTTTTCTTGACGAGATCGGGCGGACGGCCGGGTTCCGGGCGCTGACGCCCGCAAGCTGGCCTGGCGAGTTGACGCATAACAGGTAATGAAATCAGGCGGTTGATGACGGATAGTAAGGATCAGACGGGTAAGACACTCATCTCGGGCACACCGGTGCGGACGCCTTTGGGTGTCAAGCGCCCGGCCAGCGAGACAGGTACCGTCAAGCAGAGCTTCAGCCATGGCCGCACCAAAGCGGTGGTGGTGGAAAAGAAGCGCACCGTTACACGGCCCGGCATGCCGGGGACCACTGCGGCACCTGTTGCGCCCGCACCGGCCGCTGCCGCCGCACCCGTTGCAGCTGCCGC
This sequence comes from uncultured Flavobacteriaceae bacterium, assembly GCA_964390465.1. Classification (GTDB taxonomy): domain Bacteria; phylum Pseudomonadota; class Alphaproteobacteria; order Micropepsales; family Micropepsaceae; genus JADZAI01. Next base: position 26,315 of record CAYMIJ010000005.1, on the reverse strand, counting down.
GCCGCGCCCAGCTCCCAAGCCCGCCATCACGCCCAAAGCGGGCGGCATGGTGCTGCGCACACTGACCGAGGAAGAAAAAGCCGCCCGCGCCCGCGCGCTGGGTGACGCCAAAGTGGCCGAGGCCGAAGCCCGCGCCCGTTCTGAAGCCGAAGCCAAGCGCCGGGCTGACGAAGAAGCCCGTCTCAAGCGCGAGGCCGAACTGGCCGCCAAGCGCAAGGCGGAAGAAGATGCCCGCCGCGCCGCCGAAGACGAAGCCAAGCGCCGCGCCGACGCGGAACAAAATCGCCGCATTGAAACAGAAACACGCCCCGCCGCCCCGGCTGCTGCACCCGCAGCGCCCGCCGCGACGGCGCCTGCCGCAGCACCATCAGCCAGGCCGATGTTTGGGCGTGTTGTTCATCACGTTCCGGCTGGAGCCATGGACGACGAGGAAGGCAGCAAGCGCAAGGCCTCGACACTGACTGGCATTCGCAGGCCTGGCGGTGGTCCGGCAGCGCGCCCGCCGGCAGCGCCCGCGCGCCCAGCCAAAAGTGACGGCAAGCGCCGTGACGGACGTCTTTCGGTTACAGCCGCAAGCGAAGACGGCGATGAACGTCAGCGTTCGCTGGCGGCCATGCGGCGTCAATCGCAGCGCCGTCTCAATCAGGGCATGCAGCGCGAAGAGCAGCAGCAGACTGCGCCGCGCGACATCATCATTCCTGAAACGATCACCGTGCAGGAACTCGCCAACCGCATGGCGCGCCGTGCCGTTGATGTCATCAAGGTGCTGATGAAGAACGGCGTGATGGCGACGATCAACACTTCGCTCGACGCCGATACCGCGCAGCTGATCGCCGAAGAACACGGCCATGTCGTCAAACGCGTGGCGGAAAGCGACGTTCTGGAAGGCCTGAAGGGCGAGGCGGACAGCGCCGACAGCCTGAAGCCGCGCGCGCCGGTTGTCACCATCATGGGCCATGTCGACCACGGCAAGACCTCGCTGCTCGACGCGCTGCGCCACGCCAATGTCGTGGCAGGCGAAGCGGGCGGCATCACCCAGCATATCGGTGCCTATCAGGTGAACGCGCCATCGGGCGACAAGATCACCTTCCTCGATACGCCCGGCCACGCGGCCTTCACGGCCATGCGCGCACGCGGCGCCAAGGTGACTGATATAGTCATTCTGGTGGTTGCGGCTGATGACGGCGTCATGCCGCAGACCGAAGAAGCCATCGCCCACGCCAAGGCGGCGAAGGTGCCGTTGATCGTCGCGATCAACAAGATCGACAAACCCGCTGCCAATCCTAGCCGCGTGAAGACCGAACTGCTGCGCCACGAAGTCGTGGTGGAAGAAATGGGCGGCGACACGATGGCGATTGAGGTTTCGGCGCTTCAGCGCACCGGGCTCGACAAGATGCTGGATGCTATCCTGCTGCAGTCCGAAGTGCTGGAGCTGAAGGCGAACCCGGATCGTCCGGCGGAAGGCGCCATCGTGGAAGCCAAGCTCGACAAGGGCCGTGGCCCGGTGGCGACCGTGCTGGTGCAGCGCGGCACCATCCGCGTCGGCGATATTGTGGTGGCCGGAAGTGAATGGGGTCGTGTGCGCGCGCTGGTCGGTGATGACGGCAAGCCGGTGCAGATGGCCGGACCTTCGGTGCCGGTTGAGGTGCTGGGTCTTCAGGGTACGCCGGAAGCTGGTGACGAACTGGTCGTGGTGGAAAGCGATGCCCGCGCCCGCGAGATCGCCGACTTCCGTAGCCGCAAACGCCGCGAGGCCCGCACACAGGCCGCTGGCCGTCAGACTATGGAGCAGTTGCTGAAAGACCGCGCCGATGGCGAGCGCAAGATTCTGCCCGTCGTCATCAAGGCCGACGTGCAGGGCTCGGTTGAAGCGATTGCGCAGGCCTTGCGTGGCCTCGCGACAGATGAAGTCAGCGTGCAGGTGTTGCAGTCGGGTGTCGGCGGCATCACGGAATCGGATGTCATTCTGGCCCATGCTTCGGGCGCGGTGGTCATCGGCTTCAATGTGCGCGCCCATGCCGAAGGCCGCGAGCGCGCCCGGCGTGATGGTGTTGATATCCGCTACTACTCGATCATCTATAACATCATCGACGACGTGAAGGCGGCGATGGGTGGGCTGCTCTCGCCAGTCATCAACGAAATCTTCCTGGGCAACGCGACCATTCTGCAGGTCTTCAATATCTCGAAGTCTGGCAAGGTTGCGGGCTGCCGTGTGGTGGAAGGCCTTGTGCGCCGTGGGGCGCGCGTGCGCCTCATCCGCGACCGCGTGGTCATTCACGAAGGCAAGCTTTCGACGCTGCGGCGCTTCAAGGAAGAAGTGAAGGAAGTCCAGCAGGGCTACGAATGCGGTATGGCGTTCGAGAACTATCAGGACATCCGCGAAGGCGACACGATCGAGTGCTTCGATCTTGAGGAGATCGCGCGCACGCTTTAGTGCGCGGACGAGGCTGTATCATGGCGCGTCAACATCAGGCAAAAGGCCCCTCGCAGCGTCAGTTGCGGGTGGCCGAGGAAATCCGCCGCACCGTGCACGAGATTCTGGCGCGCGCCCATTGGCGTGAGCCGATGCTTGTCGGTACGACCATCACGGTGACGGGCGCACGCATCTCGCCAGATCTGAAGAACGCGACCTTGTTCGTGACGCCGCTGGGTGGAGAGAAGGAAAACGAGATCGTCGCCGCCCTGAACGTCGCCAGGGCCTATGTGCGGGGCGAGCTGGGACATGCGCTCAGCCATCTGCGCGTCGTGCCGCAGATCCGATTTGAACTGGATCGTTCATTCGATGAAGGCGCGCATATCGACGCGCTACTGCGTTCGCGCGAGGTGCTGCGCGATCTGGAAAACAAAGACGTCGAAGACTGAACAGGGGATGGCGCGCAAACCCAAGGGTGAGAAAATCGACGGCTGGATCGTGCTGGACAAGCCCGTCGGTCTGACCTCGACCGATTGTGTCACGCGCGTCAGGCGTCTGTTCAATGCCGAGAAGGCGGGCCATGCCGGAACGCTGGACCCGTTGGCGACCGGTATTCTTGCCATCGCGCTGGGCGAGGCGACCAAGACCGTTGCCTTCGCGATGGACGCCCTGAAAACCTATCGCTTCACCGCGCGCTGGGGGATCAGCACCACCACCGACGATGCCGAAGGCAAAGTGAGTGCCGAAAGTCCGGTGCGCCCTGCGGCCACGGACATCCTGTCCGCACTGCCCGGTTTTGTCGGCGCGATCCAGCAGACCCCGCCGGTCTTTTCCGCCATCAAGGTTGACGGCGCCCGGGCCTATGACCTGGCCCGCATGGGCGAGATGGTCGAGCTGAAACCACGCCCGGCCTATATCGCCCGGCTTGAGCTTTGCTCTATGCCTGACAAAGATCATACCGTGTTCGAAATGACGACCGGCAAAGGCGTTTATGTTCGTTCTTTAGTGCGCGATCTGGCCGCACGACTGGGTGCCTGCGCCCATGTGGCGGCACTGCGCCGCACCCAGACCGGGGCTTTCCTTGAACAAGGGGCGATTTCGCTGGAAGCCTTGAGTGAATTGCACTATAGTGGCGGCGCTGAAAAGCATCTGCACCCCGTCGAGACCGCGCTGGACGACATCCCGGCACTGGCCATTGGCGAGGCGGATACAGCCAAAGTCCGTTCCGGGCAGGCTGTTCCGGTGCGTGGGTCAGCCTTCGCGATAGCCGAGGCGATTTTGCGGGACGCAGGCGATGAGCCGCCTGTTGTTCTCCTGAAGTCGTCCGAAAGCCGAAGGCCCGTGGCGATGGCTGAGCTGAGGCTCGGCGCATTCCACCCTGTGCGCGTGTTCAACCTTTGAACGATAAAGGAGCACACGATGTCGATTGCTGCTGAACGCAAGGCCGAAGTCATCAAATCGAACGCCACCAAAGCGGGCGATACCGGTTCACCGGAAGTGCAGGTTGCGATCCTGTCGGAACGCATCACGACACTGACCGAACACTTCAAGAGCCACGCGAAAGACAACCATTCACGCCGGGGCCTCATCAAGATGGTGTCGCGCCGCCGTAGCCTGCTTGATTACCTCAAGCGCAAGGACAAGGACCGTTACACGGCCCTGATCGCCAAACTGGGTCTGCGCCGTTGATCGGCGCTTCGCATCCAGGCTGAACCCTTCAGCGAAACGCCCGGCCCGCGCGCCCGGGCGTTTCGTTTTTTTGCAAAGCGCGCTGATGAGCATCCGGCAGGGCCGGATGCTGCGGAAAGGTCAAGACTGATATGTTCAATATCCACAAACGCGAAATCATGTGGGGCGGCCGCAAGCTGACGCTGGAAACCGGACGCATCGCGCGTCAGGCCGACGGCGCTGTGCTGGCCACCTATGGCGAGACAACCGTGCTCGCCACCGTGGTTTCAGACAAGAACCCCAAAGCCGGCATCGATTTCTTCCCGCTTACTGTTCACTATCAGGAGCGCACTTATGCCGCCGGCAAAATTCCCGGCAGCTTCTTCAAACGCGAAGGCCGCCCGAGCGAAAAGGAAACGCTGATCTCGCGTCTCATCGACCGCCCGATCCGCCCGCTGTTTGTCGAAGGCTATCAGAACGAAACGCAAGTCATCGCCACCGTTCTCAGCCACGATCTGGAAAATGATTCCGATATCCTGGCCATGATTGCCGCTTCCGCGGCGCTGACGCTTTCGGGCGTGCCGTTCATGGGCCCGATTGGTGCCGCCAGCGTCGGTCTGATCGATGGACAGCTTGTGCTGAATCCGACGCTTGATCAGGTCAAGACCAGCCGCCTTTCGCTGACCGTCGCCGGCACGGCCGATGCCGTTCTGATGGTTGAATCAGAAGCCAAGGAACTGACCGAAGAAGAAATGCTGAGCGCGGTGATGTTCGGTCATCGTTCGATGCAGCCGGTGATCGATGCCATCATCTCGCTGGCCGAAGCCGCCGCCAAAGAGCCGCGCGCCCATGTGGTGGAAGACAAGTCTGCCAAGCTCAACAAGATCAAGGCTCTTGTGGAAGCCGATCTGCGCGCTGCCTATCAGATCCGTGGCAAGTCCGACCGCCATGCCGCGGTGAACGCTGCCAAGGCCAAGGTCACGGAAGCCTTGGGCGGCGATGAAGAAGGCAAGATCCCTGCCGCTGCCCTTTCCAAGCTGTTCAAGGCAGCCGAACAGGACATCGTGCGCAACGCGACGATCGACGGGCACCGCATTGACGGCCGCAAGCTTTCTGACGTGCGCCCGATTCTGGCGCAGGTCAGCGTGCTGCCGCGCACTCACGGTTCAGCCCTGTTCACACGCGGCGAAACCCAGGCCCTCGTCGTCGCCACGCTTGGCACCGGCGATGATGTACAGATGGTCGATGCTCTGGAAGGCAAATACGACGAGACCTTCATGCTGCACTACAACTTCCCTCCCTACTCGGTCGGTGAGACGGGCCGCATGGGCGCAACCGGTCGCCGCGAGATCGGCCACGGCAAGCTGGCCTGGCGCGCTGTGCATCCGATGCTGCCCAGCCCGGAAAGCTTCCCCTATACGATCCGCGTGGTCAGCGAGATCACCGAGTCGAATGGCTCGTCGTCGATGGCAACAGTGTGCGGTGCTTCGCTCGCCATGATGGATGCCGGCGTGCCGGTCGTGCGCCCCATCGCCGGTATCGCTATGGGCCTGATCAAGGAAGGTGAACGCTTCGCCGTTCTTTCCGACATTCTGGGCGATGAAGATCACCTCGGCGACATGGACTTCAAGGTGGCTGGTACATCTGAAGGCATCACCTCGCTGCAGATGGACATCAAGATCACAGGCATCACCGAAGAGATCATGAAGATCGCTTTGGCGCAGGCGAAGGATGGCCGCGCGCACATTCTGGGCGAAATGGCCAAGGCCATCGACGCTTCGCGTGCCGAGGTTGGCCCCAACGCGCCGCGCATCGAGACGATGAAGGTCCCGACCGACAAGATCCGTGAAGTGATCGGCACCGGCGGCAAGGTCATCCGCGAGATCGTGGAGAAGACCGGTGCGAAGATCGACATCGGCGATGACGGCACGATCAAGATCGCCTCGCCCAACGCCGACTCCATCAAGGCTGCCCAGAAGTGGATCAAGGGCATCGTCTCAGAGCCGGAAGTCGGTGAGATTTACGAAGGCAAGGTCGTGAAGGTCATGGAGTTCGGAGCCTTCGTGAACTTTTTTGGCGCGAAAGACGGCCTCGTCCATATCTCGCAGCTGTCGCGCAAGCGGGTCGCCAAGGTGAACGAAGTCGTCAATGAAGGCGACAAGGTGTTCGTGAAGCTGCTCGGCGTTGATGATCGCGGCAAGGTGCGTCTGTCGATGAAGATCGTCGACCAGGCGACCGGCACCGAGATCAAGGAAGAAGACGCCCCGGCCTCAGGTGAAGGCGAGCAGCCGCAGGGCTGATCCACGTCTCTTCTCAAGAAACAAGAAGGCGGCCTTCGGGCCGCCTTTTTTTTACGCGGGCTTACCGAAATGACGCTGGAAGACCGGCGCGATCTTGGGTCGGGCCGCAACCGCCTGACGGATCGCCTCGATACGCGGGGCGTTGGCCGCGCGCCATTCAATGGGATTGTCCCATCCGGCGATGTTGGCGACATAGATATCGAGCGCGGAAAAGGTTTCACCCAGCGCCCAAATGCCCGCACGGTTGCGGGCAGCCAGTTCGCGTTCGAACAACATCCAGAACCAGCGGATTTCCGACTTCGCGGAATTGGCGACCGATTCCTTGTCGTAATAGTTGCTGGTGTAGCGGTTGGGGAAATCGATGCGCCCTATCGCTTCGTAGATGTTGGTCGAGATGAACATCAGCCAGCGCAGCGCCCAAGCACCGTCACTGCTGGCGAGATCCGGGAACAGTTTGGCTTCCGTGTGGCGGGCGCAGATGGTGAGGAGGATCGCGGCTGATTCCGTCACCACCGTGCCGTCGGGGAGGATCAGTGTCGGGATTTTACCCGCTGGATTGACGGCCTTGAAGGCTTCTTCGGTTTCTTCGTATTTCTCAAGGCTGATGGTGCGCAGTTCACAGGCCGCGCCGATTTCTGCAAGCAATGCCTCCGCCGTGAATGAGCCGGAGTCATCATCACCATAGAGAATATAGCTCATTCTGCTGTGCGTGCCTTTGCGGCCTCGGCCTCGTCGGGCAGGCCCATCAGTTTCAGATCGGCGGTCGAGGGCATGCCAATGACATTATAGCCGCTGTCGACATAGTGGATCTCGCCGGTGACACCGCCTGCCAGATCGCTGAGCAGATAAAGACCGGCATTGCCGACATGATCCAGCTCGATATTGCGCTTCATCGGCGCATTCATGCGGTTCCATTTGAACATCAGCCGGGCATCGCCAATAGCTGACCCCGCCAGCGTGCGCATCGGCCCGGCCGAGATGCAGTTCACGCGGATGCCGTCGCGGCCAAGATCAGCGGCAAGATAACGCACGCTCGCTTCCAGCGCTGCCTTAGCGATACCCATCACGTTGTAATTGGGGATCACCCGCACCGCGCCCATATAAGAAAGGGTCAGCAGCGAGCCACCTTCGTTCATCAGCGGCGCCGCGCGGCGGGCAATGTCGGTGAAGGAAAAACACGAGATATCGAGCGCGCGGTTGAAGTTGGCGCGCGATGTATCGACATAGCGCCCCTTCAACTCGGCCTTGTCGGAAAAAGCGATGCAGTGAACGACGAAATCCAGCTGCCCCCACTGACGCTGCAGCTCTCCGAACAGGGCTTCCATCGACTGTTCGTCTTCCACATCGGCCGGCAGAACGAGTTTCGAGCCAACTTCGGCTGCCAGCGGTTTCACGCGCTTGCCGAACGCATCACCCTGATAGGTGAAGGCCAGTTCCGCGCCCTGCGCCGCACAGGCCTGCGCAATACCCCATGCGATGGAGTGATCATTGGCAACACCCATGATGAGGCCGCGCTTGCCGTGCATCAGTCCCTGATTGGCCATTATGTCTTCCCTCAGGTACGATGACGCTGGAATGCGAGCGTGGCGTTGGTGCCGCCGAACCCGAATGAATTGGATATGGCGGTGTTGATGTCAGCGCCGTCGATCCGTTCACGGACGATATTGGCGCTGGCAACTGCCGGGTCGATTTCTTCGATATTGGCGCTTTTGGCGATGAAGCCGCCCTGCATCATGAGCAGGGTGTAGATCGCTTCGTGTACACCGGCCGCGCCCTGACTGTGGCCCGACAGCGACTTGGTGGCCGAAATGGGTGGCATGTCATCGCCGAACACGGCGCGGATAGCTTCGATTTCCGGGATGTCGCCAACAGGCGTCGAGGTGGCGTGCGGGTTGATATAATCGACGCGCTCTTTCACGTGTTTCAGCGCCATCTTCATACAGCGCACTGCGCCTTCACCCGATGGGGCGACCATGTCAGCGCCATCCGCTGTCGCGCCATAGCCGGTGAGTTCGGCATAGATTTTTGCGCCGCGCGCCTTGGCGTGTTCCAGTTCTTCCAGAACCAGAATGCCGCCGCCGCCAGAAATGACGAAGCCGTCGCGGTTCCTGTCGTAAGCGCGCGAGGCGCGGGCAGGCGTGTCGTTATACTTGGACGACATCGCTCCCATGGCGTCGAACAGGACGGAGAGCGTCCAGTCGAGTTCTTCGCCGCCGCCGGCGAACATGATGTCCTGCTTGCCCCACTGGATCATCTCAAAGGCATTGCCGATGCAGTTGGCCGAGGTGGAGCAGGCTGAGCTGATGGAATAGTTGACGCCCTTGGTCTTGAACCAGGTGGAAAGGTTCGCCGAGCAGGTGGACGACATGGCCTTGGGCACCGCGAACGGTCCAACCCGCTTGGGGCCTTTGCCTGCTTCGCGAGTCATGTCTGCTGCTGCAACAATCGCTTTTGTGGACGGGCCACCCGATCCGACGATGAGGCCGGTACGTTCGTTCGAGACGAGGTCTTCGCCCAGCCCGGCATCGCGGATAGCCTGATCCATGGCGACCCAGGCATAGGCGGCACCATCGCCCATGAAGCGCCGAGCGCGGCGGTCTACGGCTTCATCGAGATTGATGTTGAGCGCGCCATGAACCTGGCTGCGAAAGCCATGGGCGGCATAGTCAGGCGCATGGACGATGCCAGAGCGCGCTTCACGCAGCGATGCGGTGACTTCCTGCGCATTGTTTCCAAGCGAGGATACGATGCCCAATCCGGTGACGGCGACGCGTCTCATTGGTTCTCTTTCTCCAATCAGGCCGGTTCGGCTGACGGCGCGCCTGAGGTGAACAAACCAACGCGCAGATCCTTGGCCTCGTAGATCGTCTTACCATCAACCTGCATGATGCCATCGCCGATACCGAGCACCAGCTTGCGCATGATCACCCGCTTCAGGTCGATGACATAGGTGATGAGCTTTGCATCCGGCAGGACCATGCCGCTGAACTTCACCTCGCCGACGCCAAGGGCGCGGCCACGACCCGGCGCACCCATCCAGCCAAGGAAAAATCCAACCATCTGCCACAGCGCATCAAGGCCAAGGCAGCCCGGCATGACCGGATCGCCTTCAAAGTGGCATTTGAAGAACCACAGGTCTGGCTTCACATCGAACTCAGCAACGATCTGGCCTTTGCCATGCGCGCCGCCTTCATCAGAAATATGGGTGATGCGATCAAACATCAGCATCGGCGGCATCGGCAGTTGCGCGTTGCCGGGGCCAAACAGCTTGCCCTTGGCGCAATCGATCAGGCTGTGGAAGTCAAAGCTTGCCGCCCGCTTGATGAGATCGCCCATGGTTCAGCCTTGCATAAGCGGACAAACCCGCCGGAAATGATGTTGTGGCTGAGGTAGCAGTCAGCGCCGCCGCCTGCAAGGCGAGGGGCGTGTGTCGTTGATTGAAATTGCTGCAAGGTCAGGCGCATGGTACTGTGCTGTCATGGATCAGGGTTTACCACAGCAGCGCCCCTATGCCGGGCTCCAGCAACGCCTGAAGGCGGCGGGCCTGCGCCCCACGCAGCAGCGCGTACAGCTGGCGCGCCTTCTGTTCGAGTCGGCGCGACGTCATTTGACCGCCGAGATGCTGTCTCAGGAAGCGGCAGCCAAGGGGCTGAAACTGCCGATTGGCACCGTCTATAACACCCTGAACGCCTTTGCTCGCGCGGGCCTTCTGCGCGAGGTGGCGGTCGATGGCACCCGCACCTGGTTCGATACTCATGCCGGGTCGCACCATCACTTCGTTGATGAACATGGCCGTCTCAGCGACATTGATGCGGATGCGATCGAGGTGCGCGGCCTGCCGGAGCCACCGGCTGGCAAGAAGATCGCCTCGGTTGAAATCGTGGTGCGGCTGACCGACGCCTGATTTCAACCCATCATCAGGGCGACGCCCTGCACGATGGAGATGGCACCCACCACACAAACGATGATCTTGGTCCAGCGGCGAAAGGCTGTGTTTGAAAGCTTTTCCAGCAATGGCCCGGCCAATGTCGTCCCGATGAAGGCGGCAGCGATCGCGGCGGTGTAAATATCCCAGCCAATGGCCGCGCCGCTGTTCAGGATCGCGCCATAGTAGCCGATCTTGGTGAGATGGCTGAGCGCCTGGGTTGCCGCCTTGGTTGCGACCACGGCGCGACGGTCGAGATTGGAGCGCACGAAGAAGACATCGAGCAGTGGTCCTGCAACGCCCGCCAGGAGCTGTGTGCCTGCCACCGCGAAACCGCAGACAATGGCGTGCAGGGGTTTCGTCGCATCCAGTGCCCATGTCTGTGGCAGGGCCAGCGCCGCGAAGGGTACCAGACCGAGCAGGATCAGCATCACCGGCTTATCGGGCACATAGGCGATCAGCACCGGCACCAGAAGGGCGGGCAATGCGCCAAGGACGTAAAGCGCGACGATCTTCCATGAAATCCATTGGCGCCACAGCACGGCGCGCCATCCGTTCGAGAAAAACTGGGTGACGCCATGCAGCACCATGGCGGGTGCCACGGCAAAGAACTGTGCGAGGATGAGCATGAGGATCATGCCGCCCGCCATGCCGAAGACGCCGGAAACAGCGGACGTGAAAATCACCGCACCAAGGACGATGACCCAGAGTGGGAAAGATAGCATGAGGCGACGCTCCCGGCTTATCTGACCGTGATGGTGCCGCGACATTGCGCGCCTTGCACACAGAGAGGTTATGGGCGAAGACTCAGGAAAACTGAGGCTTTGTTATGCCGCTGCCACCTCTGAACGGCCTGAAAGCTTTTGAAGCGGCTGCCCGCACCGGCAGTTATGTCGCGGCGGGCGAGGAACTTCATGTCTCCCCCTCGGCTATTTCAAGGCTTGTGCGCCTGCTTGAGGAGCGGTTGAAAACACCGCTGTTTCGGCGCCTGCCCAATGGGTTGGAGCTGACAGCGGATGGCAGCAACTATCTGACTGATATTTCTGCAGCCTTTGCACGCATCAGCGCGGCGACCGCGCGCCTGACCGCCCCTCGCCGCCGGGCTCTGGTGGTGGGAGCTGGGCCGACGCTGGCCATGCGATGGCTGATCCCGCGTCTCACCGCCTTTCACGAACGCGAGCCGGAGATCGACGTGCGGCTTTCCACCGCCATCGCTGACGCCGACCCGATGAAGGCGGACTGGGATGCGGCCATCCGGCTGGGCGAGGGGGAGTGGCCGGGACTGGAAGCGACGTTCCTGTTCACGGCGGATCTCTTCCCGGTGTGTGCGCCGGAGTTTGCCGACCGTCTGCACGCTGTTGCCGACGTAATGCGTGTGCCGCTATTGCAGGCCGCCAGTGCGCCGGGCGATTGGACCTTGTGGCTGGCGGCGGCGGGCGTGAAGGCCGATCTTTCCCATGCGCTGATGTTCGACTACCCGGCCTTTGCGCTTCAGGCGGCGGTGGATGGGGTGGGTGTCGCCATCGCGCGCGCCCCCTTTGTGGCCGATGACCTGACCGCCGGGCGGCTGGTGAAGCCGTTTCACTTGAGCGTGCCCAATGGGCGCGGCTGGTATCTCATCCATCGCCCCGGCGCTGCCGATTCCGGCGCGTTGAAGGCGTTCAAGGACTGGGTGCTGGCAGCGTAAGCCCTACGAATTGATGTCGTAGGCGGCCATGGCGGCGAGGTTGACCATGTCAGACATCTTCGCGCCGATCGGGCAGATCTGCACCGACTTCTCAAGACCAACCAGAAGCGGGCCAATCAGCGTAGCGCCGCCGATCTCCTGCAGTAGCTTGGTCGAGATCGAGGCCGAGTGAATGGCCGGCATGACCAGAACATTGGCCGGGCCTTTGAGGCGGCAGAACGGATAGAGCGCCATTGCCTGAGGATTGAGCGCGACATCGGCGGCCATTTCACCGTCGAACTCGAAATCGACGCCGCGTTCTTCCAGCAGGCGCACCGCTTCGCGCTGGCTTTCGGAACGCTCGCCCGTCGGATGGCCGAAGGTCGAATAAGCGAGCAGGGCCACACGCGGTTCAAACCCCATGCGCCGTGCCACACCCGCCGCCATCTGCGCGATATCGGCGAGTTCCCGCCCGGTTGGCATGTCATGCACGTTGGTGTCGGCCACGAAGACGGTGCGCCCGCGTGACAGGATCATCGAGACGCCGATCATGCGCTGGCCTTCGCGCTGGCGCAGCACCTGACGCACACTATCGAGCGCCACGGCATAGTTGCGCGTGTAGCCGGTGAGCATGGCGTCGGCATCGCCCGCCGCCACCATCGAGGCAGCGAAGACGTTGCGGTCAAACGTCACCATGCGGTTGCAGTCGCGGTGCAGGGCGCCCCGCCGTTGCAGGCGCTGGTAGAGATAATCCGTGTAACCCGCCGACAAGGACGATTCGAGCGGGTTGATGATTTCAATGCCGGGATCTTCGATATTGGCTTTCGCCATGGCCGCCTGAATGCGGTCGGGCCGTCCGATCAGCACCGCGCTGCCTAGGCCATTGCCTTCATAGGCGATGGCGGCGCGGATGACGGGTTCTTCCTCGCCTTCCGCAAACACCACCTTCTTGGGGTGTGCGCGTACCGATGAAACAAGGCGCTGGATGACCGAGGCTACAGGATCAAGCCGGGCCGAGAGTGTGTGCGCGTAGGCTTCCAGATCTGCGATGGGCTTTTTGGCAACGCCCGACTCCATCGCCGCCTTTGCCACCGCCACGGGAATGCGGCTGATGAGGCGCGGATCGAACGGTACAGGAATAATATAGCCCGGCCCATAGACAGGACGCGGCCCGGCATAGGCGGCCGCGACCTCGTCCGGCACGTCTTCGCGCGCCAGATCGGCCAGCGCTTTGGCCGCCGCGATCTTCATTTCCTCGTTGATGGTTGAGGCACGCACATCCAGCGCGCCACGGAAGATGTAAGGAAAGCCAAGGACGTTATTGACCTGATTGGGATAGTCGCTGCGGCCCGTCGCCACGATGGCGTCTCCGCGCGCCGCCATGACTTCTTCCGGCGTGATCTCGGGATCAGGATTGGCGCAGGCGAAAATGATGGGGCGCGAGGCCATGGATTTAACCATCGCCGGGGTCATCGCGCCCTGCACCGAAAGGCCGAGGAAAATATCTGCGCCATCGACGGCTTCTGCCAGCGAGCGGGCTTTAGTTTCGACCGCGTGCGCCGACTTCCACTGGTTCATGCCTTCCTGACGGCCACGATAAATCACGCCTTTGGTGTCGCACAGTATGGCATTCTCGTTCGGCAGGCCCATCGCCTTGATGAGTTCAAGGCAGGCAATGCCCGCCGAGCCCGCGCCATTCACAACCAGCTTGGCGGTTTTGATGTCGCGGCCCGTCAGATGCAGCGCGTTGATGAGCCCGGCCGCCGTGATAATCGCCGTGCCGTGCTGGTCGTCGTGGAAGATGGGGATGTCCATCAGCTCGCGCAGGCGCTGTTCGATGACGAAACAGTCCGGCGCCTTGATGTCTTCCAGATTGATGCCGCCGAAGCTGGGGCCGAGATAGCGCACGGCATTGGTGAAGGCATCGACGTCATACGCATCGAGTTCAAGGTCGATGGAATCGACATCAGCAAAGCGCTTGAACAGCACCGACTTGCCTTCCATCACCGGCTTGGAGGCCAGCGCCCCGAGATCGCCCAACCCCAGAATGGCCGTGCCGTTCGAGATCACAGCCACCAGATTGCCCTTCGAGGTGTAGTCATACGCCTTGGAGGGGTCGTCCGCGATGGCCCGGACCGGCACCGCCACGCCCGGCGAATAGGCCAGGCTGAGGTCGCGCTGGGTTGTCATCGGCTTGGAGGCGATGATCTCGATCTTGCCGGGCCTGCCCTGAGCGTGAAAGTCGAGGGCATCCTGATCGGTGAAGGGGCGGCGTTTGGACATGATGGACGTTTCTTGCCCCATGCCCGGCAGCTACTCAACCGTTGCGTTGCGGCAAGGTGAATTGGAGCGCTAAAAGGCCCCATGAACGCAGCCATGCCCCCGCCTGCAGATACGCGCGTGACCCCTATGATGGTGCAGTATCTCGCCATCAAGGCGGCGCATCCCGGCGCGCTGCTGTTCTATCGCATGGGGGATTTCTACGAGCTGTTCTTTGATGATGCGGTGGCGGCTTCAGCGGCTCTGGACATCGCACTGACCAAGCGTGGTCAGCATCAGGGGCAGGATATCGCTATGTGCGGCGTACCTGCCGTTGGGGCCGAGCCTTATCTCGAAAAACTGATCCGCAAGGGGTTCAAGGTCGCGGTCTGCGAGCAGACCGAAGATCCGGCTGCGGCGAGGAAACGCGGCGCGAAATCCGTGGTGGCGCGTGATGTGGTGCGGCTCGTCACGCCGGGCACGCTGACCGAAGATGCGCTGCTGAATGCCAGGCGGCGCAATTATCTCGCCGCGCTCGCCAGAGCCGGCGGCGCGCTGGCACTGGCTTATGCCGACATGACGGATGGTGCGTTCGTGGTTATGCCGCTGGCCGCTGCCGACGTTGCTGCTGCACTCGCGCGCATTGATGCCGCCGAGCTTCTGGTCAGCGAGGCGCTGGCGTCAGATGAAGGGGTCGGGCCTGCAATCAAAGCCCTTGGCGCGCGCGCCACCATTCAGGCCGCTGCCCGGTTCGACAGTGCCAATGGCGAGGCAGCCCTGAAGCGGATCTATGGTGTCGCCACGCTTGATGGGTTTGGTGCCTTCGGACGGGCGGAAATCGCGGCGGCCGGTGCGGTCGCCGATTACATCGAGGTGACGCAGAAGGGCCGCGCGCCGCGCCTCGCCCCGCTGAAACAGGAAGGTGTGGCCGGCATCGTGCAGATCGATCCGGCCACGCGGCGCAATCTGGAGCTGAGCGAGACGCTTAGCGGCGCTCGCGATGGCTCGCTGCTGTGGGTGATCGACCGCACCGTCACGGCGGCAGGGGCGCGGGCGCTTTCTGACCGCCTGGCCTCGCCCTCGACCGATCCGGCGCTCATCAATGCGCGGCTGGATGGTGTGAGTTGCTGTGTGACGCAGCAGAGTTTCCGTGAGGCTGTGCGCGCACGGCTGCGTGAAGCGCCAGACATGGCGCGGGCCTTGTCACGCATTGCCCTGTTGCGCGGCGGCCCGCGTGACCTCGCCTCTTTGCGTGACGGCCTGAAGGCTGCAAGTGAGATTGGCGATCTGTTGAAGGCAGAGCCTGCGCTGCCTGAGCTTTTGCACGCCTGCACCACCAGCCTGCGCAGTGGCGGCGATGACCGTGCGGCCCTGAGCGGAAAACTGACACGCCTGTTGGGCGATCACCTGCCGCTTCAGGCGCGAGATGGCGGCTTCATCGCGCATGGCGCGGATGGCGCGCTGGACGAAGCGCGCACCCTGCAAAGTGATGCGCGTCAGGTGATTGCGGCGCTGGAAGCGCGCCTGCGCCAAGAAACCGGCATCAGCTCTTTGAAGATCCGCCACAACAATGTCGTTGGCTATCATGTGGAAGTGACCTCGGTTCATGCTGCCAAGCTGATCGAGGGGCCGCTGAAGGCGCGCTTCATCCACCGCCAGACTTTGCCCAATGCGGCACGGTTCACCACCGACGAGCTTTCATCGCTTGCAACGCGCATTCTGGAATCCGGTGCGCGGGCGCTTGAGATCGAACTGCTTCTGTTCGAGCAGCTCTGCGCCGAGGTGCGGGGTCTGGCTGACCCGATCGCCATGATAGCAGCCGCTCTCGCCGATCTGGATGTTGTGTCGGCACTGGCTGAACTGGCAGTGCGCGAGATGTGGTCGCGGCCGGTCGTGGATGCCAGCACAGCCTTTGAAATTGAAGCGGGCCGCCATCCGGTCGTTGAAACAGCGCTGAAGCGTGACGGTCAGACCTTCACGCCGAATGACTGCAATCTGTCGGCTGGATCAGAAGGGCGGTTGTGGCTGGTGACCGGCCCCAATATGGCGGGCAAGTCAACCTTTCTGCGCCAGAATGCGCTGATCGCCATTCTCGCGCAGATGGGATCATTCGTGCCGGCGGCCCGCGCGCATATCGGTGTGGCAGATCGCATCTTCAGCCGGGTCGGGGCAGCCGATGATCTGGCGCGCGGACGTTCCACGTTTATGGTGGAAATGGTTGAGACCGCCGCGATCCTCACACAGGCCGGCGAACGGGCGCTGGTCATTCTCGACGAGATCGGGCGCGGCACCGCAACCTTTGATGGTCTTTCCATCGCCTGGGGCACTGTTGAGCATCTGCATGATGTGAATCGCAGCCGCGCCCTGTTCGCTACCCATTACCATGAACTGACGGGGCTTGTTGCCAAGCTGCCGCTGATGGCCGCCGTTACCATGCGCGTCAAGGAATGGAAGGGCGATGTCATTTTCCTGCATGAGGTCGCCAGAGGGGCGGCTGACCGTTCCTATGGCATTCAGGTGGCTAAGCTCGCGGGCCTGCCTGATGCCGTGGTGAAGCGGGCGGGCGAGGTGCTGAAGGCGCTGGAAAAAGGTGATGAGGGTCGCCGCACGCGCACCGTGGTGGATGACCTGCCGCTGTTCAGCGCCGCGCTGAAAGACGCAGAAGGCGAGGCAGAGCCTGTCCAATCACCTGTGCTTGCACAGTTGGCGGCCCTCGATGCTGACGCGCTGACGCCCCGAGAGGCATTGGATGCGATCTATGAGCTGAAGCGGTTATTGCCTTCGTGACGGCGATTGCGATCAGGCCTGCCGAGCCTTGCGATGCGGCGCAGCTTGTCGATCTGTTGCTGGAAACATTCTGGGACACTTGGGCGCCACAGATGTCGCAGAGGAATATTGAAAAGTTTCTGGCGCGGGAAGACGGCCCGGCAAAATATGTGTCCGACAAGCTTGAGGCGTTTCTGGTCGCCGTGGCTGAGGACGGCGTGGCGGGTATGATTCACTGGCATGATGGGTTTGTTCATGCCCTCCATGTCAGGGCGGCATACCGGCGCAAGGGTATCGCCGCAGCTCTGATGGCATGTGCGGAAAAGGCCACAAAAGAGGCCGGTTTCAAATCGCTACGTCTGGAAACGGATACGTTCAACGCGCCCAGTCAGGCTTTGTACAGGCACCTTGGTTATGCCGAGATCGCCCGCTATCCTGACGTGCTGTATGATCCCAGCATCGTCACAGTGCTACTGGAAAAGCAGTTCTGAGAATGCGATGGGGGGCGCTTACCATTGGCATAATTCAGCCATAGCTCGCGTGCATGAAGGTGGCATGAGACAGGCAGCGCTTTTCCCCGTGATTTTTTTATCCTGCGCATGGCTCGCGGCTTGTGCGACCGATGTGCTGCCCTCAACCTCGCAGGACAGGTCCGGGCCGTTTGCAACCTATGAGATTGCCGAGATGGCCTTTCGCATCATCACGCCGGGCAAGACGGACAGTGCCAAGCTCCGCGAATTGGGGATCGACCCGAAGACGACCCCGAACATGCGGGTGATCAACTATACCGAGGTCATGCGCGTCTTTATGCCCGCTGATACGGTGGCACTGAAAGACCTCGATCCCGCCGTGCAGGGCTGCATCAACGTGCGCGATCACTGCTCCGGCTATGTGCTGAGCCCTGAAATGAAAGAAACGCAGCGCACCGGCGATGTGTCGCTGGACCTGCTGGGCATCAACCGCGAGACGAAAGAGACAGGGTGGGCTGCCACCATCCTGTTGCTGCTGGTCGATGATGTCGTGGTTTACAAATTGTGGTCAGGCTCCGGGCGCAGCGAAGGGACATCGCGCGAGACCAATCCGCTGGGCCCAGCTCAGGATCTGACCGGCGCGGCCAAGAAAGCCGCTGAAGGCGCAATTCCGAAACCATGATGCGAAGTTGGGTGTGCGCCATGCGGCACCTTGCGTTAGACTGGTCCCATGCCTTTTCACCCTGTTGCCCGCGCCGTTTTCGCTGCTGTTTTCTGCCTGCATGGTCTGGTCGGATGGGGCACGCCGCCAGCGCAGGGCGAGCCGCAGACAATCTATAATCCTGACCCCTATCTCAGGGATCTGGATGCGATGAAGCAGATTATCGCGTCAGAATGGCCGAACCTCGATTGGGCCATATCCGAGCGCGGCGTCGATCTTGTCTGGCGCGCGCGGCAGACCGAAGCGTGGATCCGTACCGCCGTCAGCGACGAACAGGCGCGGTGGGAGCTGCGTGATTTTGTTAAGGCGCTGGGTGACGGACATGTCTCCATCACCTTCCCCGATGAGATGAGCAATTTTGAGGAAACGGGCGTGATCTCCGTATGCCAGGCGCTTGGTTATACAAGCGAACCGGCGCCCGAAGGCTTGCCCTTTGAGGAAATCGGCGCAACGCCGGTTGAGACGGACGATAGCGGCATTTTCCCGACCTATCTGATCAACCTGCCAGCGGGGGTGGTTGGCATCCTGCGCCTGCCCAGCTTCTGGGAGTTCGGTTATTTCGATTACTGCCCCGCCGCTGTTAAAGCGGTTGGCCTCCCAGAGGATGGCGAATGCGATGATGTCTGCGCCGGCGCCATCCAAAAAAAGACCGCCGAGATGATGACCGAAGCGGTCAAGCGTCAGATCGAGGCGTTGAAGGCCAAAAACGTCAGGGCCATCCTTGTTGATATCACACAGAATGGCGGTGGCACGGTGTGGCTTGATCCTGTGGCGCGTATGCTGACGCCTATCAAGCTGATGGCGCCCAGCCTTGCCTTCACACGCACGCCAAAATGGCAAAACGAACTGGTAGGGCAAATCTCGCTGGTTGATTCAGACCTGAACCGCGATGATCTGAGTGCTGATGACCGGCAGCTTCTGCAACAGGCGCGCAACAGCCTGACCAAGGCTTTGAGCGAAGCCAGCCAGAGCTGTGACCGCGCGCGCTTCTGGTGGGAGGAACAACCTGCCTGCTCCATTCTGGCAGATACCGGGTTCTTCACCACAGGCATCATGAATTACGCAGCGCCTGGCCAGTATGCACATCTCGCCGCATCCAGCGTGCTGTTCTATCCGTCGGCCTATACCTATCAGGAAGGCGTTTGGCAGGGCCCGCTTTATGTGCTGACCGATGAAGGCACAGTGAGCGCCTCGGAACTCTTTGCCGCCATGCTGAAAGACAGTGGCGCAGCGACGCTGATCGGCGAGCCAACACTGGGCGCTGGATGTGGCTGGTTCAGCGGCGGGCCGCAGTTTCACACGCTGCCCGGCACCGGTGCCAGTTTTTTCATGCCGGACTGCGCGTGGCGGCGCCCCGATGGATCAAACATGGTCGCGGGGGTTGAGCCCGATATTCTGCTGCCGTGGCGAGCCGGGGATACTGCAGCGCAAAAAGTCAGACGCCTGAAGCCATATCTGGAAAAACTGGGCTTTTCCGGGCCTGCAGCACCGCCGGCTCCTGTGGCGCACACGCCCTGATGTAACAATTGCTTGCAGAGCGTGATGACATTAACCGCCGTTTGAAAATGTTTACGCAACCTTTTGCCATATTCATGGGTTATTCAGGCAGAAGCCAAGAGACTGCGATCCATGCGCACCAAACCCATCTTCGCCATTCTGTTTGTCAGTTCTGCCCTTTGCAGCCTGTCATATGCCGAGCCGTTGCGCGTCGATGTGCCGGTGGGTGATACGCTGGCATTGCTGCAGACAGTCGAAAGTGCGCGGGCTGGGCTGGACGATGCCAAAGCGTATCTTGCCGAGCTTGAGCGGGGACATTTCGATGACATTTTCATCGTCGATGGTTCCACACTGCGCTGTGGTGCGGCTTCGAACCCTGCCTGTGTGCCCCTCACCGAGGCCGACAAGGCGCAGGCCCTCGCGGAAGCGCGCGAGATTGTTGTCAATACAACAGCCGAACTGGCGGATGCGGAGGCCGCATACCAGGAAGCTGGGTCGTTTCAGACCGCCTCCTACTCAGCCGGCCCCAAAAGCTGATCCTCTCAAAGAGTGAAGTGATAGAGAAAAGGGCAGACGCTTATGCGCCTGCCCTTTTGCCATGTGCCACAGTGGCAATGACCATATGAATTAAGGCACGGGGGCAGCCGTGGGCAGAGCGCCTGGAACAACGGCTTTCACGGGTGCCATGACCATCTGCATCTGGCGACCTTCCAGACGTGGCTCCTGCTCGACCTTCGCTGTGTCGGTCAGTTGCTGCTTGATACGGTTCAGCACGTCCATGCCGAGATGCTGGTGGACCATTTCACGGCCACGGAAGCGCAGTGTGAACTTGACCTTGTCACCTTCGCTAAAAAACTTGATGGCCGAGCGCATCTTCACATCATAATCGTGATCATCGATGCCGGGGCGCATCTTGATCTCTTTGATTTCGATGATCTTCTGCTTCTTGCGCGCCTCGTTGGCCTTTTTCTGCTGTTCGTATTTGAACTTGCCGAAGTCCATGAGGCGGCAAACAGGGGGCTTCGCCTGCGGCGAGACTTCCACCAGATCAACGCCTTCCTCATCGGCCATACGCAGGGCGTCGCGGCGGCTCAGAATGCCGCGCTTTACGCCGGCCTCATCAATGACAAGAACTTCAAAAGCGGTGATGTCGGTGTTGACGCGCGGGCCATCATCATTGGAGCGAGGCGGGCGTTGTTCAGCAGGCGCAGGTCTACGGGGTGGCAGGGGTCAATCTCCTTCAGTGCATGTCAGCCAGTCAGGCGGCGTGTGCCAAAGCATCAAAGAAAACGCCAGTTGCCGATCTGGTTAGATCCATGCCTGAAGCGCTGCCTCCGTGCTGCCTGCCGCATCACGGACTAAAACGCGATGCGGGGAGCAGTCTAACCTGACTGGGGGCTTCTGTGAAGACCGGGGCCAGCGGGCTCAGCGTTTGACCTTCTTGGGCTTGGCTGGCTTGGACTTGGCAGGCGCTTTGAGAGCTACCTTGCGGCCCGCCTTTTCAGCAAGGCCCGACTGGCTGCGGCGGCGGATCAGCGCGTCATAGACGTCATCGGGCTTCACTTCTCGCACCGCCATCAGCACCAGAAGATGGTAGAGCACGTCAGCGCATTCGCCGATGAAGTTTTCCTTGCTTTCAACAAGTGCGGCGATGATGACCTCAGCCGCTTCCTCGCCCAGTTTCTTGGCAATGCGCGCCCGCCCACCGCGCATCAGCTTGGCGGTATAGGACTTTGTCGGATCGCCGCCCTTGCGGGATTTGATCTCAAGAAACAGCGCATCCAGCGGGTGTTTGGTCATGCGGGTGATATCAATAGCCTTTCACTGGCAACATAGCGCCCGGACGCGCAAGCTCTAGCGCCAAAATGCACCATCTGAAGCAAAATCGCGCCAGCATGCCACGGCGTCATCCCATGCCCGGGCGCCGCGATGTGCCGACCAGCCCGACACAAACAGCACGGCGCGGTCAAGGGAGCCTTTGTTTTTGGATGAGGCCGCCTCAACCGTGCGGTGCAAAATGGTCTCAACCACCGCCGCATCATTGAAGCCACCCAAGGCTTCCTGAAGCCGGGCCAGCACCTTCAATCCCTTGCGGGCTGTTTTCTTTGGAAACAGCGCGGTGAAGAAATCGGCCGTGTAGCGCAGTTTTTTCAGCGCCAGACGCACATCATGGCGGCCTTCAATGGTGAGGGCCTGAAGATCTTCGCCCGCCGCTTTCAGAACGGCCTCAAACCGGCGCTCAAGCTGCATCACCGCAAACACCCGCAGCGGCACGCCATCCATGGGCGGCGGCGCGTGGCGCAGGCTCCATGCCGCATCGCTTGTGTTGACCAGGAGCAGGCTGGCCCGACTGCTGGCCGCTGCGTCCATGGCAGCGCGCCATGCCACGCGGCGGGCCTGTGTCAGTGATCGTGTCAGCCCTTTTATGTCGTCCGCCAGATGATCAGGCCCGGCGGCTGACCGGATGGTTGATCCGATCATCACGTCGAGATCGCGCGCATCGCCCATCGCACCGGCCAGCCATGCCGCTTCTTTCGACAGGCCTTTGCGCATGCCCGGTTCCAGCACGTCCTTGAAGACGGCAAGGGCGGCGCGCAGACGGCGCAGACTGACCCGCAACTGATGCACACCATCTGACAGCTTGTGCCTGACAATGGCCGGAATATTCCCCGCAGCCTGAGCCGCGCACCCCGCAAGGATGGCGGCGGCGGCCTGTTCGGCAGTCATGGCGGTGGTAAGCTCGGCCTCGATCGCCCGCACCGGACCCGGCTTTTTCCCAGATGCCAGTGCAAAGCCACGCCCGGCTTTGGTGGCAGCGCTGACGGTCACTCCTGGAATGGCGACCAGCTCGCGTACCAGGTCAAACAGGGGTCCAGCAGACCCGGCCTTCAGTTCGATCTCCATCTCGCAAATGGCTTCGCGGCGCCGTCCGGCACTGAGCTGGCCTTCGTCCAGTGCCAGTTCCATAACGCTGTCAGCGATGGTCAGGTGGGCAGTGCGGCGCGCCATCTCGTTGACAAAGATCGGTGCGAGATCGCCTTTGCGCAGACGCTTTTCGAGAGGCTTCAGTTCGGTTGTGAGAGCGAGGGCGAGATCAGGCTCAGGTCCCTTGATTTTCCATTCCCACTCGCCGCGCCGAGCCAGCAGCCCGCCATCGCCCGTGGTCTTGACGGTCTGCGTGCAGATCTTGCCGTTCTGGCGCAAGCGCAGAAAGACACCGTCCCGCCGCATCGACTGCTTGGGGTTGTCATAATATATGGAGGTGAGCGTCTGGGCGCGTGAGAACTTCACGCCGCGCGCCACCAGCGGTGCAGCCCTTGCGATGTCGTGCATCGCGGCGGGCGTGACCTCCAGCTTGATCTCGATCTCCTCGCTCACCGCATGGCCTGTGACAGTTTCATGACCAGATGAGACAAGCGGAAATGCGCAGAAGAATCTATCGCGCCCGGAAACTTTTGTTCAAATCCGCATCGGCAGGCCGGCCTGCGCCATGTGGGCCTTGGCTTGTGCGATCGTGTGCGTTCCGAAATGAAAGATTGAGGCGGCGAGCACAGCGCTGGCATGACCATCGCGCACGCCTTCAACCAGATGATCGAGCGTGCCTGCACCACCAGAGGCAATGACGGGAATGGCCACAGCATCGGCCACGGCGCGGGTGAGCGCGAGATTGAAACCATCTTTGGTGCCGTCGCGGTCCATCGAGGTGAGAAGAATTTCACCCGCCCCAAAGTCAGCCATCATGGCAGCATGGGCGACGGCGTCGATACCGGTGGCATTCCGCCCGCCATGGGTGAAGACTTCAAACCGGCCCGGCGCAACCGCTTTGGCGTCAATCGCCGCCACGATGCACTGGCTGCCGAATTTTTCAGCGGCCTCGCGCACGATTTCGGGGCGGCGAACCGCTTCGGTATTGATCGCCACCTTGTCGGCACCGGCCAGCAGCAAAGCGCGTATATCAGCCAGTGCGCGCACCCCACCGCCAACGGTCAGCGGCATGAAGCAGGCATCAGCCGTGCGCGCGACGATATCCAGCAAGGTGCCGCGCCCTTCATGGCTGGCGGTAATGTCGAGAAAACAAAGTTCGTCGGCGCCTGCCGCATCATAAGCCTTGGCGGCTTCGACCGGATCACCCGCATCGCGCAGGCCTTCAAAGTTCACGCCTTTGACGACGCGGCCATCCTTGACGTCAAGGCAGGGAATGAGGCGCACGCTGAGCATGTGGCCGCTTATCACCGGCAAGGCTTGACGGCCAGAGGCGAACGGCGCGAGGCTGTCATGCCGATATTGATTTCCAGGAGATGCGCCCATGAAAGCCGCTGTACTGCGTGAAGTAAGGAAGCCGCTTCAGATCGAGGATGTCACCATCAACAAACCGGGGCCGCGCGAGGTGCTGATCCGCACCGTTGCGGCAGGCGTATGTCATTCGGACCTGCACTTTGTCGAAGGGCTTTACCCTTATCCGCTGCCCGCCGTGCTGGGCCATGAGTCCGCCGGCATTGTCGAGCAGGTGGGCAGTGAAGTGCGCAGCGTGAAGCCGGGCGATCATGTCATCACCTGCCTGTCGGCGTTTTGCGGACGCTGCGAACACTGCATCACCGGCCATCTGTCGCGCTGCGTTTCGCCGGAAACCAAGCGCGAGGCCGGCGATGAGCAGCGCCTTGTGGAAACACATGGGCCGATGAACCAGTTTCTCAATCTGTCGTCGTTCGCCGAGATGATGCTGATCCACGAGAATGCCTGCGTGTCGATCCGCAAGGACATGCCGCTGGACCGTGCCGCGCTGATCGGTTGTTCGATCGTCACCGGCTATGGCGCGGTGGCGCATACATCGGGCGTGCGGCCCGGCGAGACCGTGGCGGTCATCGGCTGCGGCGGCATTGGCCTTGCGGCGATTCAGGCGGCGGCCATTGCAGGGGCCGGACGCATCATTGCCGTCGATATGGTCGGTTCGAAACTGAACCTCGCCAAACATTTCGGTGCCACCGATGTGGTGAACCCGAAAGAGGGCGACCCGGTGAAGCAGGTGCAGGACATGACCAATGGCGGCGTGCATCACGCTTTTGAGGCCGTGGGCCTGAAAGCCACCGCCGAGCAGGCCTTCCGCATGCTGGGGCGCGGCGGCACGGCGAACATCATCGGCATGATTCCGGTCGGCGTGCATATCGAACTGCACGGCGCGGAGTTCCTGAGCGAAAAGCGCATTCAGGGCTCGGTGATGGGCTCAAATCGCTTCCCGGTCGATATGCCACGCTTGGTCGATTTCTACATGGCGGGCAAGCTGAAGCTGGACGAGATGATTTCCCAGCGGGTCAAGCTGTCGCAGGTGAACGAGGCGCTGGCCGAGCTGAAAACCGGCGAACTGGCCCGCAGCGTCATCATGTTCGACGCCTGAAGCAGAGGTTGAACCTCGATATTCGAGGTTTGTGTCAAAAAGCTGGTCCTGTGTTCCGAACCTGCAAAAGCGCGAAACGTTGGGGATGGGGCGATTCGTTCCTCTTTTTTAATGGGGGGGAGGGGGTGGGGCGTTTGACTTTGACGTAAGCGTATCCCTCCTGTCGATGGATCTAGTGACATGCCGCTCGGCCTCACAGACCCGTCGCGCCGCCCGGAAAGTCGGGTCTCGGCGGGTTGAACCTCGTTTTTGTAGAAAAAACAGGAAATCCAATCTCTTCGCCTCTCACCGCTTTCCCGTCCCTTTTCAACCCGTTTCGCTTTGTTGACACCTATCGTGATGCCGCCGCCAGATGTGCGACAGCAGATTTATCCTATATAGGATTTTTGTCTGCATAGTCAAGATTTTAATCTGAACGCCCATCCGGGCCGGGCAACGCGACGGCGTCAGACTTTTGGCGCTCAGTCGCCCTCGTGAATCATGTTTTGGCGCTCTTTATGTCAATTTCTTCATTTGGCCCTTCCGAAGGGCATCGGCCTGTCGCTGCGTTAAGAATTGAATCGGTTGCGAATATACCGCTGCATTACAAGGCTTTCCGGAACCCTGACCGCAACGTTTCATTTTAACGCGACGGCTCCACCCTTTGTTAACCACCGTAGAGCATCAAATCGAGGAATCTGGTCAAAGGCTTACCCTTCCTCATGCGGGCGGTATGGGGGGGGTAGCGGGATCCGGTCCGATAAACTGCTCGCGAAGGGGCGAACCCATGTTTGGTATGTCTAAAGCAAAGAAGCCGGTTGATACCTTGGGCGTTGCGGCGCCAGGTGTTGGATGGAACCAGGCGATATCGCGTTCTCAGGCGGTGATCGAGTTTATGCCTGATGGCACCATCATCGATGCCAACGAGAACTTCTGCAACGCGCTTGGCTATTCGATTGACGAAATCCGGGGCAAACATCACCGGATGTTCTGTGAAGCAGAATATACCGCGACGACTGAATATCGCAATTTCTGGGACAAATTGAACCGGGGCGATTTCGTCGCAGACAAGTTCCTGCGCATCGGCAAAGGTGGCAAGGCCATCTGGATTCAGGCCTCCTACAATCCCGTTCTGGATGCCGATGGCCGCGTCGGCAAGGTCGTGAAGTTCGCTTCCGATATCACCGAGCAGGAGCAGGCCAATATCTTCAATGCCGGCATGCTGGCCGCTCTCGACAGGACACAGGCTGTCATCGAGT
>CAYMIJ010000004.1:0-225360 GCA_964390465.1 uncultured Flavobacteriaceae bacterium | reverse complement strand
CCGCCGGTCGAAATCCGTCCGGTTGAATATCAGGTCGATGATCTCATCGCCGAATGTCATGAGATCGCACGCAAGGGCTATCGCGCACTGGTGACGACGCTCACCAAGAAGATGGCCGAAGACCTCACCGAATACATGCACGAACAGGGCATCCGCGTGCGCTACATGCATTCCGATGTCGAAACGCTGGAACGCATCGAGATCATCCGTGATCTGCGTCTCGGCGCATTCGACGTGCTCATCGGCATCAACCTGCTGCGCGAGGGCCTCGACATTCCCGAATGTGCGCTGGTCGCCATTCTCGATGCCGACAAGGAAGGCTTCCTGCGCAGCGAGACCTCGCTGATTCAGACCATTGGCCGTGCGGCGCGCAATGTCGATGGCCGCGTCATTCTCTATGCGGATTCCATCACCGGCTCGATGGAACGGGCGATGGCAGAAACCGACCGCCGCCGCGAAAAGCAGCGCGCCTATAACGAGGCGCACGGCATCACACCTGCCACCATCAAGCGCGACATCGCCAACATTCTGGGCAGTGTCTACGAACAGGATCATGTCACGGTCGAAGCCGGCCTC
The DNA here is from genome assembly GCA_964390465.1 of uncultured Flavobacteriaceae bacterium. Lineage (GTDB taxonomy): Bacteria > Pseudomonadota > Alphaproteobacteria > Micropepsales > Micropepsaceae > JADZAI01. The sequence goes on along the minus strand of CAYMIJ010000004.1, from coordinate 224,784 downwards.
GGGGACGAGGCCGCGCCGTTCATCGGGCATAATCTGCGCGCCCATATCGAGGAACTGGAACGGCGCATGAAAGACGCCGCCTCGAATCTGGAGTTTGAGGAAGCCGGACGTCTGCGCGATGAAATCCGCCGCCTTCAGGCGACCGAACTCGCCATTGCCGATGATCCCTTCGCGCGCCAGAGCGCCGTGGAAGACAAGGCTGCCCTCACCGTGGAAGACCTGCGCAAGGGTAAGTCCCTCTCTGCCTCCAAACGTGGCGCGATCCCCAAAGCCCAGCGCACCACCGGCGGCAGCGAGGATGCGGTGCCCTCATCCTCCCCCATTGGCGGTGGAGGTGTCAGCGAAGCTGACGGAGGGGGGACGCATCATCCGGTCAAGAAAACCGGCCGCGCAAAATCCGACACTGCGTTCGAGGTCCGCCCGCACAAGCTGAAGGGCAAACGCCTCGCCCGCCCCGGCGCGCCCAAAACCTTCGGCAGCCGCAGCAAATAACGACACGCATCTCCTGCGCCTGCCCTGTTTTCCTCCCCCGTTTGTGGAGAATACAGCCCGGTCTCTTTCCTCCCCCTGCCTTGCGGAGAATACAGCTCACTCTCTTTCCTCCCCCGTTCACGGGGGAGGTGTCAGCGAAGCTGACGGAGGGGGGACAGCGAAGCGTGCGCGAGCGTGTTCGCCAACATGTCCTCGCGGCTGGTCATTGAAGTGGATGGCGCCACGCATGGCACGGATGACGAACGCCGCCACAATGCGCGAACGCGATGCATGGCTGGCGGATCAGGGCTGGCGCGTGATGCGCGTGAGCAATGATGATGTCTTCAACCATCTGAACGCGGTGCTGGATGCGATCATGCGCGCCGTGGAGGAAGGGAAGAAGAACAGCTAGCGCCCCTTGTGAATGGCCCCCTCCGCCTCTTCGAGGCACCTCCCCCGCTCCGCAGGGGAGGAAAGCCTCCAGCACTTTACGAAAGACCGCTCTCTTTCTTGCACTACCTGCGGAGAACACAGCTCACTCTCTTTCCTCCCCCGCCTGTAGAGAATACAGCTCACTCTCTTTCCTCCCCCGTTCACGGGGGAGGTGTCAGCGAAGCTGACGGAGGGGGGAACACCACACGCTCATTCCCGCACAAACAGGCATCCACACCAACCATCACCCGCGCCGTGTCATCACCCGCCAGAGTGAGGAAGCGTCCTCATAGCCCACGCGGCGCGCGACCTCGCTGCGGTTCAGGCGTGTAGAAGCCATCAGGCCGGAGGCTGCCTCAGCCCGCAAAGCCTGAACGAACCGCACCGGCGTCACACCGCACACGCGCGCCACGCGGCGGGCGAAGCTGCGCGGGGCCAGCCCAGCAGCGGCAGCGACATCGGCCATGCTGAAACGCCGCGCCAGATTCCGACGCACAAAGGCTTCCGCTTTCGCCACACGTTCATCGCCCGCCGCCATCACACGCATCGCCATGAAGGGTGTCTGCGATGGCCGCTGTTCCAGCAGCATGTATCGCGCCGTTGCCTCGGCAAGTTGTGGCGCGCCGAAGCGGGCAAGCAGCGCCAGCATCATGTCCATATGGGCCAGCGCGGCCCCCGCCGTCATCACGCGGCCATCGGTCACCACGACGCGCTCAACCTCCAAACGAACCTTCGGATAGCGCCTGCGAAACAGTGGCGCGAACCACCATGTTGTCGTCGCGCGACGGCCATCAAGTAGACCGGCCTCCGCCAGCACGAAGGTGCTGGCACACGAGGCCGCGATCATGGCGCCGGCCCCTGCCGCGCGCTGCACCAGCGCGATGGCCTGTTTCACCGGCCTACTCTCAAGCCGCGCCATCAGCTCATTTTCCGATCGCACGCCAAGCCCCGGAAGAACCAGCACGTCATCTGCCCTGAACTTTATCCGGGCTTCCGGGGCCACAACACGCAGCTCAAACAGAGATGGCTTATGGCTCAGACGCCTCAGATGATTGGCGGTGGACGCTATGTCATGCGTCAGGGCTGTGGCCGTCGCCAGCCCGCCCGGCAGGTTGAGAAGCACACAGCGCATTGTCAAAATCCGCATGATCTTTGTCGTTTATGACACTGGCTGAAATCGCCCTCGCGCGCAACGCTGCGCCCTCATCAGGACGAACCACCATGCCCGCCATTCCGCTCACCGCAGATGATCTGCTGACTGACTTTGAAATACGTCCCACGACGCTGCTCGGGCAGACGCGCAATGTCTATGTCGCGGGCCGTGGCCCGGCCGTGATCGTGATGGCGGAAATGCCCGGCATCAGCCCGCATGTCGCCCGCTTTGCCCGCTGGGTGCGTGATGCGGGCTTCACCGTCCATATGCCCTCGCTGTTCGGGCGCGATGGTGCGTTGGCCAGTGCCGAAGAGGGAGCGGAAGTGTTCCGCCGTGCCTGCGTCAGCGCGGAGTTCCGCGCCCTCGCCGCCAACCAGACCAGTCCCATCACGTTATGGCTGCGTGCCCTCGCGCGGCAGGTCAACGAAGACTGTGGTGGGCCGGGTGTCGGCGCCATCGGCATGTGTTTCACCGGCAATTTCGCACTCACCATGATGCTGGAAGACTGTGTTCTCGCGCCGGTCCTGTCGCAGCCCTCGCTGCCGCTTAACGATCCCGCCGGGCTTGAAATCGCTCCAGACGACATCGCCGCCGTGCGTGCCCGGCTGGACCGCGATGACCTCACCGTGCGTGCCTATCGTTTTGCGGGTGATCGCTTCTGCACGGCGCAGCGTTTTGCCGCCTATGCCGAAAAACTGGGCCAGCGATTTGAACCGCGCGTTCTGCCCGACAGCGCGGCCAACCCGAATCCGCCGCCCTTCTTCGCGCGCTATGTCGAAACGCCGCACAGTGTCGTCACGGCCCACCTGATCGACGCGGCGGGCGAACCAACCATCGCCGCACGCGACGAGATCATCGCCTTCTTCAAAGCGCGACTGACGCTAGCACCCTGACCACGCCAGACGCAGGCCGCAACGCAGACCTCCCTTTCCGCCCCTGCACAGCGGCCATGACAAAGACACCCGCGCCCCCTTCGCAGCAACGCAGACCCCCTTTCCTCCCCTGCACAGCGGGGGAGGTGTCAGCGAAGCTGACGGAGGGGGCACGCTCACGTCTTAGTATGCACCGGCGAAAGCCACGCCCTGCCGCCTTGCCTTTGCAGAAATAATTCCTATATCCGAAGGTTGAGACAACGGCATGAAAGGCAGCCAGTTTGAACCAGTCTACCATCACCTGCCCGTCCGGAACGCCGCCAGCATCCGGTTACGTAAACGCAATGGCAGCTCGTGACCTGAGTTCACAGGGGAGGGGGGAAGGCCCCATATTTACTGCAAACGAACATATATTCTTTCGCCGCCCCGTATCAGAATATAATCTTATTTCTGTTCGCACCCGAAGCCCCCTCCCCCTCTGTATCCCGATGACAAACGAACAAATAATCTGTCGCCACAACGTAATTAAATGTCGCCAGAGATGCGCCGAGGCCCGGCCTTCCCTGCAAACAATTTTCCAAAAATCGAGGATCGAATAGAGTGAGCACCAGCCAGCAGGGAAGCATGACGTGAGCGACACCGAGAACAAGATCACCAAATCCGAGGCCGAATGGCAGGCCGAGCTATCGCCGCTTGCCTATCAGGTGCGCTGTGGCGCCACCGAACGGGCCTTTACCGGGCCATGGCTGGATGAGAAACGCCCAGGCATGTTCTCGTGCGCCAGTTGCGGCAACGAACTGTTCGACGCTTCGACCAAATACGAAAGCGGCTCAGGCTGGCCGTCTTTCTTCGATGTGCTGGATCGCGCCGCCGTCAGCCTGAAAGAAGACACGAGCCACGGCATGCGCCGCATCGAGGTTGAGTGTGCGCGCTGCGATGCGCATCTTGGCCATGTGTTCCCGGACGGGCCGCAGCCGACCGGCCTGCGTTACTGCATGAATGGCGTCGCGCTGGACTTCAAGCCAGAGGAGAAAGCCTAAGGCGCGGGCAGCGTGGCGATCGCATCCATGCCGATGCTGCCCAGCACCAGACGGTCGCCGAACCTGTGCACCGAGCTGACGGCTTTCACGTGCCCGGTCGTGTCCTGCAGATTGGCAACGACCTTGCCATTGCCATCCACCGCCACGACAAAGCCAATGCCTTGGGAAGGTTCCGGGAAACCGATCATGGCGAACAGGCCGAACATCATGCGCCGCAGCAGCGGCTGGCCCGCCAGACCGTCCATCATGGCGTTACGCAGCGATGGCATGGCGATCCACACGCGCCCGCTGTCATCAAAGCTGAGATTGTCGGGGAAGCCAGGCAGGCCATCGACGAACACATCATGCGTGCCGGCCTTCGGCCCGGCCAGCCACAACCGCGTGACGCGATAGCCGAGTGTTTCGCTGACCAGCACAAAGGACTCATCCGGCGCGAGCGCCACGCCATTGGCGAAACGCAGGTCGCCGAGCGCGACATGTGTTTCGCCTGTGTGGCTGTCATAGGCGAGCAGTCGTCCGTTGGGTCGGCCTTCAAAGGCGTCCAGCAGCGTGCCGTTCATGCCGCGCGCCGAGGAGTCCGAGAAATAGACGATGCCGGTGCTTGAGATGGCGAGATCATTGGCCATGCCAACCGGCTTGCCGTCCGCCTTGTCGGACAGCAAGGTGACTGCGCCGTCTGGCAGGCTGACCTGCAACAGGCCGCGGCGCGCATCCGCCACCAGCAGACGGCCATCATCCGCGAACTCGATCCCCAGCGGCATGCCACCCGACTGCGCGACCTGCTCAGGCGGTGACCCGCCCTCCGGCTTCACCCGCACGATCCGCCCATCCGCGAGGCCCGTATAGAGCAGCCCGTCAGCCCCCATCTCGATGTCCTCCGGGCTGCCCCCCGGCTTCACGGAAATCAGGCTCGCGTCCTTCAGCGCCTCGTTCTTCGCGAAGCTGCCAGACAGTCCCGGATCAGCAGGTGGCGTCCAGGCGTCAGGACTGATCGGCGATGGCCCAAAAGCAAGCCAGGCCGCAAAGCCCAAGACCACAGCAATGATAACGAGCAGTACTTTCCGCATGAGCGAGTCTCCAGTACCGATACTCACACCACACTTGATCCATAAGCAAACGGCCCGGATTTCTCCGGGCCGCCTGAGGAACATCAGATATTCAGGATCAGAACTTGGCGTTGATGCCGATCTTGAAGTTGCGGCCCAACGGGCTGCCCAGGAACGGATCGTAGCTCAGTTCAAGGCGAGCTGCCGAAGGATCGCGATCAAGAATATTGAAGGCCGAAAGCGAAACCTGCACGTCCTCGGTTACATCGACGCGGTAGGTGAAGTCGAACGTCAGATTATCGCGGACGTGCTGACCAAAGGTGACCAGCGTGCAGTTCGGCCCAGCCGTTACACAGCCACCAGCCTGAGCGCCTGTCTGCGCATAGACAGCCAATGCGGCGACACCCTCGGGGTTACGATTGTCATCCACGCCCGAGGCATAGTTTGCCGTCAGACGGAAATTGTGGATGTCATAGGTGTATTCGACATAAGCAGTGCCGCGCCATTTGGAAATGGTCTGCTGCGAGCGGTCATAATTGGTGTAACCGACCGCATCATAGCCCGGCGCCAATGTCACACCATTCAGGATGAACTCTGCCTGATGATAGTCGATGACATAGCTGAGAGAGAACCCAAGCCCGAGATCCCCTCCACCCACATCTGGTTCAAGATAGTCGACCGTGAGGTCGATACCGGATGTTGTCACATCAGGACCATTCACGAAGCCGGTTCTGACGCGGGAGATGTTCGTACCCGCTGTCGTGCCCTGAACACATGTGTTGGTAGGATTGTCGAACGTGATTCTGCCAATCAGCGCGGCAGAGCAATTGATCAACTCCGTGTTGCCAACCGCGCCAAGGAAGACAGCATTCGACACCTGAGTTCCCGTTGGTGCCGTGATCTGGTCGGTCAGATCAAAGCGCCAGTAGTCGATGAGCGCACGGAAGCCGCCCTTTTCGATAATCGCACCGAAATTGAACGTCGTTGCTTTTTCCGGCTTGAGGTTTGGATTGGCAAGTGTGTCAACCGCGCGGAAGCCACCGCTGACAGCCGGCAAGCTCTGCAAGCCCGTAACGGTCCCGCCCGAGGTGTTCAGTGTGGTCGGACCACGGAATGTGGTGCCAACCGATCCGCGGAAGGCGAGCCAATCATTGACCTGCCACTTGAAGGCAAACTTGGGATCGAGTGTCGATCCTGTCAGCCCGCCATAGTTTTCATAACGCAATGCCAGCTGGGCATTCAGGCTGTCGGAAAACGGCAGGCTCAATTCACCAAAGAATGCGTAGACACTCTGAGAGATATCAACTGGAACTGCCTGACCGAGGAAGATGTAGGGGCCAGTCTTGACCGTGCAATTCGTTACGCCTTCAACGGCGCATGGCGAAACGTTAGCATCGTAATACTTGCTGAATATCTGGCGACGGAACGAGGTTTCACGATACTGAGCTCCGAGAGCCCAACCCACTTTTCCACCGCCAAGCTCCCAGCCCAGCTCGCCATTCACCGAGGCATCCGCCACAAAGAGGGTCTGCGTGGATTGTGTAACCTGACGATCATAGAGCCAATCCACCAGAGCCGGATTGTTGGCATTCGCAGAAACGAAGCCCGGATTGGTCAAGCCCAAAGCCGGGTTGCCCGGCAGCGCATTCGAGAACGGATTGAACCACTGGCAACCATTGGCGCCGGGGACGATGCCCGTGCAGTTTGGACCGCCCAGACCGTTCAAAGCCTTTTGCAGGCGCTCGGCCAGAATATCGGGGCCCTGGCCGCTTGCTGTTGTTTCCGAATAGGTGAGCGCGACATCCCAGCCGATGCCATTGTCGAACTCGCCAGTGAATCCGCCAGAAACGCGCCAGAGATCACGCACGATACGATCTGTCTGACCACCGGAACCACCTGTGCTCGGATGGCCGCCATTGGCAAGGGGGCGGTAGAGAACGAGCAAGATAGACTGAGTCCCGGCAATCGCCGGAGCCGAGGCCCCACCCTGCTGCAGGGCGGTGACAGCACCCGGGTTAGCAATCGGAACGGTGAAAGTGGAGCTGGTTGAAGGACCGTTTAGGCCCGTGAACGGAGGATAGGCCGGCGAGGTACGCCACTTCGGAATAACCGTTTTGGCATAGAGGACTTCCGCATGGAACTTTGTGGTATCGTCCAGTTGGATGTTGAACTCACCATAGGCCTGCAACCGCTGTTCCTTTTCGACGATATTATCGAAGGGCACATAGGTGAAGCGGCAGACAGGCGTGGTGCCTGTCGCACCAATGGCACCACCAAGTGCGGCGCAGTTTGAGTCAGCGCCGAAGAACGTAATGCCACCAGCGCCGTTTGGTAAGGTTCGGCCCATGATTGTGCCAGGCGTTGAGTACACCGACCAGCCGCTGGGGTTCACAGTGTAGGGCTTGTTAGCCCAGTCACGGTCTGTTGAAGACACTTCACCGCGACTTTGCACACCCAACGTGAGCAGGACGTTCCAGGTATCGCGTGAACGGCCCCATGCGAGGCTAGCGCCGTAGTCACCACCAGCACTGCCATCAACATAGCGGTAGTCTGCTGTGGCGATGTAACCGTTGAGATTGCGGCGTGTAATAAAATTCACCACGCCCGAGATGGCGTCCGATCCATAAATGGCTGCTGCACCGTCTTTCAGAACTTCGACACGGCCAATCGCCGCGGTGGGCAGCAACTGGGTATCGACACCAGCTGAATTTGCCCCAGGTGCGGCTGGCAGTCGGCGGCCATTCAACAGGATCAGGTTGCGCAACGGGCCAAGGCTGCGCAGATTCAAGCTGCCTGCACCTGTATTGCCCTGTGCAACGCCGCTGAACTGGTTGGTGTCGCCAATGACAGGGCCGCTGACCGGCAGCGTCTTGATCAAATCAAGCGTCGAAGGTGCGCCGCGCTTGGAAAGCTCCTCGGTGCCAATGGTGTCGACTGGCAACGCAGTATTTTCAGCCGTGCCTTTGATGCGCGAACCAGTAATGACGATTTCTTCCTCGGCAGCTGGTTCAGCCGCCGGCGCAGGCTGGTCGGCAGGAGCAGCAGCTGGCGCCGCAGCCGGAGCCGTTGCTGGCGTGGTCGCAGGAGCTTGGGCGAGTGCCGGCGCCGCCAGCGCAAGGCAAGCTCCGGCAAGCAAAAGCTGCGTCATACGTTGAGTTACCTTCATGGGTTCCCTCCTGGAGACTCGTTAATGGTTATCAAATCAAAAGCTATCTTGCGCAGTAGGAGTCTGGATTTGCGTGTGCGTCAACCGCTTCATGACGTAAAATTGTCACTTTTTGGAATGTTGTGTCGAACCGCCACAGGGTCATCGGTGCAAATCGCTCTGCATCCATACGCTGACAGACCTGACGAAGCGGCAGCAGGAACGGTCCATGCGGCGAGCGACAAACCCAGATTACGAGTCCGCACAGCCGATTCTTCAGTAATGTCAGGGTAAAACGGAAACCAGCCATCTGCCCCGAGTGCCTGCACAGCATGCTGAAGTGATGGATAGCTGAACTGCGGATAGCCCGCCTGCCATGGCGCGCCCCGGCGCACACATTCACGCATGGCTGCAAGCTCATCAGAAGGCGGCGGCCAATGCGATTTGGGTGGGTTTTCCGTTTCAAACCAGCTTTGGGGTAAGGTTGTCGCCATAGTGGGGATCGTGGGATCCAACTCTTTCGTTCGCTTCAGACAGCGCCAGTCAAAAGAAATATAAACCGCCTGCTTCTGAAACATTGCTTCGCGCACAATGCGATGCACAGCATCGGCAAGGATCACCGGATCAGCGCTGCGCTCAGGACGCATCAGATCGGTTTTCATCTCAATCCATAGCATGAATGTGGATGACCGGGCCTGAATCAGTCGGATCACATCAATGAGGTGGGGGATGCGTTGTCTATCCGCGCCCTGCTGGGCTGGATGCGAGGCGGCATAACGTGTGCCGGGCTTCAGCCGCCCGACATCGTACGTCTGAAGTTCAGCGTATGTCAGGGTTTTGATAAGCGGTCCTGTATTTTCAAGAAATGCGCCATCAGCACCGCGCGTAATTTCAGGTTTCAAAGCCTCGTCATGATAGACGACAACCTCACCATCGGCGGTCAGGTGCACATCAAGCTCCGCGCCATCGGCGCCACAATCGAGTGCGCCTTTGAATGCCATCATAGTGTTCTCAGGCCAAAGATCAGCCCCACCACGATGCGCGATGATGGCCGTCATCGCGCCGCTGAGCCTGTTGGCAGGACATGGTCCTTGAAGGTCTCACGCAAGGTCAATTTTTGAATTTTCCCGGTCGCGTTGATGGGTATGGCTTCAACGAACGCCACGTCGTCCGGCATCCACCATTTGGCGATTCTGCCTTCAAGGAATTTGAGTAATTCTTCTCTCGTCGCTTCTGCGCCAGGCTTCAACTGCACCACCAGCAGCGGGCGCTCGTCCCACTTAGGGTGGGCGACACCAATGACTGCGGCAATAGCCACGGACGGATGCCCAATTGCAATGTTCTCAATGTCGATGGAACTGATCCATTCACCACCTGATTTGATGACATCCTTGGCGCGGTCGGTGATCTGCATGTACCCGTCAGCGTCCAGTGTCGCGACGTCGCCAGTATCGAAGAAGCCATCCGCATCAAGAATATTTCCGCCCTCGCCCTTCATATAGGACTTGGCTATGGCCGGGCCCCGTACGACGAGATGACCGAACGTCTTACCGTCACGCGGCAGTTCCTTGCCGTTGTCATCGACAATCTTCATCTCGACTGTAAATAGCGGGCGGCCCTGCTTGGCCTTGATCCTGAGCTGCTCGTCAAAGGAGCGCGCCCGGTCTTTTGCCAGTAGCGATCCGATGGTTCCGATAGGTGACAACTCAGTCATACCCCAGGCGTGCATGACCTCCACGCCATAGTTTTTCTCAAACTTTTCGATCATTGAAGGCGGACAGGCCGAGCCGCCGATGGCCACGCGCTTCAATGTTGAAAGCTTGAGGTTATTGGCCTCCATATGTTGGAGCAGCATGAGCCATACAGTTGGCACGGCAGCTGACACCGTGACCTTCTCGCTCTCCAGCAGATCATAAACTGAGGGGCCGTCAAGCTTTGGTCCCGGCATGACCATCTTCGAGCCAGCCATCGGCGCAGAAAACGCGAGCGACCAGGCATTGGCGTGGAACATCGGCACGATGGGCAGAACGGTGTCAGCGTTGGAAAGCGCCAGCACGTCTGCCGAAAGCGCCGCCATCCCGTGCAACACATTGGACCGGTGGGAGTAAAGAACACCCTTGGGATTGCCCGTGGTACCACTCGTGTAGCACAGCCCGCAGGCTGCATTCTCGTCCAGCGTTAGCCAGTTGAAATCACTGTCGGAGGAAGCGAGCAAATCTTCATAGGCAATCGCATTGCGCAGCGACGTTTCAGGCATATGCGCCGCGTCGGTCAGTACGATATAAGTGGTGACGGTCGGTAGCTGATCCTGCAGTTTCTCAAGAATCGGCAGGAAGGTGAGGTCGACGAAGATCATCCGATCTTCGGCATGATTGGCGATATAAACAAGCTGTTCTGGGAACAGGCGCGGGTTGAGCGTGTGGTAGACGCCGCCCGCCCCGGTGATGCCGTACCACGCCTCAAGATGACGCTCTGAATTCCATGCCAGTGTGGCGATCCGATCGCCCGACTTCATACCGCGTGCCACCAATGCCTTGGCGAGGCGCAGCGCCCTTTCATGCGTACGAAGCCAAGTGCTGCGGCGTATAGGACCTTCGACGCCACGGGTGACGATTTCCTTATCCGCCGCGTAAGTCGCTGCGTGGTCGAGCACCTTGTGCACCAGCAGCGGCCAGTCTTGCATCAATCCGAGCATGTTCCCACCCATATCGTTATTCGGTGGTTTTAGGTTTTGAACAGGTCGTCGCGCAAGTCTTCAGCGATGCCCATAAGCCAGCGGTGCATGATGCTCAGGCAGACCGGAGGGATCTTCGTGGATGATTATCTCGGCCTTGGGGAATACGGCCTTGATCGCACCCTCGACCCTGTCCGAGAGTTCGTGGGCCTGCATCAGCGTGAGCCCGGCATCCATCACGGCATGAAATTGTATGAACTGCGCGGAACCAGACATGCGCGTACGCAGGTCATGAATGCCGATAATACCCGGCACGGCCTTGGCGATCTGCTTTATCTTCGCACGGTCCTCATCAGTAAGTTCGCGGTCGTTGAGATGATCAAAGGCACTGGAAAGAATATGCCACGCACTCCACCCAATCATCGCAGCGATGGCTAGGCCAAACACGCCATCGGCCCACATGACCCCGAACCAGCCTGCCAGCACGATGGCCGCCACCACTGCCCCATTGGAGACGAGATCGGTCAGATAGTGCAGGCTGTCAGCCGCGATGGCAAGCGAGCCGGTGCGCTTCACCACATAGCTCTGATACCAGGTCAGAAACCCTGTCACGAGGATTGAGCCAAGCGCCACCGCCAATCCCCAGCCGGGGTATTCAACGGGTTGCGGGTGCAGGATGCGGTCAACCGATTCAAGAACAAGAAAAACACCGGATCCCCCAACCAGCGCAGCCTGTGCCATGCCAGCGATCGCTTCCGTCTTGCCATGTCCGAAGCGATGTTCTTCATCGGCCGGCGTGAGGGCATGGCGGATGGCAAGGGCGTTGAGGGTGGAAGCCGCCAGATCAAGTCCTGAATCAGCGAATGAAGCGAGCATGGCCACCGAGCCGGTGAACAGCCATGCGGCACATTTTATGGCGGCCAAAATGCACGCGACGATTATGGCCGCTAAAGCGGCGCGTTTCATCAAAACAGCACCTGCGGCAATGTCGTGCAATGGCGGAGCTGGTTCTGTGGTCATGAACTGCGTTTACAAAAAGCCTGCCCCCCTGTCGCGCCCGATCTTTGCAAACGACTTGCGTTTGCGGATGTCAGACTGGAATGTGAAGCTGTGCTTTCAGGCCACCGAGCGCGCTTTGTGACAACATGATGTCGCCCCCGTGCCCACGCGCGATATCGCGCGCGATGGCAAGCCCTAGCCCAACGCCGCCTTTGTCGAGGTTGCGGGACTCATCAAGTCGCCGGAACGGCCTGAATGCCTCTTCGTGCTGATGGTCTGGTATGCCCGGTCCATCATCTTCAACGATAATATCCAGATACGCCCCATCATTGATGACCGACGACTGCACATGGGTTCCATATTTCAGCGCATTCTCGACCAGGTTTACAACGCAACGTTTCAATGCATTGCGTTTAACCGATATCTGCATATTTCCAGACGTTGAGAGTTGCACGGACTTGCCCGTTTTGCGTCGGGCCTCCTCAAGAATCTCATTCATCATCTCAGCCATATCTGCTGATGCAGACTGTTCGCCGCCTTCGCCGCGCGCAAATGCCAGATATTCCTCCAGCATGCGCTCCATTTCAGCAACATCGGCCTTCAGGTCGCTGGTATCGCAGCCACTTTCCATCATTGCCAGTTCAAGCTTCATGCGCGTCAAAGGCGTGCGCAGATCATGACTGACACCCGCAAGCATCTCGGTGCGCTGCGCCATCTGACGAGCTATGCGATGCTTCATCCCGATAAAAGCGATGGCGGCGCTGCGCACCTCGCGGGCTCCCGCAGGTCGGAAGTCAGGAACGTCACGCCCGCGCCCGAAAGCCTCAGCCGCGGTAGCGAGACGTTGGATGGGGCGTATTTGATTGCGCAGGAACAGGGCTGCAATACCCAGCAGAAGCAGTGAGAACACCGCCATCCATACCGGGAAGATATGCATGTTGATGTTGATGAAGCGCTGCCTGGCAACCAAAAACCGGATCACGCCCTTATCATCCGCCTTCACCCTCAGATCAACCTTTTCGCCAAAGCGCTTTGCGTCATACCAATGAGGTTCAGGTATCCGCGTCGCCATCTCGCGCCCAATATGTTCGCCGACCTGTGTATCCGTGGTGCCCCGCTCTTTCGGCAGGTCGTCTCCGGGCAGATAGGAGACGACCATCCCGAGGCGGCTGGACGCTTCTTTGGTAAGCTCAACGCGTTCGCTATAGCTGGGCGCACCATGGATCAACTGCACCACGAGCGCGATCTGGTCCACCACTCCCCGTGTGAGATTGGCCGTGGTCCGCGTTTCATGATCCGCCAGAAACAGATAGGTGACGATGACCTGCAACAGCACCATCGGAATGACCAGAATAAGCAGAGCGCGCACAAACAGGCTGCGCGGCAGGAAGCGGCGCAGTGACAATGTATTGGCCGATTGAATGGAAGCAGTGGCTGGCGTCTGTTCCGGGTCACTGGTGAAAGTCATGGCGTCATAATAGTCTTGTGGGGTTCATGTTGAAACTGGCAACGGCTGCACATCAATGTCTGTCACGATCTATCACAACCCCCAATGCGGTACGTCACGAAACGCATTGTCGGCGCTAGAGGCCGCAGGGCTGAAGCCCAGGATTGTCCTCTATCTGGAACAGGGCTGGACAAAAGCCGAGCTGAAGCGGTTGCTGAAACAGGCGGGCTCAAAGCCACGCGACTGGCTGCGGATTCGCGGCACGCCCGCAGAAGAATTGGGTCTTGTATCTGATGATGTTGGTGACGAAACCATACTGGCCGCCATGGTTCTGCACCCCAATCTTGTCGAACGGCCAATTGTGGAAACCCCGAAAGGAACCGCGTTGTGCCGCCCTATCGAAAGACTGCAGGCGCTGATTTAGCTCACGCCATCAGGAACCAGCACATAACCGATGCTGCGTACAGTCTGCAGGTAGATCGGCATCTTTGGGTCTGTTTCAATCTTTCGGCGCAGGCGCGTGACTTGGACATCTATCGACCGTTCCAGACCTGCGCCCGTGCGCTGCGCTAGTTCCTGACGGCTGATCGGTTTGCCCGCATGGGCAGACAAAAGGCGCAGAAGCGCAATTTCGGCGCTGGTGAGCTTTACGGGCATGCCATCGCGCGACATCTCGCCGCGCTCTGGGTCAAACCGATAGGCCCCCAGCCTGATCTCTTTCAGGGCCGTGCGCTCAACGCGGACCCGACGACCAATCGCCGCAATCCGCAGCAATAGCTCGCGCGGCTCAAACGGCTTTGGCAGATAGTCATCAGCACCGCTTTCAAGCCCCGCAATACGGTCAGCGGATTCGCCGCGTGCCGTCAGCAAAAGAATGGGCACATCGTTCGTGCGCCTCAGAGCCTGGGTGAGGCTCAGCCCATCCTCACCTGGCATCATCACGTCGAGCACAATGAGATCGAAGGTAAAATTTTTGAGGTGCTGCCGCGCTTCTGCGGCATCGGCAGCCATGGTGACGCGATAGCCGTTCGTCGTGAGAAAGCGTTGCAACAGTGTACGGATCCGCGTGTCGTCATCCACCACGAGGATGTGGCGTTCTTCTCCAGCCGTATGGGCAAGAGCCTCACTCATGCGTCATTTCCCAATCATAGCGAGCACGGCTACTCGTTCATCATCATGTATCAAACCCGCAAGCACTTTCCGAAAGCCAGCCACGGCCTCCGGCCCAGCTTCTCTGAATGCACGCGTCATGCGGTGACGCTGCCGAAAGAGCAATTGGCTGTGCAACTGCACGCCGGTTTCTGTCAGATGCAACAGGCGCTGGCGACGGTCGCGGCGGCCTGTTTCCTGCGCAATTAAGCCGCGCGACACTAGATCTTTCAGGACGCGGCCAAGGCTTTGTTTCGTGATCTTGAGGATGCCGAGCAATTCATTCACCGAAAGGCCAGGCAGCCGCCCGATGAAATGCAAGGCGCGATGATGCGCCCGCCCGAGGTCCATCTTGGCAAGTTCAGCATCAGACTCTGCAATGAAATCCCGATAGCCAAAGAACAGCAATTCAATGCCGCGGCGCAGTTCATCCTCACGCAGGTAAAGCAGCGCGTTCCCGGGCTTCGAGTCGACGGATTTTAAGTCAGTCATGTTGACATATTCTGGCCTGCTCTTTAGCACATCGCAAGTGCCGCAGCGTGCCTTTCAGGGTCCGCAGAAATGCCAGGAGCATGCCATGTCAGCCACCATTCTGCCCTTCGATGATCGCGACGGTTTCATATGGTTTGACGGCAAAATCGTACCTTGGCGTGATGCCAAGATCCACGTTTTGACACATGGCCTGCATTACGGCTCGTGCGTCTTTGAAGGCGAGCGCGCCTATGGCGGCACCATTTACAGGTCAGCCGAGCACACCACGCGCCTGTTTAAATCCGCCGAATTGATGGGCTTCAAAATCCCATTCAGCGAGGACGTAATCACGAAGGCAAAAGACGAAGTCGTGAAGGCCAATGGATTTGTGGATGCCTATGTGCGTCCGGTCGCCTGGCGTGGCAGCGAAATGATGGCGGTGAGTGCGCAGCATAGCAAAATCCATGTTGCCATCGCGTCATGGCTCTGGCCGTCCATGTTTGATCCGGCGGTCAAGATGAAGGGGATCCGGCTCGACATTGCTGACTGGAAACGCCCCAGCCCGGAGAGCGCACCATGCCATGCAAAGGCAGCGGGGCTTTACATGATCTGCACACTCTCAAAGCACGCGGCGGAGGCCAAAGGCTATCAGGACGCAATGATGTACGACTATCGCGGCTATGTTGCTGAAGCGACAGGTGCCAACATGTTCTTTATCCGTGATGGGAAAATCCATACGCCGCTTGCTGACTGCTTCCTGAACGGCCTCACACGTCAGTCCGTGATTGCGCTCGCCAAAGCCCGCCAGATCGAAGTCATCGAGCGTCACATCATGCCGGAGGAACTGACGACATTCAGCGAGTGCTTCATCACGGGCTCTGCCGCAGAAGTCACACCTGTGGCGGAGATCGGACCTTACACATTCAAGCCCGCACAGATTTGCGAGACCCTGATGAACGACTATTCTGCAGCCGTGCGCGGCCAGAAGGTTTGACCTGGCTTTGCCCTTTCTGGCTTTCTTTGATGAAACGCCTGACCCATGCCAATGCGTGATCCGCACGTTTGCTGAACACGCTTCGGATCGTGTCGCAGCCCTTCGAATCGTTGTTCAGCAGATCTGCAAATGGAAAAGACGCCCCGGTGGGGTGCAAAGAGTTGCGGGAAATGATTGAGACCTCACCTCTCTGCGCATACACATGCATGTTATCGTCCGCCAGCTCATCGAAATAGCTGTACAGACCCTTTTCTCTTGCTTCTTGGCCATTGCGGGCCAGCGCGTATTTTCCATCAATAAGCGCGCTGCGTGCATAATAGGTCTGAATGGTTTTTATCGTGCGTCTGGCCCAGACAAGAGCGTCATCGGCCTGGTCTCCAAACACGGAACGCAGCTTAGAACTGGCCTGAGAGACTTTTTCAGCAGCTCTTCCATCGGAAAGGTTGCGCCTGACGAGGCACGCCCTCGACCGGATGAAAGACAAACTTCGCGCTGGCGCGCATGAATGGATATGTTGTCGCGAACGTATTCATCGAGATAAGTGTAGGCGGCCTTGGTTTCCATGGGGACCCCTTAGCCCTTCAGGCACCTTTTTGTTCATTCCACCGCTTAGCAGCAGCGTCATCGTCAGCACGGGCCTCAACCCAGTGCCTTGATCCATCAGCCCGCTCTTCCAGTTTCCAGAACGGTGCGATGGTTTTCAACTGATCCATCATGAACGAAGCCGCCTCAAAGGCAGCCTGACGACTTTCGGACGCTGCAGCAGCCAATACAATCATATCGCCTGGCAGCATGCGCCCAATGCGATGCACGATAAGACTTGCTTTCAAAGGCCAGCGGCTTGATGCCTCCCGCTCGATGCCCTCAAGCGCATTTTCAGTCATACCGGGATAATGCTCCAGCGTCATGGCTCTCACATCACCACCACGAACCAAACCGGCAAAAGTGACAAGTGCGCCGATGTCATCGCGACCAGCAGTCATGGCAGCAATCTCGCCAGACGGATCAAGCATCACAGCCTGCACGCGCACACTCACATCAGCCCCCCGTCATGGGTGGAAAGAACGCGATTTCGTCATCCCTGTTGATAGCTGTATCAAAGCCCGCCTGCTCCCGGTTGACAGCCACCCTCAGCGTGCTGCGATCAGCGAATACCAGAGCGTGCCCCGCACTGCGCGCAGCCAACATGTCTGCCAGCGCCGAAACCGTGCGGACCCGATCATCCCCGTCAACCGTTTCCGATCCGCACCCGGTCCGTTCGCGCACCCATGCGAAATAACGCACCTGCATCAGTCTTCCATATGTTTGAGGCTGGCCACCAAATATCCCCATCCCGTGTACACAGTCAGGGCAGCGGCCAGCCACAAGCCCCAGGCGCCAATACTGTAGATTTCAGGCCAATGTTTCGCTAGTGGAGGCGCTGCGATGAGGATGCAGATCGCGAGCATCTGGATCGCTGTCTTGATCTTTGCAATCCGCGAAACGCGCACCTTGACCTGTGCCGCCGCCAGATATTCCCGCAGTCCCGATAAAAGGATCTCGCGCGAAATGATGACGATGGCAGCTATCACGGCATAGTTTTGTATGGTCGCGTCCCTCACCAGCATCACCAGTGCTGCGGCGACGATCAGTTTGTCAGCGATGGGATCAAGCATTTCACCAAGGCGTGATGATGTATTGGTGCGCCGTGCCAGATAGCCGTCGAACCAATCTGTCAGAGCTGCCAGTACAAATACGGCCAAAGCCACCACACGTGCCGCTCCGCCGCCGGTATAGAACAACGCCACCATCACCGGGATCATAACGATCCGCGCCAGTGTCAATACAGTTGGCCAAGTGATGCGCATGGCCTCTTATGCCCGGAAAAAATCATAAATGCGACGGGCGAGAGCACCGCTGACGCCATCAACACTGGCCAAATCGGCGGCACTGGCATTTCGGATTGCTTTCGCGGAACCGAAATGCAGCAGCAGAGCGCGCTTACGCTGCGCCCCAATACCTGGAATCCCATCCAGCGGATTTTCAACGATGGCCTTGGCTCTTTTGGCCCTGTGAGCCCCGATGGCAAAGCGGTGGGCTTCATCGCGAAGTCGCTGGAGATAGAACAGAACCGGATGGCTCGGCTCCAGCATAAAGGCGGGCTTTCCGGGTAAATGAAAATTCTCGCGCCCTGCCTCCCGGTCCTGACCTTTGGAGATAGCTGCAACGGTCACGTTTTCTACGCGAACCTCCCGCATGGCCGCCACCGCCATCGCAAGTTGTCCTAGCCCACCGTCAATAAGAATCAGGTCAGGCCACTCCGGTGCCACATCCGAAACGGTCTCATCAAAAATTGGCGCGACATCATCACCATTCACTTTTGGTGCCTGACCTGCCAACCGCATGAACCGGCGTGACAGCACTTCGCGCATCATGGCGAAATCATCATTGGTCGCGGCACTTTTGATGTTGAACTTGCGGTACTGCCCTTTCTCAAGGCCACGCGGTCCAGCGACGATCATTGCGCCCACCGCCTTAGCGCCCTGAATGTGCGAGTTATCGTATACTTCGATGCGGCGCGGCGGCCCATCAAGCCCGAACACTTCGGCGACGCCGAGCAGCAGCTCCACTTCAGCCGCGCTTTCTGACTGTCGTCGCAGCAACGCCTCTTTTGCATTCATCGTTGCCGATTGAACTATGTCGCGCTTTTCACCACGCAAGGGCACGCTGACTTCAACCTTCCGATTTTGTCGCAGAGACAAGGCCTCTGCCAACAAGGCCCGGCCGGGCACATCTTGCGACAACAGGATCAACTTTGGCGCTTCGCGCTCGTCATAGAACTGAGCCAGAAACGCATCGAGCACCTCGGACGTGTCGGCGCTTCGATCATGGCGAGGAAAATAGGCGCGATTACCCCAATTCTGTCCGCCACGGAAAAAAAATACTTGAATGCATGTTTCACCATGCGCGCCATGAATGGCGAACATGTCTGCTTCATCAAAACTGGCTGGGTTAATGCCCTGTGTCTGCTGAACATGAGACAATGCACGAATGCGGTCTCGCAGTCGTGCAGCGCCTTCGAAGTCGAGCCTGACCGCAGCACTTTCCATTTGAGTGCCGAGTGCTTCGACCACCTTGCGGCTGCGACCAGTCAAAAACGCCTCTGCTTCATCTGCCAGCGTTTGATAGCCAGCCTTATCGACACGCCCTACGCATGGTGCGCTGCATCTTTTGATCTGAAACAACAGACACGGACGAGTGCGCGCCTCGAACATTGAGTCAGTGCATGACCTCAACAGGAATGCGCGCTGCAGGGTATTGAGTGTGCGCGACACGGCGCCAGCAGAAGCAAAGGGACCAAAATATCTTCCCTTACGGTTACGTGCCCCCCGATGCTTGACGATTTGCGCGAACGCATGATCCCCGGTGAGCAGAATATGCGGGAATGATTTGTCATCGCGCAAAAGCACATTGTACTTTGGGCGGAAGTGCTTGATCAGATTAGCCTCAAGCAGCAGCGCCTCGGTTTCTGACGCGGTCTGAATAAAGGTCATATCCGCGGTCGCGTGAATCATGCGCGCGATGCGCGCTGTGTGCCCATGCCCCTTGGTGTAGTTCGCGACACGCTTCTTGAGATCGCGCGCTTTGCCCACATAAATGACGTCTCCGGCTGCATCGATCATCCGGTACACGCCCGGAGCGTTGGGGAGCGTCTTCAGCTTTGCTGCAATCAGCGGGGCACCTGAAAGGGCTTGATTTTGCTTACCATTTCCGTTCGCCGTCATAGCCCGGAAATCCTGTGGATAAGTCTGTGACTGGAAAATGCCGCAACCGCGCTGCATTTCAATGTAACAGGCCGACGACAAGAATATGACCCAAAGGTGAATAGATCAACCATTTGATTTATATAGGATATTTTTGGTGGCAGGCTTCGAAAATAGGAAAACAAGCTGTTTTTCCCCCAGATTCACGCCCACCTTACGCAGGATCCAGCCTGTGAAAAAGTCCGACGGCGGATGATCCAAGGAAAGCAGTCTCACGTTACGGGATTAGCCAGCCGCTCAATCTCCACTCCGACGCTCGCGGCATCAGGGATAATCTTGAGTTTTTCAATCCGTACACGGACAGCCAGCACCCTTGGATCCTCCAGCGCGAAACTTGCGACGGCTTCAGCAAGCGTTTCGACCAGACGCACATGCCCTCGTGCAACGATAGCGCGAATGCCGTTCACGATGTGCTCATAGTCCACGACGTTTTCGAGCAAGTCGCCAACCGGAGCGCCGGATTCCGCAACGGTCAGGTCAATGTTCACGCGGATGGGCTGTGGTGCATCCTCCTCGTGGCGGTGGACACCGATATGCGCCGCGAGCACCAAATCGCGCACGAAGACATGGCGGATCGCCTGCACAGCATCGGCAATACGCAACAGCGGTGGGGTTCCGGATTTAGTCACATGCCGTGGTTGGCATGAGCCGAGCCATGGTTCAAGATCGTCGCATGACCATGCCTCTAAAATCGGGATTTGCCATTGTAACCGGAGCTGCCCGCAGATTGGGCCGGGCATTTGCGCTGGCACTTGCACACGATGGCTGGTTCGTGCGGCTGCATTACCATTCTTCAGCGACAGAGGCAGAAGAGGTCGCCAAAGCCATCCGCGGCGCGGGCGGATGCTGCGATCTCGTATGCGGAGACCTTACAACCCAGACCACGCATAATGCGATGTTCGGGCCGTGCGAGGGAGGCAACTTTGCATCCCTCCTTGTCAACAGCGCCTCGATCTTCGAATTTGATCGGCCCGATTCAGTCACTCAAGACAGTCTTGAGCAGCATTTTGCCGTCAACGCCGTTGCTCCAATCCTGCTTAGCAGACGGTTTGCCGAGCAGTTGCCCCATGATGCACACGGACTGATCGTCAACCTGCTTGATCAGAAGCTCGCCCACCTCAACCCTGATTTCTTTGCCTACACATTGTCAAAATCGGCGCTGGACGCCGCAACGACCATGATGGCACAGGCTTTCGCGCCACGCATAAGGGTCAACGCCATCGCGCCCGGCATCACCCTGCCAGCACCCGGCCAAAGCGAAGATGAGTTTCATAGAGCCCAGAGCCTGTCGCCGCTCAAGGTCGCAACAGATCCCAGTGATATTGTCACGGGCCTGCGCTTCCTCATTCAGGCGCGCGCGACAACTGGGCAAACCATTTTCATAGATGGCGGTCAGCACCTGCGCGGCGAATTGCGCGATGTGCAATATCTGGCACGGAGCGACTAACCCGCCGGGTGGTGACACATATGATTCACATTCATGATGGTTTGATGTAAGATTGCGGCTCTGCCGTCCAAAGGAACGGCCAGAACCATCATGACACGATTTTCAGCGCGCACGCGATTCGCGGTATGGCCCGAACGCAGTTCAGGTTTGGGGCTCAAAACAGGTCTCAGTGAGGCCGTCAGTTTCATGATGCGGGCAATCAAGCCGCAACCGTCCAACGACAATGACGACCTGCCACGCGGGCATGGTCAGGGCGTGCTTGTCATTCCGGGTTTCCTGACCAGCGACATGACAACGACACGGCTAAGGTCGTTTTTGAGCAGTCTTGACTATCGCGCCGAAGGCTGGGGCGGCGGGGCTAATCTGGGGCCAAGTCCGCGTGCGATTGAACGCCTGAAAGAACGTGTAGACGAAATAGCGGGAAGATTGGGCGCACCCATCGCTGTGGCAGGCGTCAGCCTCGGTGGCGTTTTTGCACGCGAAATCGCCCGCATGATGCCCGACCATATCAAGGCGGTGGCAACCTTGTGCTCGCCAGTCCAGCTACCGGTACCAACGCCTCTGGCCCCTTTCGTATGGGCTCTACAGCGTGGCTTCGACAAAGATCTGACGATGTCAGCAACAGGAGATGCGGTGATGCCGCTTCAGCCCATGCTGGTGGTTTATTCGCGCGGTGATGGCGTGGTTCAGTGGCAGGCCTGTGTGCCGCCCAAGGCAGATAACATCACTGCAATCTGCCTCAACAATGCCGCGCATACGACAATCGGCTCAAACCCGCAGGCGCAACAGCTTTTGGCCAACTTTCTAGCCCGGGCGATGAGCTGACGCTGCTGCACCCTGCGAACAGATTAGCGTGATATTGGAAACGCCAATCCGCCTTGACGTTTCTCCGCTCAATAAATCGCGTAGGCGCCGTCGATCAGGAAACTGTCACCCGTATGGAACGACGATGCATCGCTCGCGAGATAGACAGCGATACCTCCAAAGTCCTTCGGCTCACCCCACCGCCGCATTGGCACACGGCTGATGACATTTTCCCCAAATTTGGGGTTGTGTTGTGCATGGGCCGTCATGTCGGTCGCGATCCAGCCCGGCAGAACCGCATTCGCACGGATTCCAAAGCGGGCCATTTCAACCGCTGTCGCGCGGATCATCGAAATCACGCCGCCCTTTGTCGCTGCATAGTGCTGGTTGCGGGCCGCGCCGTGGATGGCTGCCAAAGACGCAACAGCCACCAGTGAACCACCTGATGTGTCGCCAGCTTTGTGACGCTCAACCATATGACGGGCCCCTTCGCGCAACGTGAAGAAAACGCCATCGAGGTTCACAGCGAGAACCTTGCGATAGTCCTCCGTCTTGATGTCAAGGAAAGAGCGCGCACCGATGCCGATGCCGGCATTGGCGAAGATCGAATGGATTGCACCAAAGGCCTGCACTGTCTCAGCAATGCCTTTTGCGACTGCCGCCTCATCAGCGACGTCAATCCTCCATGCCTCGGCTTTGACCCCATGAGATTTGATCTGCTTGACCGCAGCATCATTCTTGGCTGCGTTGGTGCCCCACACAGCAATGTTTGCGCCCGCCTGAGCCAATGCCTCGGCAAAGCCCAGCCCGATCCCACCATTACCGCCGGTGATCAGCGCAGTCCTGCCAGACAGATCAAAAGGTTTATACGCCATCGAAGTCCTCCAATATTGATGCGCTACACTGGCAGCAGGGGCTGCAACCTTCAACTGGCCAGTTTGGAACGGTTAGCGGCCAAGTTTCCCGGCGCGGGCAGTTGCAGCGGAAATAGCCCGCGTCATCAGTATTTCAAGTTGGCGCCGACCCATCAGCTTCTCCAGGGCAGCTTCGGTTGTTCCGCCCGGACTCGTCACATCGCTGCGAAGCACGGCAACGTCTTTGTGCGATATTTCCATGAGAGCCCCAGCACCGATAACTGTCTGTCGCGCCAGGCGCATGGCAAGCACCTCATCCAGTCCGGCACGCACACCGGCGGCCGCCATGGCTTCCACAAGGTGGAATACATAGGCCGGCCCGGAGCCTGATAATGCCGTGACGGCATTCATTTCTGCTTCGTTGCTGATCCATTCGACGACACCCGATGCGCCCAGCAGCGAGCCAGCCAGCTTCTTCTGAACAGTGCTGACGCGCGCATTGCCTATGGCAACCGTGATGCCGTGCCCGATGGATGCTGGCAGGTTTGGCATGGCACGCACAATGGATGATTGGCTTCCTAGCCATTCACTGAGGCGTTGAAGGCTGATCCCCGCCGCAATGGAAATGAAAAGTGGTTTTACATCGGCAAACCGCGCGGCCTCCCGAGCAACTGGCTCCATCATCTGTGGCTTTACCGCCAGAACAACAGCCGCCGGTGGGGGAATAATCGATTTGTCCGGATTGACCTTTCCGTCTGCGCGCTTCACTTCACGCGCAAGTGCGAGATCCGGATGCGGTTCAATCACGATCAGGCTGCGGCCACGCCCAGCTGCTATCCAGCCCCGAGCCAATGCCGCGCCCATGCGCCCAGCCCCGACCAGGACTAGTGGCTTGCTCACGCTTCGCCTTGGCAGTCTAGGATCAATGCGTTTACCGCTTCGACCGCTGTTTTTCCGCCCCAGATCACAAACTGAAATGCCGGATAGAACCTCTCGCAAGCATCCAGCGCCATAGCGATCATCTGTTCGCACTGCGCTGCACTTGCATGCGCGCCATCTGCCAACGGTATGCCCAAGCGAAACCCGACCTGACCATCTTCAGTTGAAAGGCCAAAGTGCCCAAGCCAAACCCTCTGATTGACCATAGCAGCCAACAGAGCTGCTTCCACGCGCCGGGGTGCTGGCACCCGGAACTCAAAGCAAGCGTCAAGCAGCAGAACGTCTCGCGCACCCGCCATAGTGAATTCCAACTGCACATCGCACCAGGTTCCGCTGACGCTGAGCGACAGATCACTGTCGCCACTGCGCTCGAACGGCCAATCATTTTCCGACGCCAGCGTTTCAATGACGTCGATAGGATTGGGTGCTGGTGCGTCATGAAACCGTGCTGCTTCGCTCATGCTGCAGATCTCATGGTGAATCGCTTGATGGCCATAAGACACCATGCGGATGAACGCCTACACGCTGTCAACGATTCGAATATACGCGTTAAAAACGAATCGTGGATAAGCGGGCCTTATGCCTTTAGTGCGGCGATCTGCGCTTCGAGCACAGCCACACGGGCGGCGAGCGCTTCATTTTCTTCGCGGGCTTTTACAGCCATGGCTTTCACAGCCTCGAAGGCGTCGCGCTGAACGAGGTCCATCTGACCGAGCATCCGCTCGGCCTGTCCGCGCATCACAGCCTCGGCTTCCTGTTGAAGACCACGTGCTGCACCGGCGGCATTGGTTGCCATCCGGGCAATTTCGTCGATGAGGCGATTGGAGCTTGTCATCTCATCAGTATAATCCAGCTGGGCCCTGGACGAAACCGTCATGGCTTGACTTGAGGCCGGGGTGGAAACACACCGAGATCAGACCAAGGTAAGCCTACACATGCAAAGCCTGCCCGCACTTGTTATTGCCTACCCGCATATCGACCCCGTCATCTTTGAAATCGGGCCGTTTGCGGTGCGTTGGTATGCCGTGTCCTACATCGCCGGCATCATGCTGGCCTGGTGGTACGCGGTGCGGCTGGTAAAAAAAGACAGCCTGTGGGCCGCCTGGGACGCCGCACCTGCGACGCCTGCACAAATCGACGACTTCATCATGTGGGCGACGCTTGGCATCATACTGGGGGGGCGCCTCGGTTATATATTCTTTTACGGTCTGATCTATGAACCGGCACGCTACAGCGACATCTTCAACTGGCTGAAAATCTGGGAGGGCGGCATGTCCTTCCATGGCGGGCTTATCGGAGTGATCCTCGCCGTCATCGGATTTTCGCGCACCAAAGGGATCGACATGATTCGTTTTGGTGACATTGTTGCGAGTGTCGCACCGATAGGCCTGCTGACAGGTCGCATAGCCAACTTCATCAATGGCGAGCTATGGGGGAAGCGCACTGATGTGCCCTGGGCCATGGTGTTTCCCAACGCACCTGACGCAGCCCCACGCCACCCCAGTCAGCTTTATGAAGCGGCACTTGAGGGCATCCTGCTATTCCTGATCCTGCGCTTCATCGGCAATCGTCTGCGTGGCTTTGACCGCCCCGGCCTCATTATCGCGGCGTTCCTTTTCTGCTACGGTCTGTTCCGCATCATTGCAGAGCTTTTCCGCGACAGTGACCAACTTGTGCTCGGTGGCATCTTCTCGATGGGGCAACTTCTCAGCGCGATCATGTTCGTCGGAGCAGCGTTCTTTTACGGCTGGTCTCGCAGCCATGGCCCAAAAGCAGGATGACAGGGTTGGCCCGTCATCTGGCGGGACTTATACGGGCTGACGGCCCCATGCGGCTGGACCGTTTCATGGGCCTTGCAAATGCTCACTATTACGGCACGCGCGACCCGCTCGGTACGCATGGCGACTTCACAACGGCACCGGAGATCAGCCAGCTCTTTGGCGAGATGATTGGACTTTGTCTGATTGATCACTGGGAACGCAGCGGCTGCCCCGAAGCCATTGATTTGGTGGAGTTGGGGCCGGGGCGCGGCACGCTGATGGCTGACATATTGCGCGCCGCGCGTGTGCGCCCTGCCTTTCTGGATGCAGCCCGCGTGACGCTTGTAGAAACGAGCCCAGTGCTACGCGCGCGGCAACAGGCAACACTGGCTCAGGTCATGCCGGTGCGGTGGACTGACACTTTCGACGCGATGGCCAGTCAAATCCCGCTCTTCCTTATTGCAAACGAGTTCTTTGATGCACTGCCCATCCGGCAATTCGTGTCGGTCCGCGACGCATGGACCGAACGTCATGTGACCCTGAACGAACAGGGGCAATTCATCTTCTGTCACCTGCCAACTGCACTTCCAAGCGCTATAGCCAACTGGTCGGTGATAGCCACTCCACCGGATTGCAACAGGGTGATCGAGCTTTGTGAAGCTGCGCGCGCCATCGCCGGAGACATCGGTGCGCGCCTCAGGGCCACTGGCGGGCTGACGCTTATCATCGACTATGGCCACGCCGCGTCCGGCCTGGGTGATACGTTGCAGGCGGTGAAGGCGCACCGATTTACCGACCCGCTAGAGACGCCCGGCGAATCCGACCTCACCGCCCATGTCGACTTTGAAGCCCTTCATATGGCCGCAGCGGCACGCAGCTATGGCACGGTAACTCAAAGGGCATTCCTGAAGGCTCTTGGCATTGATGCGCGCGCTGCAAGCCTGGCTGGGTCGCAAGCGGACCGTGCGCCAGCCGTGATGGCGGGTCTCACCCGCCTGACCGATGATGCGCAGATGGGAACACTCTTTAAAGTCATGGCCGTCACTGGACCTCATGGCCCAGATCCCGCAGGATTTGCTCCATGCATGTCGTGACAGCCTCCGCTCTCGCCGCCCTGCAAGGCATCGCTCACGGTTTCTTCAGCCGGGAGGGCGGCGTGTCGTCTGGCCTCTACGAGAGCCTGAATTGCGGCCTTGGCTCACGGGACGCGCGCGACAACGTGATCAGGAACCGCGCGCTTGTGACGGCACAGCTG
Source organism: uncultured Flavobacteriaceae bacterium (assembly GCA_964390465.1). Taxonomy (GTDB): domain Bacteria; phylum Pseudomonadota; class Alphaproteobacteria; order Micropepsales; family Micropepsaceae; genus JADZAI01. Next base: position 198,029 of record CAYMIJ010000004.1, on the reverse strand, counting down.
GGGGTGGCGCCTGATTGCCTGCTGACGCTTTACCAGATCCATTCGCCCGTCATCGTGAGGGTGAACGAAAACTGGTCCGGGCAGGGGCCGCAGGCCGACGGGATGGTGACGCGCAAGCATGGCCTTGCATTGGGTATCCTGACGGCGGATTGCACACCGATTCTTTTTGCTGACCCAAAAGCTGGGGTCATTGGCGCTTGTCATGCGGGCTGGAAGGGGGCGCTGGCCGGGGTCGCGCAGGCCACGATTGCAGCGATGATCGCCGAAGGTGCCGAGCGAACACATATCGTTGCTGCCATCGGCCCGACCATTCGGCAGCGCGCTTACGAAGTCGGGGCTGAGTTCCGCGCTCGTTTCCTGGATGCTGACGGTGCCAACGCTGCGTGGTTCAGGCAGGGAATCACTCCTGATAAGTTCCTGTTCGATCTGCCTGGTTATCTTAAGGGACACCTTCAGGCGGCTGGGATCACCACGACAGACGACGTGCAGGTATGTACCTATGGTGATGATCGCTATTTCTCTTATCGCCGCACAACGCATCGCGGGGAAGCGGACTATGGCCGGAACATTTCTGCGATTGCCCTGACATGACCCGCACTTTTCTTCTCTGCATCGTCACGCTGCTGCTGGCCGCCTGCGGAGGGATGGAAGCCGCCACTGGCCTGCGCGACCCATTCGGGGTGCCACAACCATTCCGTGGAGATAACAACCCTGCCCTTATCGGTGAGGCGCGCGGTGAGCGGCCTGTCTATATTGGAGAGATCAGCGGTCTAGATCCGACAGAAGCCACGCTGCTCCGCAAGGCCATAGCGACCAGCGCCGCCACGCTCGACGTTCTGGCCTCTGCCGAGACCATACCACACAACGCCTTCACACTGACAGGCTCGGTTCAAGGCGTTGATGGACAGTTCGCGCTCAATGATGGTGCATCTCAGATCGCCACCTTCACGGCAAAAGGCGATCGGACAGCGATCGCCCTTTCCGTAGCGCAGGCGCTTTCACAGGCGATGGGACGTCTGGTCGATGCTTCACCTCCCCCTGCGGGCGAAGGAAAAGCGGGCACACGGGAGCGACCAACACCAGCTGTGGTCATTGCCGAAATCAAAGCGCCGACTAAGGGGCAAGCCCAACCACTCAAACGCTCAGTAAGCGACGGCCTCGCAAAACTTGGGGTGCGCATCAAGGACGCGCCAGATGGTGAGACCTATATGGTGACGGCGGTGTTGACCCTCGGTGCAGAAAAAGGCGGCTCTATTCCCGTTTCCATCATATGGACGGTCACATCCCCTGATGGCCGCGTTTTGGGCTCCGCCGACCAGGACAATGCGCTGCCTGCTGCTGCCGTGACCCGGAACTGGGCTGAGAGTGCTACTATGGCTGGAGAAGCAGCAGCGGGGTCGGTCGCGCAAATTATTGCGACAGATTTCGGCAAGGCGCATTGAACGCTTTTCATCGTCCGGCCTGACCGCTACAAGCCGCACGCGTCATCTTAACGTCATCTCTCGGGGGAGCGCCGCTGATGCGGTGTCTGGTGGCATGAAGCTACTCGCAGGCAATTCCAACCCAGACCTCGCGGCAGGCATCGCCAGAGTTCTGGGACGTCCACTGATTGCAGCCAATGTCAAACGCTTTGCTGATGGCGAAGTCTTCGTTGAAATCCTTGAGAATGTGCGTGGACAGGACGTGTTTGTCATTCAGTCCACTGGCAGCCCTGCCAATGACAATCTCATGGAACTTTTGGTCATGATGGATGCTCTGCGGCGCGCATCGGCAAAGAGCATCACCGCTGTTGTGCCGTATTTCGGCTATGCCCGTCAGGATCGCAAATCGGGTGGACGAACCCCCATCTCGGCGAAGTTAGTGGCGAACGTCATCACGGGTGCAGGGGCGAACCGCGTTCTGACCATTGACCTGCACGCCGGACAGATCCAGGGATTCTTTGACATTCCCACCGACAACCTCTTCGCCGCGCCGGTCTTTGAGCGTGACATCCTCATGAAAGTGGGGGAACAGAATCTGGCCGTGGTTTCGCCAGATGTTGGCGGTGTGGTGCGCGCGCGCGCTCTCGCAAAGCGAGTGAATGCCGATCTCGCGATCATCGACAAGCGACGCGAGCGGGCTGGCGAATCTGAAGTCATGAACGTCATCGGCGACGTGCGGGGCAAGAGCTGCATCCTGATCGACGATATCGTCGACTCGGCTGGCACGTTGTGTAATGCGGCCGAAGCGCTCCGCTCAAAAGGTGCCGAGCGTGTCTTCGCCTATGTCTCACACGCCGTGCTTTCAGGCGGCGCCGTGGAGCGCGTATCAAGGTCACAGCTTGAAAGTCTGGTGGTAACCAATTCCATCGCCCCCACCCCGGATGTAAAGGCCTGCGCGCGTATCCGCATTATCGACATCGCCGCTCTGTTGGGCGAGGCGATCCGCCGGATTACCAACGAAGAATCGGTTTCGAGCCTTTTTGACTGATTTACCTTGCGTTTCCCGGTTTCTGGCGGGCGAAAAGCCTCGCTCCCATGGCAAAATCGGGTTGCGCCGCAGCATTGGCTCATGTAGATAGCCCGCCTTTCCGGGAGCGGTTGATGATCCCGGACCTCAACACGAAGATAATGCGCGTTTGCGCCCATCCACTTTGGTGGATCAGCGGCGGCGTTCACGCATGAAAGGCGAGTTATTATGGCACAGGTACGTCCCCTCAAGATCCAGACGCGTGAGCGCACCGGCACCGGTGGCGCACGCGCATCACGCCGTGCCGGCCTCGTTCCCGGCGTCATCTATGGCGGCAAGGAAGCACCCGCCGCCATCGCGATCGAAACCCGTGAACTCGAAAAAGCCATCTCGCACGAGGGCCGCTTCACCTCGTCACTGTTCGAAATCGAAATCGGGGGTGCCAAGACCCGCGTCGTTCCGCGCGCAGTCCAGTTTCACCCAGTAACGGACCGCCCGGTCCATTTCGACCTGTTTCGCCTCGACGCGGGCTCTAAGGTCTCGCTGTACATTCCGGTGCGCTTCATCAACCAGGAAGCATCGCCCGGACTGAAGCGCGGCGGCGTTCTGAACGTCGTGCGCCATGAAGTTGAGCTTCTCTGCCCGGCCGAGAATATCCCGACAGAACTGGTGGGCGACCTGAGCGGCCTGGCCATCAATGACTCGCTGCACATCTCGGCATTCAAACTGCCGGAAGGTGTTACCCCGGTCATCCGCAACCGTGATTTCACGATCGCCACCATCGCCGCGCCGTCGGTGAAAGCTGCTGACGAAGAAGCGCCAGCCGCAGCCGATGCCGCAGCTGCCGCGCCTGCTGCTGGTTCCAAGGCACCGGCTGGCAAGGCTGCAGCGCCTGCCGCTGCGGCTGCTCCCGCCAAGAAAAAGTAAGGCTGTCGCGGAGCAAAATGCTCCGCCAAGCCCGGAGACGCATTCATGCTGCTGCTCGTTGGTCTCGGCAATCCCGGCCGCGACTATGCCGGGCATCGCCACAATGTCGGCTTCATGGCTGTGGACGCCATCGCCAAGCGTTATGGCTTCAGCCCATGGCGTAAGCAGTTCAAGGCGGAAGTGGCCGAAGGTCTACTCAGCACGCCGCGCGGCCGCATGAAGGTACTGGCGCTCAAGCCCCAGACCTATATGAACCTGTCGGGAGAAGCGGTGCAGTCCGCCGCCCATTTCTACCGGATCGAGCCTTCGGAAATTGCCGTCCTTTATGACGAACTTGATCTCGCGGCGGGCAAGATTCGCGTGAAGACAGGCGGCGGGGCAGCTGGTCATAACGGTATTCGTTCGATTGCAGCGGCCATTGGCCCTGACTTCCGCCGCATACGTATCGGCATAGCCCACCCCGGTGATAAATCCCGTGTGACAGGCCATGTGCTTGGCAATTTCAGCAAGGACGATCAGGCTTGGCTTGCCCCTCTTCTCGATGCCATTGCTGAAGCCGCACCTCATCTCGCAAGCGGTGATGACGTGGGCTTCATGAACAGGGTTGCCGTGCTGCGAGGCGAGCCAACGGAACCAAAGACACAGAAGGAAAAGGACTGATGGGCTTTAAATGCGGCATCGTCGGATTGCCCAATGTCGGCAAATCCACCCTGTTCAACGCGCTGACCCAGACAGCGGCAGCTCAGGCTGCCAATTATCCGTTCTGCACGATTGAGCCGAATGTCGGCGAGGTGGCTGTTCCCGATCCACGGCTCGACACTTTAGCGCGTGTCGGGAAGTCTCAGAACATCGTACCCACCCGCATTTCGTTCGTCGACATTGCAGGCCTTGTGCGCGGCGCTTCAAAGGGCGAAGGACTCGGCAACCAGTTCCTCGCCAATATCCGCGAGGTCGATGCCATCATTCATGTACTGCGCTGTTTTGAGGATGGCGATGTAACACATGTGGAAAACCGCATTGACCCCATCGCCGACGCCGAGACGATCAACACGGAGCTGATGCTTGCCGATCTCGACAGCCTGGAAAAGCGCATCATACCGCTCGAGAAAAAAGCCAAAGGTGGCGATAAGGAGTCGATCGCCCTGGCTGCACTTATGACGAAGGCACTGGTCTTACTTCGTGAAGGCCGCCCTGCCCGCGAAGCAAAGCTGGACATGGAAGAAATGATCGCCTTCTCCCAGCTTGGCCTCATAACCTCAAAACCCGTCCTCTATGTCTGTAACGTCGACGAAGAAAGCGCGGCCACCGGAAATACGCTTTCGAAGCACGTAGAAGAGATGGCTGAGAAAGAAGGCGCCGAGGCCGTGGTGTTTTCGGCCAAGATCGAATCCGAAATCGCCGTACTGCCGACCGACGAACGCAAAGATTATCTTGAAGCGGCTGGACTTCCAGAAGCCGGGCTGGATCGCATGATCCGCGCTGGCTACCACCTGCTCGGTCTCATCACCTATTTCACTGTTGGCCCCAAGGAAGCGCGCGCCTGGACAATCACAAAAGGCACCAAGGCCCCACGCGCCGCCGCTGTCATTCACACGGACTTCGAAAAAGGCTTCATCCGGGCCGAAACGACGGCGTTCGATGACTATGTCTCAGCAGGCGGCGAAGCAGGTGCAAAGGAAGCAGGCAAGATGCGGTTGGAAGGCAAGGAGTATGTCGTCAAAGACGGCGACATTCTGCTATTCCGCTTTAATACCTGAGGCTCACTCTGTCTTTGTGTAGCTCAGGTCAAAATTCGTTACCCAACTTTTTCCACCATCTTCCGAGCGCTCGCCATGCTGACGCACAGAACCGTCTGGTAACTGCGTCCATGAAATGCGTTGAAAGGCGGGTTTTCCACCGCCCCAGATCGTTGCATCAGACGTGGTCATAACCATGGCGCCATTTTCAATGCCGCCTTCCATAACCAGCATGCCGCCAACGTCATCCATCCACACCTGATGCCATTGACCTTGGAAATAGATATTCTGGCTGGAGCCTGTGGAGCCGTTGGCGCTTGTCCAGCTTTCAGCAAGGACACACCCCTTGTGCATCATGACAACTGAGCTCACGCCAGCAGCCTGACCTTTCAGGTTTTTTACTGTCCATTTCCCCTGCCAGAAATCAAAGGCATGATGATCGGGTGTGTCGCATGATGGCCGCGCAGGGGCCTGCGCAAGTCCCAGTTCGGCGGTAGCTAGTAGTGTCAGCAGGACGGTTGAAAAGATTCTCACTGCGATCCCCCGCGGCTTTCACTGGAAGCCTGATCGCAAAAAAGAAGATGGAATAGTCCTCAGTCGGTCACAAAGCTGTGACCATTATTTGGTGCGTGACAGTTCATAAGCAGCGATCAAGTCCTTCACGGGGATCTTACCGACAACGTCGCCGATCACCTCAAGCGGCAGGTCGTCAAGCGCCCTGAAGCGCACGCACGACTTGCCCATATCAAGTTTTTTCCCGGTCTTCGCCCAAGCCTTGTTGAACCAGGTTTCGATCTTGGGGTTTGAATAAACCCCCATCAGATAGACCGCCATGTGGTTTTTCTGCGAGGCGATGGCCGCCAGCATCAACGGCTGCTTATTGTAAGTCTTTGGATAGTCCCTGAGAGGAATGACATAGGCCGGCATCCCGAAGCTCAACTCCTCCGCATATCCTTTTGGAAGATTTTTCAGGATCGTCTTGCGGACAGTCTGGAGTGCAGCACGCCGGTCCTCCGGGAGGCTGGCGATATAGTCATCAACACTGGCGTGGGTGGCTTTCGGCATGACATCGACCTTCCCATAACTCAGTAGACGGTGACGTCCCCGTATCGTCAAGGCACTTGCAGCCACAGGGGGCGTGACCACACAATGGATTGAGAAAACATAGGGGCAGCCATGAGCCAGTTCATCAACATCACCGCCTCTGACGGTTTCAGTTTTGCTGCGTATCATGTGCCTGCGAAAACCGCGCGCAAAGGCGGGTTGATCATCGTTCAGGAAATTTTCGGCGTGAACAAAGATATCCGCGCGACCTCCGAGGACTTTGCCGCACTGGGTTATGAGGTTCTTGCGCCCTCAATGTATGACCGCCTGCAACCGCGCTTTGAGGTCGACAGCCATGATGCGGCGGCGATTGAAGCCGCGCGTCCGCTTGCCATGAACAATGGCTTTGAAAAACCGGTGCTCGACATTCAGGCTTGTGTGGACCAACTGAGATCGCGCGGCCCTGTCTTCATCACCGGCTATTGCTATGGCGGCACCATCGCTTGGGTCGGCGCGACACAGGTCAAAGGCATTGCGGCCTCGTCCAGTTTCTATGGCTCTATGGTGCCCAACATGGCGCATCAGAAACCGCATTGCCCGGTGATCGTGCATTTTGGGAAGAACGACAGTTTCATCCCGCAAGAAAACATCGACCGCCTCAAGGCGGAACGGCCTGAAGTGCCAGTCTATATGTATGACGCTGGCCACGGGTTCTTCACCCGTGGCGGCATGGACTACAACAAGGCCGCACACGATCTGGCACTGGAGCGCACCCTCGCGCTGTTCAACAGCGCCACGCCAATGGCTTAACGCTGCTCAGGATAGAGCGATAACAGACCGTCTTTCGTCGCCGGGGCCACGCCGCGTTCGGTGATGAAAGCGGTGACGAGACGCGCGGGCGTCACGTCAAAGCCGGGATTGGCGGCGGGCGAGCCCGGGGCGGCGATCTCTACCGTTGCCAGCCTACCGTCCGCCAGACGTCCCGTCATCTTCAGCACCTCATCAGCCGAGCGCTCCTCAATGGGAATGGCGTTGACACCCTTCTCCATCGTCCAGTCGATCGTGGTGTGCGGCAAAGCGACATAGAACGGCACGTTGTTATCCTTTGCCGCCAGTGCCTTCAGATAGGTGCCGATTTTGTTGGCGACATCGCCATTCGCGGTCACACGATCCGTTCCGACAATGCAGAGATCCACCTGCCCGGCCTGCATGTAGTGGCCGCCCGCATTGTCGGCGAGAATGGTGTGCTTCACGCCATGCCCGCCCAATTCAAACGCCGTCAGTGATGCACCCTGATTGCGCGGGCGCGTTTCATCGACCCACACATGCACCGGAATGCCTTTGTCATGCGCCATATAGATGGGCGCGAGCGCCGTGCCCCAATCGACACAGCCGAGCCACCCGGCATTGCAGTGGGTGAGAATATTGACAGTTTCGCCGGGTTTCGCAGCCGCGGCCTTTTCAATCAGCTTCAGGCCATTCTCGCCGATGCGGCGGCAGGTCTCGACATCATTCTCGCAGATTTGCGACGCCTTGGCATAAGCGGCAGCGATGCGTGCATCAGGTGTCAGACCGCGCACGGTGGCCACAACCTCGCCAATGGCCCAGCGCAGATTGATGGCGGTAGGGCGCGTTTCGGCTAGAAGGTGGGCTGCGTCATCCAACGCCGCATCGGATGGATCGGCACGCAAAGCCATCGCCACACCATAAGCCGCCGTGGCCCCAATAAGTGGTGCGCCACGCACGATCATCGCCTTGATGGCATGCGCAGCGTCGTTCACCGACGAAAGCGGCAGCGTTTCAAACTGGTGCGGCAGCTTTGTTTGGTCGATGACCGTAACCGACCAGCCATCCTCGTTCAGCCAGATGGTGCGATAAGGCGCGCCGTTGATCTTCATGCGCTCTAGTGACCTTCGAAGTCGATGAGCGTCAACACAGTTTGACCCATCGCCTCAATGCGCTTGCGGCCGCCTAGTTCCGGCAGATCAACAATGAAACTGCAACCGATCACTTTCGCGCCAACCCGTTCGATCAGCCTGATACCCGCCTCGCAGGTGCCGCCGGTGGCGATGAGATCATCAACGATCAGCACATTCTCGCCCGCCTTCACGGCGTCTTCATGGATCTCCACAGTGTCCTGACCATACTCAAGGTCATAGGACTGCTGGATGGTCTTGTAAGGCAGCTTACCCTTTTTGCGGATCGGCACGAAACCGATGGACAGCTGATGCGCGATCGCTCCGCCAATAATGAAGCCACGCGCCTCAATGCCCGCCACCTTGTCGATGCGCTCGCCAGCGAAAGGCTGCACCATCAAATCGATGGTTGTACGGAAGGCGCGGGCGTCACCCATCAGCGTGGTAACATCGCGGAACATGATGCCGGGCTTGGGGTAATCCGGGATGGTACGGATCGCACTGCGCAGATTAAAGGCCATGGGCATCATCCCTTCAGCACGCGGCCTGCGACCGCATCCAATTTTCCGAACAACACTGGATCACGTTTTTCCGGCGCCGTGATGAATGCCGTATCAAGCACGCTCTCAATGCCCTGCGATGATGGCGTGCGGTTGGGTCCGAGTTTCGGCGCCACTGCCTTGATGAGTGCACGCGCGTTGTCGGCATTCTGGCTGAGGATTTTCACCACCTGATCGACTGTGACGTGATCGTGGCCCGGGTGCCAGCAGTCGTAATCCGTCACCATAGCAACAAGGGCATAGGGCAGCTCGGCCTCGCGGGCGAGCTTAGCTTCCGGCATGGCCGTCATGCCGATCACCGAACAGCCCCATGACTTGTACAGGAGCGATTCCGCCTGGGTGGAGAACTGCGGACCTTCCATCGCGAGGTATGTGCCGCCTCGGGTGACCGCGAGTCCAGCTTCCTGCGCGGCCTCATAAAGTGCCGCATCAAGCCGTTTGCAGGTCGGGTGTGCCATAGACACATGGGCCACGAAACCAGGGCCGAAGAATGATTTTCCGCGCTGATGAGTGCGGTCGATGAATTGATCCACGACCACGAAATGACCGGGCGGTAATTCTTCCTTGAACGAGCCGCAGGCTGAAACTGAAATAAGGTCTGTCACCCCCGCCCTCTTCATCGCATCGATATTGGCGCGGTAGTTGATCGAGGTGGGCGAATGAACATGACCACGGCCATGACGTGGCAGAAAGCGCATCTCGACGCCGTTCAGTGTGCCGAACAGAATCTCGTCAGAGGCTTCACCCCAAGGGCTGGCCACGCGCTTCCATGCCGCGTTCTGCAACCCGTCAATCTGATAGACGCCGCTGCCGCCGATGATGCCAAGAACCGTATGCGCCATCGCTTTTCTTTCCGTCACATCAGAAGGGGCGGCGCGTTTTATCACGCATCGCCCCCCACGCAAGAAAAACGGACGCCTCCTTCAGGCTGCCGTTTTGGGACGTCTTGCATACAGCATATAGAGCGCCAGAGGACGCTTGAAGGCGAGCAGATAGGAAACATGGAGCAGGACCGAAATCAGCAGCGCGTTCCCAAATGTTTCGTGCAGCTCTTCCAGCCATTCATTTTCTTTTTTGCCTCCAGCGCCCTCGCCTTCCTCATTGCCCTGGCGGACCGCTTCTTGTGCCGCCCGACCTGCGCCTGTTGAACGACCCGCGGCCGCGCCCTCGTCATCATCATCAGCATCGCGCTCTGCCGCTTGGGCAGCAGGTGCCAGAACCCGCCCCAGCGCCTTGCCCTGGTCCATGGAAATGCCCGTCGCCACCGTGCCGATGAGCGAGATGGCAATCGCGGCCAGTAGCACTCGGCTGATGGCTGGATGAGTCAGTGCCGCGCCGGGCTTCAGGCCAGCAAAACGCGGATAGAAGCGAAACAAGCCCATCTGGGGCCCGGATGTGAACACCATGATCAAACGGGCGATAATCACTGCCAGCACGCCATAGCCGAGCCACTGATGCAGGCCTTTCACGTCGCTGGCCAGATAGGCCGCTGTCGCAAACAAGGCGAGAAATGTGTGTATAATACGAACGCGGTTCATAAGGCATCTCCTGAACAGAGCACCGGGAAGGCCCGGCCCCTGCCTCTTACCGAGATGACCCAAAGGCATAGACTTGACGCAAATCAAGCAGACCCTGTTCACCCGTCACAAAAGCACTGATCGGTCGGAGATCTGGTGGAAGCGCGGCCCATCAAAGCAAATGGCCGGGCAAGCCCGGCCATCTGACATAAGAGAAACAACTGACGTTGCGCTCAATGTTCGACGTTCCGCCAGACCCGCTTGTACGACAGGAAAAGCAGCGCTGAGAGTAGTCCGAGGAACAGGATGACACCGAACCCGATGCGGTGACGCGCTTCCAGCTTCGGTTCTGCCGCCCACATCAGGAACGCGGCGACATCCTTGGAATACTGGTCGACCGTGCGCGGCACACCTGCCTCAGCATACTCGACCTGACCATCACTCAAAGGCTTTGGCATGGCGATGTTGCCGCCCGCGAAATACGGGTTGTAATTGCCGCCCTGCGGAATGGTGACGCCATGCGGCACCGGCTTGTCATAGCCGGTCAGGATCGCATGAATGTAATCAGCGCCCGCTTCACGCGCTTTCGCCATCAGCGAAAGGTCAGGCGGGATGAGGCCATAGGCACCTTTCAGCGTCGCCTTTTCAGCTGGCGTCGTCTGATAGGGGAAGTGGTCGGCCAGAATACCTTTGCGGGTCGTGGGCTGACCCTGATCGTCGAGTGACGGCACCTGTGCCTCAGCGGCGAGTGCTTTGGCCTCTTCCTCGGTGAACTCCGGCCCGCCTTCATCATGCAGATTACGATAGGCTATGAGGTTCAACCCATGGCAGGAAGAACAGACTTCCTTATAGACCTGAAACCCGCGCTTGAGCTGGTTGCGGTCATAGGTGCCGAAAACGCCGTTGAAGCTCCAGTCGATGGCTTCGGGATGCGCCACATTGGCGTTGGCCTGCGCCGGAAGCGGCAACAGGGCGCTGACGGCAAGGGCGGTTGAGAGGATGATCTTGCGCATGTGTCTCATCACTCCTTACGCGAGGCTCTCGGTCTTGGCATTCTTGGCCAGAACCGCCTGCGAGATGCTGGCGGGCAGCGGGCGCGGTGTCTCGAACAGGCCGAGCAGTGGCATGATCACCAGGAAGAAACCGAAATAAATGGCCGTCCCGATCTGCGACAGATGCGTGATGTTGAACCCAGTTGCTGCACCATCGACGTCGACCCCCGTCTGCAGCAGCACGATACCGGCTGGCTGAAGACCGGCCCAGCTGAGAACCGCATAGTCGAGAACGAAAATCCAGAAGCACCACCAGAAGACCGGACGGTAATTGGCCGACCGCACCTTGGATGTGTCGAGCCATGGCACGATGAACAGGACACCGATCGCACCTAGCATGACCAGAACGCCCAGCACCTTTGAGTCAAGGAACAGGAAGTTGAAGTCCATGGCACGCAGCATCGCATAGAAGGCACCCAGGTACCATTCAGGCGCGATATGCGCAGGTGTCTTGAGGGGATCCCCAGGCACATAATGGTCAGCATGGCCGAAAATGTTAGGCAGGTAGAACACCACGGCGGCGAAGGCGACGGTGAACAGGGCGATCACGAAATAGTACTTCGCGGTGTAATACGGCATCAAAGGCACTGTGTCCTGCGGGCCTTTGGGGTCGATGCCTGTCGGGTTGTTGTTGCCGACATGATGCAGCGCCCACACATGCAGCGCAGAAACGCCCAAAATCACGAACGGCAGTAGATAGTGCAGCGAGAAAAAGCGCTGCAATGTGGGGTTGTCAACCGAGAAGCCGCCCCACAACCATTCGGTGATGTCCTGACCCAGCACCGCGCCGAGCAGGTTGGTGATCACGGTCGCGCCCCATAGAGACATCTGTGACCAGGGCAGCGTGTAACCAAGGAAGCCGGTTGCCATCATCAGCAGGAAGATGAGCACGCCGAGAATCCACAGGATCTCGCGCGGATCCTTGTAGGAACCGTAATAGATGCCGCGGAAAATGTGGATATAGACGGCGATGAAGAAGAACGACGCGCCGTTCATGTGGATATAGCGCAGCAGCCATCCGTAGTTCACGTCGCGCATGATGTACTCGACGCTGTTGAACGCCATCGCCGTGTTGGGAACGAAGTGCATTGCCAGCACGATGCCGGTGACGATCTGCACAATAAGGCAATAAAACAACACCGCGCCGAACGTGTACGAATAGTTCAGGTTCTTGGGCGTGGGGAACGACAGCAGATTGTCATTCGCAAAGCGCAGAATGGGCAAACGCGCATCAAGCCAGCGCGTAAGGCCGTTGGTCGGCGTGTAGGTCGAAGGTCCTGAGGCCATGTTGTCTTGTCCCGTTAGCCGATGCGGACGAGCGTGTCGGAGAGGAAGTCATATTTCGGCACCGCGAGATTCTTCGGGGCCGGGCCGCGCAGGATGCGGGCCGATGCGTCATAGACCGAACCATGACAGGCGCAGAGATAACCGCCCTGCTGCGCGGCATTGTCGCGGTTGGGAATGCATTGGAGATGCGTGCACGAGGCGATGACGATCAGCCACTCAGCCTTCTTCACCCGCTCTTCGTCTGGCTCCGGGTCTTTGAGTTCGCTCATCGCCATGGAACGGACCTGGGCGATCTCCTCAGGTGTGCGGCGCCGCACCCAAACAGGCTTACCCTGCCAGATCACTGTGATCTGCTGGCCCGGCTGGATAGGCGCGAGGTCAACCTCGGTGGTTGCCAACGCCTTGGTGGCGGCGCTTGGGTTCATCTGGTCGATGAACGGCCATGCGGTCACTCCAACGCCGACTGCGGCGGCAGTGCCCGAAAAGACATAAAGAAAATCACGGCGCGATGCGTCGTCGTGGTGCTCAGCTGCTGATGACACGGGCAGACCCCTGGAATCTCATTACCCTGGGCAGGGGCATACATCGCCGGGCCACCGATTTCGACAGAAATCTGCGACCCTAACGGCACCCCCCGGCCCGTTCCCTGTGCCTAAACTGTTCGTTTGAGTCTGCCAAGACGCTTTTCCACACGCCGCACCTTCGTTATTGGGTCAGGCATGGACACCGACGCCCGCAAAACCCGCGCCGCTCAATGGTTCGCCGAACTGCGCGACCGCATATGTGGGGCTTTTGAAGCCCTGGAGGATGCCCATCAGGGCCAGTTGGCGAATCGCCCAGCCGGGCGGTTTGAGCGCACACCCTGGCAACGCGCTGATGGCGGCGGCGGTGTCATGTCGATTATGCGTGGGCGGGTTTTTGAAAAGGTCGGCGTCAATATTTCAACGGTCGAAGGGCGATTCGCGCCCGACTTCGCCAAAACGATTCCCGGTGCAAGCGATGACCCGCGCTTCTGGGCATCGGGTATTTCTCTGGTCGCGCATATGCAGAACCCGCATGTGCCTGCCGTGCATATGAACACACGCCATATCGTCACGACCAAAGCCTGGTTCGGCGGCGGGGCCGACCTGACGCCGATGTTTCCGAACGAGGACGACAGGCGCGACTTCCATGCGGCGCTTCAAAAAGCATGTGACGCGCATGGGCCTGATTATTATGCGCGCTTCAGCAAATGGTGCGATGAATACTTCTTCCTGCCCCACCGCAATGAACCGCGCGGCGCAGGCGGCATTTTCTATGACCAGCTTAATACGGGCGAATGGAGCGCCGACTTCGCCTTTACGCGCGATGTGGGGCTGGCTTTCCTTGATGTCTATCCGCGCCTTGTCGCCCGGCACATGGAACGGCCCTGGTCAGATGCCGAGCGCATGCATCAGCTCGTGCGACGAGGCCGTTACGTTGAGTTCAATCTGCTCTATGATCGCGGCACACAGTTCGGTCTGAAAACCGGCGGCAATACGGAAGCTATCCTGATGTCCATGCCGCCCGAAGCCCGCTGGCCATAGTCAAAGAGGATCCATGTTCAACTGGATTTCACCTGAGGAACTTGCTGCCCTGTGGCAGGTGCTGGTCATTGATCTGGTCCTGGCAGGCGATAATGCCATCGTCGTAGGGCTCGCCGCCGCAAGCGTGGCACCAGAGCTGCGACGCAAGGTGATCGTGCTGGGCATTGGCGTTGCGGTTGTGATGCGCATCGCCTTCGCTCTGGCCACAGTGCAGTTGCTAGAGGTGAAAGGCGTCAAACTGGCGGGCGGGTTACTGCTCGTCTGGGTGTGCTGGCGCTTCCTGCAGGACCTGCTGCGGCCGGCCCACAGTCTTGACGGGATCGGACAGAATACCAGCGGAGGAGAAACACGGCTATTGCGGGCCATCACCCAGATCGCCGTCGCCGACATCTCCATGTCGTTGGACAACGTTCTGGCGGTGGCCAGCGCCGCAGGCGGCCATGAATGGGTACTGATCGTTGGCCTGATCGTTTCCATAATCCTGATGGCGGTCGCAGCCACGCTGATCGCGCGGTTGCTCGAACGCCATCGCTGGATTGCCTGGTTAGGCTTGGCGGTGATCGTTTATGTGGCCGTCAAGCTGACGTGGGAAGGTCTGGCTGACTTTGGTTTGGTCGGCCACTGGCCGCTTTGACGCCGATCCCGCGCGCGGCAGCTTCCTTCGGGGAGAAATAAACCAGCCCGTCACCCCAGTCATGGGTGACGGCATCGACAGGCGGCACGGAGCCTTCACCACATAGGAATTCCAGTTCCTTTGCTGTCAGACAGCCCCAATGTGACAGGGCCTGTTCCGGGGTCGGATCAGGGCGCGGTGTGCGTGCCGATTCCGGCAGCGCGTTCTTCAGGGCCTCCTCATAGTGTTCATAAGGAATATAACCCGCCACGGTGTGCTCACCGCCCGGACCCCGGAAGATGAAGGTCGGCAGCGAATAGCGGTCATGCCCTTCGGAATGCTTCATCTCGCCATTCATCGGGCCTTCCTGCTTGAGATTGCGGATGAATTCGTTGGGCCGGCGCGTTTCTTCCCAATCGGCACGAAAAGCTGCCGCCACTTCAGGGCTGGCCATGTCAGTGCGCCAGCGATCCATGTCGAGGCCGGGAATACCCTTGGCCGCCTCGACAAACTCGTCGGGCGTCTGCGGTCCGATGCCGAAAATGAAAACCTGCTCGCGCAGACGGCGCAGAACAGCAGCGGCGATCTCCTGCCCCTGAAGCTCAGCCGCCTTGACGGCGCGCCCACCATCGTCGGTCGATTCCATCATGATGTGCATAGGGTTGGGATAAGGCATGCAGGTGATCTTCCACACGCGCCGCCAATAAGCACGCATGGGTTCAGCGCCTGAAACACGGGTCCAGCCTTCGCGGCCTTCCGAGACATCGCCCACCAGGCCACCCATCACCTTGCGCCACTTCAGATGCGGCCCGAAACGCCATTCCAGTCGCCGGAAATACGGCTCCATCCCCCACGCCGATGAGCAGACATAGTCTGTGTATTCAGTGACCTCTATCAATGCCATGACTGTTTCCGTCCGATGTTTTTATGCCGCGACACTGACGTCATCATGGCGTGAACTCAAGGACCGAGCCTGTCACAAGGCGCCGAGATCGTACTGCCGCGACAGTAAGGAAGACCGTGTAAGAGGCGGGCCTTGTGGTCAACACCACCAGGGGCTGGTCCTTCGGCATCACCGCCAATGGCGAGATCGGTTCAACCGAGAGCCTGCTTATGGGCAAGGCCGCCGCCCGCTTCCGGGGGTGATCTGACCTGCCCGGCGCGGGGCACCACCCCGCTCCCCAATCCATCCATCAAATGCCGGGGCCAAACCCCGGCGTTTTCATTTGCTCCAGTCGATGTCGATCCACGCTGGGTCATCCGGCCTCAGCAGAGCCTGCAGATAGCCGCCGCGCCGGATGCGGCCCGTGTGTTCGGGTGGCACCACCAGTGCAACCGTCAGACCATACGAGGCCCGGCTGCGCGGCGACACATGCAGGTCAAGCTCATAGGTGCCATCCGGGTTGGGCTGCATTGCCTCGATCCGTGCCCGGCCCTGATCCTGCGCCGCCATGCGTGGTGTGGGCCTGACAGCCGCAGACGGCGCGGTCTTGGGTGGCCGGGCCTTCGCGCGCGCCAATTCATAGGCGACGATCGCATCGGTGTTCGCGGCCGCAGGCTTTACCTCTGGCATCACTGCGTCTGCGCCCGCATCGGCACGTTTGCGCTTCGGGGAGAAAAACACAAACAGGATGAACAGGGGGAGAAGAATGGGTGCGAAGAAAAACAGGACGCCGATGACCAGAATGACCTGCCAGAACGAGAACGGTTTCTTCCCTCGGCCTGGCAAAGCGGCTTTCATCCGGCTGGCGGCATCACGCATGGTCTTCGCTGTTTTCATCGCCTGCGCGATGCGGTTCTGCTGCATCTTCCCCTCGCCGCCCAAATCATTCTAGACCATAAGACGTTAAATCACACGCGGCGGAGCGTACGCATGACAGGCAGACCTCACCTCCACACCGCGCTTGCGGTCGGCGCCTTTCTGGCGCTGGCAGGGTGTTCGTCCACACAAGGTGCGCGCGATCTGGGGCCGCACGTGTGCTTCAATGCGAATACGGTGACGAATTACGCCGTCGTGGACCGCGAGACGGTGAACCTGAAGGCGCAGGGCGGCATCTATCAGATCAAACTGCTGGGCGTGTGCCCAAACCTCACCTGGGCGACCAGCGCCATCGCGCTCGAAACGGCGGGTAGTGCGCAGGTGTGCACGGGGGTGGACATCACCATCAACGCGCCCGGCCCGACCGGCCCGCTGTCGTGTGCCGCGGACTCCATCCGCAAACTCAGCGACGACGAAGTCGCCAATCTCCCCAAGGGCCAGAGGCCTTAATACACCGTCGCGGTGACGATGGCTTTCAGGCGCTCGATCACCGAGAATTTGTCGTCGGTGAAGTCGGCGTCCACCCACCAGTCTTCGACTTCCGAAAGGATGCGCCCGACATCGGGTCCGTTCGGCACGCCCGCCGCCATCACATCGTGGCCGGTCAGTGGCAGTTCAGGCTTCACCCATGAATCTGCCATCGCCAGCAGAGCGCGCCACTGAATCGCATTCGTTGCCTTGCGGTCGGCGGCCCATCCCAGCATGACCCGATCACGGAACACCTGCGGCGTCAGGCGATAGAGCGCACGGCGCACCTCGCGCACCGACATGTAAGACATGATCCTCACATCGCGCGGATCAAACGCTTTCAGCCGGGCGGCTTCCGCGTTTGAAAAACGCAGGCGGTTGACGAGATGCTGGCGGCGCTCGTCAGGACCGCCAGAGATCAGCGCGCCCAGACGCAGCAGCGCGTCAGCCTTCACGAACAGCTGCGTTTCCTCGATCTGCACGAGCCGGTTGAGCCGCTCCATGTCGAGCGGGCCCGGCACGACTTCATCCATGATGCCGGTCGCGGTCATCTGCCGCAGCGCAGGCACCGGGTCAGGCGCGGCAAGCAGTTTTAGCAGCTCTGCATGGATCCGCTCGCCCGAAAGCGCGGCCATGCCAGCCTTGCCTTCGGCGCAGGCAGCAAGAGCCGCACGGTCCATCTCACCGCGTCCATACCAGGCGTGGAAACGGAAGAAGCGCAGGATGCGCAGGTAATCCTCGGCGATGCGCTCGTCGGCCACCCCGATGAAGCGCACGCGGCGCGCGGTGAGATCATCGAGGCCGCCGGTCATGTCCGTGACCGCCCCGTCGCGGTCGGCATAGAGCGCGTTGAAGGTGAAGTCACGCCGGGCGGCGTCTTCGTACCAGTCTGTCGTGAACGCCACCGTCGCGCGCCGACCATCGGTGCTGACATCACGTCTAAGCGTAGTAATCTCAAAAGGCCTGTGATCGGCAATCGCCGTGACCGTGCCATGCGCAATGCCCGTTGGCACGACATTGATACCCGCAGCGGTCAGCCGCCGTGTGACCTCATCAGGCAGGATGTCCGTGGCGATGTCGAGGTCGGCGACAGGTTCGCCCAGAAGCGCATTGCGCACACAGCCGCCGACGAAACGCGCTGCCCCGGGACCGGACAGAAGTGCGTCCATGACGCGCTGGGTCGCAGTATCTTTCAGCCAGGCCTGCGGCGGCAGATGCATTGTCATGGCGTGGGGGCTGGGGTGGATGAGGGCCTGCCCATGTCGGGTTGATGCGGCGGCGCGACATAAGGCGGTGCATGGTCTTCGCCTTCAAAATGACCGGGGATGAGTTTGCCATCCGGCCCCATGCGGGCCGGCACATAGTGGCCAGTGTGCTCATCCGTCATGGCACGCAGGACGAAAAAACCCGCAATGGCAAGAACGAGCGCCACTGCCAGCAGCCAGAACCATGGTGTCTGCAATGGGTCATGACCTGCGCTGGTACGCTTGGTGTGCGTGGCTCGCGCGTAGAGAAAGAACAGCACGAAAGGAAGCAGGAACAGCAGGATATTGATGGCGATTCTCATGATGCTCCAGAAAGACGCTCGCGCAGATTGACTATGATGCCCGCCGTCGCGCCCCAGATATGGTGGCGGTCATAAGGCATCGCATAATAGTGCCTTTCGCGGCCCTGCCATATGCCGGAATGACGTTGATGGTTGGCAATATCCATCAGGAAAGCGAGCGGTACCTCGAAAATCTCATCCACCTCGTGCGGGTTGGCACGCGGCGTACAGCCTTCGCGCAGCACCGCGACGACGGGCGTGATGATAAAGCCGCTGCCCGTCTCATAGGCGTCGAGAAGTCCGACTGGCTCTATGAATGCAGGCGAGATCGCTGTTTCCTCAAAAGTTTCACGCAGGGCGGCACCAATGACGCCATCATCAGTTTCGTCAACGCGGCCACCGGGAAAAGCGACCTGCCCGGCATGACTGGACAGGTGCGCCGAGCGTCGCGTGAGCAGGACGGAAAGCCCCGCGCGCCGTTCGATGATGGGCACCAGCACGGCGGCAGGGCGCAGGATTTCGCCTTTCGACGAACGCGAGGCGTCATCCGGGTTGAGATCGAAATCACCGCGCATGGGCACAGACGCTGCCACAGCTTCACTCAGCGGCTGGAGGCGGGCGCGCAGCCAGATTCGCGGATCGCCCGGCGGAATGTGCAGGGCGGAGGTTCGTAGATCAGGTGCAGCACTCATGCCGCGCAACCCAGATGAAAGAACACGCCCGCGCTCGTCACGCCCAGATGGCCATCACGTTCTTCTGCCATATCGGCCAGTTGATAGAATACCGGGCGGGCAAGCCGTGCCTCCAGCCCGCCGCGCACCCGTACATAAGGCGATGGCTCGCCCGTCAGCGGGTGATGCACAACGCGGATGGGATGATCCGCGTCGGCCTCCACGCGGTCACCGACATTGGTGAGAAAGAAAAGGTGGCGGTCCGCACCATCGCCCTCGGCCTCCAGTGCCACCGCGATGAAGGGTGCGTCCTCCACCTCGATGCCGACGCGCTCCACCGGTGTCACTAGCACATGCGCGCCATCGGCCTCGCGCCGAAGAACGGTGGAAAAGAGGCGCACCATGGCGGGTCGCCCGATTGGTGTGCCCATATAGAACCATGTGCCGTCACGCGCGATCCGCATAGGGATGGCGCCGCAATAGGGCGGGTTCCATTTTTCCACCGGCGGCAGTTTCCGGCCACGCGCCAGATCGGCCTGCACTTCGGCCAGGCCACGCAGCATCTGCGGCGGGGTATGTACTGAGAAATCCGCTGAAACCATCAGCCCAAGATAGTCATTCTGCCGGCGACCGCCATAGCTGCCGCATGGAAAAGCTCACGGAAGCATGAACCATGCCCTTAAAAATCCTCTTTTTCAGGTCATAGCATGGCCTATGGTTGTCTTTCACGCACAGCCTGCGCCATGACATAGGACAGTAATGACGACCGACGATTCTGAAACGGCCCAGGTTGAACGTCTGGTGGACGATCTTGGTGCGGTCCAGCAGGCCATTGGAACACGTATTTTCGGACAGGCGCATGTCGTCAATCTGGCGCTGACGGCCATTCTGGCCGGAGGCCACGCACTGCTCATCGGGGTGCCGGGCGTTGCGAAAACCCGGCTCGTTGCAACGTTGGGTGCCACACTCGGACTGGACACAAGGCGTGTTCAGTTCACCCCCGATCTCATGCCGTCGGATATCATCGGGACTGAAGTGCTTGAGGAAAACCCGGAAGGTCGGCGAACCTTCCGCTTCATCAAGGGCCCGGTGTTTGCTGAACTGATGATGGCTGATGAAATCAACCGCGCCAGCCCGCGCACCCAATCGGCATTGCTTCAGGCGATGCAGGAACGGCAGACGACCGTGGCTGGTGTGACGCACAGGCTGCCCGTTCCATTTCAGGTTCTGGCGACACAGAATCCAATCGAACAGGAAGGAACATACCCCCTCCCTGAGGCACAGCTCGACCGCTTCTTGCTGGCAATTGATGTGCCTTACCCCACGGCCGATGCCGAGCGCGAAATGCTGATCGCGACCACAACAGGTATTGAAGCTGAACCCCGCGCGGTCCTTTCCTGTGCAAGACTCATTGAAGCACAGGCGCTGGTGCGGCGCATGCCTGTCGGCGACAGCCTCATTGATATGATCCTTAAGATCACCCGCGGCGCGCGCCCAGAAACACCTGCATCTGATGCGGTCCGCCATCATGTTGCATGGGGCCCCGGCCCACGTGCGGGTCAGGCTTTCATGCTCGCGGCCAGGGCACGCGCCCTGCTTGACGGACGGCTCGCCCCGTCACCTGCCGATATTGTGGCACTGGCAGGCCCTATTCTCGGCCACCGCATGGCGCTTACCTTTGCCGCGCGCAACGAAGGCATCACCATCCCTGACGTGATCTATGATCTCGTGAAAGAGATTGTCTGACCCAGATGCCCGCGCACAGTGAACCCGTTCATGCCTGGGGTACTTTGCGTGCAGAAGCTGAACGTGTCGCTGCGCGCTTCCCTCCCCTGCTCCTTGAAGCTGAACGCATCGCTCAAACAGTTGCCTTCGGTACACATGGTCGGCGATTGGCTGGTCCCGGCGATACGTTCTGGCAATTCCGTCGCTACGAGCCGGAAGATGCCGCCTCCACGATTGATTGGCGGCAATCAGCCAAGTCGCAGCACATTTTTGTGCGAGAACGCGAATGGGAGGCTGCTCAGACCATATGGCTCTGGCGCGATGGCTCGGAATCCATGACATACCGCTCATCATCCAGCCTTCCATCCAAGCGCGACCGTGCCAACATTATGCTCATCGCATTGGCCTTTCTGCTTGCGCGTGGTGGCGAACGCATCGGTGCTCTGGCAGCGGGTAATAAGGCTGGCACGGGCCGCGCTGCCGTCCGCAGGCTTGCCATTCAATTGGATGATGTATCGTTTCAGCAGACTGAGCTGCCAGCCATCCCCAGGCTTGTGCCAAATGCCTCACTGATCATGGCCGGTGATGCGTTCAGCGACATCAGCGATATCGAAGCATCTGTGTCAGCCTTTACGGCAATCGGTGTGAAGGGTTGCTTTGTCCAGATACTGGATCCTGCCGAGGAAGGTTTTCCGTTTGAAGGCCGCATACGATTTGAGCAGGCTGATGGCATAGCCGCAGAATTGATCGGCCGCGCACAAAGCCTGAGAAGCGCTTATCGCAACAATTTCGCATCGCATCAGGACGAGTTGAGGCGACTGCTGCGGCGCCACGGCTGGTCATTCCTCGTCCACCGGACAAATACCCCACCACAAATGACTCTGCTGGCCCTGTTTCAGCACCTCGCAGGCAGAAACGAACGCCCGATTGCACGGATGCAGGCCTGAACATCATGGACGCCGGTGCGTTTTCATTCACGTCTCCGTTCATCCTGCTGGCACTTGGCGCTCTACCTGCGATCTGGTGGCTTCTGCGGGTGACGCCGCCTGCCCCGCAACGTGAGCGGTTCTTCGGCCTGCGCTTTCTGCGTGGCCTGCGATCAGAAGAAGAAACGCCGGACAAGACGCCTATCTGGCTTCTTCTCCTTCGCCTGACAGTGGCGGCCTTGATTGTCTTCGGCTTTGCTGGGCCGATTTTCCAAAAGGCACAATCAACAGCCGACAGCGCAGACGTCATGGTAGTGATCATTGACGATGACTGGGCCGCAGCACATCTCTGGGAAGCCCGGCGTAACACACTGCGCGCTGTTATCGGCGAAGCGCTGCATGAAGATATCCCTGTCATACTTGCCGCAACATCTTCGCCAGAGTCAGAGATCAAACTTCAGGAACCGGGCGAGGCGTTGGCACGAGCACTGGCGCTTGAACCGCAGCCGTCAAAGTCTTCTTATGTGTGGTTGATCAAACGGCTTGAGCCGCTTTTGGCGGGGCGCCGGGCACGTACGATTTGGCTCAGCAATGGGATGGCAGATGACAAGACTGCGGCGCTCATGGACATCGCGTCGCGCGCCGGATCGCTCGAAATCTACACGCCCGACGAGGCAGACCCTGCACTTGCCCTGGCAGCGCCACAGGCAATGGCCTCGGGGTTCCGAACGCGTATTATGCGCGTCAGCAGCGGGGCTCAGTTCACCGGCAACGTGCAGGTATTTTCGGAAGATGGCCGGTTCCTCAACTCCACACCATTCACACTGAACAGAGACGCGCGCGCTGTAGATATCGACATCGACCTGCCAGCGGCCGTGCGCAATGACGCTGGGTATATCGCAATTGATCAGCGCGCGAGCGCAGGGGCTGTTGCACTTCTGGATGAAAGTGCCCACCGCAAACCGGTTGGTATTGTGACGGGAGAGAAAGAGCGAGGTGGCCAACCTCTCCTCTCACCCAGCTATTATCTTGAACGCGCGCTGACTACGATTGCAGATGCCCGTATCGGCGAGTTGTCGGCACATCTCGATAGCGGCGTCTCAGTGATGATCCTTGCTGATGTAGGTCAGCTTGCCGGTGACGAGCATGACAGACTGGCCAGCTGGATTGAGAAGGGCGGCGTGCTCATACGTTTCGCCGGGGCGCGCACTGCGGAAACGAAAGATGATCTGCTGCCGGTGGTGCTCCGACAGAGTGGCACACGCGACATCGGCGGAGCCATGTCATGGGACAAACCACAGGGTCTGGCGCCCTTCGCGCCGACCTCGCCATTTGCCGGGCTGCCATCGGGCAATGCCATCGAGGTGCGGCGGCAGGTTCTGGCAGAACCATCTGCTGACCTTGCAGAAAAAACATGGGCATCGCTCGCGGATGGCACGCCACTGGTGACTGCAGCACGGCGTGGTGAAGGCTGGATTGTCCTGTTTCACATCACGGCGAATGCCGAGTGGTCCTCACTGCCGTTAAACGGACTCTTTGTCAGCATGCTCCAGAGGCTGGTCCATCTCGGACGCGGTCTGCCAGAAGCTGAGCGGGATGCGAGCGGAGAAACCTCACTCAGTCCGCGCCTTGTTCTCAATGGCTATGGACGTCTCATCAAGGCTGATGCGTCTGTTCGCCCCATCATGCATGGCACTTTGACAGCAAGTGCTGATCACCCGCCCGGGCTCTACGGCCAGGGCAGTCTCACACAAGCCGTCAATCTCATGACGGCCGACACGACACTCGAACCACTGCCGACTGCCCCGCAAGGCACCATGCTTCATGGATACGGCGAGGTGAACCGCGTCGATTTCAAGGCATGGCTGATCGGCATCGCACTGGCCCTGCTTTTTTTCGATGCAGTGGCTTCGCTTCTCCTGCGAGGCTACCGGTTTGGGCTGCGTCACTCCATTGCGGGCACGACAGCAGCGCTGCTGTTTTTATGCCTCACAGCACCGCAGCCTGCGCATGCAGACCCAGACATCGACTTTGCGCTCAAGGCTTCACTTGAAATTCATCTCGCCTACGTCACCACCGGCGACGCGGGCACAGATCAGGTAAGCCTTAATGGGCTGACGGGCCTTTCTCGCGTTCTGAATGATCGTACATCTGTTCCTGCGGCAGAACCGATCGGCGTTGATATCGAAAAGGACGAGCTCGCTTTCTTTCCAGTCCTCTATTGGCCCATCAACGCTGATCAGACAGCGATCAGTGACGCGGCGGTACGCCGGATCAATGCCTATATGAAAAATGGCGGCACCATTGTGTTCGACACACGCGAGGAAGGCGACACCGGGCCGGGTGCGGCTGCACTGGAACAGATCCTCAGGCGGCTTGACCTACCGCCGCTCAAACGTATTCCGCACGATCACGTCCTGCGAAAAGCATTCTACATTCTCAATGACTTTCCCGGGCGGAATGCCGGTGGTGATGTGTGGGTGGAAGCCGCACGCGACCCGAGTGAACCTGTCTCGGAGGCACAAGGCGATGGTGTCTCCAGCGTTGTCATTGGCGGGGGTGATTGGGCCGCGGCCTGGGCTATCGACGAATATTACAGGCCTCTGCAGGCGATTGATGGCAACGATGAACGCCAGCGGGAATATGCATTCCGTTTTGGGGTCAATCTCGTCATGTATGCGCTGACCGGCAATTACAAGGCCGATCAGGTGCATGTCCCGGCTCTGCTGGAACGGATGGGGCGATGAGTTACGACATCGTCCTGGAACCGTTGGCGCCCTGGTGGATCATCGTCTGCGCCACAGCACTGGCTGCCTTGGTCGCGATTACAGGGTTCATGCAACTGGCACGGGGCGCATGGCTGCGGGCGGCGGCAACACTCACGCTCATCACAACGTTGCTCAACCCCATTGCTGTTCAGAGCGATCACGAACATATCCCCGATGTCGCGCTCATCGTCGCCGATACGTCTGAAAGTCAGTCCATTGGCCAGCGCCGTGAGCAGACAACTCAGTTCGCGCAGATGCTGCAGAAACAGCTTTCCAGCGATCCCTCGCTGGACGTGCGCATGATTCAGAGCGGCGCCGCAACAGCCGATGGAACAACACTGATGGATGCCGCGCAGCTGGCGTTGGATGACGTGCCGCCGGACCGCGTCGCCGGCATCATACTTCTCAGCGACGGGCAGGTGCACGACGCGGCATCAGCTGTGCATTTACCCAAAGCACCTGTGCACACCCTGCTGACGGGAGCACGGGGCGAGCGGGACCGTCGCCTGTCACTTATCAGTGGACCGCGTTTTGCGCTGGTCGAGCAGTCGATTTCCGTTTCTTTTCGCGTCGACGATCTGGGTGTGGGGAACGACGCCCTTGGCAAGGCCAACGTATCCTTACGGATTGACGGCACAGAGGTCACAAGGGTTTCGGCCCGCATGGGTCAGATAGAAACGGTTAACCTGAAACTCCCTCATGCCGGAGAGAACATCGTTGAGATCGAGGCAGAGCCCGGCCCTTACGAACTGACGCCACTGAACAACCGCGCTGTTCTGATTATCAATGGGGTGCGCGACCGGCTGCGCGTTCTGCTTATTTCCGGCTTGCCCAATCCAGGTGAGCGCACGTGGCGCAATCTGCTCAAAGCCGATCCTGCGGTGGATCTGGTTCACTTCACCATTCTGCGCCCACCAGAAAAGCAAGATGGTACACCCATCGAAGAAATGTCGCTGATCGCCTTCCCGACCAGCGAGCTGTTCGAAGACAAGATCACTCAGTTTGATCTGATCATTCTCGACCGATTCCAGAATGAAAATATACTGCCCGCTGAATATCTTCAGAACATCGCGACCTATGTCGAACAGGGCGGTGCGCTTCTGGCTATCGTCGGGCCGGATTATATCGGGCCCTACTCCATTCACGATACCCCGCTTGAAACGGTGCTGCCGGCCGCCCCGGCGGGCAGCATAACGGAAAGCGCTTTCCGCCCAAGAGTAAGCGATGCCGGAAAACGCCATCCCGTCACATCCGGCCTGCCTGGTGCGAACAGAGAAAATAGTGACGCTACATGGGGTCGCTGGATGCGAATTGCTGACGCCATCGCGGTGCGCGGCGATGTCGTGATGGAAGGGCCTGATAGAAAGCCGCTGCTTATGCTTGCCCGTTCCGGGAAGGGACGCGTGGCACAGCTTTTGTCCGATCATGCCTGGCTGTGGGCGCGCGGCTATGATGGCGGCGGGCCACAGGCTGAATTGCTGCGCCGTCTTGCACATTGGCTGATGAAAGAGCCAACGCTTGAGGAAGAGCGACTGACTGCCGAGATTGCCGCCGGTATGCTGAAGGTCACGCGGCGTACCATGAAGGAAACGGCCCCCCCTGCCCGTATGACCCGTCCCGATGGAACGGTTGTAGAGGTTCCTCTCGTCCAGATTGAACCGGGCCGCTTTGAAGGACGGATCGGCATTGATTCAATTGGTCTGTACCGCGTCAGCGAAGATGGCCTGGACGCTATTGCGGCCGCAGGCGCACTCAATCCCAAGGAGTTTGCAGACGTCCGTGCCACAAAGGAAATCATGCAGCCTGTGGCCGAAGCAAGCGGTGGCGGCATGCATTGGCTCAGCGACGGCCTGCCATCGATGCGTCGCGTGCGTGAAGGTGGCAGAGCTTCAGGCGCAGGATGGATCGGCCTGATCGACCGGCAGAACTATGCCACTCTCTCTGTTTCGCGCACCACGCTGCTCGATCCTGTTCTGGCAGTCATTCTGGCGCTGGGGTTATGGCTCCTTGCCTGGCGGCGGGAAGGCACTTGATCTCTACAGCGCTTTGGTAATCGCGCCGCTCAGACCTTCAAGCCCACCTGCCATCAGCTCAAGCCACAGCAGGCGACTGTAATCGACCGGACCCGGCATTGTCATACTGCCTTTGGGCACACGCGAAAAACCAACACGCGCATAATAGGGCTCATCGCCCACAAGGATGCACGAGCCATGGCCCAGCGAAGCTGCCTGCTCTAGCGAGATCTGCATCAGCTTCACGGCAATGCCACGCCCACGCTGTTCAGAACGAACGGCAATAGGGCCGAGCATCAGCGACGGCTTCCCGCCGATCTGCACCGGCCAATAGCGGATCGTGCCGATGATCGTACCATTCTCCTCGGCCACATAGGAAAGTGCATCCAGCGGGGTGACGCCTTCGCGCAGACGATAGGCTGTTTTGGCGAAACGGCCGGGGCCGAAAGCCACATCGAGTAGGGTTTCAATGGCGGCGGCATCATCGGGCCGCTCGGAACGGATGGAAAACATGGGCGTCAGGTCTCGCAGAAATAATGACGGATGGCGGGCAGGCTGAGCCGCATTAACGTCGTCGCGAGAGAAAACACCCTGACATGGCGGCGCCCGTAACATGCGCGCGCCATGGCGTCCATAGGTCTTGCGCATCTGCTCATTCGGGCGTGAACTGGCAGGACAGGGGAAATAATAGGGGAAGCGCTATGTCCTATGCAGGCGACCGTCTTATTCACGACGCAGACTCTCACCTGATGGAACTGGACGGCTGCCTCGACCCGTATTTCGAGGCGCGGCTGCTGAAACGTTTTCACGCCCTGCCCTATCTGCACGCCAAGGACGGCGACCTTCAATGGTCCGCCACCGCCCGCCGTCAGCAGGCGGACGCCACCTTCCGTGATGGGGAGGATGCCAACATTCTCCTGCGGAAGGACTACGAGGCGATGGGCGCGTTCCTGCCCGCCGACCGGCCTCGCGCGCTGGATCTGCTCGGCTTTGCCAGCCAGCTTGTGTTCACGACCTATTGCCTCGGCAATTTCGGGCTCGATCAGTCGGATGACATGGAGCTGTGTTACGCCGCTGCCGATGCCCACAACCGCATGATGACGGATTTCTGTGCGCGCGACCGCCGCCTGCTGCCCACCGCCTATATCCCTCTGGAGGATTTCGAGCGTGCCGCCGCCAGCACCGCTCTGGCGCTGAAGCTGGGTGCGAAGGGTCTGACCATTCCCAGCCGCGTGCCGCAGCACCACGCGCCCAGCCATATTGCGTTCGACGCCGTGTGGGCGCAGGCGGCAGAGGCCGGTGTGCCCATCCTGTTTCATGTCGGTGGCGAGCTGAAGATGGATCCCGCCTATGTCCAGAACGGCCTGCCGCGCATCAGGGATTTCCATGGCGGCGAGGAAAACTTCACCTCGCTCACCTACATGGCCATTCCCCATTCGGTCGAACAAAGCCTCGCCGCCCTCATTCTGGATGGCGTGCTCGACCGTTTCCCGGCACTGAAAGTGGGCGTGATCGAACTGGGCGCCTCATGGCTGCCGGGCTGGATGCGCTATCTCGATGCGGGCGCGGCGGCCTTCATCAAGAACGAGGACCGGCTGAAACGCCTTTCCGCCAAGCCGTCCGAGATCGTGCGGCGTCAGGTGCATGTGACCCCCTATCCTCACGAGGATACCGGCTGGATCATCGCGCAGGCCGGCGAGGAAGTGTGCCTGTTCTCGTCCGACTATCCTCATGTGGAAGGTGGCCGTAATCCGCTGAAACGCTTTGATGAAAGCCTGTCGGCGGCTGGCACGTCCGACCATGCACGCCAGCGTTTCTATGCAGAAAACTTCATCGACCTGATGGGCACTGCTCTCGCCGAGGATCTCCGCCGCCCCCTGCCCAAGCAAGTCGCGGCCTGACGGTTTCCCCAACGCGCACTTGACGGAAGCTTTCTGCTTTCCGACCATTGGCTGAACTCAATTCAGACGAGGGTCATCTCATGGGCGTTCTTGACGGCAAGGTCGTGCTGGTCACCGGCGGGGCAAACGGTATCGGCAAGGAATGTGCCCTGCTGGCCGCGCGCGAAGGGGCCAAGGTTCTGGTCAATGATCTGGGTGGCTCGACATCGGGCGGCGATGAAGGTTCGGCCGGCCCTGCCCAACAGGTTGCCAATGAGATCAAGGCAGCCGGCGGCATGGCCGTTGCCAACTCGGAAAGCGTCACCAACCGCGCGGCGGTGAAGCGGATGATCGAGCAGGCAAAGGATGAACTGGGCGGGCTCCACGCCGTCATCAATCCGGCTGGCATCCTGCGCGACAAGATGTTTCACAAGATGGACGATGCCGACTGGGACATGGTGATCGACGTCCACCTGAACGGTGCCTACAATGTCACGCGCTACACGATCGAGCACTTCCGTGAACAGGGTGAAGGCTCGTATGTCCTGTTCACCTCCACCTCCGGCATCATCGGCAATATCGGACAGGCCAACTATGCCGCCGCGAAAATGGGCGTGGCGGGTCTCTCGCGCATTATCGCAATGGAAGGGCTGACCAAGGGCGTACGCTCCAACATCATCGCACCGTTCGCCTGGAGCCGCATGATCGCGACTATCCCGATCAAGGACGAAGCATCAGCCAAGCGTGTGGACCGGATGAAGAACCATATGCGCGCCGATCAGGTGGCGCAGCTCGCTGTGGCGCTGGCCGCCCCGCCGAAGAAAAAAGACGATGGCTCGGTGAATGATGCCAGCGGGCAGGTCTTCGTGGCGCGCGGCAACGAGATTTTTCTGATGTCGCAGTCACGGCCTATTCGCGGCATGGCGAAACTGGAAGGCTGGACGCCAGAGACAATCAACGAGCATTGCTTCGCAGCGCTGAAGCCCAGCTTCTACGACCTCGGCGCGACGACATCCGTGTTTGGCTGGGATCCGGTCTAACCCTTACCACACGCCGTCAGGCATGCGATCACCGCGCTGCTCAGCAGCGCGGTGGCGCGGGCCGCGCCCGATATCTGAGGTTAAATCGTCAGGTGAAAAGAACCGCCATTCAGCGATCTCTGCATTCGGTTTGAAGTTCATGCTGAATCGCTCAACACGCCACAACGCGATATGGCTGGCACGCGGATCAGCGGGATTTGTGTAAACGCCCATCAGCTCCGGCGTCGCATTGATGGTGAGGCCAAGCTCCTCATGCAACTCACGGTGCAGTGCCTGAAGCACTGTTTCGCGCTTGCCGACCCCGCCGCCGGGGAAGTGCCATCCCTTCACATAGGTGTGGCGTACCAGCAGCCATTCACCTGCATCGTTCACAACCATGGCGCTGGCCCCCATCACGGTCGGACGTCGCACACGCCACCAAAAGCGCATGACCGGCCAGGCCGCCCGCAGGAAAAAAGAGCCAAACTTACGTTTCATGACGTCTCATGAGTTGGCAGCTCCTGAAAACCGGGCCGTAAGAGCTCAATTTCTTGCCATCTGGTTAACAGAATCTGCCTGACTTCGCCATTTGGGCCCGCCGCCTTTAAACATCGTTAAAACTTCATTTGCCATATTCGCACCGGACCGGTGCGTTCCTGCACGGGCGGGGGATTTGGCGTGCTGCAGATCGTCGGCATCATCACTGTTTTTGCGATGGTCTTTGGCGGCTATGTCATCCATGGCGGGCACCTTGAAGTTATCCTCCACGCAGCCCCGTTCGAGCTCATCATGATTCTGGGCGCCGGTGTCGGCGCCTTTCTCTTGTCGTCTAGCGGCTCGCAGGCCAAAGCGATGATGGGCTCCTTCGGCAAGGTGTTCAGCGGACCCAAATGGAAAAAGCAGGACTACTCCGACCTGCTATCCTTGCTGTTCACCGTCACCAAGACGATGAAATCCAAGGGTATGATCGCGCTGGAACCTCACATCGAGAATCCGCATGAATCCGCGATCTTCCAGCGCTATCCAAAAATCATAAAAGACCATTTCGCGCTCGATTTCATCTGCGACACGCTGCGCATGATGACCATGAGCCTTGAAGATCCCCATCAGGTCGAAACCGCGATGGAGAAGCAGCTGGAAAAGCATCATCACGAAGCGACATCGCCCGCTGAACAGATGCAGTCGCTGGCTGACGGTCTGCCTGCCCTGGGCATCGTGGCCGCCGTGCTTGGCATCGTGAAAACGATGGGCGCGATCACTGAGCCGCCCGCTGTTCTGGGCGGCATGATTGGTAGCGCGCTGGTCGGCACGTTCCTTGGCGTGTTTCTGGCCTATGGCTTTATCGGCCCGATGGCTTCACGCCTGAAGTTCATCTACGATCAGGAAGCGCTGTTCTATCACGTCATCCGCGACATTCTGGTGGCCCACCTGCATGGTAACTCGGCGCAGGTTTCAGTCGAAATCGGGCGCGGCAGCGTGCCTTCGGTCTTCCAGCCGAGTTTTGCCGAGCTTGAAGAAGGCCTGAAGACTATCCCCAACGAAGGGTAATCAGCGTTGAGCCTGCTGCGCAACGCTCAGCGACATGCCGTATTGGGCCAGCGCACCAAAGATCACGCCGAAGAACGTGCAATAACCAACGGGCGCGTCCATGCCCAACACCACAATGGCGCAAACGGCAATTCCACACATCTGAGGCAACGGATTGCGGGGCATGTCTCACTCCGGGACAATGACCATGCGCCGTGCGAAAATCGTGCCTCGTAGCGTGTGCCCTATTGATACCGCAGCGCCTCAATCGGGTTCATCCGGGCCGCACGCCGGGCCGGATAGAAACCGAAAAACACACCAACCGCGAGCGCAACCACCAGTGAGATAACCACTGACAGCGGCGTCACCACTGTGTCGACACCTGCGAAGGCAAACAGGAGTGCCGCGCCAACCCCAAGCGCGACGCCGAGCAGACATCCGGTCAGCGAGATCATCAGAGCCTCGGCCAGAAACTGCATCATGATATGGCCGCGATGTGCACCGATTGCCATACGAATGCCGATCTCGCGCGTACGTTCAGTCACGCTCACCAGCATGATGTTCATGATGCCTATGCCGCCAACCAGCAACGAGATCGAGGCGATGGCCGCCAGCATCATCGTCATGACGTCAGCGGTCTGGGTCGCTGCATCGGTCATGGCAGCAAGACTACGGATCTGGAAGTCATCATCCTGATCTGACGTCAGCCGATGACGGTCACGAAGAAGGGCCGTCATGCCGGACTGCACCTGCCCCATGGCTCGCGCAGATGCGCTCTGCACCATGATGAATCGCACCACATCACCGATCTTCATGCCAAACAGTTGGCGCTGGGCTGTTGTCACCGGAATGAACACCGTGTCGTCCTGATCGCGACCATCAAGACTCTGGCCCTTGGATGTCAGCACGCCGACCACGGTGAACGACAGATTGCGAATGCGGATAACCTGACCTACCGCCTCATCATCACCAAACAGGTTGGTGGCGACCGTCTTGCCCAGCACGGCGACTCGCGCTGAAGATCGAACGTCGAGCGTGCTGAATGGCTCGCCCGCCGCGAGCTGCCAGTCACGCAGGTCAAACATTTCAGGGGTCGTCCCGGTAATCATGGTCATCCAGTTACTGGATGACGAGATAATCTGGGCGAAGCCAGGCACAACAGGCGCTGAGGCAATGACGCCATCCAGCTCAGCGATGGCAGACGCATCAGCGCCCGTCAGAGTCATGACAGCGCCGCTACCCGCGCCCATTCGGGTGGCACCCGACTGAGCACTGCCTGCCTGCACGATCAGCAGGTTGGAGCCCATCGCATCAATGGTGGCCTGAATGCGTGCCTTGGACCCTTCGCCGATCGATGTCATGGCGATGACCGAGGCGACACCGATCACCATGCCCAGCATGGTCAGGAGGGTGCGCAGGCGATTGGCACCAAGCGCACTCCAAGCCTCGCGTAGCATCTGGGCGATCATGGCGTGCGTCCCGCAAAATAGGCGTCCGTTGGACCATCATATTCAACCTCACCGTCGACCAAACGGATCAGGCGATGGGCAAAGCGCGCCACATCGGCTTCATGGGTGACCAGCACCAGCGTGATGCCGTCCAGCCTGTTGAGATCATTGAATAGCGACATGATCTCGTGGCTTGTTTTCGTGTCGAGATTGCCCGTCGGCTCATCGGCGAAAACAATACCTGGCTTGCCCACCAGTGCACGGGCGATGGCAGCGCGTTGTTGTTGTCCGCCAGAAATCTGTGCGGGTCGTTTGACAGTGTGCTGCGCCAATCCCACGCGGTCCAGAATCTGCCGGGCGGCTTCAAGCCGTGTTGTCCGCGTTTCTCCCCTATAAACAAGCGGCAGGGCGACATTTTCCTCAAGTGAGGTGCGGGCCAGAAGATTGAAGCCCTGAAAGACAAATCCGATCAGACGGTTGCGTAGATCCGCCAGCGCGTCACTATCGAGGTGTGCCGTATCCTGGCCGTTGATGATGAACTGTCCGCCGCTTGGTATGTCGAGACAGCCCAGAATGTTCATCATTGTGGACTTGCCGGAACCAGATGGACCCATGACCGCAACGAACTCGCCAGCCATGATGCGAAAATCGATACCATGCAGGATCTCGATCTCGCTTGTGCCAGTGCTGTAGCTCTTGCGAAGCCCTCTGACCTCGATGATGGGCTGGCCGTCCATTAGAACGGGGCGCCACGCCGCTGCATGGGTGATGCCGGGCCTGTGGGTTGAGCTCCCGCTGCAGCCAGGCCAGTCACCACAAGATCGCCCTCGTTGAGTTCTCCCCCAGTGACAACCGTGAATTTGCCATCGGTGATGCCTGTGGTCACCTTGACCGGTTTCAACGTGCCACCATCAAGCACGAAGACTGAGCGCTCACCGCGCCCTGCGTTCTGGGCACGCCCGGCCCCATCACTCCCAGGACGGAATCGCAGCGCCGCATTCGGCACCCGCAACACATCGTGAGCCTCTGAAATGACGATGTTCACATAGCTCGTCATACCCGGCAGGAGCGTGAGGTCATCGTTCGAAACGTCCTGTACCACGTTATAGGAAACGACATTAGATTCCGTTGTCGGGTTCAGGCGGACCTGTCGCACCGTGCTTTTGAACATACGTCCCGGAAAGGCATCGACCCGGAAGGTCGCCGCCATCCCAGGCTTGATCAGGCCAACATCGGCCTCAGCCACAGTGGTATTGATCTGCATCTTCGCAAGATCCTGTGCGATCTGGAATATCTGTGGTGCCGAAAGGCTGGCCGCGACCGTCTGCCCAACATCGACATCGCGCGACATGACAACGCCAGCCACCGGCGAGCGTATGACGCCATAGCCCAGATTGACGCGATCGACTGCCACGCGCGCCTCAGCCACCCCGACCGCTGATCGCGCGATGCCAAGATTGGCTTCCGCCTCCTGCAACTGCGCTTTGGCATTGGCGCCGCGCGAGGCCAGATCACGCGCACGATCAGCATTGGCCTGCGCCAGCGCGAGCTGTGCGCGGGCACTGGCCAGCTGCGCCTCACTTTGAGCCAACTGCGCTTTCAGCGATGCATCATCCAGTTCAGCCAAAACCTGATCGGCCTCGACCCTGTCATTGAAGTCGGCATGAAGCGCCTTGATGCGGCCTGATATCTGGGCACCGACCTTCACGACGGTGACAGGCATCAGCGCCCCATTGGCAGCAACGGTCTGCACCACGTCGCCCTTGGCCACAGCTTCCGTGCGATAGGCGGATGAGACCCGTGAAGACATCAAAGACCAGGCCAGCACAGCCAGCAGCAGAACCGCCACGCCAACCAGCACAAACCACATACGCCGGCGCATGCTACCTCCCCGAACACCATCCGGCGCTCAGGCGCCGGATCTGCTTGAACGGAGCAAACACCACACTCCGTCGTCTGGCTCTAGTTCATATCGAACTTGATGCCCTGCGCCAGAGGGAGCGCATTGGAATAATTGATGGTGGCGGTCTGACGGCGCATATAGGCCTTCCAGCTGTCCGAGCCGCTTTCGCGCCCGCCACCGGTCTCCTTTTCGCCACCGAAAGCCCCGCCGATCTCAGCGCCAGAGGGGCCGATATTGACGTTGGCGATGCCGCAATCGCTGCCCGACGCCGACACGAACCGCTCCGCCTCCTGCATGTCGCGGGTGAAGATGCAGGAAGAAAGCCCCTGCGGCACGCCGTTCTGAAGTGCCAGGCCTTCTTCCAGCGAGCTGATCTTCACAACATAGAGAATGGGCGCGAATGTCTCGTGCAGCATCGCGCCTTTCTGGGCAGGCATCTCAATCAGTGCCGGGTGCGCATAAAACGCATGGGGGTACTCGGATTCGAGCGCACGACCGCCGCCAGTGACTGCGCCGCCATCTGACTTCGCCTGGGAAAGTGCGCTCTGCATGCCTTTGAAGGCTGCTTCATCGACCAATGGGCCGATCAGCGTCCCCGCCTTCAGCGGGTCACCAATGGTCACACGACCATAAGCAGCCTTCAGGCGTGGGATCAGCGCATCATACACATCCTTGTGCACCAGCAGGCGGCGCAGGGTTGTGCAGCGCTGCCCTGCCGTGCCCACGGCGGCAAACAGGATCGCCCGCACCGCAAGCTCCAGATCCGCAGACGGCATCACGACCATGGCGTTATTGCCACCGAGTTCCAGCAGCGTGCGCCCGAAACGCTCTGCCACGACCGGACCAACCGCGCGGCCCATGCGCGTGGAACCCGTCGCGCTGACCAGCGGCATGCGCGGATCGGCGGCCAGCGCCTTGCCCATGTCGGCAAGGCCCAGCACCACCGATGATAGACCTTCCGGGGCGTCACCAAATCGCTTCAGTGCGCGCTCGAACAGGGCCTGCGTGGCCAGCGCCGTCAGCGGTGTTTTTTCGGAAGGCTTCCAGATCACCGGATTGCCGCACACCACGGCCAGCGCCGCATTCCAGGCCCACACCGCCACGGGAAAATTGAAGGCCGAGATGATCGCCACCGGCCCAAGCGGATGCCAGGTCTCCATCATGCGATGGCCAGGCCGCTCCGAAGCAATGGTGAGACCATAGAGCTGACGCGACAGACCAACTGCAAAATCGCAGATGTCGATCATCTCCTGCACTTCGCCAAGGCCCTCCTGAAAAATCTTGCCCGCCTCCATCGTGACGAGACGGCCAAGCGCTTCCTTGTTCGCGCGCAGTTCCTCGCCGAACAGACGAACAAGCTCGCCCCGACGCGGCGCTGGCACGGTGCGCCATATCTGGAATGCGGCCTCGGCGGCCCTCACCTTGGCATCAAGCGTTGCGGACGTGTCATACGTAACATGCCCAATCGTGCCGCCATCAATCGGCGAGCGCACCGGCACATCACCATTGGGCAACAGACCAAAACTGTTGAGGATTTCAGCGGCAGTCATCATGGCTCACACTCATCTTGACATTGACGGGGAACGGCAATCTGCCGCAATGCTGGTGCAACAAAAGCGCGCTATCTGGTCATTACTCGAACGAAAAGCGCGAGATTGAAAGGGAGATGCCGCTGCATGAGCGATCCATTTAACAGCAACCCGTTTCAGGTTGTGAAACACGAAGGCTACTTTCAGCGCCTTGGCAATTCGTTTGGCGGCATTGTTGGCGGGTTCGTCGCGATTTTCGGTTTCTGCGCGCTGCTGTGGTGGAACGAGGGCCGGGCGGTTGAGGCCTCGACCGGTCTGGCCGATGCGCTGCAGTCCGTCATCGCACTGACTGACACCAATCCCGCCACCGCCAATGACGGCAAGCTGGTCCACATGACCGGCGAAGCCAAGGCGATTGCGCCCATTGCTGACCCTGATCTCAAGATTGAGTTTCCCGGTGCGCTGAAAGTCACGCGCAAGTCCGAGATGTATCAGTGGGTCGAGGAAACAAAGACCGAAACCAGGGAAAACCTTGGCGGTTCGAAGGACACCATCACCACCTACGCCTACAAGCGTGACTGGTCGTCCACGCCGGTCGACTCTTCGCGCTTCAATCGCGAGGCGGCAGCGGCGGAAGGCCGCCGCTTGGGCGTCGAACTGGTGAACCCGCCCATGAAGGTCGAGGGCAAGCCGTTTGTGGCGGGCGATGCGAAAATCGGCGGCTTCATATTGAAACCTGTTCTGGTTGCCCAGCTTTCCGGTGACGCCGTGCCCAAGCCTTCTGCCGAACCGCAGGGCTGGACGCCAGATGGCGCTGGTTACTATCGCGGGCTTGGCAACTCCGGCGCGCCCAAGATCGGGGACATGCGCGTGAGCTACATCTATCTGCCCTCGCCGCAGCAGGTTTCCGTTCTGGCCCGTCAGCAGGGTGCGAGCCTTGAGCCATGGCGTGCGCCGAATGATTACGAAGTCTACCGGGCCTCGGTGGGTGACAAGACCGCCAGGATGATGATCTCTGACCAGCAGTCTGCGGAAAACGTCATGACGTGGATCCTGCGTGGTGTCGGTATTTTCGGAATCTGCATCGGCTTCTCGCTGATCCTTGCGCCCCTGCGGGCGATCGCCAATGTCGTGCCGTTCATCGCGCATATCATTCAGGGCGGCATCTGGATCATTGCTGTGGCGCTTGGCGTTCCGCTTGGCCTCATCATCATCGCGCTTGCCTGGCTGGCACACCGCCCGATCCTCGGCATAGGTTTGCTTGTTGCAGCAGCCGCGATCATCTGGTGGTTTGGCTGGGGACGTCGGCGGCAGGCCGCCGCACCTCAGGCGATTTGAGGCCAGCGCTGACATCACCGCGCCGCAGCACGCAGGGATGAAATGGTGGACGTCGGGGTAATCGCCTCGACGTCCATTTTTATATGGATCAGCGCCGGACGTCCCGCCTGCGCGGCGCTCTCAAACGCCGCCGTGAAATCTTCAGTCCGCGTCACCGTAAAGCCGGCCGCACCATAACTTTCAGCCAATGCCGCAAAATCAGGATTGCGCAGATCGGTACCCGACACGCGGCCGGGATAGTTGCGCTCCTGATGCATACGGATCGTGCCATACGAGCCATTGTCCCACACACAGATGATCAGGTTCGCGCCATACTGAACGGCAGTCGCCAGTTCCTGCCCGTTCATCAGGAAGCAGCCATCGCCGGCATGTGCGATCACCAGCCGCTCCGGGTGTTTCAGCTTCGCAGCAATGGCCGCTGGAAAGCCATACCCCATCGCCCCTGACAACGGTGCAAGCTGCGTGTGCAATCGGCGATGCACATGAAAGCGGTGAACCCATCCCGCATAGTTGCCAGCGCCATTGGTGACGATGGCATCTTCCGGCAGGCGCTCGCGCAACCAGGCGTGAATAGCAGACGGGTTGAGTGCGCCAGGTGGTGAAACGGGCTGAATGAACGCCTCGTAATCAGCGCGTGCGGCTTTCGTCCATGCGTCCCAGCGCACGGGTGCGGTGAGCGTTGTGCCGTTCAGCGCCGCCGCGAACGCATCCATATGCGCCGGGATGGCAAGCTCAGCGCGCGTGACGCGATGCAATTCGTTGGCATCAGGAAACACATGCACCAGACGCTGCTTTGCCAGCGGCACGCCGATGCGCTCGTAGGCACCAGTGGTCATTTCATCGAGCCGCGCACCGATCACCAGCAACAAGTCCGCATCCGCAACACGCTTCACCAGTTTCGGATCAGCCCCGATGCCGAGATCGCCAACATAACAGCGGTCGGTATTGTCCAGCCTGTCCTTGGCCCGGAAGGTGGTCGTGGCAGGCAGGTTCCAGCGATGCAGAAACGACTTCACAGAAGCCGCAGAAAAATCGCTCCAGCCCGGCCCACCGAGCAACACCAGCGGGTGTTCGGCCTCAGCCAGCATCTCGCGCAAACGCACGATGTCCGATGGCTGCGGTGCAGCACGCACCGGCGTCACTGCCAGCGCATCGCCTGCATCGGCCTTATCCACGAGCATGTCTTCCGGAAGTGCCAACACGACAGGGCCAGGGCGGCCCGCCATGGCGATGGCATAAGCGCGCTGGATGAACTCCGGCACCCGCTCGGCACGATCAATCTGTGCCGCCCATTTCGCAATCGGCGAAAAGAAGCGGCGATAGTCGATCTCCTGAAACGCCTCGCGTTCCACATCGCTCGATCCGACCTGACCGATGAACAGGATCATCGGCGTTGAATCCTGCATCGCCGTGTGCACGCCGATAGAGGCGTTGGTCGCACCCGGCCCGCGTGTCACGAAGGCGATGCCCGGCCTGCCGGTCAGTTTACCCCATGCTTCGGCCATAAAGGCTGCACCACCTTCCTGACGGCAGGCGATGAACCGGAAACGGTCCTGCCTCGCGTGGATCGCATCCAGCACGGCGAGATAGGACTCGCCCGGCACACCGAACGCCGTGTCGGCCCCGTTGAGGATCAACTGATCGACAAGCAGTTCAGCGCCAGTGCGCATCGCTTATGATTCCTGAGCGTAGTAGCGTCCGAAGCGGTTGGTGTGGAAATCTGCAAGGCTCGTTTCTTCCTGCCGCACAAAGCCCTTCTGCGGCAGCTTACCTTCCGCCATCAGATCAACCATCGCACAGATGCCCGCTGCAGTGGTAATCTGAATCGCGCTCATCAACTTGCCATTGATGGTTTCAGCGTAAACCTTCCGCGCATAGCTCTCCTGCGTCAGCCGTCCGGCGCGCTCGCCCGAAACGGTCACGAACACCAGCACCACATCCTGGAAGGTGATGGGGATCGAGGCTTCCAGCACGTCCTTCAGAATATCGCGGCGGTGGGCGAGGCGCAGATCCTGCACCAGCATCTTGATGATGTCGCGGTGGCCGGGATAGCGCACGGTCTTGTAGTTGAGGTTCTCAACCTTGCCCTTCAGCGTGTCGCACAGCGTGCCAAGCCCGCCTGATGTGTTGAACGCTTCGTACTCCACGCCATCCAGCGAGAAGGCTTCCAGTTCTTCCAGTGCGGGCACTTCGATCAACGCGCTGTCACGGATGGATTCGCACGGATTGCAGTATTCGTTGATAAGCCCGTCAGTCGACCAGGTGAGATTGTATTTCAGTGCATTGGTCGGGAACACCGGCAGCGCACCGACACGCATTCTCACTTCCCGCAATGTGTCAAAGCGGCGGGCGATATCATGTGCACAGATCGAAATGTAACCGGGGGCCAGTCCGCATTGCGGCACGAAAGCGCTCTCTGCGCCTTCAGCCAACTGCTTCACCACGCGGGTCGACTCCACATCTTCCGTCAGGTCGAAATAATGGGCGCGCGCTTCCTTGGCCGCACGGGCGATCACCGGCGTCAGTGTATAGGGCGCCGCGCTCAGTACCATGTCATGCCCCTTGGCGAGCTTTCCAAGCGTCGCAGCGTCGGTGATGTCGATCTCGGCGGCCTGCACGTTGGGCGCCTCGATCCGCGCAAGGCTGGCCCCATCTCGATCAGCAACAGTGATCGCGTAATCATGTGTCGGGCCTAGAAAGTCGGCGATGGCCGATCCGATCTTGCCGCCGCCCACGAGCAGTATTTTCTTCATCGCCATCTCCGGTTTCTGGCTTTGAGTGATGCAGGAGCGACGGACGCACCGACAGCGGCAATTCCGTTGAAATGCATGATTTTATCCGGTATATTAACGGATAATCGGTATTATGACGGTCATGGATGAAACCGATCTCCGCCTGCTCGATCTGCTCGAAACCGATGCACGCACAAGCGTCTCGGCACTCGCGGTGAAATTACGTCTGGCCCGTTCCACGGTGCAGGATCGGCTCAACCGGCTGGAACGTAGCGGCGTTATCACCGGCTACACCATCCGCCGCTCAGATGCGCGGCGCGCACGCCTGATCCGCGCCCATGTCATGCTCAGCATCGACCCGAAACAGGCTGAGCGCATCAATGCAGACCTGAAAGCTTTGCCGGAACTGAAGCGCCTGATGACCATTTCAGGCGAGTTCGATCTCATTGCCGAGATCGCCGCCGATAACACCGAACGGCTCGACGCTTTGCTCGATCACATCGGGCGGTTGAAAGGCATCCAGCGCACCATGTCGTCCATCATTCTCAGCGTGAAAGCCGAGAGATAGCGACTACACCCCACCAGCAGCAAGCTCACGCACCTTGAACCCGCCCTTGCGCACATGGGCGATGATGTCTCGGGCATGATCGCCGTCGCGTGCCTCGGCCGAAATGCGCAGCTCGGCGATCTTGGCCGGCATATGGGTCAGCATGCGATTGTGGAACACCTCGATGATGTTGCCACCACCCTCGCCCACCAGCATCGCGATCTTCGCCAGAATGCCAGGCCGGTCTTCAATCTCGATGGTAAAATTGATGATACGGCCCTCGCGTGACAGTTCGCGCAGGATGACATTGGAAAGCAGACGTGGGTCGATATTACCGCCGCAAAGTATCAACGCGACCTTCTTGCCCTTGAAAAGCTCCGGCTTGGTCAGCAACGCGGCAAGACCAGCAGAGCCAGCCCCTTCCACCACCGTCTTTTCGATATTGAGGAACAGCGCGATCGCCTTCTCGATCATCTCTTCCTCAACCAGAACGATGTCATCCACAAGCGCCTTGACGATGGGCACACAGCGCTCGCCCATTGCGCGCACGGCGATGCCCTCGGCAATCGATTGACCGCCAGCCGGTTCGTCCTCATTCTTCACGGCATTGTACATGCCCGGATACAGCTCGGTCTCCACACCGTAGACCTTGATCGATGGCTTCATCGCCTTGGCCGCTGTGGCGATGCCCGCGATCAGGCCGCCGCCACCAACCGGCACGATGATGACGTCGAGGTCCGGCTCGTCCTCCAGCACCTCAAGACCGATCGTGCCCTGCCCCGACATGATCGCATCGTCATCGTAGGGGTGAACGAAAACAAGATTTTCCTTTGCCGCGATCTCGCGTGCGATGGCGGCCGCACCTGAAAGACCGTCACCATCCACCACCACGCGCGCGCCATGGTCCTGTGTCTGTTTCACCTTAACAAAGGGCGAGCCGATCGGCATCACGATGGTCGCCGGGATGCCCAGTCGGGCGGCATGATAGGCAACGCCCTGTGCGTGGTTGCCTGCGCTCATGGCAATGACACCGCGCCTGCGTTCTTCCTCGGTCAGGCTGCTCAGTTTCGTAAAGGCGCCACGCTCCTTGAACGATGCCGTGAACTGAAGGTTCTCAAACTTCAGAAACACCTCAGCGCCGGTGATGTCCGACAGCGTACGGGCGCGGTTGAACGGCGTGCGCGCGACATGACCCTTGATGAGCTGCTGGGCGGCGCGAATTGTCTCAATGGTGACAGCCATGGGATCCTCAACGCCTGACGCGGCGGAAGCGGTGCGGTTAAACCTCCCGCTCGCGTCAATCAAGCGGCTTTACGCGGAAAACATGCCGTCATATCTCAGCCAACCATGGAACCCGTTTTCGTCTCGATGGGGCTCGTGGCACTCGCTGAGATCGGCGACAAGACACAGCTGCTGGCCATTCTTCTCGCCGCGCGCTTTCGCAAGCCCTGGCCGATCATTGCCGGCATTCTAGTCGCTACTCTGCTCAATCACGCTATGGCAGCAGGCGCTGGCTATCTGGTGGCGGACTGGCTGAAGGGGCAGGCGTTTCAGATTGGCGTGGGCGTGGCGTTCATTCTCATGGGCCTGTGGGCGCTGGTGCCTGACAAGCAGGATGACGAGGCGCTCAGCCGCAGTGCAGGCAGCGTTTTCCTGACCACGCTCATCGCCTTCTTCTTCGTCGAGATCGGCGACAAGACTCAGATCGCCACGTCACTGCTGGCGGCACGCTTTCACGATGTGGTGCTGGTCACCATCGGCACGACACTTGGTATGATGCTGGCCAATGTTCCCGCCGTCTTATTCGGAGAAGCAATCACACGCCTCGTGCCTCTGAAGATCGTCCGCATCGCCGCCGCCGCCATCTTCGTGGCCCTCGGCCTCTGGATCATATGGCGCGCGCTGGCGTGAGTTTGGCAGCGGCAATCTCCCCTGCCAAACTCACAGACACTGCCGCTGTCTATGCCAGATCATTCCAGCCCAACACGATGACCGCATGTGATCCGCAGATGCATGTCATTGGAGGCTCGATCTCAGTCATCCAGCTTCTTCTTT
Organism: uncultured Flavobacteriaceae bacterium; assembly: GCA_964390465.1. Taxonomy (GTDB): domain Bacteria; phylum Pseudomonadota; class Alphaproteobacteria; order Micropepsales; family Micropepsaceae; genus JADZAI01. The sequence continues at coordinate 155,451 of CAYMIJ010000004.1, read as the reverse complement.
ATGAAATCTGTGATGGCAGGACCAATTGCTGCTCGCAGCGCTTTGAACTCACCATTGGCAAGTTCGGCACTTGGAATACCGTGACCTGTTTCAGTGATGGCCAGACGCATCTCATAGGCATCGGCATCAGCGACTGGCAGAGGAACCAGACCGCTTTTGCCGACAATAATGTGTCCTTGCTGCGTTTTATACGTCCCGAATTTACGAAGATATTCAGCTCCGTCGAGTTTCACGTCCGATATCGTGAATGTACCGGCGTTGACCGCGGAAATTGCCGGTGCTGCGTTGGATGCAGTGACAGCAAGAAAAACCGTTGCGACCGAAACATCCACGCCGCCATTCGGCGCTGTGATTGCCGGGGAGCTTGAGGCGCGATAGTAGATCGGGGTAACAAGTACAGCAGATGTTCGTCCATTACGAACCTTGCCCACAGGATCAATTTTCAAAACGAGATCGGATCCAGCGTAAACATCATTTTCATCTTTTGGGTTGGCACCCCCAAACCGCTGCAGAACAAAACAGACTGGCTGGACTCCGATCGTCGGTCCGTCGTCTATGAAACTATAGGTTTCAGTATACTGTGATGCGCTCTCCAGACCCTTTGCGCGCTTGTCGATCTGCCTCTCAATCAAATTGAGAAAGGATGTAACGGCAACGCCCGCAACATCTTCCACGACTGCAGCTGACACAACACCAGCTGGATGAGCAACCGCATTTGGACGGCAGTTTTCCTGAACCTCTTTCAGAAGTGCGCCATCTTTTCGCGCGACAGGCTGTGAATCGGATGGTGAATCTACGACAGCAATAATCTGAGATGATCCCAGGACCACACCGCTTCGTTTATCTGGCTCAAAGGTCAGAACCTTGACCATTTCACAGCCACAAAGCGAAACACCGCAGAGCAAAAGAATGGAAATTCTGCTTAACCTTTGCATTTCACCCCCTCAGATTTTTCGAAAAACTTTAAAACATCAAAGTCACGCCAGATGCAACCGAGTCCAGCATATCAGAACTTCGCCTGACACGCCGAGATACACAACAAAATTTTCTGGGAATAGCTTTTTTTTGCAAACTTGACAAATAAACGCCATGTGCTGAAGTCAGCCGGTCATGTGACAGGAGATGATTATGTTCGCCCAAGTTGCCGCCATCGTACGGTTCGTTCTTTTTTGCTGTGTATTGGCGGTTTCTGTTCAAGCACAACCCGCATCGCCTCCCTTGCCATCCATCCGGTTACTTGTTGTCGGCGCAACAAATGATGGTAGACCAACGTTTGCATCGGGCGCGGCAGCTAATATTCAGAACGTCAAAAAGGCTTTCTCTGGCATCGCAGGTTACGCTGGAATGGGCTTCGCCTCAGAAGAGATTACTGGAACAGAACTCACCTGCGCGAATATACGGAAAAAAGTTGAGGATTTGCGCGGCAACCCCAATGATGTTCTGATTTTATACTATGCAGGTCATGGGTTTAGAAGACCAACTGACACATCCATGTTCCCACGATTTTATTGCGACAGCACTTATAGAACCGAATTCTCGGTAGAAAATGCAAAGTCCATACTTGCGGACCCGAACAGATTGAAACGCATGGTCTTGATCATTGCGGATACATGCAACGATGTCGTCCGCCCAAGCGTCAGAATCAGACCCGTCTCTATTGGACGAGGTCAGGGGCAATCATATGCAGATCTCTTCATGAAATATCGCGGCAACCTGATATTGGCTGGCGCAAAGGCGGATACTTTGAGCTATTATAGGAAGGATGGCGGGCTATTTACAAACCAGTTCCTGAGCGTTCTGAATAATGCTGTGGCGCAGGGCAGTGAACGGCAGCCCACATGGTCACAGCTCATTCCGCCTATCATCTCTCCATTGAGTGCAACAGATGAGAATGGCAACCGGGTTACGCAACGGCCCGTCGCGCTCAACGAGCTAACCCGCGTTCCGTAAAGACGGATTGGGGAGGGCGAGCATCTGGCTTGGCCATTCAGTCAGGCGGATCGTAGACTGAACATCGGCCCATAGGACACGGATCCCGCAACGGCCCATGGTCTTGCGCTATGGGCAGGACAGGCGCGCTGTCACGGCTTGGAATGGCGCGCTTGGAGAGAAATGGTAGCAGCGGACGGATTTGAACCGCCGACCAAGGGATTATGATTCCCCTGCTCTACCGCTGAGCTACGCTGCCACGTCGCGGGAGGCGCGCTGATAAGGCCGCAAGGGGCTGATTGTCAAGGAGTTGACTGCCTCACGCGGCGGCGGCATCCGGCCGCGCGATCCATCCCCCGCCCAGCACGCGGCTTGGGTTGAGCGGATCGTAGAATACGCAGGCCTGTCCGGGCGCGACGCTTTCCGCCCCGCCATGCAGTATCACCTGCGCGCCGGCCGGGGTGGCACTCAGTTCTGCCTCCTGCGGCAGTCGTGTGGAGCGCACCCGCGCCAGAACCTGAAGCGGTTGGTCCGTCAACGGATGATCGCCCAGCCAGTTCACATCGCGCAAAAAAATATCATGCACATGAAGTGCCTCGCGCGGGCCGACGATCACACGCTGTGATTTTGGCTCCAACCTGATCACATACAGCGCTTCGCCCGCAGTTTTCAGATCAAGCCCTCGGCGTTGACCAACGGTATAGTTCATCACGCCGTCATGCTGACCCAGCACACGCCCATCAATATGCACAATCTCGCCCGGTGCTGCGGCATCAGCGCGCATACGCCGCACGATGTCGCCATAGCGCCCTTCCGGCACGAAACAGATATCCTGACTGTCGGGTTTATCGGCAACGCCAAGTCCAAAACGCTGCGCGTGTTCGCGCGTTTCGGTCTTTGGCATGCCACCCAGCGGAAAGCGCAGGAAATCGAGTTGCTCAGCGGTTGTGGCAAACAGAAAATAGCTCTGGTCGCGCGAGGGGTCCGCGCCACGATGCAGTTCAATGCCGCGCGACCCGACAACGCGCTGTACATAATGGCCTGTCGCCATACAGTCAGCGCCCAGATCGCGCGCCACCGACAGCAGATCGGTGAACTTAACGGTCTGGTTGCAGACGACACACGGCACCGGCGTTTCGCCCTGAAGATATGAGTCCGCGAAACGCTCCATGACCGCGCTGCGAAACCGCTGCTCATAGTCCAGCACATAATGAGGGATGCCTATCTGCGCGGCGGCGGCACGCGCGTCACGGATGTCCGCGCCGGCACAGCACGCACCCTTGCGCTGAACGGCCGCACCATGATCGTAAAGCTGAAGCGTCACGCCAACCGTGTCGTAACCAGCTTCCTTCAACAGCGCCGCCGTCACGGACGAATCCACGCCGCCCGACATAGCGACAACGACCCGCGTTTCATGACGCGGCTTCTCAAACCCCAGATCAATCATTTGCGCTGGTATAGGCCGTCAAACGTCCCGAAGCTACCGCCTCAACGTTACACAGGCAGATAGTCAAGCAACGTCATTTTTCCGACTGAAGAAAAGACCTTGGCGGAAGCCTGCATCGCCAGTTCAGCGGCCTGGAGCTTGGAAATCGCTGTCGGCATGTCAACGGTTTCGATATCCGACATGACCTGCGCATAAACGTCGCGCGCGGCACTGTGGCGTGACATGGCATCCTCAACGGCCTTCGTATTGATGCCGTTATCGCCAAGAATGGCATTAGCCTTTTGATACGCTGAGTCAAAACTCGCTGTCATCGAGCTCAGGAAGGTTGCTTGTGCTGCGGTGAGCGGCTCTGCAAACGGTCCGCTCGGCCCGGAATTGAAATTCGCGAACTGCCGCAGAATGTCAAAAATCGGCTTGCCTAGATTGCTGGCCAACTGACCAAACTGAATTGTCTGGCTCACGTCGACCATCGCCGATTGCGCGTTCGCGCTGTTCTGAAAAGCCGCGTCGGTTGTTGGCAGAGCAACGAGATCGTTAAGAGAGTTCACCGTCAGAGGAGATACGTCCTGACGCGTTCCTCCATAAGTGTATTTGCCATCAAGTTGACTTCTTAGAACGGTGGACACACGGGCAAAAGCCGCACCCATCTGCTCGGCAACTTTCGCACCGCTATTCCCTGACAGAGCATCCAGTGTCGCCTTCTTAAAATCACCAATCGTACTCGCCAGTTCCTCAAGCTGAGTGTTCTGCAAATCCAGTCTGCTCTTCAGCAACTTGGCGCTTTCGTGGAAGTCAGCGGCACGCGCATCCGCAGCCCTTACAGCCATCAACTGGCCGATGTCGGAAGGCGAGTCGGAAAAATTATTGATGCGGCGTCCTGAGGTGACCTGCTCATTGGCATCCATCAGGTTACGCTGAGCCTGAGTCATGGACGAGAGCATCGCGCTGCTCTGCATGGATGTCGGGATACGGTATAGCATGGCGACCAGCCTATTTCATGATTGAAAGCAGCTCGTCGTAAAGACGCTGCGCGGTGGTAATGAGACGGGCGCCGGCATTATAGGCTTGTTGATACTTGATCATATTGGCCAGCTCTTCATCCAGACTGACGCCATCATGAGAAACAGCCCTGTCTTCAACGCCCTTTTTACTGGCTGCGGCATCGAGAGAAACGCGCGAGGCCGTGGCGGCTTCCTGCCCGATCGATGCCACCAGATTGGCGGCATAATCTGAGAGCGAGGTTGAGCGTGCGGGTGTCGACCCCACTGCCTCAAACGAGGCCTGCCCGGCGGCGCGCTGCATGGCCAGAATGCCGCCATTGTCACCCGACGCCAGAACGAGATCGCCGGGCGCTGATGTCCCTGTCAGCCGCAGCTGCCCGGAAGGCAGACGAGATGGTGTCGCAGTTAGTGAAGCATTCACGCTGAGTGTAGTGGCCTGCTCCATTCGGTAGCGCGGACCAATGCCGAACAGACTCGTCAGTGAAGTGCCTGTTCCACCGCGTGCTGTATTGTCAGCCTCTATTTCAAGCCGCTGTGTGCTGCCGCCCGCTGCCGTAAACGCGATACTGCCGTCACTGTTCAATGTGAAGGTTCCGGCGCTGCCAGCTGCGCCGTTCAATCCACTCACCATATCGGCGATGGTCGATCCAGCCACAGTATAGGTGAAGTGGCGCACAACCGTGCTTGCACTATTGCGCAGCCCGAAAGTGATCTGTGATCCGCCTGCAAAGCCATGCGCATCTGCGGAGGTGAGACCCGTGGCAAAATTTGTTGAGACACGCGCGGTCAACATATCATTGAGGCCGAACGTCTGCGAAAAACCGCGCCCGGCACGATCAGAAGGTGTGGTCGCATCCTGCTGAACGGCAACACCATTGGTTCCTGAGGCACTCAGCGTCATCACGCCGTTGGTAAAGCTGGCTGACCCCACACCTGAAAGGGCGCTGTTCAACGCAGTTGCAAATCCACCAATGGTGCCGGTGATAGATGAAGCTGCGCCGCCATCGACAGAAAGTGTCCCCGCACCGAAATCGACATCAACCCGGCGGACCAGTTTGCCTAGCGAATCGACAATCGCAACAGAGCTTTTGCCTGTGAAATTGAGTGCATCGGTCGACAGCAGTCCAGAATTTCGTCCGGTCAGCGACGAAGGCGCAGGCCAGGTGGAGGAGTTGTTGGATGCTCCATTTAGAGCTTCGGCCGTCCCAGCAGACAACGCGCCAAGCTGCTCCGCGATCTGTGGCAGCTTGTTGTCGCGCATGTCCAGCAGACCGCGCAGCTTGCCGCCGGTGATATGCTGCTCAAATGTCTGCGTGGTGCCGATCTGCGCACCGGTCAGTGGATTAATGCGTTTAACAGTGAGGTCCGGGAAAACCGTTCCAGGCGCGGCGATGCCAGTATCAAGATGCGTTGCCGTCGAGGCGCTGTCGCTGACCAGCGTATAACCGGATTTTGTAGAAACGCTGATGCGTCCGGCCACACCCTGCTCAACCTGAATGTCCAGAAGTGATGCCAGCTCACGAACAGCTGAATCACGCTCATCACGTAACGGACTGGCTTCATCACCCGCCAACGTCGCCTTCTGGATGGGTTCGTTGAGATCAGTGATGCGTTGGCTCAGCTCGTTGACGCGAGTCACAGCCAGACCAATATCGTTGTCAGCCTGCGTGCGCAGATCCTGTATTTTGCCAGCCAGTGTGGAGACGGTCTGCGCGAACTCGCGCAAATGCTGCACGAACTCGTTCTTGCTAACCAGCGACGATGGGTCCGTCGACAGATGGGCAAGGCCCGCCGTCAACGCCGCCAAACGGCTGGACGGGTCACGACCATCAGCGACGCCACCCATGGATTTCTGTAACTGGTCAAGCAGTTTGTCGGCAGCGGCAGCCCGGCCATCGTCTGCGGCGGCATTCAGCCGCTCGGTTTCCAGAAAATCACTGACTGCTCTGGTGACTGAAGATATTTCAACACCCGAGATGGTCTCACCGGCAAACTTGGTCTCAAAGTTGGTGAGACGCCGCACATAGCCCGGTGTATTGACGTTTGCGACGTTAACGCTGGTGGTGCGCAACGCCGTCTGGTTGGCCACCAGTGACGTCAGGCCGGCATTGATGATGGCGCCAATGGTCATGATAGAGCCCTGATCGGCAGAAATTGCCCGGCAGAAAATGCCTCTGCAGGCACGAATCTGCCGCCCTGCGCGCTGAAAGCAGCGCAGTCATTGGGGCCAAAGACGCGGATTTCCAACGTCAGTGCCCTCACACGATGTGGGCTTCTCCTCATCATGATCAAAGCCCTGCAATGGTGAGGCCACTCGCGTGATCGCACAGCATGAGGTCAATAGGGCAAATTGTATCGCGCGGGCTGCAATATCTGCCTGCTTCTTCACATGCGACGTGCAGCAGACCCCCAGAAAGCGCGGTTTTGAGAGACTATTTCGTCTGGCCTGACCATTGCAGCATGCTTTTCCTGATGGGGATTTCACAAACCAATTTCAACATGGCGAGCTTTCTCACCTCAGCTGACAAGCTGGCTGAGAACAGTTCACCACACGAGAAAAAATCCGGGGCTGCCATTGATGGCCGTTTCAGCGCGTTGCTGGAGCATACTGGCGCACCCGTTCATACAAAGCCCGGCCTCAAAGCCAAAAAGACCGACACGATGGCGCACGACGTGCCTCTTGGCGATCCCGATGACAGCGGGGCCATGGTTGCGGCGAAAAAACCGTCCGGTAAAAACGCCACCCCGGCGGCTGAAAAAAAACGCCAGCCAGGCCCTAACGGGCCTCACACCGATCATCCCCACACGGCTGAACCAGACCTGAAAGGGTTCGAAGTCGCTAAGCTGAGCGCACCTTTGAAGCCACTGGCAAAGGGATCTATCATAGGGCCCTCTGGCAAGTCAGCCACCTCAGCGCATCTCATGCGGCTGGCCGAAGCCAATCCCCCCAACACCAATATCCCGGGTGACAGTACGGCCGCAGATCGCCTCGAAGAAAAAACAGCATCAGACCTATCCAGACATCAAGGTAATGCGTGGCTGGATCTGAACGCACCCAAGACCTCTACGAATGCAACAGGCGATGGCAAAACCGAAACGACTGGCTTCAAGCGCAAGATATTGACGTCAGATCCAGGTCTTGAAAAGGGTGGCCATAAGGCCGCAAAAAAGAAAGCGCCCGAAGACACCAACCTTGCTGTTTCCGCTAATGATCCCAGCAGTCCAGCTGTAAAAACAGCAGCGCCCCACGGAACGCACGATCCAAGAGCAGCCACGACCGCGCCCGCCGACCCGGCCAGCGCACTCAAGGCCAATGGCTATGCGTCAGCAGACACCTCAGATAGCAAAAGCGTGCCGCCTGAAACACCAGCTCTGTCAAACGACACGTCAAGCCTGCAACGCGCGACTGAGATCCGGATAAAACTCCCATCAGCCTCAGACGGTCTGCACGCCGGCGTAATGCCCGTTGTCGCCATGCGTGTCACAACGAAAGAGAACGGCGCGCGCACACTTGAAGTGCGGCTCGACCCGGCTGAACTGGGTAAGATCGACGTTAAGCTTGAAACTGCAGAAGACGGACGCATACGTGCTGTTTTCCAGGCTGAAAACCCGGCTGCTTTTGAACTGCTGAAGAGAGAAGGCACCGCACTTGAAAATGCGCTGCGCGACGTAGGCGTTAATCTCGCTGACAACGCGCTTTCATTTTCCCTATCGGGGGGTGGGAGTGGCCCGGCGCATCATTTTTCTGGTGACGGCTTCCGCTCAGATCACGGCAGAGCTTTCGTGTCGCTGGCCAATGAGCCCGAAGGAAGCACCACAACAATAACATGGCCTTCCGGCCTGATTGACATCAGCATCTGACTCTGGAGACGACAATCATGGACGTCAGTTCAGCAACCGCTGCAGCAGCACAATCATCAAAGTCGGCCAAGTCTCTGGCCGGCAATTACGATACGTTTCTCAAACTCCTGACGGCGCAGCTTCAGCACCAGGATCCGATGAAGCCTATGGACCCATCTGAGTTTACTCAGCAGCTGGTTCAGTATTCGTCGGTTGAGCAGGGAATCTACACCAACAAGAATCTGGAAACCCTCATCGCGCTACAAAAGACAAGCGGCCTGAACACCGCGACCTCCTATATTGGGCGCGATGTGACGGCGACGACGGACAAGGCTGCTCTCACGAACGGCCAGGCAGAATGGTCCTATGAACTGCCTGGCGACGCTAATCAGGCTATTCTGACGGTGAAGGATTCCTCGGGCAAAACCGTTTACACGGCTGCAGGTCCCATCGCCAAAGGAGCAAACAGCGTCACATGGGATGGGCGCATGACAGGCGGCGGCACGGCACCAGATGGCGTCTATCAGCTCGTTGTCAGCGCAACAGATGCAGGCGGACGTCAACTCGATGCCGTGCTCAAGTCATCAGGCCGTGTGACCGGCGCAGAGATGACCAATGGCAGCGTGATGCTTCTTGTTAATGGTTTGAAGCTTAAGATCGAGGATCTTCAGTCGGTCCGCGAAAGCACGGTCTGACACACCCTATCGGCGGCTCCAAAATGGAGACGCATGAACAAAAAAGGCCGGGGGCAGTGCAAAGCGCGCCCTGCGGAGGTTGGGGATCTTTCACATGAGTCTTTACGGTGCCCTGTTTACGGGCGTGTCGAGCCTTGCCGCCAATTCGCGCGCGCTTGGCGTTTCTTCCAACAACATCGCCAATGTCAACACTGTTGGCTACAAGGCGTCCGTCGCCCAGTTTGAAACCTTGCTGACGCGCGACACGCCTGCGGGCACGTTTTCCACAGGCGGCGTCAAGACCGACACCCAGCAGCGCGTGAATACGCAGGGCCTCATTCAGAATACCGAGTCCAATACAGATCTCGGCATCAGCGGCCAGGGCTTCTTCGTCGTGAATAAGCTTCCGCAAGTCAGCGCGGGAAATGCCGGCATGTACTACACCCGCGCCGGATCGTTTTCTCCCGACAAGGAAGGTAACCTGCGCAATGTGCAGGGCTTCTATCTGATGGGCTGGAAGCTCGATTCAACGGGTCAGATTCCATCCAACACATCCTCGCTTTCGCCGATCAGCCTGGCCAGCCTTACCGGCACTGCAGAAGCCACATCTTCGGTCACACTGCGAGCCAACCTTCAGGCGAGTACGACGGCTGTGCCTGGTTATGTGGCGGGCTCCATCGCTGCGGGTACGCAAACGGCATCATTCCAGCGCACCATTGAGGTCTATGACAGTCAGGGTGGTGTGCAGCCCATCCGCCTCGCCTTCATCAAGACCGGCGCAAATGCATGGAGCTATGAGGCGATCTATGATGGTCCGGTGGCCAATATTGGTGGTGCAACCAGCAATCCCATCGGTCAGGGCACGATCTCTTTCAACACCAATGGCACCATCGCCACGCCTGCAACGGCACCGACCATTACCATTCCCTGGGCTGCGGCATCCGGTCTTGCATCACAGAACTTTACCCTGAATTTCGGGACACCAGGTCAGGCTGGCGGTGTGACGCAGTTTGAAACGGCATCAGCTGTCAGCTCCACCAGCATCAATGGCGCAGTGTTTGGCAATGTGGCGGGTGTGAGCATCAACCCAGATGGTTATGTGACGGCCGTGTTCGACAATGGCATTCAGCGCAAAGTCTACAAGCTGCCGCTTGCGACCTTCCCCAACCCTGATGGACTGACGGCACTTAACGCCAATGTCTATCGGGTCAGCGAAGAATCCGGGCCGGTGACACTGAACGCAACCAATACGGGTGGCGCGGGCAAACTTTCTGCGACCACACTTGAAGCGTCCACTGTCGATCTCGCCAAAGAGTTCACGGACATGATCACCACACAGCGCGCCTATTCGGCGGCGACACGCATCATCACCACCGCGGATACGATGCTCCAGGAAATGCTGAGCATTAAGAGATAGCCGCATTTTATTAAGCTTCCTGCGTTCGCCGTTTCATTCCGGAACGGCGAACTTCTTTTTGAGGTCATTCTTTTATGCAGGTTTCGCCGCATTTTTATGAGCTGCTTTAAGTCTGGCTAAACGGCTTTGCCTTACTGTCACACCATAACGAGCGGCCAAAAGGACGCAGTGGGGTTGTGATGAGCGAAGCACGCGTAAGCTATGTGATCGGTCCGGACGGCGCACCGCTGTCAATTGCCGAGTTGCCACCACCGGACACCAAGCGCTGGGTGATCCGCCGCAAGGCCGAGGTCGTGGCAGCCGTGCGTGGCGGCCTTCTCAGCCTGGAAGAGGCGTGCAACCGTTATACGCTCACCGTGGAAGAATTCATTGCCTGGCAGAAGGCAATCGACCGACATGGGCTCGCAGGTCTGCGCACGACACGCATTCAGCAGTATCGCGCCTGAAACAGGGGTGCGACTGCTGGGAATACGGGGAGCCCTCGCGGCTCCCTTTTTGTTTTATGAGCAGATGTGAACAGTTTTTATCTTTTTTGTGCTTGTTGTTAAGCAGGCGTTTACGCCCACCGGCAAATCTTGCCTAGCGCGCCATCCGAAGCAGGTGCGCGAACGTGTGGGGTCATCGCGGCGTGCCGGAAGTCATGAAATCTCTGATGGGCTGGCGCCTTGCTGCCATCGCGGGCGTTACGCTCGCCGCAGCCGCCCTCTTCTACTGGCTCGCGCTCAGGGCTTCGCAGGAACCGATGGCCCTGCTCTTCAGTGGTCTCGATTCCCGTGACAGCTCCGAAGTCGTCCAGCGTCTGGAAGCTGCGAACGTTTCTTATGAACTGAAGGGCGACGGCTCGACAATCCTTGTGCCCGCTGATCAGGCATTGAAATTGCGCATGACACTCGCCGGCGATGGCGTTCCTGCGGGGGGCGGCGTTGGCTACGAGATTTTCGACAAGCAGGATGCACTGGGCGTGACATCCTTTCAGCAGGACATCAACAAAAAGCGCGCGCTGGAAGGCGAGTTGGCCAGAACCATCCGCTCGCTGGACCGTGTGGAACAAGCCAAGGTTCACCTGTCCATCCCGGAACGCAAGCTGTTTACCGATAATGCTGCGGCACCCACGGCAGCCGTGGTCATACGCGTGCGCGGCGGACGGCTGGCGCCAGATCAGGTTGAGGCTGTTCGCAATCTCATCGCGAGCGCCGTGGAGGGTCTGTCACCACAGCGCGTGACCGTTGTGGACGAAAAGGGCGAGCTGCTGGCAGGCGGCCAGGGTGATGACAGCTCGGCCGCCATCCAGTCAGCGCTGGATGCGCGCCGCGCCGCATACGAAGACCGGATTCGTCGCCAGGTTGAAGGCATCGTCGCCAATGTCGTGGGCGCGGGTCGCGTGCGTGTTGAAGTCGCCGCCGACATCGACTTCAACCGATCGGTCAGTGAGAAGACGACGTACGATCCTGACGGACAGGTCATCCGCTCGGTCACATCGCGCAGTTCCAATGCCGACGCCACCAACAAGAACGGCGCCAATGCCGTAACTGTCGGCACCAACCTTCCCGACCCGAATGCAGCAGGCGGTAGCGGCGGCGATAACTCGCGTGAAACCAACACACAGGCGGATGAAACGACGAATTATGAGATCTCGTCGGTGAAGGAAACGACGACCAAGGATGGCGGTGCGGTTAAGCGTCTTTCCGTTGCTGTCGCCGTCGATGGCAACTGGAACGCCGACGCAGGTGGTGCACGCACCTATCAGGCACGCAGTGATGAGGATATGAAGAAAATCGAAGGACTGGTGCGCAGCGCGGTCGGCATCGACGACAAGCGCGGCGACTCCCTTCAGGTGGTCAACATGCAGTTCGCGCAGGAAGAGGCGCAGACCCTTACACCAGAAGAACAGCCATTCCTCGGCCTGACCAAGGCCGACATTATGAAGCTGGTGGAACTGGGCGTCATGGCCTTGATTGCTTTGCTCGCGATCCTGTTGGTGTTCCGTCCGATGATAAAGCGTCTACTGGCGCCCATCGCTATTGCAGGCGCAGCGGTCACACCCGCTGGTGCCCTCCCTGGCAGCGCGCCGCCCGTCATGGTTGCTGGCCCGGATGGCGTTCTGGTGCCTGCCGCCCTGCCTGCTCCTGGCATGTCGTCTGTTTCACAGGCAGAAGTCAGTGCGCGTATCGGTTCAGCAGAGCGTATGATCGACATCGCGCAGGTCGACGGACAGGTGAGCGCATCATCCGTCAAGAAGGTCGGCGAAATCGTCAGCAAGCATCCTGAAGAAGCTGTCGCCATCATGCGGCAGTGGATGCACGATCCAGGCTGACGCACATGGCATCCAAAGGCAAAGAAGACGTCCGCAGTCTATCAGGCCCCGAAAAGGCGGCCATTGTTCTGCTGTCACTTGGGGACGAACACGGAACGCACATCTGGAAGATGTTCGACGACGAGGAGATCAAGGAAATCTCCCAGACCATGGCCAATCTGGGAACAATCTCAGCAACTGTCGTCGAAAAACTGCTCATAGAGTTCGTATCCCAGATGTCCTCAACCGGCACGCTGCTGGGCACCTTTGAATCGACCGAACGCCTTCTGACACGCTTCCTGCCGCAAGATCGGGTCGGAACGGTCATGGAGGAAATCCGTGGTCCCGCTGGGCGCACGATGTGGGACAAACTCGGCAATGTGAACGAGACCGTTCTCGCCAGCTATCTGAAAAACGAATACCCGCAAACCGTCGCCGTCGTTCTTTCACGCATAAAGCCAGAACATGCCGCGCGCGTATTGGGAGCGCTTCCCGAAGATTTTGCTCTTGAAGTCGTTCAGCGCATGCTGCGGATGGAATCCGTGCAAAAAGACATTCTGGACAAGGTTGAACAAACGCTCCGCGTCGAGTTCATGTCAAACCTTGCGCGCACCCAGAAGCGCGACAGCCACGAGATGATGGCCGACATTTTCAACAATTTCGATCGCCAGACAGAAGGACGCTTCATCACCGCGCTGGAAGAAAAGAGCCGTGAATCCGCTGAACGTATCAAAGCGCTTATGTTTACGTTTGAGGACCTCGGCAAACTTGATCCGGGCTCCATTCAGACCCTTTTGCGCGCTATCGAAAAAGACAAACTAGGCATTGCCTTGAAGGGTTCGTCAGACGCTGTGCGCGATGTCTTCTTCTCCAACATGTCCGAACGGGCAGGCAAGATCCTGAAAGAAGATATGGCCGGTATGGGTCCGATACGTCTGCGTGACGTGGATGAGGCGCAGATGGCAATGGTGAATGTGGCGAAAGACCTCGCAGCAAAGGGCGAGATCATGCTCGCCGGAAACAACAGCGAAGACGAGTTGGTTTACTGATGACAACGCAGCAGACTCGTCCGCGCAAATTTACCTTCGATGCCCAATTCGATGGCGGTTCTTCGGCTGCCCGTGGCTCATCGTCAGTTCGCGCCAAAAACTTCTTCACGCCTGAAGAAGTCGAGAACATAAGGCAGGCAGCCTATGATCAGGGGCGTGGCTCTCTTGAAGCCATCGCGGCTCAGTCTCAATCCATGGCGCTCGGACAGATTGCCAGCGCAGTCATGACCGCCCTCGGCACGATCGACGCGATGACAGCGGAAGCGCGGACAACAGCGGTTGAAACGGCTCTCGCCGCGTCAAAGGCGATTGCCGGGGTAGCGCTCAGCCACTTCTCTCAAGACGTCATTGAGGATGTCATCTCCAGATGCCTGGCCGAAAACACGCAGCAGGCGCAGATCAGCGTGCGATTGCCGCCACAGAATGTCAGCGCCATCCGTGAACGCCTCACCGCTTTGGCTAGTGATGCCGGCTTTGGCGGGCGAGTGACAATCATTGCAGATCCATCACTGACAGTAGCAGATTGTCGACTGGAATGGCCTGATGGCGGCATCGAGCGTCATGCCGATCAGATTGCTGCACGCATCACGCATATCGTTGAGCGCTTTTCCAGCGCGATCCTGGATTCCACTTCCAATCAGGCGGGGGCCACACCATGACGGCTGATACTGACGACGTTGATCTGCCCGACCTCGCTACTATGAGTGGGAACGGTATACCTGAGCCGGACGACAGTAATCAGCCCCGCACAGCAGGTGATCTGGAAGCGGTGTTCGATGTGCCTGTCAGCGTCTCTGCTGTGCTTGGCAAGACCGCGATGGAAGTCAGTCAGCTTTTGAAGCTTGGGCGCGGTGCCGTCGTCGAGCTTGACCGCAAGGTCGGTGAAGCCATCGACATCTATGTAAATGACCGTCTGGTCGCGCGCGGCGAAGTTGTGCTCGTCGAAGAACGCCTTGGCATCACCATGACTGAAATTGTGAAGGGCGGGCAGGCGTAAGCTGCTACGCGGGGGAATCTATCATGCGTCTTATGATTGTGGGCAGCCTGAACGGACAGCTGGGCGCGGCCACCAGAATCGCGATGGACCACGGTGCCAAGGTCGTGAGCGCCGCCACCATCCACCAGGCGATGGCTGACCTGCGTGCTGGGCGCGGGGCCGATCTGTTGATGGTGGAAGTCACCCAGCCCATCGCTGAGCTGACCACAATGCTGGCTGCGGAACGCTTTCATGTGCCGATCGTCGCCTGCGGCATTGGCACTGATGCGCGTGCAGCGGTTGACGCCATCCGCGCTGGGGCGAAGGAATATGTACCGATGCCGCCCGACGCCACGCTCATCGCGGCGGTGCTTGAAGCTGTGGCTGATGAAAGCCATCAGCTGATCTTTGAAGACAACGCGATGCAGGGTGTCATCTCCCTGGCCGAACAGATCGCGCCAAGCGATGCCTCTGTCCTCATCACCGGCGAGTCCGGCACAGGCAAGGAAGTCCTTGCTCGTTTTGTCCATCGCCGTTCTAGCCGCGCCGAAAAGCCGTTCATTTCCGTGAACTGCGCGGCGATCCCGGAAAATCTTCTGGAATCGGAATTGTTCGGGCACGAAAAGGGGTCGTTCACTGGCGCCGTGGCGCGGCGCGTCGGCAAGTTTGAAGAAGCCGATGGTGGCACGCTCCTGCTTGATGAAATCAGCGAAATGGATGTCCGCCTGCAAGCCAAGCTGCTGCGCGCGCTTCAGGAACGTGAGATTGACCGGGTGGGCGGCACCAAGCCGGTGAAAGTCAATATCCGCGTCATCGCCACCTCGAACCGCGACCTCGCCGAGGCGGTCAAGTCAGGCACGTTCCGCGAAGACCTTCTCTATCGCCTGAATGTCGTCAATTTGCGCCTGCCTGCTTTGCGCGAGCGCCGGAAAGACATCATCGCCCTTGCCCGGCATTTCGTGCGCAAATACTCAGCCGCCAATGGCGTGCCCGAACGGGCTTTCGATGCCACCGCAGAGTCTGCGTTGTTCTCACACGGCTGGCGCGGCAATGTGCGCGAGCTTGAAAATACCATGCATCGCGCCGTCCTGCTGGCGCGCGGTCCGCAAATCACGGCGGATGCCATCCGCATGCCCGATGGCAGCCGTGTGGAAGATGCCATCACGGCCCGCGATAACACAACAACCGCACGCGCAGCTGCCGCAGCTGAAAGTGTCACGCGCTCATTTGTTGGACGAACGGTCGCCGACATGGAACGCGATCTCATCATTGAAACGCTGTCACACTGCCTGGGCAACCGCACCCACGCCGCCAATATCCTTGGTATCTCGATCCGCACCCTGCGCAACAAGCTGAAGGAATACACGGACGCCGGTGTCGCCGTACCGCCGCCGGGCACTGCTGATCTGCGCGCCGCAGGGTAAGCATCATGCAGCCCGCTTTTGAGGTTCTGCCATGAGCGATATCGCTACATCCGGGCAGGCGCGCACGTCAGGCGGTGCTGTCGCGTGGGCATCCGTGCTGTCGTCGCTGCGCGGCGGCGAATTGCTGCTGCCGTTCGGCATCATTGCCATTCTTTCTGTTCTTCTGCTCCCTCTGCCAACATTCCTGCTCGACACGGCGCTGGGCCTTTCGTTCATGAGTTCCGTGCTGATCCTGATGACGGTGCTGTTCATCCGTCAGCCACTGGAGCTGAGCGCCTTCCCCACCATTCTGGTGATCACCACCATGATGCGTCTGGCGCTCAACATGGCTTCCACACGCCTCATTCTTGGCGAAGGTCATAACGGCACTGACGCTGCTGGCCATGTCATTCAGGCCTTTGGCAACCTGCTGATGCAGGGTAATTTTGTCATCGGCATTATCGTGTTTGCCATTCTGGTCATCGTCAATTTCGTGGTCATCACGAAAGGTTCCAGCCGCATCGCGGAAGTCAGCGCCCGCTTCACACTGGATGCGATGCCGGGCAAGCAGATGGCCGTTGATGCCGACCTCTCCGCCGGTTTGATCGACGAGAAGGAAGCCCGCACACGCCGCAAGCGGCTTGAGGAAGAATCCAACTTCTTCGGCGCGATGGACGGTGCCTCGAAGTTCGTGCGCGGCGATGCGGTGGCCGGTCTGCTCATCACCGTCATCAATGTCATTGGCGGGCTGGTCATCGGCGTCGGTCAGGAAGGCATGCCCTTCGTAAAGGCGCTTGAAACCTACACATTGCTGACCGTTGGTGATGGCCTTGTCTCTCAAATCCCGGCACTGATCGTCTCAACCGCCGCTGGTCTGATGGTTTCAAAGTCGGGCATCGACGGTGCCGCCGACAAAGCCATGTTCGGCCAGCTCTCATACTACCCGCAAGCGCTGGGCATGGCGTCTTTCATGACCGGCATCATGGCTCTGCTGCCGGGTGTGCCGACGCTTATCTTTCTGGGTCTTTCAGGTGTGGCCGGATACGGCGCGTTCAAGGCATCTGCACAACGCAAAAAGACAATTGCGTCAGAGTTAGCGGCGGCGTCCGACACAACAACAACTCACACCCCAACCGAGGAGCCCATCAGCGCCACACTGGCGATGGATCAGCTCAAGGTCGAGCTAGGCTACGGCCTGCTGTCGCTCATCAACGATGCGCGCGGCTATCGCCTGACCGATCAGATCAAGGCGCTGCGCCGTCAGATCGCAACCGACCTTGGCTTTGTCATGCCCTCGGTGCGTATTCTTGATAACATGCAGCTTGACGGCACCGAATACCGTATCTCGGTCAAGGAAGTGGAAGCCGGGCGCGGATCACTACAGCTTGGCCATCTGCTCGTGATGGATCCGCGTGGCGACACGATTGATCTGCCAGGCACAGTCACTACCGAACCTGCCTTTGGCCTGCCCGCCATGTGGATTGCCGAGGAGCACCGTGAGGAAGCCTCGTTCCGCAGCCTCACCATTGTTGACCCGGCGACGGTGCTGACAACGCACCTGACGGAAGTTCTCAAAGAAAACATGCCAGAGCTTCTATCCTATGCCGAGACCAAGAAGCTGATCGACGATCTGCCTGTGGAAACCAAGAAACTGGCTGACGATCTCATCCCCTCGCAGGTCTCGATGGCAACGGTGCAGCGCGTCCTGCAGATGCTGCTGGCCGAGCGCGTCTCCATCCGCGACCTGCCGACCATTCTGGAAGGTATTGCTGAAATGGCTGGCCGTGCGCAGACGGCGATGCAGATGACTGAGCATGTCCGCGCCCGTCTGGCCCGCCAGCTTTCCAAAGCCGCGTCACACGGACAGGCCTCATTGCCGCTCATCTCACTGTCGCCCCAGTGGGAACAGGTTTTCGGCGAGTCGATCATCGGACAGGGCGAAGAACGTCAGCTCGCCATGGCCCCCTCGCGGCTTCAGGAGTTCATCGCAGCTCTACGCCGTTCATTCGATGAAGCGGCATTTGATGGGGAAGCACCTGTTCTGCTGACCAGTCCGTCCGTGCGCCCCTTTGTGCGGTCCATCATCGAACGGGTTCGTCCGCAAACCGTGGTGATGAGTCAGGCGGAGATCCATCCCTCGGCACGTCTCAGGTCGGTGGGTCAGGTCTGATCCATGCGCGTGCGCACCTTCATCGCGGCGGACATGCCCGAGGCGATGGCCCGCGTCCGTGCCGAGATGGGCGATGACGCCATCATCCTGTCCTCCGAGCGCAGCAAGCGCGGCATCGAGGTGCGCGCCGCTGCCGAGCCTGCCCTGACTGAGCCGCACGCATCCGCAGATGCAGCCGACGAGCGCATGATATTGCTTGAGGCAGCCCTCGAACAAAGGTTGATCGGGCGGTTGCAAGAAACGGCGCAGGCATCGCCGCACCGCGACGTGTGGACACACGAACAGATTGCCGCGCGGCTTCAGTTCCACGAAGTGCCTGCACCGCTCATCAGCCATCTCATGGCAGCCATGTCAGACGACACGGCCGGTTCGAACGCGCTGGGCAGTGCCCTCGACGGTGCGCTGATCTTTCGGCCACTCCCCGCTGAACTGGAGAAGCCGCTGGTTCTGGTCGGCCCACCCGGGGCTGGCAAGACAGCCTGCGCGACCAAGCTCGCCATACGCGCCGTGCTGGCGGGTCAGGCAGCAACGCTTCTCACCACCGACACCTCGGCAGGTGCCGCGAGCCAGCTCGGGGCGTTTGCTGAAACAATCCGTGTGCCGCTTGAAGCCGTTACAGCAGACACCATTGCCGCGCTGTGCGAAGCCAACCCAGATCGCGCGATCATCGTCGATACACCCGGCGTCAATCCTTATGACCGCGCCGACATGGATGGTCTGCACGCAACCATCACTGGCTGCGACGGAGAAGCCGTGGCTGTTTTACCTGCACTGGGCGGTGGTGATCTGGAAGACTACGCCCTGCTCTTTCGTACGCTCGGGGTTCGCCGGGTGATTGCAACCAAGCTGGATGTCTCACGCCGTCTTGGCGGTCTGATCCACGCGCTCTCCACATCGCGCCTGGCTCTGGCGCAAGCTTCATTCACGCCCTACATTTCGGAAACGCTCACCCCCATGAATCCTTTTCTGCTCGCCCGCCGCGTGCTCAACGAATTGCCGGGCGGCCTTCAGTCAGGAGAGCCATCATGACCGGATGGACCGTGGCGGTGGCGTCCGGCAAAGGCGGGGTCGGCAAGACTTTTCTGGCGATCGCGCTCACCCAGTCATTGGGCCAGACGGGGCGCCGCGCCCTGCTGATTGATGCTGATGCCGGCCTTGCCAATGTTGATGTCCAGCTTGGTCTGCACCCGAAAAGTGATCTGGTGACGCTCATGAACGGACAGATGACACTCGCAGACACCGTCACGCCAGCCTGTGGCGGGGCGGGTACACGCGGAGGATTCGACGTGATTGCCGGGCGTTCCGGCAGTGGCGCACTGCACCGTCATGGCGGTGAAGCTGCCGACATCATCATCAAGGCCCTGCCGCTGGCCACCGCGCATTATGATGCCACCGTGCTGGACATGCCGGCCGGTGTCGATCCAGCGACGCTGAAGCTGGCGGCTGCCTGTGGGCGTGTGCTGACCGTCTTGACCGACGAGCCAACCTCGCTGACCGACGCATATGCCCTGATCAAGCTGCTCTCGCAGAGCGAGGCGCCGCCGCATATCGACATCGCCGTTAACATGGCGGCCGACGCAGAAGATGGACGGCGCAGCTATGAGGCGCTCCTGAACGCGACAAAGAAGTTTCTTGGCCTGGCGCCGCCTCTGGCTGGTATCGTGCTGCGTGACAATCGTGTGCGCGAGGCCATCCGCGCCCAGATGCCTTATCTGACACGTTCACCTGCGGGCACGGCGGCGGCTGGTGTCACGCGACTGGCAGAAAATCTTGCCGCGCCTGTCACACAATCGCCGATGAACACACGCCTGAACGGCCTTCGGTGAGTAACAGGGCTTTCCTAACGGCCCGGATACCGGCACATTGCTGAAGTGAAAGCGCCGCCACCCTTGGCTGGCGTTCAAATGATGGAGCAGCACCCATGGGAAATTACACTTGGCTCATCGTGCTTGGCGTTATCGCTGTGGTGCTGATGTGGGGCGTTGGCATCTATAACGGCCTCATCCGCCTGCTGAACCTTGTGAAGGAAGGCTGGAGCGGCATTGAAACACAGTTGAAGCGCCGCGCCGATCTGATCCCCAATTTCGTTGAAACCGTGAAGGGATACGCCACCCACGAAAAGGGCACGTTCGAGGAAGTGACGCGCGCCCGCGCTGCGGCACAAACCGCCTCGACCCCCGATGAACGTGCAAAGGCCGAAGGCCAGATCTCGGCCCTGCTCGGCAAGATCGTGGCGGTGGCAGAGGCCTATCCGGAACTGAAGGCCAACACCAACTTTCTGGAACTCCAGCGCGAACTGGCCAACACCGAAGAACAGATCAATCTGGCACGGCGTTATTATAACGGCGCGGTGCGCAACTATAACACCGCCATCCAGACCGTGCCCTCGAACATCATCGCCGGCCTCACCCGTTTCGTGCAGGCCGAATATTTCGAGATCGAGAACGACGCTGACCGCGTCGTGCCCAAGGTCTCGTTCAACTGAAAATGAACCGCGTCCTCGCGTGGCTTCTGATTGTCTGGGCTGGGCTGGCCTCTGCCAGCCCCGTCAGTGCGCGCGAACGCATCATCTCGTTCGACAGCGACATCACGGTGAACGCGGATTCCTCGCTCACCATACGCGAGACGATCACCTTCAATGTCGAGCTGCAGGACATACGGCGCGGCATCATCCGAGAGTTTCCCACCCGCTACACCGACAATAACGGCGATGCGGTTGAAGTCGGGTTCGAGGTGCTGGGTGTCAGGCGCGACGGTAAAGACGAGCCCTTCCGCATCGATTCCTTTTCAAACGGCTATGAAGTGCGTATCGGCGATAAGAATGTGCTGCTGACCTACGGCAAGCATGTCTACGAGATCACCTATCGCACGACCGATCAGATTTTCTACGGCCGCGATGCCGACGAGCTGTATTTCAACATAACGGGCAATGGCTGGATCTGGCCAATCGACAGCGCATCGGCCACGATCCATCTGCCACAGGGCGCACGCGCCAGGCGTATGGCCCTGTTTACAGGGGCATATGGCTCCAAAGCCTCCAACGGCACCATTTCCGAAGGCCAGCCCGGCGCAGTCCATGCCGTCACGAACAAGCCGCTCGGCGCATCTGAAGGTCTGTCCATTGCCGTGGAATGGCCAAAAGGCTTCCTGCAGGAACCGGGTGCAACTGAAAAGCTGTGGCGCTGGCTATGGCAGAACCTCAGTGCGCTGACCGGCTTTCTTGGCCTCCTGCTCTCTGGCGGTCTTCTCTATGGCTCTTGGCGCAAATGGGGGCGTGATCCGCCGCGCGGCACCATCATCCCCTTATTTGAACCACCTGACGGCATCGACCCAGGCGAGGCGCGCTATCTGCGCCAGATGGGATCCGACAACAAGATTTTCGCTGCCACCATTCTTGGCATGGCGGTGAAGGGTACACTGACCATCCATGAAGAACCCGGCTGGCTGTCGCGCAGCTTCACGCTCACGCGCACCGGCAAAAACGAAGACCGTCTCGACGACGTTGAACGATCAGCCTTCCAATGGCTGTTCAACGGACAGGAAACGATCGAGCTGAAACAGGAAAACTGGAAAGACATCAAAGCGGCGAAGGACGCGATTGATACCCGGCTGCAACTGCGCCACCTCGGCAAGAGCTTCCATGAAAATACCGGCCCGCTCTTTCTGGCCGGCATCGTGCTTGTCGCGGCTGGGGCCGTGACATGGTTCAGCGCCAGCACGCGGCTCAGCCTGGCGACGGGTGTCGGGGTTGCTGCCATCGCCGTCGGTGTTGTTATTCTCTTCGTGTTCGCCCGGTTGATGAAGGCACCGACCGTCAAGGGTCAGGCACTGCGCGATCAGGTCGATGGCTTCCGCATGTTCCTCGACACGGCAGAAAAAGAACGGTGGGAGGTTCTGCACCCACCCGAGATGACGCCGGAGCTGTTTGAGAAATACCTTCCCTACGCGCTCGCTCTGGATGTCGATCACACATGGAGCCAGACCTTCGAGCGTGAGATGCGTGTCCACGACCAAAGCGGGGAATACGTCTATCGCCCCAACTGGTATTCGGGGCGCAATTTCAACGGCATCGGGGCTGGCGCACTCAGCCATTCCATTTCCAACGCCATGTCGAGCGCCATTTCTTCCTCGTCCTCACCGCCGGGCAAAAGCTCCGGGTTCAGCGGCGGGGGCGGATTTTCAGGCGGTGGTGGCGGCGGCGGCGGCGGTCGCGGCTGGTAACAATCTCAGGACACGCTGTTGCGTGAGCTGCGGATGAATTGCTGGGCCGCGCGCTCGTCAGCGTCGTTCTGCTCCATCTTGGCCAGACGCTCTGCCTCACGGGCGATGCGCTGTTCCTCGGCGATCTCGTACTTCTTCAGTTCTCGATAGGCGTCCTGCACGGCGATGCGCGCTTCAAAGATGGACCGCTCCAATTCACTGATCGACTGCGCCAGCCGTTCCTTGCGTTCCTTGATCGAGCGGGCAAACGAAGGGTATGCGAACCGCCCTATGTCACTTTCCGTGGCACGACGGGCTTCTTCGCTCAGATGCGCGTCAAGCTCGGCAGACTTGCGCTCCATTTCGGCGCGCATCGCTTCCAGACCGCTCAGCCTTGTCTTGGCTTCGTCGACCCTGAAGCGGTGCAGCTTGATCAGCGTATTGCGCGACTTCATGTATGCAGACCCTCAGTCTGTCCCGAATGGAGAACGTCGCGTAGCGCAGCAAATGACGTGCCAAGGCCAGCCTGTTCGCCTTTCTGCTGGCCCAGAAAAGCCTCCAGCGCCGGGTTGAGAAGGATGGCCCGGTCAGTTTCAGGGTCAGAACCACTCTTATACGCACCCAAGCGGATCAGCTCAGCCATATCATCATAAAGGGCCATCGCCCGGCGTGCCTCAATCACCAGAGCCTGTTCCTCAAGCGGATTGCAGGCCGGCATGGTGCGCGAAACCGAACGCAGCACATTGACTGCCGGGAAACGCCCCCGCTCGGCGATACGGCGGTCCAGCACGATATGCCCATCGAGGATACCGCGCACGGCATCAGCGATGGGCTCGTTATGGTCATCGCCATCAACCAGCACGGTGAAAAGCCCGGTAATGGTTCCCGAACCTGCAACCCCTGGTCCTGCCCGTTCCAGCAGACGCGGCAGTTCCGAGAAGACGGTGGGCGTGTAGCCTTTGGCGGCGGGCGGCTCACCGCAGGAGAGGCCGATCTCGCGTTGCGCCATGGCAAAGCGCGTCACTGAATCCATCAGGCACAGCACGCTCAGGCCCTGATCGCGGAAATATTCAGCCGTCGCTAATGTCAGATAGGCGGCCTGACGGCGCATCAGCGCCGCCTCGTCAGAGGTGGCAACCACCACCACCGCGCGCTTCAGCCCTTCCTCGCCCAGGTCTTCCTCGATGAATTCTTTCACCTCGCGCCCGCGCTCGCCGATCAGCCCGATCACGATCACATCGGCCGAGGTATATTTTGCCATCATCGACAGCAGCACGGACTTACCCACACCCGAACCGGCGAAGATGCCCATGCGCTGACCCTCGCAGCATGTCGTGAAGCAGTTGAGCGCCCTGACCCCCAGATCGAGCCGGTCGCCGACGCGGGCGCGTGCATGGGCAGGCGGCGGCGAGGCCCGCACAGCGCGGGGCACTGTGCCCTGCGGCAGTTGGCCTGCCCCATCGACCGGACGCGCAAAGCCGTCGATCACCCGGCCCAGCCAGCCGTCACATGGGAAAACCTGATGCGCACTGTCCTGAAGCGTCGCACGGCATCCCATGCGGACACCTTCGAGCGGACCAAATGGCAGCGCCAGCGCCCGGCCATTGCGAAACCCGGTGATTTCGCAGGGGACTTCCTCGCCATGCAGACCCTCAATAGTCACACGCGAGCCGACCGCCAGCACCGGCATGCCGAAAGTCATTTCGATCATGAGGCCCTGCAGTGCAGTAACCCGGCCAAAAACCGTCAATTCAGGAACGGCAGTGATGGCGTCTGTCAGCGCGGACACGTTTGGCTCGGTTTGACGGCAGCAGAAATGAGGGTGATTTGCCGTTTTTAGGGCCCAGCCTTTAAGGGCACGTTAAGATTAACTGGCTAACCCTTTGTTCAAGCGGCGAAACTTCTTTGCTTGCGGGCGACTCAGTTTTTGTTAACCCTTTGCCCCTAGCGTGATTTGCAGCCGTTAACCACATTCGTGGCCTGGCGCTTCATGCGCTTGCCGGGGGGCAGTGACCAGATGCGAGTTTTGCTGATCGAAGACGACAGCGCCATGGCGCAGAGCATCGACCTGATGCTCAAGTCTGAAGGCTTTAATGTCTATTCGACCGATCTTGGTGAAGATGGGGTCGATCTGGGCAAGCTGTATGACTACGATATCATCCTGCTTGATCTGAATCTGCCTGATATGAGCGGTTTCGAGGTGCTGAAGCACCTGCGGGTCGCCAAGGTGCAGACTCCGATCCTGATCCTTTCAGGCACCTCCACCATCGAAAACAAGGTCAAGGGCCTCGGCGTCGGCGCCGATGACTATCTGACCAAGCCCTTCCACAAGGACGAGCTGGTCGCCCGCATCCACGCGATCGTGCGCCGCTCCAAGGGCCACAGCCAGTCGGTCATCAATACCGGCAAGCTCACCGTCAATCTCGACACCAAGACCGTTGAGGTTCAGGGCAGCCGCGTCCACCTGACCGGCAAGGAATACCAGATGCTGGAGCTGCTCTCGCTCCGCAAGGGCACCACGCTCACCAAGGAAATGTTCCTGAACCACCTTTATGGCGGCATGGACGAGCCCGAGCTGAAAATCATCGACGTCTTCATCTGCAAGCTGCGCAAGAAACTGGCCAGCGCCACCGAAGGCGACAATTACATCGAAACCGTCTGGGGCCGTGGCTATGTGCTGCGCGATCCGACCCCGGGCTCCATAGGCGCGACCGAAAAGGCGGCCTGATCCCTTTCCATTCTGGACCTTCAAGGCGCTGGAGAAATCCGGCGCCTTTTTCTTGGTCCTTAATACAGCCGCTCGCGGTATGACGTGGCGAGGCCGCTGGCGATCTCATCGCGCGTCGTGCCGCCCAAAGTGCCCTCCGGCTTTGCGCCCCTGGCCCTGTTGAGTTTCACATGGCCCAACAGGATAGCGGCGGAATCGATTGTCGGCTGCGTCACCGGGCAGGGCCACAGACCGGCCCGCGCCAGCGCCGGACTCTCCTGCAATGACGCGCTCACATCACGTATGACCGTCGCCAGAACCGGCACCTTGTCATGCACGACGAAGGGCGCGCGCGCCGCATCGTCTGTGGTGATGTGCGCCGTGCCGGTGAAGCGCACCAGTTTCCGTGTGCCCGGCACAAGGGCCAACCCCGCCACATGCGGGTTGTCGATCATGTTGCGATAGCCATAAGCGAGGCGGTTGCCCGGACGCTCGGCGATCTGCACACCACCCGCCTCCGCCCGCATCAGCAGACCCGATGGGTCGCCTTTGGGGCTGACATCGGTGCTGCCACGCGCATCGGCGGTCACCAGCGCCAGAAAGCGCGACGCATTGAGGAACGCAGTGGCATCGTCTGGCGCGTTGGCATCTTGCTGCGCTGCCCAGAAGTCAGAACGGATCAGCGCTTTGGCGCAGTGGACGAAGCACTCCTCCACGGCGATCTCAATGCCTGCCGATCCTGCCGAGATCACACGCCCATTGACGCGCAGAGTTTCACCGACACCCGGCACCAGAAACAGCAGACCGGCGCCATCGCCCGCCGCGATGCCTGATGGATCGTCCAGATATGCAGGCGGCAGCGTCATACGCTCTGCGGCAACGCTCGTGACAAACCCTGCTGGTCCACCGCCCGCCGTCACCACCGGTCTCTGCCCGGTCCCGGCAAATCCGGCGAACAGAAGGGGTGAGGCGGCAATCCACACTGCTGCGCCGTCATCGACATGGTCGATCAGCTTTGCCTTCACGGGAAGGCCGGGCGCCCCAAGGCATGCTTCGAGCGCCGCAATGGTGGAGATATCATGATCTGGCATGACATCAGGCTCTCACATCTGCGGAGCTTTTACACCTTGCGCGGCAAATAAATCCTGGGCGACCCCTTGCAGGTGAAAGAATATATTCTTATCTTACGACGGCGACGCGCAAAAAGGGGAAGCTGATGCAGGCAGGGTCGATTATTGCCCTGAACACATATTGAATATGATCCTGTTCCGGCGACCCCTCCCCCACCCCCTCCCATTAATATTACAAACGAACATATATTATTGCGCGGCCGCGTAACATCATTGCGCTTGCAGCCCGTCTGCGCCCCGCTCAAACTTCCCCCATCACAGCTATCAACCTTGGACGTCCTGTCATGACCGCCCTGCCTCTTGATGCCCTTGGTGAACCGGCCCTGCCCTTCAAGGGCTATACCCGTGGCCGCCTCGATGACGAGATCGTCAACCCCGATATCTTCGCCAGCGGCGAGATCGACGCGCTGTTCACGAAACTGCGCCATGAAGATCCCGTGCGGTTGATGAAACCGCGTGGTTTCCGCCCCTTCTATTCCATCGTGAAACACGCCGATATTCTTGAGGTGGAAAAGCGCAACGACGTGTTCGTCAACAGCCTGCGCACTTATCTGTCGCCCATTTCCGGGGAAGAGTGGGTGAAGTCGGTGACGGGCGACACGCACATGTTCCGCACGCTGGTCGATATTGATGATCCGCTGCACATGAAGCTGCGTGCGTTGACGCAGGGCTTCTTCATGCCGCCCAATCTGAAGAAACTGGGCGCACGCATCGATGGGCTGGCGAAGGAACATGTAGACCGCATGGCCGAGCTGGGGCCGCGCTGCGACTTCGTGAAAGAAATCGCCCTCTGGTATCCGTTGCGCGTTCTGATGATGATCATGGGTGTGCCGCGCGAGGACGAACAGTTCCTCATGAAGATGACGCAGGAAATCTTTGGCCCCGGTGACCCGGATGTCGCGGCCCAAACGTCAAATGCATCAGATGACGGCGGCTTGATGGGCGAACAGGATCGGAGCGTAGATCTGGCGAAAACCGCCATGCAGCTCTACGAATATTTCGGCAAGATCACCGCGAACCGCCGCGCCAACCCAACCGATGACCTCTGCTCGATCATTGCCAATGGCATGATCGACGGCGCCCCCATCGGTGACCGTGAAGCGATGAGCTATTACATCATTGTCGCAACCGCCGGTCACGACACCACAAGCTCAACGACAGCGGGCGGCCTTCTGGAACTCATCAAGGCGCCAGCCGAGATGCAGAAACTGAAGGCCAATCCTGATCTTCTGTCGGGGGCGGTTGAAGAAATGATCCGCTGGGTGACGCCGGTGAAGCACTTCATGCGCACCGCCGTTTCTGACTACACACTGCGCGGTGTCACCATCAAAGCTGGCGAAGGGCTTGCTTTGCACTACCCTTCAGGCAACCGTGACGAGGAGGTGTTTGACGACCCCTTCACCTTCAAGGTGGACCGCCCGGCCAACAAACAGGTGGCATTCGGCTATGGCGTGCATACCTGCCTCGGCATGCACCTGGCGCGGATGGAGATCAAATCGCTTTTTGCCGAGTTGCTGCCGCGTCTGGACGAGATCGTGCTGGATGGCGAACCGCGCAATACGCGCGCGAACTTCGTCAGCGGCCTGAAGACATTGCCGGTTCGCTACCGGATGCGATGACTAAGGCGTGATGGACAGGGCCGACAGACACTCACTCAGCATGTCGAAGTCGTATGGCTTCATAAGAATGCCGGTGGCTCCTGC
The DNA here is from genome assembly GCA_964390465.1 of uncultured Flavobacteriaceae bacterium. Taxonomy (GTDB): domain Bacteria; phylum Pseudomonadota; class Alphaproteobacteria; order Micropepsales; family Micropepsaceae; genus JADZAI01. The sequence goes on along the minus strand of CAYMIJ010000004.1, from coordinate 127,512 downwards.
TGCGCGGGCCGAGATGATGTGGCTTTCGCCATGCTCAGTGCTTGAGAAAATCATCGGCGGCAGCGCGCCTTTTTTTTCGCGTCGCAGCGTTTTCATGAAGGTGATGCCATCCATGCCTGGCATCACATTATCAACAATCATGAAATCCGGCATCCGGTCGCGGCAACGCGCCAGCGCCTCATTGCCATCGGCGGCTTCTTCGGCCTCAAAACCGAGATCTTTCAGCAACCGGCACGCGATCTTGCGGATCACGCGGCTATCATCAACAATGAGGCAAGTGCGCATGGGCGAAAATCCGTGGTCAGGCAGCGGCCACAGCGCCCGAAGGCAGCGGCACGCTGACGCGCAATGTCATAATCCCGCCATCCTGAACAATCTCCACCGGCGCACAACCAAGGCTGCGTCCGATCAGTCCGGTCAGAAAAGGCTGAATACGCCGTCCGTCAAGCTCAGACATCTGAAACGTCCCGGCAAGGGCGTTCGTCAGATCGTCGGTGACACGCGCCATGGGGCCGTCACCGCTCGCCGAAACCGCGATTTCCGATCCCGTGCGCTCTGCGCTGATCTTCAGCACGCCGCCGCGTGGAATAGTGTCCATGGCCGACATGCCCAGATTGATCACGAATTTCGCGATGTCCTTGCCCACCAGCATGGGTTGGGCGCGCCAGTCCAGCTTGATCTTGCTGTCCTTCAGAAAGGCCGCCAAAGCATCCTGCACATCACCCAGGCTCACTTCATCGCCAGCCGAACCCATCGAGCCATAAGCCAACCGGCACAGCTTCAGCTTGGCTGCGGCCTGCTCAGCGCTCTTGGAAATCAGGGCGATGGCGTGATCGCGCATAACCGGATCGTCCTCATCACTCAGCACTTCAACGCCATTGGAAAGTGCACCAACCGGGCTGATCAGGTCATGACAGACGCGGCTGACCAACAGGGCTGCGAGTTCGATCTCTTTCACGGGTGGCAACCTTTCGGGCAGGTGGAAAAACGGGCGGCTATTGCGCCGGTCACAGTTAACAGGGTAACGCCCGGACTTAAACAATGCTTAAACGGGCGCTTCATGTTTCATCGCAGAAGATGCCTGTCGGCACGAAACAGAGTGCGCGCGTGACTGCAACTTCTGATTTAGCCGCCCTTGTCGCACTCGCCGCCCGCGCCGGCGCGCTCATCATGGGCCATTATGAAGCCGGGGTCGGCAGCCGCACCAAAGCTGACCGCAGCCCGGTCACTGTTGCTGATGAAGAAGCCGAAGACCTGATACTGGAAGGATTGGCGCTTTTACACCCCGGCGTGCCCGTTGTGTCTGAGGAAGCTGCCGCTAACGGGCATTTTCCGGAAATTGGCGAGACTTTTTTTCTGGTCGACCCGCTCGATGGCACCAAGGAGTTTCTGGCCCACAATGGCGAGTTCACCGTGAACATCGCCCTTATCCACGCGCGCCGCGCCGTCAGTGGAATCGTCTATGCGCCGGCGCTGACCCAGCTATATGCGGGCGCTGATGGTCACGCTTTCGCTCTGAACTGGCCGCATGCAGCGTCCAGCGCGCCTGACCTTTCTGAGGCCCGGCGCATTCATGCACGCACGCCGCCCGACCATCCGGTTGCCTTGTGGTCGCGCAGCCATGACATCCACAAGGCTGACGAATACAGGGAAATGTACAATTTCCAGGCTGTGCGCACCCTGGGTTCATCGTTGAAGTTCTGCATCATCGCGGCGGGTGAGGCCGATCTCTATCCGCGCCATGGCCCTACCATGGAATGGGACACCGCTGCGGGACATGCCGTCCTCACGGCCTCAGGCGGCTCAGTGCGAAAACTGGATGGCAGCCCTTTCATGTATGCGAAGAATGCCGACAGGTATCGCAATCCCTCCTTCGTCGCGCGCGGCGCTGAATGAAGAAGCGTTGATCCAGATCAATGAGCGTAGCGCCTGCCCATGGATCCTCTTTCAAAGCAAAAAGGGGATCCCCATGTCTGAACATGTCACACTCGTCATCGGTCTGATCATGGCAGCGTTTGTATGCTTTGGTGTTACGCTGGCAGGTGTTACGCTCTACTCTGCCGGAGGCCGCGAAGCCTCTTGATCAAACTGCGAGGGGACTATGGCGAAGACTGGTATTGCCTCCATTCTTGTGCACGTTGATGCCAGTGCCAGCGTCACTCAACGCGTGGCGATGGCCGCAGGTCTTGCCGGGCGTCTACAGGCGCGGCTGATCGGTGTGGGTGCAGCCCAAATGGCGATTCCGGTCTATGCGCCATTTGGCGAGGGCTTTGTCTCGCTCCAGCCCGAAGTTATCGAGGCTGCACGCAAGCAGGTCCACGGCCTGATCTCGGCAGCTGAAAGCACCTTTCGCAAAGCAGCAGAAGGGAATGCGGATCTGGAATGGCGCGGCTCCGAAGCAGCGGATTCTGCGGCATTCGTCGTTGAGCAGGCCCGCGCCGCTGATCTCGTTGTGGTCAGCAGACCAGCGACCTCAAAGGACGACGATCTCAACATGGGTGTCACGCCGTCTGACATCGTCATGGGTGCAGGTCGCCCTGTTCTGGTGCTCAGCCCAGCCAGCGATCATGTCTCATTCAAACGAATCGTCGTCGCGTGGAAGGATACGCGCGAAGCCCGTCGTGCGATTGCTGCGGCCATGCCGCTGCTCATCGCAGCTGACGAGGTTTTCGTGACTGCCATCGGCGAAGAAACCCCAACCGAATCCGTGCAGGATGTCTGCGCGCATCTTGCGGCTCATGGCGCAACAGTGAAGGGCGTCAACGAGATCGATGCGACAGGTGGTCCGGCAGCAGCCCTCGTTCGGGTTGCGCAGCGTGTCGATGCCGATCTCATCGTGTCAGGCGCGTTCGGACACAGCCGGATGCGTGAATGGGCGTTCGGTGGCGTGACGCGCGACCTGCTCGAAACCGCTCCAGTGGCCGTACTGTTCAACCACTAACCGTTCAGCCTGCTAGCGCAGTCAGTGAATCGGGGGTGATGAGGCGGACGCCGCCGGGAACGATAATCAGGGCGCGCTGGCGCACCAGTTTCGTGAACACGCGGCTGACGGTTTCGATGGTCAACCCCAGATAGTCCGCGATGTCCTCGCGGGTCATCGGCAGTGGAATCATCAAAGCGCCGCCGCCGATGCGCTGCAGGCGATTACGCAGCCCGATCAGAAAGCCTGCCACTTTCTCCTCGGCCGTGCGGCGCCCCAGCAGCACCATATGGTCCTGCGCCAACTGCAGCTCGTGTCCGGCCGCCTCATGGAGCCGCCGCAGAAGATTGGGGTGGGTATCGAGAAACGCTTCAAAACGCGGGCGCGAAAAACGGCAGGCACGAACCTGCGAAATGGCATCAGCTGAAAACGAGAAGGTCTCACCGAATGACAGGCCCATGAAATCGCCTGCGACCAGAAATCCGAAAATCTGCCGCCGCCCATCGGGCAGCAGACGATAGGTCCGAACGGTTCCTTCGGTGATGTTATAGATGGCGTGCGCTGGCGCGCCCTGCACGACAATCTCGGCGCGCGGCACATAATGCGCATCCTCCGAAATCGTGGCGAGTCCATGCAGCTCTTGCTGCTCGAGCACAGAGCACACACTTATGGAACGCACGCGGCAGTTGGCGCACACACTTTCAGCGTGGCCCTTGGCGTGATGGGCACAGTGCAGCACCGGCTCAACCGGATGCAAGGCGGTCAGGTTCGAATGCTCCATACGCCTTATTAGCCAGCCACAACGGCCTGCACAATGCCGCTGACGGCTCCGTAAGCCGGCCTAGATGGGGCGAACTTTCAGTGTCGCTCCGTCAACGCCTGTTATCTCTACGGATGCGCCCGGGCCAATATCGGCGTGCCCCTCAGCCACGGCCTGCCAGCGCGTATCATCGAGCAGGATGGCGCCCCTCCCATTTCGGAAATGGTCCTGCGCGATGGCCCGCCGACCAAGATAGCGCCGGGCTCGCTGATTGAGATCCGGCTCACCGCCGTCCGTGCCGCCCTTCTTGTAGACCATGTGCCAGACGACGGTGGAGATGATTGAGAGTGCGCCGAAAATCGTAATGCACGCCTGCCATGTCAGGTCCGGCATCATGAGCTTGAGCAGGCCAACCAGAACAGCAGCAATCCCGAACCACAGGAAATAGAATGTAGGTGTGACGATCTCGACAATCAGCAACACCGACCCGAGCGCCATCCAGTGCCAATAGGTCATGCCGGACAGAAAGCTCACTAGCTGATCCATGATCTATCCTTTCACGCGCTGGGAACGCTGCCGGACTGATCGCCGGCAGCCCATTGCACGCGCCCGCGTGTCCCACCGCTTCGCGGCTGAGGTGGCACTGATCCGCCGTCACCGCCCAGGGCTGCCTTGGCCAGTTCGCCCACGCCCGCAATAGAGCCAAGCAGACCAGACATTTCAGCAGGTACAACGACGAACTTCTGGTTGGGCGCGGTCGCCAGCGCCTTGAAAGCTTCGACATATTTCTGCGCGATGAAGTAATTGATCGCCTGAACATCACCCGCCGCGATGGCAGCAGAAACGGCTTCAGTCGCCTTGGCTTCTGCATCGGCTGCGCGTTCGCGGGCTTCAGCGTCGCGGAAAGCTGCTTCACGGCGACCTTCTGCTTCCAGAATCTGTGACTGCTTCTGCCCCTCGGCGCGAAGAATTGCCGCCTGCTTCTCGCCTTCAGCCGTGATGACCTCTGCCCGTCTTTCGCGTTCGGCCTTCATCTGGCGTGCCATCGAGTCGGTGATGTCGGATGGCGGGGTCAGATCCTTGATCTCGATGCGCATGATCTTGATGCCCCAAGGATTGGTGGCGGCATCCACGACGCGTAGCAGACGTTCGTTGATCTCATCGCGCTTCGATAAAACCTCATCGAGATCCATTGAGCCGATTACGGTGCGAATATTGGTGAGTGTCAGATTGGAGATAGCCCGCTCAAGATCTTTCACCTCATAGGCCGCGCGGGCAGCATCAATCACCTGATAGAAGGCGATGCCGTCCGTCGTCACCATCGCGTTGTCCTTGGTGATCACGTCCTGACGCGGGATGTCGAGCACCTGCTCCATCATCACGAGCTTGCGCCCAATGCGATCATAGACAGGAACGATCAGGTTGAGGCCTGGCTTCAGTGTGCGCGTGTAACGCCCAAAGCGTTCCACAGTCCATTCCTGACCTTGCGGGATCGTCTTCACGAAACTGAAGACGACGATCAGCGCCAGCACCGCCAGTGCAATGTAGAAAATTGTTTGTTCAGACATCAGCGCTTTCCCTCGTCCGTTCAGGGCCGTCCTTTACACGAGGAAAATGCGCCTAAACAGGGGCAGTGGGAAGCCCAGCGGCGCTGATTTAGGATAGGAATGTGACTGGTGACTGATTCGGGAGTGACTTCCATGGACGACCTCATGCGCCGCCTCACCTCTCGCCGGGCCCTGCTTACCGGTGCAGCAGGACTAACCCTTGCGGCCTGTTCAAGCACCCAGCCATCTACCGATGGCTCAAATCAGCCTGTGCGCCGGGGAGACTCAGGGCCAGCGCGCTCTGATGAGTTTCGGGCGGATGAAATCGCCGGAGCGGTCGAAGGCTTTTTCGGCTCAACGGCGCAAAGTGCCGCGGAAGTTGTTGCCAAAGTCTTTGGCGATCTGGGTCGACCCAACGCCTATATCGCCGGCGAGGAAGCCTCTGCCGCGTTAGGCGTGGGACTGCGCTACGGTGAAGGCTGGCTGTACCGGAAAACCAGCAACCCACTTCAGGTATTCTGGACCGGCCCGTCGGTGGGTTTCGACGCCGGCGTCAATGCCTCGAAGTGCTTTACGCTGGTCTATGATCTGAATGACGAGAACAAGCTGTTTCAGCGTTTTCCAGGCGCTGAGGGCAGCTTCTATTTCGTAGCAGGCATTGGCGTGAATTACCTGCGCGCAGATGGCATTACGCTTGCGCCCATGCGCACTGGGCTTGGGGCCCGCGCCGGGGTCAATATCGGCTATATGAGTCTGACGCGCGAGCGGGCCTGGATCCCGCTCTGAGGATAGCGATTTAGGGCCGCGCGGCAGCGGCCTCTGCTTCGCGTGCCTTGTTATCACTCGCGCCGATCGGCGGCATGTAGAGCAACAGGGCCGAAGCAACATAGATCGACGAATAGGTGCCGATCGCGATGCCAAACAGGATCGCCACAGAGAAACCAAACAGTGTCTCACCGCCAAACAGCACAATCGGAATAACCGACAGCGCCGTGCACAACGAGGTCATCACCGTGCGGGACAGGGTCTGGTTGGTTGACAGGTTGATCAATTCGCCGAGCGGCATTTTCTTGTACTTGCGGCGGTTTTCACGGATGCGATCAAACACCACCACAGTGTCGTTGATCGAATAACCTGCCAGCGTCAGAAGCGCGGCCACTGAGTTCAGGTTGAAATCCATCTGCGTCACAGCAAACAGGCCTGCCGTGACAAACACGTCGTGAAACGTCGCGATGAAAGCTGCCACACCAAACTGCCATTCAAAGCGGAACGCCACATACACCGCGATCATCACCACGGCTGCAAGGCAGGCCAGAATGCCATTGGTGAACAACTCGTCTGAAACCTTCGGACCGACCGCATCGACGCTGCGATACTCATAGCCTGCGCCCAGCGTGTCTTTCACCTTCTGGATCGCCTGCTGTTCCTGTCCTTCCTGTCCCTTTGCGGGTTTGATGCGCACCAGCACATCTGACGGCTGCCCGAACTGCTGGAGGGAAACCTCACCAAGCCCGATACTGCCAAGCTGATCGCGCATCGCGCCGACATCGACCTGGCCTTCGGTCTTGTGCACCTGCATCGAAACGCCGCCCGTGAAATCGATGCCCAGATTGAAGCCCCAAAAAGCGATGGCCAATGCGGTGATGGCAAGCGTGACGGCCGTGAAAACAAAGCCGATCCAACGCAGACCGACAAAGTCGATATTTGTGTTCTTTGGAACGATATGCAGAAGACGCATGCTGAAGGATCACTCTGGCCAGATCGGCGGGCGGTTCGGGATAGAGGACGGCAGGAAACGGCGCAAGTGCAAAGCATGACGTTGGGTGATGACCTGCCTGTCCTCTCGGCCATTCCGGCCCTGAAATCCGCTCTGTCAGCGGGCCGGAGTGCTGTGCTTGAGGCCCCGCCAGGCGCAGGCAAGACGACTATGGTGCCCCTCACCCTGAAGGACGAAGGGTGGCTTTCTGGAAAGAGCATCCTGATGCTTGAGCCCCGGCGCATCGCAGCCCGGGCCGCTGCCAATCGCATGGCGAGCCTTCTGGGCGAGAAAGTAGGTGCGACCGTCGGTTATCGCGTGCGCCAGGAAACACGAGTATCTGCCAAAACACGCATAGAGGTTCTGACCGAGGCATTACTGACCCGCCGTCTGCAGCATGACCCGGCGCTTGAAGGTGTTGGCCTCGTTATCTTCGACGAGTTCCACGAACGAAGCCTTGATGCCGATCTTGGCCTGGCTCTGACATTGGAAACAAAAGCGGCGCTCAACCCTGATCTGCGCATTCTCGTCATGTCAGCAACGCTGGATGGCGCGCGAGTGGCTGCAGCGCTGGGCGACGCAGATGTCGTGCGTTCAGAAGGCCGACTGTTCCCTGTGGAAACGCTTTATGGGCCAGTGGCGGATATGCACAATCCAGCACCGGCCATGGCTTCAGCCATCCGCCGCGCCCTCAGCGAAAGCGAGGGCAGTGTGCTCGCTTTCCTACCGGGCGAAGCTGAAATCCGCCGCACCGAAAAACTCTTGCATGAAAATGCACTGCCACGCGGCGTTCTGGTGATGCCGCTCTATGGCAATCTGCCGTTTGATGCGCAGGCGGCAGCCATTGCTCCTACCGCGTCCGGCGAGCGCAAGATTGTGCTCGCCACAGCCATTGCCGAAACCAGCCTGACCATTCCGGATGTGCGCATCGTTGTGGACAGCGGGTTGGTCCGACAGTCGCGGTTTGATGCAGCCACAGGCATGACGCGCCTGGTCACTGAGCGTCTGTCGCTCGCCTCCGCCGAACAGAGGCGCGGGCGGGCAGGACGAACAGCGCCTGGAAGTTGCTATCGCCTATGGACGGAAGAATCCCATCGCGCCCTTCCGGCCTACGCACCACCTGAAATCATGCGCGCTGATCTGGCTCCGCTGGCACTGGATCTCGCGGCATGGGGCAACGCCGATCCTTCCGCCTATACGCTCCTAGATCAGCCGCCCGCCGCTGCCTTCGCGCAATCTCTGGAGCTGCTGCGTGAACTCGAAGCACTGGATACAGCGAACCGCATCACGTCGCATGGCCGCGACATGAATGCACTTGGGATGCATCCGCGCCTCTCGCATATGCTGCTGAAGGGGAATGATATGGGGCTTGGCGAAACCGCAGCGACCGTCGCCGGGCTTTTATCGGAACGCGACATACTGCGGGTTCCGCGTGATCGGCCAGACTGCGATCTGCGCGCCCGCCTGCATGTAATGGCGGGTGATGCCCCACCGCCGGGTTTAGAAGCAGATCGCGGTGCGCTCGCGCGCGCCCGCGAAAACGCAAAGCAATGGATGCGGCAGCTGAATGTAGATCAGACAGGAATCGATGCTGATGCTGCTGGGCATCTTCTGGCGCTTGCCTATCCTGACCGTATTGCGCTTCGGCGTGGACTGCGCGGCAGCTTCCGCCTGCGCAACGGGCGCGGCGCAATGATGACTGAGGCCGACGCACTGGCAGCAGAAGGGTTCCTCGCTATCGGCACGCTTGATCAGGGTGTCGAAAACGCGCGCGTTTTCCTTGCCGCGCCAATATCGCGCAGCGAAATCGAAAGCATGTTCGGTGATCAAATCGAACAAAGGCGAGAAACGGTTTGGGAGGCGCGTAGCCAATCTGTTCAGGCACGGCAGCTTCGCCTTCTGGGCGCCCTGGTGCTTGAAGAAAGATGGCAGGATGACGCCTCGCCTGACGACATCGCCGCAGCAATGCTTGATGGCATTCGCCGTCTCGGCGTCGCCAAGCTGCCGTGGACAGATGATCTGCGCCAGTTACAGGCCCGTGTCGGCTTCCTCAGAGGCATAGAGGGTGAAAGCACAACCCTGCCCGACATTTGTGATGAGGCACTGAGTGAAACGCTGGAAGAATGGCTTAGCCCCTTCCTTGGCGGCTTCAGCCGCGCCGCCCAGCTTCCAAAGCTGGATCTGAAAGCTGCGCTCGAAGGACATATCGGATGGGACAAGATGCGGCGACTGGACACCGAAGCGCCAACGCACATCACTGTGCCGACCGGGTCACGCCTCTCGCTTGACTACTCAAGTGGGGCGCCAGTGCTGGAGGTCCGTCTTCAGGAAATGTTTGGAGAAGCCACAACGCCCACAGTGGCGCGAGGGCGCGTGCCTGTGATGCTACATTTGCTCTCACCCGGCCGCCGACCCGTTCAGGTGACACGCGATCTCGCGGGTTTCTGGAAGGGTTCGTATCAGGATGTGAAGAAAGACCTGAAAGGCCGCTATCCCAAGCATCGCTGGCCGGATGATCCGCTCAGCGCGCAACCTACAGCCCGCGCAAAACGACCCGGAGAGCGAGAGTAGAAATCAAGGATAATATGGCGGGGCCTACGGGAATCGAACCCGTCTTTGCAACGTGAGAGGCTGCCGTCCTAACCGATAGACGAAGGCCCCCGCATGAAGGCGGGCTGTATAGAGAACCCTCGCCTTTGTGGCAAGTTGGGGCTCACGTCCTCAACGCGGAGTTCCAACCACGCCGCCTTCTGGCTTCAGACGGATGCGCGAAACAATCCGGTTCGCGCTCGTATCAATAACGATGATCTCGTCACCGGTCGGCGCCGCGACATGCAGTGCAACACGGCTGCCATCACCAGCAATTGTATAAAGGCGCGAGTCAGGCGCGGTTATGACTTCAATGGGCGCGACCGGACCGGAGGCGGCTGCCGGGCTGGCGGCCTGCGCCGTCGGATCGGGCGGCTGAACGGCGTCACCCTTCTTGTGCCAGCCAAGAGTCAGGCCAAGGATCAGCAAGGCGGTCATGACCAGAATGGCAATGCCCATGCCCCACACCATGATGACCACGCCACGAGGGGCTGGACGACCCGCTTGAGACATCTCGCCGTTCGGCGTATCGGCTGACCGATCCATGACCTTCCCTCTCACCCGTGACCGAGTCCTGACGTTTTCCGCTGAACCCGGCGATGCCGGTGAACGGCTCGACCGTGTGCTGGTTCGCGCTGCCGGTGCGGAGCTTTCACGCGCCCGCATCCAGCAGCTCATCAGCGAAGATCGCGTCAGCGGTCCCGACGGCGTGATAGGCGAGGCTGACCGTCGCGTCAAAGTGGGAGAGACGTTTACCGTCACCATTCCCCCCCCCATCCCGGCCCAGCCGCAGGCAGAGAATATCCCGCTGGATGTGGTCTACGAGGATGACGCGCTTATCATCATCAACAAGCCGCCGGGCATGGTCGTGCACCCTGCCGCTGGCAACGCCACTGGTACCCTCGTCAACGCCCTGCTGCATCACTGTCACGGCCAACTGGCTGGCATCGGCGGCGAGATCAGGCCGGGCATTGTCCACCGTATCGACAAGGATACCAGCGGGCTTCTGGTCGCGGCGAAAACCGACAAGGCACTCACCAGCCTTGGCAAGCAGTTCGCGGCACATGCCATCCAGCGACTTTACATCGCCTTCATCTGGGGCGCCCCTTTCAAGCGTGAGGGGCGGATTGAGGGCGATATCGGACGCAGCCATTTCGAGCGCACGAAAATGGTCGTGCGGCCCGGCGGCAAGCATGCTGTCACCTATTACGAAGTGCTTGAAAAGTATGGTCCGCCGATGAGCCCCGGCGCTGCCAAGGTGCAGTGTAGGCTGGAGACTGGTCGCACGCATCAAATCCGCGTCCACATGACCCATATCGGCCATCCGCTGATCGGAGACGCCACCTATGGCCGCTCGCGCACAGCCTCAGCTGCAAAAAAAGTGCTCGATTCCGAGACTTTCAACCTGCTCGACGAGTTTCCGCGCCAGGCTCTCCATGCAGCTGTTTTGGGGTTTCAGCACCCGGCGACCCATAAGACCATACGATTTGAAAGGCCTTTACCGCCCGATATGCTGGCGCTGGAAGCCGCTCTCACCAAAGTGTGACCGATCGCACAACACGGGATCACCCCTTCAATCGGCCAGCACAGCTACCTATATGATGAAGTTCACGTGCGGAACGTCGCCGCTTTCGGGGCGTTGGCATGGGGAATTAGGAGGCCAGATGGCAACGCGCGCACTGACGACATTATCGCCGGAAGGATCGCTGTCGCGTTATCTTCAGGAAATCCGCAAATTTCCCATGCTGGAAGCAGGCGAAGAATACATGCTCGCCAGGCGTTTTGCGGAACATGGCGATGCACAGGCTGCTGAGCAGCTCGTCACATCACATCTTCGCCTCGTGGCAAAAATCGCCATGGGTTATCGTGGCTATGGCTTGCCTCTGGGAGAGGTTATTTCCGAAGGCAATGTCGGCCTGATGCAGGCCGTAAAGAAGTTCGATCCGGAAAAGGGTTTTCGTCTTGCCACCTACGCCATGTGGTGGATCCGTGCTTCGATCCAGGAATACATCCTGCGCTCATGGAGCCTCGTGAAAATGGGCACCACAGCAGCGCAGAAGAAACTGTTCTTCAATCTGCGCAAGCTGAAAGGCCAGATGAAGGCGCTGGAAGATGGAGACCTGAAGCCTGAAAACGTCAAGCTGATCTCTCAGAAACTGGGCGTCACCGAAGACGAGGTGGTTTCCATGAACCGCCGCATGACCGCGCCCGACTCCTCATTGAATGCGCCGATGCGGGCCGATTCCGAAGGCGAGTGGCAGGACTGGCTGGCCGACGATGCAGCGGACCAGGAAACCATCATGGCTGAGCGCACGGAAATGGACGAGCGTCAGGCGCTTCTGCGCGAGGCCATGTCAGAGCTTTCAGAACGCGAGCAGGAAATCATCGCGGCGCGACGTTTACGCGAAGAACCTGTCACGCTTGAGGAATTGTCCGAAAAGTTCGACATCAGCCGTGAGCGTGTTCGACAGATCGAAGTGCGTGCCTTCGAGAAACTTCAGAAGGCGATGAAGAACGCGCTCTTCCGCCTGCGTGCCGAGGCGGCAGATGCAGTAGCCACCCGCTGAACGTCCTCACCAGCGCGCGAGGGCGGCGGCAAGAACGGGCAGCACCAGAAACAGCGCTGACTGCATGTGAAGCCATTTGCGCACCGATCTCACCTCGGCATCTGCTGGCACGTCGTGTTCATTGGTCACAATACGCTTGCGCCATCCCATATAGGTGAAAGTAGGCGGCAGACTGAGCAGTCCGATCAGCATGAAGACGCCGACCTTGTGCCAGAAGAGGATGTTGTCCGCATAAGCGTCCCAGCCCTTCGCGCCCCAGATGGCTCGCGCGAAACCTGCGATCAGCACAAGTCCCGCCGCCAAACCATATAGGGCATCGATCACCGACACTCGCCTCACGCCCGCAGCATCAAGCCCCGACTTCACGATCATCAGCTCCATGATCAAAAGCGCGAACACGGCAAACACTGCCAGATGATGCAGGGATGCCAGAAGGAAGTCTGTAGTGAGCGCATTCATCAGGGGGCGTCCTTTTGGTGTGACGTGTCTTCTGCAAAAACAGAAGCAGACCGCGCACCAGAAACAATGACTGCGGCAAAGTAATCCCCATTCAGGGCTGGCGCGCCAAGACGCGCGTTGAAATCAGCACCCATGGATCCCCGTAGCGTCGCATAGCCATGGATCAGCGACCACGCCGCAAGAGTCGCCGCCTTGCCGTCACCGCCTACGGCGCGTGATACGATAGCCTCCAGAGACGCATAGGATTTCTGCGAAGCGGCCATCGCCTCGGGATATTTCGTCATATTCACTTTGGAGCGCGCAAACATCAGCCGGAAACGCTCAGGACGGCGGGCAGCTGCATCGAGATAATCCTGTGCCGCCAGCGCCAGCACCTCACGAGGCGATTTGCCTTCGGTTACGCTGGCTGGAATGCCGCGACCCAAATCTTCAAATCCAAGGCGCACGATCTCAGCGAGCAGCGCTTCCTTGTCCTCGAAGTGATTATAGGCCGCCATGCGCGACACGCCGACTGCCGCAGCAAGCCCGCGCAGCGACAGTTCTTCTACACCTGTCACTTCGATCATCCGGTCCGCCGCCGCAATCAGCGCGGCTTTCAGATTGCCATGATGATAGGTGTCGCGCTTTCGTCGGAGAGACATGACGCCCATATATGGACGCCGTCCATATATGTCAAGCTACGACCTGAAGTCAGGCGGCGATGACTTTGCCGAGACGGCCTTTGATGATGTCTTCAGCCTCGCGCACGATCCGCGCCACGAGTTCACCACAGCTTGGAATGTCGTCGATCAGGCCCTGTACCTGACCGGCTGACCAGATGCCGCCATCTGTGTCGCCGCCGTCCAGCACGGTGCGACCGCGCACGCCCGCGACCAGATGCTTGATGTCGTCAAACTTCGCGCCGCCCTTGCGCTCGATAGCGACCACTTCATCGCTCACGGCATTCTTCGCCACGCGCGCCGTGTTGTGCATGGTACGGAAGATCAGATTGGTCGAACGCTCGTCATTGGTGACGATCTGTTCCTTCACATGCTCGTGGATGGGCGCCTCTTTGGTCGCCATGAAGCGTGTGCCCATGTTGATGCCATCCGCACCCAGCGCCAACGCTGCAACCAGGCCCCGGGCATCGGCAAAACCGCCTGAGGCCAGCATGGGAATGGTGATCTTCCGGGCTGCAGCCGGGATGAGAATAAGCCCCGGCACATCATCCTCGCCCGGATGACCGGCGCACTCAAAGCCATCGATGGAAATCGCATCAACGCCAATGGACTGCGCCTTCACGGCGTGGCGCACAGCCGTGCATTTGTGGATCACCTTCACGCCCGCCGCCTTGAAGGCCGGCAGATGCGGTGCAGGGTTGTTACCCGCCGTCTCCACGATCTTCACGCCGCCTTCAATGATCGCCTGACGGTATTCGTCATACGGCACGGGATTGATGGTCGGCAAAATGGTCAGGTTCACGCCGAACGGCTTGTCGGTCATCTCGCGGGTGCGTTTGATTTCCTTCGCCAGATCTTCCGGCGTCGGCTGGGTCAGCCCGGTGATGATGCCAAGCGCGCCTGCATTAGAAACAGCAGCAGCAAGCTCAGCCCGCCCCACCCATTGCATGCCCCCCTGCACGATCGGGTGTTCGATGCCGAAGGTTTCTGTGAAACGTGTCTTGATGGCCATGGCTCAGTCTTTCCAATGTCGCGATGCTCACAGATTGCGGGGCGACGGCTCTGGGCGCAAGGGGCCTTTGCGCAGCATCAATCTGCGAAGGGGTTACGCACCAGTATGGTGTCCTCGCGCTCTGGACTGGTGGAAAGAATGGCGATGGGCGCGTCGATCAGTTCTTCAATCCGACGCACATACTTAATTGCTTGCGAGGGCAGGTCTTTCCACTGCCGCGCGCCTTTGGTCGACCCCGACCAACCTTCCATGGACTCGTAGATAGGCTCAACCCGCGCCTGTTCAGCGGGCGAGGCTGGAAAATAGTCTATCTCACGACCATCGAGCCGATAGCCGGTGGCAATGCGGATTTCAGGAAAACCGTCCAGCACGTCCAGCTTGGTAAGTGCGATTCCCCGGATGCCGCCGGTCTGCACGGTCTGGCGCACCAGCGTGGCATCGAACCAACCGCAGCGGCGCTTGCGACCTGTCACCGTGCCGAACTCGTGGCCTCGCGTGCCGATCAGCTCACCAGTCGCATCGATCAATTCAGTCGGAAACGGCCCCTCGCCCACCCGCGTGGTATAGGACTTACAGATGCCCAGCACATAACCGACCGACCCCGGCCCGATGCCGGAACCAGCTGCAGCCTGTCCTGCCACGCAGTTCGACGACGTCACATACGGATAGGTGCCATGATCGACATCCAGCAACGCACCCTGCGCGCCTTCAAACAATATCCGCAGGCCCTCGCTGCGCGCTTCGGCCAGACGCCGCCACACCTGACCGGCATAGGGAAGAACCTTGGGCGCGATCTCCATGAGATGAGCGAACAGCGCCGCACCATCAGCCTCAGCCTGACCGAAGCCCCGGCGTAAGGCATTATGGTGCTGTAGTAGATTATCAATGCGGCTTTTCAGAAAGTCGGGCTCGGCCAGGTCAATCAGGCGGATCGCACGGCGACCCACTTTGTCTTCATAGGCGGGCCCGATGCCGCGCTTGGTTGTGCCGATCCTGGTTCCGGAATTGGATGTTTCGCGGAAGGAATCCAACTCGCTATGAATGGGCAGAATGAGTGCGGCATTGTCTGCCACGACAAGACTGTCCGGCGAAATCGCCACGC
Organism: uncultured Flavobacteriaceae bacterium; assembly: GCA_964390465.1. Classification (GTDB taxonomy): domain Bacteria; phylum Pseudomonadota; class Alphaproteobacteria; order Micropepsales; family Micropepsaceae; genus JADZAI01. The sequence goes on along the minus strand of CAYMIJ010000004.1, from coordinate 112,141 downwards.
CCTGTTCCTTCAGCCCCTCGATCTCTTTGGCCAGATGCCACGGGTCCACCACAACGCCATTGCCGATCACCGACAATTTGCCGGGCCGCACGATCCCTGAAGGCAGCAGCGACAGCTTGTAGACAACGCCATCGATCACCAGCGTATGGCCGGCGTTGTGGCCGCCTTGAAAGCGCACCACCACATCAGCGCGCTTTGAAAGCCAGTCTACGATCTTGCCTTTGCCTTCGTCGCCCCACTGTGCGCCGATCACCGCGACATTCGCCATGCCCATCCCCAACAAGCAAAAAGCCCCCGCGGGAACGATCCGGCGGGGGCCTGTTCCGAGGCCTTATAGCGGCTATGATGACGCAAATCCAACATTGCTTCGGGGCAAAGGGCTGGCAGATGGCTTTCAAGGGTAGTTGCCACTGTGGCGCAGTTGCGTACGAGATTGACAAAATCGCATCACCGCTAGGTCACTGCTTCTGTGTGACATGTCGAAAGACCCATGCAGCAGCCTCAAAGCCGAATGCGCGCATCGCGCTTGATGCCTTTCGCTGGCTGAGGGGCGAAGATCTGCTCACCAACTATCGCTCCTCACCTGAGAAGGTCCGTCGATTCTGTTCACGGTGTGGATGCCATATCATTGCACAACGCGATGGACAGGATAGCTATACTCTCAGCGTTGCCACACTCGACGATGACCCCGGCGTGAGATCAACGGGCGCGATATGGTGTTCTGAGGCCGCACCATGGTGCCAAGACGATCTTTCTAAACCGCGCTTCGGTGAATGGCCTGTAGCCACCTGAATCGCGTTAGTTCAGAACGCCAGTGCCTTCGCCTGCTTCACATGCGGTAGCATGCGAATTGCATCCAGCACAGCATTGGGCAGCTTGCCATCCACCTCGACCAAGGCGATGGCTTCTGCCCCGGCAGCGGCGCGCCCAAGGTTGAAATTGGCGATGTTCACCTCCGCCTCACCCAGCAGCGTGCCAAGGCGGCCGATAAAGCCAGGGCGGTCTTCATTGGTCACATAAAGCACATGTGGCGCGAAAGCTGCTTCCATGACGATGCCCTTCACATCAATGATGCGTGGCACGCCATTGGCATAGACGGTGCCGGAAACCTGCCGGGTGAAACTCTCCATCGTCACCGCCAGCGTGATCTGCGATTCATACGTGCCAGTCTGCTCGCGACGTGACTCCGTCACGACGATCCCGCGATCCTTCGCCACCACCGGGGCATTGACCATGTTCACGTCCGGCAGTGCGGGCTTCAGCAGACCGGCCAGCGCCGCCTGCGTCAGCGCGCGCAGATTCATTTTCGCGACCGCCCCTTCATAGATGATTTCGACCGCCTGAATCGACGTGTCAGTCAGCTGACCTGCAAACGCACCCAGCTTGCCGGCAAGGTCGATCCAAGGCTTCATCACAGCAGCGTCGGCCGCGCTGATCGATGGCATGTTGATCGCATTGGTGACAGCGCCGGTCAGCAGATAATCGGAAATCTGCTCCGCCACCTGAAGCGCGACGTTTTCCTGTGCCTCACTGGTGGAAGCGCCCAGATGCGGCGTCGCCACAACCTTTTCATGACCGAAAAGAACATGCTCCTTCGCCGGTTCTGTCTCGAACACGTCCAGCGCCGCGCCCGCGATGTGTCCACTGTCGAGACCGGCTTTCAGCGCAACCTCGTCGATCAACCCGCCGCGCGCGCAGTTCACGATGCGCACGCCGGGCTTGGTCCGCGCCAACGCCTCGGCGGAAAGAATGTTCTTGGTCTGCGGCGTCATCGGCGTGTGTAGGGTGATGAAATCAGCGCGCGGCAGAAGATCGTTCAACTCCACCTTCTCTATGCCCAGATCCTGCGCGCGCTCCGGCGACAGGAACGGGTCAAAAGCGATCACCTTCATCTTCAAGCCCAAAGCACGGTCTGCCACGATCGAGCCGATATTGCCGCAGCCGATGAGCCCCAGCGTCTTTCCGTAAAGCTCCACGCCCATGAAGCGGTTCTTTTCCCATTTACCAGCGTGGGTGGAGGCATTCGCGGCAGGCACGTCACGAGCCAGCGCGAAGATCAGCGCCACAGCATGTTCCGCTGTGGTGATGGAATTGCCGAACGGCGTATTCATGACAATCACGCCGCGCGCCGTGGCGGCAGGAATGTCGACATTGTCGACACCGATGCCTGCTCTACCCACGACTTTCAGGTTCGTCGCGGCTTTCAAAACTTCCGCCGTCACCTTGGTATTGGAGCGGATGGCGAGCCCGTCATAGTCAGCGATAATCTTCAGGAGCTCGTCCTTGGAAAGACCAGGCTTCACGTCCACCTCAACGCCGCGATCCTTGAAGATCTGAACAGCCGCCGGAGACAGGGCGTCGGAAATGAGAACTTTGGGCATGTAAAACTCCGATGGGAGAATGGGTCTGACTGTCACCCCGGCTAGCCGGGATGCAGGTCAGTTCGATTTGGCCTTGGCGACGGCCCAGTCGAGCCACGGCATCAGCGTTTCGATATCGGCAGGGTCCACCGTCGCGCCGCACCAGATGCGAAGGCCAGCCGGCGCATCACGATAGCCGCCAATGTCGAATGCCACGCCTTCCTTCTCCAGAAGATCGGCCACTTTCTTGGCGAAGGCGGCCTGATCGTCGGCAGAGCGCGCCGCGATGTCCGCATCCTTGATAACAAGGCAGACAGACGTATTCGAGCGCGCCTTTTTATCGGCGCACAGAAATCCGAACACGGATGATTGGTTCACATGCCGCTCAATGATGCGAAGGCTTTCGTCCGCACGCGCCATCAGGGCACCAAGGCCGCCGATCTCCTCGGCCCATTTCAGTGCATCGACGTAATCCTCGACGCACAGCATCGAGGGCGTGTTGATCGTCTCGCCCTTGAAGATGCCTTCGACGATCTTGCCGTCTTTAGTCAGGCGGAAAATCTTGGGCATCGGCCATTGCGGTTTGTGATTTTCCAACCGTTCCACCGCACGCGGCGAAAGGATCAGCATGCCATGTGCGCCCTCGCCGCCCAGCACCTTCTGCCACGAGAAGGTCACGACATCGAGTTTGCCCCAGTCCAGATCCTGCGCGAAGGCGGCGGATGTCGCATCGCAAATCGTCAGCCCCTGCCGATCCGCAGCGATCCAGTTTGCATCAGGCACACGCACGCCCGAGGTTGTGCCGTTCCAGGTAAACACGACATCATGCGCGGGGTTCACCTGTGTCAGATCGGGCAGCTCGCCATAGGGCGCGGTCAACTGCCGTGCCTCCAGCTTCAACTGTTTCACCACATCGGTGATCCAGTCCTTGCCGAAGCTCTCCCATGCCAGCATGTCGATCGGGCGCGGGCCTAGCAGCGACCACAGCGCGATTTCAACGGCGCCCGTATCCGATGCGGGCACGATGCCGATCCGATAATCGGCTGGAACGCCAAGCACGGCGCGGGTGCGATCAATCGCTTCCTGCAGGCGCGCTTTGCCCGTCTTGGAACGATGAGATCGCCCAAGGACTGCATTCTTAAGACTGTCGGGAGTCCAACCCGGCCGCTTGGCACAGGGTCCGGACGAAAAAAAAGGCCGTGCTGGGCGCACGGCCGGCATAGAACCGGTCATGAGGTGATCCTTCCAGATCAAAGCGCCCCGTTGGGGAGGCGTGGCCCACTGATCAAGATAAGTGATTTGCCGCAATGCACAAGAAAAACCCGCGCAACATTGCGTCTTTTTGATTTCGCGGCGTCAACCGGGCTGGGTGAGGATCATGGCGCCGCGCTTTGTGGCGATCATCGTGTGCTCGAACTGCACTGTCGGGGCGCGCGGCGTGGAAACCAGCGTCCAGCCATCGCCGGTCTCGGCGGCCCATTCGCCACCCAGCGACAAGAACGGCTCGATGGTGAACACCATACCTTCATGCATCACACGGCGGTCCTGGGGGTCGTGCCATGTTGGAATCTCGCCCGGTTCCTCATGCAGCGCGCGCCCGACACCGTGGCTCGCAAGATTGCGGATCAGCGAATAGCCATTCGCACGCGCAAACTTCTCGACGCTCTCACCGATACGGTTCAGCTTCGCGCCCGCCTTAACCGCACCAATACCGGCCCACAGCGCACGCTTGCCATCGCGGGTCAGACGCTCCAGCCGCACATCGCCCTGCCCCAGCACCATACTGGCACCTGTATCAGCGACATAGCCGTCCTTCTCTGCCGACACATCGATGTTGATAAGGTCACCCTCGGCCAGCATGCGCGTGCCCGGCACGCCATGAGCGATTTCCTCACTCACACTGATGCAGGTCGCGGCCGGAAAATCATAAGCGGCCTGCGGGGCGGAACGTGCCCCCGCCTCATCCAGTAGCCGCGCGCCAATGGCGTCAAGCTCTGCCGTCGTCATACCAACACGCATCGCCGCCTGCATGTCACGAAGTGTGTTGGCGACGATCTTGCCGATCTCGCGCAGCTTGCGGACATCCTCGTCGCCAGAGATGGTCATAACATGCTCATCTGGTGCATGTGGTTGAGTGGGCCATGCCCTGTGCCGAGCTCCGGCGCTGTTTCAATGGCTTTCAGAACATAGTCGCGGGCGCGCATCACCGCCGTGACCATCGGCCAGCCCAAAGCCAACCCGGACGCGATGGCCGAGGCGAGCGTGCAGCCAGTGCCGTGGGTATGCACGGACTGGATGCGCGGGCTTGAGAAAACGTCCACCCCATTCGCGCTCACCAGAACATCGCTCACCACATCGCCCGGCACATGGCCACCCTTCATCAGCACCGCACGCGCGCCCATCGCGCAGATGCGGTGTCCGACCTCGATCAACTCGTTAACGCTCTGTGGCTCATCCATGCCCGCCAGCGTGGCAGCTTCCGGCGCATTGGGTGTCAGCAGATTCGCGCGGGGCAGTAGAAGGGCCTTCATCGCCGCCAGCGCCGTATCGTCGATCAGGCGCGCGCCGCCCTTGGCGACCATCACGGGGTCAATCACCACCGACAGGTCCCGCGCGTGTGCGTCCAGAACGCCGGTCACGGTCCGGATGGTGGCGGCACTGTGCAGCATGCCCGTCTTTATGGCGTCGGCACCTATGTCGGTGAGCACTACGCGCATCTGGTCTGCGATCATCTCATCGGGCACGGCATGAACGCCATGAACGCCCGTCGTATCCTGTGCGGTGATGGCTGTGACCGCCGTGGTTGCGAACACGCCGAAGGCTGTCGCCGTCTTGATATCTGCCTGGATTCCAGCACCGCCGCCGGAATCCGATCCGGCGACGATCAACAGGCGTTTCATGCGACTTTCTCGATGACTTCAACGATCATGTTGACCACATTGTGCACGAGACGTTCATCATCCGCCTCGGCCATCACGCGGATCACGGGCTCCGTGCCGGACTTGCGGATGACAACACGGCCTTTTTCCCCAAGATCTTTTTCGATCTTGGCGATCTCATCCTTTACGGATGGAACTTCCAGCGGCGAGCCATTCTTGTACTTCACGTTCTTCAGAAGCTGCGGTAGCGGAGAGAAGCTGTGGCAGACTTCGCTTGCCGGTTTATCTGCCTCGACGCGTGCCGCACACACCTGAAGGGCGGCGATCAGACCGTCTCCGGTCGTGCTGAAATCGCTCAGAATGATATGGCCCGACTGCTCACCGCCGATATTCATGCCGCGCGCTTTCATCTGTTCCATGACATAGCGGTCCCCGACGCTGGCGCGCACCATCTCGACGCCTGCACTGGCCAGTGCCCGTTCCAACCCGAGATTTGACATCACGGTCGCGACGAGACCACCTCCCTTGAGTTCACCAGCAGCGGCCCAGCGCTTGCCGATCAGGCCGAGTATCTGATCACCATCAACAAGAGTGCCTTTTTCATCGACGATGACCACGCGATCGGCATCACCATCCAGTGCAATCCCGATATCGGCGCGGGCTTCGCGCACCTTCTCCTGAAGTGCTTCCGGCGCCGTGGAGCCGACCTTTTCGTTGATATTGAAACCATCAGGATCAACGCCAATCTTGATGACCTCCGCCCCAAGCTCCCAGAACACTTCCGGGGCGACGCGATGGGCTGCACCATTGGCGCAGTCGATCACAACACGCAGGCCGTCAAGGCGCAGATGACGCGGGAAAGTGCGTTTGACGAATTCGATATAGCGCGCCTGGCTGTCATCAATGCGCTTGGCGCGCCCGATCCTGTCAGATCCTGCAAGATCACCTGAGAGATCCCTCTGAAGCCCGGCCTCGATCGCCTTCTCCATTTCGTCTGACAGCTTGTATCCATCAGGGCCGAACAGCTTGATGCCATTGTCATGATAGAGATTGTGAGAGGCCGAAATCATAACCCCAAGATCAGCGCGCAGTGTTCTGGTCAGCATGGCGACTGCCGGCGTTGGCAATGGCCCAAACAGGAATACGTCCATCCCTACCGAGGTGAACCCGGCCACAAGGGCTGACTCGAGCATGTAACCTGAAAGGCGGGTATCCTTGCCGATCACCACGCGATGCACACCGCCATTGCGTCGGAACAGCCGCCCGGCGGACTGCCCCACACGCAAGGCAATGTCAGGCGTCATATTGTCGCGGTTGGCTGTTCCACGGATTCCATCCGTGCCAAAATAGATTCTGCTCACATCGTCCCCAGCGGGTCATCTACATCCTGAGGTTAGTCCCTAACATGAATGCCAAGTCAGTTGCGACATATTATGTCGCGCCTTTTGTCGCAGTCCTGCTCGCCAGTGTTCTGCCCGTTGGCGCAGATGAAATGCCTAACCCACCCCGCACGACGCCGCCGATTGTGGCCTTTGTCGATACGAGCAAACCGTTCTGTTTCGCCCGGACTTATGATGCAGCTCACATGAAGGCGCACCCGAAGCAAAAAGTCACCGCGATTGCCTTCACCTATTTTCCTGAGCAGATCGTGCCGGATCAGACAGAGCCAGTCCCCATGTGGGACCCCTATAACGAGCGTCCTTCATTTACCGCGCTCATTGCGGTTACAACGCTCGATTATACTCAGGCTAAGCTCTCCAGCGTCTATTGCAGCCAGAACGACAATGATTCGATGGAATGCGGGATCGAAGACGATGGCGGCCTCTTTGTTCTGCGCCGGAAAGCCGCTGGCAAGATCATGATGGAACTGAACACAAGTCTGGGCATGGGCGACCGTGATTCAACAAGTCCCCAGGGTGTGGACTGGGATATCATCAACCGTGACGACGATCAGGCTGCCTTTCTGATGGAAGCTGCGGGGGGCGGGCTGTGTGATGTCCGTCAAGTCAAGGCTCCCTGAAGCACAGCTGTCACCTTCAGCGCATCGCACAGTGCACGCGGGTCGTGGGTGCGGATCATGTCTGCGCCTTGCGCCGCTGCAAAGAGTTCAGCAGCCAGTGTGGCAGGCAATGATTCGGCTGCGCTGCGCCCGACAAGAGCGCGGATGAATGACTTGCGCGTCACGGATACCAGAATGGGCAACTGATAGCGCGACTTCAGTTCCGGCAGACGACGCAGCACGTCCAGTGAAGTTTGTGGATTAGTACCCAGAAAGAAACCCATCCCCGGATCTATAACGAGCCGGTTTCTGGCGATACCTGCGCGTTCCAGGGCAGAGAGACGCTCATCGAAGAAAGCATCGATAAGTCCCATGATTTTATCGGGGGAAATATCGACTCGTGTCGCTTTCCCGCGTTGTTGCACGGAATGCATGACGATCAGTCGCGCATCGCTGTCTGCAAGGCGCGGATAAAGTGTTGCATCCGGAAAACCTTGAATATCGTTCAGCCACTGAACGCCTGCATCCAGAGCCCAAGACTGAACGTCCGGTTCAAAACTATCGACGGAAATCGACATGCCCTCGGCCAGCAGGTCAGGCACGACAGCGCTCAGCCGTGAGATCTCAAGATCAGCGTCAACAGGCACTGCATCTGGGTTGGAGGATGCTGCGCCAATGTCAATGAGATCGGCCCCGCCTCCCGCCAATGCCCGGCCGTGTGCAAGCGCCACCGCTGGATCGAGATATTTGCCACCATCGGAGAATGAATCTGCGGTGATGTTGAGAATGCCAAAGAGCAGCGGTTGCCGGGTCATACTGCTTCATACGAAAAACCCCGGCGCATGGCACCGGGGTTTCGTTCACCTGTTGGCTTGATGGCTCTCAGCCTGGCTGAGGCGCAGGATCAAACCCGCCAGAGGTTTTGCCACGACCGCCCGTAGGCACCGAGGTTTGGGGCTTCTCCATCTGAATATCGGCAGGTTCCTCACGGTTTGGCTTCTCACCTTTCAACAGCGCGAGAATCTCATCGCCAGACAATGTCTCATACTCGATCAGACCCTTTGCGATGATCTCGAGCTGGTCACGATAGGTATTCAGAATGTCTGTCGCCTTGGCGTAGGCCTCATCGACAAAACGCTTGACCTCCTGATCAATCAGACGCGCCGTGTCCTCGGAAACATTCTGTGTGCGCGCCACCGAATGTCCCAGAAACACTTCTTCCTCGTTCGCGGCATAGAGGAGCGGCCCGAGCTTGTCGCTCATGCCCCACTTCGTGACCATCGAGCGCGCAAGACCTGTCGCCATCTGGATATCGCCCGACGCGCCCGAAGTCACCTTATCATGTCCGAATACGATCTCCTCGGCCACGCGTCCGCCCATCGACACGGCCAGATTGGCAAGCATCTTGTCGCGCGCATAGGAATAGGAGTCCCGCTCGGGCAGTCGCATCACCATGCCAAGCGCACGCCCACGTGGGATGATGGTCGCCTTGTGAATAGGGTCTGATGCTGATGAATGAATGGCGACCAAGGCGTGCCCCGCCTCATGATAAGCGGTTGCGCGCTTCTCATCTTCGGAGATGACCGCCGAGCGGCGCTCCGCCCCCATCATCACCTTGTCCTTGGCATCTTCGAACTCACGCATGGTAACAACGCGGCGCGAGCGGCGTGCCGCAAGAAGTGCGGCTTCATTCACCAGATTGGCAAGGTCCGCACCCGAGAATCCTGGTGTGCCGCGCGCGATGGTCCGGGCATTCACATCTGGGCCCAGCGGCACCTTCCTCATATGAACTTTCAGGATCTTTTCCCGCCCCATAATATCGGGGTTGGGAACGACCACCTGACGGTCAAAGCGGCCTGGCCTGAGCAAAGCGGGGTCAAGCACGTCCGGTCTGTTGGTGGCCGCGATGATGATGATGCCCTCGTTCGCTTCAAAGCCGTCCATTTCCACGAGCAACTGATTGAGGGTCTGCTCGCGTTCGTCATTGCCGTTGCCAAGGCCCGCGCCACGATGGCGGCCGACCGCATCAATTTCGTCGATGAAAACGATACAGGGCGCGTTCTTTTTTGCCTGCTCGAACATGTCGCGCACACGGCTGGCGCCGACGCCGACGAACATTTCCACGAAATCCGAGCCTGAAATGGTGAAGAACGGCACATTCGCCTCGCCTGCGACGGCTCGCGCCGTCAGGGTCTTACCAGTACCGGGCGGACCAATCAGCAATGCGCCCTTTGGAATCTTGCCGCCAAGACGCTGGAACTTCTGTGGATCACGCAGAAACTCAACGATTTCCTGAAGCTCTTCTTTGGCCTCATCGATGCCCGCAACGTCCTCGAAAGTCACACGACCGTGTTTCTCGGTGAGAAGTTTGGCCTTGGATTTGCCAAAGCCCATGGCTTTACCGCCTGCGCCCTGCATCTGGCGCAGGAAGAATATCCAAACACCGAGAATCAGCAGGATCGGGAACCAGTTGATCAAAATGCCGATAAGACTGACGCTACCATCATCAATGGGCTTAGCTGTCGTGCTGATGCCTTTGGCCAGGAGCACATCAACCAGCGCTGGATCGAAGGGCGCTGTGGTCTGGAAGGTTTCGCCGCTTGATTTCTTGCCGGTGATCCTGTCCCCCTGAATGACAACCTCACTGACGGCACCGGCGTCCACATCCTTGCGGAACTGGGAGTACGACACTTCCGCACCAGCTGACTGACGGGTGGTGCTCTGGAAAACATTGAACAGCAGCAGCAGCAGCACTGCCAGCACAATCCAAAGAGCGAAGTTCTTGAAATTATTCACTTTTCATCGCCTCACGAAATGCGGCCTGCCTTCCCGGCAGTACAGTTCCGTCCACTCGACATGACAGCTGCACAGTCTCTCACATCAAGCTGAACGACAGATTACGAGACGGAGCAAACTTAGCCGCGTCCATTTCGCTCAAACATAGGGACTGCTCAAGCCGTTTACCAGTTTTTCGCGCCTGAAGCCGACCGTTCAGCCAAGGGAACAGGAATCTGGGGAAAGCATGCAAAAGGTAGCCACCACCCTCTACCGATATCGGCATGATCTTCTCGTAAAAGTGTCAACATATCCAAAGCTTTACCGCACTCTGCACGGCGTGCAGGGCGGATATGGGCGGCTGCCAGTGTGCGGCCCGCAAATGGCGTGGACGCAGCGATACCTGACATCAAGCGCAGCCGTTCGGCTCTTGTACCGGGATATGCGCGACCTCCAACGCGCCGCAACAAGGCGCTCAGAACACAGTCTGAAAGCTCAGGCTCAAGGGCCACAAGGGCCGCGCGGCTGACCATGATGACGTCGTGCCGGGCAACCGTCTCGGCCTCCAGGAATGCCAATGCCCGGCGTTCCAGCTTTCGGCGTGCCGCCTGTGCTGCTCCGATATCACCAACAGTCACAGCATGAACGCCGCCTGCACGTAGACGGGCGCGCTCAAAGCGCTGGTCCTGATTAGATGGATCACTCAGAAAGGTGAGTCCGGTCTCACGCAGAAAGCCTGTCAACACTGCTTTCCCATGCCCCAATAACGGGCGGATCAAACGAATATCTGTATCTGGTAACATGCTCTGCGATGGCATCCCGGCAAGACCGAAGATGCCGCTTTCACGGGCCGCCCTCATGGCAACCGTCTCCATCTGGTCATCCAGTGTATGTCCGGTCATGAGAGTGGCGATGCCCCGCTGCGCACATTCACCTGCCATGAGGCGATAGCGATGGTGCCGCGCAGCGGCCTGAATACCGTGTCGAGGCTTGGTGCCATCCCATCTAAGAGTCAGGTGCGTGAGTCCCAGATCATGCGCTGCTGAAGCCACAAATCTGGCCTCATCGGCCGACTCACTGCGCAATCCATGATCGACAGTCAGCACCAAAGGCTTTAGCGGCGCGGCCAGATGCATCAGCGCCATCGAATCCGGGCCACCCGAGACGGCGACAGCATAAGGCGCGGGCGACTGAAGCGCCGCCAGTGAGCGCTCGAACTCTACCTTCAGGTTCCGCACTCGGCTTTCTTCGCTTCACGATCAGCACGGCTGAGAATCGCTTCGCTCGCCTTGGGATATTGCTGCTTGATCGCGCCCAGTGTTTTACATCCTTCCGGCTTCTTGCCGATATTGATGAGTGACAGGCCCAGCTTCAGCATGGCTTCAGGGCCGCGTCCTGCTGTGGGGTATTTCTTGATCACCTCAGCGAAAGCCAGCGCCGCCTTCTCGTAGTCCTTCTGGACGTAGTGAATGTCGGCGATCCAATACTGCGCCTGTGCGGCATAGTCCGTGCCCGGATAATCCGTCACCACCTGCCGAAACAGGCGCAACGCGGCCTCGTATTCCGACTTGGTGAGATGATCCATCGCCTGATTGTAGACGTCTTCCGCGCGACCATCGGCTTTCGGCGTCGGCGTATCGCCGATTGTGCCAGGCTCCTTCGGCCCATCGCCCGCTGCCGGTTTGTCAGCGCTGTCGCCACTACCCACGCCACCATCAAGGTTGTCAGCTTTCGGCTTGTCCGGGTTCGGATTGCCCTCAAGCTGGTTCAGGCGGAAGTTCACTTCCGTCTCCAGACGCTCGATCTTGTCCTTCAACATCCTGTTTTCATAGCCGAGCTTTTCGATCTGGCCGGTGAGATCGCGTACGGTGTTTTCCAGATCATTGAGGCGCTGGATGGAGGGCGCGGCATCACCTGGGGTCTGCGCTACCGAAGCTGCGGGCACACCCATAAGAGCAATCATCATCACCAGTGCGGTGCGAGTCAGGCTTCGATACATCTTGGTCATCACGATATCACTTTTGTCGGCGCAATGTGGCAGTGCGTGGAATGGCCTTCAATTCAGTCGATTTCAAGACCACATCACCCTAGCGGCACCTTGACGGCAGCGCAGGCGTGACAAGAGTAATGATCCTAACTGACTAGGCGATGAACGGATCTTACATGAGCGTGGCCTCCAACCCCTACGATCTCGATCTGCCAAAATGCGGTGCCAATTTTCAGGCGCTCACGCCGCTCAGCTTCCTGAAGCGCGCCGCCTCCACATTCCCTCACCGGCTGGCGGTCGTTCACGGGGCACGCCGCTTCACCTATGCCGCGTTTCAGGCCCGCTGCCAGCGTCTCGGCTCGGCCCTTAAGGCGCGCGGCATCGGTTTGGGGGATACCGTAGCGACCCTCATTCCCAATGTACCAGCCCAGCTTGAGGCCCATTATGGCGTGCCGATGACCGGCGGTGTGCTGAACACGATCAACTACCGTCTATCAGCTCAGGAGATCGCTTTCATCCTCGATCATGGCGAGGCGAAAATCCTCATCGCCGATCATGAGTTCGGCGCGCTGGCGAAAGCCGCCGTGGCCCTCAGCAAATCAAAGCCCTTTATCATCGGCGTTTATGATGCCGAGCACACGGGCGGCGAGCCAGTGGGAGAGATTGACTACGAAGACTTCATCGCCACAGGTGATCCGGCCTATGCGGGCGAGACCATCGCAGATGAATGGAACGCCATCGCGCTCAATTACACGTCAGGCACCACCGGCAATCCCAAAGGCGTCGTCTACCATCATCGCGGCGCTTATCTGCTCGCCATGGGCAATGCCATTACGGCTGCGATGACAGCGCATCCGGTCTATTTGTGGACGTCGCCGATGTTCCACTGCAATGGCTGGTGCTTCACATGGACCATCTCGGCAGTGGCAGGCACCCATGTTTGTCTGCGCAAGACTGAAGCCACCCGCATCTATGCCGCCATCAAGGCACATGGCGTCACCCATATGTGCGGCGCGCCAGTGGTCATGAACATGCTCATCAATGCGCCCGATGACATCCGCTCGACAGGTGGGCGCACCATCGAGTTCTACACCGCCGCCGCCCCGCCGCCTGCCGCGGTGCTGCAGAAGATGGAAGCTGCCGGTTTCCATGTGTCGCATCTCTACGGCCTCACCGAAACCTATGGTCCGTCCACCATCAATGCCTGGCATGAGGAATGGGACACGCTGCCCCCATTGGAAAAAGCATCGATGAAAGCGCGTCAGGGTGTGCGCTATGTCGTGCTCGAACAGCTCGCGGTCATGGACCCTGAGACCATGCAGGAAGTGCCAAAGGACGGCTCGACAATGGGCGAGGTGTTCTTCCGCGGCAATGTCGTGATGAAGGGCTATCTGAAAAATCCGAAGGCCACGAGCGAAGCATTCTCGGGCGGCTGGTTCCATTCCGGCGACCTCGGCGTGTGGGATGCTGATGGCTATATTCGCCTGAAAGACCGCTCCAAGGACATCATCATTTCAGGCGGAGAGAACATCTCCTCCATCGAGGTGGAGGACGTGCTCTATCGTCACCCGGCGGTGTTCGAAGCTGCTGTCGTGGGGCGCCCGGATGAAAAATGGGGCGAAATCGCCATCGCCTTCGTCAACCTGAAGCCCGGCGCGACCGCCAGCGAGGCCGATCTCATCGCCCATGTGCGCGGCGAGATCGCCCACTACAAGGCCCCAAAGCAGATCATCTTCGGCGAGCTGCCGAAAACCTCAACAGGCAAGGTGCAGAAGTTCAAACTGCGCGATCAGGTAAAACCGATCGGCATCTAGGCAGCGCGGCGTTCACTCAGCCGAGCGTACACGGCACCTGCGCAGAATCCGGCGAGCCCCTGTGCGGCGATGCCAGCCAGCGTACGCGCGCCCGGTAACACGAACAGGCCCAGCACGGCCTTCAATGTAAAAATCATAACGATCATCGCCACCGCACCAGCGCCTGCATACCACCAGAAACGCAGTTGTGGCGCAGTTCGCTTTACCGCCCATGCAGCGAGAAAGGCGATGATGAGACCGACAGTAATCAGCGGCAGATACATGCCGACATCGACCAGCAGACCCTTCGTGGTCTGCCCCAACCATATAAACCTCTGGACAAGGGTCAGAACGCCGCCGGCCCCGGTATAGCCCATCTGATCAAAGGCCGTCAGAGCTATCGCGCCCAGAAAGAATGCGGTCAGCACCGCCGCCACAAACGCGAAAACCGTGCGCATGAACTTGTCCGCCCTTTGCAATCCGTGAGAACCTGTCCCACACTCAAGTGCATGACAAGCATCTTCATGACACGGAGCCCCTGCCCCATGACGATCCTGCGCCTCGCCTGTATTGCGGCCCTGATGGGTAGCGCGGCCCTCGCCTCACCCATTCTTGAAAATGGGCACGACGGCGACCCGTCGAAATACGCTATCACCACTGTGGCGGAAAATCTCGATCATCCCTGGTCGCTCGCCTTTCTGCCCGATGGCTCCATGCTGGTCACCGAACGCAATATCGGCCTCCGTCTCATCCACGACGGGAAACTGGAACCTACCCCACTGGCAGGCCTGCCCGCAGCTTATGTCTCGGGTCAGGGAGGCTATTTCGACGTCCTGCTTGATCCAGGCTTTGCCAGCAACGGGTTGATCTATATTTCATATGCTGAGGGCAACGACAGCGCCAACCACACGGCTGTGGCGCGCGCGAAGTTCGATGGCACGAAACTCAGTGATGTCACGGTCATCTACCGCAACGCCCCCGACAAGGACACTGACGCCCATTTCGGCGGTCGCATGGCGTTCCTGCCCGATGGCACATTGCTGCTCACCACCGGCGATGGCTTTGAGTATCGCGAAAAAGCACAGGACAAATCCAGTGGCCTCGGCAAGATCATCCGTATCGACACAAACGGAAAAGCCCCAGCGGACAATCCCTTCGTGAATGAAAGCGGTGCCAAAGCCGAGGTGTATTCCTACGGGCACCGCAATCAGCAGGGGCTCGCCATCGATGCAAAGACCGGCACCGTCTACCAGACTGAACATGGCGCGCTATCGGGCGATGAGGTGAACAGGATCGAGAAGAGTGGCAATTACGGCTGGCCGCTCGCCACCTATTCGGTTGACTATTCGGGTGCGGTCATTTCTCCCAATGCAGAATTGGAAGGCACACTCCAGCCGATTGCCGTTTGGAAACCGGAACGCTTCGCGCCATCAGGCCTCGCGGTCTATCATGGGGCGTTGTTCCCGGCATGGGAAGGCGATCTGCTCGCCGGGGCGCTCGGTATGCAGCGCGTTGACCGGCTGAAGCTCGATACCAGTGGCAAGGTGGTGGAACAGGAACGTCTGTTCGCTGATCTGAAACAGCGCATCCGCGATGTACGTGTGGGGCCCGATGGTGCCGTCTATCTGCTCACCGACGATGAACGAGGCAAGGTGCTGCGCGTGACACCGAAATAACTGAGCACGCCTTTGGCTGCCGCAACCCCGGTAGCGAAACTGGCCTGCAACAGATAGCCGCCGGTCGGGGCGTCCCAGTCCAGCATCTCGCCCGCTGCGAACACGCCGGGCAGACGTTTCAGCATCAGCCCCTCGTCGAGTTCATCCCTCGCCACGCCACCCGCGCTTGAGATCGCGCGCGCCAGCCCCTGCACACCTAACACGTTCAGCGCCACGGCCTTGATCGCCTCCGCAAGCGCACCCGCTTCCTTGGGCATTGCAGCTCCATGTACCTCACGCAGCAATGCGCTTTCCAGCGCACTCAACCCAGCTTTGCGCAGCCGGTTGGCGAGACTTTCCCGGGCACGTCCTTCCAGCCTGCGCGCCAACACTTCCGCGTTCATGTCGGGCCTCAGATCAAGGGTCAGCGTCACCGGCCCCTTCCCAAGCGCCGCGCCAACATGCGCGGCCAGTGGATAGACCGCGCCGCCTTCAAGGCCATAGCGCGTCACCACAGCATCACCCCGCGATGTGCGACCCGCCGCTGACAGGACCACGTTTTTCAAAGGAGTGCCGGCGAAGCGCGCGCTAAGGTGATCACTCCATGCGATGGTCAGACCTGCATTCGATGGCGAAAACGGTGATAACGCTACGCCGCGTTCGCGCAACAGATCCGCCCACGCGCCATTCGATCCGAGTTTCGGCCAGCTCGCGCCCCCCAACGCCAGCACGGTGGCATCAGCCTGCACCCGCACCGCGCCATCCGGCGCATCGAACACCAGCGCATCGCCATCCCAGCCGCGCCACTCATGCCGCATGTGAAAGCGCACGCCCATCTCGGCGAGCGACGCCAGCCAAGCACGCAGCAATGGGGATGCCTTCATCGCTTTCGGAAACACCCGCCCACTGGAGCCGATAAACAGGGATTGCCCCAAACCCTCCGCCCACTCCATCAGTGCACGGGGCGGAAAGGCCTCCAGCGTAGGCCGCAACCAATGTGGCGCGTTGCCATAGCGCGCAACGAACCGTTCAAAATCTTCCGAATGGGTCAGGTTCAGTCCGCCGCGCCCGGCGATCAGCAATTTGCGGGCGGGCGACGGCATTCGGTCGAACACGTCAACCCCGCATCCACCACGCGCCAGAACCTCAGCCGCCATCAGACCGGCAGGGCCAGCGCCGATGACAGCCACGCGCCGCTCAGTCTGTGTCACTCAGCGTCCCTTGAAGTCAGGGGCGCGTTTTTCCATGAACGACAGCATCCCTTCGCGCGCATCCTCGCTTTTCAGAAGCGGCAGAAGCTGCAGGAACACATGATGCACATGATCGTTGAAGTTTTCGTCCATGCCGATCCGCATCATGCGCTTGGCCGCCTGCACGGCCAGCGGCGCATTCCCTGCAATCTCTTTCGCCAGATCACGCGCCGCACTCTGCACATCGCCATCGGGCACAACATGATTGACGAGACCCATCGCAAGGCACTCATCGGCCTTCAGCGTGCGTCCGGTGAAGATCAGCTCGGACGCCTTCGCCCACCCAAGCAGACGCGGCAGAAACCATGTGCCGCCTGATTCCGGCACGATACCGCGCTTGGTGAAGGCGGCGGCCATCTTGGCGCTCGCCGCCATCACGCGCATGTCACAACCGAGCGCGGTATCCATGCCATAGCCTGCCGCTGCGCCATTCAGCGCGCAGATGGTCGGCGTTTCCATATTGTAAAGCGCTGTCGGCGGTGTGTGACGCAGGTTCAGCGTCACGGCATTGGTCGCCCCCGTGGTGATGCCGTTAGCCCCTTCACCGCCCCCGGTCACTTCGGTCAGGTCTAGTCCGGCGCAGAAGGCGCGGCCTTTGCCCGTCAGGATCACCGCCCGCACATCCCGGTCGGCCTCGGCCTGCCACAGCCGCTCGGTCAGTTGCACCAGCATGTCGCGCGATATGGTGTTCATTCGGTCGGGCCGGTTCAGCGTGATGGTGGCGATATGCTCGCTCACCTCATAAAGAACAGGACCTTCGGCGTGGTTCAGTTTTACAGCTTCAGACATGGCTCATCTCGCGGCTTCAATTTCTGTGTGCCGCCATGCTAACCTGATCCGCGAGGCACACAACACATGGCCATCCTGAAAATCGCCCGAATGGGCCACCCGGTTCTCCTGCAACGCGCCGATCCGGTGGCTGACCCCACGGCGCCAGACATTCGCAAGCTCGCTGAAGACATGATCGAAACCATGATCGACGCGAATGGCGCGGGCCTCGCCGCACCTCAGGTACATGTGCCGCTGCGTTTGGTCGTCTTTCAGGCGCCAGATGAGCGCGCCGATCCTGGCCTCAGCGCCGAGGAAAAGTTCGACCACACTGCGCCGCTCACCATTCTCGCCAACCCTGAAATCGAAATCCTGTCGGATGCGCGCGAAGCGGGATGGGAAGGCTGCCTGTCGGTGCCCGGTCTGCGCGGATTTGTCAGCCGCCCGGCCCATATCCGCTATAGCGGGCTGAGCCTGAATGGCGAACGCATCACCCGTGTCGCGCGCGGCTTTCACGCGCGGGTCGTCCAGCATGAATGCGATCATCTGGATGGCGTGCTTTATCCTCAGCGCATGGACGATCTCACCAAACTCATCTTTGAAAGCGAGGCGCGCCATCAGGCGCGATAAGGGAACAGGCCATGACCGCTAAGGACGAAGCCAAACTCGCCAAGGCGCGCGAGAAGCTGCTGGAAGCCGCCATCGCAAATACCGCTTTTGACGGCTTCACCCAGCGCGCCATCGACGAGGCCGCGAAGGAAAAGAAGATTGCACCCGAACTCGCCGCACTCGCCTTTCCCGGCGGCCCGAAAGATCTGCTGCGGGCGTGGAGCGAAAAGCTGGACATCCAGACCAGGGCCGCACTTGAGGCGGACGATCTGTCAAAGCTGAAAATCCGCGAGCGCATCACGAAAGGCGTGCGGCACCGCATTGAAGTCATGGCGGATCAGAAAATCGCTGCCCGCCGCGCGGCCGCCTATCTCGCGCTGCCGCTCAACTCGGCGCTGGGGGCGGAACTGCAATTCCGCACGGCGGATGCGATCTGGCGTGGCATTGGCAACACCGCGCACGATTTCAACTACTATACCAAGCGGCTGTCGCTCTCGGCAGTGATGACAGCCACGCTGCTTTACTGGTTCGCTGACGAAAGCGAAGACAGCACGGACACATGGGCGTTTCTCGATCGCCGTATCGACAACGTCATGACCTTCGAGAAAACCAAGGGTCAGATACGCAGCTTCGTTGCAAAACTGCCTGACCCATTCAAGATCCTCGGCGGGCTGCGTTACGGCTCAACTGACAACACGTAAGTCTCAACGTCTCCGACCCAAAGGCAGGATGCGGTTGACGTGACCCATCTTGCGGCCCGGCCGCGCCTCAGTCTTTCCGTAAAGATGCAGTGCTGCATTGGGTTCTGCTGCCAGGCCTTGCCAGCGGGTCATGTCCTCACCGATCAGGTTTTCCATCACGCAATCAGCAAAGCGCACGGCCGGTTTCAGCGGCCAGCCTGCAACCGCACGAATATGTTGTTCGAACTGACTGACGGCACACGCATCCAGTGTCCAGTGGCCGGAATTATGCACACGCGGCGCGATCTCGTTCACGACCAGCCGGTCTCGTTCAAGCACAAAAAGCTCAACGCCCATCGTGCCAACATATTTCAGGCCATCAAGCAGCACACCGCCAATACGCCAGGCCTCGGCTGCCGCGCGCGCTGGAAGGCGCGATGGCGCTGTCGTTTCACGCAGAATGCCATCGCGGTGCACGTTGTCGACCGGATCATAAATCTCGATCCTGCCATCCATACCTCGCGTTGCAATGATGGACGCCTCATGCCTGAACGGTACGATGCCCTCCAGAATACACGGCACACCAAAGCGGGCGACGGTCTCAACAGCCTGTTCGGCGCTCGCAACGCGCGCCTGCCCCTTGCCGTCATAGCCAAGCCGCCGCGTTTTGACGATGGCATCTTTGCCGCCCAAAGCGATGAATGCCGCCCGCGCTCCCTCGGCAGTATCCGCCGGCACATAAGGCGCGGTCGCCATCTTTAACCCATTGATAAAGTCTTTTTCAGTCAGCCGGTCCTGCGCCACTTCCAGTGCGCGCACCCCCGGATGAACTGGGCGCAGACCGGTTAGAAAGCGCACGCAGTCCGCTGGAATATTCTCGAATTCATAGGTTATGACATGACAGGCAGCAGCAAACTCGCGCAGCGCTGCCTGATCATCATAAGCCCCACGGAAATGCCGGTCAGCCACCTGTGTGGCAGGCCCGTCGGCTTCAGGCCCGAACACATGGGTCTTGAAGCCAAGCGGGGCGGCCGCCAAGGCCAGCATCCGACCAAGCTGGCCGGTGCCAAGAATCCCAATGGCTGAACCGGGAGGCAGCATCTGCAAGGTTTCAGACATGTGCCTCGTCCTTTGGCTCTTCGGGCACGGATGATGTCTGGCGGCGCCGATATTCCTCCAGACGCTTCATCAGCCTGGCATCCGACGTCGCCAGCATGGAGACAGCCAGCAGGGCCGCATTGATGGCACCCGGCCGCCCGATCGCCAATGTGCCGACGGGCACACCGGCAGGCATCTGCACGATGGACAGAAGGGCATCGATGCCCTGAAGCGCCGTTGCCGGAGCGGGCACACCTAGCACAGGCAGAGGCGTCATGGCGGCCGTCATGCCCGGCAGATGGGCGGCCCCCCCCGCACAGGCAATAATCACTTTCAGCCCGCGTTCCTGCGCGCTGTCGGCATAGGCATAGAGCCGCTCAGGCGTACGATGGGCTGAAACAATACGGCACTCATGGGGTACGCCAAGCGCGCTCAGCGTTTCAGACGCGTGTTTCATGATAGACCAGTCCGATTGACTGCCCATGATGATCCCGGCCACGGGGGCCGCTGTCGGTTTGTTGCGGGGTTTAGGGCGCTTCGGCGCAGTGGCCATGGACCAGACCTCTTCGGCAAAGCGGCGGTATAGGGCGGGCGCAGGCCATTCTGCAACAACACCTTTTGTCAATCATGTCCCTTAACGTTTTGGTTCCGGCTTATCCTGCACCATGCCGTATTAACGGAGACGCGGCCCGTCCATGCGCATTCCAGGTCATCACCCCGCTTCCGGCATCGCCGGAACCCCGCCGCTGCGCGTTGCTGCAGGCACATCTGCTGCAGGCGCCAGTTCGAATGCGGTTCGCACGGCCATCGCTGATGTTCAATCGATACTGGGTATTCCAGCAAGCGAATTCACCCCGCGCGTCCGCGACGCGATCATGAAACTGATGGGCGATGTTGAAGCCCTGCGTCAGGAGCTGAACCACCAGCGCCGCCGCGTCACCCAGCTTGAAGCGGAAGCGGACATGGATGTGCTTCTGCCTTGCTTCAACCGGCGTGCATTCGTGCGCGAAATGTCGCGCATCCTCTCATTCGTTGAACGCTACACCATCCCGGCAAGCCTGATCTATCTGGATCTCGACAACTTCAAGGCGATCAACGACACGCACGGCCATGCAGCGGGCGATTCCGCGCTTCGTCAGATCTGCGACATCATCAAGGGCACGATCCGCGAGTCCGATATTCTCGGGCGCATTGGTGGCGATGAGTTCGGATTGATCCTTGCCAAATCAAATCACGCTGAAGCTGAAAAGAAAGCGGACCTGCTGACTCAGATCCTGAAGGCTTCACCGCTGGTATGGAACGGAAAAGCCCTGCCGCTCGCCGTGACCACCGGGTCTTACGAATTCCGCAAGGGAACGAATGTCGCCGAAGTGCTTGCAGGGGCTGATAGTGCCATGATGGCCCGCAAGAACCGCAAGAGAACCTTGAGCGCGGTGTAACCGTTGATCTCAGGCGATGATGTCGGGGATCAGCTGGTTCTCCAGCTGGATGATCTGATCCTTCAGGCCAAGCTTCTTTTTCTTCAGCCGGGCCAGCAGCAACTGGTCGCATGCCGGCGCAGTGCGCAGCGCCTCAATGGCGGCGTCGAGGTCGCGATGCTCCTGCCGTAAGCCGCCCAGTTTCTGGCGGATCAGGCGGTCTTCCTCATTCTGATACGGTTCCGACTCATCGCTCATACCGGCGTCAGGTCTCCTGCCAACCTGCTCATTAGAAACACATGGCGGGCCGGAAAAACAGCCTTCTCATCATTCCGGAAACCAAACGGAAAGCACGCTGCGCGAAAGGTGCATGAACGCGACGTGAAATCGCGTTCACAGGGTCAGATTCGCGTGACAGATTCGTGAATCCATGGTCTCATTTGCGCACTGAAGATCGGATAAGAGGAGTACTTTATGGGACTCGACACGCACATCCAGAATCTTTCGGACAAGCACCGTCGGCTGGAAGAGTCGATCGCCGAGGCGCTGGCCCACCCCGCGCATAACGATATCGAGATCACCTCGCTCAAACGCCAGAAACTGCGGATCAAAGAAGAGCTGGAACGCCTGCGCCACGAAACGACGCACTGACCGGCATTCCCTGGCCGCCTACCCTGGCGGCGATCAAAACCCCTCATCCGCGCCGGGTTTTCACGGCGCTGGGTTGGGGGTTTTGTATTTTATCCCCTGAATCCGGGGTGGACAGCCCACCCGTCTTTTGCTATCTGCCCGCCTCCCGGAACGGTCCGATGACCTTCCGAGGGCAAGTTTTTGGCTTTTTCCGTAAAGAAGGTCGTCCGTGCAGATCATCGTTCGCGACAATAATGTCGATCAGGCCCTGAAGGCGCTGAAGAAGAAAATGCAGCGCGAAGGCCTGTTCCGCGAGATGAAGCTGCGCAACCACTACGAGAAGCCCTCGGTCAAGAAGGCCCGCGAAAAGGCAGAATCGGTGCGTCGCGCCCGTAAGCTTCAGCGCAAGCGCCTGCAGCGCGAAGGCCTGCTGCCTGCCGCGCCCGCCAAGAAATAAGACTGCACACAGCCGTCTGCCATGAAGCCGCAGGGGTTCCTGCGGCTTTTTTGTTTCACCCATACCCATTCTGCCGCGCTCACGTCGCCGTCATCTGGACGACTCGCGAATCCCTCGTAAACCTCAACGCCTGTTACAACTGGAACCACCCCATGAACGCGCTTGGAAACGGCCGTGATCTCACGGCGCCGTCCGGGCTGGCGGGCGATGATGCGCCGCCGCTCGACGAAATTGAACATCTGGCCGAAGCTGAGGCAGGTTTGCGACCGCCTGCTTCGCCTTTTGCCTTCATCGCCTTTCTGGTGAAGCGGCACTTCCGGGGCCGCGCCCTTGCGCTGGCAGGGATCGCCACACTGGCCACCATCTTTGAAGCGCTCGGCCCCTTTGCCCTGGGGCGACTGGTCAATGCCGTCACGGCTGAGACCAACGCCCCACCGCCTCACAGCTGGCAGGTGATCCTGTTCTGGTTCACCGCGTTGGGCCTTCTGTGGTTCGGCCCTTCCCTACTCTACCGCGTGCACGACATTGTGGACCGGGCGCTTTCTCCCCGTTTGCGTGCCCTCGCGCAGAAATACCTGTTCGCGTGGCTGCTCGGCCATTCGGCGCGCTATTTCCAGGAAAACTTCGCGGGCAAACTGGGGCAGAAGATCAAGCAGGCGGGTCAAGCCGCCACGGGCCTGCTTTATCTATGCACCTTCGATATCACCCGCATCATCGTTCTGATGATTGCGGGTTCAGTGCTGCTCGCTTTCCAGTCGCCCTTCTATGCCGCCGTGCTGGTTGGCTGGACAGTCATCTATCTGGCGGTGGTTCAGCGCCTTGCCCGCAAGTCGGTGCGTCTTTCGAAGGCTTTTTCAGAGGAAGTCTCCACCTCCACCGGACGGCTGATCGACGCCATCACCAATGTCGATCTGGTGCGCGCCTTCTCGAAGGCCGCCTTCGAACGGCGTTACCTCTCGCGCTTCCTGGAAGACGAGATGAACGCCTCGCGTCGGCTGCGCCGCTTCCTGATCGGCATGAAGCTGTTCATGGCGGCGGCGATGCTGGGGCTTCAGCTCGCGCTCATCTGGATGGCTATTGATGACACGGTGGCCGGGCACATCACGCTTGGCGCCTTCACCATGATCTTCTTCCTCGGCAACATGATCGCCCGCAGCGTGCAGGATCTCTCATTCCGTATGCTCGATTTTTTCGAACAGCTCGGCACGCTGGACGAGGCCCTTGCGCTTGTCACCCAGCCGCACGAGATCGTCGATGCGCCTGGGGCGGTGCCGCTCACCGTCACGCGTGGCGAAATCGCATTCCGGGGCATCACCTTCGCGCACGGTGACGGTCACCCGGTTTTCCGCAATCTCAACCTGCATATTCGTCCGGGCCAGAAGGTCGGACTGGTCGGCAAATCAGGGGCAGGTAAGTCAACCCTCATCAAGCTGCTGCGCCGTCAGTTCGAACCACAGGACGGCACGGTTGAGATCGACGGTCAGGACATTTCGCGCGTGACATGGGATTCGCTCAACCTTGCGGTTGCCGAGGTGCAGCAGATGCCGGGCGTCTTCCACCGCCCCATTCGCGAGAACATCCGCTATGCCAACCAGCAGGCTTCGCATTCTCAGGTTGAGGACAGCGCTCGCAAGGCTTTCGCCCACGACTTCATCATCCAGCGCGATGAAGGGTACGACACCATCGTCGGCGAGCAGGGCCTGAAGCTTTCGGGCGGAGAGCGCCAGCGTGTCGCGATAGCCCGTGCACTGGTGAAGGATGCCCGCATTCTGGTGCTCGATGAGGCCACCTCATCGCTCGACAGCGAGAGCGAACATCTTATTCAGGAAGCCCTGCTGGAGCTGATGGCCGGGCGCACGGTCATCGCGATCGCACATAGGCTATCAACCATCGCGGGCATGGACCGCATCCTGCTGCTTGAGGAAGGCCGCATCGTCGAGGACGGCACCCATGCCGAACTGCTGGCGAAGAACGGGGCCTATGCTGCGCTTTGGAACCGTCAGGTCGGCGGCTTCATTGAAGGCTGAGGCTCCGAACCAAAGGAAGCCCACATTAACGCCTTCATGCCATGGTGGCCGACATCAGGCGGAGGGGTTCATGCGCATTCTGGTCACAGGCGGAGCAGGCTATGTCGGCTCACATGCCTGCAAGGCGCTCGCGGAAGCCGGGCACGAGCCCATCGTTTATGACAATCTCAGTCAGGGCAAACGCGACTTCGTGCGCTGGGGCCCACTGGAAGAAGGCGACATCGCAGACGCCGCACGGCTGGATGCCGTTTTCGCCAAACACGCACCGGAAGCCGTCATGCATTTCGCGGCCCTTTCCATCGTGCGCGATTCAGTGGCTGATCCGGCGCAATACTACCGCGCGAATATCGGCGGCACGGTGGAACTGCTCGATGCCATGCGTCGCGCTGCCGTCATGCGCATCGTCTTTTCCTCAACAGCCGCCGTCTATGGCATTCCCGATGTGGCACCCATCCTTGAAGACACGGCGAAGAAACCCATCAACCCCTACGGCTTCACCAAGCTGGCGATTGAACATGCGCTCGCCGACTATGGCCGCGCCTATGGCCTCAACTGGGTCGCGCTGCGCTATTTCAACGCGTCAGGCGCTGATGCCAGCGGTCTGATCGGTGAGGCTCACGAGCCTGAGACGCATGCCATCCCGCTGGCGGTGCGTGCGGCTCTCAGCGGCAATGCCTTCAATGTATTTGGCCGCGACTATCCAACACCCGATGGCACCTGTGTGCGTGACTATATCCATGTGAGCGATCTGGGCGATGCGCACCGGCGCGCCATTGAATACCTGGCGGGCGGCGGAGAATCGCGAGCCTTCAATCTGGGAACCGGCAAAGGCGTTTCCGTGCTGGAAATCGTCAATGCCATCTCGGCCACGACCAACGCACCACTGGCCGTGCAGGATGGGCCACGACGAGCCGGTGATCCGCCCGTGCTGGTCGCGGATTCAACAGCCGCGCAAAGAACATTCGGCTGGACGCCGGTTCACTCCGACATCATGAACATTGCCCGCACCGCGATGGCCTGGCATCGCAAGCACGGCTAAGCCCAATTTATATGGACGATGCTCGTCAACGTTGCGCCGGCACCTCATGAGTGACGATGCTGCTGCAAAGCGGAGCAGGATGCCATGTCGGACACTCATCTTTTCAACCAGACGGCGCTGAAGCCGGAATACTGGCGCTATTTCGCCCGGTCTGCCGCGACGGATGGCGACTGTCCGTTTTATGAGCATCTTGCGCTGGCCATCGCTGATGATGAAGTGATGCAACAGTTTACAACCAATGCTTCGCCCGGCCAGCCGCCCGCCAATATGCTTCTGGCGGCAGTACATTACATCCTGCTCAGCGGCGCGGACCATGCGTTGCGGCGCTATTACAGCCACCTGCTGAAACCGGGAGAGGCAGAGGTTTCCATCGGGCCGGAGACTTATGGGGTCTTCTGTGACTTCGTGGCACAGCACCGCACAGCCATCGGCGCACTGATCGCCGCACGCGTGACCAACACCAACGAAGTGCGCCGCTGCACCTATCTGCGGGCAGGCTACACTGAGGTAGCGCACCGCACGGGCAAACCGCTGCACATCATCGAACTCGGACCAAGCGCCGGGCTCAACATGAACTGGGACCGTTACGCCTATCGCTACGAGCACACCGATGGGCGCGTGCTGGAAGGTGGCCCTTCATCGGCACTGACGCTGAGCTGTGAATGGCGGGGCGAGGTTCCGCTTCCCGTGCCACACCAGCGGCCCGTCGTTGCACAGCGGATCGGGCTGGAACTCAACCCGGTCGATCTGACGGACGAGACGGACCGTCGCTGGCTGCTGGCGACCCTGTGGCCCGGACGGCCTGAGCGGATCCAGCGCATGAAATCCGCCTTCGACATCGCGCTGGCGTATCCACCGCCCATCCGCCCCGGCGACGCGCTGGCCCATCTGCCGGAGGAGTTAGAGAAGGTTGCATCCGAGCATACAGCCCTCGTAACCCACTCCTTCGTCACCTATCAGTGGAACGAACCGATGTGGGCGCGTCTGGAGAACATCCTGCTTGAGGCCTCGCGCGGCCGCGAGGTTCATCGCGTCTTTGTCGATGTGATCGCGCGCGGTGGCAACCCCGGCAGATACCCGCTGCGGCTGCGTCGCTATGCGGGCGGTGTGATGGTCAGCGAAGAGGAACTCGCCGAAGTGAACCATCACGGCGCATGGATCGTCTGGGTGAAACCCTAGCTAAGCGCCTTCGCCAGAAATGGCAGGCTGACATCCATGCGGTAATCGATGGAGGAATGGTTGTCGGAAAACTCCTCATAGACATGCGCTACCCCCGCCGCATCAAGCAGGCGATGAAGGCGGCGCGCGCCGTAAACCAGATCGAACTGGTCGGCGTCGCCGCAATCAATGAAAAGCCCCTTCAGGGATTTCAGTGCGGCAACATGCTTCGGCGCGAGGGTCAGCGGATCCCATGCCGTCCACGCCGCCCAGCGTTCGGGAATGATCTCGCAGGTATCGTGCGTCACAGGCAGGCGCACGCCGTAGGGCGCATCAGGGTCGGGGTCGTAGGTCGCAGCCATCGCCAGTGTCATCAGGATGTGCACGTCACTGTCGGCCTGTTTCGGCCTGGCGAAGAAACCATCCAGCCAGGCTTTGATACCACCCACCTTGGCGAGTGCCCGCAATACGCCGGGGAAATCGCGGGCATAACAAAGCTCAAACCCCATATCGCCGGAATGACAGGCCGCTGCTGACCAGAAATCGGCGTGCAGTATGGCATGTGCAATCGCGCCATAACCGCCAGAGCTTTTGCCAAACACGCCGCGTCGACCGGCCCCACCGCACCCAAGGTGCTGCTCAATCTGCGGCACGCATTCGTGCAGCAGAAAGTCGCTCCACCGCCCCATCGCGGCTGAGTTGATGTACTGATTGCCGCCCAGTTTCGTGAAGCAGTCCGGGAATGCCACCACAGCAGGCGGCATCGTGCCGGCTGCAATCAGGCGATCCAGGCGCTGCGGCAGGTTCTCGCCGAAGTTCTTCCAGTTGGTATGCGATGGCCCGCCGCCCGTATAGCCGACCAGATCCACCAGCAGCGGTAAACCGGCACCGTCATGGCCGTGTGGCACATAGATATCGACGCGCCGCCTCGGGTCATCGCCCAGCAGATTTCCCTTCAGAACGTCGCTATCGGTGAAGATGGTGTGGACTGTGCCGACCGGCATATATTTGGTCATGTCGGGCACCATGCCACGTCAACCCGCGCAATCAACCTCCGGCGCCCCGCATTGATCGGGCACCTGGCGCAACGGGGTTACGTACCGGTCGGCTTGCCGGGGGCAGACACATGCTGTAACCCGGCAGCAGGCGCGCTGCGGCGCAGATTCAGGGGCACACACATGGCCGGTCATGGCGATTACGTTCCGGGCTCGATGAACATTTCCGAGCAGAAATCCACCTACAACCTGTTCTGGGCTCTGACCAAGTGGGGCTCGGTTGCCATTGCCCTCCTCATGGTCTTTCTCGCATTCACCCGCACCAATGCGGCCGATTGTACCAAGGCCGAAGTGCGCGCTGAACAGCTCAATGCCTGCGGAAAAATGCCCCAGGCAGCGCATGAGGAAGCAGCCCCGGCTGGCGAACCGGCCGCCGCTCCTGCACCCGGCGGTCACTGATGAAAATTGCGGTCCTTCGCGAACGGCAAGAGCACGAAAAGCGCATCGCCGCATCGCCTGAAACGGTGAAAAAACTCATCGCTCTGGGTGCATCGGTCGCTATCGAAGCTGGGGCCGGTGAAGGATCGCGCATTCCTGATTCTGCCCTTTCAGGTGCAGGCGCGACGATGGCGGCTGATGCTGCCGCAACTGTCGCCGATGCCGACATCATCCTGTGCGTGCAGCGCCCTCAGGCCGAGGTGCTTGCCAACGCCAAGCCGGGGGCATTGGTCATCGGATTGCTGGCGCCATATGGCGAAAAGGAACAGCTGGCACCTTTGTCAGCTAATGGCCGTGCCTTGATGGCGATGGAGTTCGTGCCGCGCATTTCGCGCGCGCAGGCGATGGACGCCCTGTCCAGCCAGGCCAACCTCGCCGGTTACAAGGCGGTTCTTGATGCCGCCGCAGCCTTCAGCCGTGCCATGCCCATGATGATGACGGCGGCGGGCACAGTCGCCCCGGCCCGCGTCATGGTGTTCGGCGCAGGCGTCGCGGGCTTGCAGGCCATCGCCACAGCACGCCGCCTCGGAGCGATCGTCTCGGCCACCGACGTGCGGCCCGCTGCCAAGGAACAGGTTGAATCGCTCGGCGCGACTTTCGTGGCGGTGATCGACGACGAGTTCAAACAGGCTGAAACCGCCGCTGGATACGCCAAGCCAATGAGCGCTGAATATCAGGCGAAACAGGCGGCCCTGATCGCTGAGACCATCAGGAAGCAGGACATCGCCATCTGCACCGCGCTGATCCCCGGCCGCAAGGCACCGGTGCTGATCACCGAAGAAATGGTCGCCTCGATGAAACCCGGTTCAATCATCGTCGATCTCGCCGTCGAACAGGGCGGCAACTGCCCGCTGTCCAAGCCCGGTGAGGTGGTTGAGGTGAATGGCGTCTCGCTGATGGGGCATCTGAATGTGCCAAGCCGCATCGCGCAGGATTCGTCCAACCTTTACGCCAAAAACCTCCTCAACCTCGTCACGCTGCTGATCGACAAGTCTACCAAGGCGCTGAACGTGCCGTGGGACGACGAGATCGTAAAAGGCGCGCTCGTGGCGCGCGACGGCGCAATCGTGCATCCGAACCTTCAGGGATAGGCGAACATCATGGATCACTTCGTCTCGTTCTTCTCGTTGTTCGTACTGGCTATCTTTATTGGCTATTTCGTGGTGTGGAGCGTCACGCCTGCATTGCACACACCTCTGATGGCTGTGACCAACGCCATATCCTCCGTCATCATTGTGGGTGCACTCATTGCACTGGCGGTGCCAGCACTGGGTGCGGCCTCGTGGGTGTCAAAGCTGTTTGGGTTCCTTGCGGTGATCCTCGCCAGCGTAAACATTTTCGGGGGCTTCCTCGTCACCCAGCGCATGCTCGCCATGTACAAGGCTAAGGCCAAACACTGAAGGAGAGCGGCCATGGGTAACATCCCGATGCAGGATCTGGCGTTTTATGTGATCGTTGGCGCGGGCGCGGTCAGCCTGCTGATGGCGCTGCTCAGCCTTGGGCGCATGATGCGTGCGGCGGGCTTTATCATCCTGGCCGTTGGCATCGCGCTTCTGGCGCTGTGGATCCAGAATCAGGGTCAGATGTTCTTCCTGATTGGGGCGGCTGCCTGTGCTGGCATCGCCTTCCTGTTCATGGTGTCGAGCCGGGTGGTGACGCCCGCTGACATGAAGGGCCTGTCGACATCAGGCCGGTAATTCATCCGGCTGTGGCCGGGTTTGGGGGATGAGAGAATGAACGCCAATCTTGCGGCGCTGCTGTATCTTGCGGCTGGCGTTCTGTTCATCCTGGCACTGCGCGGCTTGTCCAGCCCTTCAACGAGCCGCCGTGGTAATCTCTACGGCATGGTGGGGATGGGTATCGCCATCGCCACCACGCTGATTTCAGCAACGTCTGGGGCGGGCTGGTTCACCTGGTTCCTGATCGTCCTCGGCATTGCCATTGGCGGCGGCGCGGGCGCAATCATCGCAAAGCGCATCGCGATGACGCAGATGCCGCAGTTGGTCGCGGCGTTCCACAGCCTTGTCGGTCTTGCGGCTGTCTTCGTGGCGGCCGGTGCGGTCTACAGCCCGGCGGCCTTTGGCATTGGACCGAAGCTGGGTGAGGTCCATGCCCAGAGCCTGATCGAAATGGGCCTCGGCATCGCGATCGGCGCCATCACCTTTTCAGGCAGCGTCATCGCCTTCGCCAAGCTGGACGGGCGCATGTCGGGTGCGCCGATCCTCCTGCCCTTCCGCCATCTCATCAATATCGGACTTGCCGTCGCACTGGCGCTGCTGATCTGGGCCTTCTGCTCGGATGGCGGTGCCAATGCAGGCTGGCTGTTCTGGATCATCACGGCCCTTTCACTGGCGCTGGGCGTGACACTCATCATCCCGATCGGCGGGGCCGACATGCCGGTGGTCGTCTCGATGCTGAACTCGTATTCGGGCTGGGCGGCAGCGGCACTGGGCTTCACCCTGCAGAACACCGCGTTGCTGATCACCGGCGCGTTGGTCGGCTCATCAGGTGCGATCCTTTCCTACATCATGTGCAAAGGCATGAACCGCTCGTTCCTGTCGGTTATCCTTGGTGGCTTTGGCGGTGAAACAGGCCCGGCCTCCGACAAGAAGGAAACGCGCCCGATCAAGCAGGGTTCGGCCGACGATGCCGCTTTCATCATGAAGAATGCGGGCAGCGTCATCATCGTGCCGGGCTATGGCATGGCGGTGGCCCAGGCTCAGCACGCGGTGCGCGAAATGGCTGACAAGCTGAAGGCCGAAGGTGTGAAGGTGTCCTATGCCATCCATCCGGTGGCAGGCCGTATGCCCGGCCATATGAACGTGCTGCTCGCTGAAGCCAGCGTGCCCTATGACGAGGTATTCGAGCTGGAGGATATCAACAGCCAGTTCGCGCAGGCCGATGTCGCCTATGTCATCGGCGCCAACGACGTGACCAACCCGTCGGCCAAGACCGATCCGAAATCACCCATTTTCGGCATGCCGATTCTGGACGTCGAAAAAGCCAAGACGGTGCTGTTCATCAAGCGCGGCATGGGCTCCGGCTATGCAGGCGTGGAAAACGAGCTGTTCTTCCGCGACAACACGATGATGCTGTTCGCCGACGCCAAGAAGATGACGGAAGAGATCGTCAAGGCGCTGGGCTAGCATCCATTCCCTGACCGAGTGTAGCCCTGCCCCAATCGCAGTGGGATTCAGGGCGTGAAGTCTTGGCTGGGATAAGGGCGCGTGTCGGTGGGTGTGGTGATCCGTATGAAAGGATGTTCCGTCGCCACATGGCAGGCGTTGCAGTGGCTGGTGAGGTTCTCGAAGGCCGCTGAAAAGCCAGACCAATCCTTATGGGTAAAAACAACCTCAAGTTGTTCCAGTGGCTCGTCCAGCATGGCAATCAGGTCCTGGGCATCCCAGCCATTGTAGGCATAGGGTTGAGTGCGGCCTTCGCGAATGCGTTTTTGTTCCTTCACAATTTTCCATCGATACCATTCAGCGAGTTCAGCGTTCTGAGCCCCGCCGCTCAACCACAGCTTTTCTGCATAGCGCTGGATGTCGTGCATGACAGTGAGGAGTTCTGGGTACGTTTCAGCCGCCGGGGCTGGTGACGGGTTAGCCACAAGACCAGCAGTAAGCAGGGCCGCCAGATAAAGCATTGTAACATCGCTGATTGAGCGTCGGACAATGCTACTTTCTTCGTCCGTCGGTCAGGTGCGGAGGCCGACTGCATTGGTGACACAACGACACCGACGTTGACTGCCAATCACATCGACGCAATGTGGAGCGATACTGACCAGGTGGGAGAAAGGCATTTTACTATGATCATCACCAGATCTGCACTCGTCGTTGGTGTTGGACTCCTGTTTAGCAGCACGACGTTTGCCAATGTGGCGCCGCCTCCGGTGACGAAGGCTGCCATCCTGCAGGATGTGGCAACAGCCTTCGTAGAGGGGGGACTCAACCATGCCAGCCTGGAAACACTCGACGCCGTGATTTCCGGGTCTCACGGTTTTTCATGGGCTGAGAACGGCAAGGAAGTCGCTGCCAGCAAGGAACAGGCGCTTGCCATGTTCAGAGCCATGCTGACCAGTCATGCCGGGCTCCGCATCGAAGGGCTGGGCACCTGGCGTGTCCTGGAGACGAGTGACACATCTGGCGAGGTCATCATCCCCTTCACCATGTATGGGCAGGATAAGAACGGCAAAGAGCACGAATTGCTCAAGGGCATCATGACACTCTCGATCATGCGGCCTGCTGGCTCAGAAGGCGAGATCATTGCAGGTCACATAAGTACAGTGTCCCCGCAACAGTAACGGCTATCTGAACACCCGGGCTGGGTGTGAGTGGTTCCAATCTGCCAGAAGCGCGCGCATCGCGGCGATGAAGGCCAGCGGCTGGTCCAGCATCACATGATGCCGGGCTTCAGGAATGGCGACCACGGGCACCGCACGGTGCAGGAGTTCATACATATAGTCGCCGATAGCCGATGGCATGAGCGCTGAATGCTCGCCACGCACAACGGCAACACGGCATGCGATGGAACGCAGCAGTGTGGCGGCGTCACCGGAACGGAAGCTGTGCCAGACGCCCGGATCAAACTTCCATGTGACGCCGCCCTCGACTTCTTTCAGGGACCGCCGCGCGACATAGTCCATGATGAAATGGTTGTCGCATGGTTGCTCGGGTGCCAGACGAAACCGGGCAAGAGCTTCCGTAACCGATGGATAAACGCGGTGTGGGCGGTATTCGCGATGTGGCGGTCCGGCATGCGGGCGATCGGGTGGATTGACCGGCGAGTCGATCAACATCACGCCTGCGAGACGGGCACCATGCTTTGCAGCACAATTCATGGTGACAAAGCCACCAAAGCTGTGCCCGGCCACCACAGGCGGCTCGGCATGGTCAAACATGCCGCATGCTTTTGCGACCGCGATAGGCTCGTCCGCGTAAATGTCCATGTCATAGGCGTCACGCCACTGGCTATCACCCATGCCCGAAAGGTCGAGCGCCGCGACGTGATAATCCTCGGCGAGATAAGGGGCGATGAAGGCCCACCACCAGGCGTGAGCACCATTGCCATGTACCAGAACGAGTCCCGGCTTGGAGCGATCCCCCCAGCGCAGTACGTTCAGTCGCACACCGCCACAGTCTACCTTTATGGATTCAGGCACATGGCTGATCGCGGTGCTGAACCATGCCGGTGCCTCCGGTTCACGGCCCAGATAGGGCCGCAGCGGCCCGCGCGAGCCGCCTTCATCGTGAGAGAGATTGATCTTGCCGCTCATGACGTTCCCGCCTGCTCAGCCATGGCTCGCCGCTGGGGTCTTGTCCCCAATGCTTTAAAGACACCCGTGCCAGTCATGATGACCCTGTCGCCAGTCCAGATACGACCGCGCACGGTGAACAGGTCATTGTCCGCCCCCACGATTTCACCGGTGCCCTCAACGAACTCACCGATGCGAGCGGAAGATATAAAGTCAGTGATGAGACGCACCGTCACCCAATATCGGTGGACATTCACACTGATGGCATGACCAAAAGCCATATCGGCAAATGCCATCAGCATCCCGCCATGACAGTTACGCATCCCATTGGTGTGATGCTCCGAAACCAGGAATCCCCGCAGATAGGTGCCATCCGCGCTGTCCTTTTCATAGAGCGGGCCGATCTGGCGGCCAAAGCCCTGATGCCAGTTCATCAACGAATAGCCCGCCGGGATTTCGGGCAATCGTTCTTCAAGAAGATCGTCAGTCATGTGGTCGCGACAGGCCGTGATGGTTAAGCTGATTGGTTTCACGCAGCAGGCCGTGATGCAAGCATCCGCAACGTCACCCGTGGCGGATCATCGACGTGCCAACATCGCACAGATTTACCTTAACATTGCGATTGGCACAGTCTCGTCATGGCTCCAAATGCCTGTGAACTGGCTGATCGCAGTAAGGTCAATGTGCCATTAAGCACTACGATCCGCCGTTTCCGCGGCGCGTTGATAAGGTGGCATGGAGACGTCCGACTGGCACGGTGGTTGCTCTCATAGTTGGCGAAGGGCGCGAGCCCACAACGATCAACTGATGGAGTTTCAAATGAGCAAGATGACCCGTATCCTCGTTGCCGGCGCGATGCTTGCGTCATTTGCTGGTGTTGCTTCAGCCTATGACAGCTCGGTCGCGAACCGCAGCCAGCGCAACCTCGCCGACGTCATCTCGATCGTGAACCTCAAAGCCGATTTCATCTGCTGCGAACTGCGCGGCACGTCGACAGCGGTTGGCAACAACTTCAACGCCAGCACGCAGGGCACGACCTGGTTCGAAAACTCGCCCCAGCTGAACCTGGCCGAGCGCACTGAAGCCCAGATGAATGTCAATGTTGGCGGCGTTGCTGGCAATGTGGACCTCGCCTCGACCGCAATCTGCAACAACGCCTCGCTGCGCACCAAGGATGGCCACGTGCACCTCGGCAACGACCAGCGCTGCGGCGGCTATGATCCAGTTGCGACGATTGATGCGACCTTCGGTGGTGTCGGCGGCAATGTGGCTCTGAACGCCACAGCCATCGGTAACAACCTCTCATCGGTCAGCACGGGCCCCTCCGTGACCGCATCGAACTTCAACCAGGTGACCTATGCCGCGACCACGGCCCGCATCGACGCCTCGCTGGGTTCAGTCGGCGGCGCGGTGAAGGTTGACGCCGCGGCGATCGGCAACAACGTCTCGATCACACAGGGCTTCTGATCCTGAAGGTTTGAACAGCCAGAAGGGGGGACGTTGTCCCCCCTTTTTGTGCATCTGCAAACACCCTCGTCACGCCAGAGGCAATGCCATGACACCCACACTTCGTATTCTGTTCGCGGGGCTCTCAGCCTGCTCCGTGCTTGTTGCAACGGCATCTGCACAGGTGGTGCGCCGCTATGGTGGTGATGGTGCCGATGCGATGGCGCGCCCGTATGGAACCAGCCCAGGCGATGAAAACCGCCCGGCACAATCAGGTTCCATGCGCGATGCCAATGGAAACATGGTGATTGTGGATGGACGCGTGGTTGGCGCTCATTATTCGGAAGCAAGCCCGGATGCCCTGACCTACGGCGTGGGCCGCGGAAGCGCGACGGGTGCCAGCACGAATGCGACGGCCGTCGGTAATCTTCTCAATGTGAATGTCACCGGCAACAACAACACCGTGATCGTCACTTCAGAACAGACCAACAACGGGACACAGACCGTCATACTGAATGGTGGCCTGAAGCTGTCTCAATGATCTCAGCGATCTGCGCGGTCAGCGGCGCAGACGGTCTGTGATCAGGTTATGTGAAGATTGCAGCGAGAAGAACCGCACGGCAACGCCATTGGGTATATGGCGGATCACGGTCCCCTTCATGCGCCCGATGGTGATGTCGCTACCAATCGGTGGCTTCGGATTGATGGTCAGGCCTGCACCGCTGAGCGAAAGGTCGACCACACGGGCGTCGGCCTCCGAACCATCCTCAAACACCACACGACACGCCTGATCAAATTCAATGCGCTCGTGCATGCGAACGTCTTCGCCTTTAATCCGATCGCGGTTCATGTGAAGCATCAGACGCTCGGCGATTTTGTCGCGGCGTGTCTGAGTGGCATTCAGCTCTATGGCAAATCCGTGGTTGGTAAGGCGGGAAACACTGCCCTCAACGCGGCCGATATCGTCGATGTAGCAGATGACCTTAGTGCCGATGGTCGGGCGGTCCGCACCATTGATCAGCATGCCTCCTGGTGACATGTCGAACAACTGTCCGGTGTGCTCGGTACCATCAGCCAGCATGTAACGGGCAGGCAGTGCTATGGCGACACGTCGGTTCCGGCGCGGATCAAGCGCAGTACCAATGGCAGGCCGGTCACGTGATGATCCGCCAGCTTCATGTGGCTGTTTCTCGTCGCCCACGACCATCCCTCCTTCTGGCGCCGCATCTGTTCAGGAAGCAATACACGCGCCCCGACTACCGCACCTCGATCCCATCCCGCCCCAGCAAGGCTTTGAAGGCCGGTGCAATATCGGAACGCTCCAGCGCCAGTGCCATGTTTGCAGCAAGGAAACCGGCCTTGCTACCGCAATCATAGCGCCGACCCGATATCTCCACGGCATGAAACGGCTGTTCGCCGATGAGTTGGGCCATCCCGTCGGTCAGCTGGATTTCACCACCCGCACCAGGGGCCAGATCCTCCAGTTTCCTGAAAATCTGCGGCTGAAGCACATACCGCCCGACCAGCATCAGTGTGGAAGGGGCCTCTGACGGTTTTGGCTTTTCGACCAGACCCTTCACTTCAGTCATGCCATTGTCCGAAGCGCCGGGTGCGATCACACCATACGAGCCTGTCTCCTCGCGCGGAATATTCAGCACCGAAACAAGATTGCCGCCCACCTTGCCATAAGCAGTGACAAGTTCCTCTACGGCCGCAGGTTTGCCGTGAATCAGCTCATCCGGCAAAACAACGGCAAAAGGCTCATCGCCGACAATATGGCGCGCGCACCAGACTGCGTGACCGAGGCCGAGCGGCCTTTGCTGGCGCACGAAAATGGCCTCTCCCGCGGCAGGACGGATCGCGTCAAGCGCAGCCTGCTCAGCCTTCTTGCCACGGCGGGTAAGCGTATCCTCCAACTCGTAGGAAACGTCGAAATAATCCTCGATGGCATCCTTGCCGCGGCCCGTCACAAAGATGAACGTGTCGATCCCTGCGGCCCGCGCCTCATCGACGCCGTATTGCAGCAGAGGCTTGTCGACGATGGGCATAAGCTCTTTGGCAACAGTCTTCGTTGCCGGAAGAATCCGAGTGCCGAGCCCGGCGACGGGGAAAACCGCCTTGCGGATAGCTGTCATGTTACCCTGCTCCACCTGACATGCACCAGCGCGGCATTGCACCGGTCAAATCATGCAGAAATCACTTCTGAATTAGGAAATCGATAATGACCTTGGGGCCGAGATAATACTCGTTCGCCAGCACCTCATAGAGCGTCACCATGGCAAGGCCGTCCGAACCGCCGCTCTGGGCCCAGATCGACACGCGGGCTGCGTATTGGCCCAGCCGCTCGGGGATTCGGCTTTGCAGGGGCGCATAGGACTGCGGCGGGGTGGTCAGAAACTCTTTGACGGCATCCAGAAATGTGGCCGGATCCAAGGTCAATGCATAGATCTGCACCCGGCACGAGTGGCGCTCACCTGCGGGCGGCAGGATTTCCACTTTGCCCCGGTCCGTGTCGCGGCTGATGATATCGCCGGTCACTGTAAAACCGAACGTCAGGGCGACATCTGCCGCGGTGCGCCCGCTACTGATCGACTGGCAGGCACGGATACCGTCCAGCGCACCGTCCTCAAGTGTTGGCTGCGCACCTGTCGGGGCCGCTGCCACTACAGGCGCGGTCGGCGCAGTTGTCGGCGCTGATTCTGCGAAAGCCAGACCCACACTCCAAACGGCTGTGAGGGCAAAGAGGACAGTGCGCATCAGTTTCCCTTTCCATTGGCAGAAGGCAGACCAAACTTGATCCAGCAGATCACCAGGAGAAGCACGAAGGTCAAGCCATTAGCGATGATGACCGGCCATGACCATATGGCCATGCCATAGATGAACCACAGCACAATCCCTGTGGCAAAAAGAAGGAGCCAGGCTGTGGAAATATCGTTCGCAGAGCGTGTCCGTACGGTCTGCAGAACTTGCGGGACGAACGATGCCGTCGTCAGCAAGGCTGCGACAAGACCCAATGCTTCAATCACGGCGCTCCCCGGCGGCGGGTCAATCCCCGCTTGCATGCCTTATCCGAAACCGCATGATGTCGCCAGCAGGTGAGGATGACATGACTGTTTATGCGCTGGGCAGCGTGCGGCCGCAGCTTCCTGATGAAGGTGCATACTGGATTGCGCCCAATGCCATGGTCATGGGCAATGTCCGGCTGATGAAAAATGCCAGCGTCTGGTTTGGCGCGACCATACGCGGTGATAACGAACTCATCACCATTGGAGAAAACGCCAATGTTCAGGATGGGTCCGTGCTGCACACGGATCCGGGCGCACCGCTGACGATCGGCAAAGACGTGACCATTGGCCATCTCGTGATGCTGCACGGCTGCACCATTGGCGAGGGCACGCTGGTGGGCATCGGGTCCATCATTCTCAACCGCACGCGGATCGGGAAAAACTGTCTCATCGGCGCCAATACCTTTATCGGCGAGGGCAAGGAGATCCCTGATAATTCCATGGTTCTTGGGGCACCCGGCAGAGTCATCCGTACGATAGATGAGCCAATGGCGGCCGTGCTGAAGGCGTCAGCGGCTCATTATGTGGAAAACTGGCAGCGTTACGCACAGGAATTGAAGGCGATCAGCTGAATGGCGAAGACACTGGAGTTCTTCTTCGATTGTTCCAGCCCATGGACCTATCTCGCCTTCAGCCGTATCCACGAGGTGGCGCGCCAGGCAGAAGCTGAGATCATATGGCGGCCCATCCTGGTCGGCGGCGTGTTCAATGCTGTGAACAAAGGCGTCTATGAAAAGCGTGCCAACCCGGAACCCCGACAGCAGAAGCATTATGCCAAGGACATGCAGGACTGGGCGCGGCTGGCCGGCGTGACAATCACCTGGCCGCCATCCGTGTTCCCGGTGAACGCCGTTGCCGCCATGCGCGGTGCCTATGTGGCGCTCGATCAGGGAAGGCTTGTGCCTTATGCCAAAGCTGTCTTTGAAGCCTATTGGCGCGATGACCGGGACATTTCCAACCCTGATGTGCTGCGCGAATGTGCGGCACAGGTTGGTCTGGATTCTGCAAACTTCGACGCAGCGCGCGAAGCGCCCGATGTGAAAGCGCGGCTGCGCGCCGCGACCGACGAGTTGATCGCACGCGGTGGATTTGGTTCTCCCACCATGTTCGTTGGAGATGACATGTATTTCGGAAACGACCGCCTGCCCCTGGTGGCAGCGGCATTGGCTCGGACCGGCACATGACGCGGCCCCCTGCCCCTTTTAACACCACGTCGGAACCGCTGTTTCTGGTGCCGGTATTCGTTCCGGCCTTTGCCGGGCTCTTTGTTGTGATCCATGCCTTGCTCGAACTCGGGCCGCAGGAATGGAAAGGCCTTGCCTATGCCTTCCTGCCGCTGGCACCGGCACGCTTCACCAACCCGGAGTTCCAGAACTTTCCGCTTGGTGTTGCGGAATTGGCGACGCACGGCTTTATCCATGCAAACTGGTTCCACGTCCTTCTCAACAGTGCGCTGCTGCTCGCGGCGACAGGGCCCGTCTACCGCAATGCCGGGCCCACACGAACGGTCGCGCTTTTTCTGGTCTGTGTAATTGCGGGCGGGTTGTTTCATCTGGCCGCCTATTGGGGCCAGCCCGTCGTGGCGTTGGGTGCATCGGGCGGCATTGGCGGTATGCTGGCCGCCGCCATGCGTATCCGCATGCGCCAACTGTCACGCGGCGAAATCCTCGCCCCGCTGAGACAGCGCGAAGTGATGTCGCTCACGATCTTCTGGATCGGCATCAACCTCGCCTTCTTCCTGTGGGACAGGATCGGCGGCGGCGCGGTCAGCGGCCTTGCCACCATGGCCCATATCGGTGGTTATCTCGCCGGACTATTCGGCATTCCCTTCTTCATGCGCGGCAAGATGAAGCTCACCATCGTCAGGTGAGCTTCATACCAAAGGCATCAAAGCGCGAGCACCTGCTTGGCGATGACGTTCTTCTGGATTTCCTCGGTGCCACCTTCAATCGTGTTGGCGCGCTGACGCATATAAAGCGGCGTGGCAATGCGTGCATATTCAGGCCCGATGGATGGCAGGTTCCAGCCCGGATAGAGCGCTTCCATCACCCAGGGGGTGCTGTAATGATGCACGGCCTCCATGATGATTTCGCTGAGCGCCTGTGAAATATAGGTGCCCTTCGATTTCAGGATGGCACCGCCGTTGCCTGCCGTGCCGGTGCGCGCTTCGTAAAGCACGCGCTCATTGGTAATGCGCAGGGCCTCAAGCTCGATCTCGACGGCTGCGAGCTTCGCCCGGAAATCAGGATCGTCGATCAGCCGGCTACCAGAACCATCCATCTCGGCCCGCGCGATATCCTTGATGCGGCCTGCGATCTGCGTCGATTGGGCGATCTGGGCAATCAGGGCTCGTTCATTGCCCAGCAGGAACTTGGCATAGGTCCAGCCTTTGTTTTCCTCACCGATACGGTTGAACACCGGTACACGCACATTATCGAAGCGGATTTCGTTGAGAATATGCGAGCCATCAATGG
The DNA here is from genome assembly GCA_964390465.1 of uncultured Flavobacteriaceae bacterium. Classification (GTDB taxonomy): domain Bacteria; phylum Pseudomonadota; class Alphaproteobacteria; order Micropepsales; family Micropepsaceae; genus JADZAI01. The sequence goes on along the minus strand of CAYMIJ010000004.1, from coordinate 71,827 downwards.
TGATGATCGGCCGATGGCTGACGCCCGGCGAATGCATATCGATCAACAGAACGGAAATACCTTCCTGTGTCTTTCCATCGCTTGAGGTCCGCACCAGGGCGAACATCCAGTCGGCCTGATGCCCGTATGAAGTCCAGATCTTGCCGCCATTGACGACATAGTCATCGCCATCGCGCACGGCGCGCGTCTGCAGGTTGGCGAGATCTGAACCAGCACCTGGTTCAGAATAACCCTGACACCACACCATGTCGCCATTGCGCGTGGGCGGCAGCCATTTGGCCTTCTGCTCAGGTGTACCGAAATGGATGATGACCGGGCCAACCATTTTGATGGGGAATGGCGAAAGTGGCGGGCAACCGGCCATCGCCATTTCTTCTTCAAAAATATAGGTCTGCGCCGGAGACCACGCGCAGCCGCCAGCATCCTTCGGCCAGTTGGGCGCGATCCACCCCTTTTCGGCGAGAATACGGTGCCAGCGTATGCCGTCTTCCTTGGAGGTCCGCAGACCAGCTTTCACCTGCGCACGGATATCCTCGGGCAGATTGGCAGCAATGAAGGAACGCACTTCATTGCGGAATGCTTCGTCTTCGCTGCTATTGCTGAGGTCCATCATCCGCTCCCGACAATTTGTCAGGACATAGCTAACGCGCCTTCAGCGTTTGCGCCAGACCTGCCGCAGCGACGTTTCAATCTCGGGGCCATAATTCCCTGTGACAACGCGGTCACGGCTTGCGTCAACGATAATCAGCGTGTCGGTTGAACCGATCTGCGGCAGCAGCGTGCCTCGTATAGCGTTGACGGAATGTGTGGTGTGCACCGCCCATAGACCCGAATTGATCCGTATCGCCTCACCGAGATTCATGATGGACGCTTCGAGATAGTTGTGACCGCGAGACTTTACGTTAAAGGCAATCAGCATATTCGCGCTCGATATGGGATCGTCATGCGTTTCGCGCGATGACTGGCCATCCTTGCCTGTTGAATCAGTTTTAGAATCGTCACTAGCGGGTGAGCGCTCCGCCACAACGGGCGATTTCAGTCGAATACCCTTCATCTCTTTCAGGAAGGCTTCGCGCGGCGACAATGGAGCGTCAGGCGCTGGCTCTTCCTTGCCTTCCGGTGCTTTCGCGTCAGATGCGCCGGGACGTGGAGACAGCATCGCCGCACACATCGGTTCATCGCGCGCCACAAGCCAGGGGCCATTATTGCGCGACACCTGCGTCTCGGCTGTCACCCTGCCCTCTTTGACATAGGTACGCATCTGCTCATGCGTATAGGGGCCATAGATCTGCCCCCCAATATTCAGGGAAAACCGCGTACCGCCTGCTGAATCACCAAAGGGTGTCATGGTCAACCCGCCCAAGCCCGGGACAACAGTTAGTGGACTTGCATCTTGCCAACGACCGCCGCCGCCTTCAGGGTAATGCCAGATAAGCATTAACGAATGGAAACCATTGCATGACAGCGCGTGAGTTCTGCACCACTGAGCGTGAAGGCAACATTCTGGTCGTCACCATCAACCGACCAGCGCAGATGAATGCACTCCATCCGCCAGCCAATGAGGAGCTGGCATCTGCGTTCGACGAGTTCGCCACCGACCCGACCCTTTGGGTCGCCATAATCACAGGCGCTGGAGAGCGCGCCTTTAGCGCCGGCAACGATCTGGTGTATCAGGCGAGCGGCAAGCCGATCACCGTACCGCCTTCCGGCTTTGCGGGTCTCACCTCGCGCTTCGACCTGAACAAACCGGTGATTGCCGCTGTCAACGGCGTTGCAATGGGTGGCGGCTTCGAGATCGCCTTGTCATGTGACCTCATCATCGCCGCAGAAAACGCGATCTTCGCCCTGCCCGAACCGCGAGTCGGGCTGGCGGCGCTGGCGAGCGGACTGCACCGGCTGCCGCGTGAGATCGGGTTAAAGCGCGCCATGGGCATGATTCTGACCGGGCGCAGAGTCAGTGCTGCCGAGGGCAAAGAGCTTGGTTTCGTGAACGAGGTCGTTGCCACATCTGATCTGATGGCAGCGGCGCGCAAATGGGCGGCCACGATCTGCGAGTGCTCGCCGATGTCGATCCGTGCCTCGAAAGAAGCCGTTCATCGCGGTCTGACCGAAGAGTCGGTTGAGGCCGCCCTGAAGAACCAAAGGTCGTATGAAGCCATAAAGGCCATGTTCAAGTCAGAAGACCTGATCGAAGGTCCGCTGGCCTTCGCCCAGAAGCGTCCACCGAAATGGAAAGGCCGTTGAGGCTTCCAGCATAAAAAAGCCCCGGCGGCATGGGGATGCGGCCGGGGCAGTATGACAGGGCGAAGGGAGGTACGCCCCGCTGTTCTCAAGCGTATCAGTCGATGATTTTCCACGCGCCGTTTCGGCTGCGGCAGGCGGTGCCTTCTGCCATCACCCACTGGCCGTCGACGTAGATCTCCTGCTGATAGGTCCGGCAGGTGCGGCCGCGCTCGTCGCGATAATAGTCCGACGGCGTCACATAGCCCGCATAACCGCGCTCATCGTGCCACTGCGCACGCTGGTAGGACTCGCCGTGCTCAAACGCATCGTAATAGGCACCGCGCGAGAAGCTGCGCCCCTGATCATAATAAACATCGTAATAAGGCTCTGGCTGAGCCGCATAGCGAGGGCCATATTCGTAAGCAGGTGAGCTGTAGGCATTGTCGCCTGCATAGCTGTCATAGGCATTATTGCGGCTGTCATATGCGCCGTAGTGAGGCTTGGCGTCACAATTTTCCGACGCAATCGAAGCGCCAGCCGTGCCGCCAATCAGTGCTCCAGCGATTGCGGCCAATGCACGGTCATCGCTACCACCGCCAAACTGGCCACCAACCACGCCACCCAGCACGGCGCCAGCAATCGCACCCACAGCCTTATCATTGCCGCATGATCCAGTGCGTGATCGTGCCTCGCTCATGCCTGTCAGCGAGGCAACCGCAAGAATGACTGCGGCAACGGTGAAAGATTGTCTGGTGAAGATGCTGGACAGGGTCATGGCGTCCACTCCGCAAAAAAGCCCGTCACCAAGATGATGACGGGCTGTTCTTACGGCATGGGCGCTGAACCATGGCTGAACGCCATATTCAGCGGACGTTGCCAACGCCCCCGGTGAGTTCCAGACCCGTGATTGCGATCTCTTGCCGGCGCTGATGGACTGGTTGCTCCGATGGCACATCAGACGAGCTGCGCTCGCGCGCCGCACTTGCAACGGCACGCACATCACGCCGCCACACGCAGGCAAACCGGCCACCGCGTTCAACAAGTGACTGCCCCTGCTCGCAGTCGACATAAGAACGACCGTCTGAAACACGAACCTCGCCCGGTATCGACATGGATCCTGTTCGGTAATAGGCGCGCAGGATGTGCAATCTGTCGCGACAGCGCATGACTTCGTTCGTGCCCTGACCGCTTGTGTTCAGCACATCGTGCTCATTGCCTTTGCCATCGAGACACACACCACCAATCGCAAGACGCGGCTGGGGTGTTTCAGCGCGCACGGCCGGTCGTGCAACGACTTCGATCCGTCCCAGATCCGAAACGCGCGAGCGCTCAACCACGATGACAGATGAGCGACTGCGCACACGAACCGGCTCAGACGGGACGGGATAAGGCAGGTAACGGTAGACGATTGACGGCGGCTGATCAGATCCGGGCGGTCCAGGTGGACCCGGAGGTCCCGGCGGACCAGGAGGTCCGGGGGGGCCATCATTGCCAGGCGGCCCCGGAGGTCCGGGCGGTCCGGGAGGGCCAGGAGGACCGGGCGGTCCCGGAGGCTCAGGCGGTCCCGGGGGGCCGGGTGGACAAGGCGGCTTGCCACCGCAGCTCCCGCCATGCCCACACCCGCCGTCGTGGCCGCCACACTTTGGCCCCTCGCACGGAGGCTTGGGCTGACAGGTTCCGTCCTTGCATCCGGCCCCATCGGCACCGCCAAGCGCCATAGCTTCAAGTTTTTCTGCTGTAGAAGCAGACATGTCATCGGATGCGCTGGCAGCAGGTGCAGGTTTGGGTGCCGTCGGCAGGCTTGCGACGCGTGCCTGATATTCTGCCGCCCAGAACCCGGTCCCGAAAAGCCCCACCCCAGACTGGTACGGGGTTTCAAATGAGGGACCATTATTCGATCCGCTCGAAGGCACAGGCAGGGCTGTGCCACTGCCATTGCCCCACGCGCCATGCCCGAAAGTGTTGCCAGCATTGCTGTAGGGCTGATCGAAGCCGCCCATGCCGTCGGCACCTGCCACGCCGGTAATTGAGGCTAGCATGAATGCCGCCGCTAACCGTGTGATTCGCCGTTTCATATCCGACTCCCCTCTGTGCCGGATTGAGACGTTAACGATTCTAAACGGGGTGTGAATTGAAACCTTTCTTAAAGGTTAATACCAATGTCTGAGCCATGCCGCAGGAGGGCGCTCCATGAATATGGCTGATTTCCAGGGTTTTCTCGAAGTCTTCGCTGCCCCTCCCAAGTGGCACGCAAACTGCTGGATAGGCACCAGAACAACATTCGTCTAAGGCCGCACCTGCGGGTGTCGGGGAGTCATCAGATGAGTAACATGGCCATCCGCAAGATTCTCGCCTACTGGCAGGCAGTTACGCCAGAAGCGGGCGCGCCCAGCCAGGCCGCGATCTCTCCGCGCGCGCTGAAACCCTTTCTGCCTGACATGTTCCTCGTCGAGCGGCTGGACAAGGCCGTCTATGCCTTCCGCATGGCGGGTACGCGCCTATGCGCCCGCTATGGCCGTGAGCTGCGCGACCATGACTTCGTGCGGCTGTGGCCCGCCAGCCAGCATAGCTATGTGATCACCGCTCTGGCGCGCTGCCTTCAGGGTGTGCAGCCGGTCGTTCTTTCGGGTTCTGCGGCGACACTCGACGGCGCACCGGTCAACTATGACATCCTGCTGATGCCGCTGGCAGATCCCAACGGGCGCGTCGTGCGCATCCTGGGCGCGATGCTCACCGCCGATGACCGTGCGCTGCGCGATGGCGCCATTCTTGTTTCGCAGAATCTGGAAGTGGCGATCAACCCGCTCGACGGTGCCGCCACAGCTGAGCCTGTCGAACCTCCGGCACTGGCAGGCGCTCGCGAAACGAAGGTGTCCTTCCTGCGTGTTGTTGATGGTGCGCGCGCCGAGAACGGTGCCGCAAAGCCGGGGCTCAGCCAGACTCAGATCGCCGGCTAGGCTTGCAGCCTATTGCGGTCCGTTGCCGGGCGTGACATCGCCCATGCGCCTGATGCGTTCAGCACTTGCCGCCCGCGCCGCCTTGCGGTCGAGGATTTCCTGCTCGAACGACTTTGTGCTGCTGCGATAGCTCTCGTAAGCGGCCTTATCGTCAGGCCGATCTTCGGAACAGCGGTCAGCGTCGTGATGCGCCACGTCAAGACACCAGGCACCGAAGTCCAGACCGGGCTGGACAGCATACGCCTCTGCATCGCGTGAGGCAGGTTCTGCACTAAACGCTGCACCTGTCAGCGCCAGCGCCGACACGACAATCATTTTATTGAGACGAACCATCAGGGCACTCCTCGTTCAGGCCGCAGCCGCGCTCGCCTCAGCATCTTCGGCGACCTTGACATGTTCTGGCGCCAGCGGGGCTTTACCCAGGATCATGTCAGAAGCCTTCTCAGCGATCATGATCGTGGGGGCATTGGTATTACCGCCCACCAGCGTCGGCATGACAGAGGCGTCCACCACACGCAGTCCTTCAATGCCGCGCACACGCAGCTGACCATCAACAACCGCCATCGCGTCATTGCCCATCTTGGCGGTGCCAACCGGGTGATAGATCGTTTCCGCCGACCGGCTGATCCAGGCGTCGATCTCAGCGTCGGACTGGATATGCGCGCCCGGCGCACATTCCGGTCCACGGCAGAAATCGAATGATGGCTGGGCAAATATCCGGCGTGCAATCTTCACACCCTGACGCAGCGCCTCACGGTCACTTTCGACCGCGAGATAATTGGGCTGGATCAACGGCGGCATGAACGGGTCCGTGTTCTTCAGCGCGATGAAGCCCTTGCTGGCCGGGCGCAACTGGCAGACATGCAGCGAGAAGCCGTGACGATCGGCCTTCTTACGCCCATGATCCGTCATGAGTGCATTGACAAAATGCAGCTGAAGATCAGGAACTTCGAGTTCCGGGCGGCTCTTCAGAAAGCCACCACTTTCCAGGCCATTCTGCGCGCCTGCACCGGCATGCGACATCATGTATTTGATGCCGGTCTTGATCTGGTTCCACGGGCTGGCAACCTGCGAATACAGCGTGATCGGCTTGGTCGATTCATACTGGATGATGACGTCGAGGTGATCCTGCAGATTCTGCCCCACGCCGGGCAGATCGGACTTCACGTCAATGCCAAATTTCTTCAGATAATCCGCCGGGCCGATGCCAGACAGCAGCAGGGTCTGTGGCGAGTTGACGGCACCGCCCGACAGGATCACTTCGCGGCCTGCCAGCGCCGTTTTCGCTTCACGCTTCTTGCCCTGGACATATTCAACGCCCGTTGCGCGTCCGCCTTCAATGATGATCCGCGTCGTCAACGCCTCGACCTCAACGGTCAGGTTCGGGCGCGACAGCACGGGGGTCAGATATCCGCGCGCAGCGCTCCAGCGCTGACCATTGTGAATGGTCAGCTGATAGGGGCCAACGCCCTCCTGCTGGAAGCCGTTGAAGTCGCGCGTCGTGGCATGGCCCGCCTCACGACCCGCCTCGATCAGTGTACGGAAGATCGGGTGGTTCGACTTGGCATTGGAAATCCGCAACGGCCCCTCGCCGCCGTGAAACGCATCGCCGCCATTTTCATTGGCTTCCGAGCGGCGGAAATAGGGCAGCACATCCGCAAAGCCCCAGCCTTCCATGCCAAGCTGCCGCCACATGTCATAATCACGCGCATGGCCACGGATATAGATCATGCCGTTCATCGAGGATGATCCGCCCAGAACTTTGCCACGTGGCCAGTACATGCGCCGCCCCGCCATGTGCGGCTGGCCTTCGGTCTCGTAGTACCAGTTGAACTTGGTGCGCTTCGACAGCAGCGCGCCCACGCCCGCCGGCATGTGAATGAGGGTGGACTTGTCCTTCGGCCCGGCTTCCAGCAGCAGCACCTTCACCGCCGGGTCTGCCGACAGGCGATTGGCCAGCACGCAGCCTGCCGAGCCTGCGCCGATGATGATGTAGTCAAATGTCTGTGTGACAGCTTGCGGCATGGCGCTCATCCCATGAAGTCTCACAGAGGGCTTAATCTGAAGACCCTTGCCCGTCCAGCGCGACGGGCAAGCGAACCCAGCGTCAACCTTCTATGGCTGGCCGGGTGAGCCCTCCGCTACAGCCATCGTCTCTATAATCACATCTGAGCGTAATGAGATTGCGCGGGCCAAAGGCGCAGCCCAGGCGCGGGCAACCTCTATCGTCGCATAGCCACCGCCAGTGCGCGGCACGCTTTTGAACGCGGCAACCATATGTGCGCCTGTATCGGCCCAGTTGAACAGCCGTGAGCGTTCCAGAACATAGACTGACGCATCTGCCCGCCAGCCTTCATCTGTCAGCGCGCGCGTGATCATATCTGCAAGCTGATCGGCCTGCGCAGGGTCAAACATCAACTCATCACGTCCGACCAGCTCTGGTAATGCGCCCGCTCGTGCAACCGCGAGTGGCGCGCCGCAAGCCATCGCCTCCAGCACTGTGAAGCCGAAACCTTCCATGCGCGATGGCTGCACCATCAGCGCGGCATGCAAGTAAAGCTGCGCCAGTTCTGCATCGCTGACATGGCCGGTAAAGATGAGGCGTGATGGCACCAGACCTGCCGCACGCCATGCACGCTGCAGCGCTGACTTTGTGCGTGCTGATGCAGCCCCCGCAAGAACCAGTACGGCCTGATCGCGTATGGCTTCCGGCAAAGCTGCCCACGCAGCAGGCAGAATGGCCACGTTCTTGTGCGCGTCAAAGCCGCCTGCGCAGAGAATATAGCGCGCATGGGCTGCCACAGTGGCAGGGCGAGGAAGCTGTCGCGCTTGCATGTTGAAGATGGCTGTATCGAACCCGGCTGACACCACATGCGCTGGAACAGCCGGAAACAGTGCCCGGATTTCGCTGGCCGTGAAATCTGAAAGGCACAGCGCCGCATCGAAGTCGGCATAGCGCGCCAAGCGATGCTGATAGGCCGTGCGCTCCGCATGTGTCGTCAGATAAAACTGGGGAAACCGATGCGGAATGGCGTCGTGGAAAACGACCACAGACGGAATCGCAAAACCCTCAATCTTTCGAAAGGGCACGGCACCATCCTGCATGCCTTCCATCAGACTGGTTGAGATGGCCACATCAGGATTGATGCAGGCGACATGATGCGCCAATGCCAGTTCGCTCAAGCGCCGCCGCGCGTCATCACCGGAGAACAGCTCGCCTGCGACGGTCGCGCCCTGCCACCGACGACACGTCACCCCTTTCGGCAAGGAGAGATGATCTTCAGGCAACTGCGCGTTGCAGGACACGGTCAGTCTGATGTCCGGCATGGCCGCGAGCGCAGCGATCATCCCATGCACGAACCGGCCTATGCCGCGGGCGCGGCTGGCCGTCTGCAGGCACTGACCGTCAAGCCAGATATGCATCAGGCTGCCGTGTCATTTCAGCAGATGCCGCCATGCGGCTTCAGCTTCAGAAGCAGGCTTGAGGCGCCTGGGCTCAACCCCTGACAGCTGATCGGCAATGGCACGCTGCCCCATCTGCCGGGCCATCCACGCGGCCAAAGACGGTGCAAAGCGCGCGATCTTGAAAAACAGCCCGCGCATGCGCGCCGACCGTATCATTCTGTTAGCAAAGCTGGTCATCCATTCCTTTGCCCGGTCCATACTGGCCGAGGCACCAATCTTGACACCAACCCATTGAATATCAAGATTTTCATCACCGTCTCGGGTTCAACACATTCCGAAACAAATCGTCAGTTTTGTTTTTTTTGAAGCTTGGGTTATGGGGCTGTCCAACCGGAATGACGCCCTTGACCGCTCGACCCTCCATCGCTGTCGTGATTTTGGCCGCAGGCCAGGGCAAGCGTATGAAATCCTCTTTGCCCAAAGTGCTCCACCCCATCGGGGGGCGGCCCATTGTGGGCGCGATCATCAAGGCTGTTCAGGCACTGGCACCTGAACGCATCGTGGTTGTTACGGGTGCCGGTCAGGAACAGGTCGATGACTATGTGAAAAGTCTGGGCGCGCTCACCGCGTTACAGAACCCGCCCCACGGCACGGGCCACGCCGCACAATGCGCGCTGCCCGCGCTGGATGGTTTTTCCGGCGATGTTCTCATCCTTTATGGCGACACACCTTTGCTGACGCCAGCCACCCTGCATGCCCTGATCGCCAGGAAACGGGAAGGCGCTGCCGTCGCGCTGATGGGGTTCACCCCGCCCGACACGCTGAAATACGGGCGTCTCATTCTTGATGCGAAGGGCTGGCTGGTGCGTGTTGTTGAACATGACGATGCAAGCGAGGAAGAACGCAAGGTGCGCCTGTGCAATGCGGGCGGCTTCGTTGTGGATGCCGCTTTGCTGCGCGAGCTGCTCGGCGAACTGAAAAACGACAACGAGCAGAAAGAATACTATCTGACCGATATCGTGGAAGGCGCGAACCGCCGGGGCCTGAAAGCTGCCGCACTTGATGCGCCGTTCGAAGACGTGATGGGTATCAACAGTCAGGCCGAGCGCGCCATTGTCGAGGCGGTGTTTCAAAAACGCGCCCGCGCACATCACATGGCAAACGGTGTCATGCTGGCCGACCCCGAAACAGTCTATTTCAGTGACGATACTGAAATTGGCGCGGCTTCATCAGTGGGTCAGAATGTGGTGTTCGGGCCGGGCGTGAAGATCGACGCCGGGGTGACCATCAAACCCTTCTGCCATCTGGAAGGTGTGACCATCGCGAAGGGCGCCATCATCGGCCCGTTTGCGCGCCTGCGTCCGGGGAGTGAAATCGGCGAGGACGTGCATATCGGCAACTTCGTCGAAACCAAGGCCACCAGCATGGGCAAAGGCGCGAAAGCCAATCATCTGGCCTATCTTGGTGATGCAAGCGTGGGCGCCGGTGCCAATATCGGCGCAGGCACGATCACCTGCAACTATGATGGCTTCCTGAAGTATCGCACCGAAATCGGTGATGGCGCGTTCATTGGCACAAACACCTCGCTGGTTGCGCCAGTGAAGATCGGTGCGAATGCCAATACAGGCGCAGGTTCTGTCATTACGAAGGACGTTGCTGCCGACGCGCTGGCGCTTGAACGCAGCACGCAGGTTGAAAAGCCCGGCTGGGCGGCAAAGTTCCGTGCAGCCATGCGCGCACGCAAAGAAAAAAAGGGCTGAACATATGTGCGGCATTGTTGGCATTATCGGCAAGGAAGACACCGCCCCCCTGATCGTCGAGGCGCTGCGGCGACTTGAATATCGCGGTTACGATTCCGCTGGCGTTGCGACCCTGCACGATGGCGCCATCGACCGCCGCCGCGCACCGGGCAAGCTGCGCAATCTCAGCACTGTCATGGCGAAAAATCCGCTGCCCGGGGTGATCGGTATTGGCCACACGCGCTGGGCAACCCATGGCGCACCAACCGAAAACAATGCCCATCCCCACGCGACCGACCGCGTTGCTGTTGTGCATAACGGCATCATCGAAAATTTCCGCGCGCTGCGCGAGGAACTGACGGCCAAGGGGCACGTCTTCGCCACCGAAACCGATACGGAAGTAACGGTGCATCTCGTCACCGACTATCTGCAACAGGGCATGGCGCCCATCGCCGCCGCCATGGCCGCCGTCAAACGCTTCGAAGGGGCCTTTGCGCTTGTCCTCATGTTCAAGGGCGAGGAAGATCTCCTGATCGGCACCCGCAAAGGCAGTCCGCTGGCCGTGGGCCTTGGCGATGGCGAGATGTTTCTTGGCTCTGATGCCTTTGCGCTGGCCCCCTTCACGAACAAAGTCATCTATCTTGAAGAAGGCGATCTGGCCGTCGTGCGCAGAGCGGGCGCGCAGATTTTCAATTCAGCCGATCAAGCAGTGGGACGTGCCGTTACAGTCACACAAGCCGGTGCAGCTCTGGTCGATAAGGGCAATCACCGCCACTTCATGGCGAAGGAAATCTATGAACAGCCTGAAGTGCTGGGCCACACGCTGCACGCCTATGTGAATGCGGTCGCTGAGTCCGTGGCTTTGCCCGGCGCCAGGATCGACTGGGCAAATATCAGCCGGCTGACTATGGTGGCCTGCGGCACCGCATCTCTTTCGACGCAGGTTGCGCAATACTGGTTCGAACAGCTGGCCCGCCTGCCGACTGGCGCCGACATCGCCTCCGAGTTCCGCTATCGCAACGCCGTCATGATTCCCGGCGGTATGACGCTGTGTGTGTCGCAGTCGGGTGAAACCGCCGACACGCTGGCCGCACTCAAACATGCCCGCGAGGCCGGGCAGTTTGCGGCCTCGGTGGTCAATGTCACGGAGAGCTCGATCGCGCGTGAAAGTCAGGCGGTGTTCCCGACTCATGCCGGGCCAGAGATCGGTGTTGCTTCGACCAAGGCCTTTATGTGTCAGCTCGGCGTTCTGGCCACTCTTGCCATTGATGCCGCAAGAACGCGCGGCTTGATTGCTCAGGAAGAAGAAGCGCGCCTGACCCGCCGACTTCTGGAAATCCCCCGCCTGGTCAGCGAGACGCTGAAGCAGGAAGCGGCCATTGCTGCCATTGCTCAGGAAATTTCCAAAGCACGCGACATGCTTTTCATCGGGCGCGGTGTCTCCTATCCGGTGGCTATGGAAGGCGCGCTGAAGCTGAAAGAAATCAGTTATATCCACGCCGAAGGTTATGCAGCCGGGGAACTCAAGCATGGCCCCATCGCGCTGATCGACGAAAACGTGCCCGTCATCGTGATCGCCCCCCATGACAGCCTGTATGAGAAGACGATCTCCAACATGCAGGAAGCCATGGCGCGCGGCGGCAAGGTGGTCCTCATCTCCGACCGCAAGGGCCATGAACTGGCTGGCGACAAGGTGTGGATGCGTATCGAGATCCCAGACTGCGAGCCGCTCTTCTCGCCCATGCTCACGGCCGTGCCCATTCAGCTGTTGGCTTACTACACAGCGCTCGCCAAGGGCACCGATGTCGATCAGCCGCGCAATCTCGCCAAATCTGTGACGGTTGAATGACTTTTCGCAACCTATCGCATCGGCACTTGCACAGGCTATAAGCACCCATGCGCATCGCGATGGTTGGCACAGGTTATGTTGGGCTCGTCTCCGGGGTCTGCTTTGCCGATTTTGGCCATACGGTCACTTGCATCGACAAGGATCATGACAAGATCGCCGCGCTCAAGGCTGGCCAGGTTCCGATCTTTGAGCCGGGGCTTGATGCACTCATCGCCACCAATGTGCGACAGGGCCGCCTGTTCTTTGAAACCGATGGTCAAAACGCCCTCAAGACAGCCGACGCGGTATTCATTGCTGTCGGCACGCCTTCACGCCGCGGCGATGGCCATGCAGATCTGTCTTACGTCTATGCAGCTGCAGAGGAGATCGCCCGGCAGATCGGCAAGTTCACGGTGATTGTTGCCAAGTCCACGGTGCCGGTTGGCACTGGTGACGAGATCGAAGCCATCGTGCGACGGGTCAGGCCGGATGGCGATTTCGCCGTCGTCTCAAATCCTGAGTTTCTACGCGAAGGGGCGGCGATTGATGATTTCAAGCGGCCAGACCGCGTCGTGGTCGGCACGGATGATCCACGCGCCCGCGAGGTGATGCGCGAAATCTACCGGCCGCTGTTCCTGAACGAGACGCCGATCGTCTTCACGGACCGCCGCACATCAGAGCTGACCAAATACGCCGCCAATGCCTTTCTGGCGATGAAGGTGACCTTCATCAATCAGATCGCGGACCTCTGTGAAAAGGTTGGCGCCAACGTGCAGCAGGTGGCGCGCGGCATCGGTCTCGACAAGCGGATCGCGGCGAAGTTCCTTCATGCGGGCCCTGGCTATGGCGGCTCGTGTTTCCCGAAGGATACGCTTGCGCTGGTGAAGACGGCACAGGACGCCCATGCGCCCATGACGCTGATCGAGGAAACGATTGCCGTGAATGAACGGCGCAAGAAATCCATGGCCGACCGGATTCTCGCCGCGATGGGTGGTGGCACCGACAAGACCGTTACGATTCTTGGCCTGACATTCAAGCCGAAGACCGACGATATGCGCGATGCGCCGAGCCTCGATATCATTCCAGCCCTGCAGGCAGCGGGCGTTCGCGTGCGCGCGTTCGACCCTGAAGGCATGGACGAAGCCCGCAAACTGCTTCAGGGCGTGGAGATGTGTGACGACCCCTATCTCGCCGCCAGTGATGCGGATGCGCTTGTCATCCTGACCGAATGGGACCAGTTCCGCGCGCTGGATATGGAGCGGTTGAAAACGCTGATGCGCCGCCCGCTGATCGCCGACCTGCGCAACATCTATGAGCCGGACGACATGGCCCGGCGCGGCTTCACCTATGTCAGCATCGGGCGTTAGCGGCCCGACCCGACTGCGCTGAGGTAAAGGTCCAGCATTTCTTCTTCGGTGGAGCGCTCGGCGGCGTCCATCTTGCGGATGCGCACAACCTTGCGCAGGATTTTCGTATCGAAGCCGTGGCCTTTGGCTTCGGCATAGACTTCCTTAATGTCAGCGGCGAGCGCCGCCTTTTCTTCCTCAAGACGCTCAACGCGCTCGACAATCGACTTCAACTGGTCTTTGGCAAAATTACTCTTGGCCACGCGGCATCCCCATTGTGAAGGGCGCGGACCCTAAACGCAGCGCGCCGGGTGTTCAAGCTGCCCGTACAAAGGCCCGCCAATATTCAATCGTGTCGCGCAACGTATCGGCCCAGGCATGGCGCGGAGCCCAGCCGGTCAGCGCCCGCAATTTCGAGGCATCGCCCACCGAACGCGGAATGTCGCTGGGCCGCGCCCGTGCCGGATCAAGCTCAACCTCAAAGGGCGTTTGTGAAAGCGCGCGCAGATCGTCCACGATGGCGCTGATCGTGCGGCCATGACCGGATGCGATGTTGAACACCTCGCTCTGGCCTGACGACGGCACCGGACGCAGGATCAAGCTGGTCATCGCAGCCACCGTGTCGCGCCCGTCCAGAAAGTCCCGCACAGATGACAGATTGCCAACACGCAGGACCGGCGGCACGAGGCCTGCTTCGATGCGCGCCACCTGCGCCGCGAAGGCGCCAACAACGAACCGCTCGTCCTGGCCGGGGCCAACTGAATTGAACAGCCGCAGAATGATGCCACGGCCCCCAAAGCGGGTGCTGACTTCTGCTTCAGCCGCCGCCTTTGTATGCCCGTAAGGGCTTGCGGGCTGAATGGTCATATCCTCGCGCAGAAGCTCGGCCTCCAGGCATGTCTTGCCGTAGACTTCACCCGAACTTGCGAACAGGAAAACCGGCTTATCCGTCAGCTGCTCGCAGGCGTTGGCCAGGTGAATCGTGTTCTGCACATTTGCCGCCGTCGCGGCCTCAACTGAACGGGCGACATCGGCGGGCGACGCGATACCGGCCAGATGCACGACATGGGTCGGCTGCATTGTGTCAATCACGCGGCGGCAGAGATCGGCATCAGCAAGGTCAAAAAGCGCATGCACTACAGCGCCGTCACCACCGGCTGCACTCAACTGGCGGCTGGCGGCGATGACAACATCGTCCGGCGCAAGAGATTGCTTCAGCGCGGTCACAAGGTGACGACCCAGAAAACCACTGGCGCCTGTCACCATGACCCGCTTGGGCGCGGTCACAGGCATGGGTCAGCCCCCATGCCTCTTGATATCGCTGTCGACCATTTCGGCGATCATTTCCTCAAGCGAGATCGTCGGCTCCCAGCCCAGCACGCGCTTCGCTTTGCTCGCATCGCCCAGCAGGATATCGACTTCAGCCGGGCGCATGTTGCGCTGATCGACATGCACGTGATCGTCGACCTTCAGCCCGGCGCGTTCAAACGCCAGATCACACACATAGCGCACAGTATTGGTGCGCCCGGTGGCGATCACAAAATCGTCGGGCTTTGCCTGCTGCATCATCATCCACATGGCGCGCACATAATCTTTTGCATGGCCCCAGTCGCGCTTGGCATCAAGGTTGCCAAGGCGCAGTTCATTGGCGAGGCCGCATTTGATGCGCGCAACACCATCCGTGATCTTGCGCGTGACGAATTCAACACCTCTCAGCGGCGATTCATGATTGAACAGAATGCCCGATGACGCATGCATGCCGAAGCTTTCGCGATAATTCACCGTCATCCAGTGCGCGAACAGCTTGGCGGCGGCATAGGGCGAACGCGGATAAAAGGGTGTGCGCTCACTCTGGCGTTCTTCCTGAATGAGACCAAACATCTCAGAAGATGAAGCCTGATAGAAATGCGCATCTGGGGCGGCAATACGCACCGCCTCCAGAATGGCGACCGTTCCCATACCGGTGACGGTGCCGGTCAGCATGGGCTGCGTCCATGAGGTATGCACGAAGGACTGGGCCGCCAGATTGTACACTTCATCAGGCTTGGTCTGTTCGATGATGCGGATCAGGCTGGACAGGTCGATGATGTCGCCATCCGCCAGATGCACATCGTTTTCGATATTCAGATATTTCAGACGATGCAGATCATGGGGCGAATGGCTGCTGCGGCGGATCAGGCCCGTCACCTCATAGCCCTTCTCCAGCAGAAGAGCGGCAAGGTAGGCCCCGTCCTGGCCAGTAATCCCAGTGATGAATGCACGCCGCGACATACGAAAGCCAACCTGTTGGACAAAAACGAGCCAGCAGGTCTATATGCCGCCACCCGGCCTTGCAATGTGCGGTAAGACTGAAACGGCCATGAAACCTGACGCTTTCCGGCTTGATCCGGCCGCCTATCCGCACTGGATCTCGATCACCACGCGCTTCGGCGACATGGACATCAACCACCACCTCAATAACGTGGCCTATGCCCGTTATTTTGAAGAAGCGCGGGTGACCTTCAATCACGGGTTGCTGATGGAAGGGCGTCACCGGGTCGAGGCGCTGAAACAGCACCGGATCATGGTCGCCGCCGTTTCCATTTCCTATCTGCGCGAAGGCCATTATGGCGGCGCTGTGGACGTCGGCATCGGGGTCAGCCGGATCGGCAACACATCGTTTGCGATTGGTGCGGCAGCCTTTCAGAGCGGTGCCTGTCTTGCCGTCCACGATGCAACCATCGCGCTCAAGGATCCGGCGGGCAACGGCATCCCCGATATCGTCCGCGCCCGGCTTCAGCAGAACATGCTGAAGCAGCCGACCTGAGCTGGAAACCTTACCCGCGCCTTAAGATTACCGTTCGCATCCTCAGCCTTCAGACTAACCCCGAATTAGGGGTTCTAAGCGCATAGTCGTCCCGTAATGGTGCATTGAAACGTCCGCACAGCCGGAAAACGGCGGCGGGCCATGGTGGGCGGCAAAAGGCAATGACGCAGACGATTCTTCTGGTCGATGACGATCCGACACAGCGCCGGCTGATGCAGGCGGTGATCGAGCGTAATGGCTATCAGACGCTTCAGGCCGCCTCGGCTGATGAAATGTTCCGCACGCTGGAAGGCCCGCAAGGCCCTGACGTGACCCTCGTCATGCTTGATCTGGTGATGCCGGGTGAAGATGGCATCTCGGCCCTGAAGCGCCTGCGCCCACAGCGCCCTGAACTGCCGGTGATGGTGCTGACGGCGCAGGGCGGTATTGAAACCGTGGTGACCGCCATGCGCGCCGGGGCCGACGATTTTCTTGTGAAACCGGCGAGCCCCGAACGCATTCTCGTTTCGATCCGCAATGCACTGAAAGTCAAAGCCCTCAGCGGTGAAGTGCAGCGCCTCAAGAAGCGCTCGACCAATGGCGCGCTCACCTTCAGCGACCTCATCGCCAAATCGGCGGCCATGCGCATGGTCATCCGCCTGGGTGAACGCGGCGCACAGTCGAATATCCCGATCCTCATCGAAGGCGAATCCGGCGTCGGCAAGGAAGTGCTGGCGCGTGCCATCCAGCAGGCATCTGATCGCGCCAACAAGCCCTTCGTCGCCGTGAACTGCGGCGCGATCCCGGAAAACCTGATCGAGTCGATCCTGTTCGGTCACGAAAAGGGTGCGTTCACGGGCGCAAATGAAAAACACATCGGCAAGTTTCAGGAAGCCGATGGCGGCACACTGTTCCTTGATGAAATCGGCGAATTGCGCCTCGACATGCAGGTGAAATTACTGCGCGCCATTCAGGAAGGTGAAGTCGATCCGGTTGGTGCGAAACGCCCGGTCAAGGTGAACATCCGCCTGATCTCGGCGACCAACCGCAACCTGACGCAGCTGGCGCAGGAAGGCCGTTTTCGCGAAGACCTGTTCTATCGCCTCAATGTGTTTCCAGTGCAGCTGCCGGCTTTGCGCGACCGCATGGACGATCTGCCCGAACTCGTGCAGTTCTTCATCCGTCGCTTTTCGGCGGAAGAAAACAAGCCTGTGGTCGGCATCGAACCCGGCGCACTCGACATGCTGATGTCCTATAACTGGCCGGGTAATATCCGCCAGCTTGAGAACACCGTGTTCCGCGCCGTGGTGCTGAGCGATGGCGACCATCTGACAGTGGGTGACTTCCCGCAGGTGGCTGCGCAACTGGGTGTCGAACTGCGTCCGGTGGCATTGCCGGAACGCCCCGCCGTCACACAGACTGAGATCGCGCCAGCGCCGCAACGCACGGCTGCGCCCGAAGCAGTGCCAGCGCCCGGCGCCTTCCCGATTTTTGAAACGTCAGGCCATTTGCGCAAAATGGAGGAGATCGAGAACGATCTCATCCGTCTCGCCATCGAGAAATACGAAGGCCGCATGACGGAAGTGGCCCGCCGTCTCGGCATCGGGCGCTCAACGCTCTACCGCAAGCTGCGCGACATCGGCATCATCACCGACGAAGCCATCGCCGCCGGCGGCTGAGGTCGTTACAGCCCCTCCCCGTCATAGACAGCATCAGGACGGATCAACCGTCCCCTGCGGGCATGATGCTCCAGCGCGTGCGCTGTCCATCCCGCGACACGACCCATCGCAAAGACCGGCGTGAACAGCGCGCGCGGAATGCCGAGTGCATCCAGCAACAGGGCCGTGTAGAACTCGACATTGGTGTCGAGCCTGCGTTCGGGGTGACGGATTGCCAGTTGCGCCCGCGCCTGTGCCTCCACCTCAAGCGCAAATGAAAGGCGCGGCGTGTCCGGCGCGAGACTTTCAAGCGCTTCTTTCAGCACATCAGCGCGTGGGTCGCGCGTGCGATAGATGCGATGGCCAAACCCCATCAGCCGGTCACCACCCGAAAGCGCGGCGGCAATCCATGGCGCGATGTTCTGACGCCCGCCAATATCATCCAGCATGTCCAGCACCGGCCCCGGCGCACCGCCATGCAGGGGACCGCTCAGCGCGCCATAGGCTGCCGTCACCGCTGACACCATGCTGGCGCGCGTGGCAATCACAACGCGGCAGGCGAAGGTCGAGGCATTCATCCCGTGATCGCTGACCGTGACGAGATAGGTATCGAGCGCCCGCGCTTCTTCATCTGATGGCGTATGCCCATGCAGCATGCGCAGAATATCAGCGGCATGAGAGCGCGAAGGATCGGGCGCGAGCGGCCTACGCCCCGCGCGCAGTGCCTCCAATGTCAGGCAAAGCACGGGAACCGCAGCTGTGATGGCAGCGGCGGCCTCAGGCCCATCCGCAACATCGAGAGCTGCAATAGCAGCCCGCAGGCCATCAATGGGTGCAAGCGCCGTCAGTGACGGGCAGATGCGCCGGGCCTGCTCGAACGCTGACTGACGCCACGCGCCCAGATCAGCGGGCTGTGTCGTCGGATCGGCAATGCGCCACAGCCGGGCCGCCGTTTCTTCATAGCTGACATGCCCGGCCAGCATCTCAACGCGCTGCCCCGCTATGACGAGCCGTCCGCGTGTGCCGTCAACCAGACTGAGAGCCGTGACAGCAGCCGGTACGCCATCAAGGCCGATGGGCTGGGGGTGAATGGGCGCGTTCATGGCAATCTCCTTTGTGCAGATGCGAAAGGATTGCGTTGCGATGAAAAGCGATCAATATTGACTGACATGATCAATATGACATCCAGCGCCCCGCTTTACATGAACGCGCAGGAAGCGGCTGCAACGCTCTCCGTCACACCTGCCACCATCTAC
This sequence comes from uncultured Flavobacteriaceae bacterium, assembly GCA_964390465.1. Classification (GTDB taxonomy): domain Bacteria; phylum Pseudomonadota; class Alphaproteobacteria; order Micropepsales; family Micropepsaceae; genus JADZAI01. Next base: position 52,630 of record CAYMIJ010000004.1, on the reverse strand, counting down.
GCCTATGTCAGTCGCGGACTGATCCGCTCCGAGCCATCATCGGATGGCCGGGCGCGGCGTTACCGTGCAGAAGACGTACGCAGTCTACAGGCGAAGCGCGCCCCCGCCGAAATGCGCGAGTCCATCGAGGCCCCGCAACCCGCCGCCTTTGAATCGGCCATCTGCCTGATGACGCCCGAAGGTCCGTTCTATCGTGGGGCCTCTGCGATTGAGCTTTCTGAAGCCGCGAGCTTCGAGCAGGTGGCAGCCCTGCTCTGGAATGCAGCCGACCATGACCCGTTCAGGCAGGATGGCCTTGAACAGATATGGGCGGCGCTTGCCCCGGTGGCTGCCGCAACGGCCACCCATCCTTTCATCGACCGCGCCGCTGCTCTTATGGCGTTGGCGGGCAGCATCGACCCGGCCGCCTATAACGGCACCATACCTGGTGGCGCAGCGATTGGCGCGAAAGCGATCCGTCTCCTGACAGCACTGGCTGCACAGGCTTCACCCGACACAATGCCGGTTCATCTTCGCCTCGCCGACGCCTGGGCGAACAAAGACCGGACGGCAGCTGATCTCATCCGCCGTGCGCTGGTCCTGCTCGCCGATCACGAACTGAACGCATCGACCTTTGCCTGCCGCGTCGCTGTTTCCACCGGCACCTCGATCTATGATGCGCTGACCGCCGGGCTGGCGACCCTGAAAGGCCCGCGCCATGGCGGCGCCTCCCTTCGCGCGGCGCGCTTTGTCGCAGCGCTTGATCCTGACAATCCCGAAACGGCCATCAAGGAATTGCGCGTCCAGGGCGAGCGACTGCCGGGCTTCGGCCACACTGTCTATCGCGCGGCTGATCCGCGCGCACTTTCGCTGCTGCAGGCGCTGGAAAAGGCCGGCGCTGACAAACGACTGGCCAGCGGTGTGGTGAAGGCGGCCTGGGAGGTCGCGGGTGTCGATCCAAACATCGACTATGCGCTGGCTGTCCTCATCCATCATCTGCGCCTGCCGCAGGATGCCGGCATGACTCTGTTCGCCATTGCGCGCACAGCGGGCTGGACGGCCCATGCGATGGAACAGCGCGCGACAGGACGTCTCATCCGCCCACGCGCGCGCTATACCGGCCCTGCCCCGCGCCTGCCTTCCACAAACACGCCATAAAACGAAGGCACGATCACCGCATGATTGGACGCCTCGCCTTTTTCCTGCTGCTGGGCACGCTGGCCTTGGTCGCGCTGGCGCTTGTCTATGACTGGCGGATCACCCTGCCTGAAGAACTGGCCGATGCCACAGGTTGGCGCGCGGGCATGAGCGATGAGCAGATCGTCGATGCCGACACGCGCTTCTATCTGAACGACCAACACGCCAATACGCTGATGAAAGATGCCGTCGCCCGCGAGGATGCGGGTGATGCGATGGTATGGCTGGAAACGGCGCGCAAGCTGGGCATCCCGCTGGCGGGTGGACTGGAAGCGGCGGCCTATGCCGTGCAGGCCCGCGAAGATTCCCTTGAAACCCAGTTTGCCGATTTTCTGGAAGGTTTCGTGACCGGGCGCGGGGATTCCGTTGCCGGACTGGGCGGCGCGATAACCGGCGACCTGACCGTGTATGGCGATGTGCGCGACATCGCCATCGAAGGCGGCAAGATGCTGGCCGGCGAAGAATACTCCGAACTGATCCTTGGGCTTTCGGCGGTGGGTATCGCCGCAACGGCTGGCACGGTGGCGACCGGCGGCGGCGGCATGGTTGTGAAGGCCGGGCTTTCCGTTTTCAAATTCGCCAAACGGGCCGGACATATGACGGCTGCCTTCGCTGCACGGCTCACCAGGCTGGCCGACGATGCGGTCGATATGCCTGCCTTCAAACGATTTCTGCGCGAGGTCAATCTGACTGACCCTGACGCCTCGTGGACCGCGCTTTCAAAATATGCACGCGGCGTGCGCGGCGCACGCATCTTCGAAGTGATGGGTAAGATGGAAGACATCCGCGCCGCGGTCGGCACCACCGAAGCGCTGCGCATCTTGAAACGCGTCAACACGCTGGAAGAACTGGACGACCTGCATGGGCTTGCGAAGGTTGCGGGTAAACGCACGCGCGGAGTGATGATGCTGACCGGTAAGGCGTCGCTGCGCGCCATCAAATACACCGCCAATCTGGTCCAGATCTTCATCGAATATGTGTGGGCGCTGATTGTGTGGGTTGCCACGCTGCTGGCGGCCATCGCCTTTCGTGTCGTGGCGGGCGCTTTCCATCTGATCCGCGCCATACGTCGCAGGCGCAATCGCTCACGCGAGGTAGTGCCCATCTGGCCCGGCACACCCGCACGCTGATATCCGACGGAGCCACAATCTTGCCATATCTTGTGGGCTCAACATATACCCTGAGTCAGGCACACATCACGGTTGCCAATTGAGGGGAAAAATCATGAAAATAATCACTACCATGATCGTGGCGGGCGCGCTTTTTGCTGGTGTGGCAATCTCCAGTGAAAATCAGCAATTCGTGTTGGAAAACAACTCAGCCAATGACATTGACGAACTGCACATCACCCCATCGGAATCCGAGACATGGGGCGAGGACATTCTGGGCGTTGATATCCTGATGCATGGCGAGTCTGCCACGATCACCATTGCAGACGGTCACGACTCGTGCAGCTACGACATGCGCTTCGTCCTGCATGATGGCAGCACGGTTGAGCTTGAAAATCTTGACGTCTGTGAAACCCACACAGTTGAATTTAATCGCTGAGACCTTGGGTCATCAGTGGATTGCAACGCCGCCCGGCTGACACCGGGCGGCGTTCTGCTTGAAAAGTTAATCAACGGTTAAGCACTCGTCACCAATCTGTAGTGGTCTTGAATCAGGACTGCCGCAAAATCTTCGCATAGGCTCCACGTCAGTCTGTTAGCTTCAAGAACACGATGATTCGAACGGAGCTTTGAGCTCCCGCAATCAGGGGAGAGACCCCAGGGTGAAGGAACGCGCCGGCGTCTTGGCCGAGCTCTCCGCGAACCGCCGGACGGCGATCCGGCTGGCCCCTGTTTGGTCTTCCCACACTCACCCCATCAGTATTCCGCACACGGATGATCCCGTCCGTGGCGGCAGTTGCGTGTGGTTTCATTGCGAAAGGACGGCACGATGGCAAAGCGGGCAGCGCGCGAAAAAGCGCGTGGCTATGAGGAGCGTTCAGGCAAATCGAAAGTAAGGGCGCTGTTTCCCGACCGGGCGGGCTGGAGCCCGCTGGAGGGCGCTTCCGAGAACAGAGACAAATCCTATACCCGCAACATCCGTCCGTGCAGCGACAATCAGCGCGCGCTGCTTGAGGCTCTTGATGAAAAGAATGTCGTCATCGCGCTTGGACCAGCCGGAACCGGCAAGACCTATCTTGCCATCGCCAAGGCGGTTGAGGCGTTTGAAGCCGGCAAGATCGCTCGCATCATCCTGACACGCCCTGCTGTGGAGGCCGGTGAGAATCTCGGCTTCCTGCCCGGCGCGCTTGAGGACAAACTCGCCCCCTATCTGCGTCCGCTCTACGACGCGCTGAGTGACCGGCTGGGTGCCAAACGGCTGAAGCAGCTTCTCGCCGATGGTTCGATCGAGATCGCGCCGGTTGCCTATATGCGCGGGCGTACGCTCAACAACGTGTTCATCGTCATCGACGAGGCGCAGAACTGCACCTACGGCCAGATCAAGATGATGCTGACCCGTCTGGGCTGGCATTCGACCATGATCCTGACCGGCGACCCGGATCAGACCGATCTTCTGCCGGGCATGTCGGGCCTTGCCATGGCGGGCGACCGGCTGGAGAAACTGGAAGATGTCGCTGTGGTGCGCCTGACCGACCGCGACATCGTGCGCCATCCGCTGGTTGCGAGTATGCTGACCGTGCTCTGATCCGCGCGCAAACAAAACGGGCAGCCATCAGGCTGCCCGTTTCGTGTTCAAGCTTTCGTCCGATCCTAGTAGACGATGCCGTCATAGTAGTAATAGCCATCGGTGCAGATGCAGGCCGAACCGACAGGCGCATAGCCGTCCATTTCGCAGTAATCGACACGCGTCACGAAGCAGCGGTCTGAATAACGCACCTTCTTGCCCATAGCCTGGCTCTTTGCATCCTTGCCCTTGAGCAGATCCGTGCCGGCAACGCTCATGCCCTTGGCCCCAGATGGCAATTTGCCTTCTGCGATAGGCGGGTTGGGAATATTGGGGCCGTCACCGGTGATGGCCCCCGCCGCCGAGACCGAAAGGGTGGAGAGCGCGAATGCCGCCGCCGCCACCAGAGACAGAACTTTGTGTGCCATGCTTATTTCCTCTGTTCCCGAAACTGGCCAAAGCATAATCACCTGGCCGCAACAGACACAACCGCAAAAGCCGTCCTGAGCTGATTTGTCGCAGCCGGGTCATGCCCAGCCTCAGGCATAGCTGACGATCTCGAACTCGATCCCGTCTTCGGTGAAGAAGTAAAAGCGCCGCCCCGGTTCATAATCGCCATGAGAAAATGGCTTCAATCCGGCGGCCACCACCTTCGCTTCGAGGGCATCCAGATCGTCCACGACCACGCTGACATGGTTCAGCGGATGTCCTTTGGCGAAGCTCCGCGGCGCGCCTTCCGAGCCGGGTGGCGCATAAAGCGCAATGTAATGCGTCTCGCTGCCGACATGGATGGTGTGGCCACCGGCCGCCGCCGCACCCTGCCAGCGTATGCGCCAGCCGAACAGGGCTTCAAGCAGCCCGGCCATACGCTCAGGGCTGCCAACGGTGATATTCACGTGCTCAAGATATGGGGTGGCCATGGTTGGTTGCTCCTCACCCATCACAGCAAGATCAGACGTGCAGTCAGAACACTGGCTTCGGCCAGTGCGCCACACACGGGCGCATCTTGAGCGCTGACATGCGCCACGACCACAGGTGATGGTGGGCGCATGGGCCAGATGGATTTCAAAGATGCCTGTAAAAACTGCGTCATGGTTCCTCACACGATAGGGGGTTGGGGTTGACGCATGGTTTTTAGAAGCTCAACCTAAGTTGAGGTCAAGCTATAATTGTGTGCCCCATGATGCCGCCTCTCAAGGCCAGTGACATTATTTCCATCGGCGCACTGAGCGAACGCACAGGCGTCTCGGTTTCGGCGCTGCGCTTCTATGAAGCGCGCAGGCTCATCACCGCACATCGCAGCGCTGGCGGACAAAGGCGCTATCTGCGCTCCGACATCAGGCGCATTTCATTCATCCGCATCGCACAGCAGCTGGGCCTTTCTGTCGAAGCTATCGGCGCTGAGCTGAAGCGACTGCCGCAGGGGCGCACACCGACCGCAGCCGACTGGTCACGCATCAGTGGCTCCATTCGCGCGCGGCTGGATGAACGCATCACCGCCCTCACCCGAACGCGTGATCTGCTGGATCAATGCATTGGATGTGGCTGTCTGTCGCTGAAGCGATGCGCCCTGCACAACCCTGCTGACCGCGCGGCCGTACTGGGGCCAGGTCCGCGCCATCTCATGCCATCAGGCACATGAGCCGAACACGTAAAACAAAACGGGCGACTCGCATGGAGCCGCCCGTTCCAGAACTGACAGATTGCTCTGCGGTTCTTACTGCGCGTCGGTCTTCATCTCGACACCGGACTTGAGAAAGCCCTTGGCGTTTTTCGACATGGTGCCTTCTTTCAGGCCCGACCCGGCAAAGTACTTGCCAAGATCAATCTCACCATCAACCGAGATGGCGCTCACATCGACCCTATAGGTTGCTGCCAATGCTGCGGGAGCCAGTGCATGGCCGCGCGCATTCTTTGACAGGAAGCCTTCCTTCAGGCCCGCATTCGCCAGTGACTGGCTGATGCGCGTTTCCTCGCTGGCGTCATTGGCGAACTCTGCCTTCAGTTCCGAAGCACCGCCTTTGAAGGTCAGCTTGCCAGGATTGAGGAAGCCTTTAGCATCCTTTGGCAGAGTGCCTTCAGGAATCGGCGCGTTGTCAATCTTGGGGCCTGTGGCGGCCATCGCAGGCGTGGCGAGGGTCAAAGCCAGAGCGGCTGTCGCCAGAACGCCCGTGATAACTGCAAACTTGCTCATGAGATGCTCCCTTTGTCTGCTTCGGCTGATGTATTTGGCCTTGTGCGAGCATCAAGATGCCTGGCGAGTGTGGCGCTCAAAGGATCGAATTATGGTGGTTTGGGGGAAGGATCATGCGCCATCGTGTGCTGGCGTTTTCAATCCGGCAACGTCCAACCCCTTGATCGAATACGTGATTTGGCCATAACGCGACTTTTGATACTGTGTTTCAAATCACATATTTGGACGTGATTGTGATATACATCACATGAATATTGGCGGTTTTGAGGCTTTCTGTCCTCGGCCGTGATTTGGCTCACGGTTTTGGGAGGTTCGAACGAGATGCTCGATACGGTAAAAATGTCTGGCTCGTCACACCGGGGTGCGGCGCAGCACGACACTTTTGATGCCACGCAGACCCCGGAGGGCCGCGCGGCACTGACCGAGTTCCCGCTGTTCAAGTCGGCTGGTCGCCCAGCGCTCGACCTGATCCTGCGGCAGGCCAGCCTGCACCGCTGCCGGGCGGATGAGGAAATCCTCAGCCGTGACGAGCAGGCAGGCGATGTCTACTTCGTCCTCAAGGGCGAGGTGCGGATCGTGAACTATTCCGCATCGGGCCGCGAAGTCGCCTATGCCATCGTCCCGGCGGGCGGTTATTTCGGTGAGCTTTCGGCGATCGACGGGCGTCCGCGCTCGGCCAGCGTGCTGGCGGTCGATGACTGCCTGCTGGCGACGCTGAGCCCGGCTGTGTTCAAGGAAATCATGGCCGCTGATTCCGGTATCGCAGCGCGCGTGATGGATAAGCTGGTGCGCATCATCCGGGCAAATGACGACCGCATCCTCGATCTGGCGACGCTCTCAGCCTATCAGCGCGTCTATGTCGAGCTGCTGCGGATGAAGAAGCCCGATCCGGTGCGGCCCAATTCGTGGCTGATCTATCCACTGCCGACTCAGGCGCAGATCGCCGCGCTCGCCTCAACCACACGCGAAACGGTGGCGCGTGTGCTCTCGCAGCTCAATCACGAGCAGATCGCCGAGCGCCGGTCTAAAACGCTCTATATCCGCAACATGGCACAGCTTCAGGCGCTCGCGGTGAAAAGCCCGTCCGAAAAGGGCGCGCCAAACTGAAGCGGTAGGGCTGCTTCTCTGGAAGGGGGCCATTGCGGCCCCCTTTTCTTTTGCTAGCCTGCACCCATGACAATATTGCCCTTCCCCGCTCAACCGACGGACACCCCGTGGCCTGCTGATGAATGGCCACGCGGCCTGCTGCCTGACAGTGCCGACGATGTGAAACTCACCAGCCTGCTTGATCACGCCTTCAGCGATGCCTCGCATGCGACGATGGGTGAAACCCATACCTTCATCGCCATTCAGCGCGGACGCATCGTCGCTGAATGTTATGGCGGTGGCCACACCGCGACCTCAACGCAGCCATCATGGTCGATGGCGAAAAGCATCACCCAACTGCTGATAGGCTTTCTGGTGGCGGAAGGCCGCATCGACATTGATGCACCGCTCGCAGCGCCCGAATGGCAGGGCGCGGGCGATGACCGCGCCACCCTCACATGGCGGCAGCTGCTGAACATGTCGTCGGGCCTCAAGTTCAACGAGGACTATGTCGACGGCACCACGTCCGACGTCATCGAAATGCTGTTCGCCAGCGGCAAGGATGATGTCGCACACTATGCCGCATCGCTGCCCCGTGCCCATGCCGCAAACACCGTGTTCAACTATGCCAGTGGCACGACGAACATTCTGGCCCGTGCGCTGGGCCAGACCGTCGGCGGCGGCGAGGCGGGCATGCGCGCTTTCATGGCTGAAAGACTGTTCGGGCCGCTTGGCATCACCAGCGCCGTTCCGAAGTTCGATGCGGCGGGCACCTTCATCGGTTCATCCTACTGCTTCATGACCGCGCAGGATTTCGCACGTCTCGGTCTTTTTGTTTTGCGCGGCGGCGTCTGGAACGGTCAGCGCCTGCTGCCGCAAACATGGATCGACTTTGCCCGCACACCCGGCCCGGTCCAGCCTGACGACGGGCGCGGCTATGGCGCGCAGTTCTGGCTCGACATGTTCAGCGAAGGCGGCTTCTCGATGAATGGCTATGCCGGCCAATGGGTCGCCTGCTGCCCGAAGCGCGATCTCATTCTCGTGCGCCATGGCAACTCGATCAATGAAGCGGCGGTCCTGCGTCAGGACGCAGCGCGCGACTGGCTGAAAGAAACGATGGCGTGTTTCGGATGAAGCTCAAACGGGGGCGAACTTCTCAATCAAGGCGAGCGCCAATTGCTGTGTCGCCGCTGCGCCCGATGTTTCACTGTTGCTGACGGCGACGATGGCCAGCTTGCGGCGCGGTGCAGCCAGCGCGATCGCATGCCAGAGTGTGTTGGAACCTTCGTGCGCCAGCACGGGGCCCTCGGCCCAGCCGCGATGCCCGAAGACGATCCAGCCATCGCGATATGTCTGATCGCCCGGAAGCGGATTGTCGACGATCCGCGAGATGACCTGCGGCGAAACCACGTCTGAACCGCTGGTCAGGAACAGGCGCAGGAATCTGCCATAGTCTTCCAGCGCCATGTGCACCGTGCCAGCCGGACCGAGCGCGGCGGGGTTGTCCGACAGTGGATTGGCAGGATCGACAGCGCCTGTGTCGTCATGCCCCCAGGGCTGATCGCCGCGCGGGGCGCCGAAACCGGCCGAAGACATGCCGAGTGGCCCGAACAGGTGTTCCTGCATGAGCGCTTCCCATGTCTGGCCGGTCGCCTGCTCCATGATCGCGCCCAGTGTGATGAAATTTATATTGGCATATTCGAACGGCGGCTCAGGCGAAGTGGATGATCTTGCCAGCGCTCGCGCGGCAATCGCGCGCCGCTGTTCCGGCAGGGGGCGCGCATCGGCCCGCGCGCCGATCAGCCAGGCCGTATCAATCACGCTGGTATCTGAAAGGCCCGCGCGATGGGCCATGAGATCGCTGGCGGTACAAGCGGCAACAACGTCTGGCATTTCTATGCCGGACAGCAAGTCTTTCAGCGGCGCATCTGCGGCGATGCGGCCTTCAGCCTCCAGACGGCGATAGACAAGCGCCGTCATCGCCTTGGTATTCGATCCGAGATGCCATTGATCTGCGTTCGTCACGGCCTCGGCCGATCCCCGGCGGCGCAGACCTGCTGCCTGCAGATACAGGGTGCGCTCCGCGTCGAACACCGCCGCGCCAAGGGCGGGCGCCTTGCTGTCGTTGAACACACGAGACACGGCGTCGGTTTCCTCCGCCATTGCCAGTTGCGTCAAAACACACGCGGCCGGCACGGCCCTTGCCGCCCTCAACACCTGGCGGCGAGATGGCGCACTCAGAGTCGGGTTCATCAAAGCGGCATCTCCTACCTTCCCATGACCATCTCATCCCCATAGCATGGGAGACAAGAAGACCATCCGGGAAAGTATGCGGAAGGATAGCGCTATGAAGCTTTTGTCATTGCCGGTGTTTTGCGGCGCATTCCTCATCGGTGCATTGCTGGGCACCGCCTCTGCGGATTGCGCATCCAGCGCACAAACCACCTGGCCATCCGCTGGAAAATCCTATGCGATCGAAGCACACGCCTTCGGCAAAACATGCGATCACGCCGTGGCCGTTGTGGTCATTCGCGGTCCGCGCGGTCAGGCCCTGTGGCAGGATGCCTTCGCTGCCAACACCCTCGCGCCGCTGGTCGGCACTTCAGATGCCGCAGCAATGACCACTGCGCTTGCAGACTGGATCAGCCAGAAGAATGTCATGTACCAAACCACCGCCGATCTGCCGCCCTGGCAGGCGGGCGCCGACCAGCCGATGAACGGCGAGTTCCCATTCATTCCCAATCCTGAAAACAGCGACACGCCGCAGACATGGGAAAAGCTGCGCAATTCAAAGACACCTGTCGTCTGTTATGTGCAGGGCATGGAAAGCATGGGGTGTTTCATGCTTGAGAAAAAAGCCGGAACGCTGACGCGCATCGGCACACAGCTTTTTCCGGGGTGAACCATGCAATCCCTTTTGCCACTGGCTGCACAGGCGGGTGCCTTGCTGAAACAGCGCGGTGAGAAAATCGCTGTGGCCGAAACATCATCAGGTGGATTGATCTCAGCCGCTTTGCTCGCCGTGCCGGGCGCATCAACCTATTTTGCGGGTGGGGCTGTGCCCTATTCCGCCCGCTCGGTGCGCGGCCTCATGGAGATTTCTGGCGATGAGATGCGCGCCAAATCCATCCGTTCAAGCTCGGAACCTTATGCCGAAATCCTCGCTGAAACGGTGCGGCGCAAGCATGGCGGCGTCACCTGGGGCCTGTCTGAAACCGGCGCGGCAGGACCAGACGGCAACCCCTATGGCGATCCGGCAGGCCATACCTGCATCGCCGTCAGCGGGCCGGTGAATGCAGCGCGCACCATCCGCACCGGCTCGGCAGAGCGCGCCGCCAACATGGAAGCCTTCGCCGCCGCCGCGCTCAGCCTTCTGATTGAGGTGCTGGAGGGCGCTTAAGCGCGCAGCGCTTCGTCGGCGGTGATGTAAGGCAGGTTCTGCGCCTCGCCCACCGCCGCATAAGTCAGCTTGCCCAGATGCACATTCAGGCCCGCCTTCAGATGCGGGTTGTCCATCAGCGCCTTGCGGTAGCCTTTGTCGGCAAGCTGCACCGTGAAGGGCAGCGTCGCATTGTTGAGCGCGAAGGTAGAGGTGCGCGCCACGCCGCCCGGCATGTTGGCGACGCAATAGTGCACCACATCGTCCACACGGTAGGTCGGCTCGGCATGGGTGGTGGCATGGGCGGTTTCAGCACAGCCGCCCTGATCGATGGCGACATCGACGATGACCGAGCCGGGCTTCATCTTGCGCACCATGTCGCGGGTGATCAGCTTGGGCGCTTCGGCACCGGGCACAAGCACTGCACCAATGACAAGGTCAGCCGCCAGCACGTGCTCCTCGATCGCGTCATAGGTGGAATAGATCGTGTTCAGCTTCGCACCAAACTGCTGATCGAGTTCGGCAAGACGCGGCAGCGACTTGTCGATCACCGTCACATGCGCCTCAAGCCCCATCGCCATACGCGCGGCATTGGCCCCGACCACACCGCCGCCGATGATGACAACCTTTGCCGCCGGTACGCCGGGCACACCACCCAGCAACATACCGCGCCCGCCCTGCGTCACTTCAAGGCAGTGCGCGCCGGCCTGGATCGACATGCGCCCGGCCACTTCCGACATCGGCGCCAGCAGCGGCAGACCGCCGCGCGCATCGGTCACCGTTTCATAGGCGATTGCGATGCACTTTGATTTGATGAGTGCCGCCGTCTGTTCCTCATCCGGGGCGAGATGCAGATAGGTGAACAGCACCTGGCCCTCGCGCAGCATGGCGGTTTCCACCGGCTGCGGTTCCTTCACCTTTACGACCATATCGGCGCGCGCGAAAATCTCGGCGGCGGTCTCAACCATTTCCGCGCCGACCGCCTGATACATGTCGTCCGTCAGGCCGATGGCGGTACCCGCATTCTTCTGCACCATCACCTTGTGGCCATGCACGATCAGCTCGCGCACCGATGACGGCGTCATGCCGACGCGATACTCATGAACCTTGATCTCTTTCGGAACGCCGATGAGCATTTGAAACTCCGGATAGAAATGCAGCCTTGCTGGCTGCGATTGACGACTTACCTAACTCAAACCAGCGTTCCGGGCGAGACCCACGCTGTCATGTTCCAGCATCAGCCAGCCATGTAGAACGCGGCGCGCGTCCATCGCCACGGCAAACACATTACCACCACCAGCGGATTGATCCCGCAAACGCGAAATCGGTTCATTGAGGTGATGGCAGAGCAACAGTGTTCCAACACCGCCTCAGCCAACGAACAAAACATCACCATCGCAAGTGCATGAACGCAGGAACATGTCGCAGGCCTTCACGATGCGCGCCTATGCGTCGATGACGCGTTCCCAACCACGCACGCTTATGCGGATGCGAGAGATAGAAAACGCGCCTTACGCCACCGCGTCCAGCGCCTTACCTACCTTTTCGAAGATTTCGTCGACATGCGATTTCTCAGCGATCAGCGGCGGCGAGAAGGCCAGTGTATCACCGGACACGCGCACCATGATGTCATGATCGAAGAACAGCGAACGCAGAAGGTCAAAGCCGCGCTTGCCCGGCATGCCGTCCACACCATTCAGATCAATCGCCGCCGCCATGCCGATATTGCGGATATCGGCAACATGCGGCCTGCCCTTCAGGCTGTGCACGGCATCAGCGAAATAGGTTTCCATCTGGCGGGCACGCGCGAACAGATCTTCGTCGCGATAAAGGTCGATGGTGGCGCAGGCCGCAGCAGCAGCCGCTGGATGGCCGGAATAGGTATAGCCGTGGAACATGTCGATCGCGTGTTCCGCGCCGCCCATGAAGGCATCATAGATTTTCCGGTCCAGCACCACGCCGCCCATCGGCATCGCGCCAGATGTCACGCCCTTGGCAAAGGCGATCATGTCAGGCGTTACGCCAAAGCGTTCGGCGGCAAAGGCCGCGCCCACACGTCCGAAGCCGGTGATGACCTCATCAAAGATCAGCAGAATGCCGTACTTGGCCGTGATGGCGCGCAGTCTCTCAAGATAGCCCTCAGGCGGCGGCAGCACGCCGGTAGACCCGGCCACCGGCTCAACAATGACGGCGGCAATCGTTGAGGCGTCATGCAGCGCCACCAGTTTTTCCAGCTCGTCGGCCAGATGCGCGCCCCATTTGGGCTGGCCTTTGCAGAAGCCCTGCTCGGCGCGATTATAAGTGGCGGGCAGATGATCGGCCGGAAAGGCGAGCGCTGAAAACCACTTCTTGTTGTTGACGAGTCCGCCCGCTGAAATCCCGGTCATGCCGACGCCGTGATAGGCGCGCTCGCGGCCGATGATGCGGGTGCGGGTGCCCTCGCCCCGAACGCGGTGATAAGCGACGGCAATCTTCGCCGCCGTATCCGTCGCTTCCGACCCGGAGTTTGAGAAGAACACGTGGTTGAGTTCGCCCGGTGCCAGCGCCGCGATCTTCGCAGCGGCTTCAAACGCTTTGGGATGCGCGAACTGGAAAGTCGGCGCGAAGTCGAGCGTGGCGGCCGCTTCCTGAATGGCTTTCACGATGGGCGGGCGGCAATGGCCGGCATTGGCGCACCACAGCCCGGCGGCGGCGTCGATCACCTTGCGCCCATCCTGATCGAAATAATACATGCCCTCGGCGCGGGCGACGATGCGCGGGCGACGCTTGAACTCACCATTGGGTGTAAAGGGCAACCAGAAGGCTTCGAGCTGATTGGTGGTCAGCGCCATGATCGGTGTCTCCGCTTATGTGCAAAGACGATCCTAACTGATCGGCACAGCCAAAGTCATCAGAACGGTTTGGGCAATGTCAGCGCCAGCGAAACAACCATCATGCCGAGCAGATAGCTCCACAGAGCAACCACAATAAGAATAACCGGCCTGTAGGCGACCGGCGCAAGCTCTTTGGTCTGCTTGTCGAGTGTGCCGAGCGCCAGAACCGATGGCCCGGTGAAAATCGTCAGAAATACAGCAAACAGCCGACCACCATCGGTTTCAGCTTTCAGCGAGTATTCCGCCTTGCGGGTCACCAGCATGTAGAAACTGGATATGACACCAGACGCTACCAGTCCGGAGGCGATGATCAGCAGGAGGACAATCAGGTCGCGCATGAAACTGTGCCGTTTTGGAACGCTATTTGGAAAGGGGTGCAGTCACTGAGGCGGGAAGTTTCACGTCAGGCTTTTCGTTGCGGAACTTGGAAAGCGGCATGCGGACCAGCTCTTTCCCATCGGCATCGAGATAGATCACGACCGGCTCGCGGACGGCAGGTGCGGGCACCTTGCCCACGCAGTCAGCGTGACCGGCCGTGCAGCGATTGGCATCGACGGCAGGACCGCCAGCAGGCGCGATGGCGCTGGCGGTCGCCACGCAGGAAATGGCAACGGCGCTGAGCACGGCATATTTGCGCATGGGCGTGTCCTTGTGCAGAAAGGCGTCAGACACCGGTTCTGCAAGGGCAGGACCATCGCAACCGTGCCAGTCTGGCACAGACGGAAAGACATGAGCGACGCGGGACCGGATGAGGATATCGAGGAGCGGCCAGGCTGGCTCTATCCGCTGATCATCTTTCTCATCACCGCAGGCATCGGCGCTGTCATTCTTTATCTCTATGTCGGGCCGGGGCTGGACGAGTTGACCGGCACCAAGGTCAAGCCGACCGGCAATATGGAAACGGTGCAGATCACCATTGGCAACCGCCGTTTCGTCATTCCCGTCAACTATATACGCCTGCCCCAGCAACGGCGCGACGGACCTGCCGGAGAGGTTGAGCTCAATGCCTATCTGCCGGATATGCACGGGTTTACCGATGCCGACGCGGATGCCGCACGCGATGTCACGCGTAAATCACCGGGAATCTCAATCATCCTGAAGGCCGGAGTGCCCGAGCTTTCAGAACGAGATCGCTGGGAACGGGTTTACAAACCCAATGCGAACCCGACCGATCCGCCGTTCGAATATTTCGGACTGACCATAACACCCATGTCACCACAGTCCGGTTTCGCCGATGAACGCGTGTGTACCCGCCAGATGACAGACGCAGAATTCGCCGTCCTGCGCTGCACGACCGACGATAACGATCACGATATCGGGGGATTATGCATGCGTGAAATGAGATGGGGCGATGGGTTGACCGTCACCTACGGATTTCGCGGCGGGCGGCTGAAAGAGTTTCAGGACATTGATGCCGCGATGAAGGAGTTTTTGCGCCGGCTGGAGCCATCATCATCGCAGTGAAGCCGACGTCACGGTTTCAGGACATCGCTGCGGATCATGGGCACGAGAAACCCTGCCAGCAGGCCGATATTCGGCTCTACTTCTTTTCCGGCAGGTCGATATCAAGGATCGCCATGTTGAACTGATAGCTGGTCTCGCCATCTTCCACATCTTCCGAGACCACGCCCAGAAAATCCGAACCCATGTAGACTTCAACCGAGTCCTTCAGATTGGCGCGGGGCTTGAGGTTGATCGCCTCGTTGCGGAAAGTGTCGCGCAGATAGGTCTCCACGCGCATCATGTCCTTGCGATCCATTATCCAACCCCGGTTCTTTGCAGCCATGATAGCCTGCTGTCGCCCAGCATTTGAAGTGCCGCACGGTTCGGGTCAAGAGTGAAGCATGACATGGTATGAAGTCTCAGCAAAACCTGTCCCCGTTCGCCCAGCCTTGAAGGGAGAGGTCACGACCGATGTGTGCGTGGTGGGCGGCGGTTTTGCCGGCACATCAGCGGCCCTGAATCTGGCTGAACGCGGCATGCGCGTTGTTCTTCTTGAAGCCGATACGATTGGCGCGGGCGCATCAGGCCGCAATGGTGGCCAGCTTCATTCCGGCCAGCGTCTGGAACAGGACACGCTTGAGACCATGGTTGGGAACGCAGAAGCGCGCCGCCTGTGGGAGCTCGCCGAGGAAGCCAAGGCGCTGGTGCGCGACACCATCGCACGGCTCCAGATCAACTGCGATCTGCGCGACGGCCTGATCGCAGCCGCCTGGAAAGCTGCGGACGCAGCGCCCATGCGCGCGCATGTGGACTTCATGCGCGAACGCTATGGCTATGAAACGCGCTGGCTGAGCCGCGATGAATTGCATGCCGAAATCGCAACACAGCTTTATCATGGCGGCGTGTTCGACCCCGGTGGCGGTCATCTGCAACCGCTGGCATTCGTGCGCGGCATGGCCAGCGCCGCCGAAAGTTCAGGCTCAATCATTCATGAAAACACCAAGGCGCTGGCAGTCGACAGCGGCAACGGTGTGGTCACAGTGCGCACCGCTTCCGGCATGGTGCGCGCATCCCATGTGATCCTCGCCTGCGACATGTGGCTGAAGGATCTGGACAGGCGGGCGGGCTCATACGCCGTCCCGATCAACAGCTTCATCGCCGTGACCGCCCCGCTGGGTGAGGAACGCGCCCGCAGCCTCATCCGGTCAGGGGCCGCCGTGTCAGATACCAAAGACGTTGTGGACTATTATCGGCTGACACCCGACCACAGGCTCCTGTTCGGTGGCGGCGAAACGTATTTCGGGCATCACGCGCGCGGGCGTCAGACAGTCGCCGTCAAACCCATGCTACGCGTCTTCCCGCAGCTTGCAGATGTCCCCATCGACCATGCCTGGGGCGGTGCCGTCGGCATCACGCTGAACCGCATGCCGCACTTCGGCTGGAGCCAGCCGAATGTCTGTTTCGCGCATGGCTTCTCTGGCCACGGTGTCGCCATCGCGACACTGGCGGGCAGGCTGATGGCCGAGGCGGTGACCGGCACCATGGATCGTTTTGACGTCTATGCGCGCCTGAAACACCAATGGCTGCCCAGCGGCGCATGGTTCCGTGTGCCGCTGACCGCGCTCGGCATGGCGTGGTATGCGCTCAAGGACCGGCTGTGAAAGCAAAAGGCCCGGCGCAATGGCCGGGCCTTTTTCACATTATTGAACGATGAGGTCAGAAGCTCAGCGACAGCGCCACGACAAAGCGCGGCGAACACGCATTGGTACCGCCAAAGCACTGCGCCTTTGACAGGCTGGTGTCATAGTAGCGCAGATCAAGCGCAAACGGTTCCTGCGACAGGGTCAGGCCGATATCGTAGTGGAAATAGTCGTCAGCACCGACCAGCAGATTGTTGTCATACCACTGATAGCCGATATTGCCTGAAGCCTTCAGCCAGTCGGTGAACTCATACCCTGTACCGGCTCCGATCCAGGTGGCCGGGCCTGCGCCGCCGAAGAAATCATTCGCATAGGCGACCTTGCCGTAGATCGAGAATGCATCCAGCGAATAGGTCAGCGTGCTGGCGAATTCAGCGTAGTTGTACTTACTGTTCGCGGGCGCGTTGATGTAAGTGTAGTAGGTGACGTTCAGATCGAGCGTCAGGTTGTCCGACAGGTCAAACGCATAGCCGGCCGAGAAATCGAGTTCGGCATCCGTGCCATTGCCGAAATCGACATTGGACGCCCACACACCGGCATAAAAGCCGCTCGCATGGTTCAGCGTGAGTCCGCCCTGAACGGCGAAATCATGGCCCGTCTGGGTCTGTCCGCGGAACAGGTAGTCCGACGTGGCCGTGACAGACCAGCCAAACGTCCAGGTTGGTTCCGGGGCGGTGTCCTGCGCCTGCGCGAGACCCGCTGACAAAGCCAGGGCGGAAACCGCCGGAATGATGAAGCTCTTCATGACACACTCCTGTTGTTCCGCCGCATCACAAGCGCGGCGCCCTTGATCCTAGTGACGCTGAAAGAGTTAAGCGCGCGTTAAAGCACCGGACTCAGCAAGCATCTGCACAACTCTGTAACGTCAGAAACGAAAAGCAATCGCGTGTCAGCAGGAAAGTGTTGTATCTGCACAACATACATTTGATCTGCTCATCGCATCGCGCGCGTCAGCCTCAAAATGCAGCAGGCCTGCCTAACGAGCAGTCAGCGGCGTGAGCGACAGATGCAATCCGGCATCGGTCATCAGGAACTCACCCGTAATGTGCAGCGCGCCCTCGGCACAGAAGAACACCACTGTGTCGGCGATGTCGTCCGGCATACCTGCCCGGCGCAGCGGCGTGATCTTTTCCTGCTGCGCCACCATCTTGTCATGAAACTCTTGGCCCAGCGCATCCTTGAACCAGCGTGTGCCGACAAAGCCCGGACACACCGCATTCACGCGGATCTCCGGGGCCAACGCCCGCGCGAGAGAAAGGGTCATGGTATTCATCGCGCCTTTTGACGCCGCATAGGCGATCGACGAGCCGATGCCCGCCACCCCCGCAATGGACGACACATTCACGATCGCGCCATAGCCCTGCGCCTTCATGGCTGGGGTGCAGGCCCGCACCATCTGGAACGCGCCAACCACGTTGATGCCATAGATCCAGTGCCAGTCCTCGGCGGTCAGGCCTTCCAGATTGGCATGATCGACAATCTTCGTATTGCCGGCATTGTTGACGAGAATGTCGATGCGGCCAAAGGCATCCAGCGTTTCCTGCGTGAGGCGGCGGCAGTCTTCATCCTTTGAGACATCCGCCTGGATGATGCGCGACTGCGCGCCCAGTTTCTGCACCTCGGCCTGTGTGGCTTCGGCTTCCGCAAGGCTTTTCGTGTAGTTGATGACAACATTCGCGCCGCGCGCTGCCAGCTTCAGTGCGACGGATGCGCCGATGCCGGTTGCTGATCCAGTGACGATGGCTGTCTTGCCATCAAGTCTCATGCCTGTGCTCATCTCACGCCCCGCCATTCGCTACAAAATGGAAATCATCGCGAGGGGATTCTAACGCCGATCTCATCAATCGGATACGGTGGCGTTAGGTTAGTCAGCTCAATGTCCTCCCTGCGCACACACGGGTGCGCATCTGATCCAAGGAGGATCATCATGAAACTCACCACCCTCACTCTTGCCGCCGCGATGAGTATGCTCGGCGCAACCGCCTTTGCCGCAGGCACCACACCGGCGGCTCCGGCGATGCCTAAGGCCCCTGTGGCAGCTCCGGCCCCTACCGCCATCCCTGCGACACCCGCTGCTGAGCACGCCAAGGCGACCCCGGCCGAAGCGAAGCCGGGCAAACACCGTAAGCACCGCAAGCATCACTGATGCCGTACCAACCGCCTCAGATCGGAAATAGTTAGGCATATCGGACGCGCTGCTCTGGAATAGGGCGGCGCGTCTGCGTATGTTGCGGCCAATGAGAATTGTCCTTGTCCGCCACGGACGTCCGGCCATGGCCCGCAGTCGCTGGATCAGTCACAAGGCGTTTGCCCGCTATATCGACGACTATCAGGCAGCGGGCCTTGATGCCGATAGCGCGCCGCCTGATGAATTGCGCGCGCTGGTCAAGGGCACGCCCAAAGTGTTCGCCAGCGACCTGAAGCGCTCCATCGACAGTGCCCGCACCCTTCTGCCGGGGGCTGAAGTCGTCTCCACACCGCTGTTCACGGAATCGCCACTCGCCTCGCCCAAGGTTCCAGCCCTGCGCCTGAAAGCCCCGGCATGGGCGGTGATGGCGCGGGTGGCCTGGCATGGCGGGTTCAAGCCTGGCATCGAAAGCTATGCCCAGTCGCGTGGCCGGGCGCGCAAGGCGGTCGAGCTTCTGCTGGCCGAGGCTGAGGCGAAAGGCATCGCCGTGCTGGTGGCGCATGGCTATTTCAATGCGATTCTCGGGCGCACCTTGACGCGGCGCGGCTGGACCAAAACCGAAGGCGCCCATCGCGCCCGCTTCTGGAACACGGTCGTCTATGAGCATCAGGCCGCTGCGCCCGCCGAGCGCACGCAGGTCAAAGCCAAGCGCATCGGACGCCTGCGCGCACGTATCCAGCGCAGCCGGAAAAAAGCCGCCTAACCGGCCCAGCGCGTGACAATGCTGTCCAGTGCCGGGCGTGGGCGGTCTTCCAGCGGCTTGCCCGGCGAGCCCAGATAAACAAATCCGGCCACGCGCTCGCCTTCACCAAGGCCCAGCAAAGGCCGCACCCGCGCATCATAGGCCACCCATTCGGTGACCCATCCGGCCGCAAAGCCCATGGCATGCGCCGCCATACACAGGGCCATGCAGGATGCGCCTGCCGACAACACCTGCTCCCATTCGGGAATCTTCGGATGCGCTTGAACCCGGCTGACCACGGCGACCACCACTGGGGCGCGCAGGAACCGGCGACGTTCAGCCTCAACCAGTTCCGGTATGGCCTCCGGCTGCGCCTCGCTGAACAGTTCAGCCAGCTTCTCGCCGAAACGGCTACGGGCATCTCCCTCAAAAACAATGAACCGCCAGGGTGTCAGCTTGCCATGATCGGGCACCCGACTGGCCACTGTCAGGATTGTATTCAGCTGGGCGCTGTCAGGCCCCGGCGCTGTCATGGCCTTGGCTGAACCCGAACGGCGCGTCTGCAAAAGGGCCAGCGCGCCTTCATCTTTTATGTTGAGCCTTTGCTGTTCCGTCATGAGATCGTCACCACCATCTGAGAAGATAATCCAACAATTTGAGGCAAGTTGCTGGTTATTGTTGACAGTTCTATCAGGAATTGCAGGTATCATCCCAAAATCAGCAATCAGCAGCGCGGGGGCGCTTATGGGCTGGATAGCGGTTTTATTGGTTTGCTTGGGTGTCGGATTTGTCGCGCAGACGGCAAAAACATACGCGAGCCGCAAGCAGAACAGGCTTGAGTCAGCGTTCTTCCGCGCACGCGGACAGCGCATGACATCGAACGGCATTCGGCCGAACCGTTTCTGACTCTGCAGAAGCCCCTCGGCTTTACTGACACATCACGACGTTTCCATCGCATCGGGTCTGCGATTTCCCTATGCAACCGTTTCACTGCCGTGCCGGGTGAACTTCCAGACAATCTCGCGAGACCTGCCAGAGGCTGACACTTATATCCGGCCCTTACATCCGGCATCGCCCGTGCTTACATGTGCGTTCCATCCGCGCCGGAACCGCATCTCATGGCCCATCCTGCAGAACATATCGCCAGCCTCGATCCAGTCTGGTCTACCTTGCGCAACGAGGCTGAGACTGCGGCGAAGGCCGAACCGCGCCTTGCCGGGCTGATGCAGGCAAGTATTCTCGATCATAAAAAGCTGGACGACGCACTGGCCTTTCATCTGGCGGCCAAACTTGCCGGCGGCGAACTCAGCGCCATGAAACTGCGCGATCTGTTTTCAGAAACCTTCGCTGCCCATCCAGACATTGGTGTGGCCGCACGCGCCGATCTTTCCGCCATTCGCGAACGTGACCCGGCATCGCGTGGCATTCTCCAGCCATTCCTGTTCTTCAAGGGCTTTCTGGCACTGCAGGCCTATCGCGCAGCCCATATCCTGTTGCGGGCCAATCAGGTGTGGATGGCCCTGTTTCTGCAGAACCGTGCATCGGAAGTGTTCGGGGCCGATATCCACCCTGCCGCCCGCATCGGTAAAGGTGTCTTCATCGACCATGCAACCGGCGTGGTGATCGGCGAGACGGCGGTGGTGGAAGACGATGTCTCCATGCTGCATGGCGTGACGCTGGGCGGTACTGGGAAGGAACGCGGCGACCGCCATCCCAAAGTGCGTCAGGGTGTGATGATCGGCGCCAATGCCTCGATCATCGGCAATATTGAAATCGGCGCGTTCAGCCGGATCGGCGCGGGCAGTGTCGTGCTGCGCGATGTGCCTGAACATTGCACGGTGGCGGGCGTTCCAGCCAGGCCGGTCGGCGCTGCCGGATGTGACCGGCCCGCTCACGCAATGGACCAGAACTTCCTCAATCTGATTTCAGCCGATTTCGATATCTAGGCACGCATGCCTGACTGCACTGCCGAACAGAACGGCGGCCTTGAAATTTGGGCTAATAATCCTATATCGTGCAACACGAACACGAAACCTAACGCCCTGCTTTTCTCGTTCTTTCGCTAAAATCGAGGTTCAACCCCAGACAGGCCGTCGCAAGAACAGACCATTCTTTTTGTCGTTTTCATCGAAAATCGAGGTTCAACTCCGGCAGACCCCATGCGCCCGATTAAAAGAGTTTTCCTCAAAAAACGCGGTTCAACCTGCCAGGAAGGCCAAAATCCGGGATTTCGTCGCCCGGTCACCGACCGCGCTCATATGATCCCTGCCCGGCACGATGGCTGCCTCAGCGCCGGGAATGGCGGCGGCCAGCCGGTCAGGCGGGCCGGTCACCTCGTCCGTCTCGCCGCAGATCACCAGAACGGGCTTGGAAATGACGGCCAGTGCTGCCGCATCCGCCTCGGAACGCGGGCGCTGCCAACAGGCCGCCAGCGTCTTGCGGTCCTGTCCCTGTCTGTCAGCAAAGGTGCGGAACATCAGCGCGCCCTTGTTCGTGACGGTGGCGGGGTCATCGGTCAGCAGTGCGCGCGGCACCTCGTCGGAAAAATCCAGACCGTCGAGATAATTATTGCCAAGGCCGGCCAGCACGGCGCGCCGCACACGGGCGGGATGATCCAGCATCAGGCGGATCGCCACCATCGCGCCCATCGAATAGCCCAGCACATCAGCCTCGCTCACATCACACGCCGAAAGCACCGACACACAATCTGCGGCCAGCAGCCGCTCGTCATAGTCCGCACGGTCATGGCTCGCTTCGCTGGCCCCGTGTCCGCGATGGTCAAAGGCGATCACGCGCCTGCCCGCCTCGCTGAACGCGCGATACCATCCGGTCGATATCCAGTTGGTGCGGCGGCTGGAAGCAAAGCCATGGACCAGCAACACCGGCGGCCCCTGCTCGCGCCCTTCCGGCATCACATCATCATATCTGAGGCTCAACGTGCCGCCTCTGGCACGTCGCACTTCAAGACTTCTGCTCATGGTTCCTCCATGCCCTCGATCACGTTTCTGCGAAAGAGCTTTCCAGATGGCGCACAGGGCGGCACACTTCTGGGCACGGGAGATCGTTCATGACCGCCGCTCAACTCAAACGTGAAGTCTGCGACGCCATTGACGCGATGAAGGCAGATCTTCTCGCCGTCTCTCACTACATTCACGCCAACCCCGAACTCGCTTTCAGGGAAGAAAAAGCAGCCGCCCGGCTGACTGCGGAACTCGAACAGGCGGGCCTTGGGGTTGAGCGCGGGGCCTATGGGGTCGGCACAGCCTATGCCAGCCGCTTCGGCAAGGATGGCGCGCCGGAAGTCGCCATTCTGTCTGAATATGACGCCCTGCCCGGCATCGGCCATGCCTGCGGGCACAACATCATTGCGACCACAGGGCTTGGGGCGGCGCTCGGCCTCGCAAAGCTGGGCGCGCGTCTGCCGGGCATGGTGCGCTATCTCGGCACGCCTGCCGAAGAAGCAGGCGGCGGCAAGGAATATATGGCCCAGAAGGGTGCCTTCGATGGCGTGGATGCGGCGATGATGGTTCACCCCGCAGGCTTTGATATCGAAACAATGCCCTGCATCTGCGTGGCGACGGTTGATGTCGTTTACACCGGCATTGCCGCTCATGCCTCGGCCATGCCGCATAAGGGCATCAACGCGCTGGATGCACTGGTCATTGCCTATCAGGGCATCGCCGCGCTGCGTCAGCATATCTCCCAGCGCGAGAGGCTCCACGGCATCATCACTGATGGCGGCAAGGCCCCGAATATCGTGCCGGATCGCGCAGCGGGCCAATGGTTCGTACGCGCGCCGGATGCAAAATCCCTGGCGATCCTCAAGAAGCGCGTCGAGGGTTGTTTTCAGGCTGGCGCGTTCGCAACCGGTGCTTCGGTCGATATCCAGTGGGCCGCCGTTGATTATCTCGACATGATCACCTCGTGGCCCATGGCCCGCGCCTATCGCACGAATGCCGAAAGCATCGGGCGCAAGTTTATCGAGATGGACCAGCTGGCTCCCGGCATGGCGGGCTCAACCGACATGGGCAATGTCAGCTATCGCGTGCCGTCCATCCACCCAATGATCGCCTGCGCCCCAGCCGATGTGACCATTCACCACCCGGACTTCACGGCGCACGCAGCATCAGCAGCCGGGGACAAGGCCGCCATTGATGGGGCCAAGGCCCTCGCCATGACGGCGATCGACTTCTTCATGGATAGCACCATGCGCAATGACGCGATCACCAGTTTCAGGCTGGCGGCAGGTGATGCGTCTGAAAGCCTGAAATACGCCTTCAACCCCAATGCCCCGATGGATGCGGTTGGTGGGTGCGGATGCTGCTAGCGGCGTGCTGCGTTAACGATTTTCCATCATGCTGCACTGCAACAATGCCTTGATTTTCCCCGGCGGTAACGACATTGTGCGCGCCGCTTGGCCAGGGGCCGCAGAACCTGCGCACTGAACGCGCAGGATCGGGGGATTTTTCTTATGTCGCAATTGATCATGACCCAGCTCGCAGCAGGGTCGGATTTCTGGTCGCGTATGGCTGACCTGCTGGTTACTGGCGCATGGATCTGCTTCGTCGCCGCGCTCATCGTCATCTGCGCCCTCGGTCTTCATTTGCTGGCGCTGACGTTTCTGTTCCTCAAAAACCTGCGTCGCGGCATTGCAAAGGAAGCCAATCTACTGGCTTTGCCCCTGCCCGCCACACTGCCCAAAGTGCTGATCCAGCTTCCGGCCTTCAATGAATCCACGCTGGTGCAACAGTCTCTCGAAGCAGCCGCTGCATTGGACTGGCCGAAAGACCGTCTGCGCATTCAGCTTCTGGACGATTCCACCGATGGCGCGGAACATTTCGGTCGCACCAAGGTGGAAGAACTCAAAGCCCGCGGCTTTGACGTTCAGTTCATCCATCGCACCAACCGCGAAGGCTTCAAGGCCGGCGCGTTGAAGAATGGCCTGATCGGTGATGACTGCGAGTTCACCGCCATCCTCGACGCCGACTTCCTGCCGCCCGCCAATCTGCTCAAATCCACCATTCCGGCGCTCGTGCACGACAAGCGCCTTGCCTATGTGCAGACGCGCTGGGAACACGCCAACCGCGAGGTCAATCTGCTGACCCGGGCCCAAGCCATCGCACTGGACGCGCATTTCACGGTCGAACAGGGCGCGCGCAACTGGTCTGGTCTGTTCATGCCCTTCAACGGCACCGGCGGCATCTGGCGGCGGGCTGCCATTGACGATGCCGGTGGCTGGGAAGGCGATACACTAACCGAGGATATCGATCTCGCCATCCGCGCCGCACTGAAGGGCTGGACCTCCGCCTATCTGCCGTCGATCACCATTCCGGGTGAATTGCCCGAAAGCGTGCCGGCCTGGCGTCAGCAGCAATTCCGCTGGACCAAGGGTTTCTTCCAGGTGGCGATCAAGCTGTTGCCATCCGTTTACCGGACGCCGCACCTCTCATTCATTCAGAAGTTTGCACTGACCTTCCAGCTCATACAGGCTTTGGCCTATCCGGCGGGTGCAGTTGCTCTGTTCTCGGCACTGGCCGCGATGGTCCTGACCTCCACGCAGCCGACCAGCATTTTCATCATGGGCATGGTCGCCACCTTCTTTGGCGGTTTTTCTGCCTTCGCCATGACCATGACAGGCCAGTGGTTCGCCAAACGCGGCTTCAACTGGCACACGATCACGGCTTTCTGCTCCATGCTGGCGCTCAATGGCGGCCTGACGCTCGTGAATACGCGCTCTGTCTGGCAGGCCATTCGCGGCACACCCTCAGCATTCACGCGCACGCCCAAGGGACGGGAAGCTGCGCTCGACAAGGCGCGCCCGACGCGCGGCCATAGCGGCATTGACGAGCTGGCACTTGCCGTCTGCGCCATTGCCATCGCCGTGTGGGACGAGGCGTGGTATTCACCCTTCTTCGCCTTGACCGTTCTTGGTCTCGCGCTGGTGGGCGCAGCAACGCTCACCGCACGGCTAGTGCGTCAGGCCTGACAGAACAAGGCAACCGTCCGTGCACCCGATCCTCCTCGCCCTGTTCGGGATTGTCGGATTGGCCCTGCTCATCTGGCTGGGCTGGCAGATCGCCCGGCGCAAGCATGCCACAACGGCCATTCTGGCTGCAGGCTGGTTTGTAGCCTGGCCTGCAATATGCGCCTTTGAAATCTGGGGCCGCGAGGGCGTTGCAATGCCGGGCGCAATCACGGCGTTCCTGATCAGCGCATTGCCTGCTGCCTTGCTCGCCGCTTTTGTATTCATGCGCTTTCGCTGACGTCTTCAGCGTTTCGCTTTTTCCATCACCCGGCAAGTAAAAAGGCGGCCCGCAAAGGCCGCCTTTCTGTTCTTATATCCAAGCCCTGATTAGAACTTGAACCCGATATTCAGCTGCACCGTGCGCGGGGCACCAATGCTGTATTGCGGAGCAGAGCCACCACGCAGCACCGGCGCGCCCGCGTTCGCAACATCAATAGTCAGGGCATTGTTCGTCGTTGAAATATTGCCACGATACTTTTCGTCGAACAGATTGACCACATTCAGCTGCACATAGGCATCTTCCATGCCCATACCCGCGAGATCATAACGAAGGTCAGCATCAACCACTGTGTATGCGGGTGCAATATCGTCATTCATGTCAGTCGAGTAACGCTTCGAGACATGCTTGACCTGCAGGCCAACATTAAAGCTGTCCCATTCATAGTTGATGCGACCGCCAATGGTGAACTCCGGTGTCTCTACCAACTGCTTGCCCTTGGTCCGCAGAGTGGTGGTCGTGCTCAGCGGCAAGTCCTGGAGCAGTTCACTGTTGATGTACGAGAATGAGCCAAACAGTGTCAGACCTTCAGCGGGCTGAATGCCAACCGAGGCATCGAAGCCCCACATACGGACCTCGCCGACATTTCGGTCAATGGAAATACCAAGATACTGGTCAAATGAGTTGACGATGCGATTGTGATAATTGGTCAACCAGAGTGCCGCCGACGCGGTAACCGTTTCATTATTGAAGCGATACCCAAGATCGAAGCTGTCTGTTGTTTCAGGGTCAACATTCGAAATCAGGATTGCACCAGATACAGCATCGCGCTTTGGCGTATAGAGATTGTCTGTGCGGGGTGCCGAAAGGCTCTGCGCGAAGCTGGCATAAAGTGTGTGGCCTTCTGCGAACTCATAGCTGATGCCGACATTTGGCAGAATGGCGTCATACTTTCTGACGGCTGAAAATGGTGCCAGAAATTGTGTGCCAAGAGCGCCGAGGCCAGTCGATGCAAACTGCACATTGCCATTAGCCAGAGGCGGAGATGGAATCTCTGTTGTGCACCGCACATTGAACGAACCATCCTGCGAATAGCAATATTGGTTCAGCTCGCGCTCAAAGAAAGGGGCACGCAAACCAAGCGAAACACGCAGTCGATCATCCATGAAAGTGCCATTATAGCTGATCGCAAATTGGTTGAGGCGAGCAATCGAGAAACGATCACGACCGCGCATAAAGCTGCCATCCAACGTCATGACTTTGGGACCATTGCGACCGCCAAAAACGTCCTGCGGTGATCCATCTATGGCGAGATAGCCCATTTCACCAGTCTGACGGTGGCGGCCATAATCAGCGGTATAAGCAATACGAATTGTTTGGTTCTCTGAGAGGTTCCAAATCAAAGAAGCAGTCACGCCATACCGATAGGTATTCGTGGTATTCGGCGTATAAAGACGCACTTGGTCGCGAGTATCGCCATCGCCATTGAGGTCAACGCCAGGAACACGATTGACATCTGCCGGTGGGATGGGGTTGGGAGGAACCACATTCCCCTGAAGACGTCCATCTCTCTCAGATATGACAGTCGTGCCACCACCATTGGCGAGCACGTACTGAAACGAAGGGTCAATTGTAAGCCGGAGCGTGTCGTTTATCTTAAAGCTAGATTGCATACGAATATTACCCGTATTCGACGGGTTGATTCGCAATCCATAGAAATTTGTGCAGCTGGATGCGTTAGCTGGATTATCAGCAGCATTTAGAAACAACGGACTATTGATAACCCCAAGCCCGTCGTTGCCCGCAACATTCGTTATTGCCGCGGCGCGCGTACATGTAGCCAAGTTGTCATAATTCCAGCCGTAGAATGCAATCTGCTGATTGGTCAGGTTACGGTAAAAAGCATTGCGATTTTCGTTATAGTGGAACGAAGCGGCGACGAAGCTATCTTCACCGATCTTCTGATAGATGCGTGCGTTGAATTGCTTCTTCTCAAGCTCACCCGGCCCCTTGAACTTCGCATACTTCTGGAACGACCCGGCGACAAAGGCTGATGTGCCCCAGTCTTCGATTTCGCCGGTATCGATGCTGGCAAAAATGCGACGGTACTCAAACGACCCTACCGAAGCGGTCATCCGGACGCCAGTTTCAGAAAACGGCTTACGGGTGTTGATATTGATGGTGCCGCCTGTCGCCGAGGCTGTGGGGCTATCCACATCTGTGGTGCCAAGATTGACCGTCGCCTTCTCGATCACTTCGGCATCAAGCTGCTGATTCGTATAGATCGCATAATTGCCGGTATCATTCAGCGGCATACCGTCGCTGGTAAGCGAGATGCGGTTACCATCAAAACCGCGCATACGAAGATTGCCACCGCTGGAGCCATAGGGGTCCGAGTTGGTGAAGTTCACACCGGGCAGCAGGTTCAGTGACTGGATTACGGTCTGGCCCGCGTTCTGTGTCTTCAGGTATTTCTGATCAACCGTCGAACGTGTCTTGGTCACTGTCTCGGCCTTGATGAGACCGCCTTTGCCGCTGCGCGTGCCCGTAACAACGATCGTTTCTTCGGTTTTCTCTGTGCCCGTCGACTGAGCGAAAGCTGGCGCAGCCATCGCGAGCACCAGAACTGGCAGCGCTACGCCGCCCAAAAGGCTAGTTACTTTCATCTGATAATCCCCCACCGGATTTCTGCCGGATGCAAACCTGATGCACATCTGCCGTGCACCCTCGGCCTGCCACCCCATTGCCAACCGTCTTTAACATTTACGTGACAGATTGGTGAAACTGAAGCCTTAGGCCTGTGGATAAACTGCTTGAAAATACGGTGTGGCTTTTGCGCCGCAACATATCCGCTCGATTCGAAGGGCTATGGTGACCCCTGCCGGACTCGAACCGGCACGTCCTTTCGAACAGCAGATTTTAAGTCTGCGGCGTCTACCTGTTCCGCCAAGGGGTCATTATGTGAGTTCTCCCCCGCTGACGGCTGCAAATCAAGCCATTGACGAACGGCTGGATGAGCCCGACTGATATGTATCATCACTCGTCAAATGGTTGTCCGCCTAACGAGATCAATAATGCCCGCACGGCCTCTGAGGCTTCCTCAAGACGGGTGGCATCTTCGCTGCGCACCACAATACTGGCGCCATATTTGCCCTCACGCATAAAAGGATACGAACCGATCGACACGTCGGGAAAGTGTGTTTGTATTTCGCCTAGCGCAGTTCCAAACTTTCCTTCTGCCATATGGACCCCGATTGAGCGGCTCAGAACGGTCTTGCCGCCTTCCAGGAGAGGCAGGGCGCCTTCCAGCATGACATGCATAACGCGAGGAATGCCGGCCATGATGAAAACATTGTCCATGCAAAAACCCGGGGCTTTGGACACCGGGTTCTGAATGAGTGTGGCGCCAATGGGCGTACGCGCCATACGCTTGCGGGCCTCAGTGAACTCGCCTGGCGGATACATGGCTTCCAGTATGGCATAGGCTTCCGGATGGTAGTCGCAGGCAACACCGAAGGCAGCAGCAATTGAATCAGCCGTAATATCATCATGCGTCGGGCCGATACCGCCTGTGGTGAAGACATAGGCGTATCGGCGTCGAAGGGCATTAACAGCGGCGATGATCTCGGCTTCCACATCCGGGACAACACGCGCTTCGCGGACCTGCACCCCGACATCGTTCAGCTTCTTTGAAATATAAGCCAGATTCACATCCTGTGTACGCCCAGACAGGATTTCATCCCCGATCAACAAAATGGCCGCCGTATGGGGTTCGCGCTGAGTCATATGCCATGGTTCCGTTGAAACACAGATACGACTATATGTCGGGGAAAGAAGGACGCCATGGCTTATATCGACGCCGCAGAAAACCCGAATAGGTCAACCCATGCCGTGAAATTGCATGGACCGGAAGGCTTCTCCGGGATGCGCAAGGCTGGGCGGTTGGCAGCAGAATGCCTTGACATGATTGCCGCCCATGTAAAGCCCGGCGTCACCACGCAAGCGCTTGATGATTTGGCCTATCAGTTTGCCAAGGACCATGGCGTGCAGCCTGCCACCGTATTCTATCGCGGATATTCCAAGTCCCTCTGCACCTCGATCAATCATGTCGTGTGCCATGGCATTCCAAATGAAAAGCCGATGAAGGACGGTGATATCGTCAACATCGATGTCACGCTGCTGGTGGATGGTTGGCATGGAGACACCAGCCGTATGTATCTAGCCGGGGACGTGCCACTAAAAGCCCGGCGGCTCGTCGACGTGACATATGAATGCCTAATGCTGGGCATCGCCGCTGCAAAGCCCGGAAATACACTGGGCGACATCGGCGCAGCCATCCAGGCACATGCAGAAGCTTCCCGATTTTCGGTGGTCCGTGACTTCTGCGGCCACGGACTTGGACGAGTTTTTCACGACGCGCCCAATGTTGTGCATTACGGTCGCAAGGGTCAGGGTGTCGTACTGAAGCAGGGCATGATCTTCACCATTGAGCCAATGATCAATGCCGGACGGTGGGAGGTGAAACTCCTGTCTGATGGCTGGACCGCTGTTACGCGCGACAAGTCGCTGTCGGCACAGTTCGAACATTCGATCGGGATCACGGAAGACGGCTGTGAGATTTTCACAAAGTCGCCCGCAGGCCTCGACAAGCCGCCTTATGCCATCTGATAGCCTTGAAAAGGATCCTGACTGGTCGCCACATGAAGGGCACCGTGAACGTCTGCGTGAGCGGTTCCTGAAGGCTGGTGGCGAGGCACTGGCCGACCATGAGCTGATTGAGCTGCTGCTTTTCGGTATCCTGCCCCGGATAGATACCAAGCAGATTGCCAAGGCCATGATCGAGCGTTTCGGCAGTTATGAAGAAGCCCTGACCGCACCGCCTGAGCAGTTGCGGGACATCAAGGGGCTGAGCGACAAGTCGATCACCCTCCTCAAGACTGTTGAAGCCGCGGCCGTAAGGCTGACGCGGAAGCATGTACACAAAAAGCCGGTGATCAGTTCGTGGGATGCGCTGCTGACCTATTGCAAGGCGGCGGTTGCGCGCGCGCAGATCGAGCAGTTTCGTGTTCTGTTGCTCGATCGGAAGAACCGCCTGATTGATGACGTTCTGATGGGGGAAGGCACGGTCGATGCCGCGCCGGCGTATCCGCGGGAGATCGTCAAGCGGGCGCTGGAAGTCGGGGCGAGTTCGATCATACTGGTCCATAATCATCCGAGCGGCGATCCAACACCGAGCCGCGGCGATATCGAGATAACGCGTGCAATCGTCGCAGCGGCCAAGACGCTGAGCATTGAGGTGCATGACCATCTGGTGATCGCCCGCACCGGGCATACGAGTTTCAAGACACTCGGATTGCTATGAAAAAGGCCGCCCGGTGAGGCGGCCTTTCGCAACAGACTGTAACGAGATCAGAAGCCGTAGACGAGGCCGAAGCGGGTGGCCGTGTCGGTCTTGAGCTTGCCGGGCAGCGGATTGCTTTCGTACTTCACGTCATACGAGAAGCGCGCCTGCAGATCGCCCATGATGGTGCCGGTCAGTGCTGTGGTGGAAAGCACGGTCTCGTTGTCGCCACCGAACAGATAGGAGGCGCTCTGCGAGAAGGCGAAATTATCGTTGATCTTCAGGTTGTAGAACGCCGCGACACGGCCCTGGAACTGCTTGTCTGAGCCGCCGACATAATACGTGGTCTGACGATAGGTCGGACCGCCTTCGATGTCGAAGGTCTGCATGTCGGTGTCGATCAGGCGGTAACCAAGACCAACCGATTCCGTCCAGCGATTCTGGATATTGCCGAAGCGGTCACGATCCCAGCCGACGAGACCATAGGCGTAGAAACGGTCTGTGATCTTCCAGTCGAGCTTGTAGTCGGCAAGATATTTCTCAGCCGTCGAAACGCCATTCGATCTTGCATAGTCGGCCAGCGCGCGCACCGTGTGGCGCGTCGAAACACCATCCTTGGACAGGACAACACCGACGGCAACAGCGCTCGCCTTGGAGTTGCCATTGGTGGATGAAAAGGCAACCGAGCCCTCGCCTTTCCAGCCTTCGAAGTAACCGGCGGCTTTGGCCTTTTCGACTCGCGCCGTTTCGACGGACGCTTTCTGACCTGCAACCAGTTCGTCGATCTCGGCAACCGAATTGGGATTGGTCTTCTTGGCGATGTCGACGACCGCCTTGATCTGGGCTGCATCGCCACTGGCGACGGCCTCGCGCACCATATCGCCAACCGGGGCCGGCAAAGGGGCGGCATGCGCAACGGTCATGAGAGCCAGAACACTGGCGGCCGCTGACGCAAGAAGGGAGTACTTGAGCATGATAGTTCCTGAGTTGATCCGCATCGCGTGCGGGCGGCATTACATAGGGATTTTGCTGCAATGCAGCAATAGGCCGCCCGTTCTTGCCAAACGCTGTGCACCGTTTATGACGGGGCCAAATCCTGCGGGTGTTCCCATGTCCAAAGCCCTTGTTTCCTTCCTGCTGCTTGCCTCTGCCTCTCTGGCCGGATGCACGGGACCGCAGGTCAATGCCCGTGGCGGCACGATGGACGGTTCGGGTCTTTGTCTGCTGGCCCCCCTGTCGCACAATCCAGATGGCTCAGTTACCCGCGCCGATGTGGATATGGGGATCAAGGCAGGCTTTGCACAGGCCGACACCAACGCCGATGGCGTGCTGGACATGCAGGAAACCGCACGGCTGAATGATGCCAAGGCCGCAAGCTGCGATGCCACGGCTTATATCGATTACAGCGGCCGCGGCGTCATCACCCCTGAAGCGTTTGGCGCCCGCTACCTGACGGCCTTCGCACAGGCGGACTATAATCAGGACGGCATCGCGACCGCCGAAGAACTCCAGTATTCCGCGCGCAAACTGCCCAAGAAACGCACGAGCGCCCAGTAACGGCGCTCACGGCTGCGCGGTTCTTTCAACCGACACGACAATCTTGTTCTTTTCACCCTGGGTGATGACGACCAGTCTTTCGTCAGCGCCGGGGTATTTCCAGACGAAACGACATGGCGCCGTGCCTGTGCCTGCACAATCATCAAGTTCGGGATAGGCGGCCTTGCATGCCGTGAACTGCTGAGGATCACAGCTTCCGGCAGGTTCATACCCCGCATCAATGATGGCTTCGCGCAACTCGCCATAAGATACGTCTTTCTTGACGAATATCTTCGGTGCTTCTGCCGCGAAAGCGACCGCCGTGAAGGCGACGGCAAGAACCAGACTCAGCTTCATGCGTTGATTCGCACCGGCAGCACGTCATAGCCCTTCACGAAGCTGGATAGCACGCGGGTCGGCTCGCCCATGACTTCCAGATCGAGGTTGCGCTTGAGGATTTCTTCCCAGACGATCTTGAGCTGCATCTCGGCGAGGCGGTTGCCGACGCAGCGGTGAATGCCGAAGCCGAATGACAGGTGGTGACGGGCATTCTTGCGGTCGATGATGAACTTGTTGGCATCGGGAATAGCCGTCTCGTCACGGTTGCCCGAGACATACCACATGACGACCTTCTCGCCCTTCTTGATCAGTTTGCCGCCCAGCTCGACATCCTCGACCGCCGTGCGGCGCATGTGTGCAAGCGGCGTCTGCCAGCGGATGATTTCCGAGACCATGTTCTCAACAAGGCTGTGATCGGCTTTCAGCTTCGCCCATTCGCCCGGATTCTTTGAGAGCGTGTAGAGGCCGCCGGTGAGCGAGTTGCGTGTCGTATCGTTGCCGCCCACAATCAGCAGGATGAGGTTTCCGAGAAACTCCATGCGGTCCATGTTACGGGTGGATTCGCCATGTGCGAGCATCGAAATGAGATCGCCGCCGGGCTCGGCATTCACACGCTCGTTCCACAGGCGCATGAAATAGTCAGCACATTCGAACAGCTCTGCCTTGCGCTGCTCCAGTGACTCGATGATGCCTGAGTTCTCGTCAGCCGTGGCGACGTCAGACCAGCGTGTCAGCTTGCGTCGGTCAGCCCAGGGGAAATCGAACAGCGTGGCCAGCATCTGCGTGGTCAGCTCGATGGAGACGAGATCCACCCAGTTGAAGGTTTCGTTGCGCGGCAGGCTGTCAAAGATCTGCCCCACACGCTCGCGGATCACGCCTTGCAGTTTGGCGAGATTATCGGGCGCCACAATCGGACTGACCACCTTGCGCTGCGCATCATGCTTGGGCGGATCCATCGCAATGAACATGGGCAGCTGCAGTTCCTGATCCTGCGTGTCGCGGATGGTGATGCCGCCATAGGTCCAGTCGGATGAGAACTGCTTGTGGTTGGTGTCGACCGCCATGATGTCCTTGAACTTCGTGACGGACCAGTACGGCCCAAACTTGCTTTCGGCACACCAATGAACGGGGTCTTCTTTTCTCAGCCGCTCGAAGTACGGCCAGAAGGCATCGTCACGAAAAAGCTCGGGCTGCGCGACGTCGATCTTGTCGAGCGGAATCTTCCAAGGATCCTGAGGGTGGCGGAAAGGCAGCGGTGGACGCTCACTCTCAACGGTCGCGGCCTGGCTCATGGAATCCTCACGAAAGAAAATGACGCTTCCGTCAGCTTCTCATAGCGAGAGAGCGCGTCAAGGGCATGACGCGTTGGGGCAATGCTTTGATAATATAATTCTAATTTCGGAGTCATTTCTTTGCGAATATATGTTCGTCTGCCATTTTTATAGGGGGAGCCCCCCCTCCCCGCTGTTACAAGCAAAGACCTCAAATGCCGTGGCGGCAACCGGAATGGCGCGGCCATAGCTACCCCGCACTGAGGCAAGCCCTCGTGAACGAACCGGAATCAGACGCAAGGCGCTGCGCATGTCATTGCCCCTCCAGTATGGGCGAACATTCAGATATATGGAATATAGTCTTATATTCAAGGATTTTTATGCCAGCCACAACCCATCAAAAAAACGGCAGGACGGGGTCACCATCCTGCCGCAAAGGCTCGTAGCCTGAGAATTAAGGCGTTGCCTATTTCACCTGTGCGGCGCGGCTGACCAGCCAAGCAAACACCTTGGCACGGTCGGCCAGTGGCCCGGTGCGGCCAGAATTGCCAGAGTGGCCCGCGCCCATATTGCAGAGGAACAGAAGCGGGTTCTGATCGGTTTTCATGGTGCGCAGTTTCGCCACCCACTTCGCCGGTTCAAAATAACCGACCTGACTGTCGTTGAAGCCGGTCAGCACAAAGAGCGGCGGATAGGCTTTCGCCATCACATTGTCATAAGGGCTGTAGGCCGCCATCCAGTTATACTGTTCGGGAATGTTCGGATTGCCCCATTCTTCGTATTCAAATGTGGTCAGCGGGATCGTGTCGTCGAGCATGGTGGTGAGCACATCGACGAACGGCACCTGCGCCACGACGCCATCATAAAGATCGGGCCGCAGATTGGTGACGGCACCCATCAACAGGCCGCCTGCCGACCCACCCATCGCATAGACGTGTTTGGGGTCAGCATAACCCTGTCCAATCACCGCTTCGGTCGCGGCGATGAAATCGGTGAAGGTGTTCATCTTGTTGGCCATGCGCCCGCCCTGATACCAGGCATCGCCCATGTCGCGGCTGCCACGGATATGCGCGATGGCAACAACGAAGCCACGATCCATCAAGCCGACATAGCGCGGATAGAAGCCGGGTTCGGTGGTGATGCCATAGGCGCCATAACCATAAACCAGCGTTGGATTGCCGCCGGGCGCTTTACGGTCCTTGCGCCAGGTCACGGTAACCGGAACCATCTTGCCGTCTTTGGCAGGGGCCATGATGCGCACGGCTTCATAGAGTTCCGGCTTGTACCAGGTATAGGCCGGGTCTTTCTTCAGTTCGGTCTTTATGCCGGTCGCAAGATCGACCTGATAGAGAACGGCAGGCAGATTTGCACTGTCGAACGAGACGCGCACGAAGGGCAGCGAGGCATCCTCGTTGCGTTCCAGTGCCGCAACACCCAGCGGACCAAAATCGAGCTGCGACTTCGGAGCGCCCGTGTTGCGATCCGCCAGACGCACGGTCGAGGTCGCGTCATGCACTTCCTGGATCGCGATCACGTCCTTGAACAGCGCGAAGCCTTCAATGTAACGACCGGGCGTTTCAGGAATGACTGTCTTCGCGGTGGCGAGATCAGGCGCCGCACCATCCAGCGTGATGACCTTCAGATCAGGCGCGCCGTCATTGGTGAGGATGTAGAATTTGCGATCGAAGTGATCGGCCAGCGCGCGGACATTGCGGCTGCGCGGCATCAGCATGACCGGCTTGGGGTCTGGCGTGGTCAGTGAGACAGCCAGCAGTTCGGTGCGCTGCGCGTGAAAGACCGTGATGATGGCCACATCACCGGACTTGGCTTCACCGACTGACAGTTCAAATGTCGTATCCGGTTCCTCGATCATGACCGTGTCGGTCGCTGGATCAGCGCCCATGATGTGACGCTTGATCTGGTTGACGCGCACAGTCGCATCAAGCTGGCCATAGAAGAACGCGTTACCATCCTTCGCCCAGACGATGTCACTCGCCGCCTGTTTGATGCCGGTGGAAACCGGCGCACCGCCCGCGATGTCGCGCACGAAAATCTCGTTCACGCGGTCGCCTTTGAAATCAACCGCGAAGGCGACCTTCTTCCCGTCCGGGCTGACGCTGGAGCCGCGCAGAAAATACTGCTCGTGTCCTTTGGCAAGTTCAGGAACGTTGAGGACGATTTCTTCCGCACCCGTAGGAGAACCCGCCCGGCGCGCGATGACCGGATAGTCCGCGCCCGCTTCATAGCGGGTCAGATAATAATAGCCGTCCTTGGCATAAGGCACGTCTTCGTCCGGCAGGTTGGCGCGCGCTTCCATCTCCTTGAAGATTTCATCTTCCAGAGGTTTCTGCGGCGTGAGCTGGGCGTTGGCATAAGCGTTTTCAGCTTCCAGATATTTCACGACATCCGGATTGGTTTTTTCGTTGACCCAGTAATAGGGGTCGGTGCGGCTGACACCGAACTTCGTCGTGATGACATGATCCTTGCGGGCCAGGACGGGCGCAGCGGCAGCCGGAACAGGCGCAGAGGCCGGGGTGACAGCGGGTGTTGCAGTTGGCGCTGGCACGGATGTAGCCGCTGGCGCGCTTGCCGTTCCTGCGGCTGGGGTGGCCGCGCGATGCGGCAGGATATCAACGAAAGTCATCACGCCCGCCGCAATAAAAACGAACAGACTGACATTGATGAAAGGACCATAGGCACCACGCATGGGAACTCCGTCTGGTGACAGGGGCGTCGCCCCGAAACTGAAATGAGCAGTGCCACAAAACACCCCCCGTCTGCTAGAAGGCAAAACCAAGGAGTTGCATCATGAAACTGTCGGACCCCAGTCTCCTCAAAACGCACGCCTATGTCGATGGCGGCTTCGTCACAGCCGATGGAGATCGGGTGTTTGCGGTGACTGAAAAGGCGACCGGCACGAAGATCTGTGATGTGCCCGACATGGGTGCCGCCGAAACACGCCGCGCCATCACCGCCGCCTATGCCGCCCTGCCCGCCTGGCGCGGCCTGCTGGCCAAGGAACGCGCCGCCATCATGCGCCGCTGGTTTGAACTCATCATGGCCAATCAGGAAGATCTGGCGGTCATCATGACCGCCGAACAGGGCAAGCCACTGGCCGAATCGCACGGTGAGGTCGCCTATGGCGCCAGTTTCATCGAATGGCTCGCGGAAGAAGGCAAGCGCATCTATGGCGATGTGATTCCCACCTTCGCGCATAGCCGCCGGGTGATCGTGCTGAAACAGGGGATCGGCGTGGTTGCCGCCGTGACACCGTGGAACTTCCCCAATGCGATGATCACACGCAAGGCAGGGCCAGCACTCGCCGCCGGCTGCCCTGTGGTGCTGAAGCCCGCCGCGCTGACGCCGCTGTCGGCGCTGGCGCTGGCCGAGCTGGCCCATCGTGCCGGAGTGCCCAAGGGCGTCTTCAATGTCGTGACATCGAAGCGCTCATCGGAAGTCGGCAGCGAGCTGACCGGCAGTCCGCTGATTGCCAAGTTCTCGTTCACCGGCTCGACCGAAGTCGGCAAGGAGCTGATCCGCCAATGCGCCGCGACCGTGAAGAAAGTCTCCATGGAGCTGGGCGGCAATGCGCCCTTCATCGTGTTCGATGACGCTGATCTCGATGCGGCCGTGGTCGGGGCGATGGCCTCGAAGTTCCGCAATATGGGCCAGACCTGTGTATGCGCGAACCGGCTGCTGGTGCAGGACGGCGTCTATGACGTCTTCGCCAGAAAGCTGGCAGCGGCGGCCAGCGCGCTGAAGGTGGGTGACGGTCTGCAGGACGGTGTGCAGCAGGGCCCGCTGGTGGAAGAAAAGGCCGTGCGCAAGGTGGAGGAACTGGTCGCTGACGCGGTGGCCAAGGGCGCGCAGGTGGTGGTGGGCGGTCAGCGTCATGCGCGCGGCGGCAATTTCTACGAGCCGACCGTGCTGACCCATGTGACGAGCGACATGGCCATCGCGCACGAGGAAATCTTCGGCCCCGTGGCGACGCTGTTCCGGTTTCGCGACGAGGCCGAGGCGATCCGCATCGCCAATGACACGCCTTATGGCCTCGCGTCGTATTTCTATGCCCGCGATATAGGCCGCGTGTGGCGCGTCGCCGAAGCGCTGGAATACGGGATTGTAGGGATCAACGAGGGCATCATCTCGACCGAGGTCGCCCCCTTTGGCGGCGTCAAGGAATCAGGCCTTGGCCGTGAGGGCAGCAAATACGGCATCGACGATTTTCTGGAGATCAAATACCTGTCGATGGGCGGGATCTGACGGGGGTAACTATTCCCCGGCCTTCACCTGGGCGATGGCGGTCTGCAGCAGATCGTCCATCTCGCGGCGGATCTGGTGATCCGACAGCTCAACGCCCTTGGCTGCGAGGTCAGCCTTGACCTTACGGAAAACGTCGTCGTCGCCCTTTTCCTCAAAATCGGCTTTCACAACTTCTTTTGCATAGGCGTCTGCCGCCTCGCCCGTCAGGCCGGTCTTGCCCGCAACCCACAGGCCCAGAAGCTTGTTGCGGCGGGCGGTCGCCTTGAACAGGGTTTCCTGATCGTGCGCGAACTTGCCTTCCTGGGCCTTTTTGCGGTCATCAAAGCCGGACATGGGTCTCTCCTTGGGGCGCGGTATACGACAAGCGCCCATTTCCGGGCTGCATGTGCGTCAGGCAGGGCAAAATCTCAAGAGGCCCGTTCATGACAATTATGCTGCGCAATTGAGAATCTGTGCGGCATCCCTTATGGGATGGGTCCGGCCACAGGGCCGGTTCAGGAACCCCACATGTCCGGCAGCAGACGCAGGCTCGTTTACGAGGGCAAGGCCAAAATCCTTTACGAAGGGCCGGAACCCGGCACGCTCGTGCAGTATTTCAAGGACGACACCACAGCTTTCGACGCCACCAAAAAGGCAAAGCTGGAGGGCAAGGGCGTCCTGAACAACCGCATCAGCGAGTACATCATGACTCAGCTGAACGCGATCGGCGTGCCCACCCATTTCATCAAGCGGATGAATATGCGCGAGCAGCTGATCCGCGAGGTCGAGATCATCCCGCTGGAGGTCGTGGTGCGCAATGTAATGGCGGGCAGTCTCGCCAAGCGGTTCGGGCGCGAGGAAGGCGAGCAGCTGCCGCGCTCGATCATCGAGTTCTATTACAAGGACGACAAGCTGCACGACCCGATGGTGTCGGAGGAGCACATCCTCGCCTTCAACTGGGCAACACCCCAGGACATTGATGACATCATGGCGCTGGCCATCCGCATCAACGACTTCCTGACCGGCCTGTTCCTGGGCGCAGGCATCCGTCTGGTCGACTTCAAGGTGGAGTTCGGACGCCTGTGGGAAGGCGACATGGCCCGCATCATCCTGGCTGACGAGATCAGCCCGGATTCATGTCGCCTGTGGGATCTCGCCACGGGTGAGAAAATGGACAAGGACCGCTTCCGTCGCGACCTCGGCAATGTGACCGAGGCCTATCAGGAAGTGGCGCGCCGCCTCGGCATCCTGCCTGAGTCGGGTAATAACGACCGCAAGGGGCCGGTGCTGGTGCAATGAAAGCGCGCGTTCACATCACGCTGAAGAAAGGCGTTCTCGATCCGCAGGGCAAGGCGATTGCCGGTGCCCTGCATGGTCTTGGCTTTGACGAGGTGCTGGATGCGCGGCAGGGCAAGTTCATCGAGCTGGACCTGAAAGATGGTGATGCTGATGCCGCAAGAGCGCGCGTGGAAGCCATGTGCCAGAAGCTGCTGGCCAACACGGTGATCGAGAATTACGCCATCGAGATCGTTTGAGACATGAAAGCCGCCGTTGTCGTTTTCCCCGCCTCAAACTGCGATCGTGATGCCGCGACAGCACTGGAACTGGTGACCGGCAACAAGACGGCTATGCTGTGGCATGGTGACAACGATGTGCCCAAAGACATCGACGTCATCGTGCTGCCCGGTGGATTTTCCTATGGCGACTATCTGCGCTGCGGCGCGATGGCAGCTCAGTCACCGATCATGCGCAGCGTGGTGGAACGCGCCAAAGCCGGCACACCGGTCGCGGGCATTTGCAACGGATTCCAGATTCTGGCCGAATGTGGCCTGCTGCCGGGTGGCTTCCTGCGCAATGCGGGCCTGAAGTTCGTCAACAAGCCGACACCCGTGCGCGTTGAAACCAGCCAGTCGATCTTCACCAGTCGCTATGAAGCGGGCGAGACGATCTCCATTCCGGTTGCCAATGGTGAGGGGAATTATTTCGCTGATGAGGAAACGCTGAAGCGGCTGGAGGGTGAAGGCCGCGTCGCTTTCCGTTATCTCGACAATCCCAATGGTTCGATCAACGATATTGCCGGCATCTTCAATGAGGCCAAAACCGTGGTCGGCATCATGCCGCACCCGGAGCGGCATGTGGAAGATATCCACGTTAATCAGGACGGACGGCGTTTCTTTGAAAGTCTTCTGGGCACCATAAGCTAGACTCAAGCGACGCGCTGACTCTGCGCCTCTGCAATCTTGAGCTGCGCCGGTGCAAGGGGGCGGCCGAAGTGATAGCCCTGCATATAGTGACAGCCAAGATCTTCGAGGATTGCGGCCTGCTCAGCTGTTTCGACGCCCTCAACCACGCATCTCAGCCCCAAAGAGTGACATAGATCGACAATGGTGCGCACGATCTTGCGGCCATCATCGCTGGTTTCAATTTCAGTGATGAAGCTGCGGTCGATCTTGAGCTTGTCGATGGGGAGCTTGTGCAGATAGCTGAGGCTTGAGTAGCCGATCCCGAAATCGTCCAGCGACAGCCCAACGCCAAGTGCCTTCAACGCACGAAGAGCCTGAAGCGTCTGCTCAAAGTCGCTCATAATGACGGTCTCGGTTACTTCGAGATCCAGACGGGAAGGATCAATGCCGCTGGTGGCAATGGCCTCGATAACCATGAGAACGGTTTCCGGCGATGAAATGTCCTTCATCGACAGGTTGAATGATATGCGCAGATGATCAGGCCACATTTTGAGTTGCATGATCGCCTTACGAAGCAGGACGAGGGTTATCCGGTTGATCAGATCAGACCGCTCCGCAACCTGAATGAAAAGATCAGGCCGCACCGGGCCAAGGATGGGACTTGACCAACGGGCCAACGCCTCGAAGGTTGTGGTGCTTTTCCCCTCTACGCTGACAATGGGCTGATAAACGAGCGCGAGCTCGGCATCGAGATTGGCCTGAAGCAGACACTGCTCGGTAAGGCTGAGGTTCTGGATCTCGGTCTGATGCGATGCTGAGAAGATGACAGGCTGACCGCGCTTGTATTTTTTGGCGTGCGCAAGTGCATAATCGGCACGTTCAAACAGGACAGGCGCACTGTCATCTGGCGTGTTGGCCAGCGCGAACCCGACCGAACCAGAGAGCTGAGCCATCACGCCCGGCAGAGTGAATGGAACGCGCAACGCATCGCAAAGCAGGCGACCAAACTCCAGCAGGCGCTCTTCGCGTATCTCGTTATAGACAATAATCCCGAATTGATCGCCACCGAGGC
The DNA here is from genome assembly GCA_964390465.1 of uncultured Flavobacteriaceae bacterium. Taxonomy (GTDB): domain Bacteria; phylum Pseudomonadota; class Alphaproteobacteria; order Micropepsales; family Micropepsaceae; genus JADZAI01. The sequence continues at coordinate 11,010 of CAYMIJ010000004.1, read as the reverse complement.
GGGCAATCATGGCGATGCCTTCTGATTCATCGACCAGACGCTGTGCCGATTCACTCAGCACGGTATCTCCGACGATATGACCATAGACGTCATTCACCGGCTTGAAGCCGTCCAGATCAAACAGACCCACGGCAAAGTAAGTGTCCATCCCGGACCTGCGTTCACCCAGCAAGCGATTCATTTCAGCAAAAAAACTGCGACGGTTGGCGACGCCTGTCAGGCTGTCGCGTTCAGCCAGGCGAAGATTATCGTCGCTGAGTTTTTTCGCTTCAAAGGTCTTGGCAATCAGGTCGTTGCGCGCGGCGATCATGCGCGCATGGTCGCGCGCACCCATCAACATGACGTGGACCATCGCAGCGCAGACCAAAGCGATATTCAGAGCCACCGGTACGGCGATGGGATCATTCTGGACAAGCAGGAAGGTGACGAAAGCCGGCACAATGGCCAGTGCCAGGGAGATGACGGCCTTGGTGTCATGCTTGAGGCAAACCACGCAGCACAGGAAATTGACGGCGATATAAAAACGCAGATAGCCGCGCCCTTCAATGTCGGCATAGTTGTATAAAGAAAGCGCCCAAGCCAGCATGACAATGCCGATGAGCGTGCCTGCGACAGCCGTGAAATTGAGCTGGCGGCGCGCCTGAGCTGTGGTGAGCTGAGTCCGGGCCTTGGCGACCCACGATATGGCGCGTCCGGTGCAGATGACCGACATCAGCGCCGGGAACGCATAGTTGAGCAACCAGGGCACAGCGGGGCTGGTTGTGAGAGCCACAGCCCATGTGTTGAGCAGAATGACGAAATAGAGAACGGGCAACTGGCGTGAGAGCGCGCGCACCTGTGACACTTCCAGACCTTCAGTCTGGACCGGTTTCCACAGTTTGGAAAAGAACTCGCGCTGCACTGGCTTTTCTAGCCTTTGAACCCCTACCGGAGGGGAGTGTGGCAGATTGTCGTTAAGGGCCGGTTTATGGCCTAAAAACAATAAGTTAGCGCAAAAGCGCGTGACGTTTTCTGGACCGGACTCTAGCAGAAGCGCGGGTCTTGATGGTTAATCGGCCTTTACAGATGGACCCGCACCGATCTGGCCAGCCCCCCAATGGCACGTTAGAAGCCCGCATCGCGGATGAGCTGGATCGGAAATGTCAGAAATCACCCCTGAGATAGTCGCCGCCCACGGCCTGAGCGACGATGAGTACAAGAAGATCCTGTCTCTGCTGAACCGCGCCCCCAATCTGACCGAGCTGGGTGTCTTTTCGGTCATGTGGTCGGAGCACTGTTCGTACAAATCGACCCGGGTGTGGCTGAAGACTTTGCCGACGACCGGCCCGCAGGTTGTGCATGGCCCTGGCGAGAATGCCGGTGTGATCGACATTGGCGATGGCGATGTGTGTGTCTTCAAGATGGAGTCGCACAACCACCCGTCTTTCATCGAGCCCTATCAGGGCGCGGCCACCGGCGTTGGCGGCATCATGCGCGATGTCTTCACCATGGGCGCGCGCCCGGTGGCGATGCTGAACGCGCTGCGCTTCGGATCGCCCAATCACCCCAAGACGCGTCATCTTGTTTCCGGCGTCGTGGCCGGCATTGGCGGTTATGGCAACTGCATGGGCGTGCCAACGGTCGCAGGCGAAGTGAACTTCGATGCGAGTTACAACGGCAATATTCTGGTCAATGCGATGTGCGTGGGGCTTGCCCGCGCCGACAAGATTTTCCTTTCCGCCGCATCAGGGATCGGCAACCCGGTCGTCTATGTCGGATCAAAGACCGGCCGCGACGGCATTCACGGCGCGACCATGGCATCGGCCGAGTTCGATGATGACAGCGAGGAAAAACGCCCAACCGTTCAGGTGGGCGATCCGTTCGTGGAAAAGCTGCTGCTGGAAGCCTGCCTTGAACTGATGGCCTCAGACGCCATCGTCGCCATTCAGGACATGGGCGCGGCGGGCCTGACCTCATCCTCCGCCGAGATGGCGTCCAAGGGTGATGCCGGTCTTGAGCTGATCCTCGATCATGTCCCGCAGCGCGAAGAAGGCATGACGGCCTATGAGATGCTGCTGTCGGAGAGTCAGGAGCGGATGCTGATGATCCTGAAGCCCGGCCGTGAGGCCGAGGCAAAGGCGATCTTCGACAAATGGGGCCTCGATTTCGCAGTGATCGGTCAGGTCACGGACACCCGCCGTCTGGTCGTCATGCACAAGGGAAAGGTGGAAGCCGACCTGCCGGTCAGCGCGCTCGCCGACGAGCAGGCCCCGCGCTACACACGGCCCTGGGTGCCAACACCCAAACGCCCGGAACTGATGCCGGGCGACTGCCCCGCCCCGGCTGATTACAACGCGGCGCTGTTGCAGATGGTGGGCTCGCCCGACCTCGCCTCGCGCCGCTGGATCTGGGAACAGTATGATTCAACCGTGATGAACGACACGGCCGCTGGACCCGGCGGTGATGCCGCCGTCATCCGCGTGCATGGATCGCACAAGGCGCTGGCCGTCACGGCTGACTGCACGCCGCGCTATTGCGTCGCCGATCCGGTGGAAGGCGGCAAGCAGGCCGTCGCCGAAACATGGCGCAATATCTGCGCAGTGGGTGGAACACCACTCGCCTTCACCGACAACATGAACTTCGGCAATCCGCAAAAGCCCGAGATCATGGGCCAGTTCGTTGGTGCGGTCGAAGGCCTGAAGGAAGCCGGTCTTGCGCTGGACTATCCGGTCGTGTCGGGCAACTGCTCGCTTTACAACGAGACCAATGGACAGGGGATTTTACCCACACCGGCGATTGGCGGCGTCGGGATTCTGAAAGACATTTCCCGCCGCGCCAGCATTGGGTTCAAGCGCGAAGGCGACTACATCGTCCTGATCGGCGAGACCAAAGGATGGCTCGGCGCTTCCATCTATGCCCGCGATATTCACGGCATGACCGAGCACGCCCCACCGCCCGTCGATCTTGAGGCCGAGAAGCGCAATGGCCGTTTCGTGAGAAGCATGATCGAAGCGGGGCTGCTGGATACCGTCCACGATCTTTCCGACGGTGGCTATCTGGTAGCGTTGGCTGAGATGGCGCTGGCGGGCGGGCTGGGAGGTGAGACCACGAGGCCACCGGGCACCCATACCCATGCATTCCTGTTCGGCGAGGATCAGGCGCGCTATCTGATCGCCGCACCACCGGAAACTGCCGCGCGGATTTCAGCGGCGGCAGTTGAGGCGGGCGTGTCCACCATGCGGCTCGGCATGGTGCGCGGCAATCATCTGCGGGTTGCCGGAATTGTGGACCTTTCCCTCGAACAGTTAAAAGCTGCGCATGAGGCTTTTCTGCCCCGGCTGATGGCCGCGCCGGTCAACTGACCTCGACAGAGGCCGGAAAGATTGTAACGCTCAAGTCTTGCCGGACTCATCCGGGCTGGGGAGCGTTACATGAAATCCGTCCGCACCATTCTTGCCGCCGCGCTGTTGTTCTTTCCCATCGCCGCCTGCGGCGATGCGAAGAAGCCTGCTGAAAATGCCGTGCAGGAAGCCAAGGTTGACGAAGCAAGGCTGAAAGAGTTTGCCACGTTCCTGCCCGCCGCGCCGCGCGGGTTCACCGCATCAGAGGCGGTCGCCACCACCGGCGACACCATGTCGGTCATCCGCAAGGTCTACACCGCGCCGCAGGGCGACAGCTTTTCGCTGGAGATCATCTTTTCCAACGCCGAAGTGGCGAAGTATCAAAAGCTGGTCGATGAGCCGAAAGACGCCGCAAGAGCCGGTGCCGAAGTCAATCAGGTGGGTGGCCGCGATGGCCTGACCTTTGGCGCCTACACCATGGGCAAGCCGCTTTACGTGATGATCTGTTCGCCCTCGCGCTTTATTTCGGCGACCCCGATTTTCGGCGACACCACCAAGCCGGTGATGCGCGCCGTCTTTGAGCAGATCGACTTTGGCGGGATCGGCACCAAACCCTGAACTGGCAGGGCAGCGCAGCGCACCCTATATTGGCTGAACCAATATGAGGTGTTCTGCTCATGCCCATGCGTGCTGCCGATATTGAAAGTCTGATCCGCGCGGCGCTGCCCGACGCGGACGTGACCATCACCGATCTGGCCGGGGACGGCGATCACTATGCCGCGCATGTGATTTCGCCCTCGTTTGCAGGCAAAACGCGGGTCACCCAGCACAAGATGGTGTTCGATGCGCTGGGCGGCCGAATGGGCGGCGAGCTGCACGCACTGGCGCTGACCACCGCCGTGCCGCGCATCGGCGCTTGACCCATTCTGCAATGCAGCATTATCTTCTGACAAACATCACAGCTTGCACGACATAATATGTCCTGAGAGGACCAGCCATGAGCAACCCGGTATTCGACCGCATCAAGTCCACCATTGATGGCAGCGATGTGGTGCTGTTCATGAAAGGCACACAGTCGTTCCCGCAATGCGGTTTTTCGGCGACCGTCGCCAAGATTCTGGGCCATATGGGCGTCGATTTCAAAGACGTGAACGTGCTGGCCGACCCGGAAGTGCGCGACGGCATCAAGCAGTTCAGCAACTGGCCGACCATTCCCCAGCTTTATGTGAAGGGCGAGTTTGTCGGCGGCTGCGACATCGTGCGCGAAATGTTTGAAACGGGCGAGCTGCGCGACTTCCTGAATGAAAAGGGCGTGCAGCAGGAACAGGCGGCCTGATCGCAGGCTCGCCATCCAGACATTGTGACTGTAACATGCAAAGACCGCATTCAGCGGTCTTTGTCTTTTGCAGGGTGACATGTTCAAGTCTGTGAGCACCACCATCGCCGCCGCCGTCTTCATGCTGTTTGCAGCATCAGCCGATGTGGCCCCGCCATCGCACGAGCCGCCCAAGGCGGACGTCTTCGTCAAAAGCCTCTACACACAAAAGCTGGAGGCCGAGGCAGCGAGCCCCGACTTTGGCCGCGCGCGAACAGATTCGCTGATCCTCAATTATTTCTCAGCGGAGCTTCTTGGCCTGTTCAAGGCGGCGATGGCATCGTCTGAGCCAATCGTCGATGGCGATGTTTTCATGAACGCTCAGGACTGGGACACCAAAGAGGTCAGCACGAAAATCGTGTCAGCCACAGCCGACACGGCAACCGTCGAGGCCGAGTTCAAAGTGTTTGATGACGTGCGCAAGGTGACCTTCACACTGAAGATGAACAAGGCCGCCTATTGGGAGATCGATGAGATTGCCTCAACGCACATGCCCAGCCTGAGACAAATGATCGTCGATGGACTGAAAGCGCAGCAGCATTAGGCAGATGTCGCGCGGCGACTGGTTCACCGTTCAGCACACCGCAGGGTCGTGCTTCTAGGGAACGCGGACAACGTTTTCCTGAGTTCCCTTGCTGAACAGCGTATCCTTGTCGATGACCGTCAGGGTATCGCTGCTGCTGCCCTGTCCGACAACCATGATGGTCAGCGTAAACGACGTGTCATCAAGGCCGGTGAGCGTCCATGTGCCTTTCAGGGGATACTGCATTTCGGTGTATTGGCGCACCGTATCCGTGCCGACGAATGTTCCATCAGGACGGTAGAGAACATCAACGGTGTGCTGCATGCCCATCGCCGTGTAGGTGACCACCCAGCGCCCGGTGAAGTAATCGAGATGCTTCTTGTCCAGCTCACGCTGGATCGCGCCAGGCGGCGGGGCGGGCGTCGCAGAGGCAAGCGCGCCAGAGGCAATGAGGCATGCCGACACGAGATACGTCAGAACCCGTTTCTGCCACATGATGCCATCCCCAAGATGATTGCGCGCCACAGCCAAGGACGGAAGCCTAGCCAGAGGGCAGGAACCTGTCACCTCTCGGGTTCGTGAGAGCCGGACCCGCGCAACAAAAAGCCCGCGCCATACAGCGCGGGCTTCTGGAAGCAATGGGTCGCGGATCAGCGCGAGTAGAATTCGATGATGAGGTTCGGGTTCATCTGAACCGGATAGGGCACTTCAGCCAGCTTCGGCACGCGCACGAACTTCACCGTGCCCTTGGCATGATCGGCCTCAAGGTAATCTGGCACATCACGGTCAGGGGCCTGCGAGGCGGCGATGACCACCGCCATGGTGCGGGCGCGTTCTGACAGCTCGATCACATCGCCGGGCTTGACCACCGCCGAAGCGATGTTGAGACGACGGCCATTCAGCTTGACGTGGCCGTGATTGACGATCTGACGCGCGGCAAACGGGGTCGGGGCCAGCTTGGAACGATAGACCACCGCGTCGAGGCGCGATTCCAGCAGACCGATCATGTTTTCGCCGGTGTCGCCACGCAGACGGTTCGCCTCGGCGAAGATCTTGCGGAACTGGCGTTCGGTGATGTTGCCGTAATAGCCCTTCAGGGTCTGCTTGGCGCGCAGCTGAACGCCGAAGTCCGACATCTTGGACTTGCGGCGCGCACCATGCTGGCCGGGGCCGGATTCACGCTTGTTGACGGGGCTTTTGGCTGTGCCCCACAGGTTCTGGCCGATACGGCGCGAAATCTTGTGTTTCGCCTCTAGGCGCTTGCTCATGGCGGTTTCCCATAGTTCTTCACGTCAGGTTCGGAAAACGCCCCTCCTCTGCCCATTTTCAGGGCCGACAGACAATCACCAGATTGTCACGGGTGTTCCCCCACCGGGCCTGACCCCGGCGAAGGCGGCGGACCATACTGATCGCGGGGGCCAAGTCAACCAGCGGCGCATTCAAGCCCTGTTCATCTTTTCTGCGTCTAATACTAGGCTCGTCATCCACATCGAATCGGGACTTCATACGATGCGCATCGCCTGCCTGCTCGCGGTTTCTGCCACTGCCCTTGGCCTCATGGGCTTTCAGGACTCCAAAAACCAGTACACAGTAGACTTCCCCGAAGGCTGGACGGTTGCGCCGACGGACGCTCAGGGTATCACCTCAGCCAACCCGGCCGGCGAGGCATCGGGCATGTCGTGCAACGCGCAGCACAACCCCATGCCCGGACTTGCCGGTTTCACGCAGGATCAGATCAACACCGAGCTGAGCAAGCCATTCGATACGGCAAGCTGGGCCAACCTGCTGAGCATGGACATCGCGATACTGTCTTCCGAAGCAACCGAAGCCGGCGTCGTTGACGGCAAGCTGCTTCAGATTGGCACCGTCACCATCAAAGCGAGCCCCGGCAAAAACGCCGTGGACATGAAGGCGCGCTTCGCCGTGTGGGTCATGCCATCAGGCCTGACAATCGCCGGCTGCTTCGCGCAAGCCAGCAATTATGACAGCGTGAAGGATGTGTTTGAAAAAACCATCCGCTCGCTGCATCCTCTCTAACCAGCGGATCGCACAGAGCGAGGCGCATAACTGAATCAGATCGGACTTCACACGATGCGCCTCGCCTGCCTGCTCGCGGTTTCTGCCGCTGCCCTTGGCCTCATGGGCTTTCAGGACTCCAAAAACCAGTTCACGGTAGACTTCCCCGAAGGCTGGACGGTTGGAGCACCCAACGCCGATGGCTCAGTCCTGGCGACAGCCCCCGGTAACGAGGCACTCAAATGCACCGCGCAGTCGAATCCGATACCGGGTCTGGCCAACGTGACGCAGGACCAGATCAACACGGCCATGATCGCGCCCTTCGAGACAGCCACCTGGGCGGATATGCTGAGCCTTGATGCTGCCAAGCTGACGGCCGAAGGTACGACAGCCAACATCATTGACGGCAGACTCTTTCAGAAAGGCACGGTCACGCTCAAGGCCGACGCCGCGCCCAGTGGCAAAGACGTGAAAATCCTGATTGGCGTGTGGATTCTGACCGGACGCCTCGTTTCCGCCAGCTGCATGACGCATGCGACCGACTATGACGCCGCGAAAGACATGTTTGAAAAGACGGTCTCGTCGATCAGGCCACTTTAACCAGACCGGCCGTGGAGGGCGAGCAGTCTCGCCTTCTCGGCTTCGGCTTCCTGTGCAAACGCAGCTGACGCCCATGTGCGATAATCACCGCGCGCATAGGCTTCGGCGTTCTTACGGTACATGAACGCATTGAAGGCATTGGCGAAGGCGTTGTTGCGCGTCTTCGTCACCTTGCCCGGCGCACCCATCACAATGGAATTGGCCGGGATGATCGTGCCTTCCTTCAGGAAGGCCGCCCCCGCCACGATGGTGTTTTCGCCAATGACGCAGCCATCCATGATGGTGGCGCCAATGCCGATGAGGCAGTTGTCGCCGATCGTGCAGCCATGCAGCGTGACGTGATGGGTGATGGAGCAGTTCGCGCCGACAATCGTGTCGAAGCCGCCGCCAACATGGACCATCACGAAATCCTGGATGTTGGTGTTGGGGCCGATGTCGATGCGGAACATCTCAGCGCGCATGACGACATGGGGCCACACACTGGCCCCTTCGCGGATGGTGACGTCTCCATAAAGAAGCGCCGTGTCGTGAATGAAAGCCGGCGCGATGAGTTTGACATCCGGGCCGGTCATGGTGTGCCGCCCGCACAGGCGGCGAGCTCGCGCACGACCTCGCCGGGCTTTTCATGGACCAGCCAGTGTGTTCCATCCGCATAGGTCTTGAGCGTGAGCTGCGGCACGAACTGGTCGAGCCCTTCAATGCAGCCCGGCAGCAGGGCCTTATCCTGAAGCCCCCAGAGCACAAGCGTGGGCACCCGCACGACAAGCGCGCTGGCGTCGAAGTCCTTGCGGACATCGACCTTGCCCTCACCCGCCTTCAGATCGGGCGGCACCACACGCATGGCGCGGTACCAGTTCAGCATGCCTGTCACTGCGCCGGGCTGTGACCATACGGAGCGATAGGCGGCCTGCTGGTCCGCCGGGAACAGCCCGCTGCTTTCAAGCTCGCTGAACGACCATCGCAGCTTTGCAAAATCGTTGGCGGCATAGAGCGCATCGGCATCAGCTGACTGCATGTCGACGATATACTGGCTCGCCTTTGCCTGTTCGGGATTGCGGGCGATCTCGCGCTGGAAGGCGGCCGGGTGGACTGCATTGATGATGGCGAGCCGGTTCAGCGTTTCGGGATATTTCAGCGCATAGGCCCAGGCGATGGCCCCGCCCCAGTCATGCGCGACCAGCGTGAAGCGGCGCTTTGGCGGGAAGGCCGCCACAAAACGGCGCACATCCTCGATCAGGTTCTTGACGCGGTAGCGCGTAACATCAGCGGGCTTGTCCGACAGATTATAGCCAAGCTGATCGGGCGCGAGGCAGTAGAAGCGGCTGGACAGTTTTTCCATGACCGGCCGCCACATGCCGCCATATTCAGGAAAGCCGTGCAGGAAGACCAGCATGGGATTGGCCGCATCACCAGCAGCCCAGTAATGCAGCCGCGCATCGCCGATATCCGCAAAGCCTTCGTGCATCGTCATGTTTCGTCCTCGATTTCGGTTTGCAAAGCCGCTGCCGCCCGTTCCGCATTGCGCTTCGCATGTGGGCGATGCACCAGCGCGGTGATGATGCCGCGCAGGGTGCGCACGTCCTGCTGCGAAAGCTGTGCGCGATGCCAGATATTGCGCATGCTGCGTACCATGGCCGGGCGCTTGGATGGCGGGAACAGGAACCCGGCTTCATCCAGTTCATGTTCGATCTGGCCGAAGAAGCCGATGAGTTCTTCCTTCGCGGCGAGATCATAGCGCCCGAGATCAAGCGCACTGTCGGGCGTTTCATCGGCCGACCTGAACCATTCGTAAAAGGTCAGCAAAGCGGCCTGTGCGATGTTCATCGAGGAGAAGCGTTGATCGGTCGGCACGGTCAGAACCGCGTCGGCCAGCACGACATCCTCGTTGACGAGGCCGGCGCGTTCCGAGCCGAACAGCAGTCCGGTCGCCTGCCCTGCCCCGGCATGGGCACGCAGCCGCCGGGCCGATTCGGTGGGGGTGAGGACTTCCTTCGCCATTTCGCGGTCACGCGCCGTTGTGGCGATGACCAGCGTCAGCCCGGCCAGCGCCTCGGCCACCGTGTCAAACACCCTGACGCCATCCAGAATCCATGTCGCGCCTGACGAAACGGCATAGGCGCGCGGATTGGGCCAGCCATCGCGCGGACGCACCAGACGCAGATCCTTGAGCCCGAAATTGGCCATAGCCCGCGCCACGGCGCCGATATTGTCGCCGAGTTGAGGGTCGGCGAGGATGACGGCAGGGGCGATGATGTCAGCGGATGGCATATTGCTTCTTCACGGGCGCGGCGGGGCGCTGTTATACCCTGTGGCGTCGTTCGGCCAACCGCCGGACATCAGCTTTTTCGCCAGAGAGGACCTTATGGCCAAGATCAAAGTTGCCAACCCCGTCGTCGATCTCGATGGCGATGAAATGACCCGCATCATCTGGGCGCTCATCAAGGAGAAGCTGATCCTTCCCTATCTCGACATCAATATCGAGACCTATGACCTTGGCATTGAATATCGCGACCAGACCGAAGACCAGGTGACGCTTGATGCCGCCGCCGCCATCAAGAAGCACGGCGTGGGCGTCAAATGCGCGACCATCACGCCTGATGAGGCGCGCGTGAAGGAATTCAGCCTGAAGAAAATGTGGAAGTCGCCCAATGGCACGATCCGCAACGTGCTGGGCGGCGTGATCTTCCGCGAACCGATCATCTGCCAGAACGTGCCGCGCCTTGTGCCCGGCTGGACACAGCCCATCGTGGTGGGCCGCCATGCTTTCGGCGACCAGTACAAGGCGACCGACTTCAAGGTGCCCGGCCCCGGCAAACTGACCATCACCTTCAAGGGTGCGGACGGCAAAACCATCGAGCACGAAGTCTATGACTTCAAGAGCGCGGGCGTTGCGATGGGCATGTACAATCTCGATGAGTCGATCGAGGAATTCGCGCGCACCAGCATGGTCTATGCGATGAACCGGGGTTACCCGCTTTATCTTTCGACCAAGAACACCATTCTCAAAGCCTATGACGGGCGCTTCAAGGATATCTTCCAGGCCGTCTATGAGGCCGAGTTCAAGGCTGACTACGAGAAGAAGGGCCTGACTTACGAACATCGTCTGATCGACGACATGGTGGCATCGGCGATGAAATGGTCAGGCGGCTTCGTGTGGGCCTGCAAGAACTATGACG